>NZ_CP171836.1:0-62500 GCF_043995075.1 Komagataeibacter diospyri
ATGACGGGCGGACTGGAAGGCTATGACGCGGTTGCGGAAGCCAATGCGCAGAAAAGTGTGCTCGCCATTCACTGGTCGCGCATCTGCGAACGGCTGAAGGCCGAGGTCGGGGAAGTCGAATACCGCACATGGCTGCGCCAGATCACGGTCGGTCCGGTGGATGAGGATGAGATTACCCTCTACCTGCCCACCCGATTCCTGCGCGACTGGGTGCGTGGACAGTATGGCGACCGGCTGGGCACGCTGTGGAATGCCGAGGTGCCCGCCATCCGTCGCGTTGAACTGCAGGTCGCACGCCCCGGCAGCGCATCCGCAACGTCCCCCGCAGATGGTGTGACCGTCCCCGCCGCCACGACAGAGGCGCGTGAGGAGGCGGTTCCCCGTCCGGCAGTCCCCGCCCCGGTCGCGGAAGAACCGCGCCACGCTGAAGTGCGCAGCGACCTTGCCGCCCCCCTGGACCCGCGCTTCACCTTCGATACCTTTGTCGTGGGTAAGCCCAACGAATTTGCCTATGCCTGTGCCCGCCGGGTTGCGGAACGGCCGTCCAGCCCCGGTTTCAACCCGCTGTTCCTGTATGGTGGCGTGGGTTTGGGCAAGACGCATCTCATGCACGCGATCGGGGCCGAACTGTTGCGCGAGGGCAGGGTGTCCGTTGCCTACATGTCGGCGGAAAAGTTCATGTACCGCTTCATCGCGGCCATCCGGTCCCAGTCCACCATGGAATTCAAGGAACAGCTGCGCTCGGTCGATGTGCTGATGATCGACGACCTGCAGTTCCTGATCGGCAAGGACAACACGCAGGAAGAATTCTTCCACACCTTTAATGCACTGGTCGACGCGGGGCGGCAGATCGTGGTGTCGGCCGACAAGTCGCCTTCCGACCTGTCGGGGCTGGAGGACAGGCTGCGCACCCGCCTGGGCTGTGGCATGGTAGCGGATATCCATGCCACCACGTTCGAACTGCGTATTTCCATCCTTGAAGCCAAGGCCAGTGCGTCCGGCGTGGTGGTGCCCGCCAAGGTGCTGGAATTCCTTGCCCACAAGATCACCTCGAACGTGCGTGAGCTTGAAGGCGCGCTAAACCGCCTGATCGCGCATGCCAACCTGTTTGGTCGTCCGGTCACGCTGGAGGCGACGCAGGATGTGCTGCATGATATTCTCAAGGCCCATGACCGCCGCGTCACCATCGAGGAAATCCAGCGCAAGGTGGCTGAACACTGGAATATCCGCCTGACCGACATGTCCTCGGCGCGGCGTGCACGCGCTGTGGCGCGGCCGCGACAGGTGGCGATGTACCTGGCCAAGCAGTTGACCAGCCGCTCCCTGCCCGAAATCGGGCGCAAGTTCGGCAATCGTGATCATACGACGGTCATGCATGCCGTGACGCGGGTGACGGAACTGATGGAACAGGACCCGGCCTTTGCCGAGGATGTGGAACTGCTGCGTCGCATGCTCGAAAGCTGAATGAATTTAGGATTTAACGGCCTCTTTACCAGCGTCGTCCCGCGCTGCTAGACTGGTCTCCCCCCGTCTGTACGTGCCTGACGTGACGGGATGTGGAGGATATCGTACCGATGAAGTTGAAGGCCGACCGCGTAACGCTGCTCAAGGCACTGGCCCATATCCAGAGCGTTGCCGAGAAGCGCAATACCATCCCCATCCTGGCCAACGTGCTGATCAATGTCGTGGATGGCGCCATGACACTGACGGCGACCGACATGGAAATCGCGGTGGTTGAAGGGGTTGCGGCCGAAACCCAGCGTGATGGCGCGGTCACGGCACCTGCGGCTGTCCTGTATGAAATCGTGCGCAAACTGCCCGATGGCGCGCATGTCGAACTGGACCATGCCGGAGGCGATGCGCCGCTGGGCCTGCGGGCGGGCCGGTTCGCGACCAGCCTGAACGTCCTGGACGTGGATGATTTCCCGTCCATGATGGCAGGCAGCCTGCCGCATGAATTCAGCATTCCGGCGCAGGTGCTGCGTGGTCTGATCGACCGCACGCGGTTTGCCATCTCCACCGAGGAGACGCGCTATTACCTCAACGGTATCTTCCTGCACGTGGCCGAAGGCGATGCGGGACAGGTGCTGCGCGCGGTGGCGACGGACGGGCACCGTCTGGCCCGGGTCGAGACCGAACTGCCCGCGGGCAGCGCCGGCATGCCCGGCGTGATCGTGCCGCGCAAGACGGTGGCCGAACTGCGCAAGCTGCTGGACGAAGGCCCGGAGCAGGTTGATGTGGCCCTGTCCGATACCCGCATCCAGTTTTCCATTGGCAACATCACGCTGACGTCGAAGCTGATTGACGGCACGTTCCCTGAATATGAGCGTGTGATTCCACACGGGAATGACCGCATCCTGCGCGTGGGCAAGAAGATCTTTTCTGATGCCGTGTCCCGCGTGGCCGCGATCAGTCAGGAACGCTCCCGTCCGGTCAAGCTGAGCATGGCGCATAACCTGCTGACACTGTCAGCCGCCAGCCAGGACCAGGGTACCGCGACGGAAGAACTGGACGAAAACCATGTCTCCTATGATGCCGCCCCCATCGAGATCGGCTTTCAGGCGCGCTATCTGAACGACATTACCGATCAGGTGGAAAGGGAAGTGGAATTCGCCTTTTCCGACAGCTCCGCCCCCACCATCGTACGCGATGTGGACAGCCCGTCCGCGCTGTATGTCCTGATGCCGATGCGCGTGTGACCGCGCGCGGCCATCAGGTCGCATGGCCTGCGTAACGCGGCTGGTTCTTACGGATTTCCGTAATTACCACCATCTTTCATGGAAACCGGCGTGCCCGGTCACGGTCATTACCGGTCCGAATGGCAGCGGCAAGACCAACCTGCTTGAGGCGGTGTCGCTGCTGGTGCCAGGGCGTGGCCTGCGGGGGGCGCGCATGGACGAACTGCCCCGTCATGGTGCGGTCCTGTGGGGTGTCGCAGCCGATGTCGCGGCGCAGTGGGGTGATGATGCCCTGTCCATCCAGATTGCCACCGGGGCCGATCCCGTCCGGCCCGAACGGCGGGCGTTTCGCGTGGATGGGCAGGCCCTGCGCAATCGTGACGCCGTAGGTGAATATTTTTCTGCCGTATGGCTGACACCACAGATGGATCGGCTGTTTCAGGAAGGGGCAGGTGGTCGTCGCCGCTTTCTGGACCGGCTGGTGCTGGCGCTTGAACCCGGTCATGCACGTGAACTGGCAGCTCACGACCGCGCAATGATGCAACGCAGCCGCCTGCTGGCGCAGCATGGGGCGGATAAGGACTGGCTGGCTGCCCTTGAACGCACCATGGCGCGTCATGCTGTCGCTACGGTTGCGGCCCGGGTGGATATGGTGGTGCGCCTGAATTCGGATGAACAGGCGGTAGCTGACGGCTTTCCTGCGGCATGGCTGGAGCTGGATTGTCCGATTGCCGGCCGGTTGCGCGAAATGCCCGCCCTTGCGGTGGAGGACTGGCTGGCGGAACAGATCGCGGCGATGCGCATGATCGACCGCCAGCGCGGGGGAAGTCGCTTTGGCGCGCACCGCACCGACCTGCGCATGGCCGACCGGCTGAGCCGACGCCCGGCCAGCCAGTCCAGCACCGGCCAGCAGAAGGCGCTGCTGCTGGGCATCGTCCTGTCACATGCGCGCATCCTTGCCGCGTGCCGGGGGCAGATGCCGATGCTTTTGCTGGATGAACCACTGGTGCATCTGGATGATGTGCGGCGCGACGCCCTGTTTCAGGCTATCGGACGGATGGATACCGGCGTGTTTCTGACCGGAACGGACGATGAACAGTTTGCGCCGTTGCAGCGGATTGCCGAATTCGTGACGCCGGGTATGGGTAATCTTGCGCCGCATGCATGATTTCGATGGGGAATGCTGGTTACGCGGGGTGGTTCAGGCTATAATGCATTCTGTTATTTTGTTGTTATCCGCTGTGGAGCATCTGCCGGCATGTCCGATCAATCCAGTCCCGATCAGAAACACGATGCCGAGGCCGTGGGCGGTGTAACACCCGCCGCGGACTATGATGCGGCATCCATCTCGGTTCTGCGGGGGCTGGACGCGGTGCGCAAGCGGCCCGGCATGTATATCGGTGATACCGATGACGGGTCGGGCCTGCACCACATGGCGTTCGAGATCATCGATAACGCCGTGGATGAAGCACAGGCCGGATTTGCGACCACCTGTATCGTCACCCTCAATGGGGATGGCAGCGTCAGCGTGCGTGATGACGGACGCGGCATCCCGACCGACATGCACCATGAAGAAGGGGTGAGTGCGGCCGAAGTCGTGCTGACCAAGCTGCATGCGGGTGGCAAGTTCAACCAGAATTCCTACAAGGTATCGGGTGGCCTGCATGGCGTGGGTGCCGCCGTGGTCAACGCACTGTCGGAATGGATGGAAGTCCGTATCTGGCGTGATGGCAAGGAACATGTGATCCGCTTCCGCGCGGGCGAACGGGATGAACCGCTGCGCGTGGTGGGCGATAGCAGTGATCCGACCGGCACGCAGGTCACCTTCAAGCCAAGTGCCGAGACGTTCGCCAGGGTGGAATTCGAATTCCCGATTCTCGAACGGCGCCTGCGTGAACTGGCCTTCCTCAATTCCGGGCTGAAAATCGTCCTGCGCGACGAACGCCATACCCCGGCGCGAGAGGAGAAATTCCATTACGAGGGCGGCCTGTGCGCCTTTGTCGAATGGCTGGACCAGGGCAAGAACGCGATTGTCGAACCGCCGATCACCGGTAGCCTGCAGAATGAAGAAAACGGCATCAAGGTCGAATTCGCCCTGACATGGAACGACAGCTTCCATGAAACCATGCTGTGCTTCACCAACAACATTCCCCAGCGTGATGGCGGTTCGCATCTGGCCGGTTTCCGTCAGGCGCTGACCCGCGTGGTCGGTCGCTATGCCGAAGCGAACGCCAGCAAGAAGGACAGCCACGCCCTGAATGGCGAGGACATGCGCGAAGGTCTGACCGCCGTGCTGTCGGTCAAGGTGCCGGACCCCAAATTCTCGTCACAGACCAAGGACAAGCTGGTCTCGTCCGAGGTGCAGCCGGTGGTGCATGCGGCTGCTGCCGACATGATCTCCCACTGGTTTGAAACCCACCCCAAGGAAGCCCGACACATCGTGGCGAAGGTGATGGATGCCGCCGCCGCGCGTGAGGCGGCGCGGCGCGCGCGTGAACTGACGCGGCGCAAGGGCGTTCTGGACATCTCCTCCCTGCCGGGCAAGCTGGCCGACTGCCAGGAACGTGATCCGGCAAAATCCGAACTGTTCATCGTTGAGGGTGACTCGGCTGGGGGCACCGCCAAGCAGGGACGTGACCGGCGGTTCCAGGCCATCCTGCCGCTGAAGGGCAAGATCCTGAATGTTGAACGCGCGCGTTTCGACCGCATGCTGGGTTCAGCTGAAATTGGAACGCTGATTACGGCGCTGGGCACCGGTATTGGCCGGGGTGATGTGGAACATGGTGGCTTTTCGATCGGAAAGCTGCGTTACCACCGCATCGTCATCATGACTGACGCTGACGTGGATGGATCGCATATCCGCACGCTGCTGCTGACCTTCTTCTTCCGGCAGATGCCCGAACTGATTGAAAACGGGTACCTGTATATCGCCCAACCGCCGCTGTACCGTGCCAAGCGTGGCAACGATGAACGGTACCTGAAAGATGACGCTGCACTGGAGTCCTACCTGCTGGACAAGGCGCTGGCCAATGCCACGCTGCGTTATGCCGACGGGCGGGAGGTTGAGGGTGAGGCCATGCGTTCCGACGTGACGTTCATCCGTGACGTGACCCGTGCGCTGTCGCGCCTGTCGGCCCGGGTGCCGGTCTGGATTCTTGAACAGGCTGCCATTGCGGGCGTGTTGCAGGCCGACCCGCAGGCGGTGCCGGAACGGGTGGTCGACCTGCAGGCACGGCTGGATGCGGTGTCGCCCCCTACCGAGCGCGGATGGAAGGTCGCCGTCAGTGACAGCGGCCTGGAAATGGCCCGCAGTGTGCGTGGAGTAGGCGAGGTTTACCGCCTTGAGGCCCTGGCGCTGCGCAGCGCGGAAGTGCGCTGGCTTGCTGACCGTCATGACCGTCTGGTGGCGGATTTTACAGGTCCGGTGCAACTGGTGATTGACGGGCAGCCCCAGCCCTTCAACGGACCGGCGTCGCTGTATGAACGGATTCTGGCGCAGGGCCGCAAGGGGCTGTCCATCAACCGCTTCAAGGGGCTGGGGGAAATGAATGACGAACAGCTGTGGGAAACCACGCTGGACCCCGCCATGCGCACCCTGCTGCAGGTCAAGGTTGGCGATGTGGAAAACGCGGCGCAGGTCTTTTCCACCCTTATGGGGGATGTGGTCGAACCCCGCCGTGACTTCATTGTTGGCAACGCGCTGAAGGTTGCCAACCTCGACGTCTGACCGGTTACGCCGGCACCAGTTCGGCAGCCAGATGAGGGATCTCGGAAATGGAATCGGCGCCGATCGTGGCACCCGCTTCCATTTCGGGGCGGCCATATCCCCAGCGGGCGAAAATGGCGGGGACATGCGCCCCGATGGCCGTGGCCATGTCGTTGTGATGGTCGCCGGTCATGATCGTCCGCGTTGGACTGCCATGCGCCATTTCAATCGTGCCCAGCAGGTGGCGCGGGTCGGGCTTGCGTACGCTGAAGCTGTCGCCCCCGCCCACGGCCACGAACCATTTTTCCAGATCAAGGACCTGCAGGATGTGGCGTGCTGCGGCAACGGGTTTGTTGGTGCATACGGCCATGTGCCATCCGGCGGCCTGCATGTCTTCCAGCATGCTTGCCGTGCCGGGAAAGGGGCGGGACAGGTCGGTTGAATGAGGCGTGTAATCGGCCATGTAGCGTGTCGTGGCATCCGTCACGTCAATGCCGGTGGCGGCAGCCCCTGCATGCACCAGCAGGCGGCTGACCAGGGCTGCCACGCCATCGCCGATCATGGGACGGACCTGTTCCACTGCGATGGGGGGCAGGCCGTAATGGGCCAGAAGCCGGTTGGCGCAGGCCGCAAGATCGGGAAGGCTGTCGATCAGCGTGCCGTCCATGTCAAAAACGGCCAGGCGGGGTGGGAAAGAGTTCATCATGAACGCCTTTGAGTGTGTGAATGAAGTAGCAATCGGAAATTCTAAGTGATGGTATCGCGCACGCATAAGGGTTTGACAGGGTACGCAGGTGCGGAGTACCCGCACACTGCCATGAATACCCAGACCGATACCGCAGTATCCGCCCCCACACGCGTCCTGTCGACCGCTGTCATACTGGCCGCGGGGCGTGGCACGCGCATGAAATCGCAGCGTCCCAAGGTCATGCATCCGTTGGCGGGGCAACCCATGCTGCGCTACCTGCTGGATAATGCGGCTGAAGTCTTTGACCGCATCGTGGTAGTCGTGGGGCCGGACATGGACGATGTGGCGGCCCTTGCCGCCCCGCATCAGGTCGTGGTGCAGGTAGACCGCCTTGGCACCGGTCATGCAGCACGACAGGCGGAAACCCTGTTTGGCGATGGTGATGTCGCGGTCCTGTATGGCGATAATCCCCTGATTACGCCCGATACGATGCGCGGCCTTCTGGCGCAGCGCCGTAATGGTGATACGGACCTTGCCCTGCTGGCCATGGAACCGGCCGATCCGGCGCGTTACGGCCGGGTGGTGGCGCATGACGGGCGGGTCGAGCGGATCGTGGAATGGGCGGATGCCACCCCGGCGGAGCGGGCAATCCGGCTGTGCAATGCTGGCGTGCTGTGTGCCGACGCGGTCGATTTCCGCCATTGGCTGGACGAAATCAATAACGACAATGCACAGGGCGAGTACTATCTGGGCGACGTGGTGACCCGGGCCGTGGCGGATGGCCGCAGCGTGCGGGCCGTCGTTGCGGCGGAAGACGAACTGCGCGGCATCAACTCACGCGCCGAACTGGCGCAGGCGGAAGCCTGCGTGCAGGCCCGCCTGCGCCGGGCGGTGATGGATGGTGGCACGACGCTTGTCGCCCCCGATACGGTTTTCCTGTGTGCCGACACCGTACTGGAACCCGATACGGTGGTGCATCCCAACGTGGTGTTCGGCCCCGGCGTGCATGTGAAAAGTGGTGCGGAAATCCATGCCTTTTCGCATATCGAAGGGGCCGTTGTCGGCCCGGATGCGCAGATCGGCCCCTATGCCCGCCTGCGTCCTGGCAGTGATGTCGGGGCAAAGGCGCGGGTTGGCAATTTCGTTGAAATCAAGGCTACGACGCTGGGCGCGGGTGCGAAGGCCAATCACCTGACCTATCTGGGCAATGCCACGGTGGGCAGCGGGGCCAATATCGGCGCGGGCACCATCACCTGCAATTATGATGGCGTGTTCAAGCACCGGACCGAAATTGGCGCGGGCAGCTTCATTGGCTCGGATTCCGTGCTGGTTGCCCCGGTCAGACTGGGTGCGGGCGTGATTACGGCGGCTGGCAGCGTGATTACCCATGACGTGCCTGATGACGCCATGGCCATTGGTCGGGCACGGCAGGCCAACAAGGCGGGATATGCCGGATCGTTTCGCGAACGGCTGAAGAACAGGAAGGAACGGGGCTGATGTGTGGCATTGTAGGGGTTGTCGGCAGCAGTCAGGCCACGCCGGTTATTCTGGATGCCCTGCGCAGGCTGGAATATCGCGGTTATGATTCCGCTGGTATCGCCACGTTGGAAGAAGGTCACGTTGAACGCCGTCGCGCGGCAGGCAAGCTGGACCATCTGGCCACCCTTCTGGCGCGCATGCCGCTGCCGGGTGTGACAGGTATTGGCCATACACGCTGGGCCACGCATGGGGCGCCCACCGAAAACAATGCCCACCCCCATGGGACGGAACGCGTATCGGTCGTCCATAACGGCATTATCGAGAATTTTGAGGAACTGCGTCAGGAACTGGAGGCGGCCGGACAGGTCTTTTCAACCGATACGGACAGCGAGACGATCGCCCAGCTGGTTGATTACCACCTACAGCGCGGCCTTTCCCCACGGGAGGCGGCGCATGAATGTCTCAAGCGGCTTGAAGGAGCCTATGCGCTGGCCATGATTTTCGCGGGTCATGATGGCATGGTCATCGGTGCGCGCCATGGTGCGCCGCTGGTGGTGGGCTTTGGCGATAACGAGATGTTCCTTGGTTCCGACAGCCTGGCCCTTGCGCCGCTGACACGCCGCATCGCCTATCTGGATGATGGGGACTGGACCGTGGTGACACCCGCGGGCGCTGCGTTCTTTGACATGGCGGGGAATCCGGTTGAACGCCCGGTCAGGCTGACCGCGCTGATTGCGGCATCGGTCGGCAAGGATGGCTACCGGCATTATATGGAAAAGGAACTGCACGAACATCCCGTCGTGATCGGGCAGACATTGCAGCGCCTGATCGACCCGGCCACCCGGCGCGTCGTGATGCCGGACCTGCCATTCGACCTCGCCACCATCCCGCGCGTGGTGCTGACGGCCTGCGGGTCGGCTTTTTACGCTGGCATGATCGGGCGGTACTGGATCGAGCAATATGCGCGCCTGCCAGTCGATATCGATGTAGCGAGCGAGATGCGCTACCGCAACCCGCCACTGGCCACGGGCGGGCTTGGGCTGCTGATTTCCCAGTCGGGCGAGACGGCGGATACGCTGGCGGCCCTGCGTGGCATGCGGGCGGCGGGGCAGCATATTGTCTCGGTTCTCAATGTGGAACAGAGCAGCATGGCACGGGAAAGCGATGCCGTGCTGGGCACCGTGGCGGGCCCGGAAATATCGGTTGCCAGCACCAAGGCCTTTACCGCGCAGCTTTCCGTCCTTGCGTGTCTGACCATCGCCCTGGGGCGTGCGCGCGGGCTGATTACCGCGCAGCAGGAAGAAGGCATGGTGACCGCCCTGCTGGACCTGCCCAGCAAGGCGACCGAAATATTCGAACGTCATGACGAAATCCGCCGCATGGCCACCATCGTGGCGGATGCGCGTGACGTGCTATACCTTGGTCGTGGGGCAATGTTCCCCGTGGCGCTGGAAGGGGCGCTGAAGCTTAAGGAAATCACGTATATCCACGCTGAAGCCTATGCCGCGGGCGAGATGAAGCACGGCCCGATTTCACTGATCGACAGTACGGTGCCAGTGGTGGCGACCGTGCCGTCCGGGCCTCTGTTTGAAAAAACGCTGTCCAACCTGCAGGAAGCCAGGGCCCGTGGTGGTCGCCTGCTGGTGTTCACGGACATGGCGGGTGCGCCGCGGCTACGTGAAATCGCGGAATGCGTGGTGGCGATCCCGACAGTAGATGAATTCGTGGCCCCGATCCTGCAGACCATCCCGGTGCAGATCCTGGCCTATGAAGTCGCCCTGCTGAAGGGCACGGATGTGGACCAGCCACGCAACCTCGCCAAATCCGTGACTGTTGAATAGACACAAGGGCCATAACCGGCACAATCACCGCTAGTACATACAACCGGAACAGGGGCATGACGCACATGGCAGTACAAACGGCAATCCCCCATGGGGCAGGACCGTCTGTCCTTGTGCGCGGTGCGGGCGTGTCGGGTCTGACGGCGGCCGTGACCCTGGCTGAACGCGGCGCGCGGGTCAGCGTGCATGAATGCGGCGGGCGTGTCGGCTGGGGGGCGTCATGGAAGGCTGGCGGCATGCTGGCCCCATGGTGCGAGGCCGAGTCCGCCACCCCGGACGTAACCGCACAGTCCCTTGCTTCCCTTGACTGGTGGGACGCGCATGTGCCCGGCGTGGACCGCAATGGAACCCTTGTGCTGGCGCCGCCGCGTGACGTGCGCGAAATCATGCGTTTCGCGCGCCGTACCTCACATTATTCCACGATTGGCGAAGGTGAGATCGCGCAGCTTGAACCTGACCTTGCCGACCGTTTTTCCCGTGCGCTGTTCTTCGCGGGCGAAGGACACGTCAACCCGCGCGACGCCCTGCAGGCACTGGCTGTAAGGCTGGTGGAACTGGGGGGCAGCCTGCAGTTCAATGTGCCACCTGACACCAGTACGGCAGGCTATGACTGGGTGGTGGACTGCACCGGTATAGCGGCGCGCGACCAGATGGCGGACATGCGTGGGGTGCGGGGTGAAATGCTGCTGCTGCGCTGTCCCGATGTCACGCTGCATCGCCCGGTGCGCATGTTGCACCCACGTATTCCCATCTACATCGTGCCCCGTGCGGGACATGTATATATGGTAGGGGCAACCATGATTGAAAGCGAGAACGCAGGCCCCATGACCCTGCGTTCGATGGTGGAGATGCTGGGGGCGGTCTATGCCCTGCACCCGGCATTCGGGGAGGCCGAGATACTGGAAACCGGCACCGGCCTGCGCCCGTCCTATCCCGACAACATGCCCGCCGTCAGGCAGTCGGGACGGCATATCCATATCAACGGCATGTATCGCCATGGCTTCCTGCTTTCCCCTGTTCGCGCGGCCGAGGCGGCTGATATCGTGTTGGGTGAAGGCTGAACCCGGCAGAAGGGGGAATGGACATGCAGATTCTGGTGAATGACGAACATCATGATGTTACGGCAGCAAGCCTGGCTGCGTTGCTTGATGAACTGGGTTATGATGCCACTGCCCGTATCGCCACTGCGGTGGATGGCTGCTTTGTTGCGGCCAGCAGGCGTGCGGCCCATCCCCTGCATGATGGGGCGCGGGTGGAAATTCTGGCCCCCATGCAGGGAGGATAACCGCAATGACCCTTTTTTACGGCACTGAACTGTCGTCACGCCTGATGCTGGGCACGGCGCAGTATCCGTCCCCCGAAATACTTGCTGATGCCGTCCGTCGCGCCGGGGCCGGAGTGGTTACCGTGTCACTGCGGCGCGAGGCGGCGGGGACGCGCGCGGGACAGGCGTTTTGGGCGCTGATCCGTGAACTGGATGTGCCCGTCCTGCCCAATACGGCGGGCTGTCATACCGTGCGTGAAGCGGTGACCACGGCACAGATGGCGCGTGAAGTGTTCGGCACGGACTGGATCAAGCTGGAGGTGATTGGTGAATCCGATACCCTGCAGCCCGATATGTTTGCACTGGTCGAAGCTGCCCGTATCCTGACGGAAGACGGGTTCAAGGTCTTTCCCTACATGACCGAGGATCTGGTCGGTGCGGAACGCCTGCTGCGCGCGGGATGTGAGGTACTTATGCCATGGGGTGCGCCCATCGGGTCAGGCAAGGGGCTGAACAACCTGTTCGGGCTGCGCGCACTGCGCGCACATTTTCCCGATGTGCCCATGGTGGTTGATGCCGGGATTGGCGTACCATCCCACGCAGCACAGGCGATGGAACTGGGATATGACGCGGTGCTGATCAATACGGCGGTAGCCAAGGCAGGCAACCCCGCGGAAATGGCGCGGGCCTTTGCCATGGCGGTGGAAGCAGGCCGCATGGCCTATGTTGCCGACCCGATGGAGGAACGTGACATGGCCGTGCCCTCCACCCCCGTGATCGGGCAGGCCGTACTATGAACACCGCTCTCCCGTCGCGCATCTATCCGGTCGTGGACGCGGCGCACTGGGTTGGCAGTCTGGGACAGGCGGGCGCACGACTGATCCAGTTGCGGCTCAAGGATATGGCGGAAGACAATCTGCGCCGTGAAATCCGTGAAGGTATCCGCCTGGCCCGTGCGCATGATGTGTGCCTGGTGCTGAATGATTACTGGCAGCTTGCGATTGAGGAAGGGGTGGATTTCATTCATCTGGGACAGGAAGATCTGGATACGGCGGACCTTTCGGGCATTCGCGCGGCGGGACTGAAGCTGGGGGTCAGCACCCATAGTGATGCTGAACTGGAACGCGCGCTGTCGGTTGCCCCCGATTACGTGGCGCTGGGGCCGGTCTGGCCCACGAAACTGAAGAAAATGCCCTGGGGACCGCAGGGCACGGAAAAACTGTCGATATGGAAGCAGCGCATTGGCGATATTCCGCTTGTCGCCATCGGGGGGATTACCCTTGCGCGCGCGCCGCTGTGTATTGCGGCGGGGGCCGACTGCGTATCGGCAGTGTCCGATTTCATCCGCATGCCGGACCCGCAGGCACAGGTCAGGGCATGGCTGACCGCCACTGACCACGCGGTCAGGATGTGAAATTCTGGAACATAATGTGATGCATCATGTGTTGTTGATGCAACGTTGGTGTGGCATTATTGATACTTGGCATATGGGGCTGCGAAGGAACGTCTTTCACGGCCAGATGTTGGTCTTGTAAGCCGGATTCTGTTGATCTGAAACGTGGTGGACATAATCTGTTCATGGTCAGCCATTAGGATCGGGCTGTAAGCGCAATATGGCCGGAAATCGGGGATTTTGAATGGAGATAGCGGGTCTGGCAGCAATTCTGATGGCAATTGCCGTGCTGCTTGTCGTGGTCAGCGCGGTCCAGCCGCTTGCCCGCCGTCTGGAACTGTCCGAAACCGTCCTGCTTGCCATTGTGGGTATCGTGATCGGTGGCGCCGCCGACCTTGTGCTGCGCAATTCCCATCTGGAAATCTTCAATGGCGCGGCACAGACGCTGCTGGATTTTCCCCTTAACAGCGAAGCATTCCTGCTGATTTTCCTGCCCATACTGGTATTCCAGGGGGCGCTGGGCATTGATGTGCGCAGGCTGGCGCATGAAACCGCGACCGTGCTGTTGCTGGCAGTGGTGGCGGTGGCGGTCTCGACCGCAGCTATTGGATTCGCGCTATATCCCTTTGCGGGTATGCCGCTGGCGGTGTGTCTGCTGCTTGGTTCCATTGTCGCGACGACGGACCCTTCGGCAGTCGCAGGAATCTTCAAGGAAATCGGTGCGGCAAGCCGCCTGACGCGACTGGTGGAAGGGGAGGCGCTGCTGAATGACGCGGCCGCCATTTCCATTTTCACCATCCTGCTTGGCTCCATCACCTCGCATCACAAGATCATGCTGGGTGGCGCGGTGCTGGAGTTCCTTGTCTCCTTCATTGGCGCGCTGATTATCGGCATCGTGTTCGGCCGCCTGACCCTTATGGTCATTCCGGCTCTGGGGGCGGCACCCGCGGCGGAGGTCACGCTGACGGTGGCGCTGCCATACCTGTCCTATATCGTATGTGACGAATTCCTGGGTTTTTCCGGCGTGGTGGCCACGGCTGCGTCTGGCCTGACGATTTCGATCTACGGCCCGTCCACTTTCCGGCCACAGACCTGGCGATTCCTTAACGAATTGTGGCAGCAGCTTGTCTTCTGGGCCGGGTCGCTGGTGTTCGTGCTGGCATCCATGCTGGTGCCGCGCCTGCTGGTGGGCATGACCAAGTGGGACTGCGTGCTGATCCTGCTGGCTGCAGGCGCGGGGCTGCTTGCGCGCGGAGCGGTGGTGTTTGGCATGCTGCCCATCCTTGCCGCCACCAAGCTGTCGCCGCCCGTGCCGACCCCGTTCAAGGTCACGATGGTATGGGGGGGGCTGCGTGGCGCCATTACGCTGGCGCTGGCGCTGGCCGTTACGGAAAACGAACATGTTTCCAGCAGTATCGCCCACTTCATCGGTATTATCGCCACGGGATTCGTGCTGATTACCCTGTTCGTGAACGGGATGTCGCTGCGGTATCTCGTGCTGTTCCTCAAGCTGGACCAACTGCCGCTGATTGATCAGGCGCTGCGTCACCAGATCCTTGCCATAGGGCTGGGGGAAGTGCGTGACCAGACGCGGGAGGTCGCGGGCGAACTGGGCTTTTCCTCCAACGTCACCAATACGGTGGTGGAGGTAATTGATCGCCGCGTCCATTCGGAAGAACAGGCCAATACCTTTGACACCGCCCTGGGGGACCGGCAGCGCGTCACGCTGGCGCTGATTGTCGTTGCCAACCGGGAGCGCTCCATCCTGCTGGACCTGTTCCGCATACAGGGGCTGTCGCGCCGCGTGATGGAAACGCTGCTGCGTTCGGCCGAGGCAATGGTGGATGGCGCACGGCTGGAGGGACGTTTTGGCTATGTCCGCGCCCTGCGCCGCCGCCTGCGCCCATCGCTGCGTTTCCGTGTGGCGCAGGTCATCCACCATCGGTTCAATTTCGACACCCCCCTCATGTATTGCATGATGGAGCGGTTCGAGATGCTGATGATCGGCTATTTCGTTTCCCTGTCACTGACCCGCTTCATGCGCCAGCGCATGGAGCCGACGCTGGGAACACGTATCAGTGAAATCGTGGGTGAAGTGCTGGGGCGGCAGTGCAAGCTGCTGGATGAGGCATTGCAGACCCTGCGACTGCATTACCATGGGTATTCCGAGGCGCTGGAAAACCGTATGCTGCGCCAGATTGCACTAAGGCTGGAAGAAGAAAAATACGATACCCTGATGTCCGAATCGCTGTTGAGCGAGGAACTGCACCGGGAACTCCACCGCGATGTGGAACACCGGCGCGAACAGCTGGATTTCAGGCTGAAATTCAATATCCGTGCGGGGATCGAAAGCCGCATCCATAAATTCCCCCTGTTTGAAGGGATGGCCGATGGCGTGCTGCATGACATCGCCATGAAAATGTCCATCCACTTCTCTTCTCCCGGGGAGCGGCTGTACCGCAAGGGACAGAAGGTGCGCACGGTCTATTTCATCAGCGCGGGTCTGGCGGAGACCCATTACCCCAAGCACGACGTGCGCTTTGGCGCAGGGGCTGTTCTGGGTGGGGAAGAAGCGTTGAAGGATGAACGTGTCACCGCGACCAGCCGTTCGCTGCAGTTCGGGCATTTCATGACGATGAGCGCACGCAACTTCCGCAAGCTGGTGGAAGATTACCCCCGTATTGGCGAAAACCTTGAACGTCTGGCACAGGCCCGTAACAAGGGTGAACTGCCCGATGCCCAGCTTCTACCGCAGGATGGGGAAGGCGCACCGCAAAGTCCTCCATCATATGATGCCATCGACCTTGCCACGGCACCCGTTACCCGCGCCATTCCCGTCCGGCAGGATGGTCAGGTCAGTGACGCCTGACCTTTTGGGACGATACCGATCCATCTGATTATATGGCTGCTGCGTGTAGCCGGGTCCGGTGCAGTTCAGGTACCTGTCTTGGAATGGCGATTGGGGGCCTGCAGGGCCTTATCTTGCTGCTGTGTGCAAGCAAATGCTGCCATGCAGGGCGCGATGGTGGTTGTGGTATGGGGACCGCTTCTTTCATGAAGGTGGCGTTTCCAGACGTATTCTGAAAAAAGCTTCATCAGAAACTTCTTTGTAATTTCCGGACTGTTTCAAACAGTGCCTCAAGTCACGCCAGAAACGTCATTACAGCCCTAGAAAGCACGGAGCAGGCGGTCGAGGTATTCCAGTTCTTCCGGCGGACGGGTACGGTCGGCGTCGCGGCGGCGCAGTTCCTGTTCAATCTCGCGCGCGCGTTCGCGGCTGGCATTGTCAGGTACGTGGGTATCGTTGTCCATGCCCGCATGGGTGCCACCGGTCTTGCGGCCCAGCGGGTCACGATCGCCTTTGCCTTCGGCCTGCTGGTCGGTGTCGTCATCGTCATCCTGCCCGCCGGGATGATTGCCGCCACTGCCATGGCTGCCCTTGCCATTATCCTGCGACATCATGGGCAGGAACACGGTCATGCCGCCATGCGTACTCTGGCTGCGCATGGACTGACGCATCTGCTGGTCACCCTGCTGCAGGTCGGCCAGAACCTTCTTTTCAGCCGTAGCTGCATCGGGATCCTTGCCTGCGCCAAGGGCCGCGCGCACGGCTTTCATATCTGTCTGAGCCTTGTCCAGTGCAGGCATGTCCTTGCCGCTGGCCTGCCTGAATTCGCGCTGCAGCTCATGCAGGGCGCGCGACAGGGCGTGCTGCACGGCCCGGTCGGCATGCTGTTGCGCCGTGTGTGCTTCGGGCGTCATGCTTTCCGGCGGTGAAGGGGACGCTGCCTGTGGCTGTGGCGCGCTGCCCGACGGCGTAATGCCCAGCTGGCGCAGCAGGTCGGCGGTGGACATGGATGACAGGTCGCCGCCATCTTCATCCATGTCGGTCTGGTGGCTGGCGGCATCACGTTCCTGCTGGCGCTGGGTCTGGTCCATGCGTGACTGGGCGTGGTCCAGCAACTGCGACTGACGACTGACCAGATCGCGCAGCGCACGGCGCAGTTCCTTCGCCTGCTGGCGGGCCTGCATCTGCCGGGCCAGCTGCATCATGTCCTGCGGGGTGGCGTTGCGGATGCCGTTGGCCATGTCCTCCATCTGCTGCAGTTTCTGCATGGCATCGGCATCGCGGCCATTGGCGGCGTCATCCTGTAACTGCTGCATCATCTGGGCCATGTTCTGTTCGCCACGCGATGTCATTTCGGGAATCGCGGGAATGGCGGAATGATCGCGCATGGCCTGTTGCGCCAGTGCCTGCATCTTGCGCGAAATCGCGTCCTTGAGTGCCTGCATGCGGTGCTGCAGTTCGGCCTGCTGCTCCGGCCCCTGACCCTTGGCTCCCATTTCGCGCATGTGTTCGAGCTGTTCACGCACGGCGTCCTGTGCTGCCTGCACGCCAAAATCAGCCTGTTCGTTATCTATGTCCCGACGGTTATGTTCGATATCCAGCGCAAGGAACCACAGCCGCCCGGTAGCCTGCGTAATGGCGTAATCGTCGGTTACGTCATCTGCATCCCCCAGCACGGCGGCCACACTGGTCAATGCCAGCAGCAGGCCGACATGGTGGGTCAGCATGGTGTCGGCCTGACCCAGCGCCAGCAGTTCGCGCGCCGCCTGCGCGCGGTTTTCGCGGTGCAGGGCAACACGCTTGCGGATATCCAGTACCGCCTTGGCCAACGGGTTGTTGAAAGGCCGCGCGCCCATGCGCAGCCGGATGGGGGCGGAGGTCGCGGTCATGCCACTGGTGCTGGTGGCAACCAGTCGCGCGGTCACGTCTTCCCCCGCCCATGGATTTTGCGACAGGTCGGGTGTTGCTACGTCATCGGCCACGCGCGGATGGCCGTTCAGCGGGATCGGGACGGTTACGATATCATGCGGACTGTCCGGCATGACCAGTTCCGCATGCATTGATGCGATGCCGTATGGCTGGGCTACGTGATAGGGCAGGCGGGTACGCCATTCCCCTTCATGGCTGCCCGGCTCCTTGCCCCATGCGATCTCTGGCGCGGGGTTGGGGGTTACGTTCAGGTTCCATTGTCCCAGCGTGCGGCCCCGGCCGCGCAGGCGCAGCGTGCCACTGGCCAGAAGGGTAGCCTGCGCATTCCAGCTTGCGTTGCCCAGGGCGCGGAAATCATGGGGGCCGATGGCAGGTAGCGATCCTCTGGCATGCATGCGCAGGGCCGGATGGCCATTCAGCCCGTTCAGCGTGACGGTCAGCTGCGCACCGGCGGGAATGGCTGCACTGGTGTGCGTCGCATCAAGGAAGACCGGCGCGCCGGGTGCGTAATCAGGCATGGTGATCCATGCATTGACCTGCGGGGCAGGGGTGTCGGCATCATCCATGCCTGGCAGGAAGGCGGCCGTAATCCGGCTTGCGGCATGATCGCCGGTCCACATCATGCCACCAGCCAGCAGCACGGCAAGGACCGGGGTGGGCGCCCACCATGTGATGCCGTCGGGCAGGCATGGTCGTGGCCACCCGCCCCGCAGACGGCCCAGCGCCGCCGTGGTGCGGTGCAGGTGGACCTGCCACAGATAGGTGATTTCAGGCGTGGGGGTATTGGCGGGTCTGTCATGTAGCGTGCGCAGCGGCTGGCCGGTCAGGCCGGACGCCTGTTCCACCCGCCGATCGGTTTCGGATGCGGTGGGGGCATGGATGCCGCACCACTGCCGCCATGTGGCATAGGCAGCACTACCTGCCACCCCGGCCAGAAGGACAGCATGCAGGCTGTCGGGCATATATTGGGGCAGGCGCGCAAGTCCCAGCAGCGCAACACCCATGGCTGCGTCAAGCGTGGGCAGCATGAGCGGCCATAGCTGTTCCACCCACAGGGCACGGCGCGCCTGCTGGCGCGCACGGGCCAGGCGTTGCGGCAGGCTGCCGCCGGGCTGGGTGATGTCCTGCCCGGCTGTCATAGGCCTCCGCCAGCAGGGAGAAGGGTGTTCTCCACCCAGTCGGGAATGCGGTCGGCAGCCCACAGGTCTTCAACCTGCTGGCGTTCACGGATGACGGACCAGCGGGTGCCGTCCACCATCACCTGTGCTGCCAGCGGGCGGGCGTTATAGGTGGAACTCATGACCATGCCATAGGCCCCGCAGTCCAGCAGCGCCAGGCGCGATCCCGCATCCATGTGTGGCAGGGTACGGTCATGGCCGAAAGTATCACCGCTTTCACAGACCGGTCCCACCACATGCACCTGCTCGACGGGCGCTGTGGCCGTCGCGGCGGAAAGGGGGATGATGCCATGCCACGCGTCATACAGACTGGGGCGCATGAGGTCATTCATCGCAGCGTCCAGCACAAGGAATGGCGGCATGCCGTCATAGCCCTGCTTGCGCAGGATCACGGTGGACAGCAGCACGCCTGCGGGGCCAGCCAGCCAGCGCCCTGGCTCAACAGCCAGCCGCGTACCCAGATCGCCCAGTTCGGCATGGATGGCGGCGGCAAGGGCTTCGGGCGCGCCTTCGGTTTCGTCACGGTAGGAAATGCCCAGTCCGCCGCCGCAATCCAGTACCTCGACCGCAAGCCCGCGCGCGCGGATGGCCCGCACGAGGTCGGCAAGTCTGGCATAGGCGGTACGGTAGGGCTGCATGCGTACGATCTGGCTGCCAATATGCATTGCCAGCCCGACGGGCCGGATACCTGGTAAAGTGGCAGCACGCGCATAAAGTTCAACCGCGCGGTCATAGGGAATGCCAAATTTGTTGGTGGCGAGGCCGGTGGTGATCTTGGCATGGGTGCCTGCATCGACATCCGGGTTGATGCGCAGGGCCACCCGGGCTTCCAGCCCTTCGGCTTCCGCCACGGCGGAGAGGAGTTCAAGTTCCTCCGCGCTTTCGACATTGATCTGTGCAATGCCCGCCTGCAGGGCGAGGCGCATTTCCTCAAGGCTCTTGCCCACGCCTGAAAAGACGATTTTTCCTGCCGGGATGCCCGCCATCATGGCGCGGCGCAGTTCACCGCCACTGACCACGTCCGCCCCGGCCCCTTCGGCTGCCAGCACGCGCAGCACGGCCAGATGGTCATTGGCCTTGACGGCAAAGTGAATGGAAATTGGCCGGCCGGTGGCGGCAAGGGCTGTGGCAAGCCTGTGGTAGCGTGCGCGCAGGGTACCCGCGCTCATGACCCATGTGGGCGTGCCAAGCGCGTCGGCAATGGCATTGAGGGGGACATCTTCCAGCACAAGCCCGTCCATGGCATGCATGGACAGCGCCGGACGGACGGCCAGAAGATCGGCAACGGATGGGTCCTGTCCACGACAGGTAGGGAAAGCATCAGCCATGATGCGCGCACGATACCGCCTTGCCCTGTCGCTTCCAAGGTGCTTGACGCATGAAAGAACACGAAGGACAGACCGGAATGAGCAATGACCCCCTGGTGCAGGCCGCCGTTGACGCGCGGCTGCGGGCATATGCGCCGTATTCGCGCTTTCAGGTCGGTGCGGCGGTCGAGGCAACGGACGGTCGGATATTTGCCGGATGCAATGTCGAAAACGCGGCCTATCCCGAAGGAACCTGCGCCGAAGCTGGCGCAATCGCCGCCATGGTGGCACAGGGCGGGCGTCATATCCGCCGCGTGGTGGTATGCGGGGGTGGGGATGCCGCCTGCACGCCATGTGGGGGATGCAGGCAGAAAATCAGGGAATTCGCGTCCCCCGGGACATCTGTCACCATGGTTTCAGCCGGGGGAGCGGTCCTGCAGGTCCGCACGCTGGCGGACCTGCTGCCCGACAGTTTCGGGCCGGACAGCCTGACCTGATCCGTCAGCGATCGGGGCTGGGATAGGTCGTGTAGTAGGCGTGGGAGTTGGAAGGCTGGCGTGGGGCGCCAATGCGCCCGCACGCCCCCAGCGATGAGGCGATGACCAGACCCGCCAGCGTCAGCAGCATGATGGCGCGCCCGCGCGGGGAAGGTTGGATATTCATTTGCCGCTTTCTCCTGTCCCGAGCGTATCCAGCCAGCGCGCGGCCTGCGCGCGCACGTTTTTCGCCGCCGTGCCGCCGTGGCTGGTGCGTGAGGCGATGGAGGAATCGACATCCAGCACAGTGAAGATGTCGGCGGTGATGCCCGGTTCCTCCGCCTGCATGTCCTCCAGCGTAAGATCGGCCAGACCCACGCCCTTCGCCTCCGCCTTGCCGACCAGACGGCCCGTGACATGGTGGGCGGTGCGGAAGGGCACCTTCAGTACCCGCACCAGCCAGTCCGCGAGGTCGGTGGCGGTGGAAAAGCCGGACCCGGCATAGGCGCGCATCTGCCCGGCATTGACACTGAGGTCACGGATCATGCCATCCATCGCAGCAAGGCTCAGTGCCGCGGCATCCGTCGCGGCGAAGACCGGTTCCTTGTCTTCCTGCATGTCCTTGGCATAGGCCAGCGGCAGGCCCTTCATCACGGTCAGCAGGCCGACCAGCGCGCCGGTAATGCGGCCACCCTTGGCGCGGACCAGCTCGGCCGCGTCGGGGTTGCGCTTCTGCGGCATGATGGAGGAGCCGGTGGTGAACGCGTCGGACAGGCGGATGAAGGAGAAGGGGGCCGAACACCAGATCACGATTTCTTCCGCCAGCCGCGACAGGTGGACGGCGATGATGGACAGCGCGGACAGGTATTCCAGAGCGAAATCACGGTCCGATACGGCATCGAGCGAGTTGGCGGTAGGACGGTCGAAGCCCAGCGCATGCGCCGTCATGTTCCGGTCGATGGGAAAGGACGTACCCGCGAGTGCTGCCGATCCCAGCGGGGATTCATTGAGCCTGCGCCGCGCATCCGCAAGCCTGCCCCGGTCGCGGGCCAGCATCTCCACATACGCCATCAGGTGGTGGCCAAAGGTCACGGGCTGCGCGGTCTGCAGGTGGGTAAAGCCGGGCATGGGGGTGTCGGCATGTTCCGCCGCCCGCCGCGCAAGTGCCCGCATGAGGGACGCCGCCTGCTGGTCCAGACCGTCGATCGCGTCACGTACCCACAGGCGGAAATCGGTTGCCACCTGGTCATTGCGCGAACGCGCGGTGTGCAGGCGTTTTCCCGCCTCGCCAATCCGGTCGGACAGGCGGGCTTCGATATTCATGTGAATATCTTCAAGTGCGGTGCTGAATTCAAAGGTGCCAGCCGCGATTTCCCGCCCGATCTGATCCAGCCCTTCGGTAATGGTTTTGGCATCAGCATTCGAAATGATGCCGGTTTTCGCCAGCATGGCGGCATGGGCTTTCGATCCCGCGATGTCCTGCCGCCACAGGGCCTTGTCAAAACCGATCGAGGCGTTGATGTCCTGCATGATCGCCGCCGGCCCCCCGGCAAAGCGCCCGCCCCATTGCGCGTTCGCCTTCTGCGCGTCCTGATCCGTCAGCGTTTTTGCGTTCCCCGGCATCCTGTGTTCCAGCTACCCCAAGTGTGAAAAGGATTGTGTCTGATACGTCGCGGCATAAAGCCATCGCATGCCGCGCACCCTACCCATCTGCCGCTGCAGATACAATCGTTCCCGTGTCCGGTGGCGGTCCCGTATGGTAGCCTCGTATGGCAACGCGGCGGGGTGGGTTGCGGCGGGGGGTCTTTCGCTCATGCGGGGGGATCTGTAATATTGGTCGCCTACCCGCCCATGGCACAGGATGTCCCGCACAATGCAGCATACAGCCCTTGCGCAGGAGCCATTACGGTTGCTGACGCAGGATGACCCGGCTCCCGTCATTCAGTTCGGCACATCCGCGCTTGATGGCGTGATGCCACCGTCCGGCCTGCCATTCGTGCTGGTCAGTGACCATGCGGGGCGCAGCCTGCCATCCGCGCTGGGGAATATGGGGATCAGCGCCACCGATCATGCGCGTCATATCGCCTGTGATCTGGGCATGGCCGAAACCGGGCGGATGCTGGCGCGGAATCTGGACTGCGTGCTGATTGAACAGGCCTATTCCCGCCTGGTGATCGACTGCAACCGCGCGCCGGGGCATCCGACATCCATCGTGCGGGAAAGTGATGGCACGCGGGTTCCGGCGAATATCGATATAACGGCGGCGGAAGAAGGCAGGCGGGTGGAAGAAATCTTCCTGCCCTATCATGATCGGATCAGCCGGGAGATCTCGACGCGGCTGGAAGGGGGACTGCCCGTGGTGCTGGTGTCCCTGCACAGCTTTACCGACCGCATGAACGGCATGGCACGGCCATGGCATACGGGCGTGCTGCATAACCGCAATCCCGCTTTCGGCCTGCGGGTGCGCGACCTGCTGGTGGCGGAGGGCGGGCTGGTGGTTGGCAGCAACGAACCCTATGCCCTGACGGATGTCAGTGATTATACCGTCCCCGTCCATGCCGAAGGGCGCGGCGTGCCCTATCTGGAAATCGAGATCCGCCAGGACCTGATCGCAACAGAACAGGGGCAGGCGGAATGGGCCGACCGCCTTGCGCGCGTCCTGCCGCAGGCTTGGGAAGATTTCAGGCACTAATGTTCCTGCCCGTGTAAGACGAACACACCGGATCAGATGGATTGAAGATAATGGAACGCAGGTTACGCATTGACGGCCATACCCTGCTGGCCGGGGTGACCGGCTGGCCGGTAGCGCATTCGCGCTCGCCGCTCATGCATAATTTCTGGCTGGAGCAACGCGGGATAAACGGGGCTTACGTGCCGCTGCCGGTGGCGCCGGGTTCGTTTGATGTCGCGGTCCGGGGGCTGCAGGCCGCGGGATTCCGTGGCGTGAACGTGACCATCCCGCATAAGGAATCGGCCTATCGCATCGTGGAGGAACACGGCCGTCTGGACCGTTCGGCGCAGCGTTCGGGTTCGGTCAACACGCTGGTTTTCGCCCCTGATGGCCAGATCGAGGGCTATTCCACCGATGGCGACGGATTCGTGGCCAATGTGGAAGCGCATGGCATTCCCGTCAAAAGCGGCCGTGCCCTGCTGCTGGGGGCCGGGGGGGCGGCGCGCGCCATTGCCGCAAGCCTGCTGGACCGGGGGGTAGATGTCGCTGTGGCCAACCGCACCCGTGCGCGGGCCGATGCGCTAGCCGCGCAGCTTTCGGGCATTGCGGTCATTGACTGGGCGCAGGCGGGTGATGTGCTGCCGTCGTGCCAGTTTCTGGTGAACACCACGTCCATTGGCATGGACGGGGGGGCAGATGCCACCTTCCCGCTGGACCTGGGGCGGGCGGATGCAGGGCTGGTCGTATGCGATATTGTCTATGTGCCGCGGCAGACAGCACTACTCCGGCAGGCGGCCAGTCATGGGCTGCGCACTGTCGACGGGCTGGGAATGCTGATTCATCAGGCCGGTCTGGGGTTTGAGAAATGGTTTGGTGCGGCGCCGGAGATCGGGCCTGCGGTCGAAGCCCTGCTGGATGCCGACCTGCATCGCGCACATGCGGGCTGAACGGGATCTTTCATGCGCATACTGGGACTGACCGGCGGGATTGGCATGGGCAAGTCCACTACGGCTGCCCTGCTCAAACGCGCGGGCATACGGCTGTTTGATGCTGATGCCACCGTCGCTGCCCTGCAGGCCCCGCATGGGGCGGCCCTGCCTGCCATCGGACGGCTGGTCCCCGGTTCGGTGCGTGATGGCGTGCTGGACCGGACGGTGCTGCGGCAGGCGGCGCTGTCCAGTCCAACCGTGATGCAGGGACTGGAGGCCATCATCCACCCGCTGGTGCGTCGGGCACGACAGCGGTTTGTGCAGCGTGCGCGACGCGATGGTTGCCGGTGGGTCGTGCTGGATATCCCGCTTCTGTTCGAAACCGGGGCTGAGCGGATATGCGACCGGGTGGTGGTGGTCAGCGCGCCCGCGTCGATACAGCGCCAGCGTGTATTGCGGCGGGGGCGGATGACGCCGGCCCAGATTGACGCTGTCATTGCCCGTCAGATGCCTGATGCCGCGCGGCGGCGACAGGCCGATGTGATTATCGAAACCGGCCTGTCGCGCCATGAAACGGTGCGCCAGGTCAGGCGTTTGCTGTATGCGATGCGCGAAGGCAGTCCAGCCGCATGGGCTGCGGCCGGAGGAAAGCCTGCATGAAACGCACCATCCTGTTTGATACGGAAACCACCGGTCTTGATCCGCTGAAGGGGGACAGGATCATTGAAATCGCGGCCCTTGAACTGATTGGTGACCTGCCCACCGGGCGCAGTTTCCGTGTCCTGATCGATCCCGAGCGTGATGTGCCCGAAGAGGCATCGCGCGTGCATGGCTTTACCCGCGCGGACCTTGAAGGAAAGCCGAAATTCGCGGAGGTCGCCCCTGAATTCCTTGAATTCATAGGCAAAGATCCCCTGATCGCGCATAATGCCCGCTTCGATTTCGGCTTCCTGAACGCGGAACTGGCGCGGGCACGGCTGCCTGAACTGGATATGGGGCGCATGGTCGATACGCTGGACATGGCGCGTGAGCGTTTCCCCGGCATGCCCAATAGCCTTGATGCGCTGTGCCGCCGCTTTTCCATCGACCTGTCGGAACGTACGACCCATAACGCGCTGCTGGACTGCAGGCTGCTGGCCGCGGTGTATCTGGAACTGACCGGGGGCCGCCAGCGTGGGCTGAGCCTGTCGGTGGATGAAGGCGGCGGCGGCATCGCCACCTATACCTATGTGCGGCCGACGGGACATGTCTGTGTACGTGTCAGGCCGGATACCGCCGAACTGGAAGCCCATCAGGCCTTTGTCAGCCGCCTGTCCGAACCGTTGTGGCTGGGCTGAATGGGCGGTATGTAACTAAAGGGAGTGGTCCCGGTGGTACGTTTGGGTTAGTCTGCGCCCGTTAGCCGTACCTGATTGTATTGAAACAGGAAGAGAGCATTGTCCACGGACGAGATTGTCGATCCCACGATTGCCCCTTCCGACCAGTTCCGGCGCTTCCTCTATCATATCGGCATTCCGGTGGCCGGTGTGGTTACGGTCATTGCCGTCATTGCCGGGGTGGGGTGGCATTCCTACCAGACCGTCCGCACTGGCGCGCTGACCCTGACGCATGACCTGCTGGTCAGCCAGCAGGAGTATATTGCCAAGGAAGTCAGTTCCTTCCTCATGCCCGCCTCCGCCGGGGCGATCGTGGCGCGCGACATGCTCGAGCATGGTGCCCCAGCGGTCGAACAGAAGATATTCAACGGCTACAGCAGCACCATGATGCGGAATGTTCCGCAGATCCAGTCCTTCTACATTGCCGACAGCGACGGCAATTTCAGTACGCTGGAACATGGTGAACAGCCCGGCCAGACCGCACTTACAACCCTGCATGATGTGGGTACGCCCAAGGCGATCTTCACGCATGAACTGCGTGACGGCGATGGCAAGCTGCTGAAGCAGTGGCAGACCCCGGCAGGGACATATGACCCCCGCGGGCATGCATGGTTTACCGATGCGGTCAAGGCCGGGCAGGAAATCTGGACCCCTCCCTACCTTGTGGAAGTCACCAAGCAGATCACCATTACGGCGGCGGTTCCGTACAAGGGCAGTAATGACAAGACGTATGTCTATGCCATCAACATGTCCCTCAATCACCTCAACAATTTTCTCAATTCGCTGAAAATCGGTGAAAGTGGTAACGCGATCCTGCTTCAGCAGGGCGGGAATGTTGTCGCCGGTCACGGTATGCAGGAAACCCAGACCAAGGCGCAGGGTGATCCGGCCAAGATGACGCTGGATCCCGTGAAATATCCGGTCATGACCAAGGCATTTGATGAATACCGCGTCCATGGTTATGGCGCACGTACCATCAAGGTGAATGGTCGACGGTATGTGACCATTACCGCCAACCTGCCGGTCGGCAAGGATAGCTGGGTGCTGCTGCTGGTGGCGCCCGAGGATGATTTCTCACGTTTCGCCATGGCGGGCGGACAGCAGAACCTGATCTTCTTCGTTCTGGTTGTGATCATGGCGCTGGGCTTCGGGCTGCTGCTGTTCCTGCAGGCGCGCCGCAGTGACGGCCTGCGTAACCTGATCGCCAGGATGAGGCGGGTCGCCGGTCACGAAAGTGATGCCCTGCAGGAGGTCGCGCAATACGAGGAACTGTTCAATCCCGAAGACAATGCCCTGATTCTGACCAAGAAGCTGGCTGAACAGTCCGAGGCCAGAAGGGCCGCCATCTGGCGGATCCTGCATGATGGCCATACGCTCATGTGCATCGATTCCTATGATCGATTGCAGGACGTGCATTCCGGTGGCTTTGAAATGTCCACCACGGACCTGAAAAGCTTTTTCGACGCCGTATTCCATGGTGACCGCCTGGCCACGACCGCTGCCGATACGGATGAGCACACGACAGCATTCTACCGTGTGTACATGCGTGCTTTTGGCAGTAAATCCCTGGTCTGCTGCCCGATCGTGGGGAATGGTGGTCCGGTCGGGGTCATCACGCTGGAAGATGCGCCTCAGGCGGAAATGGTCTATCATTTCGTGCAGATGGTTGCAGGTGTGGCGGCGGTCCGTTTTTCCGCCCAGCATTATACTGCGGTGGCCGCCGCACGTGAGGAACTGGAAACGGAGCCCGCAGCCACAGAGGAACTTCACGATCCCAGCCAGGGATTCCTGCTGGCCCCGGGTGCTTTGTCCATAAACGGACAGCCGAACGCTACGGACCTGAGCCAGATGGAAGGATTCTATCCCGCCGTCACCATCATGGTCATCAGCCTGTCTGACATGATCATGACGGCCCAGAATGATCCGGCCGCCAATATCAAGCTGATTGATGACATGGCGGCTGCGTTGCAGGATATTGCCCACCAGTGCGGGCTGTATTCCATCCGCATGCTGGGTCATCGCGTCGTCTGTATAGCGGGGTGTTCGCGCACGCCGGACAAGGGCGCGGTGTTCCGCATGGCGAATGCGGCGCTCATGATGCGTGAAAACGTGCTGGCCATGCTGTCGAAAGCGGATCTGGACCCGGTCTTCCGCATCGGTATTGATGTCGGGCCGGTATTCGGCGGCATGCTGGGCAAGAACCCGCAGGCGTTCAACCTGTGGGGGGATGCCATGGGCATGGCCGAGATGATGGCGCAGGGCGCGCCGGATGTCGGCACGATCCAGGTATCGGAAAATGTTTACCAACGCCTGCGTCAGTACTTCCTGTTTCGTGAACGTGGCCGGTTCTTCATTCCTGGCATGGGGCTGACACGTACTTATGTGCTGGCCGGACGGCGATGACCGATACGCCAACCCAGGCCCCTGAGCGCGCGGCGCCACAGACTGGCCCCATGGCTGTTCCCCAGCCGGATGACGCCGGTCGTCTGGTGCATCTGCTGCGGCGTTTTGCGCCGTGGCTTGCAGCCCTTGGGCGGCTGACGCGGCATCAGGTGCGTTACACCCTGCTGGTGATTGGCGCGGGGTGGGGCGTACTGCGCGAAAGCATGCGGTCCAATTCATGGCGCAGGCCGGTTATCTATGAATTCCGCGCCACCCTGCGGCAGGTTGTCAGTGGCGGTTTCCTCAGTATCGTGATCACCGCGACGCTGACGGGTCTTATGGTGGTGTCACAGGCTGCGTACTGGCTGGGTTACGCAGGCATGGCGCAGATGACGGGGTCGATCCTTGTTTCCGTGCTGGTGCGTGAAATCTCTCCCATCCTTGTTGGCATCATCATCATGGGGCGCAGCGGCATGCTGTCGCTGACCGAAATCGGCATGATGGTGCTGGGTGGAGAAGTGCGGGCGTTACAGGCGCGCGGTATTGACCCGTTTCTGGCGCTGATCATGCCGCGTACGTTCGCCTTTACGCTGGGTGGCTTTACGCTGGGCATGATCTTTGCCGTTGTATCGCTGCTGATGGGGTTTGTGGTCGCCCATTCCACGGGGGCCATCACGTCCTCGGTCTGGACATTCTTCTTCAATGTCCTTGCTGCGATGACTACATGGGATTACCTGATCATTCCGCTGAAATTCGTGCTGGTCGGTTTCTTTGTCGGGGTGGGGTCATGTGTTTCGGGCCTGACCGTCAGCAGCAATGACACGATGGCCACCATCATGCCGCGTGGATTTGCGCGCGGGATCATGCTGGTGCTGGTGGTCAATATCCTCTTCATGCTGGATTTCTGACATGACAGCCAACGCTCCCCTGCTGGAACTGCGTGACGTCGTGCCGTCGTTCGAGGAAACCGGCCTCATGCCTGCGCCATACAACCTGCGCATCATGCCCGGTGAATGCGCGGTGATCGATTGTCGCGATTTTGAACGGGCCGCCATGTTTGCCGACCTGTGTTCAGGCATGGTTTCGCTGACGCAGGGCAATATCAGGTTCATGGGGCTGGACTGGAGCGCCCTGCACGACCGGCAGCTCTATGCGCTGCGTGGGCGTATTGGCCGCATTTCGCGCAACAGCAGCTGGCTCAACCTGTTTGGCACGCATCTCAATATCATGCTGCCACACCTGTACCATACCATGGACCCGTTTGATAACGTGGTCCTGCATGCCACTGAACTGGGGCATCGGTTTGGTTTTCCCGGCCTGCCAACGTCCGCGCCCGACCGGCTGTCGGGTGCGGATCTGGCTCGGGCGGCGTGTGTACGTGCCTTCATGGGGCGGCCGGACCTGCTGGTGCTGGAGGATATATCCGACACGCTGCCAGAGGAGAATGTCCTGCCGTTTCTTGAAATGATGACCACGGCGCGGGATCGTGGCTGTGGCGTGTTATGGTTCGTCCGTTCCGCGGCGGCCTGGCATGAATATCGCAAGGCGGTGAATATCCACATGCGCCTTCTTGACGAAGGTCTTTTTCCCATGCGGGTGGTGTAATGGTCCAGAAACAACAGTCAGACGGAATCCGGCAGCTTGTGCGCGTCCGTTACGCCGATGAATGGGTGGGGATACTGGTCCTTGTGGCCCTTGTCATCCTGCTTGGTGCGGTGATCGAGGCCGGCGTGCTGCGTGACTGGCTGACGCCGGCGGGCAGGCTGCGGATCGTGCTGCCCGAAAACGGTGTCAGTGGCCTGTCGGTTGGTGACGATCTGGAGGTCATGGGCATCCATGCGGGCACCGTGCGGCGCGTGCGGATCAATCCGTCGGGGGGCATGTACGCCATTGCCGAGATCGATCCCGATATTGAACCCTATATCCGTCGTGACAGCACGGCCATCATCCGCAAGCGCTTCGTGGTGGCCGGGGCCAGCTACATCGATGTTTCACGCGGGACGGGGGACAAGCTGGACTGGAGCTATGCTGTGCTGAGCGCCACCAACGCGCCCAACCCGGCTGACACCATTACCCAGACCTTCAGTGACATCCGTGACCGTGTCATCCCGGTTCTGGACAATGCCCAGCACATGATGGCAACGCTGGACGCCACCATTACGGACATGCATGCGGGCAAGGGCTCCATCGGGCGTCTCATGACCAATGACGACCTGATCCGTCAGGCTGAACAGATGATTACCAGCCTTAACGCCACCATTGCACAGCTGACACCGATCGAAAAACAGCTTGCGGGTGTCATGGACAAGGCGAGCGCCAGCATGACCAACGTGCAGAAGGCCACGGGCGACCTGAGCAACGCGACACCGGCCATTACCCATAACCTGCAGGATGCCAGCCAGCAGCTGCCGGTGCTTCTGGTTCAGGCGCAGACAACCGCCAGCAGCCTGCAGAAGCTGGTCGATCAGATGCGCGGTCTGTGGATACTGGGCGGTAATGGCAACAAGGCGGCGAAGCATAACCATGCCCGCCTTCCGGCGCAGAAGGTGCAGCCATGAGAATGAAGAAGGAATATGCAGCCCTCGGCCTTGCCTTTGCGCTGGCAGGATGTGGTGGGGGACAGGCAGTTACCCAGCCGGGCGACACCACCCTGTCGCAGGATATGGATACCGCGAAGGATGCCGTGGGCCTCGAACGTCTTTCGGTGGCGGAACAGCAGTACCGTGCCGCAGGCCAGCGGGCTATCGCGCGTGATGATGTCACGGCCATAGGTGATGCGGGCTATAACCTTGCCACTGTCCAGCTGGATGAGGACAAGGCGCAGGATGCGCTGTCCACGGTAACCGCGACGCGTTCGGCTCTCGCGATGCGGGGGCAGACGGGTGATGATGCCGGGCTGGATCTGGTGCAGGCGGGTGCCCTGCGTCGACTGGGTCGCGATACCGAAGCAGCAGATGCCGCTACACGTGCTGCGGCGGCACAGGACCCGGATATTGTGGAAAAAGCCCAGCTGATCCGTGGCTTGATTGCCGATGACAGCAATGATCAGACCACGCTGGCATCCGTCGATGCCTATTTCGCGAACCTGACCGGAAAGGTACCGACAGGCTGGACGGCGGATGCAAAGGAAATTGCAGCCCGTAACCTGCTGGCCACAGGCGGTAGCACACAGACCGCCATGCAGGACGCCATGCAGGCGGCGACCATTCGCCAGACGCAGGTGGATTACCGTGATATGGCCCGTGCGCTTGGCGTTGCCGCCCGTGCGGCTGACAAGGCGGGAAATACGCAGGTAGCGGCCCAGCTTTATGCCCGTGCCAGCCAGAGCGCGCGACAGGCGGGTGACAGGGCTGCGGCTGATCGCTGGGCAAAGCGGGCGGGCACGACCACCGTCGCAGATCCTTTTGCCCTGCCTGCCGCTGCGACGACGACAAAGAAAAAATAGGGACCCGCCTTTTGCCCGGCAGGGCATCCGTTGCGTGTGCCGGGTTCGTAATCAGGCAAGAGTGTCACCTTTTTTCAAAAAGGTGACTCCCTGAAATTTTCAACAGATTAATGGGGTGGGCCCATCCAGCCCACCATACCTGTCATTGTGCCGGCTGCAGCCGTGTATGCCTGGTCAGAAGTCGGGTACTGGCGCCATTCAGTCCGATCAGCTGTACATCCATGCCCTGTGCCTCCATCTTGCCAATCAGCTCTTCCAGCATGCCGGCGGCCGTCATGTCCCATAAATGGGCATGGGTCAGGTCGATCGTGATGTGGCGGGCGGTATCATGCAGGTCGAATGCATCGGCAAAGCTGTCGGATGAGGCAAAGAAGACCTGCCCGTTCACGATATAGGTCCGCGTCTGGTTATCAGCCGAAAGCGTATTGCTGACTGACAGCATGCTGGATACCTGAAAGGCAAAAAACAGCCCGTTCAGCAGTACGCCCACGGCAACACCTGCAGCAAGGTCATGCGTGCCTACGACAACTGCCACCGTCGCCAGCATGATGACACTGGTGGTGCGGGGATGATGGACAAGGTCACGCAGCGATGACCATGAAAACGTGCTGGCCGACACCATGATCATGATCGCCACAAGGGCTGCCACCGGCACCTGCGCCACCCATGGGCGCAGCGCCACCATAAGCAGCAGCAGGAAGGCGCCCGCCACGAAAGTGGAAAGCCGTCCCCGCCCGCCATAACGCAGGTTACCCACGGTCTGCCCGATCATGCCACAACCCGCGATGCCACCAAACAGGCCGACGGCGATATTGGCGATACCCAGCCCCATGCATTCCTGCCGCTTGCTGCTGTGGGTTTCCGTCAGGTCATCCACCACGCGGGCCGTCATCATGGATTCCAGCACACCTACGCTGGCCATCGCCAGCGCAAAGGGTGCAATGATGTTGAGTGTATCAAGCGAGAACGGTACATCAGGCCAGACCAGATGCGGCAGGCTGTCAGGCAGGCGGCCAAGGTCGGCGACCGTATGCAGCGGCATGGGGTACAGCATCGACACCACGGTCAGCACAACAATGCAGATCAGTGGTGACGGGATGGCGGAGAAAAGTCGGGGCAGGGTGTAGATGATCACCAGCCCCAGCGCGATCATGGCATAGGTATGCCATGTCACATGCAGCATATGCGGGACCTGCGCTGAAAAGATCAGGATGGCCAGCGCATTGACAAACCCGGTCCGCACCGGGCGCGAGACATAGCGCATCAGCACATGCAGCCGCAGGATACCGAACACAACCTGCAACAGGCCACACAGCAGGGTCGCGGCCAGAAGATACTGCACCCCATGGGCGCGAACCAGGGCTGCGGCCACCAGGGCTACGGACCCGGCTGCCCCGGATATCATGCCCGGCCTGCCGCCGGTAAAGGCGATCACGACGCTTATGACAAAAGACGCATAAAGCCCGACTGCGGGATCGACCCCCGCGACAAAGGAAAAAGCAATGACTTCGGGGATCAGCGCAAACGTGCCGACCATACCGGCCAGTGTGTCGCGCGTGATGTTACCGAACCATTCCTGACGGTAACGGGCGAGTGCAGACATGAAAAAAACGGGGCCTTTCGGGGCAGAAGGGTAATCAGGTATCGGAAATGGTCGTGTCCGCACGCCGCCACCAGCAGTGCGGGGCGGGACGCGGCTGGGGCAGGACCGCCAGCGGGTCGCCACTGTAACGGACCGTGTTGGTGGGTGTTTCCTCGATTTCAATGCTGGCGCAGGTCAGCGTCCCGTTATCGGCGGCAAGGAAGGCATTCAGCTTGGCCATAAGCAGGCAGGCCAGCAGTTCGGTCGTGGGGTCGCCGGGTGTGACCAGTATGCGCTGCGCACGCTGTGGTTCGTGCCGGGCAAACCATGCGCGCAGGGGATCATCTTCCGACAGTTGCAGGGCATGGTCGACATGGTTGTCGATAAAGCCATGCCAGATGCCCTTCGCCCGCTGGAAGGGCATGACCATGTTGGTGCGGCCGTCCAGTGCCGTCGGGTTCGTGGCGCGCAGGTGGACGCGGATATATTCATTATGGCCATGGGGCAGGGCGCAGCGTTCGCTTTCGCCCGCCAGCAGCCGGTGCGCCATGGAAAAGCGCCGGGTGAAAACCAGTTCAAACATGCTGGCGTGCCGCCATGTACTGCTCCCATCCCGCCTTGCGCAATCTGCAGGCAGGGCAGGTGCCGCAGCCATGTCCCCATGCATGAAGGGTACCACGTGTGCCAAGGTAGCAGCTATGGCTTTCGCGGTTGATCAGGTGGACAAGCGCATCACCACCCAGTTGGTGGGCCAGTTCCCATGTCTGTGCCTTGTCTATCCACATCAATGGCGTGTGCAGCACGTAGTGGGCGTCCATGCCAAGGTTGAGCGTTACCTGCAGGGACTTGATCGTGTCATCGCGGCAGTCAGGGTAGCCGGAATAATCAGTCTCGCACACGCCGGTCACGATATGGCGGATGTTGCGGCGTGCAGCCAGGGCCGCGGCAAAGGTCAGGAAAATCAGGTTGCGACCGGGCACGAATGTGTTGGGCAGGCCGTTTTCGCTCATCGTGATCTTGGCTTCACGCGTCAGCGCCGTGTCCGATACGGTGCCAAGGGCGGCAAGGTCGAGTGTATGGTCCGCGCCCAGACGCTCGGCCCACCGGGCATTCTGTGTCGCCATCCCGTCGCGCAGGGCTGCGCGGCATTCCAGTTCAACCGCATGGCGCTGCCCGTAATCGAAACCAAGCGTCTCCACCCGGCCAAAACGCGCCAGTGCCCATGCAAGGCAGGTGGCTGAATCCTGACCGCCGGAAAACAGGACCAGTGCAGCTTCATTTTCAGGATGGGATGGGGGAGGGGGAACGCTCATATCAGGGTATCCCGATCAGCTTGTGGGTCTGCAATGACAGCCGCCATTGCGGGTGATACATGCAATACGTGACCGCATCGGTGGTGTTGCGGGCACGATTGGCATTATCCATTGGCTGGAGCCAGAACTGCTGGAAATCAAGCCCGGCCACCTGATCGGGCAGCAGGTCCGGCTGGGGATAGACCAGCTTCAGTTCATGTCCATGCGTCTGGACCAGATCCGCACCGGCCTTGGGGCTGACGCATATCCAGTCGATCCCGTCCGGTGCGGCCATGGTGCCATTGGTTTCCACCGCGATTTCAAAGCCGCGTGCATGTAATGCCGCAATCAGCGCATCATCAAGCTGCAACAGGGGTTCACCGCCGGTCAGGACAACGAAGGCCCCATTCCTGTCCCGTGCGGGCCATTGTGCGGCAATGGCGTCGGCCAGATGGTCCGCATCCGCGAAGCGACCGCCACCGGGGCCGTCGCTGCCGATGAAATCCGTATCACAGAACCGGCAGGTGGCCCGGTCCCGGTCGCGTTCCAGACCCGACCACAGGTTACACCCCGCAAACCGGCAGAATACTGCCGTACGGCCCGCCTGCGCGCCCTCGCCCTGCAGGGTGGGGAATATTTCCTTTACGGTATAGGACATGTTCCAGATTTCGTAATGCACGCGGCCGGAAAAAGGGCACCACGCGTGGGAACTGCCCCAGCCGGTCCCGCGCCCGGCTGCGTCGGGTTCAGCCCTGTTTGTGTGATGTATGCATGCCCAGCCGGTCAAGCAACTGCCGGTCACGCAGGGCTGCCGGATTGGGCGTTGTCAGCAGGCGTTCGCCATAAAAAATGGAATTGGCGCCAGCAAGGAAGCACAGCGTCTGGGCTTCATCACTCATGTCTTCGCGGCCTGCGGCAAGACGTACGCGGCTGGCAGGCATGGTGATGCGGGCGGCGGCGATGGTGCGCACGAATTCGATCGGGTCAACCGCTGCCGCCCTGTCCGCCAGCGGGGTGCCTTCCACGCGCACCAGCATGTTGATCGGCACGCTTTCGGGATGGCGGGGCAGGCTGGCGAGCGTCGCGATCATGCCCGCACGGTCCGTGATGTCTTCCCCCATGCCGACAATGCCGCCACAGCAGACATTGATCCCGGCATCGCGCACGTTTTCCAGCGTATCAAGACGGTCCTGAAAGGTGCGGGTGGAAATGATGTCGCCATAATATTCGGGCGAGGTATCGATGTTGTGGTTGTAGTAATCCAGCCCGGCATCCTTGAGCCTGTGCGCCTGACGGTTATCGAGCATGCCCAGCGTCACGCAGCTTTCCAGTCCCAGCGCCTTCACGCCCTCGACCATGGCGCACACGGTCTCAAGATCATGTTCCTTGGGGCTGCGCCACGCCGCACCCATGCAGAAACGTGCCGCGCCTGCGGCCTTGGCGGCGCGGGCTTCCTTCAGCACTTCTTCCACGGCCATCAGGCGGCTGGCCTTCACGCCGCCATCCTCATGCACGGCGCTCTGCGGGCAATAGGCGCAGTCTTCGGGGCAACCGCCGGTCTTGATCGACAGCAGGGTGGAAATCTGCATTTCCGTGGGGTCGAAACGGGCACGATGCACCGTCTGTGCGCGGTAGATCAGGTCCGGGAAGGGCAGCGCCATAAGGGCTGCGACTTCGTCACGCGTCCAGTCTGTCCTTATGGGGGGCAGGCTGGTGGCCCCGGCGTGCATGGACAGGGTGTCCGGGCTGCTCCCATCGGGCATCGGTCTGGATCCTCTGGCGGTGAAGTGGAAAACTTTTCCGGCTGTGCCATACAAAACCGGCGATGACCATACTTTTATTGTTATGGGGCCATCGCCGGAAGTATGGGTCAGCCCAGCACGCGGGCCAGTGTCGTGCCCAGCTCGGCAGGGCTGGGGGCGACATGGATGCCCGCTTCACGCAGGGCCTCGATCTTGGCGCTGGCGGTCTCGTGCCCGCCGGTAATCACGGCACCCGCATGGCCCATGCGACGGCCCGGCGGTGCGGTGGCGCCGGCGATGAAACCCACGACCGGCTTGCGCGTGCCACTGGCGCGGATCAGTTCGGCGCCATCGATTTCGGATGTGCCGCCGATTTCACCAATCATGACGATGGAATGCGTGTCCGGGTCCGCGATCATGCGTTCAAGAACATCGGTAAAATCCATGCCCTTGACCGGGTCGCCGCCAATACCGACACAGGTGCTCTGCCCCTGGCCAATGGCCGATGTCTGGGCTACGGCCTCATAGGTCAGGGTGCCCGAGCGCGAAACGATGCCCACATGGCCACGGCGGTGGATCGGGCCGGGCATGATGCCGATCTTGCATTCATCCGGCGTGATGATGCCGGGGCAGTTGGGGCCGATCAGCAGGCTGTCGGAGCGTTCGAGGGCCGCGCGCACGCGCACCATGTCCTGCACCGGGATGCCTTCGGTAATGCATACGATCAGCGGGATGCTGGCGGCAATTGCCTCAAGGATCGCATCCGCAGCGCCCGCGGGCGGCACATAGATGACGGAGGCATCGGCCCCGGTCGCTTCACGCGCCTGCGCTACGGTGTCGAATACCGGCAGGCCAAGGTGCAGGCTGCCGCCCTTGCCCGGTGTGACGCCACCGACCATGCGGGTGCCATAGGCAATGGCCTGTTCAGTGTGGAAGGTGCCCTGCGCGCCGGTAAAGCCCTGCGTGATCACCTTGGTGGACTGGTTGACAAGAATGGACATTCACTCAGGCTCCCGCATTACGGACGGCGGATACGATCTTGCGGGCGGCATCGCCCAGGTCATCGGCGGGGATGATCGTCAGGCCGGATTCAGCCAGAAGCGCCTTGCCGCGTTCGACATTCGTGCCCGCCAGGCGCACGACCAGCGGGACGCTCAGCCCGGTTTCGTGCGATGCGGCGATGATGGCTTCCGCAATCACGTCGCAGCGCATGATGCCACCGAAGATGTTGACAAGGATGCCGCGCACCTTCGGATCGCCGATCAGGATGCGGAAGGCGGCCGCCACCCGTTCCTTGGATGCGCCCCCACCGACATCAAGGAAGTTGGCAGGCTCCTCGCCTTCCATCTTGATGATGTCCATCGTCGCCATCGCCAGGCCCGCGCCATTGACCATGCAGCCGATGTTGCCATCCAGTCCGACATAGGCCAGCCCGTATTCGGCGGCTTCGCGCTCACGCGGGTCTTCCTCGTGCACGTCACGCAGCTTCGCCAGTTCGGGGTGGCGGAACAGCGCGTTTTCATCGAACGACATCTTGGCGTCCAGCGCCAGCAGGTCGCCCGAACCGGTCACGACCAGCGGGTTGATTTCCACGATCGCGGCGTCAAGGCCGGTAAAGGCGTTGTAGGCGGAACGCACGACGTTCTGGAACGCTCTGATCTCACGCCCCTTCAGGCCAAGGCGCACGGCAAGGTCGCGCGACTGGTAGTCACACAGCCCCTTGGCCGGGTCGACATATTCCTTGAGGATGCGTTCAGGCGTGCGGGCCGCCACGTCCTCGATTTCCATACCGCCATCGGGGGATGCCACAATGACGATCTGGCCCGTGCCGCGATCGACCAGCATGGAAAAATACAGTTCACGCGCAATATCGCAGCCGGATTCGATATATAGCGTGCGTACAAGCCGGCCCATCAGGCCGGTCTGTTTGGTGACCAGCACTTCACCCAGCATGGCTGTGGCGGCATCGCTGACTTCGCCCGTGTCGCGGGCCAGACGTACGCCGCCCTTGCCTTCGGGTTTTCCCGCGAAATGCCCGGCGCCGCGCCCACCCGCGTGGATCTGTGCCTTGACCACCGTAACCGGCGCATTCAGGGCGCGGGCGGCATCAACGGCTTCCGCTGCGGTGGTGGCGGCACGTCCTTCAGGCACGGGCATGCCGTAGGAGCGCAGAAGCGCCTTTGCCTGATATTCGTGAATATTCATTTGGCGACCCAATCTGTCGTTCTTATTGGCGGTGTCGGGCTACGCCCCTAGCACGATATGGCCCCGGAATGACAGGGGTGGGATGGATGCGGGATTGGCGTAAACATGAAACATGTGTCATGTCGTCTCCAGCAATGGCACGCGCGGCGCGCCGTCATGGAGAAAATGCAGAAGAACAGGTAGCGATGAAACACTGGCGCATTGAACAGATGGACTGGGACCGTTTCGATCCGCGACGTGTGGACCCTGACATTGTCCCATTGGTCAAGGCCGCTTCGGTCGTTGAACGGAATGGCCTGGATTATGCCTGTTATCTGAAGAATGTATTCGCCGATGATCCTGATTTCAGCCAGGCGGCGGATAACTGGGCACAGGAAGAGGTGCAGCATGGCGATGCCCTGGGCCGGTGGGCCATGCTGGCAGACCCGTCATGGGACTACATGGCGGCGTTTGACCGGTATCGGCAGTCCTACCGGCTGGATCTGGATGTGGATGCTTCCATCCGTGGGTCGCGCACGGGGGAACTGATCGCGCGCTGCATGGTGGAAACGGGTACCTCCTCATTCTACACCGCACTGGCCGACGCCACGGACGAACCCGTGCTCAAGGCGATATGCCGGCAGATCGCGGCGGATGAATACCGTCATTTCAAGCTGTTCTATGACCACATGCGGCGCTACCTGCGGCGCGAGCACCTTGGGGTATGGCAGCGCACGCGCATTGCCCTGGGCCGGGTGACGGAAAGCGAGGATGATGAGCTGGCTTCCGCCTTCCACACCACCAATGAACCCAGTACCGTGCCCTATGACCACAAACGCTGCATCGCGGCCTACATGTCGCGCGCGCTGCGCTTTTACCAGCCCCGGCATGCCGTGCGGGTGACGGGCATGATCCTCAAGACAATCGGGTGGACGCCGCACGGACGGCTGCATGCGCTGATTGCCAGGGGGGTGTACCACCTCCTCATGATGCGCCAGCGCCAATTCGCGCGCGTCATGGCGGCGGCCTGACCGCCGTCCACCCACAGACAGGAATGAAGACAGACATAATGAAGGTTCGGGACATGAAGATGCGGTATCTTGCCGTTGTGGCGGCAGGCTGCCTTGTGCTGGCGGGCACGGCGCGGGCGGATGCGCCAGCGGCCCCCGACACGGCAGGGACGGATACCCCGCCCGAAGCCCAGATCAGCGACGCCGCCCATGCCGAACGGCTGATCGCGTCCCAGGTGGGACTGGTGACCTTTACATCCCCCGGTTTCCATCCGGGCACGGTGCGGCATATCGTCATGTTCCGCTTTCTGCCGGTCATTACCGACGCCCAGCGCGCGGAGGTCGTTCGTCGCTTCATGGCGCTGCGCCAGATTTCCCGGCGCAGCGATGGCAGCCCTGTCGTCGCCTCCATCGAGACAGGTGCGCAGATGAGCGGGGAAGGGCAGGATGAGGGATTGCAGCAGGCCTTTATCGTCACGTTCAATTCCGAAGGGGATCGCAATTACTACGTTGGCCGTCCGGTCGTGACCGATCCGGCCTATTTCGATCCCGCGCATGAAGCCTTCAAGAAATTCGCGGCCCCCTTCATCATCAGCACCCTCGTGTTCGATTATGCCGTTCCTTCCACGCATCCCCAGCGCAAGGTCCCGGTCCAGACCGGCCGCCTGCGTGTGCCCCAGCAGCAGGGCTGACGGGTCGGCCCCATCCATCAAGGAGTGAGATTACATGACAACCGTGACCCTGGGTCATCTGGACAATACCCTGCAGCAGGCATCAGCGGCAGCCGTGGCGCGCGTGCTTGAAGCCTATGAACTTGAAATCGAATACGTCGTGGCCGCCCGCGCCGAAATGGTGGAACACATGCGCCGTGGCGATGTGGACCTGTTCGTGTCCGCATGGCTGCCTGATGTTGATGCCGCCTTCCTTGCCCCCGACCTGGGCATGGAAGCATTTGGCCAGCTGTACCGCCCTGCCTTTGGCTGGTGCGTGCCCGAAGCGGCGGCGACCGGAATCACGTCGGTGGCCCAGCTGGCGGGTGAGGGCTGCCCCATCGGTCGTGAGATCGTGACCCCGGACTCCATCCTGGACCGCGTGCGTCAGGTTGTCGCGGCCTACAACCTGACGGAAGCGGGATACACCATCGCCAGCCGCCCCGATGCGGAAGCGTACGACCACGCGGCTCATATCCTCGCCGGTGGCCTGCCCGAAATTATCCCGACATGGCAGCCCTCCTTCCTGCATTACGGGCAGCGGCTGGTGCAGTTGGATGACCCGAAGGGCGCGTACGGGGCCGAACAGGACGCGCGTATCCTGCTACGCTCCGCCGTGCGGGCCGACATGGATCAGGATCTGCTGGATGAGCTGGATGAACTGACGCTGGGCAACAAGGTGGTCAGCGCGCTGGACCACGCCATGCGTTTTGATGGCATGAGTGCTGACGAAGCCGCCGAGGCCTGGCAGCGCGGCAAGCTGCTGCCGCGCTGAGGCCCATATCATGAGCCAGCATGAAACCGATGCCCCACCCGCCCATGATGCGCGTGACGCCGGGCTACAGGCCCAGTACGAGCAGTATCCCTATCCCGCCCGCGACCCGCGTGAGGAAAAGAGCCGCCTGCTGATCGGCAGCCCCAGTCACCTGCGTGAAATCGATTACTGGGTCTTCGGGGCCACCCGGCCGCAATCACTGCCGTTGCGGGTACTGGTGGCCGGATGCGGCACGGGCGATGGCGCGGTCATGCTGGCCACCCACATGGCGCGCGCGGGACGGGCAGGGGAAGTGCTTTGCCTCGACCGCTCCCCCGTGGCGCTGGAAACGGCGCGGGCGCGGGCACAGGTGCGGGGGCTGGAAAACATGCGCTTCGTGCGTGGTGACCTGACCGACCTTGCTGCGGTAGCTTCCGGACCGTTCGACTATATCGACTGCTGTGGCGTGCTGCACCATCTGCCAGACCCCGATGCCGGGCTTGCGGCACTGGAGGGCGTGCTGGCCCCCGGTGGGGGAATGGGCCTCATGGTCTATGCGCCTTACGGGCGCACGGGCGTGTACATGCTGCAGGACGCGCTGGAGCGTCTGGCCCCGGTGGCGGATGCGCCGAAGCAGCGGCTGGACGTGGCGCGTCGTGTCATGCGGCATCTGCCGGCCACAGCGTGGCTGCGGCAGAACGGCAATTTTGGCGATCACCTGACCGGTGGGGATGCAGGGCTGTATGACCTGCTGCTCAACCCGCGTGACCGGGCGTATGACATCACTGCCTTCCACGGCCTGCTGGACCGCGCGGGGCTGGCGACTGCGTGCCTGATGGAACCGGCCCGTTACGACCCCGCCCTGCTGCTGCCCGACCCGCGCCTGCGCGAACGGATTGCGGCCCTGCCCGAACGTGCCCGACAGGCGGTGGCGGAGGACGTGGCAGGCAACATGGCCACCCATGTCGCCTATGTGCGCCGGATCAGCGAGCCCGTAGTCCGCGCAGATCCCATGGCGGCGGATGCCGTGCCCATCATGCGGGAAATCCCCGGTATCGAACTGGCCCGCATGATTGGTGGCGATGACCGGCTGCCTTTCGCCTTTGGCACGTTGCAGGTCGCCATCGCCGTGCCGCCGCAGACGCGCGGCATCCTGCCCCTGATCGATGGGGAGCGCACGGTGGGGGAGATCGCCGCGATCATGGAAACGCGTGGCCTGTCCGCCGGTCGGTTCGCAAAGGTCTGGGAGCAGGTCTTCACCACGCTGGAATCGCTGAACCGGGTGCTGCTGCGCGCGCCGCACTGACCATGGCGGGACAGGCGTGGGGGGACGACGGCCTGCCGGTCGTCATATTCGGCGCGAAACTGAAACCTGACGGCATGCCCACGCGTACGCTGCGGCTGCGCGTGGCGGCGGCCCATGCCTTTGGCGGGCAATGGGGCAAGGTGGTGTATGTGCCCACCGGAGGCCCCTCGCTTCCCTCTGGGCGGCGGGAGGCGGCCGTCATGGCCGGTATGCTGCGCGGCAGGGGCGTCCCGTCGGATGCCATCATGATGGAGGATGCGGCCCCCGATACGCTGGCCTCCGTCATCCGGTGCACAAGACTATTGCGGCGACGGGGATATGTGGGGCCGGTTGGCGTGGCCAGCAGCGCCTATCACCTGCCGCGTTGCCTGCTGCTCATGCGGATGATGGGGTGGCAGGTGGTGCGCGTGCCCCCGCCAGATGCGCCTGCCGCGCAGCGGTTGGGACGACGCTGGTTCTGGCGCCTGCGCGAAGGGGCGGCGCTGCCGTGGGATGGGCTGCTGCTGGCATGGTACCGCCTGCGCGCAGGGCGGGATGGTGATTGACACTGCCTGTCGCAACCCCCATCACGCGGTGGAACCGAAAAACAATATGAGTGTGGATGGAAGTCATGCCTGTGCAAGCTTTTGTTTTCCCCGGTCAGGGAAGTCAGTCTGTTGGAATGGGACGCGATCTGGCCGAGGCATTCGCCCCTGCGCGGGAAGTGTTCCAGGAAGTGGATGATGCCCTGGGCCAGCACCTCTCGAAGCTCATGTTCGAAGGGCCGATGGAGGATCTGACCCGTACCGACAATGCCCAGCCCGCGCTGATGGCGGTCTCGCTGGCGGTGCTGCGGGTACTTGAACGTGATGGGGGCGTGGACCTGAAGCGTGACGTGGCGCTGGTGGCCGGACATTCGCTGGGTGAATATTCAGCCCTTGCGGCAGCAGGCGCGCTGGGGATCGCCCAGACGGCCCGCCTGCTGCGCCTGCGCGGCAACGCCATGCAGAAGGCCGTGCCGCCGGGCGAGGGAGGCATGGCCGCCCTGATTGGCGTGGGCATGGACATGGATCGCGCCGCCAGCCTGTGCGCGGAAGCCGCGACCTTTACCGACGACGCGGGCAAGGCCCACATGCAGGTGCTTGAAGTCGCTAACGACAATGGCGGCGGCCAGGTGGTCGTGGCGGGCGAGACGGCGGCCATTGACCGTGTCATCGCCCTGGCCAGGGCGCAGGGCGTCAAGCGGGCGCTTAGGCTGCCGGTTTCTGCCCCGTTCCATTGCTCGATGATGGCTCCTGCCGCCCAGGAAATGCGTGTGGCCCTTGCTGACACGGACATCAAGGCCCCGGTCGTGCCCGTGGTGGCCAATGTGACGGCGGCCAAGGTCACCGACCCGGCCACGATCCGCGACCTGCTGGTGCGTCAGGTGACCGGCACGGTGCGCTGGCGTGAAAGCGTTGACGCCATGGTGGCCATGGGGGTCGACAGTTTTGTGGAAATCGGTTCGGGCAAGGTGCTGGCCGGGCTGGTTAAGCGGATCAATGGCGATGTGGCCACCCGTTCGGTCGGGACCCCGGCCGATATCGAGGCCTGCCTGGCCGCGCGCTGAAACAGGCATCTGTCCCACGACTTCAGTCGTGGGATCATGTTGAATTGATGGATACCGAAGGGAACGGACAGGTCATGTTCAGGCTGGACGGAAAGGTTGCTCTGGTTACCGGGGCATCAGGTGGAATCGGGCGCGAGATCGCGCGTGCGCTGCATGCGCAGGGTGCGGTCGTGGTGCTGTCGGGTACCCGGCAGGCGGTGCTGGAGGACGTGGCGGCGTCCATCGGCGCGGAAGGTGGCGCGGACCGGCTGCATGTCTGTCCCGCCGACCTGTCGGATGCGGCTGCAGCCGACGCGCTGGTCGCCAGCGCCGAGGAAAAGGCAGGTGCCCCGCTGGCCATACTGGTCAACAATGCCGGGCTGACGCGTGACACGCTTGCGATTCGGATGAAGGACGAGGACTGGAGCCGCGTGCTGGACGTTGATCTGGCCGCCCCCTTCCGCCTGTGTCGCGCCGCCCTGAAGGGCATGCTGCGCCGCAGGGCGGGACGGATTGTCAACATCGCCTCCGTTGTGGGGGTGACAGGCAATGCGGGGCAGGCCAATTACGCCGCCGCCAAGGCCGGGGTGATCGGCATGGGCAAGTCGCTGGCGCAGGAAGCCGGTAGCCGTGGCGTGACCGTCAACACCGTGGCCCCGGGTTTTGTCCAGACCGCCATGACCGATGTGCTGCCGGATGCACAGAAGGAAAAGCTGGTGGGATCCATTCCCCTTGGCCGCATGGGGCAGGCGGCGGACATCGCCCCGGCCGTGGTTTACCTTGCTTCTGATGAGGCCGGGTGGGTCACCGGGGCTACGATCCATGTCAATGGCGGCATGGCGATGGTCTGACAGATGTGATATTTTGCTGGACAGCAGGCCGGAAGTGACAAAAAAGATAGTCCTGACGGCCGCGCTGTCCCCTTAATTGCGGGGCGAGCAGACAGGAAATGCATTCGCCGCCTTGGCGATCGCATCAAAACCGTGCTAATCGCCCGCAGCTTCGTCCGAAGCGGGCTGGTGTGAAACACTGGTTTGCAGGGACGTTACAGGACGAACACGTTTCGAACCGCCCGTTTCTTTCAGGGGCAGACAGGAAGCAGAGACAGATGAGCGAAATCGCCGATAAGGTTAAGAAGATCGTAGTCGAGCACCTTGGTGTGGACGAAAGCAAGGTCACTCCCGACGCCTCTTTCATTGATGATCTGGGCGCCGACAGCCTGGACACGGTGGAACTGGTCATGGCGTTCGAGGAAGCTTTCAGCGTCGAGATCCCCGAAGACGCAGCCGAGAAGATCACGACCGTGAAGGACGCGATCGACTACATCGAAAAGCAGAAAGCTGCCTGATCGGTCTGTTTCCGATCATATTTACACGAATTCAGTCAGGTATCGTTACTTTCAGGAGCAGGACGGGTTGATGCAGTCTACCGGATTAACGTCTGGACAGCGGCGCGTTGTCGTAACCGGTATGGGCATTGTCAGCCCTCTGGGACTGGGTGTGGAGCGTAACTGGTCACGTCTCGTGGCCGGGGAAAACGGCTTTGGCCGCATTTCTTCGTTCGACGCGTCCGACCTGCCGGCACAGGTTGCGGGTGAAGTGCCCGCAGGGCCAACGGAAAGTGGCGGCCTGACCCTTTCGGACTGGATACCCGTCAAGGACCAGAAAAAGATGGATCGCTTTATCCATCTTGGTCTTGTGGCGGCGACCGAGGCGGTCGAGGATTCGGGCTGGAAGCCGGAATCGGAAGAAGACCGCTGCCGCACCGGTGTCATGATTGGTGCGGGTATCGGTGGCCTCCAGACCATTTACGAGGCATCGGTGACGGTGAAGGAAGGACGGGCACGCCGCCTGTCGCCCTTCTTCATCCCGTCTGCCCTGATCAATCTGGTCTCGGGGCATGTCTCCATCAAATACGGATTCAAGGGGCCGAACCATTCGGTGGTTACGGCCTGCGCTACGGGTGTGCATGCCATTGGCGACGCGGCCCGCATGATCATGCTGGGTGATGCTGATGTCATGGTCGCCGGTGGGGCTGAAGCCGCCGTATGCCCGCTGGGCATCGCGGGTTTCTGTTCCGCCAAGGCCCTGTCTACCCATTTCAACGACGAACCGGAAAAGGCATCCCGTCCGTGGGACCGTGACCGTGACGGCTTCGTGATGGGTGAAGGCGCCGGGATCGTGGTGCTGGAAGAATATGAACATGCCAAGGCCCGTGGCGCCAGGATCTATGCTGAAGTTATTGGCTACGGCATGTCGGGCGATGCACATCACATCACGGCGCCCGCCGCCGGGCACGAAGGTGCATTCCGCGCCATGCAGAACGCCATGCGTAGCGCGGGTCTGACCCCTGCTGACATCCAGTATGTCAACGCCCACGGCACATCCACCATGGCGGATGATCTGGAACTGGATGCAGTTGAACGCCTGTTCGGTGATGATGCGCGTAATCTGGCCATGTCATCGACCAAGTCCGCCACGGGACACCTGCTGGGTGCGGCGGGTGCGGTGGAAGCGATCTATTCCATCCTTGCCATTCGCGATAACGTGGCACCGCCCACGCTCAATCTGGACAACCCGTCGCGTGAAAGCGTGATCGACCGGATCGCGCACACGGCACAGGAGCGCAAGATTGATACGATCCTGTCCAACAGTTTCGGGTTTGGCGGGACCAATGCCAGCGTGATCCTGCGCGGCGTGTAAGACCGGGGCGCCTGCGGGCGCCCTTTCCATTTCAGAAACCGGGTAAGGAGAAGGCGTGCGCAGGGTTCTGGCTGCACTTGGACTGTTATTTCTGGTGCTGGTCCTGTCTGCCCTGGGCATCGCGTTCGTCGGCGGTCGGCATTACGAAGCCCCCGGTCCCCTGACCGAACAGCGCACGGTCGTGATTCCGCATGGTGGCGCGGAACAGGTGCTGCTGACATTGCAGCAGGCAGGCGTCCTTGACCCTGATCTGCTGACCCGGAAGGTGTTTGAAGCTGCAACCGCCCTGACCCGTGTGGATGGGGCATTTCATGCTGCCGAGCTGGTTTTTCCGGCGCATGCATCCATACAGCAGGTGCTGTTCGTTCTGCGGCATGGCAAACCAGTAGTGCATAAACTGACGGTGCCCGAAGGTCTGTCCGCCATCCAGATTGCAAATCTGCTTGAACATGCGCCGTATATGGATGGCAGCTTTCCGTTCCCCGCCGAAGGGGCGGTCATGCCGCTGACCTATGATTATGAATGGGGTATGCCGCGCGCGCAGATGCTGGCCCGCATGCAACGTGCCATGGACCGTGCGCTGGATCAGGCATGGGAAGGGCGGGAAGTGGATCCCACCATCATGAACCGTCATGATCTGCTGGTTCTGGCATCCATGATCGAGCGTGAGACGGGCAACCCGGCTGAACGCCCCATGGTGGCGCGTGTGTTTCTCAACCGCCTGCAACAGGGTATGCGGCTACAGTCCGACCCGACTGTGGTCTATGGATTGAATCAGGGCGCTGGGCCACTGGGCCATGCCCTGTCCCATGCCGACCTCATGCAGCCTACGGCCTATAATACGTATGTGATAGCGGGTCTTCCGCCGGGACCGATCTGTTCACCGGGAGCCGCGGCACTGGAGGCTGCCGCCCATCCGGCACGGGGTGACCAGCTGTATTTTGTGGCGAACGGGCATGGCGGCCATGATTTTGCGACGACCCTGGGGGATCATAACCGCAACGTGTCCGCGTTCCGCGCAGGGAAGCATGCACAGGCCGCTTCCCCCAAATAGAGGAAAGCGGTGATGTCTGGTGGGGTGATTACTGTGGCGGCAGGCTCTGGCTGCTGACCGATCCGGATGGGGCCGTTGCCATCGGCTGCTGCGTTGTGGTGGTATCCGTATTTGTGGTGCCGGTTTTGCCGTTCTTGTCCGGGCGGGCCTGCGCTGCGGTCAGGACCTCGCTCAGGGCGGAGCGGAGCGGGTCTGCGCCTGAATTGTTGACCCGCATGGAAACCACAATGTCTTCCGGTCCCACGATCTGGTTGTAATAGGCACGGTTGGCGGCACTGTTTACCCGCATCTTGGAGCCGCCAAGGGCCGCACCGGCAAACAGTCCCTTGGATTTCTGCACGCCCCGGATAGACGTGTTGTGCTCACCCGCCGTGCCGGTTTCCAGTCCCGACCCGGAGGACGCAAAGGACGTGCCGACATCCGCACTCAGCTTCATCTGGCTGTCCAGCAGGGACTGCACGCCATCGTCGGTCATGACAAACAGCATGACCTCGACATCCTGCATGCCAAGCTGGAGACCGAAATTGGCCGAGGACATGCGGTAGAACGCAGGGTCGGACCATGACCCATGGGCATCCCGTGTCAGGAACACGCAGCCACCGCCGCCGCCGCCGAAGGCGATCGACATGCGAAAGACGGACGGACAGACAATGACCCCACGCGCTTCGGCCAGGTAACGGGTCACCTTGCTGCCTGCAGTTGCGGTGGAAAACATGTCACGAACGGTCAGGGTGGCGCGGTCCACCAGGCTCTGTTCTTCTTCCATGCTGGCAGCCATGGCGGCATGTAGCGGCATCATCAGGGCCAGGGTGGCGAATGATGTCCTGATGAGATGAAACTTGTGCAAACCCATGCTCCCTTTCCGATTCGTAACGGCAGATCCACCAAAACGGCCCGTGCCTTGGAGTGGTCCGTTTTCATGGCTGAATCATGGTCCATAAGGCAAGACCGTGTGGCACGATACAGCCATATATTGCGGTTATTTAAGGGAGACGCCCACCGCGTCGGACAGCGCATCGGCAATGCCCGGAGCTGTAGCAAGGATGTGGATGCCACCGGTCAGGCCACCATCGCGCAGGAAGGGAGACACCCGCGCCCCGGCTTCATCCAGCAGGACAAGGGCCGCGGCCACATCCCACAGGTTGATGCAGATTTCCAGATAACCGTCCTGACGGCCACAGGCGACTTCCGCAAGCGCAATGGCACCCGAACCACCGGAACGCGGCATGGCGCCAAGGTTCAGGATCGCATCGATCTTCTGCTGGAATACGCCGGCAGGCACGCGGTTGCTCCATCCCATCTCGATCAGGGAAGACGCGGTATCGGTAACGGGGGATGCATGGATGCGCTGACCATTGAGGAACGCCCCGTGCCCACGTACCGCCGTATAGGTTTCACCCAGTGCGGGCGCTTCGATAATACCGGCAACTGGTGTGTCGCCATCCAACAGCCCAAGCGAGATGCACCAGCGGTTGCGACCGCGGGCATAGTTGGACGTGCCGTCAATCGGGTCCACCACCCAGCGCAGGGTGCCGGTGCGGGTGCGACCTTCTTCCTCGCCCTGAAAGCCATCCTCGGGGAACAGCGTGCCGATTCGTTCGGAAATGAAGGCTTCCACCGCGCCATCGGTTTCCGTCAGCCAGTCCTGCGCGCTTTTCTGCGTGCCCTTTGGGCCGCCGGGGGCAGGACGCATTTTCATGGCAAGGGCCGCTGCATCACGTACGACCGAACGGGCGGCTTCAAAACGGGTCAGAATGGCCTGTGTCATCGGGTAACCTTTTTTCAGGGTCAGAAAATATCATTCCACACGGAGCGCCGTTTTCACCGCGTGCTCCACCTGTGGCATTTCCATCCTGCCTAACCGCTCTGCGGCCTGCATGGCAAACTGGAGTGTAAGCTGCCGCCGTCGCGCGGGGGCCAGTGCGGTATGTGGGGATGGACGCAGGATCGCGCAGTCAACACAGGCTGCGCCCCCTTCCACACCATAACCCGTCGCGGCCAGGATCAGGCCCGTGGTATCTGGCAGGACAGCCTGTGGAAAATCCTGGTTGACGGCAAAATACATCTGGTCGCACCACGGTACGTAATCCTGCCATTTCTGGTCAGCACGGAAATCGGGCAGGCCGGACTTGATTTCGATACAGATGAAATGGCCCCTGGGCGTAAGCGCCATGATATCCGCGCGCCTGCGCCCCGGCAGGGTGAATTCATGCAACACCGTCCAGCCATGCAGCCTGCACATCTGGCTTGTACCCGTGCGGATTGCGGACTGGATCTGCGGTGCAGGCGGGCGGGGCATGGGGCGAATAAGGACGATCAGGTGGCAGGCGTTGCGGAAAGCAGGCGGGTCACCAGTTCAAGATCCGCAGGCTTGTCTACATCCACTGCAGCGCGTCCGTTCGGCAGGGGAATCAGGGCTACCCGTGCATGTGACAACTGCCCGATGCGGCGGCAGACATCCGCGCGCGTCAGGCGGCGCAGGACAAAGCGCAGCAGGACTCCCGGCCCAAGTGTGCGCGCCATCCTGAATGGGTGCTTGCGGTCGGCTTCCAGTTTCTGCCACAGCCGGATCACGCCACGGGCGGCGGGCGTGCGGAACAGGAACATGTTGCAGCCTGAAAACGCACCATCCGCCAGCCGGATCATGGTGCGCTTGGTACCCGGCACATCACGCAGGATATCCGGCTCCATGGCGATACCGGCCGCGACATCACATCCGTTGTTCCGCGCGCCCTGTACGAAGTCACGGATCCAGCCCGGTTCCAGCAGTGCATGATCGGCAGTCGTGACCAGCAGGGGCGTGCCCAGCGTATCCAGCGCCCGCATGACACTGGCGCTGGGACCGGCGGCAGGGGGAATGAAGGTGACATTGTCGGGCACGATGCCGGAAAGGACATCGGGCTGTTCGATACAGACGGCAATTTTGCCAATGCCTTCAACCGCCTGCAGGGCCGTGATGACCCGGCTGATCATCGGGGCGCCGCATATCGGCAGGATGGCCTTGTGCGAAATGCCCGCCGCCTGGGCCATCGGGTCGGGACGGCCCGGCCTGCTGCCCGCCAGTATCAGAACATTTAGTCCCATCTGTGCGGTCACGCCGCGTTACGGGTGGTGTTCGCGCCATCGGGCCGGTCACGCGGGGGGGAACCGGTTTCCTCCATCACCCACGGGTACTGCTTGGCCTCGTTCACGTCATAACCAAGGTTGAACACGGTCGGGCTGCGCGGGCAGCCACGGGCATCAACGTAATAGCTGCGGAACAGGCGGTCCGCCACGAAGCTGGTAATGCCGTAATTACCGTTCTCGTTATGGAAATGGTGCAGCACATGGCGCTGTTTCATCCGCTGGATCCAGCCCATGCGCGGCTTGTAGTTCAGGTGCTGGATGCAGTGGAAGAATTCATAGATGCATGTGATGGTCAGACCCGCACCGAAAGCTGCCGCAGCGCCGGCTATGTTGCCGATGGCGTAACCGATGGGAATGGTGACGATGGCAATGGTCGGGATGGTGTTGAGCGGGGATCCGAACAGCACATCCAGCAGGTGGGGATCCTGGTGGTGATCGAAATGGATGCGCTTCCACAGCGTGGCGGTCCATTTCATGCGATAGAGAAAGCGTCCATGCAGGATGAAACGGTGAATGCAGTACCATACCAGCGGATAGACCAGCATGACGGATATGATGCTGATCGCCACTGGTGCGAGGGAAGCGAAATTATATACCATCAGCGCGTAACTGACCAATGCCAGTGCGAAATACAGCAGGATGGTGGGATAGGTCAGATAGGCAATCCAGAGCTGGGATAGGTTCATCTTGCCCAGGTCAAAGCTGCGGCCTGTTCGGATGGAACTGTTTTTGAGGGTATTCGTAATCATCGCTCTTCGATCCTCAGTAGCACGGTGATGACGCCGAGGATGAAAATAAGGATCCCGACGAATATCGCCATAAGCGAGGGCAATGTTCCCGCATTTCCCAGTGCGCGCAATAGCCCCTGGAATACGATAAATAGCAGGCCCGCGCCCAGACACCAGATTGGCAGCCAGCTGCGCGTTCCGGCCCGCGGTGGGATATAGACCACCGGCACGGCCAGTAACAGCATTACCGTGAACGTCACGGGTAACATGATGCGTCCCAGTATTTCCGTCAGGAAAAAGGACGGAGACTGGCTGGAAGGCAGCGCGCCGCGCTGTTCATCCAGCATTGTGTTGATGGACTGTGTAAAGCTGACCGTCAACTGAATGATATATCCCGGCGTCAGTGATGCGGGCCAGTCCAGCCGAATGCTCTGGTCAGGCGGGGTATCAAGCAGGTCCACGCGTGTGGGGCTTATGACGCTGAGTACATGTGTCGGGGTGCCATACCAGTGGCCATGGATGTAATGGACATCCGCCAGTGTCGTGACTTTCTGCAGCAGGCTTCGCTGGTCGCGGTGATAAACGGTCACCGTATTCAGCATCGTGCCGCCAGCACTCAGATAAATGATGTTTATCAGGTCGTTACCCGAACGGATCCAGTAGTTATGCCTGTTTTTCGCGGCATGAGGCGTGGTGGCGTTCCACCATTGTGCCAGTGCCTGTTCGGTACGGGGGGTGATCTGGTCATCCACGATGCCGCACAGCAAGCCCAGTGCCACGGTGGTCGGCAGCAGCAGTTTGATCAGCCCGGGCGTTGACAGCCCGGCTGCGCGCATTATCGAGATCTCGTTTGATGTGGTCAGTTGCAGCAGGGTCAGCAGCGTACCGATCAGCACCGCGATGGGCATGGCGTTACCGAGCAGCAGCGGCAGATGCAGCACGGCGTAGTACAGCACCCCCGTCAGGCCCAGCTTGCGGTGCATGATTTCCGTCACCTGCTCCAGCAGCGCCAGGATTTCCATGAGGGCCACCACGATGATGGTGGTCGTAAAGACCTTGGTCAGCAGCTCGCGCGACAGATAGCCCAGCAGGACCGTACCGCTGGCCAGGCATAACCGCCGCTTCATGTCCCGGTTTCCACGATACGGCGGGGCAGGCCGTCAGCTGACAGTTCGCGTGGCGCAAGGGCCGGCCCACGGGTCAGGAGGATACGGATCCCGCCTGCCTGACGGATCAGCATGGCGACACAGATCATGGCAAAGGCGACGGTCGGCAGCCAGATGACCAGCAGCGGAGACATATGCATGTTGGCGACAAAGCTCATCCCCATCTGCAGCGTATGGTCAAAACCGACCAGCGTGATCGCGGCGATGGCCAGGCCGGGATTGCCCCGCTGCCGTTTGCGCACGCCTGCCAGCGCGCAGGCCAGGATGGGGATGAACGGAATGGCCGCCGTACGGGCCAGGCGGAAATGCAGTTCGGCAATCATGTAGGAGTGGCTGATGGACGGGTTGCCATGTCGTATACCGTAATACAGTTCAGGGACCGTCAGTTCGCGTTCGGTCTCGCCACGACCATTATAGGCTTCATTATCCAGCTTGCCATTGCTCGAGATCATGCGGGTGGTACGGGTGAACCCCGTAACGGAAGGCTGTTTGTCACCGCTGTCCGTCACGATGGTGCCATCTATCAGGTCAAGGCGTATCTGCGATCCATCGGCGGGGTTATAGAGATAGCCCTTCTGGGCGGAAATATAGCGTGTATGGGTCTTGTCCGACTGGTCGCGTATGAAGACATGCCACAGGCGGGACCCGGCATGATCGACCGTTTCCGCCGTAAGCACGATATTGTCCGAAATCGCGAACATCTTTGATTGCAGATGGGGTGTCCACCCTGCATGGCTGGCGAAATAGAAGGCCGAGCGGTAATCATAACGTGCATAGGGCTGGATGAACCCGTAGAGCGAGAAGGCCAGCAGCCCGAATACCGCGCCCGTCAGGACGAAGGGCTGGCAGATGCGGAAGATGGAGACCCCGCTTGCGGTCAGGGCGTCGATTTCGTGGTTGGCGCTCATGCGCCGGATCACGGAAAATACACTCACGCACATGGCTGCGGGCAACGCCAGCCCCAGGTAATGCGGTACAAGGTCGCTGAGCAGCGCGACAAAGGTTTTCATCGAACTGCCATTGGCAGCCAGCATGTCGAACAGCACCAGCAGCCGCTCCAGCAGCAGGGCGGCCATGACCACACCCAGCGCAATGGAAAATGGCGGCACAACCTGACGCAGCAGGTAGCGGTCCATTGTGCTGGGAGCGAGCTTTCTCATTATCCGGTGCGAAAAGGACATGCGACTCATGCAGGCGTGCTTACACCGGAAAAACACCCTGATGGAGAGGGAAGGTCAAAAATAGTTTCCTGACTGGTGCCTGTCGTTGCATCTTCCATGAAAAAATGACGCGTGACACCCAGCCTGTAACCGGTGGCATGCGGGGTGATCGCAATATGGTTCCATCCCGCCGCGCGCAACGGATCACACGATCGTGCTGAAGCCGATGCGATCCCCATTACCGGCACCGGCCCCTGCGGGCCGGGGAGGGAGGACAGGGTCGAGGTATGGATATGCCCGTGCAGGATCATCTCCGCACCGTCCTGTGCGATACAGGTGGCGAAAGCCTGTATATCCGTCAGTGCCTTACGACGTATGGCCAGATCCGGAACAGGTGGGTGATGGATCATGACAATGCGGCACAGTCCCTGACGCGCGGTTTCACGCAGTATGTCACGCAGGCGTACGGCCTGTCGTGCGCCAACCGTCCCGGTTGCACGGAACCATGGTGTCGGCACGGCTGAACTGACGCCAATCAGCGCCACATTTCCCACCCTGCGGATAAAGGGAAAGGGAAGTGCCCCCATCCATGGCTGCCACAGACCTACGGTCTGATGCCATCTGTCATGCACAAGGGTGTCATGATTCCCCGGTATGACTGTACAGGGTGCGGGCATCTGCTCCAGCCAGCGCATCGCCTGTCGGCATTCCCCCGGCAGGCCCATGTTGGTCAGATCCCCGGTGACGGCAATCATGTTGACCCTGTTGGCGGCGATGTCGGCCATGACATGGGCCAGAATTTCGGGGCGATGCAGGAAGCGGCGGCGGCCTTTCCACGAAAAATAGCTGAACATGCGCTTGTTCAGGCGTTCCCCAATGCGGGGCGGCGCCATTTCAGTGGGCAGGTGGGGGTCAGACAGATGCGCAATGGTGACGGTGTTCAAGCTGACCTCATTTCCTTGCCTCATGCCCGCCGGGAACGGTTGGGACATGTGTTATGCCTGCCCGCGCGGAAGGACGCTCCATCTTTTCGTGCCTTGCAATAGAAGGCAGATGGTTGCTTATGGCCTGTAAGTCAAATTTCAGACAGGGATGGAATATTCAGTGACCGGACGTTTTGCGCTTGTTTACAACCCGCGCAGCCGGCGGAACATGGGGGACAGGAGTGCATACGCCCAGACGGCCCGGAACCTGCTGGGAGAAAACTTCGTTGATCCGGCTGACCGTTCCCGTCTGGATGCCAACATCGCGGAATTCGCATCCTGCGGCATGGACTGTATCGTCATAGATGGTGGTGATGGCACCGTCAGTGACGTGCTGACCGCCATTCACCGCCACTATGCGCCCGACAGGCTGCCTGCTCTTGCCATCCTGCCGTCTGGCAATACCAACCTGATTGCGGGGGATGTCGGCTTCGGACTGCGTGGCATCAGGGCGCTGGAACATCTGCAGCGGCTTGACGCGTCAGGCCTGCTGCGGCGCAATGTACGCAGGCGCTGCGGTCTGGTGGTGGAATGGCCCGAACCCGACGGACCGCCACCGGTTGTGGGCATGTTCCATGGGGCGGCCGCATTTACACGGGGGATCGAACTGGCTCATCAGCCTGCGATCCTGAATAATTATTCCCATGAAATGGCTGTTATCGTCTCCTTCCTGTCTTCGGTGGCGCATCTGCTGACAAAGCGTTCCCGGCAGGACTGGATGCGCGGTGACCAGATGGTCATGCATGCTGGCAAGACCATCCAGCGGCAGGGCAACTGTTTCCTTTTCCTGTCCACGACACTCCAGCACCTGCCCTATGGCATATGGCCGTTCTGGACAGCATGTGGGGCGCGTGATGACGTCATCAATTTCCTGCATGTGGCAGGACAGCCTTCCCGCCTTGCCGCCGCGGCATGGGCACTGTTGCGGGGACGGCATCCGACATGGCTGCAGAATAACCCGGATTATTGCAGCGGGTGCGAAGACCGTATCGAAATGACGATGAAATCCGATTTCGTGCTGGATGGGGAAGTCATGTCTCCCGGTGCGACCGGTCGGATCATTCTGTCGGCGACCGCCCCGATAGATTTCATCCACGCGTAAGGAATGGCGAGCATGCCTCAGTTCAGCCTCACAGACCGTACTGCCGCAGCCGGACGGGTCGCCCATCTGCTGGCGCATGATCTGGTCCAGCCTGTCGCCCCTTTCGTCACGCAGTTTGTCACCCGCCTGCTGGGCGGGGCACAGCCACTGGGTGTGGTTTTTTATGGTTCCGCCCTGCGCGTGCCCGATCCTGAGGGCATTCTGGATTTTTATGTGATTGTCGAGCGTCTGGACGACTGGACATCAGGCTACCTGGCACGCGAAGCCAACCGTATCCTGCCCCCTAATGTGGAATATCATGAAATTCCCATCGAGGGACGGACCATCCGGGCCAAGGTTGCCATCCTGTCCATCGCGCAGTTCCGGCGGATGACGGGCCGCGCCACGCTGGATACCACGGTCTGGGCACGTTTCTGTCAGCCCGTGCGGCTGGTATGGGTCAGGGGGCCGGAGGCGGCTGATGCCATCCTGGCCTGCATTATCCGTGCAGTGGGGCAGGCAGGTCGCTGGGCCGCAGCCCTGGGGCCGGCGCAGGGCACGGCTGATGACTACTGGCTGGCCCTGTTTGCCCATACTTATGGTGCGGAACTGCGTGTCGAGAACGGTCGCAGGCCGCGTAGCCTGCTGCAGGGACAGGAAGGGCGATACAGGAGCCTGCTACCGGATGTATGGCGCGCGGATGGCCTGCCGTTCCGGTATGAGGGAGATCAGCTGATGCCCCAGCTGACACCTGAACTGCGTCGGAACATGCGCGAAGGCTGGTGGCTGCGTGGCCGACTGGGGCGCGTGCTGAATGTCAGCCGCCTGCTCAAGGGCGCCTTCACGTTTGAAGGTGGGGCACGCTATATCGCATGGAAGATAAAGCGGCATTCCGGCATTGAACTGCCGCTGGGGCCATTTTCGGAACGGCATCCACTGGTCTGCCTGCCGTATCTTCTGTGGAAATTACGGCAGGCAGGTTTTTTCAGGCGGCGCGGTTGATACCCATCTCGCCCGCCACAACGGCGAAGATTTCTACAGCCCTGTCTATCTGCTCCGGCGTATGTGTCGCCATGACGGAGGTACGCAGCAGGGGGTGCTGGTCAGGCGTTGCGGGCGGCAGGCTGAGGTTGACGTAAACCCCCAGGTCCAGCAGCCGGTTCCAGAATGCCACGGCAACCGCCACATCATCCAGAATGACGGATACGACAGGACTGGCCTGCGGACCGGTACGCAGGCCGGCGGCCTGCAGCCCGGCATGTAGCCTGCGGGCATTGTCCATCAACCGCACGCGCAGTTCCGGCCTGTTTTCCAGTTCGGTCAGTGCTGCCATGGTTGCAGCAATGACTTCAGGGGGCAGGGACGCAGTAAACATGTAAGGGCGCGAGCAAAGCCGGATCAGGTCCAGCCCGTCATGATTGGAAACACAGTAGCCGCCAACCGTGCCAAGGCTTTTGGAAAAGGTGCCGACAACAAAATCGACATCGTCTTCCACGCCATCAGCTTCCGCCACGCCACGGCCATGTTCGCCCATTACACCAACGGAATGCGCTTCATCCGCCAGCAGCCATGCGCCTGTTTCCCGCTTGACGGCCGCGAATTCCGCCATGGGCACGACGTCGCCCATCATGGAATAGATGCCTTCAACCACGACCAGTTTCGCCCCGGGCGTGCCATCAAGGCGGCGCAGGCGTTTGTGCAGGTCATCGGCGTCGTTATGACGGAAGCGGATGACCTGTGCATGGCCAAGGCGGCTGCCGTCATAGATGCTGGCATGACTGTCCGCATCAAGCAGCAGGTAGTCATCCTTGCCCGCCAGAGCGGAAATCGTGCCCAGATTGGCCTGATACCCGGTGGAGAACACCATGGCGTGCCGACGGCGGAAGAATGCGCAGAGCCGTTCTTCCAGCTGGCGGTGCAGGCCCTGCGTACCATTGGCGATACGCGATCCGGTCGTGCCGACACCATAAGCCCTGGCGGCTTCAACCGCCGCTTCGATAGCAGAGGGAGACTGGCTCAACCCAAGGTAATTGTTGGTGCCGAACAGAAGCGTCTCACGTCCCTCGATCAGCCCGACCGTGGAGGAAATGGGCTTTTCGATGACGACGTTGAACGGGTTGCGCCCCCCACCGGCCGTGACAGCCGACAGGGCAGAGGCAAGGCCTTCATATTTCGAGAAAATCGACATGATGTATCAGGATGCCTGCTTGAGGGAGACGATGCAGGCGGCCAGATCATCAATGGTGCGGATATCAGCCAGCCGGTCAAGCGGCACGGAAACGTCGAGCGTATCCTCGATTTCCATGACAAAATTCATGACGGCCAGTGAATCAAAGGCCAGATCTTCAACGATCTTGCTGCTGCCATTGATATCACGGGGAACCTTGGGGTTCGCCAGCAGCGTCTTCACGATCAGCGCGGAGACGCTCGCTACCGTTTCACTCATTCCTACATCCTTATGGCATGTCCCGCCTGCTTGCTTACAGGCAGGGGATCAGCATGAATGGCCTGCCCCACGATCAACGACCGGGGCGGGGACTGCAATCGGTCCCCTGATCGGAAGTCTTATGATCGAAAAACAGTTTTTTGGCCAGTCCTGCTTTACATTCTGGCCCGAAAGGGGCGACCCAGGTTCCTCAGACCACGGAAACAGATGATGTTTCCAGCGGCTGAAACGCACCTGACAGCAGCATGGCTTTCGCACGTGCGCGTGTCAGCTTGCCCGATGATGTCTGGGGCAGGGTATGGGGCGGCACCAGGATGATGGAAACATCCACACCGTGCTGTCGACGGAACAGGCTGGCCGTTTCGGTTTTCAGGGTTTCACGTGCTTCTGGGGAGGAGGCGCGGCACTGCACAAGTGCCACGATCTTCTCGCCTTCATCCTCATCAACCGAAAATACGGCAACATCGCGGCTGCGCAGGCTACTGATTTCGGTTTCGGCCGACCATTCCAGATCCTGCGGCCAGATATTGCGACCGTTGATGATGATCAGGTCCTTGGCGCGGCCGGTTATGACAACCTGTCCATCCAGCATGTACCCCAGATCGCCGGTGTTCAGCCAGCCATTGGCATCCACAACGCGCGCCGTTTCCTGCGGCCGACGGAAGTAGCCCTGCATCAGGCTGGGACCTCGCACGAATACGGCCCCGACCTGACGGTCACGCAGCACGTTCCCCTGCGGATCGCGTACTTCAAGTTCGTGGTGCGGCAGGACTTCTCCACAGATGACGAACGTGCGCAACGCACGGGTGGGATCGTTGGACGGCACGGCTTCGCCGCGTGTTTCAAGTGCACGCAAATCGATCGTATCCGTCCGGATGCCCGAGCCAAGTGGCGCAAAGCTGATGGCCAGTGTCGCTTCGGCCATACCGTAGCTGGCGGTAAAGGCGCCGCTGTCAAAGCCTGCGGAGGCAAAACGCTGTGCGAAATCCTCAAGGATATGATAACGGATCATGTCGCCACCGATACCGGCCACGCGCCATGACGACAGGTCCAGCTCGATCGAGGTGGCGCGTCGGGCGCACAACTCATAACCGAAGGACGGGCTGTAGGAAATCGTGCCACGGTTGCGACTGATCAGGTCCAGCCACACATGGGGCCGCCGCGCGAATTCACGGGTGGGCAGCATGTCCACGCTCAACTGGCACGTCATGGGGGTCAGGAAGAAACCGACCAGCCCCATGTCATGATAGAGCGGAAGCCAGGACACGCAGCGATCGCCCGTTTCACGGACCTTCAGGCCATTCAGGGCAATGGCGTGCGCATTTGCCATGCCGGAACGCTGGGTTACCGCGATTCCCATGGGAAAACGTGTGCTGCCAGACGAAAACTGCAGGTAGGACAGGTCATCTGGCTGGACGGAGGGCAGGGCCTCGACCGTAATCGGTGTTTCCAGCAGTTCAGAGGGCGTGCCCGAGAATTTGAGGTCCAGCCCCGACGTGATTTCATCCGTCCACGACGAGATGATGGAAGCGATTACCACGGCGGATGCCGCCGCGCCCTCGATCATGCCACGCAGCGTGCCTACATATCCTTCGCGGCCGCCAAATGCGACAGGCAGTGGCAGTGGGGCGGGAACAAGGCCCGCATACTGGCAACCGAAGAAGATACGGGCGAAATCGCCATCACTCTCGGCCACGATGGCAACCCGGTCACCGGGTTCCAGGCCAAGGGACAGCAGGCGTCTGGCCGTTTCGATCGCCTGTTCGCGCAACGTGCTGTAAGGCAGCGTTTCGAGCAGGACGCCCTTGCCGGAGTAGATGTTGAAGCCGCTCTTGCCCCGGGCGGCATAATCCAGCGCCGCCGGGAACGTCGGAAAATCGCCGTAACGACGAGGCAAACCAGAATCGGAGGGGGTCGGGAGGCTTATCATTTCCGGTAATGTGACTTCCACAGACGTAACTTGAAACGGCGAATGGGCGGTGTTCAACCAATTACCCTCAAAAAGTCAATAATCGATTTCGCGCCTTTGGCCGCCGTGTCTTCCGGAGCCGCAAACCCGAATGTATCGTTTATATACTCTTTTTGTCGATCAAGGAAATTTGCATGCGTAAGGAATGCCCTGTCAAGGGCATGGTCCAGTTCACTTACGTTGTCCGTCACCGGCCCCAGTGTCCAGTTTACATAATTCGGGTTATCGCGCCACTGTATTCCGTGCGCATTCAGGAAGAGGCAGGGGCGCGGTTTTGTAAGGAATTCTCCAACCTGACTACTGACATCACCCAGATACAGGTCTGATGCCAGCGTATAGGACATATCCACGCTCCGGTCGCTGCCCGGGTCAATGATCATATGCGGATATGCGGCATAAGGTGCCAGTATACGGCGGCTTTTCGCGCGGTCTGTATCAAATAACCGGTAATGGGGGGCAAAGATCAGGTTGTATTTTTCCTGTTGGGAAAAATACTTCAGAACAGCCATGCCAAACCGGGGCCATGATGACAGGCTGGCACTGAAATGCGGATTGTAGAGAATGGTCGGCCGCGCATTGGAAAACAGGGGTGCGCTATTGGCATGCAGTCGGCGGACCATGTCAAATTTTGCATATATACCAGTCATATAATGCCCATCACGCAGGGTGCCCGCATCCTTCAGGCGGTCTTTTATTTTATGTCCGGCCATCAGGATGTAATCGAACTGGCGCGTGTCATGGGTAAAGCCGATCGCCCGGTCACCTGCGCCATGACGGGTCCAGATCAGGCGGGGACGAAAAACACCCATTTTACGTAAGTAGAGAGATGTGCGCTCGGGAACGACGACTGCCTGAAACCTGTTGAAATAATTCCTGTTCAAAAACAGCACTGCTATTTTGCTTGGAGGAGTCGGCCCGTGGCGCCTTATGTGACTACAGAGCCATGCAGGCAGGTGCAGGATATCAAAACTGACCGGGGATTCCGGGTAAAGTCGGCATAGTTTCCGGATGCGGGAATCGCGTTCCGGCGTCAGGCTGGCGATATGAACCTTAATTTCCGGATACAGCCGGGCCATTTCCAAAGCGATGGGAAGTGAATGAAATTCCTGATGTGGCTGGGCAATATATGGGAACAGGATACGGGGCATTTATGACTGGCCTGAAAATCCCTTGGTTGGCCTACATTACATAACACATGGATATATAATAAGATTAAATAACAAATGCCGTGATATCGCATGCATTGAAAAGCCCTATGCTTCGGACGTCATGTATATGTGCCTGTTTCACGCATGGTGCCAGAGGTGATGTTGTGGACGGCCCCCGCACGAAATGTGCGAGGATGAAATCGTCACCGTCTACAACGCATGGAGCCACCTATGGGAACGATTTCGACGATTGGCCTCGACCTGGCCAAGAATGTTTTTCAGGTGCATGGGATCGATAGTCTTGGGAACATTCTCGTACGCCGTCGCTTACGGCGCGGTGAAGTTCTCCGGTTTTTTGAAACACTCCCGCCATGCCTGGTCGGTATGGAAGCGTGTGGCACGTCGCATTACTGGGCGCGCTCGATTGCGGCTTTCGGACATACGGTCAGGATGATGCCGCCGGTCTATGTGAAGCCCTATGTCAAGCGGGGTAAAACTGATGCCGCTGACGCCGAGGCGATCTGCGAGGCGGTGACCCGCCCGACGATGCGCTTCGTGCCAGTCAAATCACCGGCTCAGCAGGCAGCGTTGCTTCAGCACAAGACGAGGGATTTGCTGGTGCGTCAAAGAACCATGCAGGTCAATGCCCTGCGGGGGCACCTTGCCGAGTTCGGTATTATATCGGCAGCTGGCGTCGCGGGCCTGAACCAGATGATTACATTGCTGCATGCGGAGCAGGAGATGTTGCCCGAGCCCGCTCGGAAACTGTTTCAGGAAATTGTCGCGCATCTGCGGGCTCTTGAGCAACACATCGACGATATCGAGAAGCAGATCGTCGCGGAACATCGGGCAAGCAGTGTCAGCCGTCGGTTGGCTGGCATTCCCGGTATCGGCCCGATCACTGCCAGCGCGATCGTCGCGGCCGTTCCGGATGCCTCGACTTTCCGGTCAGGCCGTCAATTCGCTGCGTGGCTTGGTCTGACGCCCAAAAGTCACAGCAGTGGTGGCAAGGAACGACAGGTTGGCATCAGCAAACAGGGGGATAGCTATCTCAGACGCCTGCTCGTGCTGGGCGCCACGGCGGTGATCCGTCTTGCACGCAAGGAAAACGCCAGTCGTCAATGGGCCGCAAAGTTGCTCGAGAAGAAGGCGGCGCGTGTCGTATCTGTCGCTCTCGCCAACAAGACTGCCAGGATTGTC
>NZ_CP171836.1:67500-1912500 GCF_043995075.1 Komagataeibacter diospyri
AACAAGTACCGTGAGGGAAAGGTGAAAAGCACCCCGACGAGGGGAGTGAAAGAGACCTGAAACCGAATGCCTACAAGCAGTCGGAGCCTCTTATGGGGTGACGGCGTACCTTTTGTATAATGGGTCAGCGAGTTTCTGTTTGCAGCAAGCTTAAGCCGATAGGTGTAGGCGCAGCGAAAGCGAGTCTGAATAGGGCGACGAGTTGCTGGCAGAAGACCCGAAACCGAGTGATCTAGCCATGGCCAGGCTGAAGGTGCGGTAACACGCACTGGAGGGCCGAACCCACGCCTGTTGAAAAAGTCGGGGATGAGCTGTGGCTAGGGGTGAAAGGCCAATCAAACTCGGAAATAGCTGGTTCTCCGCGAAATCTATTGAGGTAGACCGTCTGGTATTACCCCGGGGGGTAGAGCACTGGATGGGCTAGGGGGGCCCAAAGCCTTACCAAACCTAACCAAACTCCGAATACCCGGAAGTATGAGCCAGGCAGACAGACAGTGGGTGCTAAGGTCCATTGTCGAGAGGGAAACAGCCCAGACCACCAGCTAAGGCCCCCAAATCGTGGCTAAGTGGGAAAGGATGTGGGGATTCCAAAACAACCAGGAGGTTGGCTTAGAAGCAGCCATCCTTTAAAGAAAGCGTAATAGCTCACTGGTCTAATAGAAACCCTGCGCCGAAAATGTAACGGGGCTCAAGCCACGTGCCGAAGCTGTGGGTGCATACTATGTATGCGCGGTAGCGGAGCGTTCCGTAGGTCTGTGAAGGAGACGGGGTGACCCTCTCTGGAGATATCGGAAGTGCGAATGCTGACATGAGTAGCGACAAACAGTGCGAGAAACACTGTCGCCGAAAGTCCAAGGGTTCCTGCGCAAGGTTAATCCGCGCAGGGTGAGCCGGCCCCTAAGGCGAGGGCGAAAGCCGTAGTCGATGGAAACCGGGCAAATATTCCCGGGCCTGCCAGAAGTGACGAATACAATATGTTGTCGGGTCTTATCGGATTGATCCGGCTTTTGGAGTATTCCAGGAAATAGCTCTGGCATATAGACCGTACCCGAAACCGACACAGGTGGACTGGTAGAGAATACCAAGGCGCTTGAGAGAACGATGCTGAAGGAACTAGGCAAATTACTTGCGTAACTTCGGGATAAGCAAGACCCGTCAGTGGGCAACCATTGGCGGGTGGCACAGACCAGGGGGTAGCGACTGTTTAGTAAAAACACAGGGCTGTGCGAAGTCGAGAGACGACGTATACGGCCTGACGCCTGCCCGGTGCCGGAAGGTTAAGAGGAGGTGTGCAAGCACCGAATTGAAGCCCCGGTAAACGGCGGCCGTAACTATAACGGTCCTAAGGTAGCGAAATTCCTTGTCGGGTAAGTTCCGACCTGCACGAATGGCGTAACGACTTCCCCGCTGTCTCCAGCATCGGCTCAGCGAAATTGAATTCCCCGTGAAGATGCGGGGTACCCGCGGTCAGACGGAAAGACCCTATGAACCTTTACTGCAGCTTTGCAGTGGCATCAGAGACATTCTGTGTAGGATAGGTGGGAGGCTTTGAAACCGGGGCGCCAGTTCCGGTGGAGCCATCCTTGAAATACCACCCTGACTGTTTCTGATGTCTAACCGAGGCCTGTTAGCCAGGTCCGGGACCCTGCATGGTGGGCAGTTTGACTGGGGCGGTCGCCTCCCAAAGTGTAACGGAGGCGCGCGATGGTGGGCTCAGGCCGGTCGGAAACCGGCTGTCGAGTGCAATGGCATAAGCCCGCCTGACTGTGAGAGTGACAGCTCGATCAGAGACGAAAGTCGGCCATAGTGATCCGGTGGTCCCGCGTGGAAGGGCCATCGCTCAACGGATAAAAGGTACTCTAGGGATAACAGGCTGATCTCCCCCAAGAGTCCACATCGACGGGGAGGTTTGGCACCTCGATGTCGGCTCATCACATCCTGGGGCTGGAGCAGGTCCCAAGGGTTCGGCTGTTCGCCGATTAAAGTGGTACGTGAGCTGGGTTTAGAACGTCGTGAGACAGTTCGGTCCCTATCTGCCGTGGGTGTTGGAGACTTGAGAGGATTTGTCCCTAGTACGAGAGGACCGGGATGAACATACCTCTGGTGCACCGGTTGTCGCGCCAGCGGCACAGCCGGGTAGCTAAGTGTGGACGGGATAACCGCTGAAAGCATCTAAGCGGGAAACCCACCTCAAAACAAGGTCTCCCCGAGGGCCGTGATAGACCATCACGTCAATAGGCCAGGTGTGGAAGCGCAGTAATGCGTGCAGCTAACTGGTCCTAATCGCCCAACAGGCTCATTCCATCGCCACAACAGTGGCAACACACATGCACAGCAGTCATCCACTCTTCAATACTTACAAAAAGCACCAACCCATCACATCCTCTCAGCCCCTAACCAGGGATGACTGGATGACCTGGTGGCCATGGCGGGGAATGATCCACCCGATCCCATCCCGAACTCGGCCGTGAAACACCCCAGCGCCCATGATACTGTGCCTTAAGGCACGGGAAAGTCGGTCGCCGCCAGGTCTTCCAGTCACCCCTCACCACCGCGGGGTGGAGCAGCCCGGTAGCTCGTCAGGCTCATAACCTGAAGGTCATAGGTTCAAATCCTATCCCCGCAACCAAAATTACCAAACAAAATCAAGTAGTTAGCCCGCTCATAGAGCGGGCTTTCTGCGTTCTAACACACCAACTAGAATCATATAGGAATCAAACGGCGGAGAAATCTCGCGTAGCAACGCTGCGCGCGAGGCGCGCCAGAAGAGGGCGGGTAAGGGAAGGAATCGGCCCAAGCCGCCCAGCGCAGGGCCGATCCGCGAACCTTCTCCTTGCCTTCCAATCCGTCCTCACGCAGCTACCAAATAAGAATGGTTCTTAATGTGGTGAAGCGGATTCGTATGACCGCGTGATGAAGTGGACAGCGCACCTTTGGACAGCGAGAAGGACAATCTGAGCCTGTTCGTGCAGAACCGTAAACGGCTGGTCGACTATGCGACCACTGTCACGGGGACTACGACGCAAAGCGAGGATATCGTTCAGGAAGCGTGGGTTCGTTTCTCGACTGTCTCTCAGGCTGATCCGAATTTTGTTCGTGAACCGTTACGCTATCTCTTTCGCATTGTCCGAAATATTGCTCTTGATGGCAGACGGGCACATATCAGCCGTAGCCGTTATGTGATCTCTGACAATGGAAGCGAGACAACTCATCTTCAACCAGATGAGCGGGCTGTTCCGGAAGTCGAGATTCTGCATCGCCAGCAACTGGCCATTGTGCGGGATGCTCTTGCAGAACTCCCAGAGCGCACAAGAATAGCCGTGGAATTGCACCGTCTTGAAGGATTGAAGACCAGGGAGGTGGCCGCACGGTTGGGAATCTCTGTAACACGTGCCCATACTCTGATCGCCGAAGGCGTTGCCCATTGCCGGAGACGCCTGAAGTCGTTCCAGTAAATCATTATAGAAAAAAATCTACGCTGCTTCGTTTATGAAGTAGGGACTGACTTCGTCCATGTTCGGACATGTGACGGCCAACATGATGCTTGAGTATCGGGAGAGGGATGACGGCAGGGATAGAGAGCGAAGACGAACGGGCAATAAGGGAAGCAACTGACTGGCTTATCTTTTTGGAAGATGAGCCTGATGATCCCGATCTTCGCACCCGTTTCGCTGAATGGCTTTTCGCTCACCCAGCCAATAGAAAAGCCTGGACCGAGACTGCACAAGCCTATGATCTGATTGGTCCCGCAGCGGCGAATGAAGGTGCTGCCATCCGTGTATTTGAAGCGCGAGACGTAGCGGACGAGGTGGCTCCTCTGCCATCGCAGCGCATCCTATCGAGGCGAATGGTTCCGGTAGTTGGTGCAGGGATGGCGCTCGCCGCCTGTCTCGTCCTACTGATAGCTCCGAGCGCTTTTCTTTGGTGGCAAGCTGATTATACCACAGGCACGGCCCAACAACAGTCGATCCGGCTCGCAGATGGTACAGACGTAGAGCTAGCTCCTCAGAGTGCTATTGCCGTGGATTATAAAGGGTCACAACGGTATATTCGTCTTTTGAAAGGTCGTGCTTTTTTTGAAGTGACACATGACGCAACGCGCCCGTTTGCCGTGGATGCTCATAGTGTCCGCACGATAGATATTGGCACTGCGTTTGAAGTCGGCTTCGGGGCGGATAGTACGGATGTTGCGGTTGCGCAGGGGGCTGTGCAGGTAGACGCTTCTCCGTCTTTTGGGGTTTCAGAGCATTTGCAGGCGGGACAGGCGATCCACGTAGGCTGGAAGGGCGGTTTCCATCGTACGAATGTTGACGGGACCGAAATCGCCTCATGGAGACATGGGCAGTTGATCGCTAATGATCAGCCGGTGGCTGATGTGGTGGAAAAACTTCGTCCCTACTTCAAAGGGATGATTGTGCTTGCCAGTTCAGACTTCGCTGCACGGCGGGTTACAGGGGTTTATGACCTGAATAACCCACTCGGAGCCCTGCACGCCTTGGCGCAAGCCCATGAGGGCGTAGCCGTAAGGCGTATGACGCCTTGGTTTGTCATTATCTCCGATTTCTAATTTTTTCGCATCCGATCATAAAAAAGAGGGAAAAATTTTTCTCGGCACCCGTCGCTCAAGTAGGGGATGAAACTGCAATGCAGTCGCATTAACGACACGTCCCCTGCTACGTAAAGCACAGTAAGGGAAACAATGCCGTTGCGACGGAACGTGAGTGTCGGTGCTGACCGAAAAATTATAGCTGCAATTCTGATGACAAGCTCGGCACTGGCTTCTGTTGCCGGAGCACCAGGCGCTTTTGCTCAAATGGTGGTTTCATCTGCGATGACTGCCGATCAATCAAAAAGCTTTTCTATTCCTGCGGGATCTCTTGCGAAGGCGCTAACGTCTTTCGGAGCGCAGTCTGGAAAGCAGGTTTCGGTTGAGACGCCTGTGATTCAGGGACTATCGTCTCCCGGTGTAGCCGGGCGCATTACTGCGCAGCAGGCACTGGTGCAGTTGCTTGCGGGCACAGGTCTGACCTATCGTTTTTCAGGAAATATTGTGACGCTTGTGAAAGCATCAGTCAACATTACCCTTGGTCCGGTCCGTGTCGGCGGCTCCGTTGCACATCAAGATCCTACTGGTCCGGGCGTTGGATATGTTGCAGAAAATACGATGTCTGCGACCAAAACAAACACATCTATTATGGAGATACCAAATTCAATTCATGTAGTGACTAAGAAGTTAATAGTCGATCAACAGCCACAAACAATTGCCCAAGCTCTGCGTTATGTGCCCGGTATATATGCAGAAAGCTATGGCACTCACGATACAGGTTCGGCGAGTGATGGTCAAAGTTCCATTAAACAACGTGGTTTTAGCACTACACAATTTATCGATGGTCTCATGGGGCCTCAGGGGCATCTGGAGAGACTGCATTTGTGGAGCGAATTGAAGCTGTTAACGGACCAGCATCAGTTATGTATGGACAAACGACACCGGGCGGCATGATAGGTATCACTTTAAAGAAACCCACAGAAACGCCTCTTCATGAAATTTCTGTGGGTTTCGGCAATTGGGGGCGTTACGAAGGAACTTTCGACTATAGTGATAAAGTGAATAAGTCAGGAACAGTTCGATTCCGAGTGGCAGGTATAGGAGTAACTCAAGGTATCCAGACAAATCATGTTCAATATCAACGTTTAGGGATTCTGCCTTCTTTAACGTGGGATATTGATAAAAATACTTCATGGACGCTTGTCGGAATGTATAAGTACACTCCAAATAACGGGGTAGATAATGCGCGACCAATTCGCGGTACGTTAATTACAAGTTCTGATATTCCTCGGATTTCACGTAGCACATTTCTAGGTCTGCCCGATTTTAACTCATACAGCAAAACAGATGCCATGTTGGAATCACAGTTCCACCACAGCTTCAACAAATTCCTTAATTTTGATCAGACGTTTCGTTGGGATCATTCTAACGCAAAGACACAATATTCGTATTTCGGGTCAGCAGTAGATGCAGACACAATAAAAATTCGTCCCGAAATATCGAAGCAATCACTAAATACTATACAATTTGATACAAGGTTTAGTGGTTCATTTAAAATTGGAAAGGTTAAAAACACATGGGTTGTTGGAAATGATTTTCGAGATTATAGCTACAACACAGATTCTGCTTTTGACCAGCAGAGTGATGTTCCTATTTCCATAAATGTTTATAATCCACAATCTAATTATATACCTTGCTTTAGCATTCGGTCAGGGAAATGTGCCGGAACAGATACCGTAGCACCTTATGATTTTTTTCAAGAAGGTATTTATTTTCAAGATCAAATTAAATGGAAAGGCCTATCCGTCCTCCTAGGAGGACGCCAAGATTGGGTTAACTTTCATTATCATGATACCACGTACACGAGTGACGGTACTGGCAATGTAACCCAATCTTCTGATAAAAAAGCGCCTCAGCCACAGTCAGCATTCACGTGGAGGGGGGGTATAATTTACAATTTTAATTTTGGACTTGCTCCATACTTTAGTTATTCAACATCGTTTGTTCCTCAAACATCTACGGACTATCTCGGTCATCCCTTTTCACCTTTAACAGGAAAGCAGCTTGAGGCCGGTCTAAAATATAAAGTCCCTTATAAAGATATTCTGATCACGGCAGCGGCATTTGATATTACGGAGAATCATTATTTGATCGAAGATTTGGTCCATGACAGCGAGAAGGATGCAGGAACCGTTAGATCCCGTGGTTTCGAAGTCTCGGCTAATGCAAATATCACAAAAGACCTTCGTTTGATTGCATCTTATAGTTATACGGATACCAGATTTGGAAAATCGAATCTTACAGATAACGCATTTTGTCCTTCATCAGGTAAGGCATGTAGCCCAATCATAGAGCGAGCTGAGGAAGGAAAAGCTGTCCCACGTATTCCCCGCAATATGTTTTCCATTTTTGCAGACTATGCTGTTCCATCTAATATAGTGCAAGGTTTTGGTATTAACTGGGGTATGAGATACGTTGGGTTTACATACGGAGACAATATTGAATCATACAAAGTCCCTGCATATTTTTTGTTTGATATTGGTGCTCACTATGATTTTGGAAAACGTTTTAGAAGTTTGAATGGATTAAAAGCACAAATTACTATTTCTAATTTAACAAATAAATACTATGTCGCGGGATGTGCGAGCGGTGTCTGTAATCTGGGAGAGGGTCGAAAGGTATATGGAAATTTGACCTATAATTGGTGAAAATTCACTGCACTGAACTAAAGAATTTGTTCTCCATTACCTTACCTTTCGTCTCCATGCCAAACTCGTTGGATAACAAGGCGCAACATGCGTGGAGTGTCCCTGCAATTTTCATAAGGTCATGCCGCAAGGCGTGAGAACTCAATGTAACCAGAAACGCGGAGCCACCTGACAGGTGCGGTGTGTTTTGTCGCACCCGGTCGGCGGCTTTCCAGCCGAGAGGACCATCCCCATGCCACTGGACATCTGGCATTCCGAGGCCGATCTGGCCATCCTCAGAACCCTCCCGGCCTCCGCCCTTGCCGGGGCCTTCATGCGGCGCTGGTCCCGCTATGTCAGCGATTATCATGATATTTTGCAGCGGGCCGGGGCCAGCACCAACCCCTCGCTTCTGTGGGCGGCGTTCCGGGACCGATGGAGGTTACGTTTTTGTCCATGATCCTGACATCCCTATAACCCGAAAACCCGTGATCTGGCGCATGGAAGATACAACAAGGATCATCAGCCTGACGGATGCCCCTCGGGGTTTTACCAATCTCCGGTCGCTGGATTTCGAGGCTATGGGCCGCATCCTGTTCGACAGCGAGGACGACGTGGGGCGCTCCGTCACCGTGACCGGTTCCTTCGGGACATTTTTCTTCCTGCTGGATGATCCGGCCGCCGCAAAGCGGCCTGCGGTCGTGATCCCGATCGACCCGCATTACCGAAGTCGCTGGTATGAGGCCGGGCGTTTCGTGGCCCATCATCTGGGTTTCAGACTGCCTGCCCGTGTTCCTCCGATGATAACGCCGTTTCGGTCCCTGCATCGGGCCGGTGCCGATGAACGTCGCATTGCCGCCGTGCTGCTTGATCCCCGCGCTCTGACCATGTCCTGGAACGAATGGCGCGATCATACATGGCGCAGGACTGCCAAGGACTGGCGCGATGAAGGCCTCGCCCTGGTTGAGGGCGGCTATCTCAAACTGCTGCTTGAGGGGTGATGTCACCCACGGGGACGAGCGCTATGCTTTGGGTGACGCAGCATCGGCCCTGTCAGAGGGGCGCTGACGCATGGCGGGAATATCGAGCGGGATGTCATCCCGGAAAGACCGCCCCTGAGACAGCCGTCGCCCCAGCGTGTCCAGAAACCGCGCAAACCGTTCCTGTCCCAGCGCATTAGCGGCGGCCTGCGCCTCGGCTGGCAGGGACGGCATCTGGCCCAGCCAGAAGCGGATGAACAGGGCATGCGTTTCCAGCGCGATCATCAGGTCACGCTCCTGCCGCTGCATCTGACGTGTCAGCCGGTCCAGCCGCCGTGTCAGGGCCGCTTCGGTTTTCTCCGCGCTGTCGGGTGACAGGAGCGAGGCGACCGCGGCCTCCACCACGGCGGAGCGCGTCACCTTCCGGCGTGTGGCAAGGTCACCGATCTGCGAGATCATGGCGACGGGCAGGGAGACGTTCAGGCGGTCACGCATGGAAATCCTCCATGAAAAGTCATGATGTGACCGAACGATTTTTTCAGAAACAAGATCGAAATCGGGTTTGTCGTATCGGGGCGAGCCATGACGTAAAAGGAACGGGCAACGTGGTTTACATGCTGATCCCGAGATCGCGTTTGCGCTCATGTCGCCAGTCGACTCCCCCGTCATCGCGGGCGACCCCATCGACATAGCGGTCGTGCTGCTTCTCCAGAGACGGCGCCCAGGGCACAAGCTGGAAGCCGAGGCCATTGTCGATCATGGCGAAGCGCCCCGAGGACAGGCTGAGGCGTTTCACATACTGGCCGGTGACAAAGTTGCCTGAAATGCTGCGCTCATAGGTCAGCCCGCTTTCCTTCGCGAGTTTCGCGCCCACCAGATCGAGTTCCTGCTGACGTAATGTCGTCAGGAGGTTGCGTTGGTAGCGGACGGACCCATCCTGTTGGAATGACGCCAGCCCGCGATCCGTGAGATGGCGGGTGCGCTCCTGCATGGCCTGCCGCACCTCGGCCCCGAAACCTGTGCGGGCGAGGTCCATGGGCTGGCGCTTCACAAGTCGATGATCCAGCCATGTGGCACCCGGCGCTTTGACCTGGGCGGCAAGGTCCAGATCGGAACGCGCGGACAGCACCAGATAGTCCTTGCCGCTGTTCTTGCCGGTGACGGTCCGCACCTCAACGATGCCGCCATCGGGCGGGGCGTCGCGGAAGGCTTCGACGCCGGGGAAGCGGACATGATGCACATGCCCGTCCGTGGCGTCGATTACGGCATAGGCTTCGCCTGTCAGTTCATTGTGCAACCCGCGCTCCAGCAACCGCCCCGTCAAGGCGATGGGCTGATCACGCCCGGAGATCACGTAATCGCCGGGGGACATCGCCCGATCCCGGCTTCGTTCCGTCATGGCGCGGTGCATGGTTTTGATAATGTCCCCTCGCGCGCCCATCTCGCGCAGCGTGTCTTCCATGCCGGGCGTGAGCGACCAGCGTCCCGGTCCTGCTGATGGGGCCAGTCCCATGCGTTCCAGTGTCTGCGCCCTGCCGGTGAGAAGGGCGCGATGCGTCGCATTTTGCCCGAGGTAATGAGTGGCCCCGGCGTCAGCCCGCAGGTCCACGATGCCCAGATCATCGGCATGATGCTGCAATTCGGCATCAAGGCGTGTCCAGCGTTCCGCCGTGACATCCTGGCGCAGCGCAGCCTCAATCTCGTGTTCGGCGCGTGGGCCAAGCTCCAGCGACACCAGATCCTCCGCCCGCGAGCGCAGCCCGTGGCTGATATAGTCGCGGGCGATCACCAGATCAGCCCCGGCCTGGTCCACACCGCGCACGATCAGATGGACATGCGGATTGTCGGTGTTCCAGTGCGACACGGCGGCCCAGTCCAGCCGCGTGCCGAGATCGGCTTCCATCTGTTGCACGAGGTCGCGGGTAAAACCGTCGAGGTCCGTCATCTCCGGCGCGTCCTCGGGCGAGATGATGAAGCGGAAATGATGCCGGTCGTCCCGGCAACGGGCAGCAAAACCCTGTGCATCCATCTCCTGACCATCCGGCCCGAACAGATGCGCTTTCTCGCCGTCGCGGGTGACACCATCCCGGCGCAGATAGGCGAGGTGATCGGCCAGCGATCCGGGACGCGCGCCGCGCCCGGTCTGTCGTACCACGCGGGCCTTCACCGTGACGCGGCGATGGGCGTCGAACAGGCGGCTTCTGCCAAACCGGGAATGGCCCCGCCCGAAGGTCGAGGGGCCGGAGCGCGGACCGCTGCCTTCTCCCTTTCCGGGGCTGCCGCTACTGCCTCCGCCCGCGCGGCGGGAAGCATGGAGCACCTGCGCCAGAAAGCTCCGGGACCGGGCACTGCTTCCCTTGCTTCGAATGCGGCCCGGACGGACCCGGAAATCCTCGTCACGGGCCATCAGAACCTTCCTGTGCAGGAAAACCCCGCAGGAGAGCAGGACATAATCCAAAACCCTGCACACGACCGACCCAACCTGCACACAGGAAGGCAAGGCGCGCCTGCGCTTTGTCGCCCGACGTGGCAGGCCGTTTTATCTTGCCCTCTTAATTCTTCATGTTTCCCGATCTGCCCAACACCCGGCACATTCCCGAAATGCTTCCGATGGGACGACAGTTTTCCCCTCTCATGCCGTAAATCCCCTGTCACGGCGGGCTCCTTTGCGAAACGGAGACGAACAGGCCATGAGGCGGGGCCACAAATCGCATCACGTGATCAGAAACGGGCATCACCTCGGGCGCGTTCTGGATGACGGTTTGGGATGCAAACGGACCGACAAAAAGCCGATTTCCAGATGGCATTTCGGCGTGCGATTGATTGACAAAACTCGCATCAGAAATCGCGCTGCCAATCGACTCTCCAAGCAGCAGGCGGATGACTCTGGAAACGTATTTTTTCGTCTCGTCGGGCAGCGTTTTCCCTGCTGTCAGAAACTGCTCATACCGCCCCGGCCCGGCATTATAGGCGGCCAGAAAACCCGCATCGCCGTAGCGGTCATGCAACCGGCGAAGATACGCCGCACCTGCGACGATATTGTCGTGCGGATCGTATGGATCGGCTCCAAGATTCAACGCCGCGCGCAGTTCCCGCCATGTGTCGGGCATGATCTGCATGAGGCCCATAGCGCCCCTGGGTGATACCGCAGAAGCATCACCCTGACTCTCGGCGCGCATCACCGCCGTGATCCAAGCGGGCGGGATGCTCGCCCGCGTGGCCGCCTCGTTGACATAGGCATCGAACGGCGCGGCGCTGGCAGTCTGCACGGGCATTGCCATCCCACCGCAGACCACCAGCAGACCGAGCGCTTTTTTAACGTGATGCATAACGCGGATCGGGACGGTTCCAGATCAGCCGGAAACTGTCGGAACCGTCGCGGTCGGGCATCAGCCGGGCACCCAACGGAGAGACGAACAGCGGGTCGTCGATCAGCACGGCAAGCCACAGACCGAAGCGCTCGTTCTGTCGCACCTAGGCGCAGCCAACCTGCGCGGCATCATCCTCCAGACCACGCAGGACGCGATAATCGGGAGCGTTTTCGGATGTGCGGTTTTCGTTCGGAACGATGGAGAGATCGTCGGCCATCAGGAAGGTGGTGATCTGCCCGAAAAATCCGTTGGTCGTATGCGTGAACGTGCCAAGATGGATCATGGCCGGTCTCCATTGATATGAGGGGACGGAAGCCAAAGCGGGACCGCGCGCCCGATCACAGTGCTTGCTGGGAGCGGACCGAAATACCGCCCGTCGAGGCTGCGCGGTTCCGCCGGGTTCATGACAAAAATCTCGCCGGGCGAGAGACGATGACAGCCCTGCCAGACGGGCAACGGGCGTCCACGATGATCGCTGTCGAGCGCGTCGCCAGCATGTGCGCCGTCGATGCTGATGGTGTTTTTTACCCTGCACACGTCTTGCCCCGGCAATGCCGCGACGGGTTTCAGCAAGGGCACGCCGAACGGCAGATAGCCCCGCTTTGCCAGCAGCAGCGCCAGTCGATCGGGCAACCGGATCGCGGCGATATCCCCGATGTGCAGCGCGCTGCCAGGACGCACCCGATACAGCCCGACCGGGACGCTGGCCGTCTCGTTCCACAACAGCCGGGGCGCAACATGCACAGCGGCGGACGCGCCAACCGCCAGTACGATGAAATACGTGCCGAAGAACCAGGTGCGCCGGGTCATGATGCGAGTCTCCTGCGCGCCAGCCATGCCTTGTGCATGGCGCGCGTATAGGGACGGGAGGCTACATTGGTGGCGATGCGCCCATTGAGGGCGCGCCAGTGATCGGGACAGATGTCGGCGGGGTGCAGCCCCAGTTCCTCAATGGCGTCGATTTCTTCCAGCACGCGCCGGACCTTGGGCCAGCCGGACACATCGAGCAGCAATTCGCCGCCAGGGCGTACGAAAGGTACGGTCTGGAAGGCGGCCCCCGGTTCTACCACGCGCACGATGTCGAAGCAGGAGACAACGGTCCCGTAATCGTTGGCGGTCCACCGGATGAAGCCGAATACGCTGCCCGGCGTGAAGGCGACCAGACGGCGGCGTTTGTCCAGCACCTTGTCTGAGACCGGCTGACCAAAACGCAGCCAGTGTTCGACGCGCTTCTGGATGAAGGTCAGTTCCACCGTGGTCAGGCCGAACAGGGCGTCGTCGGAGGCGTCCATGTCGGTCATGACCTGTTCCTCCATGACGCCCGGTTACGGAGTGCGGCGACAAAGTTTTCATCGGAGGTGCTGTTGCAGCGGTGACGTTGCAGCCAGTCCTCGACATCCTGTCGGGAGTAGAGGACACGGGTGCCGATCTTCAGGAACGGTGGCCCGTCGCCAATGCAGCGGTATTTTTCCAGGGTGCGGATGGATACACCGATCAGATCAGCGGCTTCGCCACTGCGCAGATAGGGGCGCTGGATACGGGCCGGTGCGGTCAGGGCGCGCGGGGGCGTCTGTGTTGCCGGGGCCGGGGACTGTTCCGGCTTTGGTTCGGGTCTCGTGGTCATGGAAACCTCCCTTGTCGATGCGGTCCGCTTCGGGGGTGAAGCGGTGCCGGTAAGGGGAGGCTGACGGGAAAAATGTTGTCTGGGAGTGGAGGATATGACGTGCGCGAATTTCTCCACCCCAAAGGCGTGGGCAGGCGTATGGAAGAGTATGGGAATTGGGTGTTAAATCCGGATCGGCAGGAGACGCACTGTTCGTGATGAAAGAGGCGAAAAGTAATAATGGAATGTGGAATTGTTCGGGATGTCGACTGACTAGAGTGAAAAACGCGCCATCAGATAGGCTATGAACATCACAAACGTGGCATTTTTAATGATGCAACTATAAATAAGGCATAAAATTCCATGGATAAAAATATTGATATATGTGTAAGGGATTTATACTTAAGGACACCTCGGATTTTTGGGCAATATTCTGTGTTGGTTGCCGCGCATCTTCAAGGGTCTCCTGCACTTGAATTCGCTATGCCACTGATAACTGCCATCCAAATGGGGAAAGACCTATCGTCTTATGTGTCTCCGATGGCAGGAGCAAAGAAAGCTTTTAAAAAGGGTGAAAAAAGAGGTGATTGGAACTCTTATAAGAAAATGATGGATTTAATAAGAAACAAATGGAATATATATCATCTTCATATACAAGGTGGTTCTGTACTTGTTTTTATTTATTTTTGTCAAATTTCTCATTCGGCATATATAATAGATATATTTAGCCACGGTCGTGATTGGAAGATAGAGCGACATCTAATTGAGATAATTGTCAAAAATTGGCCTGATTCTGGCATGGTTCGTAGTATTGGATATGGGAATTCAAGTCTTACGGAAGAAGACCTTCTGAAAATTCGTAAGCAGGGCGTGAATATGCCGGTTGAAGTTGATGGTAATTTGTACTTGCCTATGCTGGGGGCGTTAATGATGGATGGTTCAAGCTATGATGGGCACGTACCCTTGGTGCATGTGGCAAAGAGAATAAGAACAGATTCAATGGAAAGTGATAAAATTGATAGTTCTAGAATGATTATGACGGGAGTTGACCCAAATGATCCACGTTCACCTATGCAAGTCGCGGCACAGGAGGCTGCAAGATTTGCAGTAAAACGACGACGAGCCTTTTTTGAAGGTCAAATTCGATATTCCGTAAAGAACATTATTTCAAATAATAGAGATAGCTAACAATATAAATTTTCATTTGATCAAATTCCCTTCTCTAAAGAAAAAGAGATAGCACTTGCTACGGCATTGGCAGTCTCTCTAATGGGATCGGTTTTAAGGTGAGTATACCGCGCGGTGGTCTGCACCTGGGTATGCCCCAGTAGCCGCCCTATCATGGTCAGGTCCGCGCCAAGCTGGAGCGCGTCCGATGCGAAGGAATGGCGCAGGTCATGGATGCGTAGCGTATCCAGCCCGGCCCGCGCGCGCAGCCGCCGCCACGGTTTCTGGATATCGGTCAGATACTGACCGTCCACTTTCCCGGTTATGACATAGGGGTTGCCGTCAATCCGGGGGATGCCCGCCAGCACGTCCAGCGCCGCCTTGCCGACGGGCACGATTTTGGCTCCGGTCTTGGAATCCGGCAGACGCAGGACGCCCGTGCGGGCGTCCACAAACTTCCATTTCAGCATCTGGATTTCCCCAAGGCGGCAACCGGTGAGCAGCAGCAGGCGGATGCAGGTTGCGGCTTCCGGCTCACCGTCCGCCTCGCGCAGCACCTTGCCCAGCCGTGCCAGTTCATCGGGTGTCAGGTAACGCTCCCGCTTCACTTCCTTATATCGTTTGACCTTCCAGCATGGATTGATCCCGTCTGTCCGCACGCCCCATGTGTCGGCCAGGGTGAACATGATCGACAGCACGCCCAGCACTCGATTAGCCTGATAGGGTGTCTCTTTCAATCCCTGGTGCAGTTCGACGACATCGGCGCGGGTCACGTCGATGATCTTGAGCGTTCCCAGCTTTGGGGTGATGAACAGGTCCACGCAGCGGCCATATTCGTACTGGGTCGAGGGTTTGCAGTGCGAGGCGACATGCTCGTCGAGGAACCGTTTGCCGAATTCCTTCATGGTCGCGGCGGAGCGCAGGTGGTCGCGCTGTGCGCCGGGATCGCTGCCCAGCCGCACATCGGACAGATGCTTCATGGCCTCGGTGCGGGCCTGATCCGGTGTGATCGGGCCATGCGGGCCGATATTGACCCGGCGGATGCGCCCGCCCGTGCGGAACTAGGCGAGGTAGATTTTCCGACCCGAGGGATGGACCCTCAGACCGAAGCCTCGAAGCTCGTCATCCCAGAGGAAATACTCCTTGCCGGTCCTGGCGGCAGCCTCGACGGAACGTTTCGTGATCTTGACCATGGGACATCCTCCCCGGGTTGGAATCACTGGAATCAAATAGGAATCATTTGGGAGTGAAATCAGGCGATTCCAGTCGTGGGAGAGTGTAGCAGGGGTCGAGTATAAACCTAAGAAAAACCGCTATTTATCGTAGAGAAATCGGCTCTGTGCGGTAATTGTGCCAGTATTAGACTGGAACTCATAACCTGAAGGTCATAGGTTCAAATCCTATCCACGAAACCAAGCATAAGTCCTTGATCAGACATAAAAAACCCGCCCTCACACGGCGGTTTTTTTGTGCCCGGAATACACCGCAGGATGCACATAGGATGCAAATGGGAGCGAATTCACGCGTAGATACGGCTGATTTCACGTGTGCGTGAGTATTTTCACAGACCTTCCCGGCGGCGATGACGTCGCGGCTACTGGTGTTCGAAGCGACCGACATGATTCTCCTGGCAGGCTGTCCAGCAGGAACCAAAAAAATCAGATCGCATATCAAGGAAAACTGCGGGTGACAGCGATCAGAAAAGTGCGGCCCGCTATTTTGTTCGTGCAAAACACAACATCTGGTGCCATTGTCCCATCGCAACCACAACATGAGCGAAATGGCACCGAAGATGGGACCACGCTCGCCCGAACGATGGAGCCGGTGCATGGACGGAGATTTTTCGCTGTTTACGGGCGGGCAGGGCGGACGCGAAGCTGTTCGCAATCCGTTTGAAGAGGCTTTCGGAACCCGTCCGGTCCCCGCACGTCCACTGGATCGCGGTATGGGAGAGGCGGTCGGTCGTCGGACCGTGTTCCGGCCTTCCGACCGCGAAGATTTTGGGCGCGTGGCTGATCGTGTGGCCGCAGGCAATGCCGGGCTGCTGGCTACGGTCGGTGATGCGGAGATCATGCAGCTTCGTAACGCCATCGCCACAGGGGCGCTGCTCACATCGGGCCGCCATCTGCAGCATGGCGACAGCACGCAGCCAGACCGCAACATGGAGATGTTCACCAACTGCGCGACGGCCATCTGCTCTTTTGCGAAATTCTACCTGCTGCTCAATGGCTCCGGCGTCGGGCGAGCCTATGACGACGAACTCTGCGTGGTGGACTGGGGGCAGGCCCCGGATCTGAAATTCGTCCTGTCGCCTGACCATCCGGACTACCCGCATGATCGCGCCAGCCTGTTGCGGTTCGGCCTTGAGATGCAGATCCTGCCCTGGGGCACGGCGCTGGAAGCCTTCGATGCGGAGACGGAGGCACAGGTCCGTGCCTTTCTGGAAAGAACTGTGCTCGCCCGTGCTCCCGAAGGCGATGATCTCATCCATATGATTGAGGATAGCCGAGAAGGATGGGGCAAGGCGGTCGAGACCATTGAGGCGATGGCCTTCCGTGGCGAACGCAGCTGCACGCTGGTGCTGGATTTCAGCGCCATCCGCTGCGCGGGCAGTCCAATTGCAGGCATGCAGGGGCGGCCAGCTTCGGGACCGGTCTCGTTGCTGCGCGGGCTGCTCAATGTGCGAGAGCATGTGATTGAGGCCGCGCGCGCAGGCGACATGCCGCTATGGGAACAGGCGCTACGGGTGGATCATTATCTGTCCGTCGAGGTGCAGGTTGGGGGTGCCCGTCGGGCCGCACGCATGGCGACCAAATCATGGCGGGATGCGGATGTGCTGCGCTTCATTCGCGCCAAGGAAGAAGGCGGGTTATGGACCGCCAACCACTCCGTCATGGTGGACGCCGAATTCTGGGATTACGTGAACGATCCGGCAAAGACCGGCTCGTTGGCCGACCATGCCCGCACGGTGTTTGCCGAGGCCACGCGGTGCGCGTGGATCAATGGCGAGCCCGGTTTTATCAACGGTGACCGGCTGGAAGATAATCGAACCGGCAGCGCACGGTTCAAACAGGTGCATGCGGATGGGCGGGATTTCCGCTCGCATCGTTATCAGGCCAGCGAGGGGGCGGCCCTGCTGGCGGATCTGGCGCAGCGGGCCACCTCCGCGCATTTCCCGGTCACGACCAACCCGTGTGGCGAGATCACGCTGCACGTCACGGGTGGTTATTGTGTGATTGGTGATTTCGCTCCGCTGCTGGCCTGCCCCGTGGCGCCGGAGGATGTGACGCCCGGTCAGGTGCCGACTGAGACGGCGGCAATATGGGATGCCCGCGTGCGGGACTCCGTACGGCTGGGCGTGCGCTTCCTGCTGCGTGCCAACCGCATGGACGCGTTGTATGGCGAGGAGGTGCGGCGGACCAACCGTATCGGCATCGGCCCGACCGGCCTGCATGAGTGGGCATGGGTGCGCTTTGGTCTCGACTTCCGTGACCTGCTGGATGAGGAACGTGCTGCTCCCTTCTGGAACGCGGTGCGGGAACTCTCCACCATCGCCAAAAGCGAGGCAGATGCCTATGCGCACGAGACCGGCACCGCCCGACCGGTTACGGTCACAACCGTCAAGCCCGCGGGCACCACATCCAAGCTGTTCGGTCTGACTGAAGGTGCGCATCTGCCCGCACGGCGGCAGTATCTTCGCTGGGTGCAGTTCAAGGGCGTGCGACGCGAGGACGGCACATGGGAGGCAGGGACCGATCCGCTGCTGCCCACCTATGAGCGCAAGGGCTACCCCGTGCGTTCGCTGCGCAGCTTTCCGGGCATGAGTATTGTGGGCTTTCCGACCGTGCCGCTTATCCAGCGTCTCGGCATGGGCGAGCGTGTGGTGACAGCACCCGAAGCCTCGCCGGAGGAGCAGTATCGCTGGCTGGAACTGCTGGAGAAATACTGGATCGGGGCGGAGCAGGGCAATCAGGTGTCTTACACGCTCAAGGTCTATACCGACCGGCATAGTCTGGACAGTTTCCGCGCCATGGTGGCTGCCAACCAGCCGCATGTGCGCTGCTGCGCCGTGCTGCCGAGCCGCCCGGATTCCGGTCTTGGTTATGAATACCTGCCGGAAGAGGAAGTGTCGGCAGGCAAATTCGCTGCCATCACCGCCATGATTCAGGATGACGAGGTGCGCGAAGTGGTGGACTGGGCGCATCTTCAATGTGCCAGTGGCGTCTGTCCGATCTGAAGATGCTGTGGTCAGGCATTTGGAATAGGAGGATAACAGGAGGATACTGAGAAACCCGTTGACAGACTCTGCCTCCGAAGGCTTTGATCTACACAGCTAGTGCGGTCTTCGCTGATCGTACTTTCGTATGCGTTAACGTGAAACAACGCACAGAAACTGACAGCAAAATGCTGGCAGCCTGTGCGTCTGTGTATCCACAGTCACCGGTCTGTCGGCACGACAAGGATACACAGTCATGAAACTCTTCCAGTCCTTTTTAAATCGGGGTGATGGTCCCGAGATCCGACGTGTAAGGCACGAACTTGTCAGACGCAGTCTTGAGGTCCGCGCCATTGAGCGCCTGACTCCGCACATGATCCGCATCACGCTGGGCGGACCCGAACTGGCCGGTTTCACCAGTCCAGCGCCGGATGATCACATCAAGATCTTCATTCCCGGTCTGGACGGCACACCAACCCGCCGTGATTACACGCCGCGCCGCTATGACCCGCAGAACGGTACGCTGCTTCTGGATTTCGTCAATCATCATGGTGGACCAGCGGCTGCGTGGGCAAGGGCCGCCAGACCGGGAGATCGGCTGGAAATCGGCGGTCCACGTGGATCGCAGATCATTGCCGGACCGATTGACCAGTGGCTTCTGATTGGCGATGAAACGGCGTTACCCGCGATCGGGCGTCGCGTGGAGGAACTGCCAGCCGACACGCCTGTCACAACGCTCGTGGCTGTGCCGGGACCAGAAGATGAGCAGGTCTTCGCCACGGTCGCGCGCCATGCTGCCCACTGGGTTTATCGCTCCATGGATCAGGCGGATGACGCTGCGGGTATTCTTGCTGTTCTGAAAAATCTGGAAATTCCGGACCGTACTTTTGTCTGGGTCGGCGCTGAGGCCCGCGTGGCGAAGGCTGTGCGTCAGTATCTTCTGGATGAGCGCAGGATTCCGGCCCCATGGATCAAGGCATCCGGCTACTGGGTGAAGGGACAGGCCGATGCTTTCGTCAGGGATGTCGGAGGCGTGCGCTGAACGAGATGAAGATGACTGGTTATTTATGCTTTTCAGTAATGAGGTGATTCGAGTGATCTAATTTAGCGATGTCCGGTTCACAGATTATGGAGGTATTTCAGGAAAGCTCGATGAACTTCTGTAATGCTGGCGAGATCTGCTCTCTGTTCCACAATAGAAACAGGGTTGATTCTGCGTCAGGTTCACTCAGGGGGAGGGCGCTCAGACCGGCAGGCAGAAGTGCTGTCACACTCTCGGCAACGATTGACAGGCCAAAACCTGCGTGAACCATTCCGAAAATGCTGCCGATATTGGTAACTTTCCATGATGGCTCAAAGGAGAGGCCGTTTTTTTCGGCTATTTGTTGCACAATACGTGCGATGCCGACTTCGTCCGGATCCTGAAAACCAATCAGGGGAGTGGCATGGATTGCCCGTATGGAAAGGTCGGTTCGGGATGCAAGGGGATGGTTTTCCGGAAGTAGAACAAATAGCTTTTCCGTTATGTATCGTCGTGTGCTGCAGATGGAAGGAACAGTTTCAAGATCTCGTACCAAAGCAACATCGATGTCCTTTTTTGTGACAGCAGTGACAAGATCCGAGATGGATTTTTCAGCCAACGTGATCTGCACCTCAGGGAAGTGCTGTTTCATTCTCTGTAGATGGTCGGGGAAAATCCGTCCCGCCAGGGCCGATCCGACATGACCCAGAACAAGCTGGCCCATCTCACCACGGGCAATGCTTCGCACCCCGTCGATCAGGTTGTGATGGCTCTTTAGGAGGTGCTGTGCCGCCTCCCGGCAGGCATGGCCAGCACTGGTCAGGTCAATGCCCCGCTTGCGACGATGGAACAACTGGGCACCAAGAGCCTCTTCCAGAGCCTTGATCTGCTGGCTGAGCGCGAGCTGTGCGATGTCGAGCTTTTCAGCCGCACGAGCGACGTGGAGGGTTTCGCACACAGTGAGAAAGACAGCCAGCCGGCGTAGAGAAACAGACGTTAGATGTTCATCCATAATATTTGACTTATCAATAATGCCGCATGGTGAATATGGAACATATAATGGTGGCCGGATAGCCTTCCTTTTGCGACAGGAAGGACAATGTCATGGACAGGACGGATCACACAGCCAACCCACCGGTCATCGACCTACGCTCCGCTCTGGTTAGACTTGAGCAGTCCCCAGATGAACTGATTTCAACAGACCATGAGATCGACCCCCGCTCCGAACTGGCGGGTGTTTATAAACGTGTCGGGGCTGGGGGTACCGTCATGCGTCCGACCAGAACCGGTCCGGCGATGATGTTCGAGAATGTGAAAGGCTACCCCGATGCACGGGTACTGGTTGGCCTTATGGCAAAACGTGAGCGCGTGGCCTTACTGCTTGACAGCAGACCCGAAGAGCTTGGGCGGCGGATGGGCGAGGCGGTCCTTAACGGGATTGCTCCGGTCGTCCTCAAGGGACAGTCCGCTCCCTGTCAGGAACAGGTCTTTCGGGCTGATGACCCGCACTTTGACCTGCGTAAGCTTCTCCCGGCCCCAACCAATACGGAACAGGATGCTGGTCCCTATTTCTGCCTCGGCCTGCTACTGGGTAGTGATCCGGATAACGGCCATACAGACGTGACCATCCATCGTCTGTGCGTGCAGGGGCGCGATGAACTCTCTGTCTTTTTCGTGCCAAGGCGGAAGAGCGGGGCGAGGTGCTGCCTATCACCATCAATATGGGACTGGACCCTGCCATCCCGATCGGGGCGTGTTTCAAGGCCCCCACCACACCTCTGGGCTTTGATGAACTGACCGTAGCTGGCGGGCTGCGTGGTAGAGCGGTTGAACTCATAGATGCTGTGACGGTGAAAGAACGTTCCATCGCCCGGGCCGAAATCGTGAGTGAAGGCGAGATCCTGCCGGGACGTCGGATACGGGAGGATGTCAACACCAATACGGGCCATGCGATGCCCGAATTTCCCGGTTATAACGGTCCTGCCAATCCAGCCCTGCCGGTGATCAAGGTCAAAGCCGTGACCATGCGGAAGAACGCTATTTTGCAGACATTGGTCGGGTCGGGTGAAGAGCATGTGAATCTGGCAGGCATTCCAACAGAAGCCAGTATTTTCAACGCCTGTGACAAGGCGCTGCCGGGGTTTGTGAAAAATGTTTATGCGCATAGCGCGGGTGGAGGAAAGCTGCTGGCGATCCTTCAGGTCTGCCAGCGTAGTGCGGGCGATGCGGGTAAGGCGCGTCAGGCCGCGCTGATTGCGCTGGCAGTTTATCGCGAACTCAAGAACGTCATCATCGTGGATGATGATGTCGATCTGTTCGATAGTAACGATGTGCTCTGGGCCATGCAGACCCGGTATCAGGGCAATGTGGATACCATGTTTCTGCCCGGGGTGACGGGCCATGTGCTCGATCCCTCGCAGGTGCCGGATTACGATCCCTCAATCCCTGCAAAAGGCGTGTCGTGTAAGACGATCTTTGACTGCACCTATCCATGGAAACTGAAAGAGCATTTTGTGCGTGCGCAGTTCCGCGAAGTCGATCCGCATCCGTTCGCACCTTCGATCTTTCCCAAAGCGGGCATGTAATCCCGCAGGAACCTGTCTGCCGATCCGTCATCCCGCGCAGGCAGACAGGCTCTGTACTTCTGCCGTCATCAGGAAACATCTTCAGAACGGGAGCTTTCAATGACCCGAAAACGGATTGTCGTCGGTATTACGGGGGCATCGGGCTTCCAGTATGGAGTTGATGTCTTGCGTCTATTACGGGAAGCGGAGATCGAGACGCATCTCGTCATGTCCCGTGGTGCGCAACTGACGCGTGAGCATGAAACAGATCTGTCGGCTGAGGACGTGTACGCCCTTGCCACCCATATCCACTCACCAGGCGCGCTAGGCGCGCCCATTTCAAGTGGGTCTTTTCGTACCGAAGGCATGATTATCGCCCCGTGCTCCATGCATATGCTTGGTGCAATTGCATCGGGAGTGACGGGTAATCTTGTCACGCGCGCGGCCGATGTCGCGCTCAAGGAAAGGCGGCGTCTGGTGCTGATGACGCGTGAGGCGCAACTTCATCTGGGTCATCTGCGTAACATGCTGGCCGTGACCGAATATGGCGGTATCATTTTCCCGCCGGTTCCCACCATTTACGCGGCGCCGCGCACAAGTGCCGATATTATCCGCCATAGTGCCGCGCGCGCCCTGTCCCTGCTGGGTGTGGAAGTGCCTGACATGCCCCGCTGGGGCGAAACACTGTCTGCCGTCTCAGCGGAAAAATAGGAAAACAGCCATGCTGATCGGCTCATATACAGATGCCGGCGTAGTGCTGGCAGGCGGAATTCTCGGCGCGGCCCTGAGCGGGCATATTCCACAACGCCTGAAAGATGGTCTGCCTATGATGTTTGGTCTGGCATCCATGGGAATGGGTGTTTCGCTGATTGTCCATGGCCATGCCGTTGCCGTAATGGTCTTATCCCTGCTGCTTGGTGTCATCATAGGGGAAAGTTGCGCTTTGGAGACTCATCTGGGCGCGGTTTCCACATGGGGGAACCGCTTGATGGGACGCTTTGTGCCTATGCCTGCAGATCTGATGCCAGAGGTATTTCTCGAACGTTTCGTTGCCCTTACCGTTCTCTTCTGCGCAAGCGGAACTGGCATATCTGGTGCCATCCATGAAGGTATGACGGGAGATCCCTCCATCCTGCTGGCCCTTGCGACAGGTGCGACTTATCTTGCCCCGCTGACAACCCCGTTAATGAATGACAATTTTGCAGCCGTAGGGGGTGTGCTGATGCTGGCAACTGGCTTCCGGATATGCGGCATTGTCAAATTCCCGGTTGGTAACATGCTGCCCGCACTGGTGCTGGCCATGCCCATGACCACCATATGGCTAAGGTTTGTCGGACCATGACCATATTTACCCCCCGGATTGATGCCCTGGTAGCAGAATTCCATGTCATGTCTCTGGCGGTTTGCGCCGGGCATCAGCACTGGGCAGCGCCTATATTCTATGTTTTTGACCTACCACGCGCACGCCTGCTGTTTGTGACAGACCCTTCGACCCGCCACGGCATTCTGCTGGGGCAGGCAGGGCGAGGGGTAGCAACAGTCAGTGGTCAGGACAGCTCCATTCCTCTCCTGCGTGGATTGCAGATGGAGGGGCCTGTGCGGAGGCTGGGCATTGAGGACCGGGAACTGGCAGCAAATCTTTATATGGCCCGGTTTTCTATTCCAGCCCATCTTCAGCCTGTCTACTGGGCGTTTACGCCGCTTTACATCAAGGCAACCGATAACAGGAACGGATTTGGCTACAAGGAAGAATGGGGGGAATAACGGGTTGCCAAGTGTTCTGAATAGTTAGCTTTATTACAAATCCATACATTCTGTTCGACGCGCCATCGCGTGAATCCGGTTAATGAACCGCATCGAACGATTGACTGAACGGGGCATCTTACCTGCGATGAAAAGAATACTTCTAAAGCTGACCGCCTTTTTGTGGATTGTGGGACCGGGGATCTGCCTCATCTCTGTGCTCTCGAACCTGGCACAAGCCGCAGATATTGTCAGTCTGCCGGTGGTAAGACCCATCCTGTCATGTGAAGCGCTGGGCAATGTCGATCTGACACATGCCGTCGGGGCCGAGGTTCACGGTCAGAAGGCTACCCTGCTCCAGACCCCAAAGGGTAAATTCTGCAAGGTCACGGGCCAGATCGCGCCAACCATTTCCTTTGAAGTCGATCTGCCCATGGAGCACTGGACCCAGCGTTTCCTGCTCGGTGGTTGCGGTGGTCTGTGCGGGATGACCCATGTAGGCGTCAGCAATGCAGGGGCGTGCGTCCCGGCGCTGAATGGCGAATTTGTCATGGTGGGTGACGATATGGGGCATACCGGTTCCATGATGGGGCTGGCACAAGGCGAATTTGGCAGGAACCCGCAAAAACGTATCGATTTCGCCTATCGCGCCAACCATGTCACCGCTCTGGCGGCCAAGGCCCTGACGGCGGCCTTCTACGGCCAGGCCCCGAAATATTCCTACTTTGTAGGATGTTCCGATGGCGGGCGTGAAGCCCTGATGGAGGCGCAGCGCTACCCCGAGGATTTTGACGGGATTTCCGCAGGGGCTCCGGCTGCGCTGTTTACCGTGCAGAACTCCTTTTACCATGCGTGGAACGTGCGCGGGAAGCAGCGTGCCGATGGCACCAATATCCTGCTGCAAAGCCGCGTTGGTGTTCTGCATGACGCCGTCATCCGCCATTGCGATACGCTATCGGGTGTAAGGGACGGTATTCTTGAAGACCCTCGCGCCTGCAGTTTCGACCCCGCATGGGTTCAGTGCCCGGCAGGCCAGAGAGACACATCGCATTGTCTGACAACGGATGAAACGCAGGCGGCGCTACGGCTTTACAAGGGGGCTACGGACGGGGAAGGGCATCCCTACATCATCGGTGGTCCATTGCCGGGATCGGAACTGCAATGGGCGCTGCCAGCCACAGCACGAGCTGAGTCCATGAGCCAGGGCATTGCGGCCTCCGCCATTGCTTACGTCATTCCGCCTGAGGTGGATGAAAAAGCGGCTGATCTGGCCCGCTTCCACTTTGATGACACATCCTTCGCCCACATGACCGAACTGGCGCCGCTGTATAATGCCGAGAACACGAACCTCCACCCGTTTCACAAGCGTGGCGGTCGCCTTATCTTGTGGCACGGGCTGGCAGACCAGTCGATCTCGCCCCTGAACACCATCGCGTATTATCAGGGCGTGCAGCGGGAAATGGGCGTGGAGCAGACTGACAGTTTCCTGAAATTCTATCTGCTGCCCGGTGTGGGACATTGTGGAAACGGTGAGGGCTTCCCGCAGGTCGATTTTCTGTCCCCGCTCATGGCTTGGACGGAATCTGGCATTGCGCCCAACGCTATTCGTACGGAAAAGACAGCCCAGGGTGATGGGCCGATGGGACCGCCGCCCGGAGGGCACGGCAAGCCGCCGGCTGGTGGCCAGATCCACATGGCCCCCATGCCCAACCAGCCTTACGCCCGGCCGGATGCGGCAGCGATCGCCAGCCGCCCGGTTTATCCCTATCCCTACATTGCGCAGTATGTCGGGGCAGGGGATGTGAATGATGCAGGGAATTACCGTCCCGTAAAGTCACCCGTCTCCCTGCCCGTGACGTTTGCAAGCCATGCCTCGTCGCTGATCGGACCGGATAATCAGAAGCAGTATGGCGTCCGGGACGGAAAGCTTGCCGTAGAAGACACGAAGTAACCGGAACAGTTTGCCACCCGGCGTCAGATGCCGGGTGGCGTGAGGCAGGCGACAGGCGCGATAGTCACGCCGGTTCCTGTGCACTGACCTCGATCAGCAGGTCGTCACCTGCGGGGTGATAGAACAGGGTCCAGCGGTCACGCCCACGCGTCATGACTTCCACCGGTCCCGGCAGATAGCCGTCGACGCACAAACTGGCATGTCGGGCACGCACCTCCTGCGGATCATCGAGAATGAACCCGATATGGAAATTGCGCGGGTAGGGCTGGGGTGTTTTGCTCATGTCCATCAGGATCAGCGTCATGCCATCCGTGCCCGTAAGCTGGGCAAAAGCGTGCTGTCCGCGTGTTTCTTCAAGAACAAACCCGAAGTGTTTTTCAAGCAGGGAAGACAGTGCCAGCACATTGCTGGTGCAGAGGTTGATATGGTTCAGCTTCATCCGAAAAGCCCTGTATCATGCGTTGCAGGCGGACCTGTGAACGGGTGATCCATCCTGTTCCCCTTGAGGACAGGACGCGCGACAGCCGTCACATCATGGCGTCTGAACCATGTGATCCGGCCGCGGGATCTGCTCTGGCAGGAGAGCATGATCAGAACCATGTTCAGGGCGTCGGGCTTACCAAACCGACATACGTCTTTTTCGGCGCTCTCTTTTTGCCAGACTGCGTTCTGGCCGTAAAGCCGGAGGCTGGAGCAAAGACGTGGGCCGCTTTCAGGTTTGTATGTGTGCCTTGGCTGGAAAACGGTATAATATTTTTTGGAAAGCTGGAGATCACAGGTGGCGCTGGACCGCCATATGGAAAGCACGCACCTGATGACATGTGAGCAAGGCTCGGGCGGTTCTCCTGTCTCCCTGCTTGTCGCGGCCATTACGCTCTCGCCAGCGTTTGACACACGTCCGGTCAGGGACGGGTCTTGCCCAGATTGGACCTGGCCGCCCGGATCGACCAGTTGTGTGGGAGTATGTCGGTAACGCGAGCGTCTAGTTGGGACGAGTAGAGACGCTACTGGCTGGAACCAGGTTTTCCTGCGGTCTGATGCAGGGAGTTGGCCGACTGGCTCTGCTTGCGCGGGACTGGAAACACGATTAATTCGTCACATTGCTTGTTCGCGTTTTACGGAGTGGCATGACCGATCGTCCCAAGCCTCGAATTTCGGCCCGAAAACAGCCCAAGCAAACCCGCTCCGCCGGGCTTGTGGCAACCATTCTGGAAGCCGCAACACTGGTGCTGGCGGAGGAAGGTGCCACCCGCTTTACGACAGCGCGCGTTGCCGAGAAGGCGGGCGTAAGCGTTGGTTCACTATATCAGTATTTTCCCAACAAGGCAGCGATCCTGTTCCGGCTCCAGGCCGACGAATGGCGGCGAACGACAGGAATGCTGCGCGATATCCTTGAAGATGAGCGTCATCCGCCCCTGGAGCGTTTGCGCGCGGTGACTCATGCCTTCATACAGTCCGAATGCGAAGAGGCGGCTGTTCGCGTGGCGCTGGGCGATGCGGCTCCTCTTTATCGGGATGCGCCCGAGGCCTCTGAAGCACGGGAATCCGGCGACCGGATCATGCTGCGTTTCATGCAGGAGATTCTCCCGGACGCGCCCGACCGAACGCGTGAACTGGCGGCTGATCTGATCACGATGACCTTCAGCGCGGTCGGCAAGGAATTTTCCGGGACTGCCCGGACAATCGCGGAAATCGATGCCTATGCGGACGCCATGGCCGACATGTTCTGCGCCTGGCTTGTGAAGATCTCGGCCGACTATGCGGTTCGGACAGTCACGGCACAGGCTGACCGAGAACGGTAACTGCTCTGCCTCCCATGTGGGAAATGCGAACCCGCTCGATGAGCCCGGCGGTGCGCTCCCAATATTTCTGATGAAAAACACTGAGTATTTCAAAGCCGTTCTGTGGGCGGCGCAATGCGAATAGTGGAGGTGACGGATTCGTCGTATTTTTGTGGGGCGCACGGAAAGCGCGAAACCTAGTGCGGAGATCACCCCATGACCGCCCCCGTGACCCTCGAAAAGACCTCGACGCTGACCAGCGCGCTTGTTGCGTCTTTACTGGATCGCCTGTTTGCTGAGGCAGACGCCGCAACAAGCCCTGCCGTCTCGGAATTGCCCCGTGAGGAATTGCAGCGCCTTGCCGGAAATCGGACCGACTATCGGAAATTCTATGGTCTCGCAAAAGACCTGTGGCTCCCTGTTTCGCGTGAGACGGGTACGCTGCTTTACATGCTGGCACGCGCCAACTGGGCGAAAGGCATTGTTGAGTTCGGAACGTCCTTCGGTCTCTCCACCATCCATCTCGCCGCCGCGCTGCGCGACAATGGCGGTGGCAGGCTGATTACCACCGAGTTTGAATCCTCCAAGATTGCCCGCGCCCGGCATCATCTTGAAGAAGCGGGTCTGGCCGATCTTGTGGAGTTCCGCGAGGGCGACGCCCTGCAGACGCTGGCGACCGGTCTCCCCGAGAGCATCGATCTCGTACTGCTTGACGGCGCCAAGCCGCTCTATCCTGATATTCTTGATCTTCTGGAGGACAGGCTGCAGACCGGCGCGCTGATCGTCGCGGATAATGCCGATCACAGCCCTGCGTATCTGGCGCGCGTTCGCTCTCCTGCCGCCGGGTATCTCTCCGTACCGTTCGCCGGGGATGTCGAACTGTCCGTAAGGCTTGGCTGAACATAATTCCAATATCTGAAGAGGACGGAACCATGCATGTCTTCGTAACAGGGGCCACCGGCTGGGTCGGTTCCGCCGTGGTTCAGGACCTGATCGGTGCCGGGCATCAGGTGACCGGTCTGGCCCGGAATGATGAAAAGGCGGCTCGCCTGGCCGCATCCGGTGCGACGGTCTTACGCGCCACGCTCGATGATCTGGACGCACTGAAAAACGCCGCCTCGGAAGCGGATGCGGTCATTCATACGGCGTTCAACCATGATTTCTCGAAATTCCCCGAAAGTGCGGCGCAGGATCAGCGTGTGATTGAGGCGTTGGGCAGTGCGCTGGAAGGATCGAAGCACCCGCTACTTGTCACGTCCGGTCTGTCGGGCCTGCCTGCCGGCGCAACGGAGGCGGATCTGCCTGATCCGGCCTCTCCGCGCAGATCTGAGGTGGCCGCGTGGGCGCTGAAGGAACGCGGTGTCCGTGTTGCCACGGTGCGGCTCGCGCCGTCAGTACACGGCATCGGCGATCACGGGTTCATTCCGATCGCCATTCGCCTGGCGCGCGAAAAGGGGGTGTCAGCCTATATCGATGACGGCCAGAACAAATGGTCCGGCGTCTATCGACTGGACGCGACAAAAGTTTATCGGCTTGCGCTCGAACAGGGCGTGACTGAGGCCGTCTATCATGCGGTCGCCGATGAAGCCGTACCGTTCAGGGACATTGCCAGCATCATTGGTCGTCGGCTCGGCTTGCCGGCCGAGCCGAGAGAACGGGAGCATTTTGGCTGGTTCGCCACCATGGCGGGCGGGAACATGGCGGCTTCCAGTGCGCGAACGCGTGCGCTTCTCGGCTGGAACCCCACAGGCCCTTCACTGCTCGCCGATCTCGAACAGCCGGCTTACTACGCCTGACGTCCATCAAGCGGGCCGCGTGCCTCCGATACCGGCGCAACCTGGAACCGTACGAACGGTATTGACTTCAGCAACCTGTTCTACGGACTCAAATATGAAATCCCCCGCGATCTTGGCCATGGGCAGGAGGCGCAATCGTCAACGTCTCCAGTGTGTTTGCCGATTGTGGTGGCCCTGATTACCCGAATTGCACATGGGTAAGCTGTTCGGAGATATCCCACAGGCGGGCAGCAGCCTGCCGGTCGAGTGCGGCGGGAGGTATTTTGGCGGCGGTGGGATACCCCCGCGTCTCGTTCAGTTTATCGGGGCCATAATAGCAGCCGCCTTTTGCCTCCGATGACGTCGCGGCGAAAAGTGTCGGGAGTGCGCCCTGGGCGGCTGGCTGGAAGAGAAACCACAATATCCGCCGCGCAAGGCCCAATATGCTCGAAGCCCCAGCCCCGTTCGGAAGCAGATCGGTACGCGAAATGCCGGGATGGGCTGCGATGCTGGTGATCCCCCAGTTTCCCGCTTCGCTGCGACGCTGAAGTTCTAACGCAAACATCAGGCAAGCCAGCTTGGACTCGCTGTAAACCGTCATGGGCTTATAATTACGTGTTGTCTGCAGATCATCAAACGTGATCCGACCGTCACGCGCTGCAATGCTGGAGAGTGTTACAACGCGCGGATGGTTCCCCTTGCGAAGCAGGGGCAGCAGATGCGCGGTGAGGGCGAAATGTCCAAGATAATTGGTTCCGAACTGCAGTTCGAAACCATCTGAGGTCACTTTGCGTGTGGGGGGCATCATCACGCCAGCATTGTTGATAAGCACGTCGAGATGGTCGTGTTGGCTACGCAGACGTTCGCCAAACGCGGCAATTGACGCAAGATCAGCCAGATCAAGAGCCTCAAAGCTGATGGCTGCCTTGGGGGCCTCTCTTTTTATCCGTGCGACGGCGTCCGAGCCCTTGGCTGGATTTCGTCCGGCGAGAATGACCGTTGCGCCAGCATGTGCGAGCGCCAGCGCATCCTCAAACCCAAGGCCGCCAGTCCCGGTCACGACGAATGAACGGCCATGTATGTCTGGAATGTCTGATGTCGTCCATTTTCTCATATTCGGTTCCTGTAAAAGCAACAAATTCTCTTTGGGAAGTGATGGTCGATAGTCCGATGACGCTCGCCATTGGTCTCGGCAGATGCTCGATATTTAGCTGTGCCTGTCGGGAGGACGAATGCCCGAACTGCCAAATTTCTTGCCCGATCCTGCAATGGTCTGGCTCAGGCCATGCGCAGTGTGTAGATTGGAGCCGTTGGAATTTTGGCCGGAGCAAGGCATGTCTTCATCTCTCGCCAGAGCTGTAACCTGCTATCTGGACGCGCAGGGTTGTGGCGCGAATGGGCTTTGCACGACGTCGTTCGACGGTCTGAATATCATCAGACTGAGCGAAAAGACGCCGCCGAGTGGCATGGTCTACAAACCGTCGCTCTGCATCACCCTTCAGGGTGCGAAGGCGGTAGAGTTTGGCGATGCCATTTTCGAGTATGGGGCGATGGCGTTCCTGCTGGTCAGCATCGAAATACCCGCTCTTGGCCGCGTGACGGAAGCAAGCCCTGAGTGTCCCTATATCGGCATCACCCTGGATCTGGACGCAGGTATCCTGCGTGAGGTCATGTCGGAACTCGCTCAGCCGCCTGTTCCGTCGAATGATCAGGGTATCGGGGTCTTCGTCGCCGACCTGTCTGAAGATCTGGCGGATTGCATCCGACGACTTGTACGACTGCTCGATAATCCTGCGGCGCCCCCGATCCTCTGGCCTGCGATCATGCGGGAAATCTGTTTCTGGCTGTTAACAGGGCCTCATGCGGGCGAGGTCTGTAAACTCGTCCTGCCCGACAGTCACATGCAACGGGTTGCAGAGGCCATTCATCTGCTGCGCGCCAACTTTACGAAGCCGGTAAGGATTGAGCATCTTGCCGCCGTTGCACGCATGAGCCTCTCGTCCTTCCATCAGCATTTCAAGACACTGACGTCCATGACGCCGCTCCAGTATCAAAAACAGTTGCGACTGCTTGAGGCGCGCCGCCTGATGGTATCAGAGGACGTCAACGTCTCGCACGCGGCGTTTGAAGTTGGTTACGAAAGCCCGTCGCAGTTCAGTCGGGACTATGTCCGCAGGTTCGGGACCGTACCCAAACGCGACGTGATGGAACTTCGGTCCTTTATCATCTGATCATGCAGGATCGTGTGTGAGGCTCTGTCCACCGGATAAATTTGGCAGACAGACAGCAGACGCCTTTATTCAAAACATTACGTCCCTCAGAGACATTTTCGTCAAGCCAACGTTGACGGGCGAATTCTGGCCCATTCTTATAGTCGGGCCAGATATCTACCGTGCTGTGATGATTGGCCGATCTGCAGGACATTCGTCACCGTGGCGAGCATGATTTTCGGACGCAGCCTTCTTATGCGACCCTCGGCAAAAGGCCATCGATTATCATACGCCTTTTCCCAAAAAAGGTGCGGGAGATAAGGAAGATGTTACCCCGCTACGAGTAGGATAATCTTTTCGTTTCAACGAAGTTTAAACACCATTTTCCCAAGTTTTTCGTGGCGACAGACGAGGAGGGGCCGGAACTGATCAGGAGCGCTCTACTCCGCATCCCTGAATAATCCCGGCTTCTCCACTTTTTACGGGATCAGCAGGAGCTTTCCGGTCGTCTTGCGGCTTTCCATGTCGGCATGGGCGCGGGCGGCGTCGGCCAGCGGGTAGGTGCCGCCAATGTGGACCTTCAGCCTGCCTTCAGTGATCCAGTTGAAGAGCTGCGCCGAATGGGCACGGAGCAGATCCGGCGTATGAACGTGGTCCATGAAAACCGCGTAGCCGATCTTGATGCTCTTCGGGATGCTGGTGATCTCGATCGGGCCGGGGCCGCCAAGCACCGGACCGAACCAGCACAGCGTGCCGGACCGGCGCAGGGCATCGAGCGATGCCTTCCACGTCACGGGACCTGTGCCGTCATAGGCGACATGCACGCCTTCGCCGTCGGCCAGGCGCACGACTTCTTCGGCGAAATGGCCGCCAGCCTCCACGATGACATGATCGGCACCGGCCTGACGCGCGATCTCAACCTTCTCCTGCGCGGACACCCGGCCGATGACCTTGCCGCCCCGGATCTTGATGATCTGCGTCAGCAGCAGGCCAAGCCCGCCCGCTGCCGCGTGGACGAGGGCAAACTCGCCCGGCTGGACGGGGTAGAAATCCGTCGCGAAATGGCTGGCCGTCAGGCCCTGCATCATGACGGATGCGGCTGTCCGGTCGTCAATCGCATCGGGAACGGGCACAAGGGCCGCCGCCGAAACGATGGCGCGACTGGCATAGCTTCCGGGAGAATAGACCCAGGCCACGCGCTCGCCCGGCCGGAAATCCTCGACACCTTCGCCAACGGACAGGACGCGGCCCGCGCCCTCGACGCCGAGGATCTTCGGATCGGCTTCCGTCCAGAACATTCCGCGCCGGACGCCGGTATCCATGAAGTTTACGCCGGCTGCGGCCACATCGACCAGAACCTCGCCGGGACCCGGCACCGGGGCGGGCCTTTCGACCAGTTCGAGAACGTCGGGGCCACCGGGTTCGCGCATGACGATAGCGTGCATGTCAGTCTTCCTTGGAATGATTAGTCAAAAGGGATATGAGTCAGGTCACGACTGCGACGCCGCAAGCGGCTTCGTGGCGTTCAGGGCCGCGCGGGCGGACTGGCCGTCGCTGTAATCATGCCAGAGCACGATCCGGCCATTGCGGACCTCATAGGTCGCCATGTTGGGGATGGCAGCGGCTTCACGATCGGGCAGGGCCAGGTGATGGATCTGTTCGGCCAGCACGATCGCGCCGTTGACGGCCTGATGGATCGTCTCGAAACGCACCTGCGCGAACGTCTCGAAGACCCGCTTCCAGATCTGCACGACGTTCTCTTTGCCGCGCACTTCGGGGTCGCCGTGGTTGGAAAACACAATGGCGTCGTCAAAGAATGTCCCGAGCAGGTCCGCATCCCTCTGCTCAAAGGACGCGACGAACTGCCGGACTGTTTCTCCTGCATCTGACATCTGGACTGTCCTTTGCTGGGAATGGTTCCGGTCGGCCGGGATCAGGCGGAGTAACCGCCGTCGATCGTCAGCAGGGAGCCCGTGATGAAGCTGGATTCAGGGCTGGCGAGATAGGCCACGAAGCTCGCGACTTCCGCATCCGACCCCAGGCGGCCGAGCGCCATGCGGGGACGCAGCATGTCACGCATCGCGTCGTTCCTGATGTTGTCGGTTTCGGTCGGGCCGGGCTCGATCGCGTTGATCGTGATTCCGCGCGGCCCGAGATCGCGGGCAATGGCGCGCGTCATGGAGCTGACGGCGCCCTTGGTCATCGCGTAGGCGAAGGAGCCGGGGAAGGCGGTGTAATGCGCGACCACGCTGCTGTTGTTGATGATCCGTCCGCCTTCCTTCATGTGCGGGACGGCTGCCTGAATCGCGACGAAGGTGCCGCGCACATTGACGGCGAACATCCTGTCGAAGGTGTCGAGCGCGAACTCGTCCACCGGTCCACCGAGCACGATGCCGGCGTTGTTCACCAGAATGTCGAGGCCGCCCAGTTCCGCGACCGTGCGCGACACGGCAGCCCTGATTTCATCGGCACTGGTGTTGTCCGCCCTGATGGCGAGGGCCTTGCCCCCGCTTGCTACAACTTCGAATGCAACCCTGTTGGCTTCATCGGCCGAGGCGGCATAGGTGAAGGCTACGGCCGCGCCATCTGCCGCGAGGCGACGGACAATGGCAGCACCGATTCCGCGCGATCCGCCCGTAACAAAAGCAACTTTTCCGGTCAGCGAAAGGCTCATTGGTGGAAACTCCTGGTCGATCTGCTGACTGTTCGTTCAGTTTTATGGAACGAACAGTCAAATAAAGAACAAAAAAAGGGGGCTTTCCCCTAGGCAAGACAGCGTAGGGCCATCTGGGCGGTGGCGCGCAGGTCGTCGCGTGTCGCGCCCCCGCGTGCCATGACTTTCAAGCCGATGAACGTCGCGTTGATGAACCGTGCGGCGTCCTTCGGATCAATCTCCGTCGGGATTTCGCCAAGATCCTTGCCGCGCTGGATCGTTGCGGCAAAAATGTTCTGCAGGCTCGCGGCCGATGATTTGCCAATGGTGGCCACTTCCCGGTCGCGTCGGCCAAATTCGCATATTGAGCCTACGCCAAGACACATGGTGTCATCCTGAATGCGGGCCGCGAAGCCCAGCAGGGCGGCTTCAATTCCGGCCAGAGGGGAACCGGCCGACTGGAGTGTCGCCGCGAGCTGTCCTACACTGTCGAAGCAGTAGTGCTGCAGCGCTTCAAGATACAGCGCATGCTTGTCCCCGAAAGTGTCGTACAGGCTCTGACGGCCGATCCCCATGCTTTTGACGAGTAATGCGGTCGACGTTCCTTCATACCCGTAGGTCGCGAAGGTCTTCGTTGCTGCGGCCAGGGCCGCATCCCGGTCAAATGCCTTGGGTCTTGCCATGCCCTGACATATCGGCGTTCTGGAACGATATGTCAAGAACAGGAAGCGATGTCTTATTTGCCATCCAGCGGAATCATGCCGGCAACTGCACGATCCAGCGGATCGCTGCTTTCCGCCAGCCCACGGGCGACGCCCGCCCGATCCTCGGCCGAGCGGTTCTGGCTCATCTTGCGCTTGCCCACCAGTCGGGTGATCGGCAGGCGCAGCCCGACGATGCCCTTGAGCTGCCCCTGAATGAAGGAATCCGGCGCATCCGTGACATGCCACGGCGTCTTCTGGTGTGCTTCGTGCCGGTCCGTCAGGCGCGTGACGACATCGAGCAGGTGGCTCGTATCGCTGAAGAACTCCACCGGACCGAATGCCTGTACGGCTTCGTAATCCCAGGTCGGGACGACCTTGTGGTTGACCTGCTTTGAGGGATACGAGCCAGCGCTGACATAGGCGTCCGCGCCCATGAAGATCGCCAGTGCCTCGCCGAGCACGGGCTCCTGCCATTGAGGGTTGGGCCTGGCGAGATGCCCGTAAAGCACCCCGTGCTCGCCCTTATCCGGGTCAAGAAACATCGGCAGCGGTGTTGCGATCGGCCCCGTGGCCGTCGCGGTGACAAACTGCGCCAGACGGGCGTTGCGAATGATCGCACGCAGCGTATCAGGGTTGTCTTCCCGGAAAGCGGATGGAACGTACATGGATTACTCCTTGGCTTTTCCAAAAAGTAGCGCGAGACTGGACCATTCTTAACGTCCAGTTCCGATAAATAATGACAGTCCAGTCTGACGATGCCGATCCGAAGCCATCCCGCACAAGGCGGCTGGGCGGGCGGCGGATCTACGAGGCGCTGAAGGCGCAGATCGGGGAGGGGCTGTATCAGCCCGGTGCGGCCATGCCTTCTACTCGCGCGCTTGCGACCGAGCTGGGGGTGGCGCGTTCGACCGTGACATCGGCCTACGAGCAGCTTCTGGCCGAGGGCTTCCTTGAGAGCCGTCAGGGCGCGCCAACGCGGGTTGCACCGTTTCTGCCCATTCCGGCTGAAGGTGCGGGAAGCGTACGTCCCCGGTCCCGGCATCGGCTTTCCGCCTATGGCGAACGGATGAAAATGCTGGCGGACAGGGCCGCTCCCACATCAGTCGACCGGGAGCCGGTCATCGACTTCCGCTATGGCGACCTGTCCACGGCGGATTTCCCGACCCTGCTGTGGAAGCGCGCGCTCTCGGCCGCCGCGTCGCATCGGCCAGACCGGCTGACCTATGGCCGTTCGGAAGGATCGCTACGGCTGCGCACGGCGCTGCAAGCCTATCTGTGGCGTGCGCGCGGCATCCGCTGCGACGCGGAACAGATCATCATCGTCAGCGGCTCGCAACAGGGCCTCGATCTGTGCGCGCGCATCCTGCTTGATCCTGCGGACAGGTTTGTCGTGGAAAATCCCTGCTACCAGATGGCCCGGCAGGCATTCGCCGCGACCGGGGCGGTGCCGGTTTCCGTTTCCGCCCGCGAAGACGGCCTTGATACGGGCCTTCTGGCCCACACGAACGCCCGTCTGGCCTACGTGACGCCTTCCCACCAGTTTCCCCTCGGCGGCGTCATGCCGGTTTCCCGACGCCAGCAGTTGCTTGCATGGGCCAGAGCGACTGGAGCTTATGTGGTGGAAGACGATTACGACGGCGAGTATCGCTACGACATCAAGCCCGTGCCGCCTTTGTATGGCCTTGGGAGCGAAACAGGCCGCGTCATCTATGCCGGGACGGTTTCCAAAACCCTCTCGCCGTCCCTGCGCATTGGCTATCTTATCGTGCCGTCCGGTCTGAAGCGGGTTTTTACCGCTGCCAAGCAGCTTGCGGACCGGCATACGCCAACGGTTGAACAGGACGCCCTCGCATCGCTTCTGGAAAGCGGGCTGTATGAACGGCACATCCGGCGTGTTCGCAGGCGTAACGGCGAACGTCGCCGCTGCCTGCTGGATGCTCTGGAACAGGCTTTTGGCGCGCAGATCGCAATCGAGGGCGCGGATGCCGGGCTGCATGTCGTGGTCTGGCTGCGCGACCTGCCCGCGACAGTGGAAGCCGAACTGGTTGCGCGCGGCCGTCAGAAGGGGATCGGCCTCTATCCGGTGTCGCCGCTTTATGATCCTGCGCGGTCGGAAGACGCCCCGGCCTGTGCGGGGCTGGTCATGGGATATGCAGCGCTGGACGACCGCCAGATCAGGCTGGGTGTCGGGATATTGGCCGAGGTAGTCCGGGGCATGACGGCGTAGTGCCGTCAGCGATGTGGCATCAGAGGACTTACCCGATATCGGAATCCGCGGGTCACTTTCTTTCGATGAGATCAGGCTCGTCCTTTTTGAACCCCGTCACCATTTCGAGGATTTGGGCAAGCAGCGCACCTTCCCTATAATAAGGATTCTGGTTGGATAAGCCCACGCGCGCTGGCATGATTGTTCTGTCATGCGGCGAGGCGGGGTATCTCACGGTCCACCAATCGCAAGTATCGTTGGTTGCCTTCCCCCGCAACCACCGATACCGACACTCCCGTGAGCAAAGCTCCGGGAATGTTTCTTTTTTCAGCCTTTCCAATGGCTTGCCGCTCGATCCAGTTCAGGATCGTGCCCAGTTCCCCATACAGCATCATGTCGATCTCGCCCCGGTTCGGGCCGGGAGTGAGCACGACCTTCTCGATCAGCGCCCGCAGCGCCTCAGCCGCTTCAAGCCGTTCCTCGGGGCGGTTGAGGGCGTCGGTCAGGCGGCAGACCTTGCGCGCGTAGATCGCCGATGCGCTCGGCAGCAGGTCAGGCACGTCATCGGGAACGCCGGAGAGTAGCGACGCCAGTTCGGCTTTGCGGGCTTCGAGCGTATCCATCTCTGCTTTCATGCTGGGATGGAACATGCCTTCCTTGATGGCTTCGATGATGCCCCGGATCTGCTTTTCGACCTTCACCTGTTCGACCTGCCAGACATCGGCGTTGGACCGCCGCTCGCGGTTGCGGCGGTTGGTCTCCTCGGCATAGGCGCGCATCGCCTCGGCCGCGATCTCGGGGGCCATCATCCGGTCCTTGAGGCCGGAGAGCACGCGGCGTTCCAGATCAGGACGGGGGATAGTGCGGCTGTTGGTGCAGGAGCCATTGGTGACATGGGACGAGCAGGCGAAACGGTCGGAGCCACGCAGCGTGTAGGGACCACCGCACTGACCGCAGAACAGCAGACCCGACAGCAGGGATTTCGGGCGGCGCGTGCCGTTGAGCCGGTTGCGCTTGTGATGCGCTCGCACGGCCTCGGTGACGTTGACGTATTTCTCGGCGATGACGCTCTGGCGGGCCTTGGTCGCCTGCCAGAGAGCATCATCGACGATCCGCAGATTGGACACGTCTGTAATAACCCATTCTGATTCTGGATTGAGGCGCGAGACGCGCTTGCCGGTGGACGGGTCTTTGACGTAACGCTGGCGGTTCCAGACCAGCCGGCCAATGTATAATTCGTTGTTGATGATGCCGGTACCACGCTTCACATGGCCCCGGATGGTGGTGTCGCTCCACAGCTTGCCCTCAGGGCCGGCGATGCCCTGATCGTTCAGGGCCTTGGCAATGGCACGCGGGCCGATGCCGGCGGCGAAGTCCCGGAAGATGCGGCGGATGGTGTCCGCCTGATGCGCGTCGATCTCGCGATCGCCCCGGATCTGTTCGCCCTTTGCGTCGAACTGCCGGACGACGCGATAGCCGTAGCAGAGACCGCCGCCGGATTTGCCGTCCTCGACCCGACCGCGCAGGCCACGATGGGTCTTCGCCGCCAGGTCTTTCAAGAACAGGGCGTTCATCGTGCCCTTGAGACCGACATGCAGTTCGCTGATTTCACCTTCGGCGAGGGTGACGATCGGCACGCCGGCGAATTTCAGGTGCTTGAACAGGGTGGCGACGTCAGCCTGGTCGCGCGAGATACGGTCCAGCGCTTCGGCAAGCACGATGTCGAACCGTCCGGCCTGCGCGTCCTGCAACAGGGTCTGGATGCCGGGACGCAGAATCATGCTGGCGCCGGAGATACCCGCATCCTTATAAGCACCAATGACCTTCCACTTCTCGCGTTTGGCGTGTTCCCGGCAAATGCGGAACTGATCGTCGATCGACGCCTCACGCTGGTTGTCGGACGAGTAGCGGGCATACAGGGCGACGCGGGTCATGGAGGTATTTCCTATCAGGCGACCTGGTCCATCCGGCTGGGCCGGATCAGCACCTCGGCCGAGATGCCGAGGCCGTCATGCAACTGGCGGATCATGTCGATCGACAGGCCCCGCTTGCGGTTCAGCACGTCCGCCACCCGGTTGCGTGGACCGATCATCGGCTCCAGATCCTTGCGGGTGAGGCCCTGTTGCTCCATGCGGAAGCGGATCGCCTCGACCGGATCTGGCGGGTCGATCGGATGGTGCTTCGCCTCATAGGCGTCGATCAGGGTCGCCAGCACGTCGAGCTTGTCGCCGTCTGGCGTGCCGCTTTTGGCACCCCACAGCCGGCCGACCTCCTCGAGTGCTGCGTCATAATCCGCTTCGTTGCGGATGGGTTTCAGATCAGCCGTCATGTTCCACCTCCGTCACGTCGATCCTGTCATACGCCTTGTGCGTGCCGATCCATTTGATCCAGACGATGCTTTTCTCGAAATCGACCGCCACGACCAGGCGATAGGCGTTGCCCTTTATGTTGAAGACGATTCGCGCGGCGCTGACGATGCTGGCCGTGGCATAGAGCCGCTTCACATCGGCGGTGCTCGTCCAGGCGGCCCTGCCGACTTCGGTGAACCAGGCGTCCAGCGCCGCCTTGACGGCCGGCTGGTCCTTCTGGCCCGCCAGACTGTCGACGAACTCTCTCAGCGTGCGGCGGGCGATGATCCTCATTGACTGACCTTATATCACGGGACCATAATGGTCACAAGAAAAATGCACGACTACCCGACGAAGGGTCGTTCGCCGGGGAACGCGCAGCCGGGGAGGGAGGCTACCGCATGGGGCCGGATCGGTTCTGCCGGGCCTGTTTCCGCTCCAGAGCGCGGGCACGCTCGAACTGCTCGCGGGCCATCTGCCGGCCGAGCAGGCGGGCGAGCAAGCGGATGGTGTCATCGGACGCGCGGAACGTCTCTTCGGTTGGTTCCGCCTCACTGGCGGGACCGAACACCTCGATCCTGATCCTGTCGGGTTTGCGTGCCATCCTGTCCACCTTCCCGGTCATGGGGCGACAGGACCGATGAAGGACAGGAGCAAGGGGATTTGAGAAGACCGTGCGACAGCCCATGCGGTAATCGGCGGTGATCGCGCAGTAAAGGGAGGCTTATCGGTCGTGGAAAAAATGCTCATTCTTCTGGCGATCGGATATGCCATTGGATTCTACATCCGGGGGCGACGCGCAACGGCCGATCTGGCGCAGGCAGGGCAGCAGATTGCTGAGAGGAACGCGCGGCTTCAGAGTCTGGATCGTCAGATCGCTGGACGCGATACCGAGCTTTCGTCTTTGCGTCGCCGAATTTCTACGCTGGAAGCACAGGCTGCCGACCAGAAGAAGGACGCGGAGCGTCGGCGGCAGTATTTTCAGGACAACGATCTGTCCAACACGCAAAATCAGCTACATTTCATCAGTCAGTGCAGTCTGCGGGCCGTCCGTCCCGTCAATAAGGAGGCTGTGCAGGTGCTCTACGCGCTTGACGAGTGGATCAAGACGTATCAGCCCGACTGGCGTTTCGCTTTCGAGGTTTCGATGGGTGGGTTCATCAGAACGACTTACGATCCGGAAGATCCGCGCCAGAAGCAGGCTTTCAGTTCCTATAGCGGCAAGCGTGTCGATTTCCTGCTGATCGATCGCTATGGGCTGCGAGTATTGGTGATTGAATATAACGGCACAGGCCACGACCTGTCCGGCGATGCTGATGACCGCATGGCGGTGAAGCGTCTGGCTTTGCAGAAGGCGGGTATCCCGCTGCTCGAAATTCCCGAAAAGATGGCCAGGCCTCAAATCATGGCTGCCATTTCCGAAGCTGCTGGGGCGGCTCTCAAGGTAAAAACAGGCTAATGGCTCCGCCCTCGCGCCAGCAAGGGTGCGCGTCAGCGCGCTGACGCCGCTCGATGGGGTGTCCCCGATCTTCCTGCGCTGCGCTTCGTGCAGACCGGGTGATACCCCTCCCCATCGGTCGCCCTTGCCGTTGCTACCCCGCTGCTCGCCGCGAGGCAGAGGAACAGCGGGGGCTGTTCCTCGCGGAACAAAGGGCAAAGACTATGACCGGCAACACCAACACGGCGACCGATTTCCGCAACACTATCCTGAACGGCGACAGCGTGGAACTGATGCGGGCAATGCCACGCAATTCGGTGGATTTTATTCTGACCGATCCACCTTACCTGGTGAACTATCGGGGCAGGGACGGGCGGAAGGTCCGCAACGACGATAATGCACGCTGGCTCCGTCCGGCGGTCAATCAGATGCACCGCCTTCTGAAATGGGGTGGTCTTGCCGTCAGTTTTTACGGGTGGAACAAGATCGACCTGTTTGCCGAAGCATGGAAGGCGGCCGGGTTTCGCATGGTCGGGCATATCGTCTTTCGCAAGTCCTATTCGTCCTCTTCCCGGTTTCTCCGGTATGAACACGAAAGCGCCTATCTTCTGGCCAAGGGGAATGTAACGCCCCCGGCAAAACCTATCCCCGACGTGCTCGATATGCCTATTCGGGCAATAAACTGCACCCGACGCAAAAGCCGGTGGCGGCCTTGCTTCCCCTGGTGGAAGCCTTCTGCCCAGTGAGTGGCCTAGTGCTGGACCCGTTCGCGGGTTCGGGTTCGTCGCTGGTGGCGGCGCAGCATCTTGGCCGCAATTGGCTGGGAATGGAACTGGATACGGATCATGCGGCAACGGCAACCCGGCGCCTGGCCTGGCACGCGGCGAAGAAATTAGCGGCATAGGGAGTGAACACCGCAGGGCGGACAATTCGGTTCTGCGGTGCCCGTTTTCTTGGCCTGTCTGTCCGCACAAATTTGCGCCGACCCGACTTCGCAGATCGGCGCGGGAAGACGGAAAATAAGCGCTGCTCGCCGGGCGGGTGCCCGGCTCGCGGACCATTCTGGCAGGCTCGGACAAACGCCATAACGTCGTACGATCTCGTTACGAGATCGACATATCTCCAAATGCAGTCTGCACAAAACCTTTCCATTGCGCATCCTGATGTTCCTGCTGCCAGAAGCAGGCGCAAGAGGAAGGGTAATGCGATGCCGATATCAGATTGGCAGTCGCCGGCCGCTTACGAACACGCAAAAGACATAGCTGCCGCCGGCATGGCCTGGGAATATCTTCGACGTGACGACGAATACCGTCGCGCGTTCTAGCAGATGAAAACGCTTCCAACTCGGAAGCCAAAAGGCACGAAAGCTTTCTCTGAACGATGGGGTTTGCGATTTCCCTGTCGATCCGGCGCAGCCTGCGGGTCGCACGCCTGTCTTCTGGGCACCAGAACTCTCGCCTGACGTGATCGAACTGCGTGCGGCGCTCATGGACACGAATGATCCGGCCGTCATGCCGATCAACCTCGCAGAATTATCGAACCTCGTTGCGCGGCTGGATGAAAATGATGCGTGGCATGGCTTTTGGCGGTCTGGCGCGTCGTCAAATCAGTTCTGGCTTCCGACACGTCCGGCAGGCGGACCTGCCACCTATGTCGTGATCCTGCCGCTTGATAAGCTGCTGGAACTTCGCGCGGAGGCCGTGCTGCGTTTATGGCGCGCGCTGGTCGGCCGGTCTATGGGCAGGTTGGCGCATGATCTCCCGCAGCAGACGCGGGACCGGCATATCCTGATGCTCAGGGCGTTTGATGGTCGGGCGGCTGGCGCGAGTTATCGCAAGCTCGCCGAGGTTTTGCTCCGGTTCGAAGGCAGGAAGGCCGATTGGGAAAATGATCCTCGTAAAAACCAGGTCCGTCGGCTTGTTGCCGATGGTCGGTATTATGTTCGGGGAGGTTATCGTGATCTGTTGCGCTATCCGATACGGCTGTCTGAGCGTTGAGGGGAGAAGGAGGGCTCATAGTTCGCGTTGGCCGCACAGCTAGGAAGGATTTTTCCAAAAAAGGATTAACTCTGAAAATTGCAGTTAATCTCTTAGTCTGCCTTTTAGAGATACTAAAAGTGAGACAGCGCTTTTGGCATCTCGATCAGCCTGGCTATTGGCTGCCTCCCAGTCTTTCAAGGCTTTTTTTACACGACGACGAAGTTGTCTGGCATCTGTTTCACTAAGTGACGCGCTTAAATTATAATCGGCGTCTTCTCGTTTTGCTTTCGCGTCTAGGTATGCTGTTGCGAGGTTTTTAACAAAAATTGGTGTTGTAACAGAGCCCGCAGGCGTTCCATGCAAGCGGAACAAGTCTTCTACTGATTTGTCAATCGTATTTCCTTTTAGTTTTGAAAATGCCGTTGTAAGACCCGTATGAGAAAGTGTTCTAATAAACAAACGTCGTCTTTGTAGAAATCGATGGCTGGTTCCAATAATCTGCGATGCAGATTCATCGAGTATAAAATGAAATAAGGCATAGTAGGTTGTTGAAATACTTCGTCTTATATAGGCAGATTTAAGAGGGCCTTTCTGTCCTTTTTTTCTAGAATAAAGGCGAGCAGAAGCTCGAAGTAAATCATTTGAAAATGCAGACATGACTAATTAGAGAACCTCACACTTGCAAATCTGTCATCATATTTCGATATATCTTCTTCTATTGTTCGAGTTATATCATCTAATTCCTCTTCTGATATTTCATGTAAATCTCTCGCATGAATTACGACTCTAATAAATTCTCCATCATCCCCATATTCGCTTGAATCTATATAAACGCTTTCCAGTTTGTTACCCATGGGTGAGTGTTTTATTACGTTAACAACTGATTTTTCTAAATCTGAAAAATCGGATTTTTCGTATTTGTATTTTATCATTTCCTCTTCCTTCAAGTTTGTTTCCTCATCTTACATTAGTATCCGTCTATTGAAATTATCATTATTTTCTCTGGAACGCGAGCATAGATCTTGTCCTTCTGACACGGTCTCGATCGAAAACGCTAATTTTTAAGTTCTTATCTTTTTATCTGATTTGAGAGCGAGATTGTGCAGCCGTTCAACAGAAAATCACAAATAATAAAAAAGTATTTCATTTGGGGCCTGTTGGGAATTATCTTGAATTGATGATTGCGCCAACGAGATAGATCATGGCTTCGAATGATCTGTCAGTCTTGTCGCTGCGCATGGCGATGCGCTTGAACTCCTTGAGCTTGCAGAAGAAGTTCTCAATGAGATGGCGTGCTTTGAACAGGACCCCATCGAACGGGCGTCTGTCGAGGCGGTTTTTGCGCTGGGGAATGACCACACAGGCCCCTTGCGCGCGTATGGCGTCCACGATCCAGTGGACGTCAAACGCTTTGTCAGCGAGAATCCCCTTGAAATCCGCCGGTTCGAGAAGGGGGGCAACCCCGACCGTGTCGTAATGCTGGCCGGGGATAAGCGTGAAGCGGACCAGATTGCCCAGGGCGTCGGTCATGGCGATGATCTTGGTCGACCACCCCGTCACACTGCGTCCTATCGCCTGATTCCGGGTCCCCCTTTTGCGCCCTGGCCGTGGCGATGAACCCGAATTACCGTACCGTCAATCATCGCGTATTCCATATCGGCATCGTCAGAGACAGCGTCAAAAAGCCGTTTGAAAACACCGGCTTTCATCCAGTCACTGTAGCGCGAGTAAACCGAGTTCCAATGTCCGAAATACGTCGGCAGATCCCGCCACGGTTCGCCATGGCCCGCTGTCGTCACCGACAGCCGCCGAACCCAACCGGAGGTCCGATCATGCTTGATCCCAAGACGGGGCTGCCGCCCCGTTTCCTGCGCACGCCCGATGCGGCGCGATTCCTCGGCATTTCCATCCGCACGCTGGAAAAACACCGGACCTACGGCACCGGCCCGACCTATCGGAAGATCGGTGGTCGTATCGTCTATGCCCTCCCAGATCTTCAGGGATGGGCCGAGAACGGTATCCGTAGGTCCACGACGGACGAGACACCCTGCCGCGTGTTTCCGGCCCGCCCACTGACCCCGGCCGAAAAGGCGACCCTCTGAATGGCTGGCGTCATGCCGCAGCACGGCCAGCGGGGGCGGGAGAGTGAGCGGCTTCGCCTCGCCCCCTTCGTGATCGCGGGTGGCGATGCCAGTCCCCGCGACCAGCGCGACCTGATGGAGCGGCCGTTCTTTTCGCTCTCCAAGGCAAAGCGGATCGCCCCGATCCTCTACGAGGCCGGCGGCCAGAGGGGCGAGATTCACGGCCTGGCCGAGCACGGTATGGCGACCATCTGGGATGCCGATGTGCTGATCTGGGCCGCCAGCCAGATTGTCGAGGCCGAGAATGCCGGCCTCCGGACATCCCGTTTCCTGCGCTTCACCCCGTACCGGCTTCTGACGGCTGTGGGCCGAGCCACGGGCGCACGGGACTACCGCTTGCTCAAGGCGGCGTTCACCCGCCTGCAATCGACCGTGATCCGCACCACCATCCGCAACGGCGAGCATTGGCGTCATCACCAGTTCTCCTGGATCAACGAATGGGAGGAACGGACCACCCGCGACGGTCGTGTCGAGGGCATGGAGTGCGTTCTGCCAGACTGGTTCTATCGCGGCGTCATCGACCGGTCACTGGTCCTGACAATTGACCCGGCCTATTTCCGTCTGACCGGCGGTATCGAGCGCTGGCTCTACCGTGTCGCCCGCAAACATGCCGGGCACCAGCCGCAGGGCTGGCTGTTTGAGATCGCGCACCTCCATGAAAAATCCGGCAGCCTGGCGCGTGTCTCCGATTTCGCGCTCGACCTTCGGCGTATCGCCGCCCGTCAGTCGCTCCCCGGTTATCGCCTCGCGATCCGCCACGAGAGGCAGCGGAAACTGCTGCATATTCGCCCCCTAAACTTATCCACAGTGCCTGTGGATGACGGTGTGGATGGACACGGGATTTCGGGCGCAGGGACTATCGGGACTTCGGGCGCATCACTATCGGGATTTCAGGCGCACGAACCCCAGTTAAGTCTTTGGCCTGAAACGCGGAATCGCGCTCCTAACTTACGGCGTGTCGTCAGTTAAGCCCTGAGTGTGGCAGGTGAGGGTTGTACTTTGTGTCTGCGTGTGCTGACTGTTTTCCCGTTTTTTGGGGGAGACAGACAGATGCGGCGCTATGGTTTACGCGATGACCAGTAGGAGCGGATAAAGGATTTTCTTCCCGGTTGAGAAGGCTATGTCGGCGGCACTGCGGCGGACAACCGTCTGTTCTTGGAGGCGGTGCTGTATCGCTATCACGCGGGTATTCCATGGCGCGACCTTCCTGCCCGTTTCGGGGACTGGAAAAACGTGCACCGGCGTCTGCGCCGCTGGTGTGAAAGCGGCGTCATCGAACGGGTATTTCGTTATCTGGCCGCTGATCATGACAACGAATACATGATGATCGACAGCACAATTGTCCGGGCGCATCAGCATAGTGCCGGAGCTCTCAGAAAAGGGGCACGGATCAGGCCATCGGACGATCACGAGGCGGGCTGACTACAAAGATCCATGCCATCTGCGACGCTCTGGGCAATCCGGTGGAACTCGGCATCACACCGGGACAGGATGCCGATATCACCCAGGCGGAACCACTTCTGGAAAACATCGACCCGGATGCTTTCCTTGCTGACAGGGCGTATGACGCGGACAGGTTGATCGATCGGCTGATACAGCGCGGGATTACCCCGGTCATCCCGCCAGAACGCAACAGAACGACACGACGGAAAACCGATTTTTCTCTCTACCGCGAACGGAACCTTGTTGAGAGGTTCTTCAATAAACTCAAGCAGTTTCGCGCTATCGCAACCCGCTACGATAAACTGAAATCGACCTTCCTCGCAGCCGTGCAGTTCGCCTCAATCATCATCCTGCTTAACTGACGACACGCCGTAGAACGTCGCGTCACTGATCCCGTGTTTGCAGCAAAGATCAGAGACCTTCATCCCGGCTTCTTGTTCCTTCAGTATCCCTATGATCTGCTCTTCCGTAAAACGACTGCGCTTCATCCGTCCGTACCCTTCTCGATCAGACTCTACGTTTTAATGGCTACATTTCCGGGGGGCACGTCACGTAAAACTGCCTATTCCGCCTCGACTTTTATCTATATAATGGATAGAGGAGTGTGAGTTATAATTGACCATTAATGTAGGAGTTGAAATAAATGGAATTAATTTTATGCCTTATGTTTATCGCTATTTTGGCAAGTCCATTTATTTCGAAAGAAATTTTTAAAAGTCTTCTGAAGAGAGGAGAGAACGACAGAAACGAAAAGTTGCGAGGGCTTATACAAGAACAAGTATTTACGTCAGTGGAAGATTATAAAAGACCCATTCAAGAGGAATTAACAAGGATCGTAAGTTCTTTAAAGCGAGAAGAAAATCAAGAGTTTGCAAAATTAACTGGGGAAGTCACTCGTGTTACCGAAGAATTTAAAACAATTACCGGAAGATCTTTAGATAGAAAAATAAGGTTTAACCAAAAAGAATATGAAGGTCTGGCTGAGTGTTGGTTGGACCTTAGAAATGCTTTTGAGGATATAAATAAAATCCTCCTTGAGCCTCTGGTATTGCAACCTATCGATGATCTTGATGAAGCAAAGTTAAATTCGTATCTTGATTTTTTAAAATTGAATGAGGACCAAAAAAATATAGTAAAAAATTCTAAAAATAAAGCTTTATCATTGTTTAATATTCAAACTGAAAGTAATATAGAAATAATAAGAGTTCGTTCTGAAAAGCTTATTAATTCTATATATAAATATCAGATATTTTTTGATGAAGAAATCTATGAAAAATTTCACAGACTTTTTACAATATCAGAGAATATTTGGTTTTGTAAGAAAAGAATTGCTAACCCATTCATTTCGGAGGAAACTAAAAACATCGATAAAAATTATATCCTTGAAAATAGTGGTATAAAAATTCAAAAAGAAATGTCTATTCTCCTTGTAGACATTAAAAATATACTAATGAGGTGAATGCTATTACTAAATCACATTAATGATTTTTATTCTTCGGTTCTGGAAATGGGAGCGACGTATATTATAAGTATAAGAATTTTATACTATATATTTTGATGGACTGGGCCAATGACTGAATTCAGCTTTATAGACTGAATTGATCAAACTTTTCAGATTTCTGCGAGGAGATAATTTGAGATAGGGGAAAATGTAGCTAGATAGAGAATAAGAGCTGCTGTTGGTATCGGGGGTTGCGTGCCCCCGCAACCACTTCCATCATAACTCGCTCATCATCGACGTGTGATTGTTCACTCGTCTGCCTCTGGTAGATGGGGATTGTTGCTGCTTAACTGCTCCGTGGTCTGCTTCTGTTCCCCTTGCTTGGATTGACGTTGTTCGCTACGAAAATGATAATGGGTCGCAATTAAGGCCCAGTGTATCAATGATCGGAACTGACTGACCAGTCAGGGGAATCACGCGTGGGATGTCGAACAACGTATCCATACTGAACAAGGCTTTCGTGTCGGAGCGTAATGCTCTGGGACGTCTCTTTCAGAAGATGGGCACCAACGTCGCGCCTGACGATTTACTCCAAACCCTCTGGATTCGTATTCAGAGAGTCGCAGAAAATCCTCCGATCCATAACGGCAAAGCGTATCTGTTTCGCCTCGCGTCTAATCTCGCAATAGATCAGGGCCGTGTAGATGCACGCGTCCAGCGTTTGCAGGATGAAGCGCGGTCAATCCTCTATGGGGACGAAACCAATACGCTGGACGCCGAAAAAGCATTTCTTGCGCGAGAGGAGCTTGAGCGCGTCATTGCCGCCGCCAAAAATCTGACTGAACCGACCCGTACCATCTTCTGGCTTAATCGTATCAAAGGGATGCCGATGGGCGATGTCGCCAGAACGATGGGCGTATCACGTACGACCGCCGATAAGCATCTGAAGCGCGCTATAGCTCAGCTTGGCGATGCGCGGGACGGCTGATATTTTCTGCAAGAGGGGTGAGGGATACGGGTTCGAGAAACGTCTCTATTCTTGCCGGACAGATAATCAACGGCTCTGAAAGCAGGCATGACCGATTTCAACGCATCCTATGACCGTGAGACGACAGAGGCGGCCCGCCATTGGATTGCGCGTCTTGCTTCGGGCGATATTTCCGAACAGGAGATGGCTTCCTACAAGCAATGGGTGGCGGATAAAAAGCACCATGAAGTTTTTCAACATGAACTAAAACTATGGCGCAGCCTGAACCTGATTGCGGATGATCTGGCTCCAAGTACTGCTATTTCCATTCAGGCAACGCGAATGAAACAGCGGCGACGCAAGGCCGTTGTCGCTTCTGTGTCTGCCATTGCTGCCTGTGTTGCGCTTCTGCTGGTTGTGCCCGACATCACCATGCGTCTGCGCGCCGACGACTGGACGACGAACCATATTGAGGAGGTGGTTTTGTCTGATGGTTCACATGTTGTCCTTGATGCGGATTCAGCCATTGCCGTGCATTATGAGCATGGGGCGCGTACTGTCGCATTATTGCGTGGGCGTGCCTGGTTCGACGTCAGGCATGACGCAGAGCGTCCGTTCCGGGTAGAGGCGGCGGGGAGTGTAGCCGAAGATATCGGAACGGCATTCGAAATCGATCGGCGCTTGACGGATGAAAGCGTCGAAACTTCCGTGCAAAGCGGTTCAGTACGCGTTTCCTCTCGGGATAACGGCTCTTCCGTTATTCTGACTGCTGGGCAGCGCGCCGTGTGGCGTGGCGATCATGTTTCACGGGGGGCTGACATTGCGCCTAATTCTGTAGCCTCATGGCGGGATGGTCAGCTTATGCTGACTTCCGTATCTGTTCGAGCGGCAGTCCAGACGATTGCCAGATATCGTGACGGCAGGACGTTCATTATCGGCAATATCGACGACCTTCCTCCCGTCACGGCTCTGGTGGACGCACGCAGGCCTGACGATGCGCTGGCTGCTTTGGCGTCTGGAACGTCCATAGATATCTATCGTTTGCCGGGCAGCATCGTCATCGTGCGTAGAAAAAACTAAAAAAACGTACCGTAGGGGTTTGGAAGCGGCCCACGAGAAGCGTCTTAGGAGTGCAAGAGGTAAGAACGCCTCGCAATTGCAGTTTTGAGAGCCGCATTCTTGGAGGGTTTTTCGTTGTCGCATGTTCTTCCAACCGGGCGTCGCCTTGGCATCTCGATGATGCTGGCGCTGGGAACGTCGCTTTCCGCACTGGGCGGCTCACCCGCTTTTGCTCAGCAAGGACAAGCCGCCATTCCTTCGATCCATCTCGATATTCCGCGCCAGCCACTCTCCGCTGCATTGCAGGCATTTTCGCGCCGAACCGGGATACAGGTGGTTTATACGGCCTCGATTGATGCGGGGATCATATCCCCCGGCATTTCTGGCGATTTCGATGCGATGACTGCTCTGTCAAGGCTTCTGTCAGGGACGGGGGTGACGTTTCGTCAATCAGGGAAGGGGGCTGTCGTCCTTGCAAAAGCCTCAGCCAATATAACCCTCGGTCCGGTGCGCGTGGGAGGAACTGTTGCGCGGCAAGATCCAACTGGTCCCGGCGTTGGGTATGTTGCCACGACCACCATGTCTGGGACAAAAACAGACACACCAATAACTGAAATCCCGAGTTCGATTTACGTTGTAACTAAACAGCAGATGCTCGACCAAGGCGCACAAACAGTCATGGACGCGCTGAAATACACAGCGGGCCTTTATGCTGGCGCTTCTGGCACTTTCAATAACGGTAATGCAGCAGCGGACAGTATATCGTTTTATCAAAGAGGCTTCTCTACAAACCAGTTTGTCGATGGTCTTTTAAGCAACTCGCAAAGTGCAGGCGAAACGGCTTTCTTGGAGCGTATTGAGGCCATCAATGGTCCAGCGTCGGTGATGTACGGCCAGACGACACCGGGCGGAATGCTTGCCATGAGCCTCAAGAAGCCAACTGACACGCCTTTGCATCAAGTTTCTGTCGGTTTTGGTAATTGGGGACGATATGAGTCTACGGTTGATTTCAGTGATAAACTGACCAAATCTGGCAATCTACGATATCGTGTCGCTGCGATTGGCGTAACCCAAGGGACACAAACTGACCATGTCGATTACCACAGGGTTGGTGTATTGCCTTCTATAACGTGGGATATCGATCATAAGACATCTTTGACCCTTTTAGGAATGTATATGTATACGCCAGGAACGGGCATTAGTGAATCTAATGACTATACTTTGAAAGGGTCATTAATTACGGACGGATATCGTCGAATTCCGCGAAGCAATTTCCTTGGCGCCACTAACTGGAACACGCAAGCAGATACGACTGCAATGTTTGAATACCAGTTTCAGCATAATTTTAATAAGTATATAAATTTCAGCCAGACATTTAGATACGAGCAAAGTAGCATGAATGATAAAGATTCATACTACGATGGTTCCGTAAACTCCGAAGAAGTATATCAGGCGCCAGAATGGGCTAAAGAGACCTTCAAAACTACCGCTCTTGATACCAGAGTATACGGAAAATTTCAGACGGGACCATTACAACATACATGGGTTGTTGGTTCTGATTTTAGATCCTATCATTATAATTGGTATTACCAGAGCGACCAAACGACGAGGGGGGATTTTATTGTAAATATATACAACCCAGGAGCAAGCTACACCCCTTGTTTTAGCACCTCTGCCTCAGCTGGCTGTAAAGGATACTTCGGCACATCGCGGTATGATTATTTTCAAGAGGGTATATATTTTCAAGATCAGATCAAGTAGAAGCGCTTATCAATCCTGTTGGGGGATAGGCAAGATTGGATCAACTATAATGGACACGCTTTGAGCCACACCTACGACAATACCAATGGACAAAATATTACAACAGAGACCCCAGGAAATACGGCACCACAACCAGCGAGCGCTTTTACCTGGAGGGCGGGTATTCTTTATAATTTCGCTTTTGGATTAACTCCTTATTTTAGTTATTCAACATCCTTCGTTCCTCAGACTTCAACAAACTATCAAGGACAGCCGTTCGCACCATTGACTGGGAAACAACTGGAAGTTGGTCTAAAATATAAGGTTCCTAACAAGGATATTCTGTTGACAGCTTCAGCTTTTCGTATCGATGAAGATCATTATCTGGAGCAAGATCCTGTCCACGTAAATTATAGTCTCGACGCAGGGCAAGTTCGTTCTCAAGGCTTTGAAGTTTCGGCGAACGCCAATATTACCAAAGACTTGAGGGCAATCGCGTCTTATAGTTACGTAGATATTCGTTACACAAAAAACAACGAAGAATCGCAAAGATATAATCCTTACACAGGTGCGTATTCGTCAAATTCTTTTTCTGAGCAAGGCAGGTTCGTTCCTTACGTGCCGCGTAACATGTTTTCAGTATTTCTGGACTATTCGCTCCCGGGAAACAGCCTAAAAGGTTTTGGTGTGAATGGAGGTATGCGCTATGTAGGATTTAGATACACCGATAACGTAGAATCGTTCAAAGCGCCCGCATATTTTCTGTTTGACATCGGTGCTCATTACGATTTCGGGGCATCCATTCCACATCTTAAAGGACTGAAAGCACAGTTGGCAATTTCCAACCTCACAAACAAGTATTACGTAACACAGTGCTCGGACTACGACTGTTACGTCGGTCAGGGGCGGAGAGTATATGGAAACCTGACGTATAACTGGTGAACTTTCATCATCCCAAACTACAGCGCCTTTTCCCCATTAAATTCAGCACTTTACCTATCATGTCAATGTAAAAGTCGGGGGGCAACCTCGCTGCAAGAAACGTGGACTGTCCCCCGGCAATATGCGCGGGGTAACCCATGTCAAAGTCGGTGGGTAATACTGCGCAACATGCGTGGGGCGTCGCTGCAATTTCCATAAGGTCACGCCGCACTGCGTGAGAACTCAATGTAACCAGACAAGTGGGGCTGCCTGACGGGCGCGGTGTGTTTTGTCTTGCCCGGTCGGTGGCTTCCCAGCCGAGAGGACTGTCTCCCATGCCATCCGACATCCGGCATTCCGAGGCCGATCTGGCCATTCTCAGAACCCTTCCGGCCTCCGCCCTTGCCCGGGGCCTTCATGCGACGCTGGTCCCGCTATATCAGCGATTATCGCGATATTCTGCTCCGGGCCGGGGCCAGCGCCAGTCCCTCGCTCCTGTGGGCGGCGTTCCGTGATCGATGGAGGTTGCAGTTTTGTCCATGATCCCGACATCCCCATAACCCGAAAACCCTTGATCTGGCGCAGGCAAGACACCACCCGGATCATCAGCCTGACGGATGCGCCACACGGTTTCACTGACCTGCGCTCTCTGGATTTCGAAGCGATGGGCCGTGTGCTTTTTGACAGCGAGGATGACGCGGGACGTTCCATCACCGTGACCGGTAGCTTCGGGACATTCTCCTTCCTGCTGGATGATCCCGCTGCTGCAAAGCCGCCCGCCGTGGTTATTCCGATAGACCCCCATTACCGAAGCCGCTGTGACGAGGCTGGCCGCTTCGTGTCCCATCATCTCGGTTTCAGACTACCCTCCCGTATGTCTCCTTCCATCACGCCGGTTCGCTCCCTGACTCTGATCCGCCGCCTGCATGCCTATGACCTGTATCGGGCAGGTGCCGATGAACGTCGGATTGCCGCCGTGCTGCTTGATCCTCGCGCCCTGACCATGCCTCTGGACGAATGGCGTGACCATACATGGCGCAGGACTGCCAAGGACTGGCGTGATGAAGGGATTGCCCTGGTTGAGGGCGGCTATCTCAAACTGCTGCTGGAAGGCTGAGGCCAAAGGAGAGATTCTGCCCCAAAATCCCCACTGTGCAGGCGGAATGGCAGGAAATCGCGCCTGAACTGAAAACCCTGCACACGACCGACCCGACATGCACATCAGAAGACAAGGCGCGACCGTGCTTCGTCGCCCGACGTGGCAGGCCGTTTTATCTTGCCTTCCTCTTTTTATTCTTTCCGGTCATGATCGAATACATGAAAATACTCCGGAATCCCCGCGATACGATAGCATAGAGCAGCATAGGGTGCCACGAAATACGCCATTCCACGTTTTGACCGGAAATCTACCGGATTGCGGGCCGAAAAAGAGGGCGTCGGACTGCATCCGGGGGATAAAAACCGGATGAATTTCACGTTCGTTTTCGCGTTTGCCGGATGCAGAAAAACGGACTCCCGAATGGCGTTTCGCGTGACGATCGGCGCGCAAAATCCCTGCCGGGAACGTGCCGTCATCACGTCACTGACCAATCGGTCAGTGTGCGCCCGGCCTGTTCCCGATCCACGCTGATTGCGTCTTTCGGTTGCGGGAAAGTTCGTGTCACTTAACGTCTGGTCCGATGCCTCGGCGGGCACGACATCGGCGGTGAAAACGAGCGTTGGACCGTCGGTGATGGCGATCATGCTCCCGCTGTTCGGGAAGCCTGCCAGCGTGCTCGCGTCCGTCAAGGGTTCGCGCGTTGCGCCGGTCTGGCGACCGCCCTTGACCGACACTGCGCGCGATGGCTAGACCGATGCCGAGCGGGACGGGAGAACGAGCTTTTCTCGTTGCGAACCGGTAAACGGGACATTGCTTTTTCTCGCCGGGCGCGTGACGATGACCAGTCGGTCAGGCCGCGTTTCGTTCATCTTCCACCGGACCGTTTTCCCGACTGGAAAGTTGCCCCGATGCTTCGCATCGGGCCACGAAAGGGAAGGCACACCCTACGCACCGGCCGGCGGCGATTTCCTGCCAATTTTTGCGGGTGCGATCCGATTGTGGTCGCTGAACGAGTGATCGGACAGGCGGATTCCCGGCATTGCCCGAGAGTACGGATCGAGTGCGCGGGGTCGTTGGCCTCGCCCTTTGCTTCTCGCGCCTTGAGCCATGCGGATTGGCCCGGTTCCGCTGCTGTTTCTGGCTCCAGGCGAGCGCAGCGCGGGAGCGCCGTAGGCCGTCCATCGGACGCGGGAGCGGGTCAGATAGGACAGCGAGAAAATAGCGGCCACTCTCCCATTTTTTCACATAGATTTCTTATGAATACCGCTGCGTTTCATTCAAAAAATTAATAATTCTTCCCAACATCACGCGCCTGTGATATGAGAACGATTCTCATTAACATAATTGGGCTTGCTGATGCGATGATGACCGAACGGGCACAGGTGAAATCTGGTGGAGCAATACAAAAGTTATACCGCTGTAGTTTCCTTCTATGGACTGTAGGGGCGGGGTTTCCAGTCACGACGGCTCTTGCCGCTGAGGCGGATGACACGAAAGCTGCACAGCATCATCAGTCTAAAGACCGTCATAAACATGCATATGATAACAAGACCCGTCATCGGGATCAGAAAATATCGTCTGAAAGCGACATGCCCAGCAGTGTGGAAAGTCTGGTCGTCTGGGGAGAAGGGAAGAAAAACGCGACGACCGATGGTACCGGCAGTTATGTCGTCAAGGCCGTTTCCATGGGTAAAATGCTCATGCGCCTGAATGAGATTCCGCAATCCGTTTCCGTTCTCAGCCGACAGCAGATGCGCGATCAGAATCTCAACACCGTGGATGACGCGCTCAAACAGGTACCAGGCGTCAATGTCAATTTGTACGGCGATGGTACGGCTGGGATTGCGGCTCGTGGCTACACATTAACCCCCCAGTTTGATGGGGTGCCATCTTCGGGTGGATTGCAAATGGCCCAGCAGTTTGATCTTGCCATTTACGACCGTCTAGAGGTGCTGCGTGGACCTAATGGAACTTTTCAGGGCTCATCTCCACCGGGAGGAAGTGTTAACTTTGTTCGCAAACGCCCGCTGGACCATTTCAGGGCACACGGATCGTTTAGCGGCGGTTCATGGGATAATTTTCATGCTGACGCGGACATTACCGGACCGTTGACAGCTTCAAAACGGGTGACCGGACGTTTTGTCGTCGCAGGGACGGATCGCAACTTCTTTTATCAGAACGCGCATGATCGCCGCTGGACCGCCTATGCAGACATTGATGTTCACATTACCGACCACACGACCCTGTCCATGAGCGCAACGGGACAGAAAAATGACACCACCCGCTTTATGGGGCTCCCTCGAGCGGCAGACGGCAGTGATCTGCATTTGAGTCGTGATAGTTTCGTCGGGGCAGATTGGGGGCATACAACGTCGCCCATGTATGAGTTGGGTGGGGAACTGGAACATCGTTTTGGTGGGGGCTGGCGCGCCCGTCTGACCGGTCGGCACCGTGTGACCGATACGAGCATGCACTATACCTACATCAACAGTGTGGTTACCGCGCAGAAAACAGCAAATTTTGTTGTCGCGAATTCGCTTATTCACGATCAGTATGACGGTGTGGATTTGTATTTCACAGGACCGATCCATGCCTTCAACCGCAAGCATGATCTGGTGATCGGTGGGAATTATGATTCTGACGTGCTGACAGATGGAGGCGCGTCGCAGAACTCACGTGTGAATACGGGATTGGCGGGACTGGATATCTTTTCGCCTGTTATTTCAAGCACGATTCAGCCTGATATCACCACGATGTATCGGGAGCCCACACGGCAGGAAGGTGTATATGGCTCCCTGCGGATTGAACTGCTGAAATCCCTGCATCTTCTTATGGGGGGGCGGATCAGCTTTTATGAATATAAATACAAGAACATTTCCACCAATACGCCATATGTTATCAGTCTAAAGAATAACGCGGTCCCAACTCCCTATCTGGGATTGGTATGGAATATCATACCCAATATTTCTGCTTACGTAAGTTTCACGGATACATTTACGCCGCAGTCAGGTTACACTCCGACAGGACGCCTGAAGCCGGATTTGGGGCAGCAGATCGAAGGCGGCCTGAAAGGCGACTTCTTCCATCATAACCTGAACGTGACGCTGGCTGGCTATCGGGTCATCGAACGCAACAAGGCCATGGTTGACGGGGATCTGGCGCCTACCTGTGGACGGAATGGAACCAGTGACTGTTATCGCGCGGCAGGCAAGGTCCGCAGTCAGGGGGCTGAAGTGGAAATGATCGGCCGTATCCTTCCCGGTTGGGATATCAATGCCAGCTATACCTACAACGACAACGTCATTCTCAAAGACAGTAATGCCGCTCTGGAAGGGCTGGCTTATGCTCCCAATTCCCCGAAGCATCTTTTCAAGCTCTGGAGCCATTACCGTTTTGCTCCTGCGGAGCAAACAAAAAATGTATGGAGTGTGGGTGGCGGTCTGACTGCACAAAGCAGTACTTTTGGCACGACACGAACTGTCAGGCAGGGAGCTTATGTCGTGGCCAATGCTCAGGTTGGGTACCAGTTCAATCCAAAGCTGAATGTCGCTGTCAACATCAACAACATTTCAAATACCCGCTATTATCAGCGCCTCGGGAATATTTATTATTATAACTATTATGGGGAGCCACGAAATTTCATGGCAACACTCCAGAGCATATTTTGATTTTTTTGACGAAGATGAGGCAGGCAGTTTTGCATGGTTTTTTCGTGTAAGAAGCATACGTACGACTGAACCGGCAATTTTACTCTCTGGCCGCGCGGTTTTTCTGTCTGTTTCAGGAGTGCTTGCGCTACAGTGTCTGCGTCATTGAGGTTTGTTCTTTCCAGCGAGGAAAGGGCGCAACCATGACGCAGACGGAACCCGGCGGCATTGTCCCGGCCAACGATAACGGGCCGGTCGATCCTGACGCCAAGGCGCGGGCTGACGCACTGGTATTTGCCCTGGCGGCAGCACTGGGCCGCCAGATCGCCCGCGAAGAGTTCGCCCGCCGGAAACACGGACGGGCCGCCACCGACAACCTTCCTCTTCCCGGTCTTCGTCCGGGTGGGAAGGACAGGCCGGAAAGGGAAGAGTGAATGACCCGCGTAGCTCTTTATGCCCGCTATTCGTCCGATAACCAGAGTGCGGCCTCCATAGAGGACCAGTTGCGGCTTTGCGATGAAATGGCTGTCCGCGAGGGCTGGCCCGTCGTGCAGACCTGTCGGGACGCCGCCATTTCCGGGGCCAGCATGATCCTGCGGCCCGGCATTCAGGCTGTGCTTGAAGACGCCCGGAATGGCGCATTCGACGTGCTGCTGGCCGAGGCGCTGGACCGCATCTCGCGCGATCAGGCCGACGTGGCGACGCTGTTCAAGCATCTGCGGTTTTCCGGGGTGCGGATCATCACCCTGGCCGAAGGGGAAATCTCGGAACTGCATGTCGGTCTCAAGGGCACGATGAACGCCCTGTTCCTCAAAGACCTGGCCATGAAAACCCATCGCGGGCTTCGCGGTCGTGTCGAGAAGGGGCGTTCCGGCGGTGGCCTCTGCTACGGCTATGACGTGGTGAAGCGGCTGGACGCCAATGGCGACCCTGTGACCGGGGAACGCTCCATCAACGAACCCGAGGCCGAAATCGTCCGCCGCATCTTCCGCGAGTTCGCCTCCGGCAAGGAATCGAAGAGCATCGCCCGCGATCTGAACGCGGACGGTATCGCGGGACCGCTGGGCCGGTCATGGGGCGGGACGACCATTCGGGGCCATGCTTCACGCGGCACGGGGATCATCAATAACGAGCTTTACGCGGGCGTGCTGGTCTGGAACCGGCTGCGCTACATCAAAGACCCCAACACCGGCAAACGGGTGTCGCGCGTCAATCCCGAGGGTCAGTGGATCAGGACCGAAGTCCCGCACCTGCGCATCGTCCCCGATGATCTGTGGCAGGGCGTGAAAATCCAGCAGGAAAAGATCGCCCGGACGATGGCGGCGCGTGAGGCCGTCAATGATGACGGCAAGGCACATGCACGCCGTATCCATGCCGGGAAGCGGCCCGCCTCGTTGCTGTCCGGGCTGATGACCTGCGGGTGTTGTGGCGGCAAGGTGGGGATCATCGTCAACAGCCGGTTCGGCTGCCGAACCATCATCGCGGGATGCTGTGCGCCAATAATCGCACCATCCGCAAGGACGTGATCGAAGCGCGTGTCCTGTCTGGCTTGACGGAGCGCATGGCGTCGCCCGATGCCGTGGCGAAGGCGGTCAAAGCCTACCACGAGGAGAACAACCGGCTGAACCAGGCGCGGCGGGTGCAGGTGCAGGCGGACCGCAAGGCGCTGGACAGGATCGACCGCTCAATACGGGGCATCATCACGGCGATCGAGGACGGAATGTATCAGCCCGTCATGAAGGCGCGGATGCAGGAGCCTGAACGCCAGAAGGCGGAGATTTCCGCCCGCATGACAGAAGCCCCGGCGGACCTGCCCGATGTGAACCCCAACGTGTCAGAACTCTACCGCGCCAGGGCCGCGCGACTGGTCGAGGCTGTGAACGACCCGGAAGGGGGCAGGGAGGTGGCGCAGGCCCTTCGTGCCCTGATTGGCGGCGTTGTACTGACGCCCGGCCCGAACCGGGGCGAGGTTCACGCCAGCCTACGCGGCGAACTGGTGGCGATCCTCGATCTGGCGAACGGGAGCGCGGCCCAGAGCATCCGAGGCGGGACCGGCGCAAAGGCGGAATATTCCGCCCTTATGACAAAGGCCATTGCCAGCCCCCGCAACCATCTGAACTTGCGATGCGAACGCATCACGAACCCCAGTCCGGAAACGGGCTGGGGTTTTTGTTTGTCCGCTACCCGACGCCATCGTCAGAATGCCAGCCAGATCGCCCCGCACGTCGATCTGTAGCCCCTTGTCGGATGGCGTCAGGATGATCGCCGTTGGAAAAATCCGGTCGATCAGCGAGCGGATCACCTCAGCCGCCTCCTGGCGTTTCTCGTCCAGCTCGGAATGCAGCATGTCGTGCAGGCGCGCGAGTTGCCGGTGGTAGAATTCCGCCATCTGGGGATGGAGCAGGGGCGGGGATGCCTCGGCTGTCGCGAGGAACTCTGTCAGTTCCGCCTTGCGAGCTTCGAGCTTCGATCCGCGCTCCTTGACCGTCTCGATCGAGATGGCTTCCGAGAGGTAGAGATCCATCAGCCGCTGGATATCGCGTTCGACCCGCTTCAGTTCTGATTCCGCTGCGCCGATGTCGGCCGATGCCTCCATGCGCAACCGGTTTATCTCGGTGGTGAATGCGGTGCAGAACTCGGCGAACAGCTCCGGATCCATGAGATGGTGACGCAGAGCGTCGAGCACGCGCCGCTCCAGTTCCACGCGACGCATATTGGTCCGGTTGTGGCAGGTGCCCTTGTTGCGCGCCGTCGAGCAGTCGAGCAGTGCTCCGGAGATCATGGAATAGCCGGCCACCGCAGCAGCCGCATTTGCTCAGGCCGGAGAAGAGATAGCGGGGACGACGTTTCTCGCGGAAATGATCGGGCGATGAGGTATCGCGTGTGTCCCGGCTGGCGCTGACGCTGGCCTGCCGCGCCTTGACCGCGTCCCATAGTTCCTGGTCGACGATTCGTAACTCCGGCACCTCCTGGATTACCCATTCGGAGTCCGGGTTGAGGCGGGCCTGGCGCTTGCCGGTATCGGGGTCCTTGATGAAGCGCTGCCGGTTCCACACCAGCCTGCCCACATACATCTCGTTGTTGAGGATACCGGTACCACGCGCCCGGTTGCCGGTGATGGTCGAGAACCCCCAGGCTCCGCTGCCCGGTGCGGAGATGCCCTCGTCGTTGAGGCGGAAGGCAATCGTGCGCGGTCCCAGCCCGGCCGCGAAGTCGCGGAAGATGCGACGGACCACATCCGCCTCTTGCGGGTTGATGGTCCGGTCTCCCCGGATCGGCTCGCCGCTGGCGTCGAGTTTGCGCACCACGTCATAGCCATAGGCGTTACCGCCGCCGGACTTGCTCAGTTCCACGCGCCCCCGCAGGCCGCGATGCGTCTTCTCGGCCAGATCTTTCAGGAACAGGGCGTTCATCGTGCCCTTAAGGCCGACGTGAAGGTGGGACACCTCGCCCTCGGAGAGGGTGACAAGCCGCACGCCGGCATAGTTCATGCGCTTGAAGACGCCAGCGATATCTTCCTGGTCACGGGAGAGGCGATCCATCGCCTCGGCCAGCACGATCTGGAACCGTCCGCGCTGTGCATCCGCGATCAGCGCCTGGATGCCGGGCCGCATCAGTGAGGCACCCGAGATAGCGTGATCGGTATACTCCTCGACGATGCTCCAGCCCTGCTTTTCCGCGTGGGTGCGGCAGACCCGAAGCTGGTCGGCGATCGAGGCGTCGCGCTGGTTGTCGGAGGAATAGCGGGCGTAGAGCGCGACCTTCATGGTGGGTCTTCCCTTTTACGGTTTGGAGCGGCGACGCTGCTCCTGTTGCTGCGACCGGAACCAGTCCCGTGCCGCACGACGGGCCATGAGGCGGACCAGCGCAATCAGGCGCGGGTCGGGGGCATTAGGTCGCATGACAAGCCGTAATTCGGACTCGGGCGGCCGATACGCCGGGGCAATGGATTGGATGGGTCTGTCCGTCATCGTCGCTCTCTTCCGACCGCATGGCAAGGGAAACAGACACACGATCCGGACAGATGACTGTTATTTCAATGGAAATACGCAATATGGGAAGTCGTACCCGCTCGTGCTCAAGCGTACGGAATCGTAGTTATGGGTAGTCCCGGATACAGGCGCGCCGTACAAATACTGGCGTATGACGGCGGCACGAGAGGAAAAATCGTGAATGATCCGACAGTGCTGTTTCCCCCAAGTGCAGATAAACAGGCTCATGTCTAACACCGTGTCGATCGAGCCGCTCAGCGAGGTTAGGACTGGACAAGCCTCCTCAATGCTGGTAATTATTCCACGAATTTGCATGTGAATTTAATATCAAATATATAAAAATGTGACGTTGTTTGTAGAAAAATACTTATTTATGTTATTTATTTGGATTAACTACCATTTGTATGGGAATAACAGAGTAGTTTTACTTGGATTCACCAATCGGTCGCTAATTGCAATACGTTATACTGGCCGCTTTAGTTTTTCTTTTTTAGATAATACTTCTAATTCACGTGTCTGTGTCAGTTCAGCTAAAACATGAAATATATCATTGTTAGTGCCAGCGGTACGGTTTCCGATCTCGGCTAGTAAACGGGAGACTTCTAGTTGTCCGTCATTCATAATGCGATGTACTTCTGACGGTAGTGCGTTCACTAATTCTCTGTTGAGTGCCGTTTTATCGATCTCTGAGAAGCTGAAGAGAGAATCACAACTTTCGATAAGTCGTGTGTCATAACCAAGAGAAAACAGACCCCCTTGCCCTATATGAGTAAAACTATTTTGCTTCTGCCAGTGTACATTGAGCATTTTATCCCGTGCCGCCTGATGCTGTGAAAGATGGGCGAGCATCATCCAGCGATTGTCCGTGCGTGACCACAGCATAAACGGGGTAAAGAACTTTGCTCCGCTGTTCATGTGGATATGCGCCATCAATGCGCGTTGTGTTATCGCGCGCCCCATATGTTCGTCTTTGCGTTGCTGCCAGTCCGATATGAAGCGATCATCAATTCCAAATTGTTGGTACAGTTGAAGTCCGGCTGATGCTTCCTGAAGATAATTTAAAAGACTATCAATCGCAAAGTTCAACACTACCTCGGCTCGATCGAGGGTAGTGAAAATGGTGCGGATTGCAGACATCGGTACGTCTGAGTATCCGAATTGATCCAAAAAAAAGATTGACCGACCTTTTCGTTGTGTCAGCTTAATCTGATGAATAATCGCAGGTAAGTGCTCAACGAAGGTTCCGTTGAGGATAGTTATGCGGGGATCGTTGAGGTGGTCCCGTCCGTTCGGACAGTTTTGCGGGCTTGATAAGCTATACCCGGTTGTCGTTATGCCGCCCTTCTGACAGCGTTGCTGTTGGCCATCTGGTCCGGGGTTAACCCCGGACCAGATGATGTCGGCACGTCATGATACGCCTCATCGGGCGTACGTCCAGCCAGCGCCATATGCGGACGCCTTTCGTTATAATGGGCGATCCATCTGCCAAGCCCGGCCCTCAGCTCTGATCCGGTCTCGAACGCGTGCAGGTAGACGCATTCATATTTCAGCGACCGCCACAGACGCTCGATAAACACGTTGTCCAGCCAGCGACCGCGCCCATCCATGCTGATGCGGATCTGACGCTCTTCCAGGAGCCCGGTAAAACGGGGCGTCGTGAATTGTGACCCTTGGTCAGTATTGAAAATTTCCGGGGTGCCGTAGCGCATCAGCGCATCCCGGAGCGCCTCGATACAGAACTCCACGTCCATCGTGTTCGATAGACGCCAGGACAGGACCTTGCGCGTGAACCAGTCCATGATCGCCACGAGATAGAGAAATCCCCGTTTCATGGGAATATATGTGATATCGGAACACCAGACCTGGTCAGGCCGATTGATGACCAGATCCCGCAGCAGATATGGATATTTCCGATGCTCCGGATGAGGCACGGTCGTGCGCGGCTTCTGGTAGATCGCCCGCAGGCCCATGATCGCCATGATCCGCCGGACCCGCTTGCGGCCCACTTCATGTCCCAGGCGGCGCAGATGCCATGTCATCTGCCGTGAGCCATAATAGGGCGTTTCCAGGAACTGGGCGTCGATCAGCCGCATCAGCTCCAGATTGGCCTCGCTCTGTGGCACAGGCCGATAGTAAACGCCCGACCGGTTGAGTTGTAGCAGCGTGCACTGCCGGATGATCGGCAGGCATGCTCTCTTCGGGTCAATCATCTGCCGCCTCTGATCACGCCCAACCGAGCAGAGGCATCCCGCAAAAAATCCCGTTCCACCAGCAACTGGCCGATCTTGGCGTGCAGTTTCTCTACATCAGCAAGGCTGACTGAAGGTTCCGTTACTGACTTACCAGAAAAAAGGCTTGCCATGCCCTCGATCGCCTGCCGTTTCCATTGGGCGATCATCGTCTGATGCACGCCATGTTTCGAAGCCAGTTCCGCCAGCGTCAGTTCCCCACGGATCGCCTCCAGCGCAACCCGTGACTTGAACTCTGCCGCATACCGTTTCCGCGTAACCTTACCCATAAAACCCGTCCTCGTTCAGGCCAGATGATAGCTTATCGCCCTGTCCGAAAAATGGGGACCACCTCTCGTCGTCTGAATATCCGCTACGTCGTAATTCGCGTCGCAATGCTTCGACGTGTTCACGTTCGTCATCCACGAATATAAATCGAGCGTTGATCTCGAGTGGCTTTGTACGTCCTTCGTTTAACTTACCAACGGCTGCTTCGATAGATTTTAGGAGAACAAGTAGGCTACCTGGTCGTGTTTCTGCGCCATCGATGTAAGCGCCACCACCACTGAAGCCATCCACAAGTGTGATATTAAGCTGGTCCAGTGCCGGATTTCGGACTACCGTCTCAAAATACACATCTAAATAATTCTTGAGAACATCAAGCTTCCGTTTTGTGTGTTCTTCGATGTTTGGTAATATACCGTTCGATTCCCAGATAAAATTAGGGGCTGGCATAGGTAAGCGAATAAAGGATTGATATGTCACATGAAAGCACGTCGTCGCAGTCGGCTGCCTGTCAGCATCCAAAAACGCCTTCTGGAGCACTTCGTTGCGGGCACGCCCGCCCGGAGCGCCGCCGAACTTGTAGGCGTCAATCGTAATACAGCAACCCTGTATTACCGAAAATTACGAGAGATTATCGCAGAACAGATTGCTCATGAGGCGCCGATCTCGGGTGAAATCGAAGTCGATGAGAGCTATTTCGGTGGGCATCGCAAAGGAAAACGAGGTCGGGGCGCTGCCGGGAAAGTGGCCGTCTTCGGCCTGCTGAAACGGCATGGCCGTGTCCATGCCGTCATGATCCCCAATGCCGGACAACAGACGCTGATGTCGATCATTCGAAAGAAAGTGCAGCCGGATTCAATCGTTTACAGCGATTCCTGGCACGCTTACGACAGGCTGGATGTCTCGGAATTCCATCACGAACGTCTTGATCACAGCAGGCATCCTGCTCTGGGCACAAACCATATCAACGGCATCGAGAATTTCTGGAGCCAGGCGAAGCGGCATTTGCGGCGATACAATGGAATACCACGTAAAGACTTCCATCTCTTCCTGGCCGAGTGCGAGTGGCGCTTCAACATCCGCTCACCTGCAAAACTCCTGAAAATCCTCACTCAATGGGTTAAACTGCCCGCGTGAACCGTCGCAAACAATGCTTACCTATGCCAGCCCCTAAATTTTTTGCCGTTCGCACGGCGATGAGCCACGGATCCTCTCCATAATCATTAGCACTACAGTTGCATTTTGTGTCGTGAGTGAGCGCGGATAGCACTGGCCTGATGCGTTCGTCGAAAGACGGACCATCTGAGGATGTGAGAGACGGGTAGTCTGCGTTGTGCAAGTTTTACGACGAGGCGCCTGATCTCCTGAATGGACCAGCGGACAAGGACTGTCGTGTTCTGAGTTGTGTTTTTTTCGGTTTCAGTGAGTTTGCCTGGTAACGGACACTGGCCATGACGGCATAGGCCAGCATGACCAGAGAGACATGCCGATGCCAACCATGCCAGGAGCGGGTCTCGTTATGATCAAGACCAAATTCGTTTTTGGCCGTCTCGAACCCTTCTTCGATCCTCCAGCGCGTCCCTTCAACGTTCACCAGTTCCTGCGTGGTTGTCCCTTTCGGGCTCCAGGTCGTAAAATAGGCAAGGTCCCCGTCAGCGATGTTTCGGCGGATCAACAGGCCACGTGTCCATGGTCCGGCTATAGGGCAGTCAAATTCTTCAGCATCCAGATCAGCAAGCGGAAGGTAAGCATCCGACGAGGACCGCAGGCATGCGTCAGGCCGCCTGTGTATGATTGGCGTGACGGGTGTTTTTCCAGTTCCAGGGAAGCAGGTCGGGGAGCCGGGAGAGGGGAATATCGTTGATCCGTCCGATGACATCAGCCAGCCAGGCGTGGGGATCGACATCATTGAGTTTCGCAGTGACGATCAGGGAATACATGGCAGCCACTCTCCTGCCGCCGCGGTCTGAACCCGCGAACAGCCAGGCCTTGCGTCCTACGGCGATGCCACGCAGGCTCCGTTCTGCCGCATTATTGGTCAGGCAGATCCGGCCATCATGGAGGAACGCCGTGAAGGTATCCGGTCGTCTGAGGATGTAGGCCATGGCCTGCGCGACGGGTGATTTTCCGGACATGCGGCTGCAGCTGTCACGCATCCATTGCATCAGGTTTTCAACGATAGGCGCGCTGAACTGCTGCCGCAGGGCAGCACGCTGCTGTGGCACGACACCATTGATGGTCCGTTCCACCTCGAACAGGCAGTCGATCCGCCTTACGGCTTCCACGGCAAGAGGTGCCCTGCCCAGTTCGGCCAGCCGGAACAGGCCGCGTCGGGCATGCGCCCAGCAGCCCGCCAGCGTGACGGGCGCAGGCTGCCGTCCCGGCTTTGCCAGGGCATTGTAGCCGGCGTAGGCATCGGCCTGCACGATGCCACTCCAGCCATCGAGATGAGTGGTGGGATGCTCGCCCCTGCGATCGCGGGAGTAGCCGAACCAGGCAGCAGGAGGCGCCGGGCCACCAAAGGGGCGGTCATCGCGCACATAGGTCCATAACCGCCCGGTCACGGTACGACTGCTGGCCAGAACCGGTACGGTGGTATCATCGGCATGTACCCGTTCTCCAGCAAGGACATGCTCTTTGATCAGTGCCGTCAGCGGTGCCAGTGTTGCGGTGCAGGCCCCGACCCAGTCAGCCAGGGTGGACGTATCCAACGCAATTCCTTCACGGGCAAAGGCTGCCGCCTGCCGGTTCAGGGGCTGGTGGTCCGCAAACTTCCCGACCAGGACAGAGGCCAGAAGGTGCGGTCCCGCCCGTCCGCGGACAAGGGGATGGAATGGGGCTGGCGGCTGGGTGATGGTCTCGCAGTCCCGACAGCTGAACTTCTCGCGCACTGTCTGGATAACCCTGAACTGGCGCGGAATGACCTCAAGGGTTTCCGTGATGCTCTCGCCCAGTTTCGTCAGTCTTGCCGAACCACAGCAGGGACACTGCGTGGGGGCAGGAATGACAACGCGCTCGCGCGGCAGGTCTGACGGAAGGGGTCTGCGTCCGGCATGGCGTTGTGGGCTGGGATCAGTGACCGGGATCGCTGTGCCGGGTCCATTGGCCGGGTCATCCTCGGCCATGCCCGTTTCCAGATCCTCCAGCTCGAGTTCAAGCTGGTCAAGCAGCCGTTTCCCACGTTCCGACGAGGCGCCATAACGGTCGTGCCGCATCTTCGCGATGATCAGCCTCAGATGGGTCACCATGGCTTCGGCCGCCCGACGGGCAGCCTCAGATGCCGCGAGAGCGGCCTGCAGGTCACCGATTTTTCCGCGCACATCCTCCATGCCCCAAGAGAGCCATATTATCTGGTGGTGGGGTACTGGAATTCACCTGCCCATCCCTCAATTCTGCGCTAGCCCACGACATCAGGCCGCCATGTCCGTTGCGGATGCCGCCAATCGATGCCTTCAAGCAGGTAACCCAGTTGCGCGGGTGATAGCGCAACAACGCCCTCTGCGGGCGATGGCCAGATGAAGCGGCCTTTCTCCAGCCGTTTGGCGTAGAGCGACATGCCCAGTCCATCGTGCCAGAGCACTTTCAGCAGATCTCCGCGCCGCCCCCGGAAGGCAAACAGGTCCCCCGCATGGGGATTGCGCCCCAGGGCCTCCTGAACCTTCAGGGCCAGACCCGGCATGCCGAGCCGCATGTCGGTCGCACCCGTTGCCAGCCAGACCTGGACACCGGAAGGAACCGGGATCATGGCCGCAGCAGCATAATCAGGCGTTCAACCCTCTCGGGTGGAACATCGTGACCAAAACGCAGGATGCTGCCATCGCGGAATGTAATTTCCATCTGGCCTGGCGCCTGACCTTCCTGCGCAACCGGTTCTGCCAGTCTGACAGGCACAAGGGGTCCCTCTTCAGGCCGTCTGCTGCGCCGACGGCATTCCTGCCGCCAGCGATAGAGAAGACTGACATGGATCCCATGCTGGCGGGCCACTTCACGAACGGGAAAGCCGCTTTCAAAAGAGGCTTTTACAACCCGGGAGCGAAAAGCGGGCGTATAGGCCCGGCGGCGTTCCCCCACAATCTCGATTGCTGCATGGTTTTTCCGGGCAGTCGCTGCGACATTCGCTGCGACTGTCTCGTGTTCATTCTCGATAAAATCGTCCATGCACAGAAGAGATATCCGGTCCTATCAGTCTACAAGGCGGCTTCTACCGGATGCTTACAGCGGAAGATACGCCCAGTCATAAAGTCGCTCACCTTTTGTGCCGTGCCCCGCTGACAGACGACGCCAGGCCTGGTCTGGCAGTCCTGCTGCAATATCTTTCGCCTCTCCGGCAATCAGCGGTTCCGTTGCCCATGATCCGAACCAGTGATTGCCCTTGACCCCAAGCACATATCCAATTCCTGCCCGGCGAAGCGTGCGTTCTACGTCGCCCACGCCATACACGCTGTCTGCTGCAACCCAGCGGAACGGCACACCGGCCTCAATACTTCGCTCAATCATCATCGAGGCTAACGCCGGTTTGGTTGCAAACACCACGTCATCGGGAACGTGGGCCCGCTTCAGACGCTCAGGCTTTGATGTCCAGTCTTTCGGGAGATACAGGGCGCGGTCAATAAAGGCATGCCCCCGTTCCGAAACATAAGCGCCAAACACACCAATCTGGCAGTTCGTGATCTTGCCGGCAGATCCCGTATACTGCCGCCCCACACCGCAGGACGCCTGACCCTTCTTCAGAAAACCGGTCTCATCAATGACCAGCACGCCCTCTTCAGTGCCCAGATGCTCAATCACATAATCCCTGACGACGTCACGAAGGGCATCGGCATCCCAGTGCCCGCGTCCCAGAAGCGCCTGCTGCCGCCATGGACCAGGATCTCCTGCGGCTTCCGCTCGCATCCATCCCGTCTTGCGTGGTTCATTGCCAATCAAAACATCAAGAAAAGCACAGGCCGAATCTACGACACGTTTTTGCGTGAACAGCGGCGCCATCCGATCCTTGGCGGACCGAAGCGAGCGCGCCCATAATTCCAGCGTCTCTTCAACAGACGTACCGCCACTCATCATATCCTGAATCATGGTTACCCATAGATTCAGAACTCAACACAAAATGCAACTGTAGTGTTAGGTTCTGTTGACAAAAGGTCTTTTCAGACTGGCCTGGACGTGATTCAACGCTGGTCTTTGCGGAGACCTGTGGATGCGTGGCGACCTGACGGACGAGGAATGGACGATCATTGGCGGCCTGCTGCCGCCTGAACGTGGCCGCTGGTCACGACCGGCACAGGATAACCGTCTGTTTCTCAATGGAATGCTTTATGTCCTGCGTGTCGGTTGCCCATGGCGGGACATGCATGAGCGCTACGGAAAATGGAACTCGGTCTATGTGCGGTTCCGTCGATGAGCAGAACAGGGCGTCTGGGACGCTCTGCTGGAAACGCTGGTTGAACTCGGTCTGACCGATGACTGGCAGCACATGATCGACAGCACGGTCGTTCGGGCTCACAGCCAGGCGGCTGGCGCAAAAGGGGGACACACAAGGAAGGTTCTGGTCGAAGCCGCGGCGGCTTTACGAGCAGGATCCACGCCCGCGCTGACGGTCAGGGCCGCCCTCTCGGCTTCGACCTGACGGGCGGTGAAAGTTCTGATTATTCCGGCGCTGATGTCCTGATGGACCTGCCGGTCGTGGCACCGCGCCGATTTCTGGCCGACAAGGGGTATGATAGTGACAGGATACGGGAGAACCTGCTTTTTCGAGGCATTCTTCCTGTTATCCCGCCGCGTTCAAATCGCACAGAGGATATTCCCTGCGACTTCCGTCGTTATCGGGATCGCAACCGTATCGAGCGGATGTTCAACAAACTGAAGCAGTTCCGACGTATCGCCCACGCTATGACAAGACAAGAAAATCGTTCCTCGCCTTTCTTAACCTCGCAGCCGTAAAATTGTGGCTACCGTCTTTTGTCAACAGAACCTAATAAGCGGGAAGCACTTTTACTTTATGTGGTGGTTTGCGGCGTAAGCAGAATTTCCAGCAGATTGTTGATCAGTCTTCGTCGGGATGTATTACGTTGGAATAGAAACCCAATTTTACGACAGGGGGCAGGTGCCGGTAATGCAATCTTTTTCAGGTGTACTCCGTCAGGCCACGGTAGCGCCCAGTCTGGCACAAGCGATACGCCTGTGCCCTGATTGACGATAACAGAGATGGCATCAAGGGAGTCCAGTTCCAGACGCTCATGTGGCCAGATACCGTTACGTCGTAAATATTCATGCGCCAACCGGCCTCCCCACTGATTTCGGTCATAGCGGATCAAAGGATAATTACGCAGGATTTCGTGTGGATCGGTTTCCTTGATGTTTCCCGATGTAATGACGACTAGTGGTTCGGAACGCAGTGTCTGCCATATACAGGTACCCGGAATATCAAACGGTGGTTCTACAATAAATGCAGCATCAATAAAGCCATCCATCACTGCGTTATAAAGGGTAGAGGACGAACCCGGCGTAATGCGTAGTTCAATACCAGGGAAAGATTCAAAAAACAGTTTCAGGTATGGTGGAAGAAGTCCGTTTGCAGCACTGGATATCGCACCCAGATTCAATTTTCCGGTTGGGGTCGTGCTGGTTGCAATTGCACATAGATCCTGCACGCTGGTAATGATGGCGCTGCTTTGTTCCAGAATGGCCAGCCCGTTTTCGGTTGGCTGAACGCTGCGGCCGTCGCGCTGTACCAGATTGCAGCCAATTTCCTGTTCCAGCGTATGAATGCGCTGCGCCACTGTTGCTGGTGTCAGGCCTAACTGTCGCGCTGCAGCCGCAATTGACCCTTGTTCAACCACAATCAGGAAACTTTCGAGGAAGCGCGTGTCCATGGGAAGTGACTTTAATCCTGATGTTGAAAGCCAAAGAAAGAGGAAATGGTCTATTGCAGGTCAATGACAGGTTTTTTGAATGCGTATCAAACAGAAATGGTCTGAAACAATAAGGTGCTGCATATTCTTAAAGTTGTTGGGGCTGCAGGAGCGGGACCATCTGCCGCAGCAGGTTCGCATGTGAAGAAGCATGCAGCCACAATACACCAATGTGACGTTGCAGCAGCGTATCGGGTAACGGGATCTTACGGATTCTGAGCCCCTCCGGCCACGGCTTCAGCCAGTCAGGAACAAGGGAGACGCCCACTTTCTGACTAACCATCAGGGCTATGGCCTCGAGTGAATCCAGTTCCAGTTGCCGTGTTGGAAAAATCCGGGTTTCACGCAGATAGGCATCTGCTATCCGACCACCCCACTGGTTACGGTCATAACGAAGGAACATGTTTTTCTTCAGGATTTTTATGGGGTCCATTTCGGTGCAGTCTTCGGAAACCAGTACGACCATTGGTTCTGACAGGATGCGCTTCCAGCCGCATGCCTTGGGAATGGCAAACGGTGGCTCGACAATGATCGCGCCATCCAGTTGTCCTTCAACCACTTCATGATACAGTTTTGTTGACTGGCCTGGTGTTACATGCAGATCAATTTTTGGATAATCGAATAGGAACTTCCGCAGCATGAAGGGCAGGATGCCGGTCAGGGCTGTGGAGATTGCACCAAGTTTCAGTTCGCCCGCAAACTCATTATGCGTGGCCAGTGCCTTCAGATCTTCCACCCCACGGATCAGCAGGCGGCTTTTTTCAATAATACCCAGTCCCGCGGCCGTCGGCGTCACGCTGCGTCCGGCGCGTACCAGAAGCGGTTGTCTGATCTCGTCTTCCAGTGCCTTGATACGTTGTGCAACGGCTGCGGGCGTCAGGCCAAGATGACGGGCTGCATCAGCTATGGAACCCCGTTCCACAATGGCGATAAAGCTTTCCAGAAAACGCGTGTCCATAGGAAGTCCCTTTTTTTCCGCGGAGGCGGGCGATTTGAACTGTTTTCCAGAACAGGTGTCAGTTCCTGACTCGTGCCTGGGCTGGTGGGTGGGCATCGTCAGGAATCGGGCTGACATAGGGGCATTCACCAAGACGGCGCGCGTGATCCATGCGGGCACGCTCCAGCATCTGAGGCGACAGGAACAGGCGGGACGCGGTCATTGCCATTGCTTTGGCGACATGGATCATGCCACGATGTGCCATGGCCGATTTGCCCTGTGCCGTCATCTGCCATGAATGCAGTGGGGTACCGATGGCGCATGTAGCACCCAGCGCCTGAACGGTCGGAACGGTCCAACTGACATCCCCCACATCCGTTGAACCCAGGGTGAACGTACTGGCCGGTGGCAGAATAAAATCGGTCAAGGCGATGTCGCGTGGTTTCTGACCGATCTGCCCAAAAGCGGCAGTCACGTCATCAGGTGGCAGGGTTGCCTGAATCTGTCGGGCAAAAGCCTGTTCCCGTGCATCAAAGTCGGGGGGGCCAAGCTGTTCGAAACTGTCCTGCATGATCTGTTCCAACGGTGGGCAGGCGAGCAGGTTGGCAACCCCGCCGGTGACCTGGCTATTGACAGTCGTGCCCGTCATCAGCGCGGCACCCTGTGCTACCTGTCGCACACGTTCGACCAGAGGGAACAGGTCAGCCAGTTCTTCCGTGCGAATGGAATAGCGCACCACGGCTTCGGACTGGACCACATTAGGGGCGACGCCACCAGCATTGATATAGGCATAATGAATGCGCGATGTCGGTAGCATATGTTCGCGCAGATAGTTGACGCCCACGTTCATCAGTTCCACCGCATCCAGCGCAGAACGTCCCAGATGTGGGCTGGCCGCTGCATGGGCAGATCGTCCGGTAAAGGTGAAATCCAGTCGCATATTGGCCAGCGACGTGGGCGGCAATACCCCACAAAAAGCAGTCGGATGCCATGAAATGGCAGCATCCACTCCGTCAAACGCACGGGCACGGACCATGAAACCTTTGCCCGCTCCGCCTTCTTCCGCCGGGCAACCATAATAACGTACCCGTCCCGGCAGTCCGTTTGCCGCAAGCCAGCGTCGGATGGCGGTTGCAGCCAGAAGTGATGCCGCACCCAGAAGGTTATGCCCGCATGCATGGCCGTTGGCATCACCCGTCGCGATGGGATGGCAGACGCCAGCCTGCGCGGCAAGGCCGGGCAGGGCGTCATATTCCCCCAGGAATGCAATGACCGGGCCGTCATGCCCGCTTTCACCCATGACTGCTGTGGCGATGCCGACCAGGTGCGGGGTGACGGCAAAACCCTGTTCATGCAACATCGCGGTATGTAGCGCGCATGAATGTGTTTCCTCGTAACACAATTCCGGTGTGTCCCACACGGCGTCGCTCAACGTGATGGCGGCCTGTGCGGCAGCATCCACATATAAGCTGATGTCTTCGAGATTACGCATTGCCATGAACCAGTCCGTAGGAAGGGAAGGGATGGCTGCTGCGGCAGCCAAAACGTTACGGTATAATAATGTCAAATCCCGTTCCGACTATGCGATCATATACGATATTGGTTACAACAAAATGCTTTTTATGGTGGTCTTTCTGATATGGATAAGGAGAAAATCATCATAAATCCGCAGTTTTTAGCCATTTATGTTCGGGACAAAAAAGTTATTGCATAGTTTTAATATCTTTTGAACCAAGAAGTAACGCCTGTTTGTTTTGAAGGGAATATGTTCTGAATACGCAACATGAGTGTTCCGATCTGGTCGCCCTGGTCGGTGGTATGGAACAGGAGTTCACGATGTTTGCGATCCAGCAGAAGCGACAGAAATCGGTTATGAAGCATGCGTTTCGCAGCTTCCTTATGTTGTCCGTCTATACCGGATGTGTGCCGGCCGAAGCGGCCCTGGCAGATGATGTAAAGGGTGCTGGGCATGGCAAGGCGCCGGTGGCATCGCATGCTGCATCCCCGGTATCGGTGCAGACCCATGCTGCGCCTGAAGTCATCAAGGTCACCCGTGGACGTCGCGCGTTCGCTTTTGGTGCGGACCAGCACAAGGCAGGCAATATCACCAACCTGACGGCGGAGGAACTGGTCACGCATCATGTCACTACCGTTCAGGATATCCAGAACCTTGTCCCGAACCTGACCATCCAGACCGAAGGCGGTTCCAACGTTCCGGATTATTATCTGCGTGGCATTGGCATGCAGGATTACACGCAGAACAACATGTCATCCGTCATGACCTATTTTGACGGTGTGCCCTATACCATTACGTCCATGAGCTCAGGGCAGATGTTCGATGTGGCATCCATTGGTGTCGAACCGGGCCCGGTGGGGTTTGAGCACGGACTGGCTGATACCGGTGGTGAAGTGCGGATCACCACCAACGACCCGACCAAGACCCTGCATTATGGCGTGTCGGAAGACATTGCCAGCTATGCCCGCAGCAAGACCAATTTCTATGTTTCTGCCCCGATCACCAGACGCCTGCAGTTCCGTATAGCGGGGCAGATGCTGCAGGGCGGTGCATTCCGCTACAACCGTGAAAACGGGGAATCGCTGGGCCGCGCAAACGAGGGCGCCCTGCGCGCCAAACTGGCCTGGCAGCCGGATGACAAGACGAATGTCAAGATAACGGGCAACTGGTCACAGGATTCGTCCGAGGCGGATGCGGGTTTCATTCTGGGGGATAACAGCAACATCCTGCCGCGTGACCGCGACATCTATGCCACCGGCTGGAACCTGAACCCGCAATACGCGAAACTGCTGGGCATTTCCCCCAAAAGTAAACCGTCGTACAATGATGTGCAGTGGGGTATCAATATTGATTTTGACCGTGACCTGGGGTGGAGCCACCTGACCACGGTATCGTCGTTCCAGCAGCAGCAGCGGCATGAATATATCGATCGTGATGCCGAAGCCTACCGTTCGGGGGATAGTTACCTGACGGGCAGCATGAATGTCTTTTCACAGGAAATCCGCCTGTCGGGTAATGTGCTCAATGACCGTCTGCACTGGGTCGCCGGCATGTATTACAACCGTGTGCGCGCATCGGGTGAAAACTGGTTCGATTATACTGACCGTCCCGGCAAGGATTATTTCCAGAACAGTGCCCATGAACAGCCGCAGCAGGATTTCGCGCAGTTCGTCAACCTGAGCTATAGCCTGACGCATAAGATCCGCCTGACCTTCGGCCTGGAACACCAGACCGATGACCGGCAGTTCATCAATGATGCCGTCTATCGTTACAACCCCACAACATTGGCCAAGACCTATACCCAGACATTTTCCAATCATGGCACCATGACGAACCAGTTTTCGGGCAAGGTCGGGATCAACTATCAGGTTCAGCCCAACGTGATGCTGTATGCCGATATCCGCCGTGGGGTGAAGCCAGGGGGCTTTACCGCCAACACCACCCTGACGGAACAGCAGGCAGCAGGCTTCAAGCCGGAATGGCTAATGGCGTATGAAGTCGGGTTCAAAAGCGAATTCTTCAACCATCGCCTGCGTATCAACGGCGCCGCGTTCTGGGATTCCTATCATGACCAGCAGTACTTCTCGTATATTCTGGTTCCCAACTGGGGCACTGTTGGCTCGTATGTAAATGTGCCGCGTTCGCACATTTTTGGCACGGAGCTGTCCATCAGCGCCAATCCGATCCGTGGTCTGACACTGACGCAGAATGTGGGCTATCAGCGCGGCACATATGATGATTTTCAGGTGCTGAACGTGCAGGCAGTCAGTGCATACAAAGCCGCGCATAATGAATGGAAGGCGTTTAACGACAGCTATAATGGTGCCGACATGGGTATTCCCAAGCTGACGCTGAACGGGACCATTTCGTACGAGACACGACCCGTATTCCGCAAATACGTCATCCGCATGGAAGGTGATTATTCATACCGTGGCGCGCAGGATACCGTGCCGCGCGGCACCGGCGGTTACCTGCTGCCGTCCTATTTCCTGATGAACGGCAGTGTAACCTTCCGTCCGGTCAAGGGGCCGTGGTCGGTCACGGCTTACGCCACCAATATCCTCAACCGTGACTACATCGTCAGCCGGACGCTTGCGACAACGGTCAACATGGGTATTTCCGGGCAGCCCCGGTTTGTCGGTGGCCGCTTCGCCTACAACTTCTGACCACCACGTAATGACCTGAAGCCATCTGCGGTTCCCACATGATCGGGGGACCGCAGGCCGGGAAAATGGGATGGGGCCAATGAAAGATATCCAGACAAGACTGTATCACCGCCTGAACTGGCGCATCATGTCATGGATTATCGTGATCTATCTGATGGACAGCATAGATCGCACCAATCTGGGGTTCGCGCGGGCCCATATTTCGCAGGATGTCGGGTTGACGGCAGCACAGTTCGGTTTTGCCGCGGGTATCTTCTTTATCGGTCTGGTCCTGTTCGAAATACCGATCAGCCTGCTGGCATCGAAAGTCGGTGCACCGAAAACATTCGCCCGCATCATGGTCCTGTGGGGGCTGACATCGGCTGCGACCGGTTTCATCCATGACCGGCAGAGCTTCTATATCCTGCGTTTCCTGCTAGGCGTGTTCGAGGCCGGTTTCGCACCCACCTGCACCTATTACCTGGCGCGCTGGTATCCGGCTGAACGGATGTCGGGCGTCATTTTCTGGCACCAGCTTTCGCTACCACTCGCCGGGATCATGATCGGTCCGGTATCGGGCTGGCTGCTGACGCATTTTGATCAGGTGGGCGGTCTTGCGGGCTGGCGGTGGATGTTCGTGATGGAAGGGCTGCCATCCGTTCTGCTTGGTTTCATCATCGTATTTGTCCTGCCTTCCACGCCGCAGGATGCAAAATGGCTTTCACCACGCGAACGCACGATAATCGAGGGATGGAGCGTGCGTGAGAACGTGCGTCACGGCACATTTTCCGCTGTTGTGCGCGATCCGGCGATTTACATGCTGTCACTGGGTTTTTTCGCGCTGATGGCCGGTATGTACATGCTGAATTTCTGGATGCCCTCCCTTATCCATGAAGCGGGCGTAAGCTCACCGCTTGCAGTCGGGCTGTATTCTTCCTTTCCCTATGCCGTCTCGGTTGCCTCCATGGCGTACTGGAGCGCGCGGTCGGACCGCAAAAAGGAACGCAGCTTTCACTGTTATGCCCCGGCGCTGCTGGCTGCTGGCTGCTTTCTTCTGACCACGGTCATACCGGATGTATTTGCCCTGCAGATGGTCGTGCTGGCGGGGGCGACGGCGGGGATCTACGCCTCATACGTCGTATTCTGGGCGCTGGCCGCCAACGTGTTCCAGGGCAGTGCCGCCACTGGCGGGTTCGCCCTGATCAATGCCATCGGACTATGGGGCGGTTTTGTCAGTCCCATGGTTGTCGGCAAGCTGACATCACTTACGGGCACCATGTCTGCCGGCATGGTGTGTATGGGGGGCACGGTGGCCGTGGGTGCCGCCATCCTGTGGTCGGTCACGCGAACCATCACCGGCACGCGTGCCGTGTCTGAAATACCTGCCGAAATTCTGTAATCATCAGCTGAAAGAAATAGAAAATGAAAGTCTGCCTGACTGGCGACAGCATTGTACTGCGGCGGTTGAACACGGATGTGGACCCGGTCTGCATGAAGCTGTTCGACATGATCCGTGACTGTGATGCGTCATTCACCAATCTGGAAATCATGCCCAGCGATTATCAGGGTGATCCGGCGCTGGATCATGGCGGGTCGCATTTCAGTGCACATCCATGGATTCTGGATGAACTGCAGGTTGCAGGCTTCGACCTGTTTGCCGCGGCGACCAATCACTGCCTTGATTACAGCATTTCGGGTCTGCGCCGGGCGATTTCGGAACTGAACCTGCGCGAGATCCTTTATGCTGGCGTGGGCCTGACGCTGGAAGAAGCGCGTCGCCCCGCCTATTACAGCCATCCTAACGGTACGGTTGGCATGCTGTCGTGCTGTTCCACCTTTGCCCGCGGGCAGGAAGCGGCGGACCAGACCCGCAGCATGCAGGGGCGGCCCGGCCTTAATCCGCTGCATTTCACCACGACCTATCAGGTCCGGTCGGAAGAACTGAAGATGCTGCGCAGCATCTCGACCGGTCTGGGGCTGGAAAAGATCAAGGAAGAGCAGATCAGGCTCGGCTTTGGCTATCCCGCGCCCGAAGGCACGCTGACACTTGATGGTACCCGTTTTGTCGAAGGTCCGGACACGCGTATCCTGACCACGCCCAGTCCGCGCGACCTGGAAGAAATCGGGCGCTGGGTGCGGGAGGCACGGGTCGTGTCCGATGTAGTGATTGTCAGCGTTCACACGCATGAAGTCGGTTACGACGAAAATGGCAATATCAGTTGGGAAAAGCCCGGTGCATTCCTTGAAACCTTCGCCCATGATGTGATTGATCAGGGGGCGGATATCGTGGTCTGCCACGGTCAGCATCTGCTCAAGGGCATGGAGATGTACAAGGGCAAGCCGATCTTCTACAGCCTTGGCAACTTTATTGGTCAGAATGAACTGGTCGATATGCTGCCTGAAGATTCCTATACCTTTTATAAGGTCAGCACCGACGTAACGCCGCATCAGGTGTACAAGACCCGCACGCAGAACGATACGAAGGGCTTCCCCGCCGACCGCCGCTTCTGGGAGACGCTGTTGCCTGTATGTGAATTCGATGGGGATGGCAGGCTGTCATCCATGGAAATCCATCCAGTATCGCTAGGACTGGGCAAGTCCGCGCATCGTCGTGGGCTGCCGTTTCTGGCGCAGGGCAGGGAAGGTCAGGAAATCCTTGAACGCTTCGCGGAACTGTGCCGCCCGTACGGGACGACATTCCGCAGCGAAGGCGGGAAGCTGGTGCTGGAGCAGGGTTAAAACTCTGCTTTCCACTATTGGGAAGATAGAAAACATTTCCTTTCGTATGAAGTCATATATTCATGTTATTTCGTGTAAAAGTCGCGTGATATGAATACGTTACATGTAATTTTATGGTGTATTCATGGTTAATCCCTTCCATCTTGCCTTCCCCGTCGATGATCTTGCTGCAGCACGGAAATTCTATGGAACCGTTCTGGGCTGCCCGGAAGGGCGCAGCACGGATACATGGATCGATTTTGATCTGTATGGACATCAGATCGTGACACATCTGATCCCCGATGCCTGCCATCGTAACGAGGGCAAGGGCGCGGTTGACGGCCATAATGTGCCCATTCCGCATTTCGGTGTCGTGTTGGACATGGATGACTGGAAAATACTGGCCGAGCGTGTGCGTGCCCATGGCGTTTCCTTCGGCATGGAACCGACCATCCGCTTTGTCGGGCTGCCGGGGGAACAGGCGACGATGTTTTTCTGTGACCCGGCGGGCAATGCGCTGGAATTCAAGGCATTCGCCGATATGACGCAGCTTTTCACCAAGCAGTAAGGATCTACAATGGCCAGTTCTCCCGTGTCCGCCACTGTCGTTCCTGTGCTGGATCCCGATCTGGGGCGCAGTGTGTTCGACAGGCTGCATGAAATCGGTTTTGACGGTCGGGGCATGACGCGCCCGTCCTACAGCGAGGGTGAAAACCTTGCTCATGGCGTGTTTGAAACCGTAGCTAGGGAACATGGCCTGGAGGTCCGCAGGGACTGGGCCGCCAACCTGTTTGTCACCCTGCCGGGTCGTAACCGTGACCTGCCGGTTGTCATGACCGGCTCCCATGCGGATACGGTTCCCTGTGGTGGCAACTTTGATGGTGCGGCCGGTGCCGTAGCGGGGCTGCTTGTACTATGCGCATGGGCACGGGCGGGGTATCAGCCCGAACGCGATGCCACTTTGATTGTGACCCGCGCGGAAGAAAGCGTGTGGTTTCCCCTGTCCTACCTGGGAAGCCGGACGGCCTTCGGCCTGCTTGACGCCACGGCACTGGCGACCCCACGCAGTGATGATGGCGTCAGCCTGCGTGACCACATGCTGGCCTGTGGCGCGCAGCCGGACCTGTGTGGCAGGGCGACAGTGCTGCAGCCCGCGCGGATCGACTGTTTTGTCGAACTGCATATCGAACAGGGGCCGGTGCTGATCGAAGCCGATGTGCCGGTCGGGATCGTGACGGGTATCTGTGGCAGCACGCGCTATCGTTCCGTTGTCATTCACGGGCAGTACGCCCATTCCGGCGCCACGCCGCGGCGGTTCCGCTCCGACGCGGTAATGGCGGGCGCAAGCATGATGATGGCGTTGGAAACGGCATGGAAACAGGTCGAAGCAGAGGGGGAAGAGATGACCCTGACCTTCGGCGTGTGCCAGACCGATCCGGCACAGGCCAACTTTGCCGCCGTTCCCGGCAGGCTGGAACTGGTCATTGACATCCGTTCGCGTGATGAAAACCTGCTCGAACGCATGAACGCGCTGGTCATTGAACAGGCGCGCCGGGCAGAAGCAGAATACAATGTGACGGTTGATCTTGGTCCGCGTACGCGCAGCACGCCGGCGATCATGGATGCCGTACTGCAGGCCGACGCGAAGAAGATCGCCTGCGCCCTGGATATTCCTGCCATTTCGATGCCAAGCGGGGCCGGACATGATGCGGCGACATTTGCGGGGCAGGGAATTCCGACCGAAATGTTGTTTGTGCGGAATGCCAATGGCAGCCATAACCCGGACGAAAGCATGGAATTCCCGGATTTCCTGAATGGCGTGCAGGTGCTGGAACATCTATTGCGCCAGCGCGCATCACGGGGCTGAATTGCACCTGTTATTTTAGTGGTTGCCAGATAGGCAGGCGGCAGGGAACGGGTTCAGGGAACCGGCTGTCTGCCCTGTTGGCATCCGCTTCCTTTTTTACGTGTAATGCGGATTGGACCAATGGCGACCTGTTTCATAACGCAACCCATTCACCTTAGGGCCGTCCGGTTCATGCACGAACAGGGATTCCAGACACGCTTCGCCAGTCAGCCAACCATGGAGGCGGTGATTGCAGAGGTCGGGGATGCGGAGGCAGTCATTACCCGTGATCTGGGCTTCAGCGCCGACGCCATTGCCGCGGCCCCCTGCCTGCGCATTATTGCCTGTCACGGATCGGGTACGAACCGGATTGCAGTTGCTGCTGCTGCCCGGCGCGGTATTCCCGTTACGCGGGCCGTCAATGCCAACAGCCGGTCTGTAGCCGAGATGACAATTGCCCTCATGCTGGCGGCGGCCCGCAGGATATGTGCCGCCGATACAGCCGTCCGGCAGGGAAACTGGGGTTTCCGTTATGAAGGTCCCGGGATCGAGCTGCATGGCAGGACGCTGGCACTGGTCGGGTTTGGGGCCATTGCACGGCATGTGGCGCAGATTGCAGGGGCGGGACTGGGTATGAAGGTCATGGCGTGGTCCCCCAGCGTTCCGGAAGATGTTTTTGCAGCCCATGGAGCCGAGCGTGTTGAGGATATTGGCGATCTTCTGCGACAGGCCGATGTGCTGTCACTGCATCGTCCCGGTGATGCATCCGGGCGACCATTGCTGGACCGTCACCATCTTTCATTATTGAATCCCAGCAGCCTTATCGTGAACACAAGCCGGGGTAGCGCAATTGATACGCAGGCCCTGCGGGATCTACTGGTTGCGGGAGAGTTGCAGGCCGCTGCGCTTGATGTCCTGCCACACGAACCCCCTGCACCTGATGAGCCAGCACTGTCAGCTCCGTCACTTGTTCTGACACCACATATCGGGGCAACGACCGAAGACGCTTTGGTGCGGATGGCGATGATGTGCGTCCATCAGATCATGGATTGCCTTGCAGGTAAAACGCCTGCTCATGTTGTATCGTAAACCTGTTCTCTGGGGGCTGACTGAAAATGAATTGATTGATTTCAGTCAGTTATGATTAACGGGTTTGTGATCACCTGGTGAAATCATGATGCCCCCTGGATTTAAGTCACCTGAGCACGGTATCGCTGCGATGACCTGCATGACGCGGAATGGATGTTAAACGGCATGAGTGTCCCCCTCCGGAAAGGGATCAGGCACTCAAAAATGCTCCCTTTCTGAAGAACGGAGGTCACGATGGCCTTCATAGTGAATGGAAGGCCGGTTTGGGATGCTTGTTGTAAAGACAACAGAAAAAGATCCGGCGCACGCGTTTTATCGAAGGAAAGGCGATCCGCCGGAACCTTGGGATATCGTGACAGATATTATGCAAGGTGATCCGGTCGGGGCAGACATCCTTCGACCATCACCGTGAAAGACAGCATCTTCCCGGAATTGCTGCGCGGAAGGGAAGATTGTACGCTTTCCTTGAGGAAAACGTGGAGCGTCGGACCCTCGAACGGCTGAGCCTCAGGTCATGGCGGAGCTGAATTTGCATGGCCGAAAGCCGCCTGTGATGAACTGATGACCCATGCCGCCAAAAGGCAGTATGTTGCGCCGGCAGGTCATAGGAAAACCGATTCAGGCCGAAATACGTGAAAAGCAGGCCCGGTCGGTACGCTGCCATGATGCATCTGTCCCATAGAGATTCCTTCTACTCGCGGGAAAATAATGCATCATCAAGCCCTGGGACGAAACACCTACGGTAGTGCCTGTTTTCAATGCTCTTGCTGCATGCGGGAGTGCAGCCTATATTCCTTCAACGAAATCCCGAAAAAAGCGGTTGCCTTATGACCGGCATCGTTATGGAAAGCGGCATATGGTCAAGTAGCCAGAAAATATTATGGTATTACGCCGTCTCCGCCGGTAGGAAAGGCGTTGCGATCATGATGTTAACGTGGCGCGGGCGCCATCGGCCCGGGGCATGTTGTCCAGAATCGATAGTCAGGAAGTAATGAAGGTATCGAAAAAAAAACAGGCAGAGATCCCACATTCTCCTCCGGTCACATATGAGGAACTGATCCGCGTCATCCATGACCGATATGCCCGGTTGAGCAATTCCTACCAGAAGATTGCCCTGTATATCACACAGAATCCGAATGATGTCGCTGTTGATTCTGTCCATGTGGCTGCCGAGAAATGCGGCGTGCATGCGTCAGGCTGCGTCCGGTTCGCGCAGTCCCTCGGGTATCAGGGGTTCAAGGACCTTCAGGCCGTATTCCGCCGTCGCCTGTCCACGGCAGCCCTGGGGTTCAGCGCCCGTGTCAGGGCACTGGAGGAAGAACTTGATACGCGTGAGGACCGGAGCGAAATGGGATTCATGCATGACCTGATCATGCGTGATATCTCATCGTTACAGGAATTGCTGGCCAATGTGACTGCAGAACAGATTGCGCAGGCAGTTGACCTTATGGACCGGGCCGATACGATTTACCTGATCGGTCAGCTACGTTCCGCGCCGGTGGTTGAACTGTTGCGCTACATGCTGACAATGCTTGGTAAACGCGCGGTCCTGCTGGATGCGGCGGGCGGTCTTGCAACCCACATGGCCCGGGCGATCCAGCCAACGGACATGCTGTTTGCTGTTTCATTCCGCTTCTACGCCAGTGAAGTCGTCAATATTATGGAAGAAACCGCGACCCGGAACATACCGGTAGTGGCGATCAGTGACAGCACCCTTTCGCCCCTGGCACGCAATGCAGACGTGCTGTTTTCTGTGCCAGAGCATGAATATACGTTTTCGCGCTCTCTGGCGGCGCCCATGTGTCTGACACAGGGACTGATCGTAGCTCTTGCATCACGCCTGCAAAATGAATCCCGCAAGCCCCGGATCCCCGTCGTTACACAAAAATAACGGATGCTGCGATGGAACCGGGGCTGGGTGGATCAGACGGGCCAGCGCATCGGCCCGTCCGGAACGGGCATGCCACGTGCGGTTGCGCCCCAGACGGACTGATCGAAATTCACGATTGCGCCTGTCATGAGACCGGCATCGTCAGAAACGAGGAAGTTTACGGCACGGGCCACTTCCTCCGGTGCGACAAGTCGCCCGAAAGGAAGCCCGGCGGCGGCTTTTTCCATCCAGTCAGGATCATTCGTCTCGGCTGCCTGGATTTCGCGTTCCTTGTCCGACGCCATCCAGCCGATATTAAGCTGGTTGACGCGGATCCGGTTGGCCATGACGGAAAAGGCCGTATTGGCAGTCAGCGTGGCCAGTGCCCCCTTTGACGCGCAGTAGGCGCTAATGAATGGCTGGCCCGACAGCGCCGAGATGGAACCGATATTGCAGATTGCCCCTTCGGTTCCATCATGGATCATGTGCCGGATTGCTTCCTGCATCAGGAAATATGGCCCACGGACGTTGGTTGCGAAAATGCGGTCAAACAGGTCGGGATCCGTATCCAGTATGGTGCCCCGCTGCGTCAGCGCGCCGGAATTCACCAGCACATCCAGACGGCCAAAACGGTGATGCGTCCGGGCGATGACCGCCCTGCAGTCTGCGACGGATACAAGATCGGCGCGGATGAAGAATACGGGCACGCCGAAACTGTCCGAAATCTCCTGCGCCACGGCCGTTCCACGGGCCTCGCTTCGTCCCGTAATGGCGATACCTGCCGCACCTGCTGCGGCCAGGCGGCGCGCGATAGCCGCCCCAAGTCCCTGCGTGGCCCCTGTGACCACGCATACCCTGTCATCCATCCGGTTCATGACGCGACCCTGTATTCCGCCTGCGCCATAAGCTGCATAAGGGCGGCGTGTCCCTTACGGGCCATTTCCAGCGGTGGGTTGACGGTCGGGTCCTGCTCGGCCTCGACAACAAACCAGCCTTCATACCCATAGGACGCAAGGCGTTCGATAACAGGCAGGAAATCGATCGAACCATCACCCGGTACGGTAAAGGCACCCTTTACGACCGCGTCAAGGAAACTTTCGCTGCTGCGGTCAAGGCGATCGATCACGGCGTTGCGTACATCCTTGGTATGCACGTGGCTGATGCGGGTATGGTGCCTGTCGATTACGCGCAGCAGATCGCCACCCGCGAAATACATGTGTCCGGTATCAAACAGCAGGTGCAGCGCTTTGCCCGAATGTTTCATCAGCAGGTCAAGCTCGGTCTCGGTCTCGATCGGGGCGGCCATATGGTGGTGATAGGCAAGGGGCATGCCTTCATCGGCGCACCATTCGGCAAAGACCGTCATCCTGCGACCATAGGTGCGTATGTCCTCTTCCGAAAGGCGCGGTTTGGTCGTCAGCGGGGCGGACCGTATCCCCTGGATCGAACGGGCGGTTTCACCGTAAACGATGCATGGCGCACCAGCGGCAATGAAAAAATCCATCTGGGCGCGGATGCGGTCTTTCTCCGCTTCCATGTCTCCATCCAGCAGCAGTCCGGAAAACCACCCCCCACACACTGAAATGCCATAGCGTTTCAGGGTCGGTCCCAGTTCGTTCATGTCCATGGGAAAGCGGCGTCCCGTTTCCATGCCGGTAAAGCCTGCCTCACTGGCCTGGCGCAGGCATTCCTCAAGACTGACATCATCGGACAGTTCCGCAAGGTCGTCATTCCACCATGCGATCGGTGCGATACCCAGTTTTGCCTTCATGGTCATTACACTCCCACACGCTGTTTCGCGCGGATTTCTTCTTGTTGTTTTCTTGCCGCCCGCACGGATTCGCGGGTGGAGACTTCCGGGACACCTACATCCCATTCCGCATCGCCTGGGGTCCAGGCGTGGGCGTCCGTGGTGATGGAAAGGATGGTGGTCCGGTCCGTGGTCCTGGCCCATTCCAGGGCCGCAGACAGTTCGGCCATGCTGTCGCACTTGCGTGCCAGCGCGCCCATGGATTCGGCATGTTTTACAAAATCGACATGCAGGGGGTGGCTGGGATTCTGCACGTGGCAGTCAACAAGCAGGTTGTTGAAACCGGGCACGCCCTTGGCCTGCTGCAGGCGGTTGATGACCGCGAAGCCACCGTTGTCACAGACCACAACGATCATCTTATGGCCTGTCAGCACGGTGGAATAGATGTCGGAGTTCATCATCATGTAGGTGCCGTCACCAATCATGACGATGGGCGTGCCACCGGTTCCACCCGGCCCGCTACTGGCCATGGCATGGCCCCAGCCTGCTGCGATCTCGTACCCCATGCACGAAAAGCCGAATTCAAGGTCAAAGCTATTGGGGGCCTTGACCCGCCAGCCCTTGCACACTTCGCCGGGCAGGCCACCAGCTGCGGTAATGATGGTATCATTTTCCCCTGCCGCATCATTCACCGCGTGCACAACCTGTGCATATGTCGGCACGGGCGCGTTGGTGGGCGCCTGCAGTTTCGTCAGCAGGTCATCCCATTCACCAAACAGATGCCGTGCGCGCTGCATGCGTTGTGGGTCCGCCTTCCAGTCCCCCAGCAGCGCGTCGAATTCGGTTATGGTTTCCAGCGCGTCGCCTACAACCGCCAGCGCACGATGCTTGACCGCGTCAAACCGGGCCGTGTTAATGGAAATGAACCGTGCCGTCTGGCTGAATACGGTCCATGATCCGGTCGTGAAATCCTGCAGTCGCGTACCGATCGCCACGATGACATCCGCATCCCCCGCCAGTGCATTGGCCGAGGTGGAACCGATAATGCCGATCGGCCCCGCATGCGCTTCATGATAATGCGTGACGCTGCCCTTGCCCGCGATCGTTTCCACAATCGGGATGCCACGTTTTATTGCAAATGCGGCAACCGCGTCTTCCGCCAGTGAATACCGCACGCCGCCGCCTACGATCAGGAGTGGTTTCCTGGCCGTTTTCAGCAGGTCCACCGCCTGCGCCAGCCTGCGACGGTCCGGCCGGGGACGGGAAATGGCCCATACTTTTTCTTCAAAGAAGGTGACAGGATAATCAAAGGCGATTTCCTGAATATCCTGCGGCAGGGAAATAAAGGCCGGTCCACAATCACCCGGATCAAGCATTGTTGCCGTGGCCTGCGGCAGGGATGGAAGGATCTGCGCCGGGTGCATGATCCGGTCCCAGTAGCGGGTCACGGGCCGGAACGCATCATTGACCGTTATTGTGGGATTATTGAAATGTTCAACCTGCTGCAGGACCGGATCGGGCAGGCGGGTTGCGAATGTATCGCCAGCCAGCAGAAGTAAAGGCAGACGATTCGCATGCGCGGTGCCGGCGGCTGTCACCATATTCAGCGCGCCCGGCCCGATGGAGGACGCGGCGATCATGACCTGCCGTCGTCGCCGGGCCTTGGCGAAGCCCGTGGCGGCCAAGGCCATGGATTGTTCATTCTGTCCGCGCCATGTGGGGAGTCTATCCTGCACGGCTTCGAGTGCCTCGGACAGGCAACTGACATTGCCATGGCCAAAAATGCCAAAGACACCAGGAAAAAGCGGGACGCGCTGACCGTCGATTTCGGTGAACTGATTAACCAGCCATTGCACGATGGCCTGGGCTGTAGTGAGGCGGATTGTCGCCTGTGTCATTTCTGTTTCCTCCCTTGGCGGGTTGCGGTCACCATATCTAATTGCAATATACATTGACAACACAATAAATACGCAACATTAATTGCAAATGTAAAAAAGGAAGAGAGGAGCTTGCTGATCCGGCCCGATGACTGGGAAAGCCGTCCAACAGACGCAGGCGGATTGCTGGCTTGCCGGTGGTGAACGCCGCAATGCCGGGGCGGTTCACAATATTCCCATGGCTGCGTTGATGGGACGGATGCCCGTTTTTTGTCGGATGCATGGAAAAGATGGTTCTGGTGCCGTCAATGCTGACGGATATGTGTTGGGCGGCAGGGCCAGAACGGGACTGATGGGCAGTTTTACCTGCGGGCGTGCATGACGTTCCGCCTGCTTCCACCGCAGAGGCGATCAGGTCAGTCGCCGTATGTCGTGTCACAAAAATAATGAGGGCCCAATAATGTACACGAATTTCGGGTTGTTTATTGATGGCGAATGGCGTCAGGCGTCGGAAGGAAAAACCGAACCGGTCATAAGCCCGGTATCAGAAAGTCCACTTGGCGAAGTGCCCGGTGCTGGCGTGGTGGATACGCAGGCTGCCATTGACGCGGCACATATGGCGCTGGCGCGATGGTCCACCACGCCCGCCCATGATCGCGCTGAAGCCCTGCATGCTATTGCCAATGAAATGATCCGGCGCACGGAGGAAGCAGCCCGGATGATTTCCAGCGAAACTGGCAAGCCGCTGGCGCAGTCGCGTCGGGAATGGGGGCTGAGCATTGACCAGTTCCGGTGGTATGCGGAAGAAGCCCGCCGTATTTATGGGCGTATTATAGAAAGTCGCGTGCCGTCTGGCCGTTTCGAGGTCAGTCATGAACCGGTCGGCGTTGTCGCGGCGTTTACGGCATGGAACTTTCCCGCGTCCCTTCTGGCGCGCAAGATAGCGCCCGCGCTGGCGGCGGGCTGCCCGGTCATTGCCCGGCCGTCTTCCCAGACACCGGGTACCGCGATGGTCATGGTTGACTGTTGTCGGGCGGGAAACCTGCCGCCGGGTACGGTCAATCTGGTCGTGGGGTCTACGGATGCAACCTATCGGCCGATCATGGCGTCCAGGCTTGTGCGCAAGGTTTCACTGACCGGTTCCACGCGCATCGGGCAGCAGATGATCCGTGATGCAGCGGATACAATGAAAAAGGTGTCGATGGAACTGGGCGGGAATGCACCGCTGATCGTCTATGATGACGCCGATCTGGATATGGCCCTGAATACCGCAGCACAGGCGAAATTCGCCAATACCGGCCAGGTCTGCGTGGCGCCTGACCGTTTTTTCATCCACGACCGCCTGCATGATGCGTTTGTGAAGGGGTTTGTTACCCGCGCGAAGGCGATCAGGCTGGGGGACGGACTGGATGATGGCGTGGACATGGGCCCGCTCATCAACGGGCACCGCCTGGCGGAAATGGAGGCCATTGTTGCCGATGCCGTGGCTGGTGGCGCAAAGGTGAATACCGGTGGCCAGCGGCCCGCGGGGTTCAATAATGGTTATTTCTATGAACCGACGGTTCTGACCGAAGTAACGGATGACATGCGCGTGATGGTGGATGAAAACTTCGGGCCGATTGCCGCGATTACCCGTTTTTCAAGTGATGACGAAGTCCTGACCCGCGCCAATGCGTCCGACATGGGGTTGGCCGCCTATGCCTTTACCCGTTCGCCCGTACGGGCGCGCCGCACGGTGGCGGAGCTGAAGGCGGGCATGGTCGGAATCAATTCCACGGCTCTTGCGGCAGCCGAGGCCCCTTTTGGGGGCACCAATTTCTCCGGCATGGGCCGGGAAGGGGGCAGCGAGGGCATTCTTGATTATCTGGATGTAAAACTGGCACAGGTGGTATTCTGACATGATCCCCAATCGCCTCAAACAGCTATGGGCCCAGGGGAAACCCACGCTCAATGGCTGGTGTTCCATCGGCAATCCCTTCACGGCCGAAATCATGGCGGCCCAGGGTTATGATTCAGTCACAATAGATGTGCAGCATGGTGCGCTTGATTACTCCAGCGTGCTGCCCATGATGCAGGCCATGCGTGCATCCGGCGTCGTGCCCATGGTCCGGGTGCCGTGGCTCGAACCCGGCGTCATCATGAAAATGCTAGACGCCGGGGCATACGGCGTGATCTGTCCCATGGTGAATACGGCGGCGCAGGCAGCCGAATTCGTAAGCTACATGCGCTATCCACCCTATGGGCAACGCAGTTTTGGTCCGACGCGCGTCTCATTCGCGGCAGGCAGCAATTATGCCAGCCAGGCCAATGACGAAATCCTGGCCTTTGCCATGATCGAGACGCAGCAGGGCATGGATAACCTGACCGAAATTGCCGCAACCCCGGGACTTGACGGTATTTATGTCGGGCCTGCGGATCTGACGCTCAGCCTTGCGGGTGGACGTCTGGCTCCCGGCTTCGATCGGGAGGAACCGGAAATGATCGACAGGCTGCACGAGATCATCGCGGCCTGTCAGGACAGTGGCATTCGCGTCGCCCTGCATTGCGGCACGCCGGATTACGCCGCGCGTGCCATCGGGTGGGGGTTCAACATGACCACCGTATCGGGAGATTCCCGCCTGCTGGCTGCTGCTGCCGGGGCCAGTGTTGCGCAGTTTCGCAAGCTTGTCAGCCGTGATGGCGTGACGGTGCTGCAAGGGGGAGGAGGCTACTGATGCCCCATATACTGGTCGCAGGGCGCCTGCATTCGGCGGGTCTTGCGCTGCTCGACCGTACTCCCGGCGTGACTTATGATTATGTGGAGGAGATATCGGAGGAAAGCTATGCCCCGTTCATGGCCGATGTCGATGGCCTGATCCTGCGCACCCAGCCCCTGTCCGCAGCGACGGTGGAAAGGGCGTCACGGCTCAGGGTCGTCTCCCGGCATGGTGTGGGTTATGACGGCATTGACCTGCCCGCGCTGGACAGGCGCGACATCACCCTGTGTATCGTGGGCGACGTCAATTCGGTTTCCGTCGCTGAACATGCAATGACCCTGATACTTGCCTGTGCCAAATATCTGGTCCGCGCGGATCAGGCCGTGCGGCAGGGCCAGTGGGACTGGCGTAACAGGCTCATGGCGGGCGAAGTGGGGGGCAGGCGGCTTCTGATACTGGGCTATGGCCGCACCGGGCGGCATCTTGCCACCATGGCCGCAGGCTTTGGCATGGAAATCAGGGCCTATGATCCCTATCTGTCCACCCGGGGAAAATGGCCCGCCGGTCCGGTCAGGGAAGTAGCGGACCTGCATGACGGGCTGGAATGGGCTGATATCATCTCGGTCAATGTGCCCAAGGGCGACCGGCCGCTTGTTGGTGAAGCTGAACTGCGGCGCGTCAGGTCAGGGGCGATCATCGTCAATACCGCGCGTGGTGGCATCGTGGACGAAGCCGCGCTGGCTGCGGCCATCCTTAACGGGCGTATCGCAGCTGCGGGGCTGGATGTGTTCGATCCCGAACCACCATCCGTCCACAATCCGTTAATCGGGCTGGATCAGGTCATCCTGACGCCCCACATCGCCGGACTGACCGCACAGGCGGCGGAGCGTATGGCGATCCATTGCGTACGGAATGTTCTGGATTTCTTTGCTGGCACACTTGATCCCACCCTTATCGTGAACAGGGAATTCGTCAAATGACCAAACGTAAGCTGCGTATTGGCCTGATTGGCAGCGGATTCATGGGCCGGACCCATGCCTTTGGCTATTCAACTGCATCAAAGGTATTCGACCTGCCCTTTCAGCCGGAACTGGTCTGTCTGGCCGATATTTCGGAAGAAGCTGCCGCCAGAGCGGCCGGAGCGCTGGGGTTTGCCCGCTCGACGGGTGACTGGCGGGCCCTTGTGACCGATCCCGACATAGACGTGATCAACATTACTGCCCCTAATGCCCTGCATAAGGAAATGGCACTTGCGGCAATAACGGAAGGGAAGCATGTCTACTGCGAAAAACCCTTGGCCCCTCTTGCCGCGGATGCGCGTGAAATGGCCGAAGCGGCAGAGGCAAGGGGGGTGAAAACACAGGTTGGCTTTAATTACCTGTGCAACCCCATGTTCGCGCTGGCGCGTGACATGATCGCGGCGGGTGAACTGGGTGAAATTCGCGGGTATCGTGGCCTGCATGCGGAAGATTACATGGCGGACGCCACATCGCCCTTCACGTTCCGCCTTGACCCCGCGGGTGGCGGGGCGCTGGCCGATATTGGCAGCCACGCGCTGGCTACTGCCGAATACCTGATGGGACCGGCGGCAGGCGCGATTACACAGGTCATGGGGGACTGCGTTACAGTGATCGGATCGCGACCGGACGGGAAAGGCGGAACCCGTGCGGTGCAGGTGGACGATATAGGGCGCGCCTTCCTGCGGTTCGAAAACGGGGCGACGGGTTCGGTCGAAGGAAACTGGATCGCGACCGGGCGGACCATGCAGCATGATTTCGAGATATATGGCACGAAGGGCGCGCTGGCCTTTACCCAGCAGCGGTTTAATGAACTGCATTTCTTCTCGAGTGCTGATGCGCGGGGACGCAAGGGGTTCCGCCGTATTGAAGCCGGGCCTGATCACGCGCCCTACGGACTGTTCTGCGTGGCGCCGGGTCATCAGTTGGGATTCAATGACCTTAAGGCGATAGAAGTCGCACGATATCTGGAAGCACTGGCTGGCAATCAGCCCGAACCGTTCAATTTCCGCGCGGGTCTGCGCATCCAGACACTGGTGGAAGCCATTCATGCCTCAAGCCGGGCCGCTGCCTGGCGAGATGTACCGACGGACAGGGCGTTGCACCGGCAGGAATATCGGCAGCACGAGCAGGCGTGACGCCCACACGTCCCATCATTTCATGGAGGAATTCCCATGAACGCGTCGACACATGACAGGAAGATCCGCTACGCCGTGATCGGGTGCGGGCAGATTTCCCAGCAATCCTTTATTCCCGGTATCGAGCGGGCTGCCAATTCCACCCTGGCAGCCCTTGTGACCGGCGACATGAAAAAGGCGAAAGCCCTTGAGACCCGCTACGGTGTCCGGGTCTGGCATTATGATGAACTGCCGGATCTTCTGGCGTCGGGGGATATTGACGCGGTCTATCTGGCGACGCCGAACGGGCTGCATCGGCAGTATGCGGTGCCGGTGCTGGAAGCGGGATTGCATCTTCTGCTTGAAAAACCCATGGCGACCAGTGTGGAGGATTGCGAAGCGATCCTGCAGGCCCAGCGCAGGGGGGGCGGCAGGCTTATGATCGCCTACCGCCTGCATTGTGAGCCGGGAACGGTGGAACTGGTTTCACGCTGCCGCAATGGGGATTTCGGCACCCTTGTCGGGTTCAGTTCGGTATTCGGGCAGGATGTGCCGCAGTCAAACCATCGTGCCCATGGTGGGTACTGGTCAGGCCCCGTACCGGACCTTGGCAATTACCCGATCAATGCGGTCCGCCATATGTTCGGGGCCGAACCAGTGGAGGTCACGGCCGTTGGCACGAGCACACCGGGCCGGAGCTTCAATTTTGACGATACGGTTTCGGTCGTGCTGCGGTTTGCTGATGGCCGGATTGCCGATTTCATGGTCAGTTATGCCTGCGCACCGGTTGAAGGTCTGACCCTGTTCGGCAGCATGGGCAGCGTCAAGGTTGGGCCTTGCTATACCTTTGGTCCGTCTGTCGCCATTACCTACACCACGCTGATTGACGGAAAGGAAGACAGACATGTCCACGGCCCTGTCGAGCAGTTTGGGGGGGAAACCTTCTATTTCTCGGAATGTATCCTGAATGACCGCGACCCGGAACCCGATGGTGAAGACGGGTTGCGTGATGTCCGTGTCCTGGTCGCGGTGGAGGCCGCCCTGCGTACCGGTCGCCCCCAGTCCCTGCCGCAGCTTGCCGCGCGACAGGGGATACATGAAGACCAGATCGTCATTCTGCCCCCGGTAGAGGAACCACAGGAAAGCGACCTGATTGGCCTGATGCCACAGGCCGTTTCGTAACCCGTAACCATGCGGTCTTGAATTTATGCAAGGACAGAAATCATGATATTCACGACCTGTCCCCGGCCCCTCAATCATATCGGTATCAGCGTGCCGGATATCGACCGTGCCATTTCATGGTATGGGGAGGTTCTGGGCTATCGGCTGTTCAGTGGTCCGTTCGATCTGGTTGCCAGCCCACCGGCACTGGCGCAGTTTCAGGATGCGCTGGGAGAACGCTGTCAGCATGTGCGCATTGCGCATCTTTCAACGGGCGGGGGTGTGGGCATTGAACTGTTTCAGCCGGTTCTGCCCGGTTCCCTGTCCGGCACGACCGATATCCGTTTCGATCAGCCCGGTCCCTTTCACATATGCATAACGGACCCGGATATAGAAGGGCTGATCAACCGGATTGTTGAAACAGGAGGCGCGCAGATTTCAGAGATATGGGATGATCGCCCTCCATCCGGGATTTACAGGATGGTGTACTGCCGTGATCCGTGCGGTACCATTATCGAAATTCATACGCATTCCTATGAAATTGTACAGGGATGGCGGGCAGGGGGCAAAGTAAAGGAGCAGATGGCACCTTCCGACATATTCGAAACACAGCATGAATAAACGTATTTTGGCGCCCGTAGCGTACGTTCGGTCTTGTTCAGTAATATAATGTCGATACCTGCGGGACTGATCCATTTTTTCATAAATAAATAATTGTTCAAAAACCATGAATGGAGACAGGCGTTGAATGCATTATTCAATGTCTGTCCCATCTTTTTTTATTTCGTTTTCACTCTGGTTTCGTGACTTTCTGCTTCTGGAAAAGCCATGAAACTTTTTCTGCATCCGGTCCGGATGGAGCCATGGTGGCCGCAGCCAGCACGTTACAGGGCGCGGTCCGTGCGTCAGACAGGGATAAGGACAGGCCCGCAGGCGTGGTTTCCGGGCGAAGGCCGCCACCGCGCCGCATACTTTGCGACTGGATTCATTGAACGGCGCAGGATGTATTCCTGCGTCACTCTACCTGAACAGAACAGCAAGAACAAATGACTGTTGGAGTGGTAATGATGAAAGAACCCATAAAGAATATCATGTTTGTCCAATCGGACAGGCATGATGTGGTTTACGTGCTGCGAATATGCGCAATTGCGGCGTTGGGTGGCATTCTGTTCGGTTATGATACGGCGGTGATTTCGGGCGCGGTTGGATCGTTGCAGTCCTATTTCCACCTTTCACCGGCGGAAATCGGCTGGGCGGTCTCCAACGTGCTGCTTGGCTGTATCCTGGGGGCCGGGGTTTCTGGCTGGCTGGCGGACCGCTTTGGTCGCCGCCCCACTCTGGCCGTGTCCGCCGCACTGTTTACCGGATCGGCGATCGGGGCGGCGCTGGCGACTGGTTTTACATCCTTCGTGGTCTATCGCTTCATCGGCGGGGTCGCGGTGGGTGTGGCGTCCTCGATTTCACCCATGTACATGTCCGAAGTATCGCCAAAAGACATGCGCGGACGGGCGTTGTACATGGAACAGTTCGCCATTGTGGGTGGCCAGTTGATGGTTTTTATCGTCAACTACCTGATCGCCCGCAGCGCCAGCGAGGCATGGCTTATGAACGTGGGCTGGCGGTGGATGCTTGGATCGGAAGTCATTCCGTGCATCGTATTCTGCATCGCGATTTTCTTCATGCCGGAATCCCCGCGCTGGCATGTCCTGCGTGGCCGTGATGACGATGCGATGCGGACCCTGACCCGCATTTCCAATGAACATCATGCCCGATCGGTCCTGACGGAAATCAAGGAATCGCTTGAACACAAGATCGAGACATCCGATCTGGGTCGGGCGGTCGCCTCAAAGGGGGCAAGGTGGATCATCTTCGTGGGGGCCATGGTCGCCATGCTGCAGCAGCTTACGGGCGTGAACAGCATGATGTACTATGCACCTCTGGTGCTGGGTTCGGTCAGTGGCAGCGTGCAGAACGCCCTGTTCCAGACCATATGGATCGGGGTGGCATCCGTATCGGGCGCGGTGCTGGGAAGCTGGATTATCGACCACAAGGGCCGGCTGCCGCTGTTCCGGTTCGGTTCGATCGGCATGATTATCGGGCTACTGGCCACCTCCTGGGCGCTTTATACACAGACGCATGGGTATTCCGCGCTGGTGGGCATGCTGATTTACATGCTGCTGTTCGGCCTGTCATGGGGACCGCTGACATGGGTGTTGATCGCCGAGATCTTTCCCAACCGGATCCGTGGCGTAGGCATGAGCATCGCGGTATCGGCCAACTGGGTGATGAACTTCATTGTCAGCCAGCTTTTCCCGATGATGGCGCAGAACCACAGGCTTGACGCGATGTTCCATGGCGCGCTGCCGATGTGGCTCTTTGCGCTCTTTACACTTTTCTCGTGGTGGTTCGTTGAACGGTATGTGCCGGAAACGAAAGGCATCGCGCTGGAGAAGATCGAAAGCGTCATGCTGGCCCCAAAGCGCCGACGCGCGGCCAGCGCGCCAACGGTCCCGACAGATGGGCTGACGGATATGGTCGGCCGGAAATGAACCTGTCGGGGAAAAGGGGGAGTATGGCAGATCCTGCCGCATGCCCGTTTGCGGGGACAGGTTGCGTCGGTCAGGACGGCGCGCCTGTTTCCTTTCATTCACAAGGAGAAAATTGATGCCGCTTTTACATTTTCACCTGCTGGAAGGGCGTACGGATGCTGAAATCCGAACCCTTCTCGACGCTGCCCATGAAGCCATGCTGGAAGCATTCGCCGTGCCGCGTCGTGACCGTTACCAGCTTGTATCGGAATACAAGCCGTCGCGCATGATTGTGGAGGATACGGGACTTGATATCCCGCGCACGGACAAGGTAGTGGTCGTGCAGATGTTCAGCCGCCCCCGCGGTGCTGACAAGACGGCCGAATTCTACCGCCTGCTGACTGAACGGCTGGAACAGGAATGCGGGATTGCCCCGTCTGATGTCATGATATCTGTTGTCGAAAATGAAGATGCCCACTGGTCCTTTGGCAATGGACGCGCCCAGTTTCTAACTGGTGAGCTTGGCGGGGGCAGGCCAGTTCACTGACTGGTATCCTGTCCGCACCATGGGGGTAGTATCATGCTCCCATGGTGCATGGATAGGGAGCAGAACAGTTTAGGCTCAGGACCCATTGATGTGAGAGAGGAAATCTGATTCAGGCTCTGCGAGGAGGCTGAAGATGAGTGATCTATATTGGCTGACAGACGAGCGGCATCATTTTTGTCAATCGGAACGGCTTGCGCTGGCGCGATGCGCCCCGGGAATATGGGCCGCACAAGACGTTCTACAGTCGCTGGAAGCGCTGGGGTGAAATGGGTGTTTTTATGCGGATGATGGATGGCCTGTCTGCTGAAAAAGCAGAGCCCCAGACCATTATGATTGATGTGACGTACTTCAAGGCACACCGCTCAGCTTCTTCATGACGGCAGGGCCTGTGAGCGATTACACGGGAGCCGCAGCCCTTCTCGATAGCCTTCCCGTCGCACAGTGGATGCTGACCGATCGTGGGTATGACGCCGACTGATTTCGGGATGCCCTGGAAGAGAAGGGAATAAAGCCCTCCATTTCTGGCAGGAAATCCGGCAGCAAACCCGTCCCATACGACAAGAAAAAATACAAACGCCGAAACCGGATCGAGATCATGTTTGGACGTCTCAAGGACTGGCGGCGTGTCGTAACACGCTACGATAGATGTCCAACTGTCTTCTTCTCTGCCATCTGCCTCGCAGCAACCGTCATGTTCTGGCTATGAGTTCTGAGCCTAGACGTTCCTCATCGACTGAAAATGCGGATACAGGCAGAATTGGCCATGCAGTCCCGGCCGCATGGCCTGAATATTGTTATCCTATTTCACTTACATCGACGATGCGTCCGTCCTGCAGCGATTTCAGCGCGGCTTCGGCAAGGACCAGCGCCTGTCTGCCGTCATTGTAGCTAACACCAACGGGGCTGCCATTTTCCACAGCATCGACAAAGGCATCAATCTCCGCATCGAACGCCTCACGGTAGCGCTCGATGAAAAAGTTCAGCAGGGGCGCCGCGTGGTCGGTGAACGTGCTGCCAGACAGCACCATATGATGGGGGCGACGGTTTTCGGAAACTGCCATGCCCAGACTGCCAAAGGCTTCGACCCGCTGGTCATAGCCATATGTCGCCTCACGTGAATTGATAAGGATCGCCTGTTTGCCCGAAGTCGTGGTCATCACGACCGTGATGGTGTCCTCGTCATCCAGCGCGTTCATAAGGTTCGGCGCGATCAGACGCGATCCCACGGCAAATACCCTGGTGGGTTCCTGACCCAGAATGTAGCGGGCCATGTCAAAATCATGGATCGTCATGTCCCGCAGGATCCCACCTGACTTTTCCAGATAGGCTTCCGGCGGGAAACCAGGATCGCGTGAGGTGATGATAAGCTGATGCAGTTCCCCGATCGTGCCGTCACGAACGGCTTCGAATACTGCCCTATGGCCGGGGTCAAACCGTCGCACGAACCCGATCTGGACCGGCAGGGTCGTATGCGCGATGGCTGCGGCACAACGATCCACCCGCGCAAGACTGAGGTCAATCGGTTTTTCACATAGCACGGGCTTGCCCGCCGCGATTGCCTGTTCCAGCAGGTCGGCATGGGTATCGGTTGCGGTTGCGATCAACACCGCATCCACGTCGGGCGAGGTAAACACCTCGGCTGCGGATGCCATTACGGGTGCGCCGGTTTCGTCGGATACCGCCTGCGCCGCAGCAGGGTTGATATCATATACTGCCGCGACATGTGCCCTGGGGTGGGCTGCAATATTGGCGGCATGCATGGCGCCAATACGGCCGCAGCCCAGAACTCCAATTCCAAGCATGAGAGGTCTTCCTGATCTGATATATGATGGGTAAGGAACGGTACCTGTTCTGGCTGTTTCTCAGCACAGAAAAGAATAGTCGATGGTATTTCTTTCCCCTTGTGCCCGGAATTGGACAGGAAAGAGGGACAGCATAGTCAGCGCCGGAGCGACCGCTCGGCTCCGGTGGCCTTGCCGGGCCTACTGATATTGGCAGGCATGACCGCAGGGGCTGCGTTGTTCATGCTGTTGCAGATATTGGTCAGGGTGTCCGCAATCTGGTCATCGTAAGGCTTCCAGGCAAAGGTCGATATCGCTGCCCCGGTAAGGTTGGCGGCCGTCATTGAGCCTCCGGTGTTCCGTAGGACGATATTGAGCAGACTGTTCGGGGGCATGGTGACCGCCCACCGACGTTGTTGTTCAGCGTCTTGCTGCGGTAATTGCGCATGGGTATGGTCTGCATATTCTTGTTATGTAAGACGTAAGTTTCCGTTTCCGGGGTATTCAGGATATCCTTACTTACGGAATAACCGAGTTTATCGGGGTCACGAATGGTTGGAAAGCTGGTGAGGGTGTCGCACCATGTATTCCGTTCGATCGCAACAGCTTTTAGCCCCGCGCGTGTCAGTTTCGCCGTCATCACGGGACAGGACCAGCCCAGCCCGATACTAACAATATCGACCGTTGGCCTTTTGTAATTCATTTAGCTGCGCCTTGTTTTTATTGTCATTGTAGGTAGGACAACCCGAACATACTGTTTTGCCACGTATGCCAGTATCCGGCGTAGTCCGCCAGGTGCAAGGGGAGGGATAGGTTGGACAACATTCTCTTTGCCCCGTTTCTTACGCTCCAGTTCCGGTAGTTGTAAATCGTGCCCCACTGCCTCCGATCGGTCTGCAGCCAACAATGTCGCGATTGCCACTGTATATGGGATCGGCATATTTTACGGTATTTTTCAGAAGAAATACAAAATATTGATGGTACTGGCCTGTTTGTATTCTTTTGGTGTGTTCGGCAGCGCAAGGCCCATGATTATAAAGGGCCATTGTGTGGCATTGATATTCTGATCGGTAGCAGGTAGCGCCTTTACAAAGGCCATATGGCAGCCAGCGTCAATCTGTAATCCCGAATATTACATAATTCCCATAATCGATCGTTGTGATAGTGAAAAGAAGTAAGCAGAGGCTGCAGTATATGGCACTGCGTGGTGTATGGTGCGCGATGTCGCCAGTGGCGACTGACAGATGCGTAGCGACGGGGCTTGTAGTTGGCCCTCTTGTCATGATCACCTTGTTTTCTCCCTTAATTAAGGGGGGCGCTGCGGTAATAATGGTCAGGCCGGGTCATACCGGCTGTTTATGACCGCGTCTGGTCCCGTGCCGAAGCTAACGCAGCGGGTAGAAACAAGTCACAATTAAACTTTGCATGAATTGATGCAGGACTGGCATCGTTCATGCACCCATCCTGGTGCAGAAAAGAACCGCGTTAGGAGGATATCGATCATCAGACGCGTCGAACGACCAGCCTGTCAAAGACACCCAGACGGCTCCACCGGATGAACCAGTTGTATCAGGTCTTGTGAGGGCCGTACCCATTCGGAGCATCTTTCCACTGAAACCCGTTTTGGATGACATAAACAATCCTGCTCAGAACCCGCCGGTCATCCACGTGCGGCACTCCGTCATCCTCACTGCGGCTACAGCAGGCTATATCACGGCCTAACAGGCCCTGACATGTTGCATGCGTTCTGGTTCACTGTCCACGATGGTGCCATTCGTTATGTAAGCCAAAGAATTTAACGGGATGATGTGCACGTTCTGATAATATTGTAGTAAGAAATTTCACGACAAATTACCAATAAAGATGATGAATATTATCTGCTTTCATGATGAATGAGTCATCTTCCTAATGAAGTTCTAAAAAATTTTATTACATATTTATTTCACTAACATGATTTTTTTTGTTGATGGTAATACTTAATGGTTGGCATGAATTGTGGAAAGTGCGTCCATGAAATTTGAAACATTTTGAATTGCTCCGGAAACCGAATGAAAATGTCAGCGTTTTTTGCAAGGCTTTTCATTTTCCGTGATTCTACCGAAGAAAACTCATACTCTCTTTTGAGTGGGAAATCGTACCATGCCATTCTTTTTTATAAAACGGGATGCAGCGTATAGGGGAATTCATATCCAGACAGATCATGGTGTAAATTTTTCTGCGCAGGAATTGTTTATTCGACAATATATTCTGCATATAGTACGGGTGAGTATATATTATTATAAAATAAAATACAAATATATATTTCATATATCAATTTTTTTCAAAAATAATTCGATAATATATATGAAGAATTTTTACAAAATACACGCATATCTATCCATGGCGCCATGATGCGCCAATCGATTATAAAAGAATAATTGATACTGTGCAGAAACATATATCATGTTCCTGGTTTGTAAAGGAAATTCGGTCCACGAATTCTTCCATGGAGTCTTATGCGCCATGCCATCTCATATCAAAGCCTCCAGTCTGGCTGTAATTGATAAAGAGTTTCAGCAACAGACATTACAGAGAATTCATCATTTATTTGTCAGGCAGGTCAGTATTCGTCCTGATTGTACCGCACTTGTGCATAATGATCAGGTATTGTGTTACCGGGATCTGGAAGAGCGGTCCAATCAGTTGGCCCGACATTTACGTGGTCGTGGTGTCCGTGCCGGGACATTGGTGGCGATATGTCTGGAACGTTCACCTGAATTAATCATAACCATTCTGGCCGTTATGAAAGCCGGTGGGGCATACATTCCCCTTGATCCTGCCTATCCTGCCGAACGCATTGCAATGATGCTTGCAGACTGTGTTCCTCCGCTTCTGGTTACGCAATCCAGGCTATTTGTTACTCCAGATTTTTCTGGATGGCGTCTGGCACTGGATGTCGAGGCGGGAATGATCAATGCATGGAGTACAACGCCCCTGGATGAAAGCGCAAACAACATAGATCTGGCCTGTATTTTCTATACATCAGGATCAACAGGTCGTCCAAAAGGGGTCGTGCTGCGCCATACTGCAAGCGCGGTTATTGAAAGTCTGGCGGAAACATTCAGGCCTGAAGATCTGGCATGTGGTGCGGCAACAACCTCAATCTGTTTTGATCCTTCAATACTGGAAATATTCCTGCCCCTCAGTGTTGGTGGCACCGTTCTGCTGAAGCGTGATCTTCTTGAACCCTTTGCACCAACTGAAATGCCCACATGGCTGAATGGTGTTCCTTCAGCTTTTGCTTTGCTGGCTCAGGCACGCCGTATTCCTGATTCCGTTCGTGTCATCAGCGTTGGCGGTGAAAAGCTGACGGCGATACTGGCACGGGAGATTTATGCAAAATCATCCGTTCGGGCGGTCAGGAATCATTACGGTCCGACCGAAGCAACCATCTGTACTACAATTGCTCATGTGCCACGCGATATTCGTGTTGATCCGCCCATTGGCAAGGCCATAGCTGATGCACGATTATATGTAATGGATCAGGACGGGAAACCGGTCACGCGCGGCGAAATGGGAGAACTATTCATCGGCGGCCCATTACTTGCCATTGAATATCTGAACCAGCCCGGACTGACGGCTGAACGTTTTGTGTCTGATCCATTCGTGCCGGAAGGAAGGATGTACCGTACTGGCGATCTTGTGCGGGAAATGGAAGATGGCAATCTGTTGTTCGTGGGACGATGCGGACGGCTGATAAAATTTCGTGGATATCGTATTGAACTGGATGAAGTGGAATCCGCGCTGGCGCGTATTCCGGATGTTCATGCGGCTGCGGTCATTGCGGTCGAACGAGAAGAAAGAACTGAACATCTTGCAGCCTTTGTCGTGTCGGATCAGTCCATGACACTGGCGCAGGTACGACGCGCGCTGCGCACGATGTTGCCTGATTACATGCTGCCCACACGGCTGACGGTTCTGGATCATCTGCCATTAAGCCCAGTGGGGAAAATCGACCGTGCAGCACTGACCGCAATGGAGGTGGATGAAATGCAGGATATCGTAAGTTCCGGTAACGTCCTGCGTCCGGTGGAAGAAGTGGTTGTCGGCGTATTCCGCGATATTCTTCGGCAGCCCTTCCTGACTCAGTACGACGATTTTTTTGATCATGGCGGAGATTCCCTTCTGGCTGAGCAGGCAGAGGTGGACCCGTCCGTTCGGACAGTTTTGTGGGCTTGATAAGCTATACCCGGTTGTTGTTATGCCGCCATTCTGACGGCGTTGCTGTTGGCCATCTGGTCCGGGGTTAACCCCGGACCAGATGGCGTCGACACGTCATGATACGCCTCATCGGGCGTGCGTCCAGCCAGTGCCGAGTGCGGACGCTGCCCGTTATAATGGGTGATCCATCCGGCAAGCCCGGCCCGTAGCTCCGATCCGGTCTCGAACGCATGCAAATAGACGCATTCGTATTTCAGCGACCGCCACAGACGCTCGATGAACACGTTGTCCAGCCATCGCCCGCGCCCGTCCATGCTGATGCGGATCTGACGCTCTTCCAGGAGCCCGGTGAAACGGGGCGTCGTGAACTGCGACCCTTGGTCAGTATTGAAAATTTCCGGAGCGCCATAGCGCGTGAGGGCATCCTGTAGCGCCTCGATGCAGAACTCCGCATCCATCGTGTTCGACAGACGCCAGGACAGCACCTTGCGCGTGAACCAGTCCATGATCGCCACGAGATAGAGAAATCCCCGTTTCATGGGGATATACGTGATATCGGAACACCAGACCTGGTTAGGCCGCTCAATGACCAGATCCCGCAGCAGATACGGATATTTCCGATGCTCCGGATGAGGCACACTCGTGCGCGGCTTCTGGTAGACCGCCCGCAGGCCCATGATCGCCATGAGCCGCCGGACCCGCTTGCGGCCGACTTCATATCCCAGGCGGCGCAGATACCATGTCATCTGCCGTGAGCCATAATATGGCGTTTCCAGGAACTGGGCGTCGATCAGCCGCATCAACGCCAGATTGGCCTCGCTCTGTGGCACTGGCCGATAGTAGACGCCAGACCGGTTCAGATGCAGCAGCAGGCATTGCCGGACAATGGAAAGGCGCGGTCGCTGTGGGTCAATCATCTGCCGCCTCTGATCACGCCCAACCGAGCAGAGGCATCGCGTAAAAAATCCCGTTCCACGAGAAGCTCGCCTATCTTCGCGTGCAGTTTCTCCACATCAGCAGGGCTGACCGGGGGCTCGGCCACCGGCTTCCCGGAGAAGGTCGCCGCCATCCCCTCGATCGCCTGCCGTTTCCACTGGGCGATCATCGTCTGATGCACACCATGTTTCGACGCCAGTTCCGCCAGCGTCAGTTCCCCACGGATCGCTTCCAGGGCAACCCGTGTTTTGAACTCCGCCCCATACCTCTTGCGCGTAACCTTACCCATAAAACCTGCCCTCTCTCAGGTCGGATTATAGCTTATCGCCCTGTCTGAAAAATGGGGACCACCTCTGGCTGCCATACGGCTGGAGGAACTGCTGGGGCATGTCATTCCAGCTTCGTTGCTGTACCATGGACGCAACGCTCAGGCCCTTGCCCCCATCGTGCAACGACAGGAGAAGGTTCCGGGCCATATTACGGTGCTGCAGGCGGGTGGGGATAGAACGCCCATATTCTGCCTTCCTGATGTTTTCGGTCGCCCCCTCAGCTTTCTTACCTTTGCCCGGCATTTCCAGGATGACCGTCCGATTTATGGGCTGTCAGCGGTCCCGCTGGAGGCTGAACTGATCAAACGGCCCGTTCTGGCCAAACTGACATCCGCTTATGTAACTGAAATGCGGAAACTGCAGCCGGTTGGTCCATATATACTGGCGGCATATTCCGCCGGGGCAATTCCAGCGATAGATATTGCCTGTACACTGGAAAATAGTGGCTGCATGGTAACGTTGATATTGATTGATCCACGGACGCAGCATATCGCGGTAGATGTTCGAAACTGGTTACGTCGTTACAGGCGCGCTGCCCATACATTCGTGAAATCAGGATACCAGAAAGCCCGTAACTGTATCCGGCAGCGGGACCTGCCGGAGTGGATACCTGTGGCCTATCGTGAAATGGCGGTAGCCCTTGTCCGGGCAGAAGCCGACTGGACCCCGCGTATTTATAATGGCCGTACGATTATTGCGATCTGCCGTCCCCGGTCACGGCTGACCAATGGGCTGTTGCACCTTCGCACGACCATCCTGCGGTGTGCGCCATATGGCTGGGCACGGGTTCTGAAAGGGAAAACCGTTACGGAAGTATTCGATGCCGATCATTATGACATCATGCGTGATCCGTTCATTTATAACCTGATCCGTTTTGTCCGGTTGCATCTTATATAATAAGGTAAAATATCAATAATTTTATTCCGTTTGATGAAAAAAGTAATGCGCGACATAATAAAATAAAGGATGAAGCCCGTGAAGCATGAGCATATCTTTCTTCCCATGCCCAGGAATCTTTTGCATGGAAATATATGGGTGGACCGTGAATTTGGTCCCTGTCTTGTGCAATACGTAAACAGTCTGTCCCGATATGCTGCTGGGGCAGTAATGGATACCTGCCCGCACCGTGCTGCTGATATGGTGTATGGGCCCTATGCGCTGGACCTGAATGAATACAAAGTGCCTGATGCCCAGCGCAAAGCCGACCATGGTATGTTTGACAGGTATTTTGGTATTGCGCGTGTTAACATGGATGTCAGTCCCATCGATATGCTGGGCGCATCGTGCATTATTGTAATGTCTGCATTCCTTGGCATCAAACAGGTTGAATGGTTATACAATACCGATCAGTCACGTAGTATTATTGATGGAATGTTCACAGTTCTAAAATGGGTTCTGTCATACCATGATCATGATATGGAACAACCATATCATGATATATTTCAACGGATCAGCACTGCATCATCCCAGTTGGGACCTGGTTCGGAAAGAAATAATATATCTCCGCCTCTCATTCTTAACCGATGGAAAATCGGGCATCAGATTTTTTTTATCCTGATCCAGGGTATTCTTCTATGTTGCCGAAACATTTCCAGTGAACCTGATCTAAAAAAAGTAAATACCCTTGCACGTGATCTGCAGTACGTTCTGGTGGCATCCCGGTTTGCCATGGAATTTGCAGGAGATATGCTGCCTGCGGATTATATTTCTGTTGTTCGGCCACACATGTCGCAGATGTCACCATCCTTTAGCGGGCTTTTCCTTGAAGACCATGCCGTGATGCTGATCGAATTTAAAAAAGTAAATCAACGTATTGGTGCGGATGACAGAAGTGGACTGGTCAGTATCATATCGGAACTGTACGAAGCGCATGCCAGCGTGTGTGAGCACGTAATGGGAAAGAACAAACAGAGTCTGATGTCAGCCCGGCATAAGAGCGATACGCTGTCCGCGGCCCATGATTTGCGTAACAAATGGCTGAAGCGTGCGACATCAAGATTCGATCCTCCGGATAAACCTGCCTCCTGTCCCTTTTAACGGGAAATGTGATATCTGGTTTAGGTAGATATATTAATAAATATATATGGCCAGGAATGTCATATCCGGCCCCCATTCCTACGTCTTTTGTGGTATCCTGCGCCGTCTGGTCAGCAGAAGATGGTTAAGATATCGCATTGTAAATAATCTGCTGGCCGAACGGAGGCAGAGCGTCCCTGTTCGCGCGAAGGCCCATATGCACATGTTCGCGGGGATTTTTACATGCGTCACTTTTGTTAAAAAAACGCCACTATAGTGTTGCCTGAGTGCGGGACGGGCGTTCTTATCTTGCGAAAAGAACCTGAACCAGAGGGAACGATCTTGTGATGGATCGTATGAAAGAAAAATGTCTGGAAAGGATATGATCCCTCCGCGGGAAACCGAACTGAAGCTGCTTTTCACGGATCAGGCCCATGCCCTGCTTGACCGGCATTTTGCTGCAATAAATGGGGAGAAGGGTTGTAAGAAGCATCTTGTCACAACCTATTATGACAGTCCGGATCTGTTGTTAAGGCAGTCCGGGCTGTCGCTACGTATCAGACGTGCAGGCAGGCAGCGCATCCAGACCCTGAAAGCAACTGGAGAAGGAAATCAACTGGCGTTGGATCGCAGGGAGTGGGAATGGGTCATCAAATCAGATCGGCCTGACCTGTCTGTGCTGTCAGAGACCCCTTTCGGACCGCAGATAACCGCCTTGCAGGAAAAACTGCTGCCCGTATGGGTATCGGATGTGCACCGCACTACGCATATATTCCGGCACGAGAGAGCATTGGTGGAGGCCGCCATTGATGAAGGCTGCGTTCGGGCCGGTAGTGCGTGCGACATGGTGCGGGAACTGGAACTGGAGATCAGGGATGGTCCGGTAAGGGTTCTTTACGATCTGGCGCTGGTGTTGCAGGCTGTTGTTCCCCTGCGGCTTGGCGTCCTTACAAAAGCTGAACGCGGCTATCGTCTTCTGACCGGTGCACCAGCAGTCTCCGTGCGGAACGGTCGGCCCCTGCTGAGCGGGAAAATGACGATTGCTGACGGTTTCAGCATCCTGATCCGGTCTGGCCTGAATACGTTGATCAATAATCAGCCCGCAGCCGAGGCTGGCGATCCCGAAGGTATACATCAGATGCGGGTAGCCATCCGTCAGTTACGCACCATGCTTCAGATGATCGCGTATAAGGATCAGGATCGTTCTGTTCTGAATCTGTTTCAGTCTGAATTGCGGCGCATCGGGCGTGAACTGGGTGAAGCACGTGACTGGGATGTATTGTGTCTGCAAACACTGCCCGCAGCCTTCGCGACGCATGACGAGGGCGATCTGATCCGCATGCTGACTGATGTGGCCCAGGAAAAAAGAACGGCTGCCCATCAACAGCTTCGTCGGGAACTGGAAACACCAGCCCTGACAACGCTGATACTTTCCCTTGCCGCCTGGATTGAAGAGACTGCTTTTCCCGGTGGGAAAGACGGTCAGGCGGTTTCCCTATCCCATATTGTGCCAAAGCGGCTTGATCGCCTGGCGCGCAGGGTAAAGGGCAGGGGAAAGCATATCCGCGAACTTTCACCACAAGAACGGCATGCCCTGCGCAAATCGCTCAAGAAACTGCGCTATGGCGTCAATTATTTCTCTGCTCTTTATCCTGCCCATGCCGTGAAAACCTACGTGAAGCGATGTAAGAAGCTGCTGCGGCATCTGGGGGAGATCAATGACGCGACTGTTGCTGCGACTTTGATCGGCACACTTGGCGAAACGCATCTGGAGATCGCACCGGTTGTGGGCATATTTGCGCGCTGGAATGATAAACGTCAGCGCCATGCGCTTCGCTCCCTTGCATCTGCATGGAAAGTTTTCCGCGATACCGAGCTTTTCTGGCACTGATATCTTTTGTCTGTTTGGAAAACCGGGACACCAACAGGGGCTGGCGTATATGACCAGCCGGTCCCACTGGCACGCCGTCAATGACGGGCTGGTTGCAATCAGGCAGGTTGACGCCACGTTGAAGGACGCGTATGGGCCAATGCCAGACGGGAAAGCATATGCCGTGCGTCCCGCGTAAGCGTTAACGTCAACCAACGCATTTCTGTTGTTATCTGCCATAATTGGCAGGGACGGCACATGCAGGATGTTAACGTGCAGAACCCAGATTCATCTACCGGTTTTCCTGCCGTGGGGCGTTCCGGGCTTTATTTCGGTATTGTCCTTATCGGTGCCAATCTTCGTGCGCCCATTACAGGTCTGGGGCCGGTACTACCCGCCATCCAGCATGATCTTGGTTTCAATGATACGACTGCGGGACTGCTGAATTCCCTGCCGTTGCTGATCTTTGCCCTGCTTTCACCCGTGGCTCCGATCGTGGGACGGCGACACGGTCTTGAGCGAATTCTTGGCATGGCGTTACTTGGCATCGCGCTTGGCACGGTCATCCGCTCCATAGCGATGCCGGGGGCTTTGTGGCTCGGTACCATAGTCCTCAGTTCCGGTATCGCTTTTGCTAATGTCCTGCTGCCCGGCCTGGTGAAGCGTGATTTTCCAACGCATGCCGCAGGTCTTGTCGGTCTTTATGCTGCCGCCATGGCGGCCATGGCCGGTCTTTCGGCCGGGCTGGCCGAACCCGTTGCGCATATGTCTGGTCTGGGCTGGCAGGGTGCGATCGGAATCTGGGCGTTGCCTGCACTTGTGGCGCTTTTTGTATGGATGCCGCAGTTCCGCGTCCGGCAGCATTACGTGTCTTCAGCCATTACCGGTGGCAGCGCCTTTGTTTCACCGTGGCGTCATCCGGTTGGCTGGCAGGTATCTCTTTTCTTCGCTTTTCATTCCCTTGTGTTCTATTCGCTGGTGGACTGGTTTGCATCATATGCGGCCAGTCGGGGAATATCCCTGTCTTCCGCCGGTTTCATGCTGCTTGTTTTTCAGGTGGTGGCCGTTGCGACCAACCTGGGCAGCGCCCCTGTCATCCGGCGGTTGAGCGATCAGAAATTACTGGGATTCAGTTGCGGGCTCCTGCTGCTGATCGGTACGGGAGGGCTGGCGTTCATGCCCGATCTTTCACTGTTATGGCTCACCTGTGCCGGTTTCGGGGCGGGTATTGCCATGGTTACAAGCCTCTCCCTGTTTGGCCTTCGTACGCGTGACCATCATCAGGCGGCTGCCTTGTCGGGGATGGCGCAGTTCATCGGGTATTCGGGCGCAGCGACTGGACCATTGCTGGTCGGTCTGCTTCATGATGCAACAGGTGGCTGGATCGCTCCATTGTGGCTACTGATGGGATCGAGCATGCTGGCTGCAGTTTTTGCGACATTGGCCGGACGCAGCCGCACGATTGGATAGATGCCATGCGGTCCGTCCCTTGTTGCGTGATTGACCATTCGATTGCGTGCCTGAACGGATGGTCGGCAAATGGCAGGGCATCGCCCACGAATGACCGGATCCGGGGGCGCGGCGCCCATGTGGTGCAATCCCGATGCTTTGACTGTATGTCGACTACGGATATCGTGCAGGATATGGCAATTACGGTCATGGGCCCTGCTGTCAGCATGGCGTTACAGATACGCATGGGGTAGACCTGTCATGAAACATGATATGCGGGAGTGAGCCACCATTCGTGCCGTTACGTCCATTGATGTCGCCCGACTGGCCGGCGTATCCCAATCGGCTGTATCGCGTGCGTTTTCTCCCGATGCCAGCATTTCATCGCGCACCAAGCAGAAGGTGCTGGCCGCAGCAGCCAGCCTTGGTTACCGGCCCAACCGTATTCCGGCCATCATGCTATCGGGTCGGTCATACATGGTGGGCGTGGTGATTGGTGGACTGGAAAACCCGTTCTATGCCACGGCGCTTGAACGCCTGGCGACCGCATTGCGTTCAAGCGGCCTGCAGGTGCTGCTCATGCATGTGGATGACGCCCTGACCCTTGATAGCGCGCTGGACCAGTTGCTGAGTTACCGGATCGATGCCGTCGTCACATCGCTTGCGATCGGGTCTAAAACGGTGGCCCGGGCATTGTCCCAACTTCAGATCCCGGTTGTCTGCTTCAACTCGTCACTGGTGGGGCCGTGGATATCAACGGTCAATTCCAACAATCACGGGGCAGGGGTCATTGCCGCGCGCCTTATGGCGGCATGGGGTGTGGCGCGCCCGGTCTGGCTGGCAGGTCCTGCCAAGAATGCAGCCTCCCGCGCGCGTGGCGAAGGGTTCTGCCGGGGGCTGGGTGAAGCAGGTATTCCCGCGACCGCACTGACCCGATTACAGGGTGATGATACATACGGCAGCGGGTACGACGCCATCACCAGCCTGCACAGACAGGGCATCCAGCCGAACGGTATTTTTTCCAGTAACGACATGATGGCCTGTGGCGCGATTGATGCCCTGCGCGAACGTATGGGCCTGCGCTGCCCGCACGATGTCATCATTTTGGGATATGATAACATTCCGCAGGCCGCATGGCGTAGCTATGACCTGACATCTTTCGATCAGCATACGGAACTGATGGTCACGCGCGCCATGGAACTGCTGGATGAAGCCCTTGTGGCAAAAGGCACGCCCCTTTCACGCACCCATGTTGTTGACGCGCAGTTGATCGAACGCGGTAGCACAGCCATCACCGATTGACTGAATTAGGGCTTGCACCCACGGGGAAAAGCGTCTTGTTTTGCATAGCTATGCAACCCGATCCTTCATCCGTCAGGAACGCCGTATGAGCAACCAGAATTTCCGCAGCATTCTTACCGGTTCGTTTTCCACGCCCTGCGCCGATAATCCGACCGTTGCCATGATCGAGGCGGCATACCGCCATGCCGGAATCGATGCGCGCTATATCAATTGTGACGTCAAGGCCACGCATCTGGCAGCGGCTGTAAAGGGGGCGGTTGCCATGGAATGGGCAGGTTTCAACTGCTCCCTGCCGCATAAGGTGGCGGTTATCGACCATCTGGATGAACTGGCAGAAGCCGCGCGGATTATTGGCGCGGTGAACTGTGTCGCCATCCGTGATGGCAGGCTGGTTGGCAACAATACCGATGGCAAGGGTTTTCTTGCCTCCCTCAGGGATGTGGTTGATCCGGCGGGCAAGAAGGTTTTCATGCTTGGCGCCGGCGGGGCAGCGCGCGCCATTGCTGTGGAGCTGGGCCTGGCTGGCGCTGCCTGCATAACGGTGGTCAACCGTGACGCGGCAAAAGCCGAAACCATTGCGGCCCTGGTGCGCGACAATACCGGAAGTGACGCAACCGGTTGCCCATGGTCGGGAAAGGCCCGCATTCCCGACGGCACGGACATTGTCATCAACGCTACATCGGTTGGCCTTGGTGATGCTCTGGCCATGCCTGAAATTGACCTCGACACGCTGGTAAAGGGCCAGATCGTGGCAGATGTCATTCCCAATCCCCCCATGACACGGTTCCTGCGTGAAGCCCGCGAACGCGGCTGCACGCCGCTTGATGGTCTGGGCATGCTGGTCAATCAGGGCGTGATCGGTGTGGAGCTATGGCTTGGAAAAACGCTTGATGCAGGCGTGATGACGCAGACCCTGCGCGATATTTTTGGCGCGTCCGATGCGGGCTGACCAACGGTTCTTCTTGGCCACAAGGGAAAGGAAATGCCGGGATGCCCACTACACCGAACATTCAGGACCTATCCCGTTACCACACCCATGAACGCGCCCTGTCCGCCCTTGCGGCCATGGTGCATCATGGGGACCAGACCCTTTCCGCACGCCGGTATGTGTCCATTGCCGCCGCGGTTGCCGCGGTGGGTGGCCTGCTGTTCGGGTATGATACCGGGATCATCGCTTCCGCCCTGATTTTTGTGACACAGACATTTTCACTGTCTACGGCGGGGCAGGAGTGGGTGGCGGCAGCCCTGAACATCGGGGCGATTTTTGGCGCGCTGCTGAGCGGTCCCGTATCGGACCGATGGGGACGTCGGCCCGCCATCATGGTGGCTGCCGGCATATTCATCGCGGCATCGCTGGGGTGCGGGCTTGCCCCCAATGTCGGCACCCTGATTTTCGCGCGCCTATGGCTGGGGGTAGCGATTGGCGCTACTACGCAGATCGTGCCGGTCTATGTGGCCGAACTGGCCCCGGCATCCCGACGTGGGGGGCTGGTGTCGCTGTTCCAGCTTGTGTTTTCACTGGGCCTGCTTCTGGCGTTTTTCGTGGGATACGAACTGTCCGGCGGTGCCGGGTCATGGCGCGCGATGTTCATGCTTGGCGCCATTCCGGCCATTCTGCTTGCCCTTGGCATGTTCTTCCTGCCCGAAAGTCCACGCTGGCTGCTGCATCATGAACATGAACGCCGTGCCGTCTCGATCCTGTATAGACTACGCGGGCATAAGGATATCGTGCGGCAGGAACTGGAGGACGTCCTGACAGTCGATGCGGGGGAAGCCGCCGGGGCCAGCAGGTTCAGTCTGAAACAGCGCTGGATACGGCCTGCTCTTGTCGCAGCACTTGGGATTGCGGCTTTCTCGCAGCTATCCGGCCCCAATGTCATTGTCTATTACGCGCCCATCATCCTGTCGCAGGCCGGGCTTGGTCATTCGGCAGCATTGCTGACATCGGTTTCGGTCGGTGTTACGTCCACAATCACAACCGCAATGGGGATTGCGTTGATAGACCGCATCGGCCGTCGGCGCATGATGCTGTACATGCTGCCGGTGGCGGCCCTGTCCCTGTTTGTGCTGGGGGCTGTATTCCTCAGTTCCGCACCGCTCGCGGGGGTGCGGCTGATCCTTATGGTCGTGTCCCTTCTGGGCTATATCTTCTTTAATTTCGGCTCTCTATCCGTGGCCGTGTGGCTGATCGCTGCCGAAGTCTTTCCCCTGTTTGTCCGTAGCAAGGCGATGGGGATGGCAAGTGCGACGGTGTGGGTGTCCGACACGATCGTCTCCCTTGTCACGTTATCGCTGGTTGAGGCGCTGGGCACGACAGGTACCTTCTGGCTGTTCGGTTTCATAAACGTGGCAGCCTTTGTGTTTGTGTGGAAATATGTGCCTGAAACGGCAGGAACCACACTTGAACAGATTGAAAGCGCGCTTCGATCCGGGACGTTCTATACAAACTTCGGCAATCAGACCGGCACCCGTCAGGAGTCCTGACGGGTGGCGCAGGGGGTATCCCTGCGGCCGAACGTCGTGCGGTTTCCGGGCCTGTGTGGCAGGCTGACCGAAGGATCAGCCAGACCGGCATGCATTATCTGATGCGCGGATGCAGATCGATGATCCGGGTGCAATACCTGCCAGGATGCGCGTTCAATGCAGCCTTCCGGCATTTCACGGGATATTTGTCACGGCAGTATTGCAGGAACCGGGCGGACGCTGTGGGACAGGCCAACCCTTCAGGAACACATTCGCCTGTGCTGTGGGATCAGGCTGTTTCTGCAGCAGCTCTGGCGGCGGCCCGGGCCGCGTTCTTTTCTTCCTCGGTCCAGACTTTCCGCTCACGCTTTTTCTGCGGTTTGACCTGCTTGACCGGCCCACCACCCAGTACGGGGGCACGCATGGTCGAATTCCGTGCCGCTTCCGAATGCCATGGGTGGTCGGCCTGCACGGTCAGGGTACGGCCGATTTCGCGCTCCACATCACGTAGCCAGGCACGCTGTTCGGCATCGCACAGTGTTATGGCGAAACCGGTGCGGCCAGCACGACCGGTGCGGCCTATGCGGTGAACATAGCTTTCCGGCAGGCTGGGCAGGTCGTGGTTGAAAACATGCGTCACCGTATCGACGTCAATGCCACGTGCTGCGATATCCGTCGCCACCAGAACCTGCGCCGCGCCAGAGCGGAAGGCATCCAGCGCACGTTCGCGCTGGCCCTGCGACCTGTTGCCGTGCAGGGCTTCCGCCGTGATGCCTGCCGCGGTGATAAAGGCACAGACTTCGTTGGCAATATTCTTCTGCAGGGTAAAGACCACGGCCTGACCCATCCCTGGCGTCCGTAGCAGTTCCAGCAGGGCTGCCTTCTTGTCGGCTGCATCGACAAACATGACCGACTGCTCGATCCGGTCAACGGTGGTCGAGGGTGGGGTAATCTCGACCTTTGCCGGATCGCGCAGCAGGCGCTCGGCCAGTGTGGTGATGGATTTCGGCATCGTTGCCGAAAACAGCAATGTGTGCCGATCTTCCGGCAGTGCCGCGACAATACGTTCGATCGGCTTGGCAAAACCCATATCGAGCATCTGGTCGGCTTCGTCCAGCACTAATGCCTCAAGCTGTGACAGATCGCACAGGCCCTGATCGATCAGATCCAGCAACCGTCCCGGCGTGGCCACGATGATGTCCACGCCAGCCCGGAGCGCATTAATCTGGTGAAACTGGCTGACACCGCCAAAAATCGTTGTCACGCTGGGCTGCATCTGGCGACCGAAGCTTTCGAAACCATCGGCGATTTGCGAAACCAGTTCGCGCGTGGGGGCCAGCACCAGCACGCGGGCGCCCCCTGTGGGGGCCGGGCGCGGTGTTGCGGCAAGACGGTGCAGCAGGGGCAGTGCAAAAGCGGCGGTCTTGCCCGTGCCGGTCTGGGCCATGCCCAGCAGGTCGCGGCCTTCCAGCAGCAATGGGATCGACCGGGCCTGAATGGGGGTAGGGTTGGTGTACCCTTCCTCAGCCAATGCATTGAGCAGGAGCGGCGTCAGGGAAAGATCGGCAAAAGTCATAGACATGGTAAGGCGGCGCCTCCGGCGCTAGATCAAAGGCTACGCCGGTTTGGGCTTCGCGGGTCTGGGACGCGGACTTTTACGGGGGATGCCGCACCGCGTCAACGCGGGGACAGGCGGCCTGCGATGGTTTTCCCTTTTTTTCAAAATCCGTCGATCAGGCGGATTGATTTGCCATCTGCAAAACAGGGGAAACGGAACAGGGCAGCATCCATGACCACTTTCCGTCCCATCACGATATCTGTTGCCAGTTGTCCCGCATCGGGCCCCATTCCAAAACTGTGTCAGGAAAAGCCGGTCAATAACCGGCATGGCGTCGGATATGACATCACTCAGGCCATCCCTGAACGGGGACTGTCCGGCAGATTGAGGGCAGAATTCGCAGCATTCTCACAGAACAGCCGTGCCCAGGTGCCCTGACCATGACAACCTGACCGGTGCAAACATACCCTGATTTGATCATGATATTACAGATATTTCCTGCTGGCCGTTCAATGCCACGTTCCGCGCAATGCTGGACCATGCCTGCCCTCCTTATTCTAAGCCATCCGTGCATCTTCCACAAAAGGGTCCATGGCGGACATGGTCGGCAGCCGCAGCCATCTGGGGCAATACACCATAATGATGGTCAGCCATTCCCGACCGCCTTCTGGACATATGCCGTTCCGCCGCGTCATTCTTGGACGCCAACACTGCAAAGGAAAAAGCATCATGGATGAACAGGCCAGGAAAACCGCGCTGCGGATGATCCCTTACGGTCTCTATGTGCTGACGGCTGGAACGAAAGAAACCGCCATCGCGTCCGCCACGATCAACTGGGTAACCCAGACCAGCTTTGCCCCACCGCTTCTGGCACTTGGCATCAAGACGGATTCCGCTGTTTATGCCACCGCGCGAAAAAGCGGCGATCTGGTGCTGAACATTCTGGGCAAGGGGCAGGGTGGTCTGGCCTTTGCATTCTTCAAGCCTGCCGAATACGCCAATGGCAAGCTGGGCGGACAGGATGTTCGCTGGGCCGCGAATGGCGCTCCCATCCTGACCAGCGTCCCGGCGGCAGTCGAACTGAAGGTGCGTCATGTCGTGGAACTGGGCGACCATCATACTTTTGTGGCCGAAGTCACGAACGTGCACATCAACCACGAAATCGCAGGCCGCCCCGATGAAGCCGTCCTGCACATGAAGGATCTGGGCGAGAAAGTCTTCTACGGCGGCTGATCGTCTTTTTCCCATGGCCTGTCCCCTGCCTGTCACGCGGGCCGGAAAGCGGCGCGGAGATGATCCACGCCGTAACCTGTCACTGTGAGAATCCTTGGATGCGGGGAATGGATGGATGCAGGGGGCGGCAGGACGGGCAACTGTCTGATCGGTGCGTCATGCACGGTTGTTCATTGCGGCAGGACTGGTCTGATAACGAAGGCAAAGGGGTTGAACTGGTTGTTCGACTGCTTTGTCAGGCAAGGTTTCGGGCATGCTGGTTTATGGCATCGGGGTCTGATTGATGACTTACAGGCAGTCGTGACAGAACAGGGCTGTAAGTGAAGTGTTTTTTACTGACTGAACACCAGATACGGCTGATGATTATCGCGTCATAAGCGCGATTGTATATCTGATCCGCAACGGATTTTCGTGGAAAGCCTGCACTGCAGGGGCATGGTGCCCCACAAGATTTCCTTTTCAGGGCATTCAGGGATGCAGCGCAAAGGAACGGGCTGGGGCCTATGCAAAATTAATTTGCGATTCATTCTCACGCGCATTATTAATTCATCAGGTCACATGACCCCCCATATCCTTCACCGCTGGTCCATCGTCGATCAATGAACCAGCCTTATCTGCACTTCCTGTCTTCTGGCCATGTGCATAAACCGGATTGCCGATGCTGTTTTCCAGGCAGATATTCGACACGTTCTTCAGAGATGACGACCCGCTGTATCAGGTTCTGCCATCGGGCATGCCCGATACCAGAATGGACGTGCGGGTAGCGAAGGCGGGGGCACCCTGTCCTGATCGTGCCGGACATGATGACTGCCTTCGGCCATCTGTCAGTATCGGTAGACCAGCAGGACATTCGGCTGGGCCTGTTTCGGGGGCTCCGTTCCTTTTTCCTTATCGTGCCGATCGCCAGCTTTCCATGGGCATGGCGTGGCAACCTGCCTGCTGAAGGAGGTCACTCATGACCCCGATTTCGTTTTCCCCATGGGGGATGTTCCTCAACGCTGGTCCCGTCGTCCGCTGCGTAATGATCCTGCTGGCGGCAGCTTCGCTGCTGACATGGACCATCTTCATCGCCAAGTCGGCTGAACTGCTGCGTGTGCGGCACAAACTCAGCAAGGCTGAAAAAGCGCTGGAAGAGGCCAATACGCTGGATCTGGGCGAGGAATGGACCCGTGAGAACGCATCCATCGCCCATACACTGGTCATGGCGGCAGAAACCGAGCGCAGACGTTCCGCCGACATCCCGGATGATGGTGAGGGGCTGAAGGAACGCATCGTACTCCACCTCGAACGGCTGGAAGCGGCCGAAGGGCGTCGCCTCGTGCGTGGTACCGGGGTTCTGGCCACCATCGGCGCAACATCGCCATTCATTGGCCTGTTCGGCACGGTCTGGGGCATCATGACGTCCTTTACCGGCATCGCGGCGAGCAGGGCGACGAGCCTTGCCGTAGTAGCCCCTGGCATTGCCGAAGCCCTGCTGGCGACTGCCCTTGGTCTGGTCGCGGCCATTCCGGCGGTGGTGATCTACAACCACCTTGCCCGTCAGACGGCATCATGCCGCGCACAGGTGGCGGACCTGACGGCATTGGTCATGCGTCTGGTCTCACGCGATCTGGGCCGGACGCAGATGCGCATGGGACAGGACAATATCGTGCGCCTTGCCCAACAGCGGCACGATGCCCTTGCAGCGGCGGAATAGAGGACGCATTCATGGCCATTCATATCCGCCACGCAGATGAAAGTCCGCATGAAGCCAGTGAGATCAACGTCACGCCGTTCATCGATGTGATGCTGGTGCTGCTGGTCATTTTCATGGTTACGGCTCCGTTGACCACGGTCAACGTTCCGGTGGACCTGCCGTCTTCGACCGAAAAGCCGACGCCACGCCCGGATGCCCCGGTATTCCTGACCGTAAAAGCCGATCATAACCTCGCTCTTGGCGAGGATGACATTACGATGGATGGGCTTGCAGCCGCACTGGAAACCGCCAGCAGGGGTAATAAGAACGAGCGCGTTTTCCTGCGCGCCGACAGGACGGTGGATTACGGCACATTGATGGGGGTGATGGATAGACTGCGCGCTGCCGGTTATCTCAAGGTCGCACTGGTCAACCTGCAGGGGCGGGAAGAAGGTCATGCCCCTGCGGCTGCTATGGTGCCATCAGATATAGTCAGCGCCCCATGACAGGCAGCGCGGCAGGAGATGTGTCATGAGTTATGCGGCTGGCACAATGCCCCCGGCTGGTGATCCTACCGTAGCGTCGTTTACGCAATGGCGATACAGCCAGAAACGACTGGCCCGGCGGGTGGATGCCATCCGCTGGGGACTGTCGTTCCTTGTGGTAATGGCTGTGACCGGTGGCGCGGTGACGTGGGTCATGCGCCAGCCGTCCCCGCCCGTGGTGGTGTCGGAACCGCCGCCTGCAGCCATCGCCATCGCCATTGACATGGCCCCTGAACCGGTCTCATCCCCGGTTCCGCTCACGGATGTGCCCCCCGGCCCCAGACAGACGCTGTCCATGCCCGATTCCCAACCGGACCCGCCGCCAGAGATCATGGCGCCCCCCGCGCCCAAGCCAGATCCGCCGGTTCCCGTGCCCAGGGAAGAAAAGCGCAAAATATATAAAAAGATGACAAAGTCGGCCCTACTACAGAAAAAACCGGTGCCGGACAGGACGCCGCCGGCTGACGTTACTACTTCCCCCCCGTCCACCGAAGCATCATCCACCCCGACGCTGGAGGCACCTGCGCCGGGGGCTTCTCCGGTCCATGCCGCACATGATCCGGCTACGTGGCAGGGCGCGTTGCTGGCGCGGCTGGAAAAGTTCAGGCGCTACCCCTCGGCCGCGATGAGCCGCCAGCAGGAAGGCGTGCCCACCGTGACCTTTTCCATGGACCGCAGGGGGCACGTCGTCTCGGTCATGCTGGCCAGCAGTTCCGGTCATCCCATGCTGGATCAGGAAGCCGTGGCGCTGCCCAGCCGCGCCCAGCCGCTACCTGTCCCGCCTGACAGTGTGGCGGGGGAGACCATTACGCTGACCGTTCCGGTTGAATTCTACCTTCACCAGAACTGATCATATGGCAGCGTGGGCAGTTGCGCGGCATGCGCCGGTTATCACTGATATCGGCGGGGGTAGCTCCGGCAGTATTCAATACCACTTTACTGTCCGGCCACTTCCGCCTGACGCATCGGTGTGATGTGCGTGCGTTCCGTGGTGCGCAGGGCCAGATGGAACGGTGTCTGCCGGGTGTTTCAACACCGGAATATAGCTCTTTACGCGGGCATAGCTGTCCCGTGCGCCCTGAACGCAGCGTTCCGGATCAAGCTGTGCGTTATCCATTGCCTTGCGGAACGCGGCCCATGAAGGGCCACGTCCCATCGGGTCCGGTGCCAGGTGCCGGGCGCCGGAATTTTCGTTAAATCCCATTTTTCCAGCAAGTTTGATCAAAAAATTGGCGCCGAGTTTTGATCCTTCCGCCACATACAGCCATCCAATGGCGGTAGAGGGGTCCGTTATGCCAGGTGGCGCGCCTGAAGCTGGCAGGGCGACACCCAGATCCGCCATGTCAGCCGAGACCTGCCTGAATCTGTTTCTTGCAGCCAGGTCCGGCACGATGTGCGCCAGATCCTGGTTGTCATATAACGGGCTGATATCGCGGTGGAACAGGTACTGTAGCAGAACAAAAGCCCGATAGCCCGTGGCATCCGTAAACATCCCGCCTGACATGACGGCATGATTAACCGCGTCGTGCTCCTGCTGTGTTGCCTCGCGCAGATAGCCTGACAGGGGTGTGTGAATGTTCCTGTCGCTTAACGAAGTCATGATTTTTCTCCTGTTACAATTTTATACTTGGGGGACATTGGCTGGATGCTTGCGTCAGGCAGGCATCTTCTGCTGGAAACCACTATTCCCTTATTAATGCAACTAAGAATCAGGCGCAATAAAATCCTTGCCACGATGAGATTTGTGCGCTTATCGTCATGATAATGATTCTCATTATCGACGGTGAATGATGATAAAGCTTTTATTCCGACGACGGCAGCCACGTCGCCGTCACATGCTTGCCACCACAGTCCTGGCCTGTGCCTGGTTTCCGCCTGCCTTTGCCACACCGTCGGCAACGGATACGGCAACATCTGCAGCCATAGCCGCAAAACAGTCTCCGTCCCTGGCGCAGGTTTCCCTGTCACCAGCGGCCCCCATCAAGCTTTCGCCTGTAAAGGTGCAGGGCACGACAGACATCATCGACCTGATGAAATTTGATCCGGACAAGGATCATAGCGAAGTGGGCAAACCGGCGGTCCTGACCACCACCACAACCTACAAAACCTTCCGGGACCGGCAGATTGACAGTCTGGAAGATTACTCGCGGCGTGTGGATGCCGCTGTAAATTACAGTAATGGAAATTCCAGCATCAATATCCGTGGTCTGGACCAGAACCGGATCCTGACGACGATTGACGGCGTGCGCATGCCATGGGCGAACGATGGCGCCTATGCTGGAAGTTTCAATACCGCGCAGGGGGGCGTGAGTGATTTCGATTTCAATTCACTTGGCGCGATTGATGTTGTCAAAAGTGCGGATTCCAGCTTTTTCGGCACCGGGTCACTGGGCGGCGTGATTGCCCTGCGCACGCTGGACCCGGAGGACATTCTCAAGCCAGGCAGGAATTTCGGCGGCCTGACCAAGCTGACCTATAATGGCGCAAGCGAGGCCGCACTGCTCAATCAGGCTTTTGCGGCGCGTTACAAGAACACTGTGTTCCTGTTGCAGGGTGGCTACCAGAATGGCAGCGAAACCGGCAACCGTGGTGACATAGGCGGCTATGGCCGGACCCGGACAATGAAAGATCCTGCTTCCTATCAGGTCGGCAATTTTCTGGGCAAGGTCCGGCATTATTTTGCCGGCGGCCACAGGATCGGCCTGACGGGGGAATGGTATGACCGCAATTATAACGAGGAAACCAAAACTTCCGAAACCACGGCAACCGACCGCTACTACACCCGCAGCGAAAACCAGCGCTCCCGCGTATCAGCCAATTACGACTATCAGGCCGATAGCCCGACGGCCCTGTTCAGCGAGGCGCATTTCCTAGCCTACTGGCAGAGCATAAAGACCGATACCGACATCACCAACCGGGATTCCGCCAACGCCTCGACCTATACCCATGAACATCTGAGCCTGCCCGTGCAGTCCTATGGTGTTACCGGGTCAGCGACAAACAACATCTTTACCGGCCCGCTGCACCACAAGATCACCTATGGCGGCGAAGTCTTCCTGACGGATACCTACCAGACCCAGACCGGGCAGCAGGCGGTCTCCAGCCCCTACCTGCACGACAATTTCTCCGACATGCCGAAGGTCCATGGCACGGATATGGGTGCCATCGTTCAGGACCGCATTGGCATCGGTCGCAATGAGTGGTTCCATATCACGCCGGGCTTCCGTTTCGATTACTTCCAGCGTGACCCGCACAATACTACATCCTACATGGCGAATGCGGGCTATGGCGGCCTGCCACACGGTGCCCATGGCTCGCACTTCTCACCCAAGGTGCTGGTGGAAGCCCGTGTGGCCCATGACCTGACCCTGTATGGACAGTATTCCGAAGCCTACCGCGCGCCATCGGCCACGGAAGAATACCTGAACTACAGCACGCCACCGTTCTATCAGGTCACCGGCAATCCCAATCTCAAGCCTGAAAGCAGCAGGGGATGGGAAGTGGGCATGAAATACGGCAACTCCGAACGCGGGGCCAATATTTCGTTCTATGATAACCACTACAACAATTTCATCGATATGGAAGGGGTCAGTGGCTGCACGGGGTATTACCTGTGTTATGGCTACACCAACCTGGCGCATGTGCGCATCTATGGCGTGGAGGCAAGTGTCAACTGGGCGTTTGACCGGCACTGGCACGCATGGGGTTCGTTTGCCTATTCCGATGGGCGCGATACCGACATGAACTTCCATCTCAGTTCGGTCGCACCCTTCCGCGGGATCATCGGCTTTGGCTACAAGAGGGATAACTGGGGCACCGACCTGTCGGGCACATTCGCCACCTCACGTGATGACGCCAAATACCTGACGACCACGGGATCATTACAGAACCAGTGGAAAACGCCCGGTTACGTCATTTTTGACCTGACAGGCTGGTACAGCCCCACATTCTACCGTCCACTACGCATACAGGCGGGTATGTACAACATCTTTGACAAGGCTTATTACAACGCCGCCTCGCTGCCCTATGGTCAGTCGTCCAGTTCCCTTTCGGAGCGGTATTACACGCAGCCCGGCCGCTCCTTCAAGGTAACCGCAAGGATCGAGTTCTGATGACCGATAATCCTGTGGGCTTCAACCGGATGGATATGGGACGCCGGATGTTTGTCAGCCTGCTTGCCGGCGCCATGCTGATCGCACCACGCCCGGGTCGGGGGTGTGAAGGCGACATGATCACGGATTGCCGGGGGCGGCGCGTAAAGGTCGGTCCGGCAAGGCGTATTGCAAGTATTGGCGGCACCATCACGGAAACATTATATGCGCTGGGTATGGACCGGCGCATCATCGCGGTCGATATGACCGCAACATGGCCCGAACGGGCCTTGCATGAAAAAAAATCTGTAGGCTACATGCGCGCCCTGTCTGCCGAAGGGATTCTTTCGCTTCAGCCTGACCTGATCCTGGCCATGAACGATAGCGGACCGCCACCGGTTCTGGATCAGTTGATGGCATCTGCCGTACCGGTGGTGTTTGTCGACGCCACACCGTCCGAAGAGGCCATATTGGCCCGTACGCGCTTTCTGGCAGACCTGATGGATGCAAAAACGGCAGGTGCGCAGCTGTGCGCGGACATAGCGCAGCGTTTCGATATGCTGGCGCAGTGGCGCGCGGCGCATCCGGTTACCAGACGGGTGCTGTTTATCATGCGCATGAACAATAATCGCCCGATGGTAGCAGGTACGAATACTGCGGCGGATGCCGTGATCCGTCTGGCGGGTGGTGCCAATCCTGCAACGTTCGGGGGGTACAGGATACTCGACCAGGAAGCCCTGATCGACCTGCGCCCGGATGCCGTGCTGACCATGGAACAGGATGCGCCACAGGTCCGGACGGCTCTGCTTGGCAATGCTGGCTTCCGGCTGACGCCAGCAGGCAAAAGCCATGCAATCATCGGCATGGAGGGGGAGCGTCTGCTGGGCTTTGGCCCGCGTACACCTGACGCGGCGCTGGAACTGGCTCATCGCCTTCAGGGCATTGGCATGCCCGCATGAGGGAAAGGGGCTTTCGCGCGTTCTGGCTTCTGTGCGCTCTGCCAGCCATGCTGGTGCTGACCATGCTTCTTGCGCTTGATACCGGGGCGACCACGGTTCACCTGCGTGATCTATGGCATTATGCTACCGGGGCGCAGGGACAGGCGGCACATCTGGTGCTGTGGGGCATCCGGGGCCCCCGTATTGCCATGGCCTGCCTGACCGGGGCGGCGCTGGCGGTTGCCGGTACGATCATGCAGGGGCTGTTTCGCAATCCGCTGGCTGATCCCGGGCTGGCAGGGGTTTCGTCTGCCGCGGCGCTGGCGACGGCCTGCGTCATTGTTCTGGGGGGAGCATGGCAATGGGTAACGGGGCTTGGCATGTGGGCGATCCCATGCGCGGGCATTGCGGGCAGTTTCGCGGGTATGGGGCTTCTCTATTTTTTCGCCACGCGCGGCGGTGTTACGTCAATTACCGCCATGCTGCTGGCGGGTGTGGCCTTTGGTGCGTTTTCCGGCGCGCTGACCGGTATCCTGATTTTCCGGGCGGACGATACAGCCCTGCGTGACCTGACATTCTGGACAATGGGCAGCTTTTCAGGCGCGACGTGGAGCGGTGTTGGCCTGCTGGTGCCTTTCCTGCTGGTTGCCGGTGGCCTTGCAATCCATCTTGCCACACCGTTGAATGTCATGCTGCTTAACGAGCATAATGCACAGTTGATGGGGTATCCGGTTGAACGGATCAAAAGCCTGTCGATGCTGGCTGTGGCCTGCGCCACCGGCCCGACCGTATCTCTGGTGGGGGCGATTGGTTTCGTTGGGGTAGTCGTACCACATCTGGTACGGCTTATGGTGGGGCCTGACCATCGGGTCGTGCTGCCCGCCAGCGCCATCCTTGGCGCAACGCTGCTGACGGGGGCTGATACCATGGCCCGCACGCTGGCCAGCCCGGCAGAGATACCGGTTGGTATCGTGACGGCGCTGCTGGGCACACCGGCTTTTGTCTGGCTGCTGGCACGTAGTCACCGCACGGGTGTTTCGTGATGACACTGGAATTACGACACGTAACATGGCGACAGGGAGGGCACGAAATCCTGCGTGACATCACCCTGTCATTTGGCAGGGGACAGGTCACGGCCGTTATCGGTCCCAATGGCGCGGGCAAGAGTTCCCTGCTGCGCCTTGCCTGCGGGCTGTCCGCGCCCACAGGTGGGCAGGTGGTGCTGGATGGCAGACCGCTTGCAGCCATGTCTCACCGTCATCTCGCCACGCAGCGTGCAATGCTGACGCAGGACAGTGAGGCCGCAGGCCAGTTTCTGGTGCGCCAGATGGTCATGATGGGGGGCGGGATATCGGCCAATGGGCTGGGCATGGAGCAGCAGGCTGCCCTGGCCAACATGCTGGTGCGCGAGGTCGGGCTGGAGCGGCTGGCCGAACGGCAGATGATGACCCTGTCTGGCGGTGAACGCCAGCGTGCCCATCTCGCCCGTGTCCTGATGCAACTGGAAGCGGCCCGGGTCAGGGGGGCGGCCCCCGGTTTTCTCCTGCTTGATGAGCCGATTTCAGCGCAGGATCCTGCCCATCAGGTGCTCGTCCTGCAACTGGCACGCCAGCATGCAGCCCGGGGCGGGGGTGTTGTTGTCGTATTGCATGACCTGAACTGGGCCGCTGCCTGTGCCGACCGCCTGGTGGTGGTGGCGCAGGGTATGGTCCATGCGCAGGGGCCGCCTGAATCCGTCCTGACGCAGGATCTGGCCTGCGCCATTTTCGGGCTTGGGAAAAACTGTGTCCACTTCCACGCAAGAACGGCCAGACCTTTCATTCTTCCCCATGATAATATTAACGAGGAAACAGACATATGTACATCGCCATGAACCGCTTCCGGGTAAAACCCGACTGCGTAAAGGAATTCGAACAACGCTGGCTGGCCCGCGACGTGCTGCTCAGGACCGTACCCGGCTTCGTCAGTTTCCAGTTCCTGCGTGGACCGGCACATGAGGATCACGTTCTTTACGCATCGCACACCGTATGGGTGTCCCATGCTGCATTTGGCGCATGGACGCAGTCGGAACAGTTCCGGCAGGCCCATGCACAGGCAGGCAGGGGCACGGTCCTGACAATTGGTCCACCGGTATTCGAGGGTTTCGACGTATTGCAGGATATAACCGCGAGTAATTGAAAGGGATATGGCGGCGGAAAGACGTCCGCCTCATGCGATCATTCCGACGGACTGACATGCGGAGCCAGCAGGTGGCCCTGCATGCCTGCGGCCATATGTCGCTTTGACCCCGGTTCGCGTTTGAACCCGTCATATCTGGCCACCGGCCCTGGCCGGGTGCCCCCATTGGGCTGTCCGAAATGGCTGCCATTGGTTTTGTTCGGATGCCAATGCTGCGAAACCACCGGCTTCCATCCAGCATTACGCTGTCGATGGGCTATGGGGCAGGATGGCAGGTTACCCGGCATGGCGTGCCACGCACTTGCGCAGGGACTGCCTGCATTCTGGGATTTTCTTTGAGTTGAAGCACAGCTTCCCAGTTCCACCCGTTATCGCAGGGCGTCATCAAGAAGGTCTTCAAGCGACATGTATTCTCCCTGACTGGATAGCAAGACATCCAGAAAGCCATCAATGGCCAGAACAGCCAGACCATGCACCTTTCCCCAATGGGCCGCACGTGTTCCGGTACGTGTCCGCTGTGGCGGGTGATCTTTCAGATTATCGATCAGAAGGGTAAGCATCAGTGACGTCCGGGTCGAGGCTGCGGCAAGGATCGGGTCTTTCCGGTCAATCACATCACTTCGGAACATCAGGGTAAACAGGCCAGGATTGTTAATGGCAAAGCGCACATAGACCAGACCGGCTGCATGGGCACCTTTTTCAAGAACGGGTTCGAGGGCTGCTGCAAGTTCTTCATAGCCTGTCGTCGCAAGCGCGCTCAGCAGGCCCGTCAGGTTTCCGAAATGCGGCGCGGCAGCAGCCGAGGAGACTCCAGCATGGCGCGTGATGGCGCGCAGGCCAAGGACGGAGATTCCCTGCTGTTCAAGCAGGGTACGGGCCGAACGGAGGAGCTCGGCCCGCAGATCCCCATGATGGTAATTTTTCCGGACTTTCCGAGGTTCCATTACCTGCACTTCCATGATCGGCCTGCCCGCCATCATCCTTGACAACAGGTCCATGGAGGAATCTTGTCATTGATAAGTTTGACTTTCAGGGCCGGTCAAGGAAAGATCGCACCGCAAAAGGATTTATCATGCTCTTTCGTCGTTCCAGCCTTACAGTCGCAGGTCTGCTTGCAGGTATATGTTGCTCTGCCCTGGCGGTCGGTGCCCATGCCGCCCCTGCCCAGATCAGACCTGGCACGCTGAGTGCATCTGAACCACTGGCACCGTCTTTCAGTCTGCCTGACGCCGGGCGGTCCGTGCGGATCACCTACCTGTCAACGAATGGCGTGACAGGCAGGGGCCTTGTTCCCGTAACGGCGGAAGTCATCCTGCCTGCGGGTAAGCCGCCGGCAGGGGGCTGGCCGATCGTTGCCTGGGCCCATGGTACGGTGGGGGTGGCCGACCATTGCGCGCCGTCCAACAATCCGTGGACCGAACGCAACCGTCACTATCTGTCTGAATGGATGAAACGTGGCTTTGCCGTGGTCGGTACCGATTATCAGGGACTGGGCACGCCTGGCACGCATGCCTATCTCGATACCCGTGTAGAGGCCTACAGCCTTCTGGATGGCGTGCGCGCGGCACTTGCTGGCATTCCGGGACTGCAGAACAGGATCATGATTGTCGGGCAGTCGCAGGGCGGCGGCGCGGCCTTTGCGTCGGCGGCGTTTGCGCCCGCTTATGCGCCCGAACTGGATATCCGGGGCACGGTGGCCACGGGTGCGCCTTATATCACGCCTGAACTGCTACAGCAGATGACCGCGCTGGATCAGGCAAAGGGCGGCTACAATCCTGTCATGGTCTATGCCCTGTATCTTGCACAGGGTCTTGCGGGCTATGATGCCGGTTTCCGACCGGAAGACACTTTTACCCCGAAAGCGATGCCCGCCTATCAGGCTGCTGCGGGTCTATGTGTGCATGAACTGACGGATAAGGTGAAGACGGATGGGCTGAATTTTAGCAACTCCCTGAAGCCGGATTTTTTAAAGACGCTTGCGCCAGCCCTGATGGCAATGAAGTATCCGACCATGAAGCTGCCCCAGCCACTGTTCATGGGAATAGGCGAACTGGACCGCGATGTGCCGCCGCCGTTGCAGTTGGGTCTTGTCAAAGCGGCCTGCGCTGCGGGGACAATTGTACAGGCGCATGTCTACAAGGGACTGAACCATGACCAGACCGTCAATGCATCCCTGCCGGATTCAGCTGCGTTCACGACGGCAGTCATGGTGGGCCAGCCGGTAACACCGCAGAGCAGTCCGATCCCTGAATAAATATCTGAAGACCGGCTGGATCAGGTGGAAACGGGGTGCCTGATCCAGTCGTGTCATAACCGGGCCTTTGTTGAATTCCTTGGTTTTCCTGGCCGGTCTGTCAGTAGGGTATCGTTGCTTTTAAGTCGTACGGTTGAATGGACATAGACTGGTCGTTTCTGAATATTACTTGTGTAAATCTTTAAATATTATTTAATGTTTTGGTTGTTTTACTGAAAGATTCGGTCGAGACAGGCATCTTCACAAGAATGGATAGTCGAATTGACGACCAACAGACTGAACATTTAAGGAACGAAAGTGGCGAAACACAGGCCCATACCGCCCGCGCAGCAGGTGTGAACACAGCCAGCATATCAGTCCTGGGAAACGGGCACGACAGAAGTTCCGAAACCTCAGCTTTTCAAGCTGGCAAGGCATTTCAAGGTCTCCAAACTGGAATTTCTTGGTCGACATCCGCCAAAAATTGTAGCGCTTTATGATAATAAATCGTCACCGGATCTGCAATATTAAGGTGAATGCGCAATACATTTCTGCGGTGGCGGTATGACATTGCTGCTTTTAATTTCAGAAGCTGTGTATGTGCAGGCCTATAGTGAATTGCAGAGTAAAAAAGAATTTCATTGCCATAAAGGATCTGGCTAATCGTGTCGTAACTATTGAAAAAAGCGATTTCTCAGTTTTATTGTTCCAGTGAGGTACATGATACCTATGGGTCGGGTCATAATGACTACAAACAGGCAACGCCAATCCAGGTGCCTGACAGCAGTGACTGGGCTATCGTTGAGGCCCTGCAGAACCAGTATCCTCCCGAAGATAATTCAATATTCGACTGTAGCCCAGAAAGATATCAGGCAGGTTCGGGACCGGATCGTGATTACAGATGGACAATTCGATGAACTGGTGGCCAAGGGATTAATTAAACCTCGGAACGTCGCGGTTGAAAATGTTGCCAGAGCAGCACAAACCGATGAGATTATGGCCTTGGCACACACGGTGACGATCCAGTTCTCGACAGACAGGCGGCGGGAAATTACTTATACTGATTACAACCTGTTCGAATGTATCGAGCCTCCTGTCGATGTGCATTATCCTTACGGTGGAAATGGCGACGATGAACCGATCATGATTATGCTGCCGTATGAAGGTTATCGTCGGACTGTGTTCTTTAACCGGGATATGCTGGATTATATTTCGTTCCCAATATCCAGAATAGAGCGGGATAAATTCGCAAATTATGATAGATAATAGAATAATAAAGGTATCTGTTTGTGCCGGATTCAGTATGAAGATTAGGGCCTGTTAGGCCTTGAATGACAGAACGGACTGCATAGCTGTTTATGATGAGCATGATGCAGTCTGTCTTTTCCGATACCGCATGGTCCGTCTGGGAGCCTTTGATCGAGGCAGTCCGCCCGAAGGGCAAGACCCCGCCGAAGAACCTTCGACGGACGATATCCGCGATTTTCTGGCGCCATCAGAACGGTGCAAAATGGCGCGCTCTGCCATCTGAGTTTGGTCCCTGGTGGATTGCCGCACAGTTGTTCATTCGCTGGTCGAAGCTTGGGGTGTGGCAGCGCCTCTTTGAAAAGGTCAAAGGCAAAGATCAGGCCCTCGGCATGGTTTTTCTCGATGGCACGACGATCCGTGCCCATCACATGGCGGCCGGGGCCGCCAAAAAGGGGGATACAGAGGATGCCTCAGGGATCGTGAGGCGCTTGGCCGCTCACGTGGAGGCTTTGGCACCAAGGTCTGCGTAGCCGCGGATGGACATGGCAGGGCGCTGTCCTTCACACTGTCGCCCGGACAGGCACATGAACTGCCATCCGCTTATTCCTTGCTCGACGATCTGCCGTACCCACCGACCTATGTCGTCTGTGACCGTGGGTATGCCTCGCATAAATTCCGTGAATATCTCTGGAACCGGGGATCTCGTCCTGTCATCCCGCCAAGGAAGAATGATCCGGAAGTCGCCTGTCCCAAATGGGCTTACAGACACCGGCATCTGGTCGAAAACCTGTGGGCAAGGCTCAAGGAGTGGCGGGCTGTCGCGACCCGATACGAAAAGACAGCCGCGTCCTTTCTTTCCGTCATCCTCATCGCTGCTACAGTAGACTACGTCAAGGCCTAACAGGCCCTAGGAAAACGTTGTAACCGGATATGCGGGCATGCGGGTTTTACCCGGTTACATGCCCGTGACTATATCAGGGCAGGCGGCTTAACCGTGCCAGTACCACCTTCCATAATGCCGCACTGTCTACTTCACGCAGGAAAAGAGCATTGTGCGGACGGTCTGTCACTTGCCACCAGTCCACGGCCGTGGCCCCCTGCATGAGGGGGCTGTCCACCTCGACTGAAACATTGACCATGCGGCCTGCAAACAGGTCCGGTGCCAGCAGCCAGCCGATGGTGCAGGGATCATGCAGGGGGGCGCCATCCCATCCATATTTTTCAAGGTCAAACCGTTCGGAAAATCCCAGCATGCTGACCGCGGCCTGCGCACAGCGTCCGGGCAGCGCACGCAGGCTGGCCAGACGTGACGCGCTGATCAGGAATTGATGTGTGATATCCAGCGGGACCAGCGTCAGTGGTATCTGCCTGCGCAATACAATATCCGCCGCATCGGGATCGGCAAATATATTGAACTCGGCATTGGGGGTGATGTTCCCACATTCGGAATAGGCCCCGCCCATGGAGACAACCTGCCGGATGCGTGGCGCGATGTCAGGCGCCTTGATCAGGGCTACGGCAAGGTTGGTCATGGGGCCAAGGGTGACTACGGTTATACTGCCCGCAGGATGGGCCCTGATTGTATCAATCAGGAAATCCACGGCGTGTCCGGCCTGTGGGGGCCGCGTCGGTTGTGGCAGGTCCGGTCCATCCATGCCAGTCCGTCCATGCACGTGTTCGGCCGTGATGGGCGTGCGGCGCAGGGGGGTGGCGCATCCGGCGTGGACAGGAATATCTGGTCGTTCCGCCAGTTCCAGGATCTTGCAGGCGTTCGTGGCGGTCTGGCTGACCGGTACGTTGCCCGCCACGGTGGATAGCCCAAGGACTTCCAGATCCGGGGACGCCAGCGCCATCATGATGGCAATGGCGTCATCCTGACCCGGATCCGTGTCGATTATGATCTTTTGCACATCCACTTGGGTTTCATTCCTTATCTGCGGTTGGGCATTACTGGATGATGATACCAGCTATCGCCGCACTCAGCAGGTTGGATAGCACGCCTGCCAGTACGGCGCGGGCGCTCCTGCGGGCGACTTCTTCGCGTCGGTCAGGGCACTGGCTGCCGAATGCCGCTACCAGCAGGCCGATGGAACTCAGGTTGGCAAAGCCACATAGTGCGAATGACGCAATCGCGGCAGCCCGGGGCGATAGCACACCGCCCCGTATGTCGGGCCCAAGATGAAGATAGGCCACGAATTCGTTGACCACCATTTTCAGCCCCAGCACCGACCCAACGGTACCACATTCGGCTACTGGCACGCCAAGCAGCCATGCGACCGGGGCGAACAGCAGCCCCATAAGGTATTCCAGCGACAGGGCAGGGCACCCGACCGTCCCGCCAATCCCCTGCAATATCCCATTGACCAGCGCGATCAGCCCGATACAGGCAACCAGCATGGCGGCGACTGATATGGCGGTGCGCGTGCCATTCAGCGCACCTTCCATGACGGCTTCAAAAAAAGCACTGTGATAGGCGGTATTACCGGTGGAAAGCGGGATGGCGGGTGCGCCGGGGGGGCGTGGTTCAAGCAGCTTGGCAAAAAGCAGCCCACCGGGTATGGCCATGAAGGATGCCGCGACAAGGTAATGCGCCGGAATACCCAGCCCGACATATCCGACCAGCGTTGCGCCTGACACGGATGCCGTACCACTGCACAGCACGCTGAACAGTTCCGTCCCGCCCATGGTGGCAAGGTAGGGACCCAGGGCGACCGGCAGTTCGCTTTGCCCGACAAAGATGGTGATGATGGCGCCAAACGATTCAACGGGCGATGTCCCGGCAAGCCATTGTACCCCGCGTCCGGATACACGTGCGAAGACCTGCATGATGCCGCAATGGTACAGGATGGCGATCAGGGCGCTGACATAAACCAGTGATGGCAGTACCTGGAAGGCAAAGACATAGCCTTCCCCCGGAAAGATCGTATTCATCTGCGGCCCGACCAGCGCGCCAAACAGGAATCGTCCGCCTTCGTCTCCGTATGTCAGCAGGCGTGTCACCATGTCCGATACCGTGCGCAGTAGCGCCCGCCCGGCCGGTATGCGCAGGACAGTAAACCCTATGGCGATCTGAAGCCCAAGGCAGGCAAGGATGATACGCGGCCTGATCTGCCTGCGATCAGCCGAGAAGAGGATGCCCGTGCACACCAGAAGTATGATACCAATACATCCACGGATATGCATGAAGCCGCCTTCAGGAAGCAGGGAGACAGGTTTTGGTAACGGTTTTCTGGCTATGTTGTTAATTTAACGTAACATTGTATGGGATCGCGTCAAGCCGTAAGGTCATTTCACATCTATCTGCATGAAAAATGAACACCATGGTTTCCCAGTTGTTCAGGATTGCCCTACGCGGCATGTATGTCATTTTCGCCCTGATGATGGTGATGGCGGCTCCGGCACAGGTGACGCAGGGGAAACCGCTGTCACGTGTTCAGGCCCGTAGCCGTGCGCAGGCACTTGGCGTGCTCGGTCGTGACCTGTTTCATGACGCCCGATTATCGGCATCGGGACATATGGCCTGTTCTTCCTGCCATGATGATGCCCATGCCTTTGCGCCAGCCAATAACCTGCCGGTTCAGTACGGTGGCCCGGACATGCACCGGCAGGGGCACCGGGCGGTGCCATCGCTTATGTATCTGCAGGATGTGCCCCAGTTTGCCGAACATTTCTTTGATTCAGAAGATGAAGCCGACGAAAGTCCGGATAATGGTCCCACCGGGGGGCTGACATGGGATGGCAGGGTGGATACAGCGCGGGGGCAGGGGGAAATCCCGCTGCTTTCGCCCTATGAAATGGCGAATACCAGCCGGAGGGCTGTCCTGCGGCGGGCACTGGCCGCAGGCTACGGTCCGCGTCTGGATGCGCTGGCCCTTATCCCTGCGGATGACCGGTTTGGCCTGATTGTGGAAGCCCTGGCCACCTATCAGCAGGAACCCGGGCTTTTTTATCCCTATACCAGCAAATATGATGCGGTGCTGGCAGGTCGGGCGCGGCTTTCCCCGCAGGAAGCATGGGGGCGGGACCTGTTTGAACGGGTGGATAAGGGTAACTGTGCATCATGTCATGTCAGCCAGACCGGGCATGACGGTACGCCGCCCCAGTTTACGGATTATGGGCTGATAGCCCTTGGAGTGCCACGTAATTATGCAATCGGCCTGAATGCAAATCCGGCCTATTTCGACCTGGGGCTATGTGGACCGGACCGGACCGATCTGTCTGATCACCCGGAATATTGCGGACTGTTCCGCACGCCATCGTTGCGCAATGTGGCGACGCGACATGTCTTTTTCCATAACGGCGTGATCCATTCCCTGCGGCAGGCCGTCGCCTTTTATGTGTTGCGCGATGTCCGGCCACAGATGTGGTACCCAACCGGGCCGGATGGCAGGGTGCGGATCTATGATGACCTGCCCGTGCGTTTTCATCCCAATATCAACATGGATCCACCCTTTGGTCCCCGGCCCGGTAACCAGCCTGCTTTATCCGACGATGAGATCGATGCCGTTGTCGCGTTTCTTGGAACCCTGACGGATGGATATGTCCGCCCCATGGGGGACATGGCGATTAAGAGGTGATCGGTTGACAAGCCTGTCTGTGAAACATCGTGCAAATTATCAGGAAGTTTTCTGGTGAAGCTTTTTTTCAACCAGCATTCAGAAATACAGACTTTTTCAAAAAGGCTGCACCCAAAAAACTTTCGTTTTTTAACATGCATATCTGCGTCAGCCCCGGCTGTCCCCGCAGGGTGGACAGCCGGTCATGCGGGAAGGGAGCGATTGGCAGGTAGCTTATTGTTGCCCCTGTGTCAGTAGCAGGGCGCTGGTCAGGTCGCCCAATGGCTGACCTGTGCTGGCCTGTATGGCATGTTCACGATCGATAAGACCCTTGAGAGCGCGCAGGTGAAAGCGTTCGGTCAGGAATTTCAGGATGGACGTCGTATCCTGTACCGTGTGATCCACATAGCCCCGTCGTGCGTAAGGGGAGATGATGATGGCGGGAATGCGTGATCCCGGTCCCCAGCGGTCGCCTGCGGGCGGTGCGACATGGTCCCACAGCCCGCCATTTTCATCATATGTTACGACCACCAGCATATGCGGCCATTGCGGGCTTTTTTCCAGATGGGCGATCAGATCGGCAATGTGATGATCCCCGGACTGGATATCAGCATAGCCGGAATGTTCGTTCAGGTTGCCCTGCGGTTTGTAGAAACTGACCTGCGGCAGCGTGCCGTGGTCGATATCGTCAATGAACCGTACGCCCGCCAGGCCGCCATCGCGCAGGTGCGCCTGCCGCGCCTGTGTACCGGGGGCATAATTGCGGAAATAGTTATACGGCTGGTGGTGATACTGGAAATCGGGCGTGGGATAGTGGTTTCCATGGGCCAGCACATCCTGCCATGCGCTGGCGTACCACGCCCATGTGATGCCTTTCGCGCTCAGGCGGTCACCCATGGTGGGGATCGTCTGGGGTGGCAGGGTGGTGGCCTGCATGGGATCGGCAAAACGTGCATCCTGTCCCGCCGCCGGGGCGTTTTCGCTGGGCTGGTAAGGGGGCTGCATCGTATTGACGGCATGGAAATCTGGCGTCAGGTTGCCATCGCGCACGAATTTCGGAATGCCATCCAGTGCGGAACGGGGGGAATTGGGTGCGACAGACAGGGACCTGCCCGACGGGTCAGCTATGGAAATGACCGGATGGGCGGGGCTTGTATCCGCATGGGGGTAAGACGGGGCGCAGGCACAGGCCAGCCACTGGTGATTAAGGAACGAGCCACCAAATGCCCCCATGAAGAAATGATCGGCAAGGGTATATCGGCGCGCGACCTGCCACATCTCCATTTGCGTGCCATCCCAGTAACTCATGGGCATGGCCCCGGAATCGCCCCATGCAACAAACATGTCGTTACGACCGCCGTTGATCTGCATCTGGTTCTGGTAATACCGGTGCCACAGGTCATGTGTAAGCGTGCTGAGGGGACGGTTGAACCCCTGCGGGTCATCGACACGGAATGGCTGGTTGGGCAGATGGGCGCTCATCGCCTGTGTAACCGGTTCAGGTACGCCCCGGCCCGTCAGACCACCCCATACGGGGGGAAGTTCACGCAGTATTGATCCATCCCGGTCACGCTGGGCAAATAGGGACAGGGGTTTGCCCGCAAACGTGTCGGCACCCGGGAAACCGTTGTACAGGTTATCAAAGGAGCGGTTTTCGGCAAAGATTACGACAACGGTCTGGATCTGGTCCAGGGAATGGGACACGGACCCTGCATGGCTGCCGGTGATGCCGCAGGTCATCGCGGTGGCCAGAAACAGTAGCCCGGTCATGGTCCGGGCCACGGTGCGTCGGCAACTGATGCGCGTCAGGTCCACCATGCTTTTTCCATTCTCCTGAATTCACAGCCGGTCAGGCTGGATGACCTGTCATCCGCGATTTCGGACGATCGGGAAACCGGACTGGCATTGACTGGTCCTGTCCAGCATTGATGGATGTCCGTACACCCTGTGGGCAACTGCGGGACAGGACAGGTTCTATTCCTGATCGCGGTCCAGAAGCGTTATTTTCATATGCCAGAATTCGGTCATGCCATTTTCGGAAAAAGCGATGATGCGGTCGGCATCGGCAGGCGGAAAGACAAGATCCGTTATGACAACCGAACCATTGCGTGACAGAACTTCCACCGAGTTGCGGTCAACAATGACATGCAATGAAACCTCCCCTGTGGGTGCAGGCATATTGACGATATGTTCCTGACTGAATTTGGGTGAGAAGTCAGTCAGACCCGAATGTGACCGGTCGATGACCAGCACATGCTTTTTCATGTCATACGCAATGCTGGTGCCAATGCGGCCATCGGCCGTCGCCCGTACGAATATTCCGGCACGATCCGCGCCGTGCATATGCATGCTCATGTCGATATCCATAACCTGACCACGCGCACGGTCGGGCAACAGATGCCGTCCGGAGGAAAGCTGCAGTCCATCGAAAGACAGCGCCGGCCGGGCAGCGACCAGTGCCATGTAATGCCTGTCAGGTTCCAGGCACAGCTGCGGGCGGCCATCAATTGTCCGAAGGGCCATATCCATGGGCAGGGTCATCTGGCCTTTCCATGGAGATGTCGGTACCTGCGCTGCATAATCCCAGTTGCCCATCCAGCCGATGGTGAGCGGTGTGTTTTCAGGCAGGCCCGCAAACGGGATGGCGGCATAATGGTCCGCCCCGTGATCGAGCCAGTCATGGGCCGCAGGGTCTGAACCCTTGGGCGGCAGTCCTTCCGGCCGGAATGTCGTGCCATCGAAGGAGCCGACAAAATAGAGACTGCCCGACCCGCCTGCGATGCCCCATGGATTGACCCCCAGCATCAGCACCCATTTCTGCTGTGCCGGATTTCCATCCAGTGGCAGGGGAAACAGTGACGGCATTTCCCATAACATGCCCGACCGGACAAAACCTGCAGGCCCGAAATCGCTCAGGAACGTCCAGTCTGTCAGGTTTGATGATTTGTACAGCTTCACGACCGGTGCATTTGCAACGACTGTTGCCATGACCCAGTATCCACCGGGTGCGTACCAGAAAACGCCAGGGTCACGAAAATGGAGTGAGTCAGGTGATAACGTCAGGACAGGATCCTTCTGGCAGGGTTTCCATGTCCGGCCATCATCAAGACTGTAGGCAAGGGACTGGGCCTGCACACCGGGCGCCCTGGGCGCGCCTTGCTTGAAAACGCTGGTGTACAATGCAACCAGCGGCGGGTTATCAGGCGTGCCAAGCCCGGACGTATTGTGGGTGTCCACGACGACCGTTCCGGAAAAGATGTCTTTTGTCGCACTGAACGGCAGGGCCACATCCTGTTCATGCCAATGCAGCAGATCCGTGCTGGTCGCATGCCCCCACGACATATTGCCCCATTCCGGAGCTACAGGATTGTACTGGTAGAAAAGGTGATAGACCCCCTTGTGGAAAAACGGGCCATTGGGGTCATTCATCCAGTTGCGTCGGGGCGTATAATGCAGCAGCGGCCGCCACTGCGGGGTGGTGGCCTGTAACGGGGCAGGCTGCTGCTGTGGGCCAGTAGCCTGCACCGCTGTCGACTCAGGCAGATGGTCATTAATATCATTCATACAGTCCACCGTATCATTTCTGTCCGCATGGTATAGAGGGCTTCCCTTCAGAATATCGGTGGCGCATGGATGGTTGCCGCATAGCTGTCATGGTGGGGCCGGGCAGGGCGCGATCCCTTGGTTACAGGATCTCTTACGCATGTATGCATATTCCGGCCATCAAGGGCGTATCGACGTTGGAGCGGTTGTGAGCAGCCGTCCATTGTAACTGCACTGGCAGACGGAACGGGCGACGGATGGCCTATGCGATCGTGTCAGATTCATGCTGTCAGACCATGAAATTCAGGTATGGCCCGATATTATCCTCGCTGGCGTATGGAACTCCGTAACAGTTTTGAACCCGCAATGCCGCCGATACATATGTTCACGCTTTTACCTGCCTGAACAGCCAGTCCCGTGCTGCCTTGATATAAAAGAATTTTCGTGCGGATCCCATGTGATCGACGCCTTCAAAGGTCAGGAAGGTGATATTGGCGTCGGGGGCAAGATAGCCATTGACCTGATCGGTCAGTTTCTGCTGGCTGTCGAGCGGGAATATGAGGGCGGGATCAAGGCGTTCGGCTGGCCGGACGACCCTGCCGCCTGCCTGTTCCCAGATCGGTACGCATTTTTCATTCCACGGCGTGGCCTTGTCATCCTCCGACCCGGTAATGATCAGGACTTTCTGACCGGCAAGGGGGACAAGGTCTCCGGGCCGCTGCTGCCCCGCGATAATCAGTCCTGCCGCAAAGGTCTGCGGATGTTTTGCCATCAGCCACAGCGATGTCATGGCCCCCATGGACCAACCGGTGCAATAAACCCGTCTGGGATCAATCTTCAGGACCTTGTCGCGCCGGTCATCCAGATTGGGATTGCCATAGTTCCATGTGTTGCCGAGAAGGGATGCGACAAGCCTGTAGGTATTCTCGACATCGGACGTATGTTCCCAGTAATCGTTCATCGTCGTGCGTTCATAGCGCGGGGTGATGACGACACATTCATGCCGGTCCTGTTCTTCTGGCAGGCTCCAGATACTGGCAATGCACTGTTCCGTCAGCGTCTGGGCACAGGTGCCATCCGGACTGGTTCCGGAATGGGTTATGGCAAGGACGAGGGGATAGGCCCTGTTTTCCCCACCTTTTTCCAGAAATGACTTCGGCAGGTAGATGCTGTATTCAAGCCAGGCCGAACGCGTGTCATCCCACCACCAGTGATGCTGTTCCCACGCATCGACACCACGAATGACAACACTGTTCCCGCGTTGTCCCGTGTTGCTCCATACGGTTTTGCTGGCAGTGTAGATAGCGCCGCCCGTTGTCCGGACATTGCGGTCCTGTGTCAGCGCGACCCTGTCGCTGTCGGTTGTAGGCAGGCTCAGGTCCGGGTCATGCCCGAACTCCGTGATGACATACCTGCCGGTGACATTCTTCCTGTCGGGACGGAGCGCCGGTTCGTCATTGGTGTATATGGCCGCGACAGGGCGCCGCTTCGGGGCCGCCGTGGTATCGTTCTTGTCAGGTTCCTGCGGCATTCCCGCAAAAAAACCTTGGGCCGCGGGAAAGACGGACGTGGTGTATGTATCGTGTGCCAGGCTGGCAGGATCGATCGCGGCATCGTATTCTACTGCAATGCCGTAAACCTTCTGTCCGCCGCCCGTGACTTCACATAATGCGCAGATGCCCTGCAGGCCCGGCGCCCTGTGTCTGTGGGGGCCGGGACCGTCGGGGCCATCCGGCCCGCCTGCAGATGCCGCCATGAAGCCATTTCCGCCCCCTGCGGCACGGGCCGCGTGAACACCGGTCCCCATGGCGGAGACTGCACCGGCGAAAGCCGCCCCGACCGTCATGAAGTTACGTCTTGATACATCGGTCATGTGTGCTTTCTCCAGTCAGGGCAGTCAGGGCAGTCAGGGCAGTCAGGGCAGTCAGGGTCAGGAAACTCTGCGGTTGCCATGGCAACGTGCAACGGCGTTGTTATCGGGTAGATCCTGCATGGCAGGGATTGCAGCCGTCGGCCGGGCCGGGCGGCCTGTTTCTGTCACAATCTCCATGCATGACATCGTCCCGGCTGCTCCATGTCGCCGGACGATGCGCAGGGTTTCTGAATATATGACGTATGCGCTCCCCTGCAGGCATCACCCTGTTCATTGAAATGACGGCGACGGTTTGATGCAGGCCGTACGGACCAGTGACAACACCATCAGGGGATGTGTCTGCAAAGGAACCATCTTCCCTGTGTATCCGTTGACTTGTGGCCAAAGCAATGTGTGACAGGTGATGGTGCCTGTTCTCCATCATCGGGAGGTCCTCATGTCCTGTTCTACAAACATGAAGTGGTTGTATCTGGCTGTAATGATCTGCAGTTTCCCCCTGACGGCGCATGCACAGTTTGCAACGCCCCGCTCATCTCCCGGGAAACCGGTCACTACCACTCCGCCTGTGCATGACCAGAATGGGTCAGGCACAGGAACGTCGGAACGGCAGCATATGAAAACCCATAAAAAACATGAACAATATCCTTCAGGCCAGTCATCGACAGGACCGGAACCGGTAACGGGGGATCAGAACAGAACGGAACAGGCTGCCCCCATGCAGTAAATCCACGAATATGGCCTGTGTGGCTGTATGCTTGGGGTAACGGACTGCGGTCTGTTGCCTCAGGCCGCAATCCCGCAGTACCGGGCCAAAAGGAAGCATGCACTGCCGGATCCTTATGGTATATGGCGGGGCCGGGGACGTTATGCCGGGACATAAAGGGGCATGGAATCCTCCCACAGGCTGTCCGTCAGTATCCGCTTGTGGCTACCATCGGCATTCATGATGAAGATCTGACCGTAAGGCTGGAATGTATTGTCATACAGGGCGGCTTCATCACGGAAGCCATACATGCCACTTGACCACATGATCCGCCCGTCGGCCGTCCACACGGCATGGCCGTCATTGGCGCCACTGGTGGTCAGTCGTTTCAGTCCGGTTCCGTCGGGGCGGATGGTGAAAATATCATAATTTTCGTCATCCACCCGGCGCGTGAACACGATCCGGCTACCATCGGGCGACCAGCCGGGCAGGTTGTCGTATGCGGTGGTCAGCACGCGTGTCTGCCGGGTCTGCAGGTCCAGTATGCGCAGGCCCATGTTGTTTTCGCCCCATACCCGATACACAATCTGCCTGCCATCAGCGGAATAGCTGGGAAAACCGGAATGTATGGTGCCGTCGGTCAGGGGTTCGACCGCGCTGCCGTCGCGGCGCATGCGCATGACCGTTGCCTTGCCCGTGCGCCGTGCCTGGAACCACTGGCCCAGCCCGAAGGCAATCCATTGCCCGTCGGGCGACCATGCGGGGGCAAACGCCCCGGCCATGCCGTGGCCCACCTGTGTCGGGTTGAGGGCCGTGCGGGAGACATCAAATATCCGTTTCCGGTCAGATCCGTCCGGGTTCATGGTGGCGATGGAGGAATTGAGCGCCTTTTCCGTCAGCACCAGCCTGCCATCACATGACAGGCCGGGAAAGACATCCGTATGCCGGTAATCCCGCTGCGGGTCCCAGCTGTAAAGCTGCCGGTTCTGGGTAAAGGGGCGGAAACTGACCTTTTCATAGATGACTGTCCGGCCATCGGGTGACCATGCGGGGGAACGCAGCGTCCGGTGCACGCTGGCGATGCCAGTAGTGTAGGCCAGTCCCTCATCCGGGCCGCCCTTGCGATGATACCCGATGATTTCCGCCGTCACGAACTGGGGAAAGACCTTCAGGCCCGGGCCGGACGTGTGCTGGACCCGTTCCCCACTGGTGATATCGACGGACACGATCTGGGAAACTACGGATGCGACCCCTTCGGGTCGCCTGGCACCCCATGTGCTTTCGGTCAGCATTTCATAAAACACCACCCGTCGGCCATCCGGTGACCATTTGGGGGAGCCAAGGCAGTAATCGGGGCGGGTGGCGATACGGCGGAAACCCCGGCCATCCACACCGATTATGTAGATGCTGAGTTCCTGCGTGTGTTCCCAGCCCCGGCCATTGTCATGGCCGCGCCATTGGGTGTTGCGGTCGGACGAAAACGCCAGCCACCTGCCATCGGGCGACCATGCGGGGCGGAAGAAACAGTCTGGTCCCTGCCGATCGCCCTGCACGCGGGCCGCTCCGGTCAGGTTACGTACCCTGCCCGTGCGAAGGTCCATGACCCAGATATTCGCACGGTATCCATCGCGCGTGGAAACGAAGGCCAGGCGCGTGCCATCGGGTGACAGGACGCCCGTATCGTCCACTGATGGATGGCGGATCAGGGGCATAACGTCGGTTCCGTCCAGACGGGCGCGGAAGATGTCTGCCTGTCCCAACCCGTTACGTTCCGATGTAAAGAGGACGGACTGTCCATCCGGGGCAAAAGACGCATGGTAATCAAGGCCATTTCCCGGCAGGAATGGCCGTTCATCACTCCCGTCCGCGTTGGCAAGGTAAAGCTGTGATGCTGATGGCCCGATGCGGTTCATCAGCATCACGCCCTTCGGGCGGGGAGCCGCCATGGCACCTGCGGGCAGCAGGAGTGTCGCCCCCAGCATCTTCAACATATTCCGACGGTTCATGAAGGCTTCCCCTGTCTTTTGGACGTTACGGATCCGGTGCATTCTTCGGGTATCCATCTTTTCTGGCGGGTCATTTAATGGACGGCATGGGCGTCAGGGTGACTGCGTTGCGCCCCGTGCGGGTCAAGGGGCAGGGCGATGCGCACACGCAGGCCGGATGGCTGGTTGTGGTGAAAGGTCAGCGTACCCTGATGGCGTTGTACGATATCGTGAATGATCGACAGACCCAGCCCCAGCCCGCCATCCGTGCTGCGGGCCGGGTCCAGCCGGGCAAAGGGAAGCAGCACGATATCGTGCATTTCGGGCGGGATGCCCGGACCGTTATCCGCGACCTCGATAATGGCCACGTTGCCATTTCGTCTTGTGTCAACCTGCACCTGACTGCCAAATTTGCAGGCATTGTCGATCAGGTTATTGACCATGCGGGCCACGGCAACGGGCTGGCACAGGCAGGTCAGGCCCAGATCACCCTGATAGATCACATTCCGGCCAATGGCTTCGAATTCCGCGCACACGCTTTCCACCAGCGCACCGATATCAACCCGTTCCGCCGGTTCCGTGTCGCCCTGGCCCTTCAGGAACGACAGCGCCCCGTTCAGCATCCGGTTCATGAGCCATAAATCGTTGCGCAGGGCGGCGGGAGTTGCATCGGGGCCGCCCATTTCGATCCGCATGGACAGTCGGGTCAGCGGCGTGCGCAGGTCGTGGCCGATCGCCATTAGCATGCGGGTGCGCTCTTCGGTGGCGGCCGCGATCCGGGCCTGCATGCGGTTGAACGCCCGGGCGACGCGACGCAGTTCCACAGGTCCCTGTTCGGTCAGTGGTTCGGGGGTGATCTCGTGGCCAAAGGTGTCCGCCTTGTTTGCCAGTACCTTCAGCGGGCGGTTGATGCGCCACAGGCTCCATAGTGACAGGGTGCCCATTATGACCAGCAGCGACAGGAACGACACGATCAGCGGCAGCGTCGTGCGCATGAGTTGCGGCAGGTGGTGATTGATCCCGTTATGGGCGGTAATGAAGATACCTTCGCGTGGCATGTCGACATGAGTGGAGGTCATGCCGCTTGAATCGGCAGCACAGGTTGATTCGGTTATGACAGCGCTCCGGTTGTCCGGCTGTGCCTTGAGGATGCGCCGCAACAGGACCGAAAAATGCTCGGTCGGGATCCGCGCGCAGGGGAAGGGGCCTGTGGTCTGGAACCGTGCGTCCGGCATGGACATGCCGCGTGCAATGGCTTCACGCGTTTCGGGTGGGCTTGCGCGCAGGGCGTCAATCGCGGTCTCGATCGCCAGCGCGTTTGGCCATGGCCCTTCAGGCAGCGGCGGCACGGTCGGGCGCAGAGCGACGACAAGGAAAGCGACGACAAAAATGGTGACCAGCATGCTGGAAATGACGATCGCGACCATCTGCCCGTAAACCGTGCGGGGAAGCAGGGAAAAACGGTCCGTCATTGCTGTGGCATTTCCCCATTGGGATCGGTCATGCCCGGGTCGAAAACATAACCATCCCCCCGGACGGTCCGGAGCATTTCAAGCTGGCGGCCACCATGGGCCAGTTTACGGCGCAGGCGGCTGACAAGCAGGTCGATGGTACGCTCCTCGACCGCGCCCGGGGCATTATAGAGCAGTTCTATAATCTGCTCCCGACCCAGCAACATCCCGGCATGATTCCAGAATAGCAGGAGAAGGTCGGTTTCGGCACCGGTCAACGTCATGCGCACGCCTTCCGTGCTGTAAAGGGCGCGTTTTTCCGGTGTGAAGATCCAGTTTCCAAATCTGTAACCGTAACCGGGTCTGCGCGCGGCATGACCGGTCGGGATGGGCGGGCGACGCATGACCGCCCGCATGCGGGCCGCAAGTTCTTCCAGGTCAAAAGGCTTGCTGATGTAGTCGTCCGCCCCCAGGTCAAGACCCGCGATCCGTTCCCGGACATCAGCCAGTGCCGTAACCATGATGATCGGGGCACGGCTTCTGTCACGGATCAGGCGGCAGATGTCATGACCACTTTCCTGCGGCAGCATAAGGTCAAGCAGGACAATATCAGGTGGTCGCTGTGCAATGATCGCCAGAACTTCGGCCGCCGTCATGGCGGATGCAACATGATAGCCCCTGTGTGACAGGAAACGTGCCAGCAGGCTGCGGATATCCATGTCGTCTTCCACAATGAGGACGGAATGATGTCCCCTGTGCGCCGGGATGCCGTCGCAACCGTGCCTGTCCGGGCGATCATTGTCTGAATATCCCGCTACCAATCCCGTGCTCCGCGTCAATCCATACAGATCTGTTTGCTGACAGGGACTATATCCACTCCCGCCGCATCGCGTAGCAAAGAGAACGGGCGACAGGCATTTATGTCAGGATTGACAAAAAACCATGCAGGTGGGTGGTTGTCACCTTGCCATGGGCTGCCAGTGAACGCACCCTGTTGCACGCGCTGTCGCATGCCGGACCATGATCCCGTGACATGGGGTGCCGCATACATATGCATGCCGGCAGATATTGTGACAGACAGACGTCATTCATTGGAAACCAGCCTGCATGCCCATTTCAACCACACAGCATCGCCGGACGCAAACGGTTGGCACGGGTGCCACGGTTGTGCGGTATTCACCACTTCTCGCCTTTATCATGGCCATGGCGACGTTCATGCAGAATCTGGATGGGGCCATCATCAATACTTCCCTTCCGGCCATGGCCCGATCCTTTGGAGTGAAAACGCTGGATCTCTCGCTGGGGGTTACGGCCTATATGCTGGCATCTGCCGCCATTTCGCCAGTTTCCGCCTGGCTGGCCATGAAATACGGCGAAAAGCGCGTGATGTGGGTGGCCATGCTGCTTTTCACGTTCTCGTCCTTCCTGTGTGGCATCGCGCATGGACTGGACGCGTTTGTATGCGCACGTATCGGGCAGGGACTGGCCGGGGCCGTCATGATGCCGGTCGGCATGTCCATCATCCTGCGCTACACGCCCAAAAGTGACCTGCTGAAAGCACAGTCGGTTACGGTCTGGCCTGCACTCAGCGCGCCCATCATCGGGCCTGTGCTTGGCGGTTACCTGACCCAGACCGTGGGATGGCGGTGGAATTTCTGGCTCAACCTGCCAGTGGGCCTGATCGCCGTATTCTGCGTGCTGCGTGTTGTGCCTGCGGAACCGCCAGAAGGGGCGCCCCGGCTGGATGTCCGGGGGTTCGGGCTATGCGCCTTCAGCCTGACATGCCTTCTGTCCGGGCTCCAGCGCTCGGCTGAAGTCGGTACGGAGCGGTTTGTGGCCCTTGGGCTGCTGGGGATCGGTGCGGTGACGGGGGGTGCCGCAATCCATCATCTGGGGCGGCATCCCACGCCCATTCTTTCCCTTGCGCCGCTGAAGCGGGCCAGCCTGCGTTATGCCGCGCTATATCCGGGGCTGATATTTCGCGCCGTATTTTCGTCGGCACCGTTCCTGCTGCCGCTGTTTTTCCAGCTTGGCTTTGGTTTTTCGCCTGCGCGTACGGGCACGTGGCTGCTGGCCTATTTTTGCGCAAATCTGGGTATCAAACCGGCTACATCGGCCATCATCCAGTGGGCTGGTTTCCGTAAAGTTTTGTTCTTGAATGGTTTCCTTGTGTGCGCTTCCCTGTTGCCCTTTGTATTCCTGACGCCAGATACGCCCGCCATCCTGCTTGGCCTGTCGCTTGCCTTCGCCGGTATGACCCGATCCCTGCAACTGACAAGCCTGTCTACTGTCGCGTTTGCTGATGTGGATCAGGATGAACGTGGCAGGGCCGCCAGCGTCATGTCTATTCTGGGGCAGACCGGTTCGACCGCAGGGGTTGCCATTACGGCGTTCTGTCTGACTGCTCTGGAAAGCGTATATGGCCATGCCACGGTCAGCCTGCAGGAACTTCACATCGCTTTTCTCATAACGGCGGTCTTCGTAATGGTGGGTACGCTGGGTTTTAAAAAAATGCCCGCAGATATCGGTCAGGAGGTTTCTGGCCATGGATTGCGTCGATGATTCATTGGAAAAAACAGGGGCGCTCGCTACGGCCTCCTGTTTTCGTGCTGCCGTCGGACAAGGGACACACGCCAACTTGGGCCTGCGTGCCGGTTCGGTTCTGGAATGGCTTTTCCGCCTGTGTCTGGCTGGGGCAGAGCATATTAAGATATATCTGAAAATATATCATAAATTATGAAACACAGAAACAGACTTGCAGGCGGTCGTAACTGTCAGACTTGCTGCTGAAAATGCTCCGGCGGGGTTAGGCTCAGGACCCATTGATTTTTGTGTGAGATTTTGATTCAGGCTCTGCTAGGAGACTGGAGATGAACGACCTGTTTTTGCTGACGGACGAACAGATGGAGCATCTGCGGCCGTTCTTTCCCAAGAGCCATGGCCGCCCTCGGGTTGATGACCGCCGAATGCTGAGCGGGATCATTTTCGTGAACCGAAATGGTCTGCGCTGGCGTGATGCGCCCCGGGAATACGGCCCACACAAGACGCTCTAGAACCGCTGGAACCGCTGGGGCGCCATGGGGATCTTCATTCGAATGATGGATGGTCTGTCTATCGAAAAAGCAGAGCCCCGGACGGTTATGATTGATGCGACGTATCTCAAGGCACACCGCACGGCTTCGAGCCTGCTGCTGGAAAAGGGGATCCGGGCGGTTACTGACAAAAATGGACGTTCGTCCTGACAGCGGGACAGATCAGTGATTATACCGGTGCCGCTGCCCTGCTGGACAGTCTCCTGCAGCACAATGAATGTCGGGCGACCAGGGCTATCACGCTGACTGGTTCAGGGATGCACTGGAAAAAAAGGAGATCAGGCCCTGCATTCCAGGACGGAGATCCCGTGGAAAACCTGTCAAATGCGACAGGCAGAAATACAAACGCCGCAACCGCATCGAGATCATGCCTGGAAGGCTTAAGGACAGGCGGCGTGTCGCAACACGCCAAGACAGATGCCCAACCGTATTCTTCTCGGCCATCTGTCTCGCTGCAACCGTTATGTTCTGGCTACGCGTCCTGAGCCTAGCGCCTGATAATCCACAGAACAAATGAAAATATGATACTTGCAAGCACGCAGGTCGTAATGGGGATGTAAACAGTAAAATTCTGCCTCTGTATCAGGATGTCTCCCGGTAGCCTGCCAAGCGGCAGGCGCGAAAGCAGGGGCCAGCACAGGCCTGCAAGAAGAAGGAGCAGGCCGATGACAATCAGAATGCGGGGCATGAGAGGTTATCCCTAACTGGTCGGTCAATCTGTGTAATACAAGATGGATGTGGCTCTATCGGGATACAGTCCGACAAGAGAACTTTATGCGTCAGGACAGGTTCATGACGACCATATAATGGCGATATACCGCCATTTCTACTCCTGTATCAGTGCCAGTGGATCAATGCTGGATACGTGTACTGTTATGCTGGCTGCATATGTACACGATCAGATATCTGGACCTAAACTGTCTATATACGATATGATGCTTATTCGGAATGATCTGGATACGCAATATTCGTGGGTCTGCTCCCGGCTGACTGAAGCCTTATTGCGGTGGAATCATTTTTTGGGACGGAAATGGCAGGAATGGTCAGAAAATTGCCCTTGTGTGGTCTCCTTCTTGCAGCGACGGCACTTGACTGTCAGCTGGCGTGGGGGGCGGATCTGACGCGTACGGATCAAGGTCATAATCCAGCGATCAAGGGCCATACGGCAGCCAGGCATGCGGAGGGGGCGCGTCCTGTTGAATCCCTTTCCGTCAGTGCACGCCGTAATGTCTCGCATGGCACGGAACAGCGCATGGGCCAGAAGGTCATGCAGCAGTTCGTGGCGGGGACGAACCCCATGAAAATACTGGCGGCGCGCACGCCGGGGCTGAGCTTCAGCTCCAGCGATGCGCTGGGACTGGATGCATGGTCGAGCAGCCTGTACATGCGTGGGTTCTACTGGAATAACATCGGCATGACGCTGGACGGCATTCCGCTAAATGACCAGTCCTATGCGACGCTGAACGGCCTTAACCTGTCTCAGGCCATTATTACCAACAATATCAGTGGTATGTCCGTATCACAGGGTGGTGGTTCGGTTGACACCATGTCCACCACCAACCTTGGGGGGGCCATTCAGGTCAGCAGTGCCAATCCGTCTGACAAGATGGGTGGTGACGTCTCGCAGATGTTCGGCAGTAACGCTTCTTTCCGTACTTACGGGCGATTTGATACGGGTGCCATGAACAGCACCGGAACCAAGATGTATATCGCCTATGCCCGCTCCGATACGCATAAATGGAGGGGGTATGGTGACCAGTTGCAGCAGCAGGCAGAAGCGAAGCTGGTGCAGCCAGTAGGAAAAGACAGCAGCATTTCCGGTTTCATGAGCTGGGCAAACAACTCCCAGTGGGGGTATGTCGATCAGTCGCTTACTGAAATCAAGAACGGTGGGTGGAGTGACGATTACCTATACCCCAATTATGGCGCTGCCTATAAACAGGCCCAGAAATATGGGGGCGATGCACAGCTGTATGATGGCGGCCAGCATCAGGTCGACTACCTTGGTGGTCTGACATTCGACATGGCGATGACCAAGAACCTGCGCTGGAAAACCCTGTTCTACGGTAACAGTCAGGTGCTTTATTCCACCTATGCCGATCCCGGGCAGTCATCGCAGGTATTGCCGGGCGCGACAGAGGCTGCCCCCCTGTCCGAGCAGGTCTGGCAGTCCCACCAGGTGCGCTATGGCATGACGTCATCCATCAAATATAATATTGCGCATAATACGTTCCAGACGGGTATCTGGCTGGAAAACAACAATCAGGAAATGGGTCAGTTTTTCTATAACGAACCGTCCCTGTCCAGTGGCCTTGCACCACTCAAGACGATCGGTCCGTACAATACCTATGGCCGCGCCTTCCTCAGCCCGTATGATTTCAAGTGGACTACGGATACATTCCAGTATTTCATGTCCGATACGTATCATGTGTTGCACAACCTGGATATCCATGCCGGTTTCAAGTCCATGATCACCACGACATCGGGAGGGGCGCAGTATAATGACTCTGCCTTTACTGGTGCATCCGCGCTGGCGAATGGCAGCATGACGGCAGCGGCGGCCTTCTTGCCCCATGTAAGCGTGAACTGGCGTTTCCTGCCCGGTCATGAACTGTATTTTGACGTGGCCGAGAACATGCGTGGCTATGGTGTTCAGTCCTGGGGGTCGGCAGGGCAGGCGTCGCTGTGGGCGGTGCAGGATCAGGCGACCTTCCGTAAACTGCAGGGTTCGACACCTGCGGAACGGGACTGGGTCTATCTTGTCGGTTATCGCTTTAACGACAAATACGCCAATTTCTCGGTTGATGCATACCATGTCAACGATAACCATCGCCTGCTGGAAGTGAATGCCGGCACGCTGAACAACCCGGTCCTGTCGGTACAGCAGACTGATATTTCCATGTATGGTGTTGACGCCACGCTGACATTGCATCCGTTCCAGAGCGGGGTGATGAAGGGCCTGTCGATGTTCAACAGCATCAGCTACAATCATGCTACTTATGGTAGTAATCTTGAATCGGCTGGTCATACTTATGATGTGAATAAAAAGAATATCGTGAACTATCCAAAGTTTATGTATAAATCCAACCTGACATATGCATTCCATCGGGCGGAAGCGCATATTGACGCCAATTATTATTCCCGTCGTTATTACAGCTATACCAATGATACATCCGTGCCGGGTTACTGGCTGGTTACGATGGGGGCACGTTACCGTTTCGGAGATTACGGCCCCCTGAAAAACCTGACCCTTGATTTCAGCGTATATAACCTTACGAATACGAAATATATCTCTATGATGGGCGAAAACGGCAACCCGATGTCTGGCGATCTGTATTCCGTCGAACGCGGTGCGCCACGACAGTATTTCGGAACGATCAGCGCACATTTCTAAGCGCCGGACCGGGGCCGGGATCACCTGATGGGAATGGGGTAAGAACGTATGAACAGCCTTTCACCGCCTTCGCCAAAGGTTAAGACGGCTCCGGAGAACGCGGTGCTCAAGGACCGGCACGTTTCCATGATTTCAATCGGGGGGGTGATCGGAGCCAGCCTGTTCGTGGGGTCGGCTACGGCCATCTCCACGGCTGGGGCGGGGGTGCTGTTTTCATATTTTCTCTGCGGCCTGCTGGTCATGTGCGTGACGCGGATGCTGGGGGAGATGACTGTTGCTTCCCCAGGTACCGGTTCATTTGTCGGGCAGATTCGCCGGGGATTGGGACTGCGGGTCGGTTTTATCGCTGGGTGGATCTACTGGATCATGTGGGCCACCCTGCTGGGACTGGAGGCGATTGCCGCTGCCAGTTTTCTCAGTCCCTATCTGCCGCTTCCCTATCTTGTCATCGAATTGCTGGTGATCGGAATCATGACAGGGGTCAACCTGTTTTCCGTAAGGGGGTATGGGGAGTTCGAGTACTGGTTCTCGGTTCTCAAGATTACCACGATCGTCGTTTTTATCCTGATTGGCGTTTCCGTCCTTTTTGGCATGAAAGGCGCAGCCAGCCCGGGCGGGGCGCTGTTTTCCGCCGCAGGGTTGATACCGCACGGCCTGTTTACGCTGCTGGCGGTCATTCCCGGTATCATGCTTTCCATGGCGGGGTCGGAAATAACGACGATCGCCGCATGCGACAGTAGCGACCCGGCGGGTAACGTGGCCCGGTCCACCCGGACGGTGGTGCTGCGGATCATGATTTTCTATCTTGCATCCATCGGGCTTATTATCTTTCTGCTTCCGTTATCGCGTGTCGTGCCGGGATATTCGCCGTTTCTGGCGACGCTGGAATATATCGGCGTGCCGTTTGCCTCGGCAATGATGACGGCCGTCATGTTGATCGCAACATTGTCGGCCCTTAATTCAGGCATATACATAACATCGCGTATTCTGTGTGAACTGGCGGAAAACGGTGACGCGCCAGGTGTCTTTCTTCAGCGCGACACAAAAGGCACCCCCGTGCGGGCCATCCTGTGTGGCTGCGGGGTCGCTGTTATCGTGGCGGTGGTGGGCATGATGGCGCCGGGGCGGGTATTCGGTTTTCTGGTCAGCGCGAGTGGCACTTTCATCCTGTTTGACTACGTACTGATTGTCGTGGCGCATATCCGCCTGCGTCGCGCCAGTATGGCAAAGGGGGAGTCGCCTGCGCTTCCCATGTGGGGGTTTCCATTCCTGTCATATGCAACATTGGGTGCGTTGCTGGCCACACTGGGCACCATGTTCTTCGCGACTGAACATACGCGTCAGGAAATCGTAATGAGTACGATCAGTCTTGGCATCATCATCGTGATCGAAAACTTCTCTTTCGGGCGCTGGCGTCGCAACGGACACGCGCAGATGGCCCGGGCAGGGCGCAAGGCAACCGTTCCAGTGGGGACGTCCGATACATCACGTCTTTCGTGACAATCTGAACCCGATCGTTCAGGGTTCATGGTGGAGTACACGTAGTCATGGCTTCCGTTTCATATAAATCCCTTCCCTCCAGCCTGTATGCCGCTGTCAGCCCGTCCGGGCCGGTCACGACCGCATTGCAGGGGGAGCACATATGTGAAACCGTGCTGATTGGCGCAGGCTTTACCGGCCTGTCGGCGGCGCTGCACCTTGCCCGGGCAGGGGCTGAGGTCATGGTGCTGGAAGCCAACGAAATTGGCTGGGGCGCATCGGGCCGTAATGGTGGACAGGTTAATCCCGGTCTCAAGACCCTGCCGTCCGAGGTCGAGCGTGACCTTGGTCCCCATGGGGCCGCGCTGGCCGATGCGGCCTGGGAGGCTCCTGATGTTGTATTTAACCTGATCGAGAAATACGGCATCAAATGCGATGCGGCACGTGGTGGCACGATCCGTGCATCTACGGCGGAAGGGCAACTTCCCCATGAACAGAAACTATTCAATGAATGCCGTGACCGTGGTGGGCCAGTAACATGGCTGGATCGTGCGGACATCGCCACCCACACGGGGACCAGCCGTTACTGTGGTGGTTTTATTGATGCGCGTGGAGGACAGGTCAACCCACTGGCCTATACGCGTGGGCTTGCGCAGGCTGCGATCGATAATGGTGCGATTGTCCATGCCAATTCGCCCGTCATATCCCTGCGTCGTGCAAACGGAAAATGGCTGGTCAGGACACCCCATGGCAGCGTAAACGCCAGACATGTCGTCTTTGCCACCAATGGGTATACAGGACGGTTGTGGAACCGCCTGCGTCGCACCCTTGTCCCCGCTTACAGCGCCATTATCGCGACAGATCCGCTGCCTGTCCCCTTTGTAAAGCGCATTCTTGCTGAACGTGAAGTCGTGTATGAAATGGGCGAGCTGGTAACATATTACCGCATTGATGGCGCAGGGCGTCTGCTTATTGGTGGGCGGTCCGCGTCCCGCGATCTGTCAGGCCCCGCGACATTTCCGTTTCTACAGAAGCATGCCTGTACCCTGTGGCCATTTCTGAAGGGGACTGCATGGCGGTATGGATGGAATGGGCAGATTGCCATTACCCTTGACCATTATCCCCACTGGCATGAACCGATCGAGGGGATCATGGCCTGTGTCGGGTATAATGGCCGCGGGGTGGCGATGGCTACCCTGATGGGACGTGAAATCGCACGTCGGATCAGTGGGGTGCCCGCTGAGGAAATCCTGCTGCCGGTTTCTCCCTTGCGGCCTATTCCTGCGCATTTTGGCTGGCGCCTGGGGGTTGCGGGGGCAGTGCTGCGGGGAAGGATTCTGGACGCCTTGGCTAAGTGACCTTCTGCTATAACCTTGATGGAATGCATCGTGTCATCAGGGATAATGAATTTCCATGATGTAGGGACTGTCGATGGGCTGATCTGGTGGGGATGATCTGTTCCATCCTCCGGCCTGGAGGCGTCAGAGACTGGCAAAAGGCATAGACGCCGCAGTCTTTCAAAGGCTGATTGACTGGGCGTCTGTTCGCGGATTGATAGGACCTTGATCACGGTGGGCAACAATCTGACGACCATATTGATGGTAAGGTTGCAGATAGCTGCCTATTTTTAAAACCTGACGAAAACGATAAATAATTTTCAAAAGTTCAGCAGTTTAATTATTTTAATTAATAAATAAAAACATATCATATATAAAAAGTTTTAATATCCGTGCGCAATATTACGGATGTTTGTGAAAAGAAGGCTGCAGGGAAGCTGTTGGATGGTCCTGTTATGCGCTGATTACGCAAATTCACGCCATCTGTGTGGTTGTGGAACAAAATCTGGCAGGAAAATCTTCAACCGGCAGCCTTCGTTCAGGGATATCGCGACACGATGCGACAGGCCCTTTGTCGCGATGATCCGGTTTCCCGCGTATCAACAAGACAGCACGGCCTTACCGGGCGTGTTTTGACATCCCATATGAACTTGAGTGGCTGGAGTTCTGGTGATGTTGAAGGTCATGAAAGGTCTGACAGACGTTGAGTTCGAGCGTCTCTACAGCACGGAAGAAGCCTGTATCGAGGCGTTGATGATGGCGCGTCGGGAGGCATTGATGGCCTGCCCGTCCTGCGGCCACGATCGCAATTACCTTTGTGGTCGCCGGGTGGGATGCACATGCTGCAACCGTCGCTGGTCGGTCACGGCCGGCACGGTGATGAACGGGACAAAACTTCCCCTCACGACCTGGTTCCGGGCCATGCATATCATGACCAGCACCAAACAGGGCGTCTCGGCTATCGAACTGGGCCGTCGGCTGGGCGTGAGCTATCCGACGGCGTGGTATCTCGCCAAACGCCTGCGTCGCGCCATGACCGAACGGGAAACCCGCTATCTTCTCGGTGGTTCTGGTCCGGACGGTGCCCCGGTCGTGGTCGAGGCAGATGATGTCTATCTGGGCGGCGAGCGCAACCAGGGCTCGGGTCCGGGAGGCAAGACCAGAATGATCGCCGCGACCGAGCGATATGAAGACGGCCGTATGGGCCATGTCGCCATGAGGATGGTGGCTGGCTTCACCAGCAGGGCGGTGCGGGCATTCGCCGATACCTGCCTGACGGCAACCGTCAGGGTTCATACCGATGGCCTGAAGGCTTTTCTGGCTTTCGGCACATCTGTGCGATCCCATGTGGTCACTGTCAGCGGCAGCAGACGCCCCTCCCGACAGCGCACCGCGCCGTTCCACGGCCTCAATACCGCCATCGCCAATCTGAGCACGGCCCTCAAGGCAACGCACAAGGCCATCGCCCCGCAGCATACATCCGATTATCTCGGCGCTTTCTGCTGGACCACAAATCGAAGGCACAACATGCCCGGCATGATCCACGCCGCATGCCGGGCCGTAGCAACCTCTTCAATCCTTACCCGCCATCGCGCATACGACGAAATGCCCGTGCTGCTTGGTTGATAAGCGGGATCCGGTTTGCATTCATTGTCATCCTGTTTGATGGATAACACATTGTCAGGCATCGCCTGTCATTTTGTTGCCAATTCGGATCAATTCATATATACAGTTTAATATGCTGGCCTGAAGAAGGTGGTAACTGACGATATATGCATTGATCAGGCAAAAGGGGCAAGTATATATGAAAAATTTGACCTGCATATCAGATTTTCATATATCATTATGAATATTAATATAGACAATTCAAGTACAGTTCCACTGGTCAACCAAATTGTTTCCGGTGTCCGCGATCTGATTCTGGGCATGAAGTTGCAGACAGGTCAACGGTTGCCTTCGGTGCGGCAACTGGCAGAACAGTGCGGGGTCAGTACGCTTACGGTTTCCAATGCCTATAACAAGCTCGTTGCGGAAGGGTTGCTGGAAGCGCGACGGGCGAGGGGCTATTTCGTAACCCATAACAATACCCTCAACCGGACACTGATTACCACGGCCACGCTGGTGGACAGGTCGGTGGATTCACGGTGGCTGCTACAAAGTGCGTATGAGGACAAAGCGCCCATTATCAAGGCCGGTTGTGGCTGGCTGCCCGAAAGTTACCTGTTTGTGGATGCGATCAAGCAGGCCCTTGTTTCATTGGGGCGCAAGCCGCCGTCTTCCATTTTTGAATATGGCAACCCGTACGGCTACACGCCGCTGCGACACAGCATCCAGCTCATGCTGGCACAGCGCAAGATACGGACATGCGATGCCGGGATTATCCTGACGCACGGGGCCAGTCAGGCGCTGGAACTGTCCGTGCGGGCCTTTACCCACAAGCAGGATACCGTACTGGTGGACGATCCGGGTTATTGTAATCTGAATCCCGCATTGCAGGGGCTGGATCTGAATGTGGTCGGGGTGCCGCGTACATTTGAAGGGCCGGATATTGAACGCCTTGAATATCTTGCGCGGCTACATCAACCACGGTTGTTCATTACCAATACAATTCTTCATAATCCAACCGGGACCAGCTGTTCGCCGGCAAATGCTTTTCATATTTTGAATCTGGCAGAAAAATACAATTTTCTTATTGTCGAGGATGATATATTTTCCAGTCTGACAACAGATATTACAACCAACCTGGCCTATCTGGACCAGATGCGGCGTGTGATACAGGTCGGCAGTTTTTCAAAAACGATCGCGCCGGGCGTAAGGGTCGGGTTTACCGCATCGCACCCCGAATTGGCACAGGTTATCCTGCGCCAGAAAATGGCCAGCAGTCTGACAACGTCCGGTATTAATGAATATGTTATTCATAGTATCATCAAGGACGGGAAATATCGTCATCATCTGACACGCCTGAAGGAACGTCTGGAACGCATGCAGGCCAGCGTTGGCCGTGCGCTGACCAATACTGGTATGCGGCTATATTTTCGGCCACCTGGTGGTATGTTTGTCTGGGCACGGTTTGACAGGGAGGGGATTAACATGCAGGCGCTGGCGCAGTCCGCAGCGGAGGAAGATATTCTTCTTGCGCCCGGTTATCTGTTCCGGCCGAATTATGAACCTTCTCCATGGATGCGCTTTAATGTCGCGCATTGTAATAATCCATATCTTTTTGATTTTCTTAAAAAATATCAGGATGATCATTGTTAGGAAGAATTTTATACAGTAAATTCTGTTACGTATTTTTCAGAGATCGGAATGAATGGTTTTACTATTTTCCGGACAGATTATTCATCTGACAGCACGTTGTGATAGAAGAAAGTGCCTTAACGGCTAATCCGATAGACAGCCTGCACAAATCCGTGGCGCGTCCGCCTCGCGGACCGGGCACCGGCTCATATGGCCCGACAACGACAGCGGAGATAGACCCTTGATATCGTTGTCATCATATAAACCATGGGCCATAAAAACAGGACACTTTTTTTGAGTCGAGGCGGAAAGGGGAGCGCATCAGATTATTCCACATTGGTGGAAGCATACATGATCGCGAAATCTGTTGCATGAGGCTGTCAGTCCCGGTCGCAGCAAAGATATGAGGACATATCGTCTGTGGCGACATGCAGGTCAGCTTTCCTTTTCCCCGCATTGCATGGGCGGTGTGTCATTGGGGGACTGGACGGCAGCATGGTCGCTGCCCGTTACGTAATCCTGCAGCTCCTGCGCTTCTTGTTCGGCATTTTCGGCGCGCAGCTTGACAATATCCCCGATACTGACCAGTCCCGCCAGTTTTCCGTTTTCCAGAACGGGTACATGCCGGTTGCGGGAATACGTCATGCGGCAGGCAATATCATAAATACTGTCATCAGGGGTTGCGGTCGGCATATCCTTTGTCATGATGTCCTTTGCGGTCAGGGCCGCTATATCCGCGCCATGTTGGGATAAGGCATGGACAATCATCTTTTCTGATACAAGGCCAACCAGCTGCTCATCAGGGCCAAGAACGGGTGCGCCACCAATATTATGTCGCGCCAGCGCGGTGGCGACGTCCAGGATGGGGTCATCTGCCCTGACGGTAATGACCGTGCGGCCTTTCTGCGCCAGAATGTGAAAGACACGAGAGGACATGGGACAATCCTTTCCATGTTCAGGATAATCGAAAATAGTCCCGTCAATGCCTTATTCCATCCCGCGTTTCGGGTGGGACAGTGGCGGCAGGAAGCAACGGATGGATGGCACGGGCAGGAAAAAGCCCCCCGATCACCACGATTATGGTCAGAACGATGACAAGCGCCGTCAGTTCCGGGCGGGCATGCCGGTTCAGGGTGCTGGAGGGTGACGATGGCGCCGCCATCATGACACGGATAATGTTCAGGTAATAATACAGCCCGATAATGCTGCCGATTACGAGTACACACAGCAGTATGTCACGCTGGTGTTCAACGCCGGTTGCCGCGACCTCGAATTTCGCAAAAAAACCGATGCCCGGCGGAATGCCCGCAAGTGAAAACAGCATGAGCGACATGGCTGTCGCCAGGAACGGGCGGCGGAAAAACAGTCCCCTCCATTGTGCAATAACCGTGCCATCCGGCCCATCCGGGACCACAAAGGCGGTCATGGTCGCAAATACACCCAGTGTACTGGCGGTATAGGCCGCAAGGTAGACGGTTATGGCCCCCGATTGCAGATGACCGGGACAAAGGAACGCAATCAGCAGATACCCCACATGCGCAATGGATGAACATGCCAGAAGGCGTGTGAGGCTGGCCTGACGCAGGGCAAGCAGGTTACCCACCATAATGGTCAGGATAATGACGACAGACAGGATATCATTAAGGAACGGAGGCTGCGCCCCTGTTCCGAAATAACGGACAAGTGAAGAAAATATCGCGATTTTTGAAACTACGGCCAGAAACGCCGCCACCGGAATGGGCGCGCCTTCCATTACATCCAGCAGCCACATATGGAAGGGGACTGCGGAAAGCTTGAAGAACATGCCGACAAGAACCATGACCGTGGCGGCAACCGGCAATGCGGCGGGAACTTCTCCGGTTGCGATGGGCGGCATGAACCGCAGGGATCCCGTAACACCATAGGCGAGGCCGATACCAAACAGAAGAATGGCGGAAGATGCTCCGGACAGGACCAGGTATTTCATCGCGGCTTCATACCCCAGCATGACAGGGCGGTGGCGAAAGGTCACAAGTCCCATGATGGAAATGCCCAGTATTTCCAGCCCCAGGAAAAAAGGCATGTAATTCGCGCTGAATACCATAGCCAGCGCGCCAAGCGTGCCCAGCATGAACAGCAGCGGATATTCATCCATCAGTGTGGTCCCGTCATGCGCCACATCCCGCCATGACATGAACAGGATACACATGGTGGAAAATATGATCAGGATGGCGGTATAGGTCGTCCAGCGATCCTGAATGAACAGGCTGTCGCCATTCCCCGACATTCTGCCCGTATGGTGCCCCACAACGGCAAGGGACAGCAGCAGTGTCACCAGTCCATACGCAAAGCTGCGTCCCACCGAACGGCGCCATACCATTGCGGCCAGCATGATCATGATGCCGGAAGATATGACCAGCAGCGGAGTCGGCAGGAAGATATCATGCCCGATCATGGTGTGGCGCCCTCCCGGCTGGTCACGGCTGTAACGGACAGGGGGGATGGCGCGGAAAACATCATGAAAGGCTGCGGATAAAGGCCCAGCACGACCAGAAAGACCATGATGCAGGCGAAAACTGCCATCTGCCGGACCGGAAAGTCCTGTATGGGGTGCTGGTCGGGCCGGGAAGCCGCCAGGAATATGCGGTTGACCATCCGCAGCGCGTAGATCGCGGACAGAACCAGTCCGGCCGTCGTCAGTGTCGCAGTAGTGGGGCTGACATGCCATGTCGCCAGCAGGACAAGGAATTCGCCCGCGAAGTTACCCAGTCCCGGCATGCCGAGTGAGGCCACGGCAAAGAACAGCCCCGCGGTGGACAGGCGTGGCATTGCCGTCCACAGCCCGCCAATACGGTACATGTCCCGTGTATGCAGCCGGTCCTGAATGGCGCCTGCGATTAGGAACAGGGCTGCCGTGCTCAGCCCATGGGCCAGCATCTGTATGATCGCCCCCTGCATCCCCATGCGGGAACCGGTAAAGATGCCAAGCAGTACGAAACCCATATGACTGATGCTGCTATAGGCAATCAGCCGCTTGACATCATCCTGTGCGCACGACAGCCACGCCCCGTACAGGATCCCCGCGACGCCAAGCCCCATGGCGATGGGTGCGAAATGGCTGGCCGCATCGGGGAACAGCATGACATTGAACCGGATCATGCCATACCCCCCGGTCTTGAGCAGAATACCCGCCAGCAGCACGCTGGCCGCCGTAGGGGCCTGCGTGTGGGCATCCGGTAGCCAGACATGGACCGGCACGACAGGCAGCTTGACGGCAAAGGCGATGAAGAACCCCAGCATAAGCAGCATGGACACGGCAGGGGATAATGGTGTGTGGGCCAGCGTGAAGTAATCAAACGTCAGTTCGCCGCTTTCCTGATAATGCGCAATGACCAGACCAAGGATGGACAGCAGCATGAGCAGGCCGCTGCCCTGCGTGAACATGAAAAACTTCATGGCGGCACGCTGCCTGTCCTCATGCCCCCATGCGGCAATCAGCACGAACATCGGCACCAGCATCAGTTCCCAGAAAAAGAAGAACAGAAACAGGTCAGTGGCCAGGAACGTGCCGATAATGCCCGTAAGGGTCGCAAGAAAAAGAAAATGGAATGCACCAGCATTGACCGTGACCTGACGGGTGGCAAGAAACACGCACAGGAAGCACAGGATAAGCGAAAGCCAGATCAGCGACAGTGAAAGACCATCCATGTCCAGCCTGATCGCAATACCCATGGCCGGGATCCATGGCACGGAAAAATGTCCAAGCCACGGCCCCGCATGGGCAGGATGGTGGAATGTGACCATCACAAGCAGCAGCGTTTCCACAGTCAGGATACCGAGTACCACCCACCATGATGCATCGCGCGCGGGGGTGGTGGTATGGGGCTGGATGTGCTCGGCCAGCCATGCCAGTCCGCCGCCCACGACAGGCAGCAGCACAAGGGCGGGCAGGGGGTTCATGACAGCACCGCCATGGCCAGACCCGCGCACAGCCCACCCGCAATCCATGCCGCATACCACCGCACACGGCCATTATCCAATTGACCCAGCAGGTATGCCATCCATCCGGTCCCCCGGTTTCCCCATATGGCAAGAATGTCCAGAAAACCTGTCCGCGCCTGGAAAATCCGGCCACTGACGGCCTGCGTCAGCCGCCCTGTCGCAGTGATGGCATGAGCAAGAACATCATGGTGTGTCAGCCACGTCAGCAGGCGGAAGGGCTGCACGAATACACGGTCATACAGCGCATCCATGCCCCAGCCGGTACGGGCAAGGCGGATGATGGCTGCCTGTCCGGGCATTTCATGCATGACGGGCGTAGCACGTCCCCACAGCACCCATGCAACCCCAAGCCCGGCAAGGGGGGCAAGTGCTCCCGCCAGCACAAGCCAGATCGGTTCATTTGCATGTGATAATGGCGTTTTCGGGTCGAGAAGGGTGCTGAACAGGTGAAGGGGGGGAAGCGTATCGGGCATTTCAATGACTCCGCCGCATAGGGAGAGGAAGCACAGGCAACCCAGCGGAATGCTCATCAGGCGTGACGTCCGGCCCGTGGCCGAAGTTCCCTGTTTGCCGCAAAAGACGATGAAAACGCAGCGGAAAATATACAGCGCGGTCAGGAAGGCCCCCAGCAGGGCAATCCCCCATAACGGATGCCCGTTCAGGGTCCATTCCCGCGTCAGGCCAAAATGGACGTGCCATACACCCGACAGGATCATTTCCTTGCTGTAGAATCCCGCCGTCACCAGTGGCAGGCCAGCCAGTGCGGATGCGCCCACGGCAAAGGCTGCACTCAGTCCAGGCATGGCGTGGCGCAGGCCACCAAGGCGGAAAATATCCTGTTCATGACCAGTGCGCATGATCACGGCGCCAGCGGTAAGGAAAAGCAGCGCCTTGAAAAAGGCATGGGTCATCAGGTGAAACAGCGCCGCCTGCCATACTCCACACCCAAGGGCGAGAAACATGTAACCAAGCTGGCTGATCGTGGACCATGCAAGGATACGCTTGAGGTCGGACTGCACCAGGGCCGTGCAGGCCCCCATAAGCAGCGTCAGCGTTCCAAGTATGGCCGTAAGCGCCATGATGGGGGTTGCCATGGCAAACAGGTCATGCAGTCGCGCGATCAGGTAGATGCCTGCAGTTACCATGGTGGCCGCATGGATAAGGGCGGAGGTCGGCGTCGGACCGGCCATGGCGTCTGGCAGCCATGTCTGGAACGGGATCTGCGCCGATTTGGCAAGTGCCCCCACCAGTATGAAAAGGGCCGCCAAATTGACACCGGACGGAGCCAGCTGCCCATTCGTGACCGTCGCCAGTACGGCCCCGATGCGCAGGGAACCTGTAGCCGTGGCCAGCAGCAGCAGGCCACACAGCAATGCCACATCCCCCATGCGGGTCATGTAGAAAGCCTTGCGCGCGGCAGCGGTATTGGCCGGGTCGTCATACCAGAACCCGATCAGCAGGTAGGAACACAACCCCACGCCTTCCCACCCGATAAACAGGCACAGCAGGTCGGACGCCAGCACCAGCACCAGCATGGCCGCCACAAACAGCGTCATGCAGCTAAAAAAGCGTGCGATCCCCGGATCATCGCGCATGTAGCCTGCGGCATAGACATGGATCAGCAGCCCCACGATCGTGACGACAAGGATCATGACCATGGAAACCCGGTCCAGCATGAAGGCGATATCCGCTGAAAATCCCGCAATATGCATCCAAGGCCACAGCGTTACCTGCAATACTCCCGCTGGTGGCCCGGACAGGAGCGTGATGGACAGGATGATGCTGATGACGGCGGATATCCCTACCCCGGTGCAGGCAACCGTCCCGATGGCACACGCTCCCATGCGGCCGGCCGATACAGACACGATCATGGATGCCGCAAGCGGGCAGAGGATGAGAAGGGGGAGAAGGATTTCACCCATGGTTCCATCCTCGCAAAAGGTTGCCGGTGTCGGCATCCAGTGTGGGGCGTCCGTGGGCATGCAGACACAGGATGATGGCAAGCCCGACTGCCGTTTCCACGGCGGCAAGAGCCAGAATCAGCACAAACATCACCTGTCCCGTCGCATCATGCCAGCGTTCGCCCGCCCCCACGAACACAAGGGCTGCCGCATTGAGCATGATGTCCAGCGACATCAGCATGAACACCATGTTGCGCCGGACCAGCACGCCTGCCAGCCCGACTGAAAACAGGGTCGTTGCCAGCAGCAGGATGTCATTGAAGGAAAAGGCAGGCATGTCAGTTTCCCCCCACCCGGTTGCGTCCGATGTGAAAGGCTGAGACCAGACCGGCCAGCAGCAGGAACGACGCCAGTTCGACCATCAGTACATAGCGGCCAAACAGGCTTAACCCGACATCATGCGCCGTAATGGGGGCGAAAGGTCGTGCAAGACCGGAAAATGTCCCCATGCAATAAAGAAGTTCCGCACACACTATGGCGGCCAGAAGCCCCGGTCCGCACCATGCGCGCGGACGCAGCCATTCCTTTTCACGTGCACTGTCCGGGTGCCCTAGATTGAGCATCATGATGACAAAGACGAACAGCACCATGATCGCACCGGCATAGATGATGACTTCCAGCATCGCCGCGAATGATGCGCCCTGCATGACAAGTATCACCGCCAGCGACAGCAGCGTCACCACCAGGTACAGCACCGCATGCACCGCCACGCGCCGGGTAATGACCATGACGGCCCCCACAACGGTCACACTGGCGGCAAGAAGGGCCAGGGCATGCATGACGGGTTACGGTAGCAGGGAATGGAGGTCGACCGGCGGGCGTTCGCGTTCGGACGCGCCGCGATCCTTGCCGGGAATGGGAATGCCCGCGACATTGTAGAAACTGTAATCGGGATGTTTCCCGGTCCCGCTTATCAGCAGGTCGTCCTTTTCATAAACAAGGTTGGGGCGCGCATATTCGCCCATTTCAAAATCAGGCGTCAGCTGTATGGCATAGGTGGGGCAGGCTTCCTCGCAAAAGCCGCAGAAAATACAGCGCGAGAAATTGATCCGGAAATATTCCGGGTACCACCGGCCATCGGCTTCGGTTTTCTGCAGGCTTATGCAGTCCACCGGACAGGCGACGGCACACAGGTTGCACGCAACGCACCGCTCCGCCCCATCGGGATCGCGCGACAGGATGATCCGCCCGCGATAACGCGGCGGCAGGTAGGGCTTCTGTTCAGGATACTGCACGGTCGCGCGCCGGTGGAAGGCATGCAGCGCCGTCAGGAACAGGGTACGCAGGGTATCAAGCATGGGAAATGCCTTTGCATCAGGCGTGTCACAAAGACGCGCGCAGCATGAGGATGGTTCCGGTCGCCATGACATTGAACAGGGAAAGCGGCAGCAGGACCTTCCAGCCCAGCGCCATCAACTGGTCGTAACGCGGGCGTGGCAGGCCTGCCCGCAGCAGGATGAAAAACCCTACCATGCCCCCGGTCTTGAGCGCGAACCACACGCCAGCGGGCAGCCACGGCCCGCGCCAGCCACCAAGGTAGAGCGTGGTCACGAGGCTTGCGACCAGGACGATCCCGGCATATTCGGCAATGAAGAACATGCCGAATTTCATGCCTGAATATTCGGTATGGAACCCCGCACCCAGTTCGTTTTCCCCTTCGGGCAGATCGAAGGGCAGGCGGTGCGTTTCTGCAATGCCAGCCAGCATGAACACGCCAAAACCGAGACATTGCGGGATGATGAACCATAGTCCCGTCTGTGCAGCCACGATATCGTGCAGGTTGAATGACCCCGCCAGCATGACCACGCCCAGCAGGGATAGCCCCATGAAGACTTCGTAGCTGATCATCTGGGCCGCTGCCCGCATGCCGCCCAGCAGTGCGTATTTGCTGTTGGATGACCACCCTGCCAGCACCACCGCATAGACCCCAAGTCCCATCATGCCGACGACGAACAGCAGCCCGACATTCATATTCCCCGCAATGCCAGCGCCCATCGTGACGGGAATGACGGCAAAGGACAGCAGGACCGTCATCATGCCAATGGCAGGTGCCGCGACAAACACGCCCCGGTCGGCAAAGGGAGGAATCCAGTCCTGCTTGAACAGGATCTTGGTCCCGTCCGCCACGGCTTGGAACATGCCGCCCGGCCCCACGCGGTTGGGACCATGCCGGTCCTGCCACAACCCCAGCAGACGCCGTTCGATCCATGTCAGCACGGTGGCAAGACCAAGGATGACCAACGGCGTAAAAATGATGGTCGTAAGCGCCGTATATGTCATGACCCTTCTCCCCCGTCTGGCGCCCTGTCCAGCCGGGCCATGCAGGGAAAACGCAGCGCCCGCGCGACCATGTGCGCCGGGCACAGCGCAATGCCCGCAGGCAGCCCTGGCACCGGTTTCACAGGCAGAACGTGTGGCCCGTCTTCCAGATGCAGCACCATGCGGCCTGATGTCACCATGTCGGCAGGCAGACCCAGCGTTGGCGCGGGTGCGCGCGCCATGACGGGTGGGGAGAACATGCTCAGTTCCTCGCTGCCGAACAGGCGCGTATCGGGTAGCACCAGAACAGTATCCGTCCGCGCGGCGTAAGGGGCGGGAATATCATTGACGTAAGCATACGGAGGGGGATCCGCATTCTGATTCCCGGCGCGGGACAGCAGCCGCAGACCGGATGCCCCGCCACGCATGTCCCCACCAATTTCATGCTGGAAACGGTTGAGCGCCTGAACCGAATTCCATGCTGGCGCCTGATAGCCGGGAACCAGTGTGGCGGGCATGTCGGGACCATAGGCACCTTCCATTGAACTGCTGAACGGGGTGTCCGGGCTGCCGGGCGGTGGCTGGTCATGTACGTTTACGAAGGAACGGATGACGGTCCGTCCGCTGGCGCGGTAGGTCTGGCTGCGCAGTTTCTGGCCATTCATGCGGTAATCTGCCCCCGGTGCGGCCATGACTGCCGGAGCAAGGGGGGGAAATGCCACCGCCAGTGCGGCAAGGACATCATCCAGATCCCGCCACCCGGTCAGGCCTGAAATATGGAGCATGGACGGGTCAAGGTGCTGCGCCAGCGCCTGTAACCACCGCCAGCCCGCCTGTATGGGGGCGGTGGGAAAGACCGCCTGGAAAAATCGTTGCGCCCTGCTGTCCTGACTGACCAGCGTGCCGCTGCATTCACTGAAGGCGGCAACCGGCAGGACAAGGCTGGCCTGCTGGCACAGCGGCGTTGCCGTGTGGTCGATCATGACGATATCGGGGACTGCCGCCACCAGTTCCGCCACATCGGCCGGGGGCAGGTGGCGGGTCAGGTCGTTTTCCACAATGACCAGGGTGGAAATCGCACCCGCCCGTGCCTGTTCCATCACCGTTTCCAGCGACAGCCCCCCCATCATGGCCAGCCCCATGCTGTTGCATTCCGGCAGCACCAGCGACAGGCCCGCTTCAGGCGTGGCGCGCGCAAGGGCTGCGGCAATACTGCTGGCTGCCTGCAACAGTGCCGGGGAGCCATATTGCATGCCCGATACGACCAGCGGCTTTCTGGCTGCCATAAGCGTATGCGCAATGCGTGTGGCACGCGCCGCGTCATCTGGCGTCAGATCCGTGACGGGTGGGGCTGCGGGATCAATTTCGTGGGCGATGGCAAAGCCCAGCCGCGCGATATCATCGGGCGCGGCGCGAAACGCTTCCGCCGCCACGCTGTCCAGATCGGTTGGCGCAGGTGTCAGGACATGCAGGGTGGACGGACATTCGGCTCCCAGCGTGCGCACTGCCGCATCCATCCAGCGTGGTACTTTGGCGCCGTCTGCCATATGGAAAGATGCCTGACGCACGGACTGTCGCAGCGACAGACCCAGCCGGGGGGCGGTGGCGCATGCGTCCTCTCCCAGAACCAGTACGGCATCGGCGCTTTCCATCTCATGCAGGGTGGGAAGGGCGCCGGGATGCCGGGTAAGCAGGGCATGGACCAGTTCCACGCATTCCTGTTCATGCCGTGTCTGGCCGGTGCAGAAATGCTGGGGACCCACCAGCGCATACAGGCTGAAACAGGTTTCCAGTGTCGCACGGGCGGAGGCGATGCCCACGATCGGGCCATCTGCCGCCATGCGGGCGAAGGCCTGCAGGGCATCCGTTATCGGGACGGATACCTGCTGGCCGCCGATGGTGCGCAGCGGCGTGCCGATACGTGTCGGCGCATTGACAAAACCATGCCCGAACCGTCCCCGGTCGCACAGCACGTAGCGGTTGATATCGGTATTGTAGCGGTTGAGGACACGGCGGAGGGTTTCCTCGCGCGCATTGACAATGGTGTTGCAGCCCACAGCACAATGCACGCATATCGAGGGTGCGCCACGCATGTCCCATTTGCGGGTATAGGTAGTGGAAAAGGGTTTGTCGGTAAACACGCCTGTCGGGCAGATTTCTACCAGGTTGCCGCTGAAGGCATTTTCCAGCGTACCGTCCGCCGCACGGCCAAAATACACGTTGTCATGCGATGCAAAGGCCGCCAGATCATCCCCGCCCGCATAATCACGGTAAAAGCGCACGCAGCGGTAGCAGGCGATGCAGCGGTTCATTTCGTGTTTTACGAACGGCCCCAGATCCTGATTGCGATGCGTCCGTTTCGTGAACCGGTAGCGGCGGGTATTGTGCCCGGTCATGACCGTCATGTCCTGCAGGTGGCATTCGCCGCCTTCCTCACATACCGGGCAGTCATGGGGATGGTTGACCATCATCCATTCGATGATGCTGGCGCGAAAATCCCGGGCTTCCGGGTCATCGATGGATATGATGGTATTTTCGCTGACAGGCGTCATGCAGGCCATCACGATGCGGCCCTTCGTGTCATCCGGCCCGCTGAACTGTTTGATGGCGCACTGGCGGCATGCCCCAACGGAGCCCAGTTCGGGGTGCCAGCAGAAATAGGGCAGGTTGACCCCCGCTTCCAGACAGGCCTGCAGCAGGTTGATGCCGGTGCGGGTCAGGCAGTCCCGTCCATCAATGCGGATGCTGGTCATGGTCATGCTCCCGATTGCTGCGGGCATCGATGCTGCTGGATGTGGGCTGCAAAATCGGCGGCAAAAAGCTTCAGCCCGCTGGCTAGTGGCGCCATCGCCCCTGGCGCGTGGGCGCAGAAGGTCCGGCCCGGTGCCCCCAGCATGCGGGCATGACGGCCAAGCTGGTCCATGTCCTCGTCCTGTCCGGTTCCGTCCTCGATCGCGTCCAGCAGGCGTTCCACCCATGGCAGCCCGTCACGGCATGGGGTGCACCACCCGCAGGATTCCTGCGCAAAGAAATGTTCCAGGTTGCGGATCATGCCGATGGGGCAGGTCCGGTCATCTAGAATGATGGCCATGCCGGTCCCCAGCCTGCTGCCTGCTTTTTCAACCGACCCGTAATCCATCGCGACATCAAGGGCGGTTCCGTCAAGAAAGGCGGTGGACGCCCCGCCGGGCAACAGGGCGCGCAACTGGTAGCCAGGAATCATGCCTCCTGCATGGTCCTCGATAATCTGGCGCAGCGGCGTGCCTATGGGCAGTTCCCACGCGCCCGGTCTCGTTACCCGGCCGCTGACACCATAGATCTTGGTGCCGCCATCTTCCCCCAGCCCGAGGTCCGCGAACCATTCCGGCCCGTTGGTGATGATATGGGGCAGGTTGCACAGCGTCTCGACATTGTTCACCACGCTCGGCGCGCCCCACAGGCCGCCGGTCTGGGGAAAGGGCGGCTTGCTGCGCGGTGTGGCGCGCCGGCCCTCCAGCGCGGTCAGCAGGGCGGTTTCCTCGCCGCATATGTAGCGTCCGGCGCTGGAATGCACATGGATGTCAAAACTGAAGCCGGAGCCAAGGATATTCTTCCCCAGCCAGCCCTGTTGCCGTGCTTCCCCGATTGCATGGTGCAGACGGGCGCAGGCAAGATGGTATTCCCCGCGCATTAACATTTAATTAAGAAATAACAATAGGTTATTCCTTGGTTTCCTTGAAGTTTAGGAAACTGATGTCAATTCGTGAAATCGCATCTCTCGCCAACTTCTCCTGACTGGCTGCTATCGTATAGTGCTGAACCATAGCAAGCGTCTTGTGCCCGGTTATTGATGCAATCTCATGGGGGGTGCATCCTGCTTCAGCCAGCAGCGTTGCCGACATTTTACGCAGTCCGTGGATATTAAATCCTCGTGGGATTTTACCTTTTACAGACGCCACGCTCATAGCAGAAGTGATGCTATTTGGTCTCCAGGGGGTTCCTATGGAACTGGTCAAAATGAACTCCCCATTATGTCGCCATCGGTCAAGATATACTGAAAGCTGCGGATGAATGGGGATTTTCAAGGAAGCCCCCGTTTTTCCCTGAACCACATGAATGAAATCCCCCGATATGTCGGACCATTTCATTCGGCACAAATCGCTGCGGCGCTGCCCCGTAAAGAGGGCGAGTATTATGGCGCGCTGTAAAGGCACGTTAAGGCCTTCCATTGCCTGCTGGATGATCTCCGGCGTCCATGTAGGCAGCGGTGTGGCAGGAAGGAGTTTAATCCCCATTGCTGGATTTACTTCAATCCATTCTCTACTGATCGCCCAACCAAAGAACGACCGAACTATTGACAAAAATCCGTTAGCCGCACCATGCCCCCTGCATGATGCAATCATATCCCGTATTGTCAGTATATTTCGCCTCTTGATATCGTGGATTGGCATATCGCTAAAAATATCAAGTTCGCTAAGGTAATATTGTTTTATTTTCTGTGTTGTGGTTCGGGTTCGTCTAAATTCAATACTTTGACGATATGACCTGACGACGCTACTTACAGATCCCTGTGCAGGCTGGTGAGGAATGTCTCCACCAACCTTTTTCACCGGATACCGGTATTCCTTAATTGACCCGTCTGCCAGGCGCTTTTTTACGACCTTGAAGCGCTGCGTGCTGCCTGATTTTTTCTTCACAATGCCGCTCTAATATCTCATCCATGTCACGTTTGATCTCGATGCCCTGACTTTTCATCATAAGGGCATCCACTGCATGTCGGTCCCATCGCGGACTGCGCTCGCCAAGGTGATAGCTGGGGCGTGGCAGCTTGCCCTGCTTGACCATACGGGCCACGTTGTGGGGCTTCACGTCTATGCGTCGGGCCAGACCCTCACGGCTGAGCCAGCGTTCCAGCGCTTCACCCATTCCCCACCTCCCTACGCCGCGCAATCACGCGCTCCACATCCTGCTCTATAGCTGCCCGCGATATGGCTTTTGACTTCCCGACGACGCGGCCCTGCAGAATGATCCGCGCCTCTTTCCGGGTGCATTCCACCCGGTAGCCTTTGTAGAAAAAGCCAAAGTGGCTGGTAACGTTCATGCTGCCTCCCGCCGCGCGATCTCGCGCTTGATATACCACTCGGCCTTTTTCAGATCCTCCAGCGCATTGCCCTTCTCATCGGCGCGCCAGATGTATTTCATGGCATTGCCAAGGTTGAACGACATATGCTCGACCACCTGTATGCATTCGATGCCGGACGGATGGGCGTTGTAGTGGCGGGGATGGTTTACGGTGCTGTCTAGTCCCTTCCTACCACAAAGGAATACTGGAACGCTGTCATATCCTCGATGCCATTCATACGAATCGTTAACGGCTAATTCTGGTGGGCAATGACGATCCGCCCCACGCTCAGCCGCCCGGCGGCCACGTTGGTAGGGGGTGTGGGTTTGTTCGGTCAATTTTCGTCCTTCCGGCTCGGGATCAGGTCAGCAATATCGGGGAACTGCTCGCGCAGGATGTCGGCCACGTCGAAGGCAATTTCCCGGTGCTCTTTCTGGGTTTTTCGCTCGCACCGCAGCGCGCAGTAGTGCATCCATGACCGCAGCGTTCCGGCCATGTAGAGGCGTGAAGGGGTCATGCCCTCGGGCAGCACAGCTCGGGCGACCTCTTTGGCAATTCCGTTCTCTAGCGCCCAGCTATAGGCGTCGTCAGCCGCGATATTGACGCGGGTCTGCATATCCTCCCATCCGCGCGCCAATTCCTCGTCATCCGTCTCGATGCTGTTCTGCCGGTCCTTACGGTCCTGTAGCCGCACCTCACGAAACACGGGGCAGTCATCCACCACAGCATAACGCTGGGAAAACTCCTGAAACGAGAATGACCGGTGCCGCAGGATCTGGCGCGCAATATCGCGCGTGGTTTCGATCTCCATAGTCAGGGAGATCATTTCCAGCGGCGACCACTCCTTGCGCTCGACCAGAAACCGCAGCAGCTTAGGCCCGGTCTCGTGGTTCATCTGGTTGGCCGTACTGGACACGCGGGCGCAGTAGGCGAGAAGCTGGGATGCAGTATCGACGCCCGGCACCATGGGCTTTGTGATGCCTGTCAGGGTTACGGTCATGCCTCGCATCCCGGTGACTGATAATCTGGACAAAAGCGCCATGCCACGATGTTGCTTTCTGCGATGTCTGTTTGCATTCCAATGATATCGACCCACCCGTCTTCGCCCGGACCAAACTCGTTATTAGCCATGGTCACGCGTCCATCTTTGAGTTTGACTAAAACGGTGTGGCGAAGGCCGGGTGCCTGCTTGATATCCGTACACCATTCCAGTGTATCGGTAGCGTTCAGGACGGTTGCGGCAATATCCCAACTGGAAACACGGGGATTAGAACTGATGCGCTGCTCCACCGCTCGTGCAGCCGCTTCAATTTTGGACCTATAATCAACCATTGCCGTTCTCCGCGTTCATGGCGGTGTCGATGGCACTCCGAAAAGTATCCCCGCTGAATCCCACCTCACGTCCTTCCGCCAGAACATGCCACCCACACCTACCCAGATGCACGGCCTGGGTTGCGCGGTGATGTTCGATCCAATCCAGCCGCTCTGTGTCACGCCCCATCTCCGCCCGCTCCAGTTCACGCCCGCGCTGGATGGCTTCGTCGATATGATGCTGCGCCAATTTTTGCGCCTTACTTCCTGACGTCTCGGCCATCCATATCTGTCCAGCCAAATCATCAATCTGTTCTTCCCGACTTCTCACGACTTCTTCCCTTCCTCGTCGGTTAGGGCGCGGATGGCTTCCGCTACTTGATGGGCTGGTGAGTATCCGTAATCATCGCATAGGTCGGCACACCGCTCCCGCTCATCCTTCCGCATCTGCGCGGCTGAACCCCGCTTATAGACCGGTCCGATATATTCAAAATCGACCATTTTTGCTGCGCCTTCGGCAGGAACTGGCACCTCATCAAAGCCGCTCCAGCATTGCGTTTCGGCGTCCCAGTAGCAGGAGGTTACGACCGGTTCTGCTTCGGCATCAGGGTATATTTCCGGGTCTGGCTCCAGCCCTTCGAGCCAGAAATTATGCCACCCACTCCGCTCCGGCTGATCTGGCAGGCCGTTCCAATCGCTCATCACGCCGCTCCTTCATTGAGAGCAGCACGAATGATGCCTTCCAACTCATCCACCGTCACAAGTAAAAGATCGGGTTGATCATCTGGACTTGTTCTGTCTGGTAACTCTTGCACATCCTGCATGATGCAGGTCAGTATTTTCTCAGCATTCAGATGACTAGACGCCTTCACACGGGCAACCTGCGCCTCCATGTCGGTGCGGCGGACGAGGGGGGCCGGCCAAGGATCGCCCGCAGAACGATAAATGTTTGTCATAGGCAATCGCTTATCGACAAACAGGTTAGATTTGTCAGGGACGAAACCAACTGTCTCCACATCCGCGCACGGCTGGATGGGGGTGCCGACAATTCCCATCAAGTGCGCGAACATGTGGGCAGGATCGAGAATAGGACCCTCAAGAAACTCACGCCGGATGTTGGTTTCCTGTCCATCCGTCAGCGGCAGGCGTATCAGGTAATACTGTTCGTTCGTCATCTTTATCGCTTCTTCCAAATCAACCTGCCGCGCGTCGTGGATCAGTTCTTCAGAACTGCACATGGTTGGTCCCCACGATCTGCATGAAGGCGTCCCAAGGCTCCACGCCATTATCTCGCGCAATACGCAGTCGCAGTTTCTGGCGTGTGGTAAGCGGGGGCGACTGATGCACCCCCATATGGATTTCCACCTGCTTCATCCATGGCATTGGTTCTGTCAGGTGGGCGGGTTCGGCGGCGTCGGAGATCATGCTACCGGTTCTTCAACTGGTGCTGCTGCCAGTTCTTCAGCCTGCTGTCGTTCGGACTTCTGAACCTCTCCCATTCGTTCGCCCAACATTTCCTGAACGCGGTCGATAGTTTTTTGATCAATGGGCTTTCCAGTCTTGTTGGCTTCCTCAATTGTGGATTCCCACCTTTTCCAGAGGTAATCCACGCTTTCAATGGTCTTGCATCCAGATAGGCGCGCTTCAAAAAAAGCAATCTGCTTGGCCCCGGTATCTTCCTTAATCTGCTGGACCTGCGGAGTGATATCTATCGTCCCTCCAGAAAAGTCCTTCCCAGACATTTCATCATCGGTATTGGTCCCGCCGGTCTGTTCAGGGAAGGCCATGCGCAACGCCTGCGCTTCAGTGCATTTCGCAAGCTGCCCATATGCGCGCTTCTTCCACATGGCGTTTGGTGCCTGCGTGTCACGCTTGGCGGTGGCATAGTTTTCCAGCCAGAACTCTTTCGCCGTGAACTCACATATCTTGCCATGCACAATGCGGCGCACCGTCATCCGGCACCATGACGGAAACGTCACCTCCACGCCACCCAAGGTCATGGTCTTATCCGGGCCAAACTCAGGCTCAGACTTCCCGACGTATTCGCCCGTGCGGGCAGCTTCCGTGCGGTAGAGGGCAATACCAGGCATGATCACATCGACCATGCGCCCGGTATCCTTGTTCCAGATGGGGACGATGTGTACGGGCTTCTTCATCACATCAAGACCAGCGGCCCGGCAATAACCCATTACCATCATCACAGATGCATCGGCCGCGCCCGGGTAAAGGCTATTTTTGAGCACATCCATCAGTTCACGTTCAGTGACCTGAGTGCCGTTCTGGGTGGTTACAACTGCGTTCATGCTGCAATTCCTTTCTTGCCACGGATCACGAGGCGCATCGCGCCGCCGTTGCTCAACGTGGCTCCGTCAATTTGCTCGCCCTTCTTGAGGGACTTGGTCAGTTCGGTGCGGTTCAGCTTGTCCGGCTGTGGTTCGAATAGGTCGGGGCGTGTGGCGCGCAGGACCTTTTCATCCGTCACAGTCGCGGTCTGGGGCGACGCGGCCAGACTTCCAGTGAAGTGCTCGCTCTCGAAAGCAAGGACGCCAGCTTCTTCCATTTCCATGACAAGGGCCTGCCGTAGCGCCTTTGCCTGCGCCTCACTCTCCTTCGACCACAACTCCAACATGGCGATCTGTTCAAGAGCGATCTGGTCCATATTAGCATCGGGCGCTTTGGAAGCGACACGCGAGGCATTGAAAGCCTTAATCGCCGGAGCAACCTGCTCGACATAGATCCGGTCCATGACCTTTGCGAGAACGGACATCACACGCGCCCCTCACTAAACGGCACCCGCTGGCCACCCGGCAGCCACACGGCATTGTAATCAGGGAACGGCCACGCAGGGATTTCCAGATCGTCGCGCACGCGGCTGTCCCAGTTCCCGCCGTACTGCTCATTCAGGCTGTTCACCAAAGCCCGGCGCTGTTCGTATGTCACAGCCCCTTCCTCCCCAAATGGTTCATCATGGTGCGCCGGTTGACCCGGACGCGGGCGTACTGGTGGGATGTCAGGGGGAAGGTCATTCGGCTGCCTCCAACTGAGGCGCGCTGGCTGCACGCCATTCGTCCTCGAGATCATACTGGCCCTTGTCCAGACGCTCGAGTTCCGCCGTCACTTCCTCGATGCAATCTGGCAGGAAACCGACCGTGTCGGACACTTCGCCGAAGAACACCTGCTTTGCTTCATGCAAGCAGTTCTCGAGATCCTTCTTCAGCTTCTCAGCGCGCTGCGCCTTACGCACAATCGCCATGCTCTGCGTCTGAAACCGACGATCGATGTCATTCATCGAACAACCGTCAGGAAGATTACTGCACATAATCAATTCCTCTCATTACTTGAAAAATACTCGGCCAACTCGGCCAGACTGCCGGGACCGCAATCCCGGTGGCCTGGGCGTGTCAGGGCATTGCAATGATGGTGAAGGCCCAGAACATGACACCCAGAAGCATGGCGCCGAGCAGGGCCATGCCGAGGAAGCGGGTTAGGTGGTTGTCGGGGAGGGGAGGCATTATGCTTCCTCCTGGCCGTCTTCCTCAACAGCATCAGTCTGATTTTCTTCGACGCCGCGACCGTCAGAATCAGCCAGTGCTAAAAGCGCGTCCCGATGCTTCTTCCAGAAGCGCCTGCTATCAACACCATTCATCCGCGCGATCCGTTCATTATCGAATTCACGCCACTCGGAAATCAGGTGCAATTCGCATCCGATCTGCATGTGCATGTCCAGAATAGTCACGGGATAGAATAGGTTGAAAATCTGTAGTGGTGCGCGCTTCAAGATGATGTCGTTTCGCCACTTGGCATCGGCCAGATTGGCACGGGCCAGATTGGCACCGGCCAGATAGGCATCGGCCAGATAGGCACCGTCCAGATTGGCACCGGCCAGATAGGCACCGGCCAGATTGGCATCGGCCAGATTGGCATCGGCCAGATTGGCATCGGCCAGATAGGCACCGGCCAGATAGGCACCGGCCAGATAGGCACCGTCCAGATTGGCACCGGCCAGATAGGCACCGGCCAGATTGGCATCGGCCAGATTGGCACCGGCCAGATTGGCATCGGCCAGATAGGCACCGGCCAGATTGGCACGGGCTTCAATCGCCTTCTTCACCGCAAAGCCTAACTTGATGCTGAACGACATGTCCGCAACCTCTGCGGACAACTCACATTCAAACTGGACTTTGCCGGTGAAGCGCGACTTGATCTGGAATATTTCGGGAGCATCCGTCTGCTCGACCGTGGGATTGTTCACTGCCCATCTCCGTGTTGGTGACGGGCTTATCATGTGCGCTAAATGCACAAACAGTCAAGGCAAAAATGTGCAAAAAATGCACTATCAGATTTTACTTAACGCCAGCAGCTTTTTCACCAAGAGACAGCCAGCCGTCTATATCCTTAGAGTCCATCGAGTCTATAATTCGCATGGCCCGGTCTAATTTTTGGATTATGTCAGCCTTTTCTGGCGGCATCATCAACTGGGTGACGGATGCCTGATAGACCGCAGCCAACCGCTGCAAATCGGTCATCGATATATCCACCTTCCCGTTCTCCCACCTACCAACCGTCGTATGTTTGACAGACAGAATGTTCCCTACTTGTTCCTGTGACAAGCCCTTATAGGTGCGCCAAGCTCTAAGGTAGGTGTGTGCGGCTTTATCGAAGGTGCTCATAGGAATAGAGTCCTGCGTTCCATGCACATTTTCCATTCCTCAATGTGCACAATATGCTTGACAGCCAATGTGCAGAAAATGCACAGTCCTGACATGGAACTGAGAGAATGGCTTTCCAAAAAGGATATGAGAGCAAGCGCATTCGCTCGCTCCATTAACCGATCACATACGACGGTTCTTCGCTGGATTGAGGGCAGTACACTGCCTTCTCCGCAAGCGATGCGCGATGTGCTTTCAGCAACGAAAGGACGCGTCACACCGTCAGATTTTTTCAAGGCAATCACGATGAACAAAACAAGTGATATTCCGGTCGTACGGCCTGAAGGGGAGGGGGTGCGATGAACCGCCCCAAGATGTGGTCCGACACGCACTTCCGTCCAGACCGCGGTGTCATCGTACCTTTCGATGCATCCCGATTGCATGATCGGATTGATGAAGTGGGCCGTGCGCAGGATGCCTTGAGTGAGAAACTCAATGCCCAAAATGAATGTTTCTCAAAGCAGGAAGAATATGCCCGAGAATTTCTTTCGCATATTCGATGTTCGTTCCTTTTGAAGAACTCAACAGTAGCGAAAGGACAGCGTCAAAATTCTTCGAATATTTCTCGTTGGTTGGTTTCATTGGGTCTTTTTCTAATAGTTTCCTCACTTCTTCTTTTGAGGAATAAGGAAGCCGCTTCAGGAGATGATTTATGCTGATAATTTCGAGCATCATTACGCATGCTAAGAAATCAGCCAATCCGGTTGTTTCTTCGACAGAGCTTATAATTCCATTAATATGGGAAGAATGTTTTGCGGAAATTTCGGATTGCCCTTCAAAAAGGCCCATCATCCGCTCAATGAGACTTTCATGCTCTTTTACCCGAGCACGCAGGGCCGCAACTTCCTTTTTCAGTTCAGTAACTTCGGTATCCACAGGTTCCTCCATGATGGGTCTAGACAACCGCATGGTGGCACAGCGGGGCGGCAGAGTCATTGTGTCTGGCCGTCCCGTCATCGAAGGGGAGGGGGCACGATGAACGACGAACCGACACAGACGGACCGCACGACAGATGCGCTCCACCGCGCGGCCCTCGATCATGGAATGATCCTCACTCCACTGTCAGCCGGTTCTTTGCAGCCGCTGACTGCTGATATGTCGTCAAAACTCGAAGCAATGCTCTCTCGGCGAGCATCTTCACTTCGAAAGTGTTGTGAAGACGCAATTCTTGATCCGGGATCTGTATTGTCAGAGTGCCTGACCACGGCGTCTCTCCATCGTTTCCAGAAAGAGATACGGCCAATTCTGCGCAGCCTGTTTTCAGGTTTTCGCCTGAACGACGTACGCCCAGAAGTTTTAGCGTCATGGTTGGCTGAGATTGGTTCAACGGCTTCATCCTCTGCACAGGGTGGAGAAATGCCGGAGAGGGGTGCGACTCTCTCCGGCGATGAAACTGTAACTTCCCGTTGTTCGTGCGACCTATGCCGCCGTGTGCATGGCTCCCGTGAGGAGATGCCATCATGAGCTTCACAACCTTCGCCCTATCGCGCGCCCTGTGCCGCCTCGGTCTGGCGCAATCGGAAAACACGGCCCATGCCCTGATCCGCTGTGGTCGGGTGCGGATTGATGGTGACCTTCCGGATGGCCGCACATGCGTCGGATATGGCGTGACGGTTAGCGTACGTGGGGTCGGTGAGCGTGTGGTCAGTCGCCAGTCCATGGGGGTGCGGTAATGCATCGGTTCAAGGATTTATCCGGGCAGCAGTTTGGGACTCTGGTCGCGGTGAAATTTCTGGGTTGTGCATCTGGGTCCAGCATATGGCGATGCCAGTGCGCTAAGTGCGGAACCCTGAGATTGGTAAGAACTCAAGCCTTGCGTTCTGGAAAGGGGATCGAATGCGAGTCCTGTAATCGTCGCAATGTGCTTGCGCGCAAGAAGAAAACAAACATCGTGCGCCGGCCGTGGTCAACAATGGAGGTTTCGCAAGTCTGTTCGCTTTGGAACAAGGGCTATGCAGTTGCTGATCTGGCGGAGCAGTTCAATCGCACAGAGCGCGCAATCTACAGACGAATCAACGAACAGGTGAAAGAAGGCAATGCGTTCCCCCGCGCTGTTCGGCACTCTGAGGCGCAGATGATAGGCCGCACCTTCGGCAGTCGTACTGTTATTGCGCGCCAGCCGTCGAGCGCAAAAGGCTGCGTGATGTGGGCCGTTCGGTGCAAATGCGGGGAGGAAAGCGTAGTCGATGGGCATATGCTCCATTCCGGACGTCAGACAGCGTGCCGTAAATGCGCGGGAAATGCGCCAGGCAAGCACAATGGACCGAAGCCAAAGGTGCCACCAAAGGCAGCCCTGTCTTTCGCTAATATCCGCGCCCACGATCGGATGATAGCTGCGCGGCATGCCGCCGAAGAAGCATCCTTCATCTAATGCCTCACCGCCCCGCCAACTCCGTAGCCACGAGCGCCGCGAGGAATTGCCGTTCCTCGATGGTGGCGCTCGGGTGCAGCGTGGCCCAGCACCGGGCCAGCATGCGGAGTGACTGTGCGATCGTGGGTTCGGTCAGTGGAATTGACCGGACTTTCGTGTCGTATGCGTGGGGTTCCTCCAACAAAGTTTTCTCCAGTTCCGTTCTTCGCTGTTCGGAATATGGAGAAATGTCATGCGAAATGATCGGGCTTTTTCGGACCGAAAGTTGCCCTCTATGAACGGAGTGATTTCCAACATCGGCATCCGCGATAGGCTGCTTGTCGCCATAGGGCGCGAGTTCAGACCGTTGCGTTGTGCCGCTGAAATGCTGGCGCGTGCAGCAGGACGCACGCCGCGCGCCGCGAAGAACTGGCTGTCAGGAACCAATGCGCCCGATGCCGAGGCGCTGATTGAACTGATGGCCTCATGCAACACCATTGCTGACGAGGTGAATGCCCTCGTCGAGGAGCGCCGCAAGGCGAGAGAACAATGCCTTGGATCAAAATCAGGATCAGGCACTTCGTCTGGTTGAAACGAGAGGCCGGGCCGCCGCCGTCCTGTCATGTGCTGTGCCTGCATGTGTCGTGGTTCGACTGGGACACGTGGGCCGACAAGATGGAACGTGCCCTCAAGGCTGCGAGGGAGGAATTGCGGAAATGACCCAGAACATTACCGGCCGCCCTATCGCAACAATGCGATCAATACTTGCCGATGCTGTTGAAATGGCTGGCGGACAGAGCGCGTGGTCACGGCGAACTGGTATTCCCCAGTCGGTCGTGTCCGAGACGCTGAATGAACGCCGTGAGGTGTCGGAAAGCATCGTTAATGCGCTGGGGTATGTGACCCGCACCGTTTGCATTCCCATGAAGGGACAGAACCATGCCTGACTTCCCCAACGACCATAACGAAGCCAACACCGGCGGCATCGCGGCGGATCGCCTGCGCTCCATCATAGAGCGCACCGAGCGCCTTGAGGAAGAACGCAAGGCCCTGTCTGGAGACATCAAGGACATCATGACCGAGGCCAAGAGCGCGGGTTTCGATGTCAAGGTGATCCGTCAGATCATCCGCCTGCGCAAGCAGGAACCAGCCGAAGTTGAGGAGCAGGAGAACCTGCTTGACATCTATCGCAGAGCCCTTGGAATGTAATGATGTCCAAGCACGAAGAAGATGCCCTGCACACATTCGTCTGGCGCACGCTGACCATGCTGCTGCCGGATGACGCTGTGCCGTGGAGTTCCGAGAACCGGCGAAACGGCGTGCGTGAAGGCGCACGCCGGAAGGCCCGCGGCTGCATCCCCGGCGTCCCAGACATGGCCGTGCATTATCAGGGCCGCGTTCTCTACATTGAATTGAAAGCCACCAAGGGCACAATCTCGCGTGAACAGCGGGCGCTCCATGCGCGCCTGCGCACTGCCGGGTTCACGGTCGGTGTCTGCCGGTCCCTGGATCAGGTGTTGGAGTTCCTGCGTGAGAACGGGGTGCCTGTGGCTGGGAAGGTTATGGCATGACCGATTTACCAGAACCCCTAACGCCCGAATACTGCGATCTGCGCGGTTATGACTTCATGCCCCTTTTCGGGCATCGCCTATTCTCCAGCGAGTTCTACACCGAGGCATCGGACGCTGAGTTTCGCGCAGGTATGCGCCTGTGGTGGGCAGCATGGAACCAGCTTCCTGCGGGCAGCCTGCCGAATAGTGACCGCGCTCTTGCCACGCTGGCCGACTTTGGTCGCGATGTTGAGGCGTGGCAGGCCGTGAAGGAGCGCGCATTGCACGGGTTCATCCTGTGCAGCGATGGGCGGCTTTACCATCCCATGCTGTGCCAGGAGGCGCTCGACGCCTACGAGGAACGTCTGCGCAAGAGCAAGAAGCGCGTGAAGGACAAGGAGCGCCTTCAGGCGTGGCGTGAAATGCGCCGGAAACAGAACGCGGACGCTCATCAATCCGATGAACAACAGAACGACGAAACAGAAGTGAAACGCGTTTCATCTGAGTTTCACGATCATATCAGAAACGCAGGTGTAGCCGAAAACGCGCGGGGTGACAGGGACAGGGACAGTAATATATCACCCTCACTACGTTCGGGCTCTTCCTCATCGCCAAGCGCTGAGGCTGGAAGGTCTCGCGCTGCGGAGTTCGATGAGTTCTGGGCGGCCTATCCCCGCAAGGTGGATAAGGGCTCGGCCATGAAGGCGCACACCAAGGCCCGGACCAGAACCCCCCAAGCAGAAATCATGCTCGGACTGTCACGGCACGTCGCGGTGTGGCCGGACCGAAAATCCGACCTTGGCTTCGACCTGATCCCGTATCCGGCCTCATGGCTCAATGCGATGGGATGGGACGGTGATCCTGAAGCATCCGCTGCGGCCCGCAAGCATGCCAATCCGCATCGCATTCCCCAGCGCCCGCAAGGCCGTCCCGCCATATGGGACGCCATTCCCGATTGCCCTGGAGTTTGATCATGAACCATGTCGCAAAAGTCCGGCCGAGCATTGTCACAGAATACCGGCCGGCCGTTCCCGCCATTGCCGCGCTGATTGATGCCCGGCGCGAGGGGATGACTATCCTGCCGTGCAACGTCTCGCCTGCGCTGGCCAGTCAGGCGCGTCTGCAGCTTGAACAGGCACTGGCCGCCATGCGCCCGGCATCGCCCCAGATGGTCATGGGATGGCTGAAGAAGTTGGCGGGAATGGTTGCCAACGCTCCGACCGATGAGGACGCCGTCCGTGCTGCGGTCGAGGCTGTGATGGAAGTCTGCGGCGATCTGCCATCTGGCGTCTGGTCGGTTACGTCGCGTCAGGCGTGGTGCCGTCAGCCCGCGGTCAATGGCCGACTGCCCGGCACGTTCTGGCCGCGACCGGCGGAACTGTATGCGCTGCTACGTCCTATCGCGGACCGGATTGGCCGTGAGGTTGACGGCTGCAAGGCAATACTGGCTGTTGCAGACCAGAAGCCCGAAGGGCACCGCGTGACACCAACCGAAGCTGAGCGCGCGGCCGTTATGGCCAAGATGGACGAATTGCGCCGCGAACGGGAAGCGCGCGCAGCCGAGGAAGCCCGCGTTCGTGAGTTTGGTGCTTACATGCCCGGCAATGACGCAACCCTGCGCGGATGGGATCTAATCCGGGCGCTTGAGACCGATCTGCCGAAGATGACCGGAGAGATGCGCGATTTCACGTTTGAGCGGATTGCTGTGCTGAAGGTGGCGGCCGAAGCGGCAGATGCGCTGCTGGAGAATGCACAAAATGCCTGAAAACCGCGAAGAAAAAGGTACCAATGCCGACTCGGGGATGGTACTATCGCGCATGGATAAACCCAATAATTTCTGGCCCACCCGCTGCGGTGCTGACTACGTGGCGAATCTTGCACCAGCCCGGAACTGGGATGTGGCCGCGACCATCTGCCAGATGCGGGCCGGTTACGATATCGGGGATGGTGGGCGCGCTATCGTGGCTGATATGCCGATTAGAGCGCCGAGGATTGGCGCTGAGTGCGGTGTAACGGTTGCCGAGGGAGATTTGACCGTGGACGATGGTAAGGGCGCTGTGCGGGCAAATATGGAGTCTGTTGCATGATCCGCTTCCTGAAACGCCACGTCTGGCCTTGGGCGGGGATTGGTGAATGATCGCCGCCGCAGCAATGCTCTCCACCACAGCCCTGATCCTGTTCGGGTGGGCGCGGATGTGTCGGCATGAGTGGGAAGTCATGGATGAGTGGCAGATGATGGAACGAGATTACGAATTTCCGGTCGGAACCCAATACATCCAACGCTGCACGAAATGCGGGAAGATGAAGCAGGTGACGCTGTGATTGACGCCCTGAAAACCGCCGCCATCTGGGCGCTGTTCCTGATCGTGATACCGCCAGTCAGCGCTGTTTGCTGGGTGGTTGTTTGGTGGAGTGGGGAATGACCATAACCCACCGCAAAACCGACTGTGGCGGCCATGTCCGCTTCACGTTCCGCACCGATGCAGTTGGCGCTGCCAAGCGTATGCGCTGGGCCGGTCGCAAGGTGGAAGTGTTCGGATGCGCGGTGTGTGGTGGCTGGCATGTCGGTGGAACGTCCTGGCTGAAGGGAACGGGCCGGCGTCCGTCTCCGCGGACGGTGCGGATTGAATTGGGAGGGTTGGAATGCCAGTAGCGCAGGACGAGATATACCGGGTCGGTAAGCTGTCGCTCGACATCGGTCGGCATGTGCTGTCTGGCCCGCGTGGTGAAGTGCTGCTGGCGCCAGTGCCGTTCCGTATCATGGAAAAGTTGATGCGGCGGGAAGGGGTGATCCAATCGCAGGATGCGATAACGCAGGCCATCTGGACTGATCCGGATGATGAGCCGGACGATCCGGGGCGCGTGATCCGCGAGAAGATCAGCAAGTTGCGCGGGGTTATCTCCATGATCGGTCTTGATGGTCGGGGGCGCGTGGAAATCCGCAATGAGCGGGAATGTGGGTATTACGTTTCAGTGAGGAAGCAGGGATGAGGCGCAGCGTTACCAACAGCGAGAACGACGCATACGAGAAGATGGTGGCCGGGCTGCGACATGCCGAGGAAGCGGCGGCGGAACTGGCCATGCATCGCAGCGATCCGATGTTCATGCAGATTGCCACCAATGTGGGGCAGATGCGCGAGCGGATCATCAAGGTTGGGCATATGGCTGCAGTCAAGCGTGTGGGGATGGGTTGACCCGTCATGGCACCGAAGCATCGCCTTTATAAGCCAGAGATTGCCGAAGAAATCCTTGAGCGTTTGGAAGACGGTGAAGGTCTGTCTGCAATCTGTGCATTGGAAGGGATGCCCTCTCAAGGCGCGGTGAGGCATTGGGTCCAGACTGACCACGATGGCTTTGCAGCGAGATACGCGCGCGCGCGCGAACGTGGCCTTGAGAAACACGCGGATGAGATCATCGAGATTGCGGATATGGCACGCGACAGCGACAGTGCGTCAGCCGCTCGTGTTCGTGTGGACGCACGCAAGTGGATCCTGTCCAAACTTCTGCCCAAGCAGTATGGCGACAAACTGAACCTTGAGCATTCTGGTGAGGTTGCCATGACGGATGTTCCGGATGACCAGCTTGATAAGCGCCTCAAGGCGCTGATGGCGCAGGCAGGTGGTGGCGATCAATCTTGACCTGCTCAGCGCGGACGAAAAGCGCGAGATGCTGGCGATTCTTGAGGAAAAGCGATACCGTCAGTCGCGCCGCAAGCTGTTCACCTATTATCCGGATCATGGGCCATTGCGGCGGGAACTTTACCCGAAGCATATGGCCTTTTTCCGTGCCGGCCTGAAAGACCGTGAGCGGCTGATGCTTGCCGCCAACCGTGTTGGCAAGACCGAAGGGATGGGCGGATATGAAACTGCCCTTCACCTGACCGGGCGTTATCCGCATTGGTGGGAAGGCAGGCGGTTTGACCGTCCCATTCGTGCGTGGGCGGCAGGCAAGACCAACGAGACAACGCGAGATATTATTCAGGCAAAGCTGTTTGGTAGCGTTTCGCGCGATGGGCAGTCCAAGCAGTTCAGCGGCACCGGCCTTGTTCCGGGAGATGACATTGGCAGCGTGACGTGGAAACAGGGCGTGGCCGATCTGGCAGACACCATTCAGGTCCGGCATCAGTCAGGCGGATGGTCCGTGCTAGGCATGAAGGCTTACCAGCAGGGTCGTGGCAGTTTTGAGGGCACCGAGCAGGATCTTGTGTGGCTCGATGAAGAGCCGCCCATGGATGTCTATACTGAGGCCTTGATCCGGACCATGACCACAGATGGCATGGTGATCATGACCTTTACACCGCTGGAAGGCATGTCTGATGTGGTCATGTCGTTCCTTGAGGACGGGAAAATGCCGGAGAGTGAAGATTGAGCCGCTGGGTAGGAACCTGCACGTGGGATGACGTGCCGCACCTGAGCGCCGAACAGAAGGCAGACCTGCTGCGCGACCTCCCACCGTATCAGCGTGATGCGCGATCGAAGGGCGTGCCGCAGCTTGGGTCTGGTGCCATCTACCCGGTGCCAGAAAGTGACATCGTGTGCGCGCCCTTCGATATCCCCACCTTCTGGCCCCGTGCATACGCGCTGGACGTGGGCTGGAACCGGACGGCGGCGATATGGGGTGCACATGACCGGGACAGCGACACGCTCTACCTCTACAGCGAGCATTACCGCGGGCAAGCCGAACCTGCCGTGCATGCCGAGGCTATCCGTGCGCGTGGTGCGTGGATGAACGGAACCATCGACCCGGCATCGCGTGGGCGCGGGCAGAAGGACGGGCAGCAGCTTTTCCAGAACTATATCGACCTTGGCTTGACGCTTGTGCCAGCAAAGAACGGCGTAGAGGCTGGGATCATGGAAGTGCTGGACCGCATGTCGTCCGGTCGGCTTAAGGTGTTCGGCACGCTACAGTCCTGGTTGGCGGAATATCGCATCTATCGGCGCGATGACCATGGCAAGATCGTCAAAAAGAACGACCATCTCATGGACGCTACACGCTATCTGGTTGTGATGCTGCCCAGCATCGAGATGGTCATGCCGAACTATCTGGAAAAGGGCGGCTTCAAGTCGTCGGTGCAGGGCGACTACGACCCATACGCCTGACACCACACGGTACTAACAAACGGCCCGCACAGGGCTGTCATGGGCATTTTCAAATCTCCGAAGGTGGTAACCCCGACGCCTGCACCGATGGCAGGCCAGACGGTGAACAATACCGTGCAGGGGTTGCAGAACTCGACAACCGAGGCCGCGAAGATGGCGGGCGGCATGGGGTCAACCATGCTGACCGGATCATCCGGACTGAGCCAGACCGCGACGAACGCACCCAAGACGCTGCTGGGTGGCTGACATGGCGCGCGCTGCACCGTCTGACGATACCAGTCCCGAGCAGAAAACCCGCGATGAGGTAGACCGCCTGATCGTTCTCATGCGCATGGACCGGTCATCGTGGCGGGAAACGTGGCGCGAGATCACGTGGTACATCATGCCCACGCGGGGGCGGTATAATAACCTACTGCCCAACCAGGGGTCACGCGGCCTGCCCAAGGGCACGCAGATCGTGGACCGCACGGCCACCAAGTGTGTGGGCGATCTGGCGGCGTTCCTGATGGCGGGCATCACCAGCCCGGCGCGGGACTGGTTCCAGCTTTCCACCAACAATGACCAGTTGAACGATGACCCGGACGTAAAGCAGTGGCTGGCCATCGTGCAGAAACGGCTGCAGCGCGTGTTCGCCACCGGCAATTTCTACAACGCCATGGCCCAGCTTTACGAGGAAATCGCGGGGTTTGGCACGGGCGCGGTCATCATCCAGCAGGATTACGAGGACGTGGTGCGGTTCTACCCGCTCACGGCTGGCGAATACTTCATCATGCAGAACGCGCGGATGGAGATCGACACGCTGGTGCGCGAGTATGTGCAGAACGTCCGGCAGGTGGTCAGCAAGTTCGGGTATGAGAACTGCTCGCCCACAGTGCAGGGACTGTATGACAGCCGCCAGCTTACGCGGGAAATCCCCGTGGTGCACGCCATCATGCCCAACCTTGACCGCGTGCCGGGTGCCATTGGCTGGCGGGGCGCTCCATATATCGGCGTGTATTACGAATACGGCAATCCGAGCGTGCCGGTCCTGCGTGTCGAGGGTTATCCCGAAAAGCCGTTCATCTGTCCGCGCTGGCATGCCGTGTCCAACGATGCGTACGGCCACGGTCCGGCAGAAGACGCGCTGGGCGATGTGAAGTCGCTACAGCTTGCCCAGTTACGCTGTGCCGAAGTGGTGGACAAGTTTGCGCGCCCCCCGATGCAGGCCGATGCCGCCATGCAGAACGGTCTGGTCAGCCTGATCCCCAACGGCATCAACTTCATTCCCGGCCTGAACACCATGGGCAATGGCGCGGGCCTGCGCCCGGTGTACCAGACCAGCCCGAACATTGCGCCGCTGGTCGAGCGCATACGGGCGTTTCAGGAAGCCATTCGCACCACGCTGAAGAATGACCTGATCCTGATGGTCAGTCAGATGGATCAGGCACAGCCACCAACAGCCGCCGAGATCAACGTGCGCCAGCAGGAGAAGCTTCTGGCCCTCGGTCCAGTGCTGGAGCGGTTTCATAACGAGGCGCTGAACCCGATCATCAACGTGACGCTGGGCATCATGGAACGCGGCGGTCTGTTGCCGCCACGCCCGCAGCAGATGGGCACCGGGCCGCTCAAGGTCAATTACATTTCAGTTCTGGCGCAGGCCCAGCGCGCGACCGAGACCACGGGCATCGAGCAGTTCGTGCGCTTCTGCGGCGGTCTGGTCAGCGTGGACCAGAGCGTGATGGATAACGTGGATCTGGATCAGGCCGTGGACATTTACGGCAACCTGCTCAGCATCAACCAGGCGATCATGCGTGACCCGCAGGCCGTGGCCCAGATGCGCCAGCAGCGTGAATACGCCCAGCAGCAGCAGGCGGCAGCCGAACAGGCGCAGCAGATGGCGGCGGGTGCCAAGAACCTGTCCGACACGGATGTGGGGGGCGGCCAGAACGCATTGCAGGCGATCATGTCCGGCATCGGGGGTGGCGGCTGATGTATGACCCGCATGATCCCGAACAGGTGCGCGAGCGGCGCACGCGGCGCAAGGCCCGGGCCGCAACCGACCAGCTTGACCTTGCATGGGTGGCGTCCGACCCGCGCGGCCGACGCGTGCTGCTACGCATCCTGAACGAGACGCAGTTTATGGGCGGATCATTCGTACCGGGTGACCCGATGGCGACCGCATTTCGTGAAGGCCAGCGTGATATCGGCATCAAGCTGCACACGGTACTAACAAACGCAGGTGAAGGCATCCTGAGCAAGATCCTCATGGAGAGCCTGAACGCGGATGAGTGATGAACCCACAAGTGCTGCTGCGCCTGCTGATACCCCTGCTGGTGGCGGCGCAACCGACACCCTTATGGGCGGCGGCACGGACAGCACGGCGAACGAGACGCAGCAGCCTGCGGGCGCAGCAGCGACCGAAGGCGCAGCCCCAAACGGTGAGGGCGCGCAGGAAGGCGGCGAGCAGGAAAAGCCGCCTGAAAAGCCTGTCGTTCCGGAGAAATACGAATTCACGCCGCCCGAGGGGTTCAGCGTCGATGAAAAGGCGATGGGGCAGTACGAGGCCGCAGCGCGCGAAGCCGGCCTGACGCAGGAGCAGTTCAGCGCCATCACGCAACACGGCCTGCAGTTTGTCCAGCAGCAGTTGGAACAGGCCGGACAGCAGCAGCACGAACAGGCGATGAAGTGGCGGCAGGAAGTCCTGTCCGACCGCACTCTGTCCGATGGCAACGGCCTGAACCCGGACGCAAAGGCCGCCGCCGATCGCGTGATCAAGGCCTATGGCGGCAATGATCTTGTGCAGGCGCTGGCCGAGACGGGTGCGGGCAACAACCCCACCGTCATCCGCGCCTTCGTGCAGATCGGCAAGGCGATGGGTCTGGCCGAACCACCCGACAAAGGCAGGCCCGCGCCGGAAAAGCGCAGTGGCAGCAGTTTTGATGACATTGCCCAGCGCCTTTACGGCCAGTCGGCAAAAGCAGGAGCATAACCGGTGGCAACCATTTCCAGCACCACCTGCCTGACGCTGGCCGACTGGGCCGCGCGGCGCGAGGACGGCGAGATCGCGGATATCGTGAACCTGCTGTCCCAGACCAACGAAATCCTTGATGACATGCTGTGGAAGATGGGCAACCTCGCCACGGGCAATAAGACGACCGTGCGCACCGGCCTGCCCGCTGCGACATGGCGTATGCTCAACTACGGTGTGCCGCGCGCCAAGAGCACGACCGCGCAGATCACTGATAGCTGCGGCATGCTGGAAACCTACTCGCTGGTCGATAAGGATCTGGCGAGCCTTGAGGGCGATGTGGCCGCCTTCCGTCTGTCCGAAGACATGGCCTTCATCGAGGGCATGAACCAGCAGATGGCGGGCACGCTGTTCTATGGCACCGAGCAAAGCGACCTTCCGGCCTTCACCGGGCTTGCGCCGCGCTACAGCACGGTCGATGCGACCAAGGCGGCCAACGCCGTCAACGTGATCGACGCAGGCGGCCGGGGCACCAGCAACACGTCGATGTGGCTGACCTGCTGGGGGCCGACCACCGCGTTCGGCATTTTCCCCAAGGGGCGCATTGCCGGGCTGCAGCGCAATGACGTGACGACCGATGCGCCGGTTCTGGACGCCAACGGCAACCCGTATCAGGCGTATCAGTCCCACTACAAATGGGATTGCGGCCTGACCGTGCGTGACTGGCGTTTCGTGGTCCGCATCGCCAACATCGATGTGGACAGCCTGACGGGCGACAGTGCCGCCAACCTGATTTCCATGCTGGTCGCCGCCGTGCACAAGATCCCCACCATGCCGCGTGGTGTGACCAACGTGCAGACCGCAACGCAGGCGACCGGCGGACAGCCGCTTTCGTGGGGGCGTCCGGCCATCTACGTCAACCGCACGCTCGGCACGGCGCTGGACCTGCAGGCGCTCAACAAGACCAACGTGCTGCTGCAGATGCTGGAATGGGACGGCAAGCCGGTCACGGCCTTCCGTGGCATCCCCATCCGCACCTGCGACCAGATCCTGAACACCGAAGAAACGGTCCAGTAAGGAAACCGCCCAGATGATCATTGATGGACTGCTGCTGTTCAGCAACGCGCAGGACCTGACCGCGCTCGCGGCCGGTGCTGCTACCCCCTCGACCAACATTATCGACTTCTCGCAGAACCGTGATTTCGGGCCGACAGGTCCGTTCAAGGTGTTTGCCGAATGCGGCACGCTGCCGCTGGCCGATACTGCGACCGCAACGGGCACCGCAACCGAAGCCAGCGGTGCCGTAACCGCCATCGCGGTGGCATCCGGTGGCGCGGGTTATTCCTCGGCACCCGTTGTTACCATTTCCGGTGGTGGTGGTGCGGGGGCTGAGGCAACGGCTACCGTGGAAAACGGCGTTGTCACCGGCTTCACGGTCACGGCTGGTGGCGCGGGTTACACATCCGCGCCCACGGTCACGGTTGCAGCGCCTCCCGATCCCACGATGGATGTGGCCGTGCAGATTTCGCAGGATGGCTCCGACTGGGACACGCTTGAGGAATTTCCCGGCATCGATCTGGGCGCGCTGAGCCAGCGCACGCCCTTCCTCGTCCGTGCCAAGCCCGCGTTCTCCAACACGCTCTACCGCTACATGCGCCTGACCTACACGGCGTCCGTAGCACTTGATGCAGGCACGGTCATGGCTGGCATCAATCTGGATGTTCCCGCGAACGTCCCGTACCCCCGCAACTACGTGGCGTGAGGCGCACCATGGCGAAATACAAGGTTCTCACCAAAAGCTACATCGGCGGTAAGGTCGAGGAACCGGGGGCCATCATCCAGTATGATGGTAACCCCAGCTCCAACCTGGAACCTCTGGACGCTGCCGCCGAAAAGAAGATGGCGGAATACCAGAAGCAGGTCGGCCAGCGCATCAGCGCGTCCGATCCCCGCTTCATCGCCGCGATGATCGACAAACAGGGCCAGTAAGGCACGGCCTGTGACCACGCAGATCGACCTGTGCAACGCGGCACTCCTGCGGGCGGGAACGCGCAGCACGATCACGTCACTGACGGATGGATCGGCTGAGGCAACCGCCTGCGGTGCGTTCTGGCAGATGTGCCTTGATACGCTGTTCTCGGCGTATCAGTGGCGCTTTTGCCGCGTCACGGCCACCGGCACCGGTGCGGCCAGCACGGACCCGCAATGGCAGTACGAGTTCCAGAGGCCATCCGACTGCGTGACGGTGCACAAGGTCCTGCCTGCGACGGGGCCACACCATCCTCCGATGGACCGAGAGGCACGGCATGCGCTGTTCCGCGCCTGTTTGCCGTTTGGCGAGGGCGTGGGGACGGCCGGCACATCTGATACCGGGCCCGTCATCCGCACCAACCACGCCAGCGTGCAGGTGCAATATGTCTCGAATGCCCAGCCCATAGACAACTGGCGGCAGCAGTTCCGTGAGGCGTTCACATGGGCGCTGGCGGCCGAGATCGCCATTGCCGTAACGGGCAGCGGCGAGATTGCGGGCCAGATGCGCAGCATGGCAGCCACGGCATTACAGCAGGCCATGCAGGCTGATCAGGTGCTGGAACAGCAGAATACCGATTACATCCCCGACTGGATCAGGGTGCGCGGCATGCCCGCGCTGCGTGATGAATGGCGGCCGATCCGCTCGGTGAACGAGACATTCCCCGGCGGCTTCGTGGTCGGAGATGCCGCTGCAAACAGCCCGATCCCGGCGCACCTGACCCCGGCAGATACACTGAACGGCGTGCCGAATTCCGGCATACCCGCCAAAGCCATCGCCAACCGGGACAGCCAGTACATTCCAGCCAGCACGCCAGACAGTCGTATCGGCATCCTGACCATCGGGGCAAGTCCTGTCGGCTGGCGCAGGCCATATCACAACAACATCGAACTTGGTGCCCAGCCAGATGAGGGAGAAACCGAAGAATGAAAAAGCCTGTCATGCTGTCGTTCGTGGCGCTGCTTATTGGTGGTGGCGTGTCCCATGCACAGTCTGCCCCAAACTGGGCACAGAATTACATCCCGTCCCCCAGGGAGTGGCATGACTGGTGGGCGTCCAAGATGGATGTCAACGGGAACGCTGGCAATCTGGTCATCAACGGTCAGACGCTTTCTGATTTCGCTGCCGGTTTACTGACCAGTGTAGGGGATAAACTGGACAAGGATAATGGCACGGCAACCGGCCTTTCCGTCGCCAACCCGACATCAACGGGCCGGGCGTCCGTCCTCTATAATGTGAACGGTTCAATCGTATGGGAACTGGGAAGCGACGCGGCCAATGCCGATGCCATGATTCTTGGTCGATATGTCAGTGGCGTCTACAAGGACAATCCCATTTCCGTTGACCTGGCAAGCGGCCTTGTTACCGTGCCAGACGGTTTAACCGCCAGCACCCTGAATGCCGATACCATTGTGGGCAACGTCAGTTCTTCCACTGTGACGGCGACAGGCGCCAGCACGGCTCGCACGCTGGCAGACCGCGCTTTATCGGTGACTGATGTACGGGATTATGGCGCCGTTGGTGACGGTGCTACCGATAATGGGGCGCCGTTCACGAACGCAATTGCTGCCGCCGAAGCCGATAATCTTGAGGTAAATTTCCCATATTCCTCCAAGGGATATGTTGTGAATACCGGCACGTTTACCAACAAGATGCTTGGCCGCTTCAATTTCAACGGGAATGTTCTCTCCGGCGCCGCACTTGGCACGCCGGGCACCGGAGCGGGCGTATTGAATTCCCTTTACACGAACCCGTGGTTGATTGTCGCCAACACCAAGGAAGAGATTGACCCGGCGGCCCTGACACTGCCCTCAAGCGGTTCCGCCCTGATCGGACATGCTGTCGAGTGTCTGCCAAACCGGCCCAACACCGGCGATACGGTCACCACCAAGCGCATGGTGTCGTGTCTTTATGCGGGGGCCGATACAGGCACGGGCGGCGCGTCCGGGACGAATTACAGCATGGAAGTGCGTAACGACGTTCTGAACCTCAGTTCCAACTCCGGTGCGGCATACGAAATCGATCTGAACTTCAACGGCAAGGTTCTGGATGGTGGCATTTCGCGCGGACTGTTCATCACGGGTGGGGGCGCTGCGGGCAACACCACCAGTTCGGTAGCCGTCGATATTCAGCACAATGACTATTCCGGCGGACTTCTTCCGTGGTCAACCGGCATTTCCGTCCGCGACGCCACGGTATCCTATCAGGCATATGCGCGCTCTGACGGATCCGGGTTTCTGTTCCAGGGCTATAATTCAGCCGAAACGGAAGTCGCTTCCATTGACACGAACGGATACGCGATTTTTGCGGGAATCGCCACATCTGCCAGTTACACTCCGACATCATCTTCCACCTGCACGAAGGGAGCTGTCATGAATGATGATAGCTACGCCTATTTCTGTACCAGCGCGGGCACGTGGAAGAGAATAGCCCTCAGTTCCCTTTAGGAGGGTATCATGTCACAGGGAAGCCAGATGCCCCCGGGTGGTCCACGTCCTGCCATCGCATATCGGCCGGCATTTGCCGCGGGCATCATATCGCCCATGCTGCGCTTCCGTTCGGATATGGAGAAATGGCAGACCGGCGCGTGCCAGCTGACAAACTTCTTCGTGCATGTGCAGGGCGGCGCCAGCAATCGGCCGGGAACGCAGTTCATCGGTGCGGTGAAGGACGCGGCCAACCTGCCGCGTCTTGTGCCGTTCGTCTACAACAACACGCAGTCCTACGTGCTGGAAATGGGTAATGAATACATCCGCTTCATTTCCAATGGCGTGTACCTGACCAACAGCGATGGCAGCGTGTATGAGGTTGCCACGCCCTATGCCGTGGCGGACGTGTGGGGCATCCGATGGGTGCAGTCGGCGGACGTGCTGACCATCGCGCACCCGTCCTACCCCCTCTACAACCTGTCACGCAGCGGGGAGACCGACTGGACGCTGGCCGAAGTTTCGTTTGCCGCAGGCATTGATGCGCCCGGCACCGTCAGCACGACTGCTACCAAAGGCAACGCGGGAAATACCGGCACCACGCCGGGCATATCGTCCGCAACCTATGATTACGTGGTGACGGCGGTTTCCATAGCACTGAGCAGTGAGAGCAATGTGTCAGCGGTTGCGTCTGTCAGTAACTACAATATCGGCTACTACACCCAGTACGGAAACTACAATACCGTCAACTGGTCCGAAGTGTCGGGCGCGGATTACTACAACATCTACCGCAAATATGCCGGGTCGTACGGTCTGATCGGGTCCACAACAGACCTGACGTTTCAGGATACCGATTACGAACCGGATACGGCCATCGGTCCACCTACGCATGAAGACCCGTTCAGCGACGGAAACAATCCGTCCTGCGTGTCATATTTCCAGCAGCGCCGGGTATTCGGTGGATCAACGGCGGACCCGCAGACCATCTGGATGACGCGCTCGGGCAACTACACCAACATGGATGTAGCGAACCCGGTCAAGGACGATGACGCCATCACGGCCACCATCGCATCCCAGCAGGTGAACCAGATCAGGCATATCGTGCCCATGGCGGACCTGATCATCTTCACGGCTGGCAGCGTGTGGAAGGTGAGCGGGGGCGATGCGGGCAAGGCCATCACGCCAGCGGATGTAACGGTCACGCCACAGATGTTCGTAGGCGCGGCCGACACGCTGCCGCTGCCCATCGACCAGGACGTGCTGTTTGTCGAAAGCAAGGGCAGCCATGTCCGCGACCTGCAGTATGACTATTACGCTGCCGTCTATAATGGCAACGACCTGTCGGTTCTGGCTGACCACCTGTTCTATGGCTACACGATAGATGACTGGCGGTTCGCCCAGTTTCCGTTCAACATCGTGTGGGCGGTGCGATCGGACGGTACGCTGCTGGGCCTGACCTATCTGAAAGAGCAGCAGATATGGGCATGGCACCAGCACATCACGACCAACGGGGCGTTCACCGCCGTGACGGTCGTGCCGGAAGAAACCGAGAATGGTGTTGTCGAGGACACCGTCTATTTCGTGGTTGAGCGCACGATCAACGGCAAGACGGTTGCCTATCTCGAGCGTCTGCACACGCGCCAGCTTGGCACGGCGAACGCCGATATTACCAAAGCGTGGTTCGTGGATGCCGGGCTGCAATACACGGGTGAGGCTGTCACCGCGGTATCGGGGCTGGCGCATCTGGAAGGGCAGACGGTTTCCGCCTGCATTGATGGCAAGGGGTATACTGGCCTGACCGTCACGAACGGCGCAGTCACCCTGCCGGTGGCGGGCAGCACGGTTACGGTCGGACTGCCGATCGCGGCGCATATGCAATCCCTGCCACTGGACCTTGGGCAGCCCCCGCAGTTCAGCCGCCGCAAGCGCGTCAGCAAGATCTACACCATGCTCTACAACACGGCCGGTATCGAGGTCTCGACCGATGATGGCGCCCGCACGCGCCCGGTCGGAAGCGCCGCCACATCCGGCACGCTGTCGTCAGATGTGCAGTTCGTGATCCCGGCCGCCAACTGGGACCAGTATGGCAAGGTGGACGTGTTCCAGAATTACCCGCTGCCCTGTACGGTGACGGGCCTGGACGTCGATGTGGAGGTTGGCAATTGATCACCATCCGCGCCGCCGTGCCGGATGATGCCGACCTGATTGCGCCCATCCTGCGCCCGGCGGACCGGCTCGAAATCGCCCGCACGTCGCCGCTGCCCGTGACCATGTCCGTCCGCCACAGCATCGCACACTCCGCCGTGGCGGCCATCATGCTGGATGGTGACCGCCCCCTTGGCGTGTTCGGCCTGGTCGAACCAGTGTTGCTTGACCCGTCCATCGGCTGCCCGTGGATGATCGGCACCATCCACCTTGCCCGGCACCGCAAACTGTTCCTGCGCGAGACCCGGCGATGGGTGCAGGAATGGCGGCGCACCCACACCGTACTAACAAACCGGGTGGATGCGGAATATTCGCAGGCCATCCGCTGGCTGCGCTGGCTTGGCTTTACCATCCATGACCCGGAGCCTGTCGGCGTTGGCGGCGCGCTGTTCTGCCGTGCGGAAATGAGGGGATAGCATGGGTGTCGCATCGGCGGCGATGGGGGCCGGTGGCTCCCTTCTTGGTGGCGTCGGCTCCATTCTCGGCGGCATATCCGAAGCCAGTCAGGACAAATACGAAGCGCGCATTGCCCAGCAGAACGCCAATATGGCAGGCCGGGACGCCGATGTGGCGCTGGATCAGGGCGATGTCGCAGCCCAGCGTGCGTATCAGCAGGGCGCGCAGCAGCTTGGCGCACAGCGCGCGCAGATGGCGGCCAACGGCGTCACCCTGAACAGCGGCTCCGCGCTGGATGTGCAGAACGCCACAGCCATGACCACGGGTCAGAACGTGGCGGGCATCCAGTATAACGCCGACGCCCGCGCGGTGGATTACCGCAATCAGGTGGTCAATTTCGATAACGAAGCGGCGGCGGACAAAAAGGCCGCCAGCAGCGCAATCTTTGGCGGTGCGATGGGTGCGGCCGGAAGCCTGATCGGTGGCGCCAGCCAGTTCGCGGACAAGTGGGACGACATGAAAGACAGCGGCGCGCTTGAGGGCGGCGGTGAAGATGCCGGCATGTCCAATGCTTTCGCGGGCACCGGCGTCAATATTTCCGGGTGGTAACTGATGGCTGATCCGATCTTCACGCCTGGCAGCGAATTGCCCAGCGAAATCCCCAATGGCTACCTGGAGGCCAATGCAAAGCCCGGTGCGTTCGGCAGCAATATCGCCGAAGGGTTCTCCCGCATAGGCGATGGGATGAACCAGGCATCCGAAAGCCTTGGCCAGATGGCCCAGCGCCATGCGCAGGAAGACAACCTGACCGCAGTCAGCGCGGCCATGAACACCTTTCAGGCCCATGTCCGCACGGCGCAGTATGGCGATCCGGACGCGCAGGACGGCACGCCAGAGGCGGCAGGCTATTTCGGCACGCAGGGCAAGGCCGCCGTAGACAGTCTTGGTCAGGCCACGCAGGATATCAACACCTACCGTCAGAGCCTGATGCAGGGCATGAATGCCGATCAGGCCCGCGCCTTCCAGCAGGCTAGCACGCAGTTCCAGACCGGCGCATTCAATGCGATGTATGAGCATGCTGGCCGCCAGCGGCAGGCCTATCAGGATGATGTGCTGAAAGACAGCCTGACCAATGCGGCCAACACGGGCGCTGCCAACCTGGACAACCCGGCGGCATTCGGTAGCGCGATCAACACGGGCCGCAACCTGCTGCAGGCCCGGCTGGCGCTGCAGGGTGTGCCGATGGACAGCCCCATCGCGCAGGCCAAGCTGCAGCAGTGGAACGACCAGTTCTTCACACAGGCTGCCCAGTCCGCGACCAATAACAACGATGCGATAAAGGCCCAGAGCATCCTTGACGCCAACCGGGGGCACATGTCGGCCCCGGCCTATGCACAGGCATCCGAGCAGAACCGGCCGCACCTGTACCGCCAGCAGGGTGAAATGGCGTATCGTGCAGTGTCCGGCAATCCGGAAGTGCAGGCGACTGCCATCCCAAAGGGGGCTGATCCAGACGCAACATTTGATGCCCAGATACATCTGGAAAGCGGCGGCCAGCAGACAGACGCCAAGGGTGCGCCCCTTACGTCCAGCAAAGGCGCAGTCGGCAAGGCGCAACTCATGCCCGACACGGCGCGGGAAGTCGCGCAGCAGACCGGCATTGGCTGGGACGAAAACCGTTTCCGTACCGATGGTAATTACAATCAGGCGCTGGGACGGGCCTATTTCAGCCAGCTATGCCAGAAGTATGGCGGCAACCAGACACTTGCCTGCGCGGCCTACAATGCCGGTCCAGGGAACGTGGACAAGTGGATCAAGCAGAATGGCGACCCGCGCACGGGTGGTATTAGCGATGCCGATTTCGTCGCAGCCATCCCGTTCGTGGAAACGCGAAATTATGTATCCCGCGCTGGTGCATCCCTGCAACCTCCCAACGATCCACCATCTCACACCGCCCCGGACTGGAACGCACGAGAGGTTGGGATCTCGAAGCTGCCCATCGCGGACGAGGCCAAGACCTACGCCTATTCGCTGCTCAGCCGTGACAAGTCCATCTGGGAAGCCACCACCGCAACCCAGCGCGGGCAACTGGCCGACAGCCTGCGTGACCTCGGTTCGGCCTACGCCCACGGCAACACCACCAACGATATTCCTGAAGCCCAGATCCGGCAGTTGCAGGAACCCGAGCAGGCAGAGCGTACCATCCAGAGCCTGCAGATCATGCGGCAGGGCGCGGATGAAGCCAACGCGCTGCGCTTCGCCCCGCCCGATCAGGTGGCCGCCGCCATGCAGCGCGACACCGACGCCATGCGCAATGGAGAGGATATCGGCAGCTACCAGAAGCGCGTTCAGGTCGCGAACATGCGCAACGCCGTCATCACCCAGCGCATGGAGGCGATGAAGAAAGATCCCGCCACCTATGTCGCCAGCGCGCCGGCCATGCAGCAGGCGGCGCAGGCCGTGCAGGCAGCGCAGCAGTCGGGCGACCCGGCGCAGGTGGCGCAGGCGCAGCAGGCTTATGCTACGCAGAGCATGGCCATGCAACGTTACCTCGCGCCCAACCAGACACCACGCATCCTGACGAACGATCAGGTCCAGGCGCTGTCGCAGCAGATTTCCAGCGCTGATCCGGCCAAGGAAGATATCGGTCAGACCATGGATACTGTCGCCCGTCAGTACGGCCAGCAGTGGCCGAGGGCATTTGGTGAACTGGTCCAGTATGGGAAACTGCCGCCCGATTATCAGGTGCTGGCGAACATGGACACGGCCGACCAGACCATGGCCCGCGCCGATTTCCAGCGCGCGTTGCAGGCAGGCACCCTGCCGCAGTTGCAGGAGGCGGCGGGGCAGGCGGCCAGCAACATCCTGCCCAAGGGCGGCGATGATCCGGTCGAGGACCAGTTGGCCGCCTTCCGCGCCACCACGGTCAACAGCAGCGGCGGCGATGCGCTGTATCGCACCGTGCACGACGCGACCAAACGGCTGGCGCTCTACTACATCGCCCACGGGCAGGACAGCAGCACGGCCCTGACCAACGCGGTTGATGGCGTGATCAACAGCAAATACGACATCTCCGGCAGCATGCGTGTTCCCAAGGGGATGCTGCCTGCCGCGCGCACTGCCACCGCCAGCGTCCTGTCATCGCTCAGGCCGTCCGATCTTGCGCCCATTCCCGGCAGCGCGCCGGGCCTGACCGACCAGGACCGCAAGGATTTCGGCATCAGCGCCGCGCGCTCAGGTGGCCAGTGGGTGCCCAACAATGATGAAAGCGGCCTGGTGCTAGTCATTCCGCCGCGCAACGGGGCCACGCCCTACGTCATGCGCCGCAAGGACGGTAGCCCGGTGACCGTCACGTTCGATGGCATGCGCTCCGGCCAGTATGGCAAGGGCGGTACGTCCGCTCCGCATCTGGGGTCACTGAACACCGTGCAGTCAGGGGGGCTGGGCTGATGCCGTTCATCAGTGGCGACCCGATCGAGGCCGCGTCCATCCAGCAGCAGGGCACGGACAACATGCAGTCCACGCTGGGACAGACCCTTGGCGCGGCCGTGTCGGAAGGCATCCATGATACGCCGGTTATGGGTATTGCCGACTGGGTGCGCCATCGCGCGCAGGCACTGGACCCCAACATCCTGACAGCCGATCAGGCCAACAGCCGGTATCAGACGCCGGGCCTGAAGTTCAGCGCGCCGGTATCGGATGCGCTGGCCAACGACCTGTACCAGCAGAAACATGCGCAGGCCGTCCGGCAGGCCACCATGTCCAGCGGGCCGGGCGGCATACTGGGCGGCACTGCCCGCATTGGCGGCGGCCTTCTGCCACAGTTCCTTGATCCGCTGAATGTCGCCTCGGCCTTCGTGCCGGGCATGGGGGAGGCCCGCGCGGCATCCATTCTTGGCCGGTTCGGTGTTGATAGCCGTCTGGCAGCCCGCGGGCTGGCCGGGGCCACGCAGGGCATGGCCGGACAGGCTGCGCTGGAACCGCTGAATTACGGCATCTCGCAGGACGAGCATAACGACTGGACCATGGGACAGGCGCTGATCAACGTTGCATTTGGCGGCCTGTTGGGCGGCGGCATGCACATGGCGTTCCCGGCGCGCGAACTGGAAAAGGCCCAGCCGACCAAGGACACGGCCCCCACGCTGGATGACATGGCCAATCCGGTATCCGACCGGATGGAAAGCCTGTCGCCCGAGGCGCGCAACGTCGCGACGAACGAGGCTATCGCCGCCCTGGCGCAGGACCGCCCCAACGTGGTGGGTGAACTGACGGATGCGATTGACCCCGAAGGGGCAGGGCAGGAAGCGCCCACACCAGCGCAGGATCAGGCGCAGGACATGGGCAACCGGCCATGGCCACCGACCCGGGCCGAGGACGTGCCGGGCACGCCGCTGGATGCGCCGGTGCAGGTTGGTACCTTCCCCGAAGGCATTACAGGCCACCCGTCTCTGCCGATCGAGATGGAGGAAGGCTGGCACGATTTCAGCACAGGCGGCGGCGTGGGCCGTATCCATGTGGAAGCCCGACACGCGCCGCAGATCAGGGCGCAGGGCTATCCTGATGCGGAAAGCTACGTGCGGGATATTCTGGCACATCCTGATGAAATCCGACGCGACCAGAATAACGGGTCATTCTTCTTTGTCCGTCATGCAGAGGACGCAGCCAGCAACAAGCATGACGCGGGCGTTATCCACCTGCAGGAAGAAAACGGTCGCTATCGGGTCGGAACGGTCGCGCCATTCAAGAAGAAATATCTTGGGAAAAGGGAATTGCTCTGGCAGTCGGATCGCCACCCCGACACACTTCCAACCAGACAGGAAGCCCCCTCGCAAGCCGCTGCGCGCGGAATGTCTGGTACACCAGCGGTGGGGAGCGATAGGGTCCAGAGTGCTGCCAGCATACTCACCGATGCGTCCCACCGCAAGATCCTTGAAGACACGCCGGACATCACATCCTCCCGCCGCTCGGTTGATCAGACCGAAGCCGCGGCGCCGCCGGTCACAGGCGGCACGGCAGATGACGAACTGGCGCAGGTCCGCGCCGCCGTGGATGACGCCAACCGCCGCCTCGGCATGACCACGGATGGCGGGGGCCAGTCGACCATGCCCGAAGGCATGACGGACGATGACCGCAAGGCGCTGGATGACATCCACGAACAGACACAGCGCGCCGAAGGCGATGCCCGCGCGTATGAAGCCGCCGCAGGCTGCATGATCGGGAAAATGAAAAATGGTTGACGGATCCTATCGCCACTGTTTCGAGACCGCCGCGCGCGCCGCGGGCCGCGCCCTGTCCGAAGATGAACTGCATGAGGTGTTTGCCAGCACCCAGCGCCGCATGGACCGCCTGATGAGCGAAGGCATGTCGCTGCAGGACGCCGCGCGCGAGGCCGGGCGGCAGCTTGGCATGGAACGCCGCATCGCCTCCCTGATCGAGGAACGCAACCAGAAGATCAACCTTGCCCGCCGGTCCGAGATCATGGGCCGCCTGACCGAAGGCGAGGAAGCGCAGGCGCTGGAAGGCATCATCGCCGGGCGCGAGAACACGCAGCGCGGGGCCGCCCTGTCGGTTGCGGCCACGACACACGCTCTGGTTGCGGATGTCATGGGGCCGCTGGTGACGGACCTCGACCGCGCCGGGCTGCTCAAGGCCGTGACCCGCCGCAACCATGACTTTGACCGCGATATCGCGCGTGAGATGTGGCGGCTGGATGACCCGGCATCGGGCGCGGCCACGGGTAACGAACACGCCCGGCAGGCCGCCGAGATCCTGCACCGCCATCAGGAAAAGGTCCGCGCCATGCAGAACGAGGCCGGAGCATGGATCGGCAAACAGGAACACTACGTCACCCGCCAGAGCCACGACATGTGGAAGATCCGCGGCAATGGTGGCGAGGAAGATTACCGGGCATGGCGCGACAGCATCCTGCCGAAGCTGGACCCGCGCACCTTTGACCGGCTGGATGCCGACACCAGCGAGGAACATTACCTGCGCGCCACATGGCAGGCGCTGGCATCAGGCGTGCATGAAAGCGCCAACGGATCGGACTGGCTGTCCGGGTTCAAGGGGCCGGCCAATGCCGCCAAACGCGCCAGTCAGGAACGCAGCCTGATGTTCAGATCTGCCGATGACTGGCTGGCCTATAACGAACAGTTCGGCCAGGGCAACGTTCTGGACAGCGTGATGCAGGGCATGGAGCGCGGCGCACGCAACGCCGCCGTCATGCGTACGCTGGGCACCAACCCGCGCGCCATGTTCGACCATGTGGCCGATCGGGCCATCGCCACAGCCAAAGACCGCAACGACTTCAAGACGGTGGACAGGCTGCGCACGCTGAAGGATGGCGCGCTGGTCGATGTGGTGACGGGCCGGGCGGCTGCGCCGCAGAACAAGACCATTGCCGCCATCGGGGCCTATCTGCGCTCCTATCAGGCCATCACCAAGTTGGGTGGCGTGGTGCTGTCCTCGCTGCCCGATATCGCGGTCACGGCTTCGGTGGCGCGGCATAACGGCATCCCGCTGCTGGAAAGCTACATGAACGCGCTGAAAAGCGTGGTTCCCGGCACGCTCAGCAAGGGCACGCGCAACCGGCGCCAGATCGCGCATATGATGGGCGTGGGAATTGACGGCACGCTGGGCGCGATCATGACCCGCTTTCATGGCGAGGACGGCCCGCTGGGCAAGATGGGTCGCACCGTGCAGTTCTTCCATCGGCTGAACGGCCTGCAATACTGGACCGATGCCATGAAGGAAGGGTTCGGCACCATGCTGACCCACAACCTTGGCCGGAACGCGGGCAAGGACTTCGACGCCCTGCACCCCAAGCTGCGCCAGTCCCTGACGCGTTATGGCATCGGCGCGGCAGAATGGAACGTCCTGCGCGGCACGGCGAAGGAGGCGGCAGACGGCAACACGCATATCCTGCCGGCTGAACTGGATCACCTGACCGAAGACGACCTGAAACCCCTGCTGCGTGACACCATCACCCATGATGAGGCCCGCAACGAACTGCAATCAAAGCTGTCCTCCTACATCATCGACCAGGTGCGCGAGGGCATGACCGAGATCGACCCGCGCACGCAGGCCTTCATGCAGGGCAGTTACGCCGCCGCTGACCGTGTGAACCCGGTTCTGGGGCAGGCCATGCGCATGCTGATGCAGTTCAAGTCCTTCCCACTGACGCACATCCGCCGCGTGTGGGGCAGGGAGGTCACGCGCGACGGCGCAGACGTGGCGGGTATCGCACACCTGATCGTGGCGACAACGGTGCTGGGCTACGTCGCCATGAGCCTGAAGGCGATGGCCGTGGGCAAGGAACCGCGCGACCCGGCCGACTGGCGCACGGTTCTGGCCGCCATGCAGCAGGGCGGCGGGGCAGGGATCTACGGTGATTTCCTGTTCGGTGAACAGAGCCGCATGGGAAATTCGTTCCTTGAGACGCTGGCAGGTCCGACCTTCTCGGACGCCAGCAGCCTGTTCAAGATGTTCGCCAACAGCCGCGACATGGCGCTGGGCAGTGCCGATGCCCCCAAGGGCAAGACCTTCGAGATGAACCTGCTGCAGGAAGCCCGGCGGGAACTGCCCTTCGGTAACCTGTTTTATACCCGCGCCGCCCTCGATTATCTGGTGTTCTACCGCCTGCAGGAAATGATGAACCCCGGATATCTCAGACGCTACGAACTGGGCATCCAGCAGAACCAGGGGCAGAAGTTCTGGCTGTCGCCTACGTGGAATCCTTATCGGGCGATGGGGGCGAACTGATGAGAAGATCGGGAACGAAATTCATCAGCAGCAAGCCGGAAGATATCAAGGCATTTTACAGGTTCTGTGCTGCGCTAAATATCAGAAAGGGAAACCTTGAGCGCGCGGCGACCTGCCTCAGTTATGCCGGCGAGGATCTACCACGGGCGGACCTGCATAACTGTGTATTGGCTTGGGAGCGGGAATGGTGTTCAGTTCTAAGGTATGAAGAAGGGTAATGGTTTGTGCATGATCTTATAAGAACGCTGATTTTCCCTACCGGCCCTTTGGCAATATGCCTATTCATCTGTGCAAAATCAGATCAAAACTCAAAGGCATATGCGATCTGCGGTATGATCTCCATGGTTCTGATTATTGGCTATATCGGATACATGCTTGGTCTGGGGGCCGACGATGGCGATATTGATAATGATTTCAGGGTAAGATGATTACCACTGCTTGGACGGCGCCCACATCCCAGACTGTTCGCTGTGCCCGGAATGACCTGACGCGGATGGACCGGAATAATACGGGGACGTAGTGTTGTGCTCGTAGCGATTATGTCCGGTTTCCCCTGTGTAAGGATTGCTGTTCCCAGAAAATGAGTAATTGTTCGTCACCGTATTGTCGCGCTGGCTATGCTCATATCCCTGGACGTATGTACCGTCTCTGCGCTCATATCCATTTGTCCAGCCCTGAGCCTGGGCAGCGAGTGGAGTTGCGGTAATTAGGGCGGCAATGATGGTTACGCGTTTCATGGAAATCTCCTGTTGGTTATCATCACCTAGCACGTTCTGGTTAATAGTTCCCACACCGTACTAACAAACCACCCATACCCCGAAATCCTGACCATTCAGTTTCGGGGACGGCATGCGCTTCTTTCACCTTCTGGCAGCCGCCAGCCTTCTTGTCACGGTGCAGGCGCATGCCGTGCCCACATCCCCCATGGATCACGGCCTGTTTGACTTCGGCGCGCAGACGCCGGGGTCTCAGGGGATAGGCGTTCCGCTTTCCACCACATACGCCACACTGCCCGCATCGGGTCAGGTAGGCGTTCCTTCCTTCTGTTCTGACTGCAAGATCGGCAGCGGAAGCACTGGCGTGCTGGTGCTGTGGAATGGCAGCGCCTGGACTGGTGTATCCGGTGAGGCGGTATCTCACTGATGACCGATCCCCGATATGCCACGGTCGAGGAAGTGGCCGTGGTGCGTGAGCGTGTGGCCCGCGTGGAAGGCGTGCAGGATAACCTGCGCGACGACATGAAGCACCAGAACGCGCTTCTGATGCAGGCGGTCAACGACAATGCCGCCGAGACGCGCCGTGAAATGAATGACCGGTTCAGCGCCCTGCAGGAAAAGCAGGACAATCGGGACAACGATCTTTCATCGCGTCTGGGACGAATCGAAGAAAAGGAAGCAGCACGTGACAAGCGGCTGATGTTCTGGGCTGTCCTGATTACCGGCCTGCTGGGTTGGGGCCAGATCGGAGATGCTGCATGGCGTGGCGTCTGCCATCTCTGGCACGGGATGTTCGGCTGATGCTGGACGCGACCGCCATAGACACCGCAGCCATGACCGCATGGGGCGAGGCGAGGGGAGAGGGGCTGTGCGGCATGCAGGCGGTCCTGAACGTGATCGGCAACCGGGCGTCTCACCCCGGCTGGTGGGGCAGCGACATCACATCCGTCTGTCGCGCGCCTTGGCAGTTCTCCTGCTGGAACCCAGGCGATCCCAACGCCGGAAAAATAGCCAGCCTGAACCAGTCTGACCCGCAATACCGCACCGCGCATGAACTGGCCCTGCAACTGGTGGCCGGGGCGCTGGTGGACCTGACGAACGGCGCGGACAGTTACTACCGGCATGGCAGTCCAGCCCCGATGTGGGCGCTGCCCCGGCTTTTCATCAAGACAATCGGCCATCACGACTTCTACCGGATCGGCCTGCATGGAGACGGCAAATGAACACCGCCGCGAAATTCGGCGGCATCGGGGCTTTCGTCCTGCTGCTGCTCAATGAGGTGCCGGAACAGTACACGCTTTACGCCGCCGTGTTCGTGTTCGCCTGCTCGGCGGCATCCGCGCTGATCCCGCCGCCACATGCTGGCAGCAAGTGGGCCGTGGCCTATCAGGTCATGACCACCATCGGCCTGAACATCGGCTGGGCTGAAAATCACTTCAAGCCGGGACAGTCGGGCGTGCGCGTGCCGCTGGCGGACAAGCCCGCTGCCAAGCAGGCCGTAGCCTCGGCCGGTATTCCAGTCCTGAACAAAAAGGGCAAACCCGAGCAGGCGGCCAATGGGAACACCTAACCCCATCCGGCGCGGCCGGCCGTTCGACCCCGGCATGTACCCGACGCGCCTCGATACGCAGCGCATGATCGGAACAAGCGCAGCCGGAGTTGACGGCTCGGGAAACCTGATCATCACCATCGGGGATGCACCCGCATCATCCACCGCTGCTGGCACACCCGGCACCATCATTTTCGCATCCAGCGGCATCTACGTCTGCACGGCAGAAAACACGTGGTCCGCCTACACGCCAGCCGTGATCTGGCCATAAGGAGATAGCCATGTTCGGCGATAAAAAACACGTCCGGATTGAAGTCAAAAACAAAGGCCGTCGCAGCTTCCTTGGGCATGGTCTGATGACGGTGGCCGCCATCGCATCCGTTGCAGCCCTTCCGGGCTGTTCCGCCAGTAAGTCCGGCACCACAACCACGATCACCCTGAACGTTGCCGAGGTCGTGGATTACGGCACCGCCATCCTGTCCTTTGCCAGCACGTCAATCAATGTATCGTTCGTGGCGTCGGCCATGGGCACGGCCAATCTGGCGCTGGCCAACACGGTCATTGCATCCCTGAAATCCGCGCTGGCGGCGTTCCTGTCCGCCGCCGGGTCCAGTACATCCGTCACCTATGACAGCGCCAGCGTCAAGACAGCCTTCGACAGCGTCCTTGCCGACGTGGAGAAGATCGACACGCTGATTGTCGCGGTCATCACCGGCACGGCGGCCAACCTGTCCAGCAGCGTGGTGTCCGAGGCCAAGACGGCAGCCGGTGCGGCGGAGACGCTGATTTCTCTGTTGAAGGCCATGATCGACATGTCCGGCCCGCGCCTGCACGCCGTGTCGCCGCTGAATGGTGATGCTGCCATCGGTGAAATCGCCGTCTTTGCGGCATCGCAGGGATGACCACCCACGCGCTTGCCGGTCTGGGCCTGTTCCTGACCGGCGGGGCCTTCTTTCAGGTGATAGCCTTTTGCATCGCTGAATGGGTCAAAGCCCGACGCGAACGCCAGATTGACGACACGCTAGGGCCACCCGCGCCCGACCAAACGGACACCTCAAAATGACAAAACGCTTCCTCGGCTGCCGCCCGGCTGAACACCGGCCCGGCCAGCCGCATCTGTCTGTAATGCGCGGGTTCTGCGCACGGCAGGCCCCACCGCGCCTTATCCGCGACCATATCGACCCACACCCGGCCATGCTGGGCAATGATGCTCTGGGAGACTGCACATCGGCTGGCATCGGCAATCATCTGCACGCTACCGGCGCACTGGCTGGTTTTGATGTCAGCGGCATTACGACTGACGCCGCCGTACGCTTCTATTCCCTTTCCACCGGCTACGTTCCCGGCAACCCTGCCACGGATAACGGCGGTGTGGAGGTGGACGTACTGACCACGGCCGCCCGCGATGGTTATGCGCTGGCAGACCAGACCCTGTTTCCGATCTGGGGGAGCGCCGATCCAAGCGACCTGAACGGGATCCGCAACATCACCGCAGGCCTGTCTGCCGCCTATCTGGGCGTGCAGTTGGCCACGGCAGATATGTGGGAGGATCAGGACGGCAACCTGCCGCCCGTGTGGGATACGGACAGTCCCGCCGACCATGGCGACCCGACGCCGGGCAGCGCTGGCGGTCATTGCCTACTGCTGTGGGATTACTCGGGCACGGACGATACCGACCTTGTCACGCTGTTGACGTGGGGCAGCAAGCAGAAAGCAACATGGCGCTGGGTCCGCTCACGGATCATGGAAGCGCACGGTCTGGCGTGGGGGCAATTGCATGCGCCTGGCAGCCTGTATCCGGCTGGTGATGACTGGGCGGCGCTGGTTGCGGCCAATGAGGCATACTTGCGGGGAGCAGCATGAACCGGGGCGACCGCATAGCTTTTCTGTTCGCCTGCGCCGTTGGCTTGTCTGGCTGTGCGGTCCACCCGGCCCGCGTCGCAACTACCATCCCGCAGGCCATGGCAGGTATACAGTCCAGTCTGGCGCAGGCTGGCGTTGTGTCGGTATCGCACGCGGGCGATTGGACAAAGGATCAGGACGCCCTGTTCGTCCGTGCCGTTCGGGCGGCACAGTGCAGTCAGGGCCGGTCCGACCCGGTGGTGGGCACGATTGCGGGCGACGTGACCCTGCAACTATCCGGGCAGTTCACGCAGGGCGGCCAATTCAGCGTGGGGGCGATCACGACCGCGCCCACATTCGGGGTAGGGGCCGATGCCAGCCGGACGCGCGGACAGACGGTTAACTTGCCGGTATCCTATGCGCCCCTGTCATCCATGCCCGACGTGGAGATGGGGCGGCAGATTGGCTACGAGGCATCTATGTTTGCACAGAACGATGATGCTCGGCACGTCGAGGCAGCGCGCCTGATCGCCGACCGCGAGGAATTGCGGGGGAGAGTGCGGGCGATGATTGATACCTGGGCCGCTGGCGAGTGTGCCGGTCGCGCGCCGGTCGCGCCGTTCGTGGGTGGACGGCGATGATCTGGCGCTGGCTGCACCGGCTGTTCTGTTTGCGGAGAGGGTGCCGGAAATAGAAACGGCAGGAACCCGTTAAGGCCCTGCCGTTCTTGTGCGGGGCTTCCACCCGCTGCGACCCGAGGGCCTCTAGAAATGCGGTGCTGCGGCATCGTGACCTGCACCAACCGGATGGGTGCCGCAGCGGGGTGATTATAGGCACGGTAGGGCGAAAAGTACAAGGAGAGTTTCCTTTCGCCGTTGCTTAATTGTGCTGGCACTGACCAAAAACGTGGAAAATTATCCAATAAAAACAAAGGACATTATTCCCCGCGCAGGAAGATGATGCCGTGCCCGGCCTGCACGGCGTAGGCCGCAAGGATCATGCCCTCAACCAACTGCAGGGGGTTGCCCTCAAGCAGCAGGCGGTCCTTGAAGGTGCCCGGTTCCATCTCGTCAGCATTGGCGATCAGGTATTTGCGGCGTTCGATTGCGGGTTCTTTCGGCACGAAGCTCCATTTCTGCCCGGTACCGAAGCCTGCCCCCCCACGCCCGCGCAGTTTTGAGCGTGTCACCATGTCAATGATGTCAGCCGGGGCAAGGCCGCCCAATGCCAGGCGCGCGGCCTGCCAGCCGCCCGCGCGCCCGTATGCCGCACAGTCCGGTGGCCCGGCGGCAGGGTCGATCATGGCAGTCAGGGGCCTTTCGGTAGGGGATGTCATGGCGTGACCCTCAGCGTGTCGATCAGGTGGTCGAGCATGGCCGCATCCACATTGCCATGCAGCGTGCTGTCCACCAGCATGGCGGGGGCATGGTCACAATGCCCGATACATACCGTGGGCAGCAGTGTCATGGCGTTGTCTGCCGTGGTTTCGCCCGGCCTTATGCCCAGTTTCCGGCACAAATGGGCGCATAGCGGTTCACGCCCCATGATCCAGCACGAAACGCTGTCACACAACATGATGACATGCCGTCCGACCGGCCTGCGGAACAGCAGGTTGAAATAGGTGGCGACGCCATCCAGATCATCCGCCGACATGTCCAGCAGTTCGGCCACTTCGCGCAGGTGCGGCGTGCTGACCCATCCAAAATGGGCCTGCACCAGTCGCAGCGCTGCGACACCCGCGCCACGCGGATGCAGTTCCTGCGCCGCAAGCGCCAGGATTTCCGCCCGCATGGGCGTGGGCAGGGATGTATCAGCGGTCAACATCGGCCATGACGAAATCAATGCTGCCCAGGATCGCGATCAGGTCCGCGATCATGATGCCGCGGCTGAGCAGGGGGATCATCTGCAGGTGGGCAAAGGATGGGGTGCGGATACGGGTGCGGTATGATGTGGTGCCCCCATCGCTGATAAGCGTATAGGTGTTCACCCCTTTCGTGGCTTCGATGCTGGCCCGCGCTTCACCCGGTGGAATGACCGGCCCCCAGCTTACGCCAAGGAAATGGTGGATCAGGGTTTCGATGTCATGCATCGTCCGCGCCCTGGGCGGCGGGGTTGTCAGCGGGTGGTCAGCCTTGACCGGGCCTGCGGGCATGTTGTCCACGCACTGGCGGATGATGCGCAGGCTCTGGCGTATTTCTTCCACATGCACGGCAACCCGATCATAACAGTCGCCACTGGCGCCGGTGGGAATGTCAAATTCAAGCTGACCATAACAGGCATAGGGCGCATGCCTGCGGTAATCCCATGCCAGACCGGTGGCGCGCAGCCCCGGCCCGGTGACGCCCCATTCAGTAGCCTCCGCCGTGGTATAGACCCCGACCCCTTTCGTCCGGGCACGGAAGATCGGATTGCGCATGACCATGGCGTCGTATTCATCCAGCCGTCCGGGCAGGTCATGGAGAAAGGCACGGATCAGTCCTTCCCACCCGTCAGGCAGGTCCATGGCCACGCCGCCGATGCGGAACCATGCCGGGTGCATGCGAAAGCCACATATCGCCTCGATGATCCCGAACACGCGTTCGCGGTCGGTAAACATGTAGAACACTGGTGAAAGCTGCCCTACATCCTGCGCCATGGTGCCGTAGAAGACGAGGTGGCTGGCAATGCGGAACAGTTCCGCCAGCATGACGCGGATCATCTGCGCCCGTGGCGGCACGGTAATCCCGGCCAGTGTCTCGACCGCCATGACATAGGGGAAATTGTTCATGACCCCGCCGAGGTAATCCACCCGGTCGGTATAGGGGATATAGGTATGCCATGACTGGCGTTCGCCCATCTTTTCCGCGCCGCGATGGTGGAAGCCGATATCGGGTACGGCATCGACAATCCGCTCGCCTTCCAGTTGCAGCATGATGCGGAAAACCCCATGCACGCTGGGATGATTGGGGCCGAGATTGAGGAACATGAAATCGCTGTGGTCGCTATGTCGCCCCATGCCCCATGCGGATGGGTCAAAGCGCAGGGCGTCCTGTTCGCGTGCTTCTTGTTCTTCTGTCAGGCTGTAGGGCGGCATTTCGGTGGCACGGGCGTGGTGATCCTTGCGCAGCGGGTGTCCGGTCCATGTGGGTGGGGTCAGGATGCGGCGCAGGCAGGGATGGTTATGGAAATGGATACCGAACAGGTCCCATACTTCGCGCTCATACCAGTTGGCGCCCGGCCACAGGTCACAGATGCTGGGAAGGGCGGGGGCGGTTGCGCCAAGGGGTACCTTGATCCGGACCTCATCCGTGCGGGTGGTCAACGAGATCAGGTGATAGACGACCGTGAACGCGGCCTGTGGTTGTCCGGCGCGGTGTGTGCGCTCACGTTCGTCTATGGCCGTCAGGTCAAGCAGCATGGCTGATGCGGTAGCCGCTTTCAGCGCTGCAAGGGCCGGGCGCAGGTTGTCCGGCGTAATCCAGATGATGGAAACGCCATCACATGCTGGCTGGGTGGCCAGTCTACCATTGGGAAGATGATCCGAAATTATGTCCGCAAGACTCTGTTCGCGGGTGGGGGTGAGGGTGGTGCTCATGATGTCAGATTCCGTCGGGCGTGCGCAGGTCGCGCATGCTCTGGCGTAGGGCGCGCTTTTCATCGCGCAGGCTGGGCGGGGTCACGGGTTCCGCCCCCTGCGGTCCCATCAGCCAGCTAAGGGGCCTGCGGTGTGTACCGATGGATTTCTGCAATAGCAGCAGCCCCTCCAGCAGCGCCTCGGGGCGGGGCGGGCAGCCGGGCACATACACATCTACCGGCAGGAAGCTGTCTACACCCTGCACGACACTGTAAATGTCATACATGCCGCCGGAATTGGCGCAGGATCCCATGGAGATGACCCATCGTGGTTCCAGCATCTGGTTGTACAGATGCTGGATGACCGGGGCCATCTTGACGAATACTGTGCCGGAAATGACAATCAGGTCGGCTTCACGTGGTGTTGCGCGCAGCACTTCGGAACCGAAGCGGGCAATGTCGAAACGACTGGTGAACGCCGTCGCCATTTCCACATAACAGCAGGACAGGCCGAAATTCAGCGGCCAGATGGAATTTTTCTGCCCCCATGCCACAAAATCCTGCAACCGGCCCATGACCAGATTGCGGCGGAGGGTTTCACTGAAACTGGAGGAAACCTGCGTATGTCTGGCGGTATTTGGGGAAGACAGGGACCAGTTCATGCCGCGTGATCCTTTCGCGTATCGGGTATCTGGTATGGGCGGACCCGTGGACCCCAGTCCAACGCCCCGGCACGCCACAGATAGGCAAGGGAAAGGGCCAGAAAGGCAGTAAAGACGACGGCGGCAGCATAACCGACCCATCCCGTTTCGGTTACGACTGTTGCCCATGTCAGGAGGATGCCCGTTTCAACATCAAAAATGACGAAGAACATGGCTACCAGATAATACTGTACAGACAGCCGCAGATGCGCTGAACCCGTGGGGACAATACCGGATTCAAAAGCCATGGACATGGAACGGCCCATGGCCCTGCCGTCCCGCCGGGTGCCGGTTATAGCCGACAGTCCCAACATGCAGGCCAGAAGCAGTGCTATGACAACGGCATAGGTGAAAACTGGCCATATATTGGAAATGTTTTCCATGACTGGTAATTCCGTTTCTGTTCGTTTTATTTTAAACGGAGGCGATCTGTGTCGTTACGGTCCGCATTGAAGGATTATAACCGGTCAATGCTTCACGAAGGGTCTGCATGCATCCCCTGAAGACTGTCTGAAAAGTCAGCCCTTGAGCCATCGGGTGATCATAAGGAAATTTTTTGGCGAAGTTTTTCAAAAAGCTTCCTGAAACGACGTCTTTTTTAAAAAGGTGACATTCAGGAGCTTTTATTGTTTTTTATCGGCCAGTTAATTTCAAACAATATTTGCGTATTCCGGCTGGATGCATGGAATGCCGCAATATGCTGCCAATTGCTTATACGCAACAGGGAAAGGGAAGTTGCGGCCCGGTCATGCAAGTTTTTTCCATGCGGTCCGTTACGGAATGGAGGTGTCCTTGCCTGATTATGGTGTGTTTTTGTATCATGTCAGTCTGGACAGAAGGTTGCCGAACAGGAAAGAGATGACCGCAAGACCCGTGCTGTACAGTTTTCGCCGCTGTCCCTATGCCATGCGGGCGCGTCTGGCCCTGCTTTCCAGTGGTATGGAATGTGAAATCCGGGAGGTCAGGCTTTCAGCCAAGCCTGCCAGCATGCTGCGTGCCTCACCCAAGGCAACGGTGCCTGTTTTTGTCCTGCCTGATCATACGGTTGTTGACGAAAGTCTGGATATCATGTGCTGGGTGCTGGGACAGCATGACCCGCAGCACTGGCTGTTCAATATCCGGCATGATCTGATCGCGCAGAATGACGGTCCCTTCAAATATCATCTGGACCGTTACAAATATGCGACCCGCTACCAGTCCAACCCCGATTGCCACAGGGCTGAAGCGCTGAAGATTCTGGAAAATATTGATAAGATACTGCAAGAGGGATTCTTCCTGCATGGTGCCCGGCCTGGTCTGACTGATGCTGCTATCGCGCCGTTTGTACGCCAGTTTGCCGCAACCGATCCGGACTGGTTTGCCAGCGTTCCCCTGGTACGATTGCAGGAATGGTTGCAGGCGTTTCTGACGTCGCCACTACTTGGTCGCGCCATGTGTCGCCTTGACCCATGGCAGGAAGGTGACGCGCCAATTTTACTTCATTAGACACGTGCAAATATCCCTGCATCGTCAGGCAACCTGAAGCGGGAGATATCCGTTAGCGGGCACAGGCCATATTATGCCTTTTAGGAAAGGGAAGTGAGCTACCAGAATGTCCATGTAACTGAAATGGTCCTACCCTGCAGTTGTGTATGATGCATGCATGGATCTGAACAAATATAGGGTTTCAGACAGTATGGAATGAATTTTATAATTTCCGCTGTCTATTTTTTAATAAATAATGCAATTCGCCTAAAAATATATAATAAAATAAGGCAATGAAGATGAATAAAAAATAAAAACTATTTTCTATAAGAAATAATAAATCCATACCCAAAAACAGGACTGTTGATGACTGTTGCCCGGATTTCCGGATAATGGATGTGGCGACATGTTGCAAATATCTGTTCTATCCGTCTGTGGGTATGACCTGTCTTGTGCTGTTTTCTGGGAATATCATGTTCCTGACAGCATGACATGCATTTCCGTGAGGTCTAGGGCATGCGCGTTCCTCATGAATGGTTTTTATTATCGGTTCTCTATCATTATATTGATAAGGGACTGTTTAAAAAGTCAGCCTTTGAAAGGTCCTGCAATCATAAGGCAGATTTTTTCAAGAAGGCAGTGCTCAAAAACCTTTATTGTTTTTTATCAACGATTTGTTTTCAGGCAGTCTTCAGGATCGGGAAGGCATCTCGCCATATCAGAATGACATGTCTGACCCTGATGGTCATATGTCTGGCCTTGGGTATGTTGCGTGTATTGCCTGCCCGTGCCGCGGATCAGGGCGCAACCGGAACATCCACCGTGGAAAGTACACAACAGCCTGCATGGTTGCGCAGGATCCTCGGCACAAAGACAGTAACAAAAAAGCTGCCGGAGGTTTCGAACCCTACGCCTTATGGCGAAACACAGCCGACAACACCCTTTTATGAAACGATCCCCGGCTTTCTTCAGGCTCCCTATGGACCGCCTTCGTTCGGTCCGCCCTATGGTACCACGCATATGCTGGGAGATTGGGGCGGTATCCAGCCCTGGCTGCAGAAACGCGGGCTGTATGTTGCGCTGGATGTTTATGAAGATCTCGCCGGCAATGTCATGGGCGGGAAAAAGCGTGATTATACTGTTGCGGGGCAGGTGGGGACCACGCTGGATGTTGACTGGGATACGCTGCTGCATTCACGCGCATGGACGAAGGATCTGTGGCTGCATATGCTTGTGGTCAATGGACATGGCCGTAACCTCAGTCGGCTGTTTGGTGACAACAGCAATCAGGTACAGCAGATTTACGGCAGCCGTGGCAATGTGCTGGCCCATCTTGTCTGGGCATATTTTGAAAAGGCATGGTTCGCGCGTAAGGTGGATCTGTCCGTGGGCTGGATACCGACCGGTGCGTTTTTCCAGAATTCGCCATGGGTCTGCAACTTCATGAATGTATGGCTGTGCGGGGGCGAGGCGCCAACCAAATTCCTGCGTGGCGGGCGTGGCTGGCCTTCGGGTAATATCGGCGGCATCCTGCGTGTAATGCCAATGAAAGAACTTTATGTCATGGGGGGACTGTTTGCTGTTTCGCCCCATAATTACAATGGGGGTATTTCCGGCTGGTCATGGGCGCAGGATGGACTGGGTAAATTATCGACACAGGCGGAAATCGGCTGGCTTCCTGCCTTTGGGCATAACCATCTGGCCGGGCATTACAAGCTGGGTGCGATGTATGATAATTCGCGGTATGATGACCTGTATGAAGATATCCATGGCAATCCATGGGTGTTGACCGGCCAGCCTGCCCGCAGGCAAAGCGGACAGACATCCGTATGGGTCATAGCCGACCAGATGCTGGTCCGCCGTGGCCCGGGCGAAATGAACGGGCTGATACTGGGCGGATATTATGCCTATGCATCCGGCCAGACTTCGCAGATCAAGCATAGCTTCATGGCTGTCCTTATGGATACGGGCGCATTGTGGCATCGTCCGCTTGACAGTGTGGGTATTGCCTTCCTGTGGGCCAGTTTCAGCCGTTCTGCCATCCTGTCACAGGAAGCGGCTGCAACCCATGGCCTTGCCCTGCCGGGAGCAAATTTCGGCATACCGTATGGTGTTCAGGGTCACGAGACGATTTATGAGGCTTATTACGGTTTCCATATAGTAGAAGGCCTGTCGATCAAACCGGATTTCCAGTATGTCAATCATGTTGGTGGCACTACGGTATTCAAGGATGCTGTAGTATTAAGCACTGCCATGAATGTCGCGTTCTGAAATGGATGTGTGCGGTATGGTTCTGGTAAAGAATACGTTTCCTTAAATCTTTTTATTGAATCGGGCGTTTTTTCGGTGTCCTGCCATATCCCATGGTGTGGAAATAAAAAAGAAAGATCACTATTCATGTCTCTTGTTGGCAAGGTAGCTGTTGTTACAGGTGCCGCACAGGGCATCGGGCGTGGTATTGCACTGCGTCTGGCGCGTGACGGGGCAGATCTGGCGCTGGTGGATATCAATCAGGACCGGCTGGCTGATGTTCGTGCGGAAATACTGGCGCTTGACCGCAGGGTCATTACGCTGGCTGCCGATATCAGTGTGCGCGAGCAGGTCTTTTCCATGATTGACCGGGCGGTGGACCAGTTGGGTGGCATTGACATCATGGTCAATAACGCCGGTGTGGCGCAGGTCAGGCCATTACTGGATGTGAGTGTGGAAGATATGGATCGTATTTTCCAGATCAATGTCAATGGTACGTTATGGGGTATTCAGGCTGCGGCGCAGGCATTCAGGAAGCTGGGCCGTAAGGGAAAGGTCATCAATGCCTGTTCCATCGCCGGGCATGAAGGGTATGCCTTCCTTGGGGTCTATTCCGCTACAAAATTCGCGGTCAGGGGACTGACGCAGGCGGCGGCAAAGGAACTTGCTCCCTTTGGCATTACCGTGAATGCCTATTGTCCCGGTGTGGTCGGGACCGATATGTGGGTGGATATAGACCGGCGCATGGCAGAAGCAACCGGTGCGGAAATTGGCGCAACCTATCGGAAATATGTCAGTGGTATCGCCCTTGGCCGGGCGGAAACGCCAGATGATGTCGCCGCCTTTGTCGCGTGGCTTGCCAGTGCGGATTCAGATTACATGACGGGACAATCGGTGCTGATCGACGGGGGAATGGTATTCCGCTGAACCGTTCGATGCATTCTGCCTATGGCCGCTTTGCCTGCAGACGCATGGACTGGTTTGTGTGCAGGTTTTATGGGGCTATCAGGTCAGTTATTATAACACGTAACAGAATTTAAATGTCCCTTATCCGCCTGTAGCCGCAGGAATGACAGCATATTCAGGTCTGTGGGAAACGGTCGGTTTTTCTGGATATCAGGCTGCATGACGGGGCAGCATAAAAGCGGAACGTCAAGGTTATCGGTAGTTCATACTGCCTGTCTCGGTCCCGCTATTTGTTTGGTATGGCCCCGTCAGGCGCGCCGTATGGTAAAGCATTACAGGAAATGCCACATCCGTCCTTTTGTATCGATGGCGTTTTGCACGATTCTTTATGTAGCTTATGGGGGCCTGTTGGGAATTGGTTTTTTCAAGTCTCTTGATATGCTGCAAAACCTTTATGAATTGCTTCATCCTGATCGATGCCCAATGGGCGAAAATGGAGCCGCTGTGCCTTGGGAAGAAGACGGATCGGGGACGCAGCGGGAAGGATAACCGCCTCTTTATCGAAGCGGTCTTATGGATCGCCCTGACGGGCAGTCCGTAGCGGGACCTGCCACCGTATTGCGGACACTGGAACCCGGTTTACCTGCGCTACAGCGACTGGACGAAGGCCGGGGTTTTTCAGCGAATTTTCGAAGCCGTCTCTGGCGATACCGATATGGAATATGCGATGGTACGGTGATCCGGGTTCACCGCCATGGGCAGGGGGCAAAAAGGGGACCTGAAAACAGGCAATCAGACGCAGTGTAACGGAATGGTCAACGAAGATCATCGCCATGACTGATGCCCTGGGCAATCTGATCCGCTTTACCCTCATTCTCGGCCAGCATTACGACACGGTCGGGGTTGCGCCCCGTCTCCAACCGGCAGATTTCTGGAAGATTCCTGCTGACAGGGCGTTTGACGTCCACTGGATCGTGTATGCCATCCGCGCGCAAGGCGCCTGCATGGTCATTCCCCAGCGCTCGAGCCGCCTCGACAGACGCCCGTTCGATTGGGCCCTGTTCAAAGCGCGCCATCTCATTGAGAACTTCTTCTGCAAGCTCAAGGCGCTCAAGCGCATCGCCATGCGGAGCGATAGGACAGACAGATCATTTGCAGCCATGAACCATCTCGCCGCCGCAATCATCAATTCACGATAATTCTCAACAGGCCCCAAAAAAGGTGGCGTTCTTTAAAGCTTTTTGAAAAAGCGATACCGAAAACTCTTCTATGATTCGCAGGCATTATGATCGGCAATGCGGGTTTAGCCGTTATGACCCATTTTCGCGGCGTGCTGCGCCCCGACGGCGTATGGTCCACATACCCACGCCGGAGAACGCCAGCACGACAAGCACCAGTCCACCTGCCGCCACGGCGGTTTTCCATATGACGGCGACGGGAGCAGGCGCAGCAAGCCTTGCTTCATGAAGCATATGCAGCCACTGGAAGCTCCATTCTCCCCGGCGTTGTTGTCCTGGGTTGCGGGTTATGTGCATGCGGCCTGTCGGGGCATCGTATTGAACGGTAGCCGGGTGGTTGGGGCCATAGGCAGGCAGGATCACTTCGAGCGACTGTTGTGCCGGGTGTTCCCCCAACTGCACTGATAACAGGATCGTTTCCGGCATCTGTTTTTTTAGCGCAGCCAGTGATTCGTCCAGTCCCTGTTCTCCTGTGGTGGAGGCTGGGGACGCATGTTCATGATGGCTGTGTTCATGGGCAGCGGGACGACTGATGCCAAACAGGGGACGTGCGAAGGGAAACGCCAGCACGGATCCGCTAAGTGCCATGAAAAGTAGCAGGAACGAAAACCAGAATCCTGAACTGACATGCACCTCCCGCCACAGGCGCAGGCCACGTGCACGGGGTGCAATCATGACGGTCTTGCGCCATTTTCCCGTTTTCCATAATGCGGGATGGGGCCACCATATGACCAGACCTGTAAACGCCATGGCGCTTAGTATGATGCCCATTATGCCTGTTGCCGTCTGTCCGTAGGGCAGCAGGAACAGATCCGCATGAAGATTGTGCAGGAAGCGGATATAGGACGGCACAACATATGTATTGATAACCGACGGATGATAGGGATTGACGAACACTTCAAAGGTCGGATGCCGTTCTCCTGCTGGCCCATATGTGACCATGGCGCTATCGCCGGCCCAGCGTGCGGGGATGAGGCGCAGCGGGATCATGCCGGCCGGGGCGCGAGGGCGGGATGCGGCAATTATGGCTTCGGCCCCGGCCTGTGCATCAGTAGCCGTGACATGGGGGCGTTGTGGCAGCAGCAGCGGAATGACGATCAGCAGCGTTCCGGTCAGTCCCTGCAGGACCAGTGGAAGCATAAGGAGAAGTCCCATCCAGCGATGGATTTTACGAAACACGCTGCTTGTTTTCCTGCATGTCTATGACAGACCATAATGCTATCATGGCATGATCATGATGACCAACCATCCAACCCCTGGATTGAAGTAAAAAAACGTATCATTTTCCTGTTTTGTATAATGTGCATTGATTGAACGCTTTATGTGATGCGCATCATCAATTGCAGATCAGAATATGAAATATTTATATGTAAAAATATCTATAAATAATGGTATTTATGTAGCCTGATCGGAATATAACTTTTGCGGTCGGTTAATGATACCTGAAGTGGTGACGCGTCCCTCAGGATGGAGGATATGCTGGTTTTTTGTTGCGACCGTATAATGATATGGTAAAAATTTTTATATTGCAGCCTGCGCATATACAAAATGGCAATGCTGATAAATTCAGAAAATGTGTTCGCCGGAATGAACCGATTCCGTTATGAATGGAGTGCTGTGGATAAGGCTACAGGTCAACAGGAGGGTTTGTGAACAACGGTCCAGGTCATGCGCGCCGCGCGGCACTGTCGGCTTTTGTCGGCACTTCGCTCGAATTTTATGATTATTACGTCTATGCGCTGGCATCCGCGCTGGTTCTGGGTCATGTATTCTTTCCCGGTGAAAAAACGACTGTTTCCGATATCGCATCTTTCGGCACGCTGGCGGCAGGGTTCATCGCCCGTCCTCTGGCTGGCACCGTATTCGGCATTCTGGGGGATCGCTGGGGGCGCAGGCGGATACTGACCCTGACGGTGGCGGCGATGGGACTGGCCACCATGGGGGTGGGTCTGCTGCCGGGTTATGCGTCCATCGGGGTATGGGCACCCATCCTGCTGGTGGCGCTGCGTATCGTGCAGGGCATATCAGTCGGAGGGGAATGGGGTGGCGCCGTGCTTATGGCCAGTGAGCATGCGACGGCGGGCAGCAAGACATTCGCGGCCTCCTTCGCACAGCTTGGCAGTCCGGCCGGTATGCTGCTGGCATTGCTGACCTTTCGCATGGCCAATGCCTTTGGGGTGGAAACGTTTCTGGCCTGGACATGGCGTATCCCGTTCCTGTTGGGAGGCGGTATTGCGTTGGGCTGCTACCTGTTGCGACGGCAATTGCATGAAACCCCTGAATTCCTTGCCCAGGTCGCAGATGCACAAGCGCCACCGCCTTCATCCCTGCGTGCCCTGTCGGGAGAGTGGACAAAAATTGTTTATGCCGGTGCTGCTGCCGTCATCGGGACGGCAGGTTTTTTCTTCATGAACACGTTCCTGCTCAGCTATGCAACGCGTTATGAACATATTGACCGCGAAACCATTCTGAATGCGCTGTTCATTGCCACTTTTCTGCAACTTGTCACCCAGCCACTGGCGGCATGGACTGGCGAACGGGTAGGGGAGACGCGTTTCCTGCTGACCACGGCAACGGCCTGTGCCTTTCTGCCCTATCCCATGTTCCTGCTTTTGCGGACGCATGATATCTGGCTGATTTCAGCGGGTATCTCAGCCACTATTGTTACCTTGTCCGCCTTTTATGCCGTTGTGGCCGGATATATGGCGGCAGCTTTTCGGCCTGCGATTCGTTATACTGCCATTTCCATTGCCTATCAGACCAGTTCTTCGCTGATTTCCGGTTTTACGCCGTTGATCGGGACGCTCATCGCTGCCCGTTATGCAGGGCAATGGCTGCCGCTAGCTGTTTTTTTCTCCATTCTTGCAGGGATATCCATTGTGGGTGTTCTTGGTCTGGCGCGTACAGGTCCTGCAGGGCAGTGAGAGAAATTTTTAAATGCTTCACCCCAAAAATCTCTTAATCGATTGCCTGATATTTTCCGGGCAGGCTTTTTACGCTGCTTCTTGGCCTTTTCATCCTGTCATACGGAGTATGTTTTCAGGAATGCGTAACCACCAGTGCGGGTAATCGGGAACCCATGGGAATGCTCTGTTCTGATGGTCGCCATTCACCGGTATTCTCATCGCGTCCCTGCAGGACAAAGCGGGGCTGCGGGACTGATAACTGTGCTGCGGCCCGGCTTGCTATGGTACCAATCGGGCCGGAAGACAGTCGGTTGACCACCAGCCCAAGGCGGGTATCGGGAAATTCGGTCAGCATGGCGTAATCCCCGTCACTATCCCCACACACCAGTAACGGTCCATAACCGCGTGCCCCTGCCAGTGCCTGACGTATGGCACGTACCTTGCCCGTGCGATAGGTGACGGGCCAGTGCGGTGCGGCATCAAGCCCCAGTCTGCCACCGGACCAGTCCATACGTACGCCCATAATATTCTGGCGTGGCAGGTCATAGCCATAATCGGGATCGGTAGCGAACACGGCCACGACGTCTTCCAGTGATGCGGAACAGACATAAACATCAATGCCCGCCTGCTGCAGCACCGATTGCAGGTTCGCGATCTCCGGTGTCAGGCGCAGTCCGGTCTGGATGGGGCGTGCAACGATGCCTGCCTGTCCGGCCCGGGTGTGCGGCGTGATCCATGTTTCCTGTCCCATGCCCTGCGCCAGATGCCATGAGTTGGATGCCTTGGCCAACGCCGCCAGTCCGGTTGCGTCATGACCGGCCAGCAAGCGGATGATCCAGCGGCAGGCTATATCTCCATTGCATGTGGCGTTGATGGCATCATAGGCAAAAACAAGCTTCGAACGCAGACTTAGCAGCGCCGGGTCTGTTGGCGCCGGGGGCATGGACCGGGCGGACAGAAGGGCATAATCCGCGCACAGATCGGCATGAAGGTCCCTGAAGCGGATATTTTGTCCACATACGGTCCGAAAGGGGCCTGTAAATGTGTGTGCAGGTACGTCGCGTGCTGTCGCCTGGGCAAAGGTTTCGGCTGACATCGCGAATGCAAAATGGTTGGCCGTGTAATGCAGCAGGCTTTCCTCGCAATCGCCCGCGATACAGGTGTTGTCCCAGTCGAATACGGCATAAGGGCGCCGGGCCGGGTTATAGCTGGCGGCGGCATTGCCATGGATGGCGATCAGGCGTTCGATTATGCGGCGGGTGCGGGGCGCCCATTTCAGCGGTGCCAGCGCCGGGGCGCATCCAGCGGCCCATGCGGGCAAAGATGGGCTGATGCCTGCCGTGATACCAGCGGCCAGCATGGTGCGACGGGTCAGGAATTTCATGCGCCGGTCTGGCCCATATGGGGATCCGTACGGCTTGGCCTGCCATTTTCGATATGTCCCGCCAACTGGATCAGGCGGTGCGCGTGATGCGGGTCGTGGACGGTCAGGTCATACCAGTGATCGGATGCGGCGATCGGCCATATGGTGTCGGTTGTCATATTGGGAGACAGTTCGGATTCGTGGACGGTGTGGGTATAGGCATCTTCAATCCGGACCGTGCGGGATGCATGGCCATGGTTATGCAGCGACAGCACAACCACGTCACGGGCCGGGTCGTAACGCAGGGTTGCGCCCGGCAGGCTCTTGCCCTGAAACTGGCGGAAGAAACCGTTAGGTCCATGGATCGTCACGGGCTGGCTGCCGTGGGCTGTGACCGGTATGGTCATGTCGGATCCGGTGCCCAGTGTATAATGGCGTGTTATCCTGCCATCACGGATACGCAGTACCGCACCCTGCCTGCCTTCATTCGCGATATGGAGATGACCCGGCGCAATCAGGTCCGCATGCAGCCGGTAGGGCAGGGCGCGGGCTGGACGTTGGCCGGTTTCCTGCTGCGGCAGAGCCTGCTGGACGGGAATATTGGGCTTGGGCAGCATGCATGACTGGCGTGTTTCCGCCAGATAGGTATCCGTTCGCGGCAGGTGCGCGGCCCACCGGCGGTCCGTCTGCGCAAAATCGAAAATGGAGGTCATGTCCCCGCATACAGCGCGCCGCCATGGGGTGATGTTGGGAGCTTCTACACCAAAACGCGTCTCAAGGAAGCGCAGGACCGAGGTATGGTCGAATACCTGTGAATTAACCCAGCCGCCCTTGGTCCATGGTGAGACCACGATTGCGGGCACGCGCGGCCCCAGTCCCACCGGGACGGTATGATAGGATTCCCCATCGGTTGCGATCGTGCTGGTTCCTTGGCGTGGGTCAAGTGCGGGGACCGGCGGGGGAACGTGGTCAAAGAAACCATCATTTTCATCATAATTCAGGATAAAAACTGTTTTGGCCCAGACATCGGGATGGCGCACAAAAACGTCCATCAGCCGGGAGATCAGGTGTTCGCCGTAACCGGGCGGGGCATCGGGATGTTCCGACAGGGCGGCTGGCGGCACGATCCATGAAACCTGCGGCAGCCTGCCATGCGCGACATCATCTTCAAAGGCGGCGACAAGGTAGCGGCCTTCGGTATCATGCATGTTGGTGGCGGTGGATCCCGGCACGATCAGGCGGGCGCGCTGATATTCCCATGACCGGGGATCAAGGTTACGAAATTGTGCAAAGGACGCCAGCGGGTTGTCACCAAAATTGTCATATTCCTGATAAACGCGCCATGATATGCCAGCCGCCTGCAGTTTTTCGGGATAGGTGGTCCAGCGGAAAGGTGTGAAATCAGCCCGGTCATGCGCCATGTCCGCGGACCAGTTGCCATCATCGACATTCCGTATGGCCTGCAATCCGTCATTACCGACCACCAGCCCGTTCGTGCCTGTGAACAGGAACAGTCGATTGGGGTTGGTCGGTCCGAAAATGGAGGCATGATAGGCATCGCATATCGTAAAGGCATCGGCCAGCGCATAATAATAGGGAATTTCCGCGCGGGTGAAATGGCCCATGGTCATGGGCGTCTTGTGCGGCACCCATGTGTTCCAGTCATTCCATGCCGTCTGTGTGCCTTTCCAGCTATGGTCAAGGCTGGCAAGGCAGGCGCTGGAGGTATGCGCGGTATTGAACAGGAAGGGCATGATATGGCCACCCTTCCCATCCGGTTGTGCAAAGACACTGCTGCCATCGGGCAGTTTTTCAGCGCGGGGATCACCATATCCCCGCACGCCCTGCAGGCAGCCGAAGTAGTGATCGAATGACCGGTTTTCCTGCATCAGGATAACCACATGCTCCACGTCCTGTATCGTGCCGGTCACCCTGTTGGGGGCGACCGCCAGTGCCCGTTTCAGGTTTTCAGGCAGCGTCGCGCCAACGGCGGCTGCTGCGCTGAATTTCAGGAACTGACGGCGGTTGGGGATATCGGACATGGGGTGGTCATCCATAGACTGATGAAGGGTCGAAAGCCGGCGTGGTGATATCAGAAAAAGTGCTTGCGCAGGGTGAAGAAGACCATGCGCGGCGCACCGGCCTGCAGTGTCTGCAGGCTGCCCGTGGGGTCGCTTACCGCAAAGCCCGTGCTGCCGACCGTTGCCACGTAGCGCTTGTCGAACAGGTTGGTCACGTTGATCTGCGCATCCAGACCACGCAGTGCCCAGTTATGGCTGTGGAAACGGTAACCGACGTTCAGGTTGAAGATGTCATTCGGCTTGATCCACTGGTCGTTGGTGTAAGTATAGGTCCGGCGTCCCTGATACTGCATGCCAATATTACCCCAGATCGTGCCATCATCATAACTGATCTGGACGTTGGCCAGGTTGCGCGGCATGCCAACCACGCTCTTGCCGCGGGTGGCGTAGGTCACGCCGCCCGTAGTCAGGTTGTCATCATAGACGGACTGGTTATATGCGTAGGACACATACAGCGACCAGTTATCCGCAAAGCGGTAGTTGAATGCCGTATCAATGCCACGGGCGGTCACGCCACCGACATTCGTCAGGATACTGGCGTAACCCTGAACGTTCGTGCCGCTGGATACAGGTGAAATGGATGCCAGCCGGTCCTCGAATTCGATGTAGTAACCGGTAATGGACGCCTGGATGCGCCGGTTATGGAATCGGTAGCCAATTTCCTCGCTGTAGGACATTTCCGGGTGCAGCGTTTTCTTGGACGCGGCATAGGCGGCGGATGTCATTGCAAACGGACTGGTGGCGCCCGTGGTCGAGTTGTCAAAGGCCGCCATGTTGCGGGCGAAATCGGCAAAGATTTCGTTATGGCGGTTGATGCGGTAGTTGGCGCCAAGCTGCGGCAGGAAACCATTGGCCGAGGTAATGGAACCCGATGCATATGTATTGGCCATCGGTGTGCCCATGTAGTTGCCTTCCAGCTGGCGGCCCCGGTTATCGACAACCAGTGACTTGAAACCGTAATTCAGTTTCAGGGCCGGGGTGATCTGCCATGTATCCTGAATATGGAACTGGTAGGTCTTGGTGTTGAAGGCGCTCTGCCACTGGGTTTCGAACGGGTTGTTGCGGAACCAGTGGACGGAACTGCCTGTATATTTGTCCGCGCTGAGCGGATAGAAGCGACGTGCCTGTTCAAAATCGTTGTTTTCAAACCAGAAGCCACCTTCAATCGTATGATGTGCGATCTCATAGGACAGGCTGCCGATAAAGCCTTCGCGGTGAATGTCATATTCCGTGGTGCGGACGGAAAGTGGAGATCCACCCAGGGATGCAGGTGTTGCCGTATATGGCGTGGCGTAAATGCCTTCACCCGTATTGGTATGACCGTAAACGGTGGCGAAGCCCTTCAGGTGGTCGGTCAGATGGAAATCGAACTTGCCATACCCCAGCACATCCTGACGCAGGCCGGCGGAGTTGTAATAGGACTGGTCCTGATTGGCGATGCCTGCGGGGAAGGGCTTGCCGGTCTGGTAAGCCGTGGCGATCTGCTTGGCCAGTCCATAGTTGTTGGTAACGTTATCGACGTTATAACCCTTGGTCTGGATCATCTGCAGTGAGAGATCCTGATAATCATTTTCCGCGCGCTGGCTGTAATCACCGAACAGGGTGAGCTTGACCTTGTCACCCAGCGGCTGGATGAACTTGGCATTGGCCTGCTGCTGCTGCTGGATGCCGTCGCCCTTCCACTTGTTGGCATCCTGATAGTCATAGGAAACATACAGCCGCCCGCCACCGGGCAGGGTGCCTGAATTGATACGGGCAAATGTGCGCCATGTGCCGTATGACCCCACGGTACCCGCTACATCAACGCCAAATTTCTTGCTTGGGTCAATGGACGTGAATTCCAGCGCGCCACCGAGATCGTTTGATGCAGCCACACCGACCGCACCCGCGCCCTGGGCCAGTGTTGCCGGCCCATTATTTTCCGTCTGCAGCGCACGACCGATTGAAAGACCGTTATCGTTACCATAAGCGAGGTTTCCCAGCGGGATGCCATCCATGGTGAAGCCAAGGCGGCTCTGGTCAAACCCACGGATGATGATCTGCTGCGACCACTCATACGATCCCAGCGGATCGGAAGAAGTGAACATGACGCCCGGCAGCTTGGACAGGGTCTTGAGCGGGCTGGTGCCGGGGGCGACTTCCTGCAGGGCGAGATGAGACAGCGACTGTGTTTCACGTGCGGCGCCCGCGCCCATGACAATGATAGATTCCGCCTTGGTGGCGGTTACGGAATCCGCCCTGGCGTTTGCCGTGGCTTTGCCTGCAGGGGCTTTGCCACGCTGGTCCGTCTGCTTGGTTACAGGCTGCTTCTGTGCCGTGCTGGCTGCATGGGCATTATGGAAAAACAAAGAACTCATGCATGTTGTGAGAAGAAGAATCTTATTCTTTTTCATGCAGCGTGATCCCTCATGACAAGGCCCCGATTGGTGGTGGTTGGATGACGCGGCACACCCTATGTTTCGGGTTTCATGGTGTCTCGTGATGATTTTATGACACTATAATTACAGTATTATTAAATCTTTATATTATGCGACTGAGGAAATAATCGAATTGTTTCTAAAATGTTTTTGCAGTATTGTATCTATTTTATTTTGGTAATTTATGCGGGGTATTCGCGTGAATGTTTTTTGCGATTCATGTTCTCCGAAATAAATAACAATAATTTTATTATTTTATGTGGAATTTTTATTTAAAATATTTATCAATATATGAGGAATTATTTTCATGATGACAGGCGGTGTGGGAGGCATATGGAGTGTTCATGTATGATGGATTCAGAAAGAAATCTAATCCGGATACGAAGCAGTTTTTCATAATTTCATTAATATGAATGGAAAATATTGAAACGATATGGATATGAATTGAGGGCGGCTGTCCGGGTTTCAGGCATTGATGTGCGATGTAGGAATATATTGTTGTTTTTATGACACAGGGGCGAACGTTATCGTAATGGCAGCATATACGGACCATATCCACAGTGTCGCAATTGCCAATGTCATTTGCGCATGGCCCTGCGCATACGCAGTGTTCTGGTGGTCATGTCCTGCCTGTGATATGCCGTACGCAAACAGGACAGGGTGGCCCTTTCCCCCATGATGCGTTTCATCACCGACTTCGCCGATCAGGCCGATATTCTGCCGGTAGTGGTGACGGTTGGCTGTATCATGGGATTGCATGGATGGTGGCGGGGCATGCGGGTCTGGTGTTCGGTGATCCCCCTGACGCTGGGTGTGATGCTTCTGCTCAAGATCGCGGGGCTGTATTATGCATGGTTCACGCAGGCGGACGTGTTCAGCCCCAGCGGGCATGTGGCGGCCGCCTGCATTACGTATGGCGGGCTGCTGGTTATGTTGCTGCGTCGTCGGTTTATCCATTATCCGGCTGCTATGCTGCTGCCCCTGCTGGGGGTTGCTGTGGTTATGGGATTTACCCGCTGGCGATTGCAGGCCCATACCATAGGCGAAATCGTGACCGGAACATGCATCGGGTGTGCTGCCGGGATGGTATTGGGACTGAAATGTGGTCCGGTACCCCGTTCGCTATGGGGGTATCTGCTGCCCTGCGTCGCGTGCGTCGCCCTGCTGTTCCACGGGCTTCATATGGGGGCGGAAGAAACGATCCGTCGTGTCTTTTGTCCTCAGGAAATTTTTCCGACCCATCTATAATAACCGGTTCAGGATATCTCAACAAATTTACGTCATTATAATGTTTAATTTCATATATCATAAAAATTCAACATTGTTATTTCGTTTTATTTGTGGTGACATGAAAAGCCCATTACAAATTGTGGAAAGCCAATTGCAGGAGCATGTGCCCTTGATCGGTCAGAAAAGGGTTTTCTGAATCATATGCTTTTGATGGGTGGGTTGCAGGTATGCCGGGATAAGGTGAGGCAGGATTGCAATCCTGAGAACGCATAATATATCAGGCGATTTGCGATTAATTGTAATAGTCAAGCAAATGATAGATTATTCTGGGCATAAATGCTGGGAATCAGGCAATCAGACGTGCCGTATTTCGTCAGGTGCGAGATAACCGGTACCAGCTATCGCCCGTGATAGGGAATGATTCCTGATGTAAATTCGTTACTTTAATCAAACGTTTAATTATATTATTACATTCGTTTTCAAAAACCAAAAATAAAGAAAAATTTTGAAATATTTCAACCTGAATGTAGTTAAAATGCACCAGTATGTTGTAAATTTGTCATGTTTCCTTGGGGCTATAACAAAAGATGTGGACATAGATAAAACGTTTCGAATTAATATCGAAAAATATTGATTCTTACTTGAGGCGCGTAGATGAAAAAAACGTTTTCATTCTGGACTTTATGCCTTGGGGCAACGGCCCTGACATGGGATGCCCATGCTGCCAGCTCTGATCAGCAGAATACAGTAATACGTGCGCAATCGGATTCCATTTCAAATAAGGGAAAGGCTACCCGGAGTGCCGCACACCATACGGCACAGATGCCCCAGCCCAGGAATGAACAGATTTCGGTCACCAGGTCTCATTCCGTCTCTCACGGATCGGAACAGACGGTTGGACAGAAGGTCATGCAGCAGTTCGTGCCCGGTACGAACCCGCTGAAGGTTCTGGCCGCACGTACGCCGGGTCTCAGCTTCAGTTCAGGCGATGCCCTGGGGCTGGATGCCTGGTCCAGCAGCCTTTATATGCGTGGCTTCTTCTGGAATGAACTGGGCATGACGCTGGACGGGATCCCGCTGAATGACCAGTCGTATAATACTGTCAGTGGCCTTGGCCTCAGTCAGGCGATCATTACCAATAATATTGGTTTCATGTCTGTCTCTCAGGGTGGTGGCGCAGTAAACGTGGCGTCCAATACCAATCTGGGTGGCGCGATTCAGGTCCACAGTAGCGATCCTTCCGACAGGATGGAAGGACAGGTCTCGCAGATGTTCGGAAGTAATGCGTCCTTCCGAACTTTTGGGCGTTTTGATAGCGGTAAGCTGAATTCATCGGGAACCAAGTTCTACGTTTCATATGCGCGCTCTGATACGCATAAATGGAAAGGGGGCGGTGACCAGTTGCAGCAGCAGGCGGAAGCCAAGCTGGTGCAGCCCGTAGGACAGGACAGCCATATTTCCGCATTCATGAACTGGTCCAACAATTCGCAATGGGGTTACGCGGATATGTCGCTGGCCAGTATCCGTAAATACGGCTGGCGGACGGATGATTATTATCCTGATTTTGGCAAAGCATATGCGGCGGCCGCGGCCGGGAATTATGACACCATTTATGATGGTGGCCAGCATCAGGTTTCCTATCTTGGTGGTCTGACACTTGATTTTGCCCTGACCAATAACCTGCGCTGGAAAACCATTTTTTATGGCAATAGCGAAGTATTGTATACGACTTATGGCAATCCCTATCAGCCATCAGTCAACAAGATGGGCGGGGATTCCGCTGCACCGTTTTCGGAACAGGTATGGCAGTCCCACGAAGTCCGTTATGGCATGACATCGGCCATCCAGTACGATATTGCGCATAACCATATCGAATCCGGCATCTGGCTGGAAAACAATAATCAGGAACAGTCCAACTATTTTTATAATGAACCGACCCTGGCATCCGGCGCGCCACCTCTTCTGACAATCGGGCCCTATAATACCTACGGCAAGGCCTTCATGTCGCCCTACGGGTTCAAGTGGACGACGAATACATTCCAGTATTTCCTGTCCGATGTGTATCATCCCGTGCGTAACCTGGATATTCATGCGGGCTTCCGGTCCATGATTACGACCACATCCGGCGGCGCACAGTGGCAGGATCCGGCCTTTACCGGCAGCACGGATCCGCTTGCAAACGGCTCACTGACCGCGGCAGCGGCGTTCCTGCCGCATGTTGCCGTGAATTACCGCTTCCTGCCCGGTCACGAAATCTATTTCGATGTAGCCGAAAATATGCGTGGCTATCAGGTTCAGGCGTATGAAGGGGGTGGTGCCTCGCCATGGTCCGTGCAGAACCAGGCGACATTCAAGGGACTGCAGAAGACGCTGCGTCCGGAACGTGACTGGGTTTACCTGGTGGGGTATCGCTATACTTCCCGGCCCGTCATTGCCTCGATCGATGCTTATCATGCCGATGCTTATCATCGCCTGCAGTATGGCGAAGTGCCCGGTAGTCAGGGGTTGGGCAACGTTGTCGGTACGGTTGTCGATACGGGGCATGTTTCGATCTATGGTGTAGACGCTGCTCTTACCATTCAGCCGTTCAGACGCGGCGTGATGAAGGGGCTTTCTGCATTTAGCAGCATCAGCTACAACCACTCGACCTATGGCAGCAATTTTCCCGACGGTTCCGGGGGCTATGCGGATACGCGCGGCAAGAAATTCGTGAACTTCCCACAGATCATGTATAAGGCGAATATTACCTATGGCTATAAGGGTGCGGAAGTACACCTTGATGCCAACTACTATTCAAAACGTTATTTCAGCTATACAAACGATACATGGGTCGCACCCTACTGGCTGGTCAATCTGGGGGCGCGTTACCGGTTTGGGGACTATGGTCCACTGAAGGGACTGACATTTGATTTCAGTGTGTATAACCTGAATAACACCAAATATATTTCCATGATGGGTGAGAATGGAAACCCCACGTCAGGCGATGCCTATTCCATGGAGCGCGGGGCAGTACGACAGTATTTCGGAACGATCAGTGCGCATTTCTACTGAATAAAGAAAATCTGTTTCATATGTTGTATTAAGGGGGCAGGAATCAATCTGTCCCTTTTTTTATTTTGAATGAAATCCATTCACGATATGTCGGGTTTATTTTATTCCTTCCGGCGTAATGTCTGTCCGTGGGCAGGGGATCCCGGTTGATGATGCGAAAAACCACGTGTAGTTTCTGTTGATATTAGATACGATATGGAAATATTTAAGTCGAATGGGCTTGGTCGGGAAAGGAAATATGCTCTATGGGAATGCGGTATAAGAATATTCGGGGCGACCATTTTTCCAGTCTTCGGTTGCGTGATGTTCTGCTGGGTATGGGAATCCTCCTGTGTGCGGCTGTTCCGGTGCGCGCGGAAACAACAGGGGATGCCATTATTCATGCCGATGATCATCCCGATGACTGGCTGACCCATGGCCGTACTTATTCAGAACAGCGATATAGCCCGTTAAAGCAGATCAATGCCAAAACCATCGGCCATCTGCATCTGGCATGGCATTATGATCTGGATACCAGCCGGGGGCAGGAAGCAACGCCTCTGATCATCAATGGTGTCATGTATACCACCACCGCATGGAGCAAGGTCAAGGCGTTGGATGCCGCGACTGGACGTCTGCTATGGGCCTATGATCCGAAGGTGGACGGCAAGGTCGGGGTCAGGGGATGTTGCGACATCGTGAACCGTGGCCTGGGCTACTGGAATGGCAAGCTGTATCTGGCGACCTTTGACAACAGGCTGATTGCACTGGATTCCCGGGATGGCAAGGTTATCTGGAGTATCAATACGATCCCGACAGATGCCGATCTGGGGCAGCAGCAGGCCTATACCATTACCGGTGCACCGCGTATTGCAAAGGGTAGGGTGCTGATCGGGAATGGTGGTGCGGAATTCGGTGCCCGTGGCTTCATTTCGGCATTCGACGCGGAAACGGGCAAGCTGGACTGGCGGTTCTTTACGGTACCCAATCCGCATAACAGACCTGACCATGCGCCATCCGATACGGTTCTTATGACCCGTGCCTATCCGACATGGAGCCCCACAGGCGCATGGGTGCGGCAGGGTGGTGGTGGCACCGTATGGGATTCGATCGTATATGACCCTGTGACGGATCTGGTCTATTTCGGGGCGGGTAACGGGTCGCCATGGAGTTATGGCATCCGTTCCAATGGAAAGGGGGACAACCTCTTCCTTGACAGCATTGTCGCCGTAAAGCCGGATACGGGGGAATATGTCTGGCATTTTCAGGAAACACCTGAAGACCAGTGGGATTATACATCAACCCAGCAGATCATGACGCTTGACCTTCCCCTTGATGGGCAGATGCGGCATGTGATCGTGCATGCACCCAAAAACGGTTTTTTCTACGTTCTGGATGCCGCGACGGGTGAATTCATTTCTGGGAAAAACTTCGTTTTCGTGAACTGGGCAAAAGGTCTGGATCCGAAAACCGGGCGGCCAATCTTCAATCCGGATGCGCAGTATTCCGTCACCGGCAAGCCATTCTATGTCTTTCCGGGGGATATGGGTGGGCACGGTATTGCCGCCATGAGCTACAGCCCACGCACGGGACTGGTATACCTGCCGACCCAGCAGGTGCCCGATCACCTGAAGGGCGCACGTAAATTCAAGCCCCTGCCTGATGGCTGGAATCTGGGGCTGGATATTCAGCCAGATGATAAAATGCCATCCGTCGAGGAACAGAAAGCTGGTGTCAGGGACCTACGGGGATCGCTGGTGGCATGGGATCCCGTGGCGCAGAAAGCACGCTGGGAAGTGGTGCAGAAAGGACCGGCAAATGGCGGGGTTCTTTCCACCGCTGGTGACCTGGTGTTCCAGGGGCTGACCGACGGCACGTTCCATGCCTATGACGCACATGATGGGAAGGATCTTTTCAGCTTCGATGCGCAGAGCGGCATTATCGCCTCTCCCGTCAGCTATCGTATCGGCGGTCGGCAGTATGTCGCCATTGAAGTGGGATGGGGCGGATCGTATGGCCTGTTTGCCACCGGGCTGGCACGTCAGGAAACGGGGGCTGTCAATCATTCCCGTGTCCTTGCATTCGCCCTTGATGGCAGGGACCATCTGCCGACTGTCAGTGATGACCCTGTTCCTTCATCCCCACCGCCTGCATCGTTCGTGCCCCGGCAGGCACTGGCGGGTAGCCAGCAGTACCTGAATTATTGTCAGTACTGCCATGGTGCCAATGTGGAATGGAATGGCGTCCTGCCGGATTTAAGGAAGTCCCCGGCCATTCAGGACAAAAACAGTTTCTATGCGATTGTTGGCAAAGGGGCGCTGAGCAGTTTCGGCATGGATGGGTTCGAAAAATCCATGAAACCGGATGAAATTGAAAGCATCCGGCAGTTTATCATCGAACGCGCACACCAGACCCTGTCACAACCATGATGGCGTAAAGGGCAGCTTTCTGCCCGCAGGCTGTCTGAAAAGCCTGTTTTTGCGACATTATGCAGATTATAAAAAAGCTTCAGAAAAACGCCGCCTTTTCGGAAAAAAGGCGGCGCCAAAAAACTTTATTATTTATCAGCAGGCTATCTTGATTCAATCCTTGCATCGGCCAGCCTGTGGGACGTCAGGGTTCCATGCTGTCGGATGTTTCAATCCGGCGCCCCACATAACTGCGTGACCGGCCATATCCATAATATATGAGCAGCCCGATTGCCCCCCATACCGGCAGGACCAGGATCGCGATCAGGTCCAGTGACAGGTAAAGATACAGACAGCCAAGAATGGCAAGCGGCGCGAACAGCCATATGACAGGCGCCCGGAACGGGCGGATGCGTGTGGGATCGGTCCGGCGCAGGATCAGGACGGATATGGCGACCATGGCGAATGCAAACAGCGTGCCGGAATTGGAATAGTCAGCCAATGTGCCCACGGGCAGGAAGGCGGCCCCGATGGCGGTGCCAATGCCGGTGACAGTCGTCACGATGTGCGGTGTGCGATAGCGGGGGTGAACACGGGCAAAGCTGTCGGGCAGCAGGCCGTCGCGTGCCATGGTGAAAAATATGCGCGTCTGCCCGAAAATCATCATCAGTACGACAGAGGGCAGGGCAATGGTGGCCGCAAGGCCGATCAGGTTGCCAATTCTGACCCACCCGATGGATCGCAGCACATGCGCCAGGGCTTCGTGTGAGCACGGCAGGGGATCCTGCGCGCCGGCTGCGACAATCGTGCGGCATCGCTGATCCAGCGCAAGCGTGCCGGGCGCAAGTATGTTACCATCAGCCCCGGTAACCGGCTGCGCCCCAAGGGGAGAGCCAATGGCCCCAAGGGAGACCAGCAGGTAAAAAATGGTGCAGAAGGCCAGGGAGGCGATCAGGGCGATGGGCACATTGCGCTGCGGGTTGCGTGTTTCCTCGGCTGCGGTTGATACGGCGTCAAAGCCGACATAGGCAAAAAAGATGGATGCGGCCGCCCCGGCCATACCTGTCATTCCGGTCGGCATGAAGGGTTCGAAATGACTGATGTTCATGACCGGAATGGCAAGGATGGCGAACAGGGACAGGGCGGCCACCTTGATGCCGACCAGAATGGCATTGGCTCGCGCGCTTTCGGTCGTACCAAGGACCAGGAGCCAGGTAATCAGCAGGGTAATGACCACTGCCGGCAGGTTGATATAGCCGCCAGCGGATGGACTGTTGACCCATAGGGGGGAGATTTCGATATGGAACAGGTTCTGGATCAGGCCGATCATGTACCCCGACCAGCTTGATGCCACGGCGGAGGCCCCGATGGCATATTCCAGGATCAGCGCCCAGCCCACCATCCACGCCAGCCGTTCACCCATCACGGCATAGGTATAGGTATAGGCCGATCCCGCGGTGGGAACCATGGATGCCAGTTCGGAATAACAGATCGCCGCGCACATGCAGATGAAACCGGCAAGGATGAAACTGAGCATCATGCCCGGTCCCGCTTTCTGCGCGGCTTCGGAAGTCAGTACGAATATGCCGGTGCCAATAATCCCACCGATCCCCAGCATCGTAAGTTGGAAGGCTCCAAGCGAACGATTCAATGATTTCTTTTTTGCCGTCGCCAGGATTGCGTCCAACGACTTCACGCGATCAAATTTCATCCACCCGATTTCCCCCGTTTTGCCCCTGACCCGGCATTATATGCTTTCATGCGAAGCAGAACCTACGGATAAAATCGCCAAGCGCAAGCGCTGGAGGAGGGATGCGGCCATCCATGCAGGGGGCGTCCCATCCCTGTCTTTTCATGGCGCGTCTGGCACGCCGCGGAAAATCCGCGTGACCGGGAATATAAGCCTCCCCCGATCCGGTGTGACAGTTCGTGTGGGCCACTAACGTTCCAGATCGTCATGGCCGCCAGCCTGCCCTTAATGTCCTGGAGGCACTGCGCGCCGATGGGGGATGGCAGACAACGTTTCTGCCGGTGACGTGCGGACAAGGAAGGGGGACAGGTCATGTTCATCACGGTTGTCGGGGCTGGCTACGGTGGATGTGTTGGAATCGGCGATGTAGATGTCCATGATGCCCCGGCTGTGCGGCAGTCCGGACGCGTGCTGCACCGTAATTTGTAATATCGGGTATGCTGGCTTATTATATTGTGATATCGCAATAATATTTGTATCGTAAGAAATCTTGATGGAGGAAGTGCATGACAGGTTGGTTTCGGCGCGTATCGGCCATGGTCGCAGCTGTCGTGGTTTCCTCCCCGGTCCTGGCGCTGGCTGCCGACCCTTCGCCTGCCCTGCAGGCGGAACAGAGCGATGTCGCGCAGCTTCCGGCAATGGGAGCGCACTGGGTCTTTCCCTATACCAAGACAACGGCGATCACCATTTATGATGGGGATAACGGCCGTATCCTGGGCACGATTCCCGCAACGCCGCTGGCCAATAATGTCATCACGCCTGACCGGCGGAGCATTTACATAACCGAGACGTCATGGTCGCTTGTCGATCATGGGGACCGGCATGACATGCTGCAGCAGTTCGATGCCCGTACACTGGAACGCGTGCGCGAACTGGCGCTGCCCCCCCGCGCACTGGTGGGACGCAAGCAGCAGAATTTTGATGTTGATGCCAACGGGAAGTTAGGGTTCATATTCGACCTCAGCCCGGCTTCCGCCGTCACGGTTGTTGACCTGTCCGCGTTCAAGGTGGTCCGCACGGTGGATATTCCCGGTTGCGCGCTGGTCTTCCCATGGCAGAGTGGTGGCTTTTCCAGCCTGTGTGGTGATGGATCACTGACCAATGTGGCGGTGGGAACGGATGGGAAAGCCAGCGTTACCCATTCCATACCGTTTTTCAGCGCGGATGGCGACCCGGTCTACGAACAGAGCCTGGCGGAACGCGCGAAGGGTGATGCCTATTTCATTACCTATAGCGGCAAGGTCATAAAGGCGCATCTGGGTCCGCAACCGGTTGTCGAACCTGCGTGGTCAATCCAGCAGGCGGCAGGCCAGCCTGTTGCCGGAACCGGGGTGCAGGAACTGGCATGGCGTCCGGGCGGCACGCAGCCGTTTGCCATGTCCTACTATAATCACCATCTTTTCGCCCTTATGCATACAGGCGCATACTGGACCCACAAGACAGCGGGCACCGAAGTGTGGGAACTCGATACGCAGACACATCGTCTGGTACGTCGCATCGACCTGCCAGCGCCAGCCAAGGTGGTGGCGGTCAGTCAGGACCAGAAACCATTGCTGTATGCCAACGGGGAAAATGGAAATCTGATGGTCATCGACCTGCAGACCGGGAAGGTGCTGCGTAATACTCATATTGATGCAGGTGCCATGACTGTCACCCCGCCGTAAGGCAATCTCCGTTTAATTCATACTGTCCCCCATTGGTTTGGAAAATACTGGTTATGACTGAATCCTTTTTTGACAGCCTGGGCGAAAAGCTGACGCGGAAAATGGCGCAGGGAATTTCCCGTCGCAGCGTGATCGCCAGGGCGGGAAGTGCTGCGGTGGTGACGTCTTCCCTGCCACTTTTACCCGTTCAGCGTGCACAGGCGGCACAGACGCAACCGGCCGCGGTTTCGGATTTTGACCGCCGTGCCCAGTCCGCAGATCCGACAAAATGTGATTACTGGCGGCATTGCGCCATTGACGGTGTGCTGTGTGGATGCTGTGGCGGTGGAGTGCATACCTGTCCACCTGGCACGCAGCCTTCCCCCGTATCGTGGATAGGTACCTGCCGTAACCCTGTTGATAACCGGTCGTATGTTATTGCCTATCGGGACTGCTGTGGGCGCACATTGTGTAATTCGTCACCGGATTGCCATTGCAATACAGAAGACAGGGAACTGCCGGTTTACCGGCCACAGGCCAACAATGACATTATCTGGTGTTTTGGGGGATCGTCGGCAGTGTATCACTGTTCGACAGCAGCATTGGTCGGGCAGGCGGAATAATTACGGCATTTCCGCGGGCAGGGGGACAGGGTACAGGCTGTATTCATCTACCCTGTTCTTCGTTATGCCAAGGTAATGCCAGATAGTGTCGCATTCGCCATGACATGTGGTTTTTGCAGGCAACATACTAATAAGACATGCAGGCCTTTCTACCGTTCAGGGCGCGGTCTGGCTACGCCTGTGGGCTGATTGCCATCTGTGGTCAATATTTCTGCCTATTTACAAAAAATTTTTCAGGAAAAGGGACGAATTATATAATGTTATTAAATACAAGAAACACTCTTTTTGTTTGCAGTGTTCTGGTATGGAGTGGGATGGCTTCATATGCGCATGCCAGTACGCTGGAACAGGCACAGCTTAAGGAATCCCGGAATGCATTGGCAAACGAAGCATTCTATCAGGCTCCGCAAAATGGTAACGCACCCACATATGCAGGCGCGCTGATCCGTCAGGAACGGGCGACGGATTATATCCTGCCGCAGGGTGTGCAGGCCTACCGTATTCTTTATCATTCTCTGGATGCCACGCGGCACGATGTCGTCTCGTCCGCTGTCGTGCTGGTGCCAGCGGGACCTGTACCGGCAGGTGGATGGCCGGTGGTGGCATGGGCGCATGGTACCAGTGGTGTCGCCCGCCAATGCGCGCCATCATTGATGAAGAACCTGTATTACGGGAACGAAGGGCTTTTTGATTTTCCTGCCCATGGCCTTGCTGTTGTCGCGACGGATTATCATGGACTGGGAACGTCCGGTGCCCACCAGTACATGAACAAGCTGGCCCAGGGGTACGATGTCATCTATTCGGTTGCGGCCGCACGGTCGGCCGTGCCTGCCTTGGGCAGCCGGTGGGTCGCCGATGGGCATTCCCAGGGGGGAATGGCGTCATGGAGTGTCGGGGAAATGGAACATGATATTGCCGATCCCGGCTATCTGGGGACGGTATCGGTTTCCGGCACGATCAATATGCCTGATTTCGTTCATCCGCTGCCGGAGGAAGGGGGCGAAAGTTTTTATACCCCCATGGTGGCGTATGGCCTTCAGGCCCGTTATCCACAGTTTGATCCGCATTCAATGCTGAATGATACGGGCATGGCGCATTACGATGGGGCGGTCAGACAGGGATGCTGGTATGTCGCCAATGCCCTGTATGATGGTCAGTCCATTGACAGCATTACAAAAAAAGGGTGGCTGGATAACAAGTTCGTACAGTCTATGTTCCATGAGGATGCAGTGGCTGGCCAGCCGCTGAAGGGACCGCTTCTGGTTATTACCGGTGGGGGCGATGTGACCGTACCACCAGAAGGTGTCAAGGCGACGGCGCGGGCGGCCTGTCACAATCACATTCCGCTGTTTTTCACTGAACTGCCGGGTCTGGATCATGACCCGACGATGATCCAGTCTACCGCCATGCAGATTGCATGGATCAAGGACAGGTTTTCTGGCAAGCCGGCGATGGAAAACTGTGAAAGCCTGAAATAATAACGTGATTCATTCATGATGGAGGGGCCCAGACAGAACATATTCTGTCTGGGATTATTTACAAGCCTGCCTTCGAAGCATCATGCAGGTTATTATAAAAGTTTTTGGTGGAGCTTTTTTAGGAAGATTCGAAGAATGCCGCTAAAAAAAACGGTGTCCTAAAAATTTTATTTTTTTGAATTGTCTCTCGGTTTTCTATTTAATATCAGGTATATCCACGGCTGACGAGACATTCCTGAACCGCGCGTTCAGCTGCATCTATTGCGGTATTGGTAAAGGCTGCGGCAGTGGAATCCGCGTTGGCAATAGCGATCCGCCCATAAGGCTGCCTTCCGATAACATGGGGGCGCAGGGCTGCTGGCATATACGGATCTCCCAGCGTGTCGTAAGTATAGGCATAGCCGTGGGGCCAACGGTTTACGGTCAGTCCGACAATATCCTGTTCATGGTTGAAACCAAGAGGGCCGAACATGCGCTGAAGCTGGTCGCGGGTCTTGGCCTCGATTTCAGGGAAAGTCATGGCCAGCATTTCCTGGCGTCCCAGCCTGTTCTGTTCCTTGCGCGGGTGGCCCGGGGCATTTGCATTACGCAGCAGATGGACCATCGTCGGATGATCTGGGGAAGGATTGGTCGTATATCCGCCAATATCCACCGGCTCATCCACCAGAAGACGGGTATGGTAGGAACATGGCGCATAGATGGACTGGGTGCCGCAACGGCGCAGGGCCTGTCCATTGCGCAGCAGGACACTGCTGTATTGCATTGGAACCTTGGATGGGTATTTCAATGCATCCTTTTGTGCTTCAGGTAAGGATGGTACAATAAACGGAATGATATTGTTGAAGCATGCCATGATGACATTATCAGCCATGACTGCGTGGCGTGTATCGGATGTACCATCCGGTTTCTGGTATACTACCCTTACAGGTTTGTTATCATTCGGTCTGGTCGGATCACCTGTATGTTCCACGCGCACGACCATGCTGTTCAGGCGGATACGGACCGGACCCGGCAGATCCAGCCGGGAATAATTCCCCTGTGCCATGACAACGCTGGCTGCTGTTTGCGGGGTGCCAAAAAATGACGGGACCAATCGGCCAACCAGCAGTCGGGCAACAGTGGCATTACCATCAGGGAAGTGGAAAATAGCTGATTCATGCGGTGAGTCATGCGTGACCTCCATCCCGTTGAAACCGGGCGCATCCGCTTTCATCGCATCATAGGCGGGGCAGGTATCCACACGCATATTGTTACGAAAGGCCTTGCCTGCAAAGAAACGGATGGCCCCGTCCGACATGTTGGCATAACGACGCAGGAATGTTTCGTAACTGATCGTGCGCAGCAGGGCCTGGCGGGCATCTGGCGTCAGGTCAGGCAGGTAATTAATGGTTTGCGTATGCAGTCGCAGAAGGTCGGCCCGGGTTTCATTATCCAGCGGTGAGTCGTGGAAAAACCTGTCCCAGTTTTTCTCATGATAACCGGGAACCAGTTGATCCTTGCCGAAATTTTCCCGATCATAAAAAACAGCCGGTTCCAGTCCTTTCAGGCGGCTGGTTTTCAGGTAACTGGAATAGGTGTCCGGACGAATTCCAAGGTCCATCAGCAGGGATGTTGCAGTATAGCTGTAAGGGAAGGGGGTTTCGATACTCATCGTCCCGCCGTAGCCCAGATATGTCTGGCCCTTGTACTGTAATGCGTTCCGTTTGGCATGGCCGCCAAAATCGTCATGGTTGTCCAGAATCAGAATCCGTGCATCCGGTCCCATCGCGCGCTGGTAGAACAATGCCGCCGATAGTCCGGATATACCGGCCCCCACGACAACCAGATCATAATGTTCGCCTGTGTCGGTTGCCGTGACCTGCCCGGCGAACAGTCCGTCGCGTGCCGCGTGGGCAACTTCGAAAGAGCCGGGATACTGCCCCCGCAGGCCAGTCCGTAGCGGTGGGCAGGATGCTGCTGTCCCATTATTCGGGGAAACCGGGGCAGGCGGGGCTGCGTGTGCAGCGGATGGCATGGCGTTCGCCATGATTGGCAGGATCACGCCCTGTATCACGTTACGACGTGTTATCCGGGGCGTGTCGGCTGGAGATTTGTCGCTCATTCCGGGTCCATGCGTGTGGGTTGCGTCTATGCGCATAACACGTTCCGTTACCGGAACAAACCAGAATTGCACCAGTCATGTTGAGGGTTTTCCGGTCGGAACGTTCCGTTTTCAAATCAGAACGAAAAGGCATGGTCATGATCGTAAATTAAGATTATTTTGCGAAATTATTTCGTTATTGTTTCAAAGGGGCCTGTTCCGGATGTCAAGGAAAACAACGGTTTCCACGCCTGCGGTTACGCGTCGTGATTTTATCAATGGTGTGCTGGTCAGTACCGCGATCGGCACGATGGAAGGGCGGGCACGGGCAGCAGGGGCTGCAGCCATTGCCCCGCCGGCACGGACCGGCATGCGTGGCAGCCACCCCGGAGCGTTCGAGGCAGCACACGCCCTGCGTGACGGAACCGTTCCGGCCCACAAGATCCGAAAGACGGATGAGGTCTATGACCTTGTCGTCGTGGGTGGGGGACTGAGTGGTCTTTCCGCGGCCCATTTCTTTCGTAAATATGCGGGAGCGGACAAAAAGATCCTGATCATCGACAATCATGATGATTTCGGTGGTCATGCCAAGCGGAACGAATTCAATGTTGATGGCGCCCGGATGGTGCTCAATGGTGGCACGCTGGAAGTCGAATCCCCCGAACGCTACAACCAGTGGGCACGGATGATACTGGATGACATCGGTGTCGACCTTGATCGTTATCTGAAGGAGAATGCGCCCAACGAGTCCCTCTATTCCCGCCATGGGATGGGACCGGGCCTGTTTTTCGATCAGGAAACATGGCATGCCGATACCCTGGTGCGTAGCGCCGTGGGCACGGAAAACTGTCTCAATGCCCATGCCCTGCAACATGCCCCGCTCAGCAACAGGGCGCGCGCAGACCTCATGCGCCTGCTTTCGCCACGGCAGCCGGATTACCTGCATGGCCGCTCGGTTGCGGAAAAGAAGAAATTTCTCGCCAGTATTTCATACCCGGATTACCTCACGAACTGGGCAAAAGTGGACCCGTCCATTCTGTGGTTTTTCCGCAAGGCAGGCAGTGGCGTTTTCTGTGTCGGGTCGGATGCGCTGCCCGCGCTGTTCGCCTGGACAATGGGCCTGCCTGGATTTTCGGGGCTGGGGCTGGGTGACGTGCCGGAGGGGCTTCTGGCCGACCTGCCCGGTGGCCAGCATGGGCGGCAGAAGGAAAGCGGGCATAGCGTTCACTTCCCCGATGGCAATGCAACCCTTGCCCGCCTGCTGGTTGCCTCCCTCATTCCTGCGGCGACAAAGGGGCGTACGCAGGAAGACATGGCGACGGCCACGTTCGATTATGGCGCGCTGGACCGCGCCGGGTCTGCCGTGCGGATACGGCTGGGCAGCATGGTGATGAATGTTGCCCATGACGGCGCCCCGGATCAGGCTCGGCACGTATCGGTCCTGTATGCCCCGGCGGGGGAAGCTTCCCCCACGCAGTACCATCAGGTACAGGCCCGGCAGGTAGTCATGGCGTGCTGGAACATGTTCATTCCCTATCTGGTGCCAACACTGCCTGATACCCAGAAGAAGGCGCTGGCTTATGGCGTCAAGGGGCCGATTGTTTATGTGAATGTGGCATTGCGTAACTGGCGGGCATTTGAAAAACTGGGCGTAAGTGAAATCCGTTGTCCGGGAATGTATTTTGATGAGGTCTCGCTTGCAGAACCCACGGCCCTTGGCGGGCTTTCCCTGCCATCCGATCCTGACCGTCCCGTCGTCATCCGCATGATCAAGACGTTCAGCGTGCCGGGCCTGCCAAAGCGGGAGCAGTACCGCGCCGCGCGTGGTATGCTGCTGGGCATTTCATTCGAGACGTTTGAACACGAAATCCGTAACCAGCTGCAGCGCGTGCTGGGTGCAGGTGGCTTTGACGCCACCCGTGATATTGCCGCCATAACCGTCAACCGCTGGCCGCATGGTTATGCCTATACCTATAACAGCCTGTATGATCCCGCCGAATGGGTGTTTACCGAGACGGATACCCGCCCCTGCGTGGTGGGCAGGCAGCTATTCGGACGCATTGCAATAGCCAATTCGGATGCATCAGCCAGCCCCCATACCGACGCCGCTTTTCTGGAAGCGCATCGTGCCGTGACCGAACTGCTGGATGCAGGCCAGTATCCGTTTGTGCCGACAGTTTCCGGCAATACGGCTGATACACATAGTAATGAAGGAAAAATATAAGTCATGACAGGCGATAACGCGATTTCCGCACACGCTCATCAGATGTATTGTAACGGGCAGTGGGTTACGCCGGATGGACAGGAGCAGATGGATGTCATCAATCCTGCGACCGAGAAGCCCTGCGCCCGGATCACGCTGGGCAATGCCCGGGATACGGAACGTGCGATCAAGGCGGCCCGCGCGGCTTTCCCTGCATGGTCCATGACGGATCGCGCCACCCGCCTGTCGGCGCTGGAACGGATTGTAGAGATATACAAAAGACGCATGAAGGACATGGCCCGCGCCATTTCGCTGGAAATGGGCAGTCCCCTGACCCGTGCCTATGACAGTCAGGCCTGGGCTGGAATGGCGCATCTGGAAGAAATGGTTAAGGTACTGCGCGATTTTCCGTTTGAGGAAAGGCGCGACGATATGCTGATTGTCCATGAAGCAGTAGGCGTTACCGGCCTGATTACCCCCTGGAACTGGCCAATGAACCAGATCGCCTGCAAGGTCGCACCAGCGCTTGCGGCGGGCTGCACCATTATCCTCAAACCCAGCGAAGTTGCTCCCCTCAGCGCCCTGCTCTTTACCGAAATACTGGATGAAGCCGGTCTGCCACCGGGTGTGTACAACATGCTGAACGGCACAGGCCCGGAAGTGGGAGAGGCAATGGCCTGTTCTCCGCTGGTCGATATGGTGTCGATTACCGGATCCACCCGCGCTGGTGCGGCGGTTGCGCGTCTGGCAGCGGATACGGTCAAGCGCGTCCATCAGGAACTGGGTGGAAAATCCCCCAATGTCATCCTGCCTGATGCCAATCTGGAACAGGCAGTGGCGCAGGGTGTGCGTAAATGTTTCAGCAATTCGGGGCAGTCCTGCGATGCGCCAACCCGCATGCTTGTCCCCGCTGCCCGGATGGAGGAAGCACTAGACATTGCCCGTCGTACGGCTGCCACCATTCGCGTGGGGGACCCGATGGACCCGGAAATCGATCTTGGCCCGGTTGTCAGCCATCTCCAGTTCGATCGTATCCAGACGCTGATCCATAAAGGGATGGATGAAGGGGCCACACTGGTATGTGGCGGCCCAGGCCGTCCCGAGGGTCTGACATGCGGATATTACGTGCGTCCGACCATATTCGGGCATGTAACGTCTGAGATGGCCATTGCCCAGGAAGAAGTCTTTGGGCCGGTTCTTGTCATAATGGCTTATGATAATGAAGAACACGCCATTCAGATCGCCAATGACACGCCCTATGGTCTTGCAGCATATATCCAGTCAGGCGACCTGTCACATGCGCGGCATGTAGCCCGTTTCCTGCGGGCCGGTAATGTGAATATCAATGGCGCCCCCTGGACTGTTGCAGCACCATTTGGCGGATATGGACAATCCGGCAACGGACGGGAATGCAGCGTATATGGACTGCGTGATTTCATGGAAATCAAGGCAATCCTTGGATATTGGACAGCACCCTGACCTACCGGGCAGAGGCGAATTGAGCCGATACCGGCATGGGATGTTTGTGTGGGACTGCTTCTGCAGTCCCATGCATGCACTGATTGCCATAGAGCTTATGTTCACATTTCAGCAGTCTGCAAGCTGAAGTGCGGCTACCTCTGGATGGATGGCAATGCTATCCGCCCGAGTACCAGATGACGCTATCTGGTTAATCTATATTACTTGTATATATGAAAATTTACATTTGTTCGTGGACGATACTCCCGTATATTTCAACTTGATCAAGGTGTAGGAAGTTACGTTCCATTAGTATTATACGAATATATCGTGCAAAAAAAGATGTGGATATGTGTAGAGGGGTAGTGATCAAACTACCAACTGGAATATTGTCCATTTTTTCAAATGCAACATGAAAATCTTTTCCATTATCTGAATATAATATCCTGATATTTTTGCATCTTTCTGATGTTGCGTCGATTATATTGTAAATAACGATGTCGGTTATAAAATATTTATCAATAAGATCTATCTGCCACCATGGATTGTTTTCCAGATCGGTATGAAATTTTACGGTTCCGTTGACATTTCCATTGACTGCATTGCCCGCGTCTGTTCGGGGATCATTCCCTATGGACCAGTCGCTTACGCTGCTTTGATTACAGGGCCTGTTTAAAGAAATAATGTTGCCATTCACAATAGGAGGTACGGTAATTTCGGAAGATTTTCTTATTAAATTATCCCAGTATGCACACAGCGATACGTCTTCTTCCTCATTGAACTCATGCATCGAACGTTCAAGGGCATTTTTCTTGCTTGCTTCTGTTTCATCCCAGATGACCTGCCCTGAAAATGCGCCCCCCGTTCCACGATTTATCCTGTGTTTCAGATATTCACGGGACTTGATCATATAATGATGGACGGTTGCTGTTTTCTGGATTGCATGTATTTCTTTTGGTGATAGTGTATTTGGGTCAAAGTTGGTGCGATGCAGGACATCGACAACTCTGATTTCCTTATAACTATGTCCGGCAGGGTTGTGCCAGAAGCCAAAACCTGCTGGAGAAAATATTTTATCATCAAGAAGATATTCGGTTTTGCAGATATATTTTGTGAACTGGTTTATTTGACGTGCTCTTTTTTTATAATTTTCCAGAACGGATCCTGATGGGCTTTTTTCATATCCATTATGCCCAAAAACGATCCAGTAAAATACAATGCAGTCTGCTTCTGGATAATGATGCACCAGATCAGAAATGTTTTTAAATGCCGGAATATCCAGAAATTCGTCAACATCCAGGAAACTCACCCATTCTGTTTCCTGATGATAGTTGGACAGGAAATGCAGATACATCTGCTGTTGCAGGCCCTGCCCCTTGAAATGTATAAAAGTTACGAATTTATTGTTTCCGACTACAAATGGAAGAATTTCCCTATAGAGTTCGTCCGGGTTATCATCATTGCAGTACAGGTAAACATGATCGTACCCTATTGATTTATAATAGGTTAACCATTCCAGGATATATGATTTCTCCCATCTGGCACAGACAGCAACAGAGAAATTGTATTTTACCATATCAGTATCTTACCAAAAATTACATGATTGCATATATAATTAATAATTTTTATCTGTCGTCGTCATGGCATTGTGCAGTTCCCATATTCGTGCCGATGGCAGGTATGGGAGACCCCGTCTCCCTTTCTCAGGCGGGAAAATACAATCTTAATCTTTATTTTTAGTAAGAATTTTCTGAAAATCATATGAAGCGGGCAGGCATGCAACGGAAGATCAGGCGGTGCGGTCATGATATGTCGGGCCTACCGAAAGAAAGGTCTGTTTTTTATCCGATTATGGCATGAACTGATCTGGTTCAGCAGTCTGTATTCACTTTTTGTATTTTAGCCGGGCATTTTCCAGAAAGACAAAAACACGTGGATTGTCCGCATGCGCCACGTTGAACCGGAACCATTGCGATGGCTGTTCGTCCGGGCGGAACAGGTGACCGGGCGCAAGCATGATGTCACAGGAACGCGCATGTTCGGCCAGGGCGCGCACATCCATGTCCTCCCGAAAACGTGCCCATGCGAACATGCCGCCTGCGGGATGGAAATAAAGCTGCATTCCCACCTGTTCCAGGCGGGTGCAGACCTGTGCCTGTGCCCGTGTCAGGCTTTCACGCAGATGTGCCAGACGGGGATGGTACAGTCCGCTGCTTACAATTTTATGGACAATTTCTTCGTTCAGGGAGGCCGTGGTCAGGTTGCTGGCCATTTTCTGGCGCAGGATACGCTGTGCGGTGTCCTGGTCACATGCGACATAGCCCACGCGCAGTCCCGGCCCGATGGTCTTGGAAAAGCTGCCGATATGGATAACGGTTTTAAGGCTGCCCAGTTGTGAGAGCGTCTGCTGGCCATTGGGGGCAAGGTCAAGGAATATGTCATCTTCAATCACTGTCACGTTGTTCTGTTGGGTAATGCGCAGGACGTCGCGCATGTTTTGCGCCGTGCTGCATGTGCCGGTGGGGTTATGCAGGATGGATGTGGTGATGAACAGGCGTGGCTGGTAGCGGCGTACGACGCGTTCAAGCTGTTCGGTGCAAGGGCCATCACGCAGGCGTGGAATACTGGCGATCTGTAATCCCAGCGCCTGTAGCGCTGGATAGAGATTACAGTAACCCGGATCTTCCACCACAATCACATCACCCCGGGTTGAAAGGCAGCGTACCGCCAGTTCCAGCGCCTGGCTTGCCCCATGCGTCAGGATGATGCTGCTTTCCTCACACCCGATATCCCGACGCGCCAGCATCTGCCGGATGTTGTGCCGCAGCCCGGCATGGCCATAGGGGTTGCCGTATTCCAGCATGCCTGCCAGTTTTTGTGCGGACAGTCCCGTCAGTGCACGCTGGGCCGCTGATGTAAACAGCATGTCAGACGGAAGCCAGCCACATCCTGCCTTGATGACCGGGGCTTCGTCCTCATACGCATGCTGGAGCAGCCACATCGAATCAATCGACCGCTGCAACAGCGGCGTCTCGGGTGCTGGCCCTGTTACGAAATATCCCCGTGTGCCCCGACTTTCCAGCAGACCCGCAGATGCCAGACGCAGGTAGGTATTGGCAACCGTAATGGTGCTGACACCGCACTGTCGCGCCATGCGCCGGATCGAGGGCAGGCGTTCCCCCCGGCGCAGCACGCCATTACGGATACGTTCTTCAATATCCTGCCCGATCTGGCCGACCAGGGACATATGGCTGCGCCGGTCCGGATTGGGAAAAGGGGATGGGGAAGTCATGGAGGATGTGTTTCCAATCAGTACAGTATCACGACGTGCGCGCTGATTGTACATATACAGGATGTCGGTTGGGTATTACGTTTATGGAATGAATCGTCTCCGCACCAGGGATTGGGGACGCATTTCGGTAACAGGATTGTAACATGGCTCAGGATTCAGAAAAAGCGGACCTTCTCCGGAATGAGCGTGAAGGGGTTTATTGGCAACCTTTTACCGCCAACCGTCTGTTGCGCGCCAATATGGAACCCCGCACGCTGGTCAGCGCCAAGGGGGCATATTACACCACCAGCGAAGGCAACAGGGTATTTGATACCCTGTCGGGCCTGTGGTGCACTCCGCTGGGACATGCCCATCCGCGTATTGTCGAAGCGGTGCGCAAGCAGGCTGAAACGCTGGATTTTGCGCCCTGCTTCCAGCTGACCCATCCTGGCGCCATTTCGCTGGCTGAACGGATTGCCGATCTTGCGCCGCAGGGCATGAATCATGTCTTTTTCGCCAATTCCGGATCAGAAGCCGTGGATACGGCGCTGAAGGTTGCGCTGGGCTACCACCGGATCAAGGGGGCGGGTAACCGTTTCCGTATGATCGGCCGTGAACGTGGGTATCACGGTGTGGGCTTTGGCGGCATGTCGGTGGGGGGCATCGTGTCCAACCGCAAGATGTTCGCTGCTGGCATGATGCCGGGTGTCGATCACCTGCGCCATACCTATGAACCCCAGCACATGGCCTTTACACGCGGACAGCCGACATGGGGTACCCATCGGGCAGAAGATCTGGTCCGGCTGGTGACCCTGCATGATGCGTCCACCATCGCGGCGGTCATTGTTGAGCCGGTACAGGGATCAACAGGGGTGATCGTGCCGCCGGTCGGCTATCTGCAGCGTCTGCGTGAAATCTGCACGGCCAATGGCATCCTGCTGATTTTTGATGAAGTCATTACCGGTTTCGGCCGCATGGGCGAAAATTTCGGTGCCCAGCGTTTTGGCGTGACGCCGGATATCATCACCTTCGCCAAGGCGGTGACCAACGGCATCGTGCCGATGGGTGGCGTGATCGTCACGGACGAAATCTATAACACTTTCATGACCGGCCCGGAAAATGCCATCGAATTCTGTCATGGCTACACCTATTCCGGTCATCCCATGGCGGCAGCTGTCGGGCATGTGGTGCTGGATGTCATGCGCGAGGAAGGTCTGGTTGCCCGCGTGCGTGAACTTGAACCCGTGCTGGAGGATGCCATCCACAGCCTGAAAGATCTGGATGTCATTGCCGATATTCGTAATATCGGGCTGACGGCGGGCATTGACTTCAAACCGGTGGAAGGCAAGCCCGGTGCACGTGGACTGGCGCTGTTTGAAGCCGGTCTGCGTAATGGACTGCTGCTGCGCTGCACCGGTGATACGGTGTCGTTCGGACCGCCGTTCATCTCTACCGCGCAGGAGCTGCGCGATATGGTTTCGACACTCCGTAAGCTCATTACCCAAGTGGGTTGAGTAACAGGTTTCAGATAGAAAAAGGAAATACCATGCCTTTATTGCATTTTCACGTTGTGAAGGGCCAGCGGAATCCGGCCGAACTGCGCGGCCTGCTGGACGCGGCTCATGATGCCATGCTGGAATCCTTCAAGGTTCCGGTGCGTGATCGCTACCAGTTGGTATCCGAACATGAGCCGACCCATATGGTGATCGAGGATACGGGACTGGATATTCCCCGCACCCCCAAAGTCGTGCTGTTGCAGGTCGTTTCCCGCCCGCGTGGCAAGGAGCAGATTGCCGCGTTCTACAAGCTGCTGGCGGAAACGCTGCAGGCCCGTTGTGGTCTGGCGCCATCCGACCTGATGGTTTCCGTGATCGAAAATCAGGATGAACACTGGAGCTTCGGTCTGGGCCGGGCGCAGTTCCTGACTGGTGAACTGCCGCTGCCAGGCGCACCTGCCTGATATGATACAGCCGGGTTTCAGGAAGCCCGGCTGTTTTCTTTGATATCCTGTCTGACAATCAGTATGGATATTATTGAGTCCATATATAATTTTATTATTTATTTTAAAATTTAAAGTAAAAAAATAAGAATAATAAAAATAAATGTTTTATAGAAGTGTAAATTGGTATTTTCTGTTCTGAATTTACTAATTGATGGTTAATGAAATACAAAATATATCGTAATATATTTGCTATAATGTAACATGTCCTTTGGTGGAAGTGGGGCTGTATTGGGTAAGTCAATCGCCTCCAGAAATTAATAATTTTTTTTATGGGGATATGTTGCCTGTTTAACACAGGGCGCGCCTGGTGGTGCATATCATGCGGACGGGAATTCCGCATGCATACCGCAGGGTGTTTCTGTATCTTCTACTTGGTGTAATGCGGCTGAATTTATATAATATAATATTGATTTTAAAAGTATTTTGATTCCCATTCCGTTTTTTGACTGAATTGATGTGTTCCGTATGGCCATGATGATCATATGGCCACTATCGGGTGTGTCGTTATGGCCACACACATCGCTACACTTTCGAAATTGTAATGGGAAAGAAAGATTGTTCCTATGCAGCGTTGTTTGTTCCGAATAGAAAATGGGTATTGATCGAAACCTAAATTCGGGATGCGTGGGAGAGTTGAGCGGATGTGGATGCTGAGACCAAGGTACATATCTTTACTCCTGACCTCATCAGCGCTGATTTTCGGCGGTGACCATTATGCACGGGCGCAGTCCGTGCCATCTTCTTCCGATACGGGCTCTTCCACGGTAACACCGGCGCATCACCCGATCCGGGGATCCATGCGCGGGGCGAAGCAGGTCCACGTCATCACCAACAGCAATGCACGCGTGACCGCAGGTAAGCCGGAAGTCCTGACGGTCAGCCATACCCGTCGCGCCATTTCGCATAACAGTGAAAACGTGATCGGGAAAAAGGAACTGGCACAGCAGGTGCCGGGCCAGAACGTGCTGAAGGCCGTTGGGCAGCTGCCCGGCGTCAGCTACAGTTCCACTGATCCGCTGGGTATCGATACATGGGGCGCCAGCGTTTACATGCGCGGTTTCTTCATGAACCAGCTGGGCGTGACGCTTGATGGCGTGCCGCTGAATGATCAGACCTATACCACGACCAACGGTCTGAATATTGCGAATGCGTGGATATCCGATGATATCAGCCGGGTCAGCGTTTCGCAGGGGGCGGGGGCTGTTGACCTGCCATCCAATACCAATCTTGGCGGGACGATGCAGTTTTTTACTGCAGACCCCAAGGAAAAGGCCGGTGCCACCGTTTCGCAGGGCTTTGGTAGCTATGCGATGAAGCGCACCTATGTCCGGGTGGACAGCGGCAAGCTGAACAAGACCGGAACCCGTTTCTACGTGGCGTATTCGCGTGATTTCGAAAAGAAATATGACGCGGACAGCCCTGATTTCATGCAGCAGGTGAATGCGAAGCTTGTCCAGCCGATTGGCGAGGAAAGCAAGATGACCGCATTCTTTAACTGGAACAATGCCGAAGTCTACGGGTATCTGGATAAATCTTTGGGATCGTTGCAGAAGTACGGCTGGCGGCAGGAACTGCTGTATCCCAACTATGCACAGGCCTACAGCTATGCCGAGGGGAACTATCCTTCGGGCTGGAATTCACTGACAAGCGGTAACTATACCCAGCTTTATGATGCCGGACAGTCCACGCAGGATTATATCGGTGGCATCAATTTCGACCTGAAGCTGGCCAAGAACCTGCGTTGGAAGACGACGCTTTATGCGCATCGTGACCTTTCCAACGCCACATACAGCGCGCCGGGCACGTATTCTCCGGGAACGGGCGCGCCCCTGTCCGAACAGGTGTGGATGAATCGCGAAATGCGCGAGGGCTTCAATACCTATTTCGAATACAAGATCGGCAATCATACCATCAATACGGGTGCATGGTATGAAAACAATTCCAGCTCTGCATTGACTGATTACTTCAATGAGCCTGCGCTGGGGCATGGTGCGCCGCTGAGCACGACAGGTCCCTACACTACCTATGGTCAGGCGTTCGCAACAGGTTGGGCGTACAAGTGGAGCACCAACACGTTCCAGTATCATGTCATGGATACGTGGCGCATCCTGCCCAACTTCACCGCGACCTATGGTTTCAAGTCCATGCTGCAAACCACGGCGGGCGGGGATTATGCGTATGATCCGACCGGGAATTATTCCGGCCTGACCAATCCGGGTCCCACGGGTTCGATGACATCCGCCGCGGCATTCCTGCCTGCGGTAAACCTGGACTGGCGTTTCCTGCCGGGGCATGAACTGTATTTCGATTTTGCAGAAAACATGCGTCCCTACAGTGCGTCCCCCTATGCCAGCGCGAATGAACCGGGGCCGTGGATGGTCCAGACGCAGTCGCAGTTCAACCAGCTGAAGAAGACGCTGACCCCGGAACGCGATTTTACCTATGTGCTTGGTTATCGTTATTCGTCACGTCTGCTGACGGCCGGGATTGATGGCTACCACTCTGATAACTACAATCGCCTGATTTCCGCCGCGAGCGGTATCGGTGGCAGTGACCAGTCGGCTTCCTTCATCAATTCCAAGCATGCCAGCCAGTGGGGCATGGATGCGGTGCTGACGATCACCCCTGTCAAGGGACTGGCGATCACCAACTCGGTCAGCTACAACCACTTTGCCTATGCGGCCAATGTGCCGATCTGCCTGACGTCTGCCACAACAGGTTGCCATAACCTGCGCGGCAAGAAAATGGATGGCTATCCGTCGGTCATGTATAAGGCGAACCTGTCCTATACATGGCACAAGGCTTCTGCTTACCTGGATGTCAACTACTATTCCAAACGCCAGTATTCGCTGCTGAACGATACCCATGTGCCTGCTTACTGGCTGGCAAATCTGGGGGCGAGCTATCATTTTGGCAAGGTTGGCTTCCTGCATAACGTGACCGCCAGCTTCACGGTCTACAACCTGTTCAACGCCAAGTACATCTCCATGATGGGCGAAAACGGTTTCCCGGCCAGTGGGGATATGCAGTCCATCGAACGTGGTGCGGTACGTGAATACTTTGGTACGATCAAGGCTGAATACTGATATTTGACCTGACAAGCTACAGCGGGGCCGGGGAATGGAAGAATGCGGAATGTGTCGGTCTTTCCCGGCTGCCTGTTCGCTGTCGTGAAAGGATAGCTAGGGCGATGACGTGTTTTTCCAGACCCAGGTACCTGCTGCTGGCCAGCGTTATTGGAATGGGGATATCGGTGGGAGGTGTAGCAAAAGCCATCCCTCCCGTTCTTCAGCCGGAACAGAGTGACGTGGCCAGCCTTCCCCCAATGGGTGACCATTCGGTTCTGGTGGCCACCGGGGAACAGTCCTTCAGCCTGTATGACGGGGACAGGGGACGGATACTGGGCACGCTTCCTGCCGATATGGTCGATAATATCGCCATAGCCCCGGATCGTAAGGATATTTACGTCGCCGTAACCATGTGGAGCCGGGGAGACCATGGCACGCGGGAAGATTTCCTGCGGGACTATGATGCACATACCCTTGACCTGACACATGAAATCGAACTGCCGCCACGCGGGCTGGCGGTATTCAAGCAGCAGAATCTGGAACTCAGTCAGGATGGCCATTGGGCATTCATATTCGACATGAGTCCCGCGACCGGCGTGACCGTGGTCGACCTGCATGAACACAAGGCCGCCCGTACGGTTGACATCCCCGGCTGCGCGCTGGTTTTTCCGTGGGCGCATGATGGTTTTTCAACCGTCTGCGGTGACGGATCCCTGACCAATGTGGCGCTGGCGGGCAGTAGCGTGAACGTTACCCACAGCAAACCATTTTTCGATGCCAACCGTGATCCCGTATTTGAGCAGAGCCAGGTCGATCGCAAGACCGGCAAGGCTCTGTTCGTAAGCTATACCGGGCAGGTTTATCCCGTAACGCTGGGGGCCACGCCAGTCATGGGCAAAAGCTGGTCGTTACAGGCCGCAGCAGGTCAGCCCGCAGCCGGGACGGGACAGCAGGAACAGGCATGGCGCCCCGGTGGTGACCAGCCTTTTGCCTGGCATGAAGCGGACAACAAACTGTATGTCCTGATGCATGTGGGGGGATACTGGACCCACAAGCAGGAGGGGACCGAAGTCTGGGTCTATGATGTCACGACCCCGCACCTGTTGCAGCGTATCGACCTGCCTTCGCCGGCCAAGGGCATTACCGTCAGTCCCGATACAGCCAATCCGCAGATATATGCCATGCTAGCGTCCAGGAAGATGGCCATCCTGTCTGCCACGACCGGTCAGGTTGAAAAGACGGTGGAGGCAAAAAGCAGTGGCATTTCCATCGTGCCACAGCCGTGACCCGAGGGCTGCCTTCTTTATTTGAATGTTCCAAAGCGACTAGACAGTTCAAGGGATCTATCGGATGAAACCATCATTTCTGGAGCAGATAGGGGAACAGTTGACCCGCAGGCTGGCTTCATCGTCTTCGCGTCGTGGTGTGCTGGGACGGGTGGGAACGGCTATGGTCGCCGGTGGTGTTTTTCCGCTTCTGCCGGTGCAGCGCGCCAGGGCCGCGGCAGGAAATGCGGTACCCAGGTCCGCGGATGTCACGACATTGTCCGATTTTGAACGTCGCGCCCAGTCATCCGATCCTACAAAGTGTAATTACTGGCGGCATTGCGCCATTGATGGCGTGCTGTGCGGGTGCTGTGGCGGTGGTATCCATACCTGTCCGCCAGGTACGCAGCCTTCGCCGGTATCATGGATCGGTACCTGTCGTAATCCGGATGACGGGCGTTCGTATGTCATTGCCTATCGTGACTGCTGTGGGCGCACCACGTGTACCACGTCATCGGATTGCGAATGCAATACGGCAGATCGTGAAATGCCGATTTATCGACCGCAGACCAGTAATGACATCATCTGGTGTTTCGGGACCACCTCTGCCGCGTATCATTGCTCTACTGCCGCCATCGTCGGGCAGGCGGAATAAGATAGAAAACGGTTATGCAGATGCGTGGGGAACAGCCTGGTCCATGGCTTTTGTCTGTTGGGAAGCTTGTTGTTACCCTCTTCATATTCACTGCCGCGCTTCTGCCGGGCGCACGTGCCGATGCCGGTGGGGAGCATTCGCCAGGTGGTGACGGGCCTGTCCTGTCACAGGTCCGGGCGCATTACCTGGTCGGTTGTGGTGGCTGTCACGGTATAGCGGGGGTCTCGGCTTCTGATGTGGTGCCTGACCTGAAGGAACAGGCTGGGTATTTCCTGTGTTCGCCCAAGGGGCGCGAATACATGATCCATCTACCCAATGTTGCGTTTTCCCCACTGTCTTCAGCTGATCTTGCCGATCTCATGAACTATGTGGCGTTCGGTCTGGGGGGGCATAGCGTGCCTGCGGGCGCACGCCCCTATACGGCGGCCGAGGTGGCACGGTTGCGAGAGGCACCATTCCGTAACTACAGCTTGCAATCCTACCGGCTGGATGTGGTGCGTGATGTCATCCATGCCTGCCCGCAGGCTGCAACGGTTATCCATGCCTATGACCTTGCGCTTGATAAGCGTGAAATAGACAATAAATAAAATCTGGCCGCGAAAAGACAAAACAATCGGATACAGCCCCCGCATTCTGCCTGCGTGTGGTGCATGGGCGTGGATTGTTGGGGGATGGAGCATGTATTGTAATTCATGATCCCTGCGCCACAAGGAATGCGGGGTGTCAGGGCAGGAAAAACATATGAGCCGGATCTCACTCCAGAACAGGGACGCCGAAGCTTTATCACAGGCTGCGCGGCTTAAGGATCGGCATGTGTCAATGATTTCCATTGGCGGTGTGATCGGGGCCAGCCTGTTTGTCGGATCATCAACTGCCATTGCAACGGCAGGTGCGGGCGCACTGTTTTCCTATTTCCTGTGTGGCATTATGGTCATGTTCATTACCCGCATGCTGGGGGAAATGACGGTTGCCGCGCCCGGGACGGGATCGTTTGTTGGTCAGATACGGCGAGGCCTTGGTCCGCGCGTGGCGTTTGTTGCCGGGTGGTTGTACTGGATCATGTGGGCCACTGTCCTGGGGTTTGAGGCCATTGCAGCCGCGACCTTTCTCGCCCCCTATGTGCCCTTGCCCTATCTGGCGATTGAACTGCTTACAGTTGTTATCATGACGGTGGTCAACCTGTTTTCCGTGCGCGGGTATGGAGAATTCGAATACTGGTTTTCCGCCCTCAAGATCATCACCATCATTGTTTTCATCCTACTTGCCCTGTCGGGTCTGTTCGGGTTCTGGTCGCATACGAAAGTGGCGTCCGGCCTGTTTTCTGCTGCCGGTATCGTGCCGCACGGCACCTTCGCGCTTTTTGCGGTGATACCGGGTATCATGATGTCCATGGCCGGGGCGGAAATAACCAGTATCGCAGCATGTGATACGACGGACCCGGCAGGTAATGTCGCCCGTTCCACACGGACCGTGGCGCTGCGGATCATGATTTTCTATCTGATGTCCATCGGGTTGATCCTGCTGCTGCTTCCGCTGTCGCGCGTGGTGCCGGGTTCTTCACCTTTTCTGGCCACGCTGGATTATATCGGCATTCCGTTTGCGCGCACCCTGATGACGGCAGTCATGCTGATCGCCACACTGTCCGCACTGAATTCCGGGATCTATATTACTTCGCGGGTTCTGTGCGACCTGGCGGAAAATCATGATGCTCCGCGCATGTTCCTGCAGCGGGACGGGCAGGGCACGCCTGCGCGCGCCATCCTGTGCGGCAGTGCGGTTGCTGTCATTATCGCGATAATCGGCATGATGGCGCCTGGGCGGGTATTCAGCTTTCTGGTCAGTGCAAGTGGTACCTTCATCCTGTTTGACTATGTGCTGATCGTGCTGGCCCATATCCGCCTGCGGCGCGTCTGTCTGCGTAATGGTGAGACGATGGCACTGCCCATGTGGGGGTTTCCATTTCTGTCCTATGGCATGCTGGCCTGTCTGTTTGGTGCACTTGTCACGATGTTTTTTGCAACGGAACATACACGTCAGGAAATTGTGCTGAGTACGATCAGTCTGGGCCTGATCCTCATTGTGGAATATCTGTCTTTGGGATATCGGACCCGTCGTCGGACGGCACAATGTCAGGCCGAACGGAATGATGCAGCCCGCACAACGCCGCGTGGAGATCCCGCCCGGTTGTCATGATGCCCTGATGCCTGCCTGCCCGGATTATGCTGGAGTACCCATTTCCCATGGTTTCATCTTCCATCAAAACCCTTCCTTCCAGCCTGTATGCGGCCATTACGCCGCCCGGCCCGGATGCGTCTGCCCTGACATCGACGCAGATGACCGATACCGTGATTATTGGTGGCGGTATTACAGGTCTTTCGGCTGCCCTGCACCTTGCACAGGATGGGCATAAAGCCATGGTGCTGGAGGCAAACGCCATTGGCTGGGGCGCATCCGGACGGAATGGGGGGGCAGGTCAATCCCGGTCTCAAATATACCCCAGCCGAGGTGGAGCGTGACATGGGCGTGCGCGGCCGTGCTCTGGTCGAGGCCGCATGGAATGCCCCTGACCTGGTTTTTGACCTGATTGAACGGCATGGCATCGTGTGTGATGCGGCGCGTGGTGGCACGATCCGGGCGGTGACAGCATCGGGCCAACTGGCGCATGAACAGGGCCTGTTCAACGAATGTCGTGAACGTGGCGGTCCTGTCACATGGTTGGATCAGGCCGATATTGCGCGGCATACCGGGACGGACCGTTATTGTGGCGGGTTTATTGACGCACGCGGGGGCCAGCTTAATCCGCTGGCCTATACCCGGGGACTGGCCAGGGCAGCAATTGATGCCGGTGCGGTCGTGCATGCGAACAGCCCGGTCCTCTCCCTACGGCGGGACCGGGGAAAATGGCAGGTTAGGACACCGGCGGGCAACGTGCATGCGCGGCAGGTCGTATTTGCCACCAATGGCTATACTGGTCGGTTGTGGAACCGGCTGCGTCGTACTCTGGTCCCGGCCTATAGCGCGATTGTTGCAACCGACCCGCTGCCTGACGCCGTGCGTGCGCGTATTCTTGCGCAGCGCGAAGTGGTGTACGAGATGGGTGAACTGGTCACCTATTATCGTATTGATGGCGCAGGGCGGTTGCTGATTGGCGGGCGTTCCGCCTCACTGGATCTGTCCGGCCCTGAAACATTTTCGTTCCTGCAGCGGCATGCGAAACGGCTATGGCCATTTCTGGGTGATGTGACATGGCGTTACGGGTGGAATGGACAGATCGCGATTACGCTGGACCATTATCCTCACTGGCATGAACCAATGGAAGGCATCATGGCATGTGTCGGCTATAATGGCCGGGGGGTTGCCATGGCGACCCTGATGGGACGTGAGATCGCACGGCGGGCAGATGGAGCCAGTCCGGCGGACCTGCTGCTGCCCACGTCACCAGTGCGGCCCATTCCCGCCCATTTTGGCTGGCGTATCGGGGTTGCCGCCGCTGTGATACGCGGTCGGATCATGGATAGTCTGTCGCGATAATATGATGGTCTGTCCCCGGGGACCGGGCGGGTCATCGGGGACAGGTCCGTGAAAGCCTGCGAAAACCATCATGATGGCGTTTTTCGAACATGTAGCCGAATATGCGGGCCATGCGATAGTAATGGTTTCGGTGAAATACTTCTTTCTGGCGATAAAAACAGGGCGCGGTGACTGTATTCCATTGGGAATATACCTGCCGATTGAACTCGTTACAGAACCGCGATACAATTAAACTCGAAATGAATGGGCCGCGGCAGGCAGGCCATATCCAGTCAGAACAGGAATATCATGCTGACATTGCAGATTAATGGCAAAAGCGTTGAAGTGGATGTCGATCCCGATACTCCTTTGCTATGGGTGCTGCGTGACGTGCTGGGCATGACCGGGACCAAATACGGCTGCGGTATCGCGGAATGCGGCGTATGCACCGTGCATGTTGATGGCAGTCCCGTACGGTCATGTTCCCTGCCGGTCGGGCTGATCGGATCGCAGAAGGTCATCACCACAATCGAGGGGCTGCAGGCGGATCCCGTTGCCGCCGCCGTGCGCAAGGCCTGGCTGGATATTGACGTGGTGCAGTGCGGCTACTGTCAGCCCGGGCAGATCATGGCTGCGATTGCCTTGCTGAAAAAAATCCCCAACCCCACCGATGAACAGATCGAGGCAGACATGTCGGGCAACCTGTGCCGGTGCGGAACCTATATGCGTATCCGTGCCGCAATCCGGAATGTTGCCGCAGCTCAGGGGGCGAACCCATGACGCCGAAACGCGTTTTTCCCCCCGCGATCCGGCGCAGGCATGTTCTGGGTGGGGCAGGGGCCTTCGTGCTGGCGGCCATCCTGCCGGCCGGGCGCAGCCGTGGTGCTGGTATGCTGGTGGAAGATGCGACCGCCAGTTTCGCTCCCAATGCCTATATCCGTATCGGTAGTGACAATGTCATTACGATGATCCTGCCCAATATCGAGATGGGGCAGGGGATCTATACATCCTCTGTCATGCTGATGGCCGAGGAACTGGGTATCGATCCCCAGTCGGTCCGGATCGAGGCGGCGCCGCCGGGTGGGGGCGCCGAAATCACCGGCGGGTCCACCTCCTCCATGACCGAATGGATGCCACTGCGGCAGGCGGGGGCAACGGCGCGTACCATGTTGCAGCAGGCCGCCGCCGCACGCTGGTCCTGTGCCCCGGATGCATGTGTGGCGCTGGATGGCTATATAACCGGCCCCGCCGGGCAGCGCCTGTCCTATGGTGAACTTGCGGCAGATGCCGCGAAGCTTCCGGTGCCAAAAAACGTTGCCCTGAAAACACCAGCCCAGTTCCGCCTGATCGGCCGTCCGATGCACCGGCTGGACAGTCAGGTAAAGGTGGATGGACAGGCCACGTTCGGGATCGATGTGCAGGTGCCTGGCCAGAAGGTCGGCGCGGTTGCCGCCTGTCCCGTGATCGGGGGGCATGTCGGTCATGTGGATACACAGGCAGCGCTGAAGATACGCGGTGTCGTCGCCGTATTGCAGATTGATGATGCGGTCTGCGTCGTGGCCGATCATTACTGGGCTGCGCGCAAGGGGCTGGCGACGCTGGATGTACAATGGGTCGAAGGACCAAATGCCGCAGTCGATACGCAGGCGATCTATCGCCAGCTGGAAGGTGGCCTGTCCGGTCCAGCCATCCTCGCGGACCATCACGGTGATGCACGGCAGGCCATAACCCATGCGCATGGGCGGTACAGCGCGATCTATCGCCAGCCCCTGCTGGCCCATGCCACGATGGAGCCGATAAACTGCACCATCCACGTCCGCCCCGATGGCTGTGACATATGGACCGGCACCCAGGTGGCTGAACGCGCGCGTGACACCACGGCAGAAGTCACCGGCCTGCCCAAAGATAAAATCAAGCTGCACAGCCAGTATATCGGCGGTGGTTTCGGGCGCAGGCTGGAACATGAATATGTGACACAGGCCGCCCGTTTCGGGCGTCAGGTTTCCTATCCGCTCAAGATCATCTGGAGCCGGGAGGAAGACATTACCCGCGACCGTTTCCGCCCTGCCTATCTGGATCATCTGGAAGCCGGGCTGGACGAACGTGGCTATATTACCGGCCTGACGCATCGCATTGTCGGCCCCGCCGTGGTGGCGCGGTGGGAGCCTTCGGGCCTGAGTGCGAACGGGTATGATGATGACCTGTCGGTTGGCACCGTCATCACGCCCTACACCTATCCTGCCTATCGCCTTGAATTCGCCCGTCGTGAACCTCCCGGCGTGATTACCGCATGGTGGCGCGGGGTGGGCGGTACGCGTGGGCTGTTCGTGGTTGAAGGGTTCATTGATGAACTGGCGCGGCGCGCGGACATCGACCCCGTGGCCTATCGCCGCGAAATGGTGCGCAATAACCCGCGCGCCCTTGCGGTGCTGGAGCGTGCCGCCCGTGAATCCGGCTGGGGCACACCGCTACCGCCGAATTGCGGGCGCGGGGTTGCGTTGCAGTTTGCCTTCGGGTCGTATCTGGCCACGGTTGTGGAGGTGGAAATGCCCGCTCTGAACGATGTCCGCATCCGGCGAGTGACCTGTGCCGTGGATTGCGGGCAGGTCATCAATCCCGACCAGATTATTGCACAGATCGAAGGCGGCCTGATCTTTGGCTTCAGCGCCGCATTGTATAATGAGATTACCTTGGAAAAAGGGCGTGTGCAGCAGGACAATTTCCACACATGGCGCGTCATGCGCATGAACGAAGCCCCGAAGCGGATTGATGTCCATCTGATCGAAAGCACGGAATCCCCCGGTGGGATAGGGGAGACAGGCACAGCCGCCGCCGCCCCCGCGCTGGCCAATGCCATGGCGGCGGTGCAGAAACGACGTTACCGTATCCTGCCGCTACTTTCCGCCCTTAACCAGCCTTCTGGCCATGAGAAGGAGCAGCAGGGATGACCATGACTGAACGTGGCCTTGGCCGTATTACCGGCATGCTGTTCACGCTGCTGGCCAGCACGGGTATCCATCCGGCACATGCTGCTGGCGCATCTGATGGACAGTACCTGACCCGTGCTGCCGACTGCGAAGTCTGTCATACCCGCCCCGGTGGCGCGCCATTCGCGGGGGGGCGCGCGTTTGCCATTCCCGGCATGGGGGTAATCTATTCCCCCAACATCACAGCGGATCGTCAGGCCGGGATCGGCACATGGACGGATGACCAGTTTGTCAAGGCGGTCCGTGACGGGGTTTCACCAGGGTGGAAGCATCTGTACCCCGCCATGCCGTACCGTGATTACGCTTATATGACACCGGACGAGGTCAAGGCGATCCGAGCCTATCTGGCGACACTGCCAACCAGTTCCGCGCGCCCGCCGGCAAACACCCTGAAATTCCCGTTTTCGATCCGTGCGGCCATGATTTTCTGGAATCTGGTCAATGGGCCGACATCTTCCCATCCTGATGACCCCGGCCATACCCCGTCGTGGAACCGCGGCCGGTATCTGGTGGAAGGGCCGGGACACTGCGCGGAATGCCATTCGCCACGCACGATCACCATGGGTGTATCCGCCTCCAATGCCTATGCCGGGGCCGATGTGGGGGGATGGCGGGCATATAACATCACGTCATCAAAAACCGACGGGATTGGCGCATGGAGCGCGGATGATCTGGCTACCTATCTGTCCACCGGGCATGCGGATGGCCACGGCAGTGCATCGGGTGACATGGGGGATGTTGTCAGTCATAGCCTGCGTTACCTGACCCGTCAGGATATCGATGCCATGGTTGAATACCTGCGTGGTATCCCCGCACGGTCATCGACCGATGGCGCACCGCTGGTTGTCGACCAGCCGACTGCCGCCCACGACCCGGCAGACAGCCATGGTGCCATGCTGTACGCAGGGGCATGCGTCGGGTGTCACCTGCCTGATGGCAGTGGGCGACAGAACCCGGTGGCCTCCATTGCCGGGGCGCGCACGACGCTGGGGGCTGCGAACGGGCAGAACCTGCTGCAGGTCCTGACGCATGGCAGCGTATTGCAGACGGCGACCGGCACCGCCAGCATGCCCGCGTTCCATGGGGGATATTCCGATCAGGATGTGGCAGATATCGCCAATTTCGTCATGCATCATTTCGCGCGGTCTTCCACAAAGGTGACTGCGGTAGACGTGGCGAAGGCAAAGGCCGGATCTACACCGGAATAGGGTAGCATGTTCCCATGCTGCCCCGGCCTGCAGGCCGGGGCAGCAGCTGAAACAAAAAAGGATACGGCCATCCGGATGGACCGTATCCTTTTTTATGTCAGGGCCTGCCTTGCGTGATGGGAAAAATCACGTCGGTTTACGGGCCTGACAGGCTGCAACTGCATTTTGCAGGATATGGGCGCGTTGTTCCATGAAATCCGTGACGGACATGGGCGACTGCCGCCATTCATGAATTTCGGCGGTGGTATAGGGTTTTGTCGAAGACGGCGTGCTTTTGCCACCCAGCTGGAACAGGACGAAGTTCATGACATCGGCCAGTTCCTGGTCATCGCGTATCAGCGACATGGAAACCCCGGGCACCTGTACCAGGTATTTGCGCCCTTCCTCGCTGCATGCAAAGGTGCCGACGGCGTCACGTAGCATGGGCACAAAGGTTGGGCCGGAGATGCCTTCGATACCATGACACCCCCCGCAATGGGTCAGGTAGGCGGTCTGGGTCCGGTCAAGTGTTGGGACAGGCGCAGGATTTGCCCGTGCCGGCGCGCCTCCTGACAGAAACAGTGACGCGGCCATGAAGACCGCGCCAAAGCCTTTCTCAAGGCAGTTTTTTCTTGTCATTAAGCGCATTGCGTTCCTGAAGCACGGCGGTCGGCGGCATGGTGGCATCACGGGCTGCGTGGATTTCATCAGCACTGAAGGATGGTGCCGAAGCATTGCCCCCAAGGTGGGAAACATAGGTCAGAATGGCAGCCAGCTGCTCATCTGTCATGGCGCGGAACGACGGCATGTACCCCATATAGGTAGCGCCCCCCGCCTGGATGCTGCCCGTCATGCCGTTCAGCACGAGGTGCGAAAGATAGGTCTTGCCTTCGGGGGAGGCCGCGATCACGTCCAGACGCCCCTTCAGCGGCGGGAACTGCCCCGGGACACCAGTGGCGCCCGCCTGATGGCACAGGCCGCAATTGGCCCCGTAAAGCTGCTGTCCGTCTTCCGCCGCATGCGCGCCATGGATGCCCGCGACGAGACCGCAGGCAACAGCAAGGAGGGAGAGGGTTTTCTTGATCATGTCGTGCTTCCGATAATTGCGGCGGTTGAGCAGTTGTACATTTCCGATGTTCCCGTCCCGAAACACCAGATAATGTCGTTGTTGGCCATGGGCCGGTAGGACGGCTGGTCACCATCCGTGTTCAGGCAGTTGACTTCATCACACGCATCCTGGCCACAGCAGTCGCGATAGGCGATCAGGTAGGAACGTCCATCCTGCGGGTTGAAGCAACTGCCGATCCATGAAGTTGGCGAAGGGGCCGTGCCGGGCGGACAGCTGTGAATGCCCCCGCCGCAGGACGTGCACAGATAGCCATCAATGGCGCAGTAGCGCCAGTAATCACATGCCATGTCATCCTTGGCCTGTGCATGGGCGGCGAAAGGGCTGGGGGCCTTGACCGTCTTGCCTGCGGGCGCCGCAGCGGCGGCGGATGCACGGGTAACCGGCAGCAGGGGAAATGCCGGGACAGCCGCCATGGCGGCTCCCAGGCGGGCCAGCACACCGCGGCGCGAGGACTGTCCGGCCAGCCTGCGCACAAGATTTTCCGTCAGGCGATCCATTATGGACCCGTTGCGTTCGTTATCAGCCCTGTCAGACGGCAGCATGGGCAATTTCCTTTGTGACGTTACCGGCATTCTTGGCTCCGGCTTCAGAAGACTGGACGGCAGCTTCGATCTGCCGGCGCGTATTGACAATATCCTTGGCCAATATGGTCGCATGGTCATCGATTATGACCAGTGTAGGCAACCGGTTGACCTGCAGCACCAGTGACAGCTCCACGCCAGTAACCAGCGTAAGCCCCGCCATGTCGGGACGGGCGGCCATTTCCTTCAGTTCGGGTTCCGCGCCATCCCCCACCAGCACCAGATCCAGTCCCTGCTCACCCGCAATCGCGCGCGCCAGCGGCACGACGCGTTTGCATACGGGGCAGTCGGGTGCCACGAATATGACCATCATCCGCTGACCCGCATCCAGTGGGCCGCCAATGACAAACGGTTCACCCGCCAGCGTGCGCATGACCAGGCGAGGAACGCTCTGGCCAACATCCAGCCCCTGATGCGCGGCTTGCGGGCCGATGGGTGCCAGACGTTCGTGCAGGATACCGATCTGGCGGGCCAGTGCGAACAGGCCCGCTGCCAGCCCGAGTGCCACAATTGCCAGGGCCACCTGCCAGATCACCAGAAGTGTCATCATGATGACAGTCCTTCCGCATTCGTGGGGGCCAGCACACGGGTCGCCCGCCACATCATGAACAGGCAGACACCGCCCACGATGCTTTCCACCCGCAGTACTGTGGCCTGCGGCAGGGCGATCCATACGGGTGCCAGCGCCGGCAGCGCACACAGCGCCGTGCGGGCGACCAGCTTCCATGAAAGGTGTTCGCCATCGCTGCCAGGCATGCACCCGCATGACAGGGCAGTGCGGCCGCGGGCGACATTTATGCCCATCGCCAGTACGAACATGGCAATCAGCGCAAGCGACAGCAGGCTACCCGGACGGGGCGCCATACCGGATAGCAGGGCGACCGCCGCCAGCGTTTCCGCCAGTGCAATCCCCCACGCCGCCACCGTGACAAGTGACGGTGGCACGAGACGGTAGGACGCGATTACCCCAAGGAAGCTGTCATGATCCGCAAGCTTGGGCAGACCCGCAAGCAGGAACATGCCCCCGACCAGTCCGCAACAGAGGCCGCATGCCCCTTGCAAAACTAGCATATCCATCCCTTATTCCCCCGGCGCGACCGTGAAGATCAGATCCGTGCCAAGATGTTTCATGGTGCGCTGCAGCCTGCCGCTACGGGCATCGAAAATATGGAGGTCGCCCGCTTCATCTGATGTGAACATCAGGGGATGTTCATCCTGCGTCACGCCCACGATCGGGCTTGCGGCAGGCAAGGGAATGCGGCGCACGCGCTTGTGCGTATTCGTGTCGAATACCCATACTTCCGTGCCGTCTTCCTTGTGGGTCCAGAATGTTCCCCGGTGCATGAGCACATACAGTTCGCCACTGCTGGCATGCAGGGCGGAAAGCTGCCAGCCACCGGGCCGCCATGCTACATCAAAGGCCGCGCGTGCGTCGGATGCGACCGGCATGCCTGCACCCTGCTGCAGGGACCATGGCGTGCCGATTTCGTCCGTCGTGCCCAGCTTGACGGGGTAGACCATGCCGCTGTTGGTAATGAACCACATATGCCCGTCATGCGTGCCGGGGCTGTGTTCCAGCACGCCATCGCGGTCCGGCACGAAGAAGGGGGCTGAATGGGTCAGTGACGCCTTGCCATCCGTGCCGATGGATACGTTGGCCAGTGTGCCATCCGCGCACAGCGAGGAAAACCCGCTGTTGCCCCACGGATACACCAGTGCGCAACCGGGCACTTCAACCGTCTGTTCGACCGTATGGGCATGCGTATCGATCACTTCCACGCCGTTGGTCGGACTCATGACATAGACATAGGCCCGGCTGCCATCGGCATTGATGGCCAGGTCATTTTTCTTTGGGGTGACCAGTGCGCGCGCGGGCAGCTTTTCATCCGACAGGACAGCCAGCGTATGCGGGTCATACTGGACCAGCAGGTCGTCGCGCTGCCCACGGTTGCCATGTGCCCATGTCGTTTCGGCGACATAGAAATGCTGTGCGTCCGGGGACTGCGCGACATTGGCGTTGTAGGCGGCCTGTACCATGCCCAGCCGCCGGCCGTGGTCCGCATCAACAATATAGACCCGTCCGTCCTTGTTGTGGTCGTACACGGCGTCCTCGACCAGGATCGTGTGGGGACCGGGGGAGGGAAGGGTAATGGTATCGCTCTGTTCCGTCTGCAGAACGGGTTCGGCCCCGACCGCACCGGTCGGGGAAAGGGCGGTTGACGCAACCAGTCCACACAGGAAAAGGCCAAACAGGTTACGGCATGTGCCGCTGTAACTTGGAGTCATGAAATCGTTATCCCATCCAGGAATCATTCAAGGGTTATACCAGTATTATAGAACGATCAAGAAACGTTATGGCTTAGATGCACATATGTAACGGATATGTCACGTTTATTCTGAAAAAGCGCAAAATGCCGGATTGCCATCTGGAACCGGCCGGACTGATGGCGGTAAGATCAATTCTTCCCACGCATGGATGTGTGCGGAAGCCGTCTTCTATTTTCCGTACAGCGTGGCAGGCCGATCAATGGAAATACTTGTGGTTTCATCTTCCATATGCACGCTGGTCCTGTTGATGGCGGCGTGGACGTTGTGGCAGCTGCTGCGGCAGGTCCGGCAGATGTTTCGTGAAATCCCGCCGGTCGGCGCGCTGATCGGCGCGGCCGGCCCCCAGCCGGGCGACCGTTGCCCGGATCAGGCCTTTCATACCCTGATCCCTGGCCACGATGTCGTACTGACACAGGGGGCGTCTGCTGGCCGTCTGGTCATGTTCGTTGCATCGACCTGTCCCATTTCGCGCAAGATGATTCCGATCGCCCGCATGTTCTGCCAACGTGAAAAACTGGATCTGGTCTTTGCGGGCGACGATACCCCGCAGATGCAGCAGGCCTTCGTCAGCAGCCAGCATATCGACCCGGCAAGATTCATAAACGACCCTGACCTTGGCCGCATCCTTGAAGTGGACAAGCTGCCTTCCGCTTTCCTGCTGGATGGGCAGGGACATATTCTTGCCCGTGGCCTGGTCAATAATCGTGAGCATCTTGAAAGCCTGCTCAACGCACAGGAAACCGGTTTCCGCACGACGCAGGATTATCTGGCGTCCCGTAAGGCGCAGCCTGCATAAATTGCGGCGGCCAGCCCTGAAATGCGGTCGTGTCGCTGTATGATAATATGTAATGCCATATTAACGGGCGTCATGGTTTCATGGTGCCCGTTTTGATGTGCAGGATGTCCCCCCGGATATGGCGCGCCATGTAGGGGAGTTGTCCGTACAACTGTGCCATGCCTTGCCAGAGGTGGTCAGTTCAGACTAACAGGCAGAATACGTCAGGCCAGACAGTGGATACGTAAGGGACAGTTTGGAACAGCCGGGCCATACAACATCCTGTCAGTCATAGAGATCTCTTCTGTAAGTTTTTTGTAAAATTCAGAAAACGTTTCTTAAAAAACACCCAAAGATTTTTATTATTTTTTTAACAGGCTATCGACCAGCCATCTGGCCAGATCCATGAGTTTTATCCACCTGTGATAATGGTTCTTAAAAATAGGCATTGCGTTACATCTTAAGATATGTCTAGAGATCATAAATCTGGCAAGCTTTTTCCCATCACCAGTCAGCGCATGCCATGGCTGTGGGCAGGATAATATGTGATGCTGACAGTGGTCATCATCGTGATTCCTGCATGGCCCATTCTGTTCTGACTGGCAGACAGTGGGCAAGGTAATGACACCTGCGGGCCAATTCAGCGTGGGTGCCAAAAAAACATGGCCTGCCTGTTGTCCCCAGGTCAGGCCGGGCCCGGCGGCCTGAAGGAACGCCCTCAATCTCGTCCATAAATCATGTCAGGCCCGTTATGGCATCGGTCATGCGTAGAAAACCCGGCAACATTGCCATGGCGGGGAAAGCCGCAGGCCGCGTGCGGGTCCACAAGTGCGGCCTTGTCGGAATCCACGGCAAAACAGTCGGAAAAACAGGAACATTCCCATGCAGGTTATATCCCGCCCTCCCACACGTATCCGTCACCCACTGCGATTGCGCATGATGCAGATTGCCCGCACGGAACAGGCTTCCCCCCATATCAGGCGAATCATTTTCAGCGGGACCGAACTGGAAGGTTTTACTACGTCCGCTGCCGATGACCATGTAAAACTGTTTTTTCCCCTGCCGGGTCGTGACAGGCCGGTGCTGCCCCATCTGGGACCAGATGGCCGCAACCCAGCGCGGGAGCAGGACCCGGCCGTTATCATGCGTGATTATACCGTACGCCATTTTGACCCTGATGCGGGTGAACTGACGATTGAATTCGTCCTGCATGGTGATGGTCCCGCCGCAACATGGGCGGCGCAGGCCCAGCCGGGACACTGGCTGGGCATTGGCGGGCCTCGCGGGTCATTCATCATTCCGGATGATTATGCGGCCTACCTGCTGATGGGGGATGAAACTGCACTGTCCGCCATTGCACGCAGGCTTGCGGAACTACCGTCCACCGCACATGTCACCGTCATGGTGGAAGTTGCGGATGCACGGGATGAACGTCCACTGAAAACTTCGTCCCATGCCACCGTGCACTGGCTGCACCGTAATGGCGTTCCGGCGGGGCATTCCATGGTGTTGCCAGATGCCCTTGCGGCCTTTTCCCTGACCTCGCCCGATACCCATGCGTGGATTGGTGCGGAAATCGGCATTGCGCGCCATCTGCGGGATCTGCTGCTGACCGAAAAAGGTCTTCCGCGCGATCAGGTCCGTGCTGCCGGTTACTGGCGGTTGGGGGCAGCGGATGGCGGTGCACGGGTAGAAGACTGATCCCCGGGTCCGTCTGTCCCCCCACATGACCATGCGGGGATAGCCACAAAATAAAATGTTTCAGATCCCTTCGCATGGGCGGCCTTTCCATGGCATAGACACGATGCAAATGCGTCGCATTTATGGAATGGGTCGTCAGGGAGGGGCGTCGTGAGCACAGACAGGACAGAAGACCGCATACGTCTGGCACGTAACCGGGTGGCGGGGATCTTGCTTGCCAGCCTGATTTCATATCCCGTCGCCTATTTCGTAATGATGGACATTGCGCATGTACCAGGCGGTACCGCCAGCATCCAGCTTGGTCAGATCATGGCGTTAGCCTGCCTGCCGGTACTGATCGTGTTGTGCTTCAGCGCATATGCGGGCCTATTGGGCGTGTGCGCGGCAGGATGTGTCGCGGTCCTTGCCGGATTGCTGATTTCCTGATGCGTGAAACCCTGCGCACTCGCATGGGGTGGTTACATGGCTGGGCCGGGTTTGTGGCTGGTCTGCTTGCCGTGTGCATTTTCATGACGGGCAGCCTGTCGGTGTTCGACACGGAAATCACGCGATGGATGCAGCCGGAAAATCAGGTCCCCGCCAATGCACCCCTTACCGATACCGCCCTGAATGCCGCATCCAGCCTGATTCATGATCAGCAGGTTCGTGGGGCATCGGTTTTCCTGACCCTGCCCTCCGTGCGGTCGCCAACCCTTGATGTGCTGCATTATGATGGGCGGCAGTTTGTCGGCACACTGTTCGACCCTCGCACTGGCACGCCCATTCCGGCCCGCGCCACGATGGGGGGGACCTTCTTTTTCAGTTTCCACTACACCCTGCTGGAAGGGATAACAGGCACCCGTATCGTCAATATTATTAGTGTTGTCCTGCTTGTCACCATCATATCGGGGATTGTAATTCATATCCGTGCACTTGTTCCTGATATCGTAAGGCTGCGTCTGTCTGCCGCCCGCCTGCGTGGGTGGCTGGATGCCCACCTGCTGGTTGGTGTGCTGGTGCTGCCCTTCACGATCATGATCATTTACACTGGCGTGCTGGTCAATGCGGGCCTGATCCTGCCCGCCACACCGCTGACAAGCCTGTTTGCCCCTGAAAAGGTGCGAGCGCCCCCTACATCCGGCATGAAGGCCGCGACGGTCATGCCACAACCCTTGCCGCCGCTCGCTCCGCTTCTTGCGACAGCACGGCGCGACCTGCAGGGACGTGATGCGGGCTTTATCCTTTTTTCTCCCGATCATCTGAGCATATACGCCAGTGATGCATCCGGCCCCTTCCTGACCCGTGACCATGCCGATTTCAGCCTGCCAGATGGTCGCCTGGTGGGTATTACGACAACATCGGGCTCCGTCGCTCACACCATGCAGGTCATGCATGGTCTGCATTATGCCCGTTTTGCCCCCCTGGATCTGCGCTGGCTGTATTTCGTATCGGGTTTGTGCGGCACGGCCACCATCGCCAGCGGACTTGTCCTGTTCCTGATGAAACGTCGCAGCAGGTCAGGACACCGGATCGGATTTCGTGTGGGGGAAAGTCTGACTGTCTCCACACTGACCGGCCTGCCCATCAGCATACTGGCATTCCTGTGGTGCAATCATCTGCTACCCGCCAGCATGGCGGGACGGGACCGTCTGGAAATTGGCTGTTTTCTGGGCGCATGGATCCTGTGCACCGGACATGCTGGCCTGCAATCATCGGGCTTGCGCATGAATGGGGCATGGAGGACACAGTTATGCCTGATCGCGTTACTGGGGGGCGGCCTGCCCCTGCTTGATATCCTGACCTGCCCCAGGGCGGTCTATGGCCTGCCTGCCATCCATGCCGCGATAGACGGCATTGGAATGCTTGCGGCGGCTGTTGCCCTATATGTCCGCCACAGGCTGGAAAGCGACGGAAAATGACCTTTCCTGCCGCCTTCCTGCTCTGGCTCATGGCATTTTCATGTCATGTAAGGCTGCATCCTCTCCGTTATGGGGTCAGCCCCCTTGGCCCGCATGCACGACACATCGCGGTCACTTGCCGGATTGTGGCCCCTGGCGTCGCATGGGCACTGTCAGCCTGGCTGGATGGGATGACGGGCGTACTCATATGGTTCGCCAGCCTGTCCATCGCAGGGTTGTGTGTGGCCCTGTGTCTGGCGTCACGCCGTCGCTGAGCGGGGACGGGCTGGCGGAAAGGGAGGCTGGCTTACCAGCCACCCCATCCCCATCCACCCACGAACCCACCGTATGGATAGCCGTAATAACCGGGATAGCCATAAACGGGATAACCATAGCCATCATACACGTAAGGCGGCGGGCCACCGTACCATCCCGGGCCACCGCCCCAGCCACCACCGCCACGTGGACCGCGATCCCAGCCGCCGCCACGGGGACCGCCTCCCGGACCGCCACGGCCGCCAAATCCCGGCCCGCCATGACCACCACCGGGGCCGCCGCCGCCCGGACCGCCATGGCCACCACCCGGACCATGTTGCGCATGCGCAGTGGATGGCGGCAGAACCGGTGCAGCGGCCAGCGCCACGACAGTCAGAGCCATCGTCAGGGATTTCATATATCTCATTACCCTACTCCTTTTCCCTTAACCTGATATCACGTCACGACAAAACAATGGCGGATTGTCACACTACTGTATCAATATCTTATTTATTCCGGGAAACAGGCATGAAAGTCCTGCATGACCAGAGGACGATGCATACTTCAGTAATGATGACAGGATCAATTCGGCATGGAATCTACATACATTCTGAAAAAACTGGCGCGTTACCAAAAATGAGTACGAAATTACATAAATATAATTAATGGGAACGCAGGGTCGGCGCCATGAAAAAAGAAAAATGCTGGCAGGTAAGACATATATGCCTGCTGATCCGGAACCGGCTGCTGTCGCCCGGCAGATCATGGCATGGATGTTCCATGACGATAATGCAGGCCCATTCCGTGCCCCTGCGCTATGGTATGATGCCTGATGGCATGGTAGTTCACGCTGCTGATGGCGCGCGGATTGGCGCATGGAGCGGAATCTGGTCTTTACGTTGGGACTACCGGAAATTCATGTCAGTGATAACGGCATAACCGGGGCCGACAGCATTGTGATGCGTTATATGGCAGCCAATGCGGTTACGATGGTCAACCAGCCCCACATCATTCATGCCTGACCGACCATATTTCCCGATGATCTCTGGCGTGCAGAATGGGATGGTCCGTATTCCTCGCTGGCGACAAGGCGCTGATGCGTCAGGAGTGGGATTTTTTTCTGACCATTCAGTCAGCACATGACCAGACAGGCAGGTTGCCATCTGGTTGGGGCAATGCGATTGCCGCCTGCCACAGGGCATGCTGGATTACCCTGGGGGCCAGGGTTCTCTTGGCCGTGCTGTCACGGTCAACCATAGCCCCCTGCACCAACCGTTCCGCCACGTCACGGAACAGGATGTGTGAGGGGCGTCTGCCGCGCAACATGTCTTCGATTTCCGGTACGTACCATGGCCTGCTGGCCACACCACCCAATGCCACCCGACCATGCCGGATGACATCCCCGTCCATTTGCAGCCCTACAGCAACCGAAACGACGGCAAGCGCCAGAAAATTCAGGTCACGTATCTTGAGATAGGTATAATGACGACCGAATGAAACCGGCGGCAGATCAATTGACAGGACCAGTTCACCGGGGCGCAGGACGGTTTCAAGCCACGGAGTGCTGCCCGGCAGGCGATGATAATCGCGTGCATGGACCTGCCGCGCGCCCTGCGGTCCATACAGGTTGATCGTGGCATCCAGCATGGCCAGTACCACGCACATATCGGATGGGAAGGCGGCAATGCAGTCGGGGCTGGTGCCCAATATGGCATGGACCCGGTTGCGCGCGCCCCGTGCGGCACATCCCGTCCCGGGCGCGCGCTTGTTGCATGCGGCGTTCGTGTCATAAAAATAGTGGCACCGCGTACGCTGATTGATGTTACCGCCATTGGTGGCAACATGCCGGATACGTGCGCTGGCTCCGGCAAGGAGGGCCGAGGTCAGTACGGGATAGCCGCTGCGCACTAGCGGATGGGCGGCCGTACGGGCGTTGGTCGCCAGCGCCCCAAGCCGCAGCCCTCCATCGGGCAGCGGTTCGATGGCATCAAGTGACAGTGCCTTTATGTTAATGACATGTTCGGGCCGTTCGACATCTACTTTCATCAGGTCGATCAGGCCGGTTCCACCGGCAAGGTAACGACTGTGGGGCGGTGCCCTTACAACGGCAGCCAGTGTGTCGGGCCTGCTATAGAAAAATGCCCTCATGCCACCCCCTTGGAAAAGGTCGGAACCGGTCCAGTATTCATTCCCAACCGCAGGAAAGCAGAAGGGTTTCCAGTCCATTCCCCATCAGGTCATTCACTTATTCATGAAATGTGCTGGCTTTATGTCTTTCGCTTTTCGGAACGCCGTGTGCATGAGGCGGAAACAGGTGCGTGCCGATCGAAATCATGCCTGTTTCACCACCATTCCCCCAAAAAACAGGTCATTGATGAATGAGATAAAAAAGTTTTTGGGCCGCCATTTTTTTTAAGACTGATTTTTCCGAATATTTTTGAAAAAGCTTTACCTTCTGTCCAGCCCGTCTGCATGTACGGGCAGGGATCATGACAGATGTGGCGTTGTCCCAGTCGGAGCCGTGGCGCGCAGGCGCAGGGAGCGGGCCAGACCATCCAGCGCCAGCATACCATCAGGCCACAAACCGACATGGGCATGATTGCCGATATGACCTACGGTGCCCGCATTGACCAGTGTTGCCTGCCATTGCGTGGCAAGGGCATGGGCGCGGGGCATCGACAGCCATTCATCATCCTGACTGGCCATAAGCACGGCAGGAAAAGGCAGTGGTGTGACAGGCAGGGGGGCAAAACCGGCAACCCGACCAGAATCGGGCCCGTGATAGTGGTCAATATCCGCCGGTGCGACCAGAAATGCCGCAACGACGCCATCAAGTCCCTGTTCGCTTGCCATGCGCGCACTCAATACGGCACCCAGACTATGGGCCACCAGAATGACAGGCTGGTGGCAGGTCCGAACCGTGCGTTGCAATTGCGCCTTCCAGTCCTGATAGGTGGGACGTGCCCAGTTATTCTGCTGGACGCGGTGCACTGTAATGCCATGCTGGCGTAAAAACAGTTCCCAACGTGATTGCCAGTGATGTGGTCCCGACCCATCCAGACCGGGCACGATGACAATGGCAAGCCCGGCAAGAGCCTGTAGCAGCGCATTTTCCACCGTTGCGCTCTGCTCCGGGGCAGGCGGGACGCAGGGTGGAATGACTGCCGTATGCATCTGATCCGGATGGGTACGAAGGAGCAGGGACATCGTCGTGCTTTCGGTATGGACTGTCGGTGGATTGCGGGTGAAGGGGGATGATGGTTGGGATAGAGTGGGCGGTCGCACGTTGTCTGGATGCCGTGCCCCGTCCGGCCCGTGCGGTCTGTCCCCGCGTTTCTATGCTGCGCGCGGGGCGTGCCTGAGGCGCGCGCAGCCAATACCAAATCCGCGTGCGGCGCGTATGATCTGGCCAAAGTCGTGCCCGGTGACAGGGGAATGGAGAAGGGTGCTGCGAACCGTGTTGTCGGGATCAATAATGAAAGCTGCATGTTCTTCCAATGCCGGGTTCTCTGGCCCGACATCTACCGCCACCCCCTGCCACAGACCAGCAATACGACCCATGTCGTCATGAATGACCGGGAAATCCGGCACGTCAGGCAACGCAATGGCATTCGGGTGGGTTTGCGCATCCGCAAGGCGCGGGGGATGCACCGGCGAAAGACCCAGCAGGCGCACGGGTTGCGGGCATGTGCGTGCCCACCGTATCCCGGCACGCAGGCTCTGCATGGTGTAATCCGCCGGATGGGTCAGGACAATGCGCCAGCACCCATGGCCCCACGTATGGAAACGGATCAGGCCCATGTTTGTCTCGGTCACGAAATCCGGGGCTGTCCAGCCGGGGGAAATTGCCATTGCCTGTCTCCTTGGGTGGGCAGAAGCGAGTGGGCGAAAAACGGTGATGCGTCTGCGTAATGCAGGGCCTGTCGGGACGGGCGCTCTTTTTCCCGACCGTGTCCATGGAAGCGGTTTCCCGGTTTGTGTTGTGGATTATATAAAACACATCCATCAAAATGTGCATATAAAAATTGTCATATAAAAATATAACAAAAAATTATGTAACTATGGGGTGGCATTCCGCACCGGATGGTAGTGTGCGCCATAAGGACAGGATGGGGAGGGGGAGGTGCGGGAACATTGGGCAGGGCCCCCAACCGAATGAAGACCATACATAACATATTGTTTAAAAATTAAATAATTCCTTCCGGGCGCATAAAATATCATTCTTTATGATGTATAATAAATTCCACTATGTGTGAGTTATTATGTGTTGACGTATAGTGCCCTGCGTGTATGATCCCCGTTGAAACGCCAATAATCGTGCAGGATGATTCCCATGATCCAGCCAGCCATGCGAATGCGCAGTACTGATCGATGTCGCACCATCCCTGTCGCTCTCATTATGCGGGCGGCCATTCCATAAAACAGCCGGCGGGAATTCTGCCGGAAACCGTCCGTATCCCATCGCGGACATGCAAGGGCAGTCTTTTCAATGCTTGAATCACGTATCATCGAAATCGACGGTACTTTCCTTGGTACCGTTATCCTTGAGGCGGATCGCCAGACGCGTCGCTTCTATGCCACGCATGACAGTGTAAGGGCGTTCCATAACCATACCCTGCAGGGGCATGACGACGTGGCGCGGCAGGTTGCGCGCCTTTATCGTCGGGCACATGCAAACGCACGCAGGGCTGCGACGGCTAAATAGCCGCAGGATCTGGATCATTACCATGTTGTGGTTAAATAATGATGCGGAGCGGCAAGAATCCGTTTCAAATGTAGGATTGGTAAACAATAAAAGTTTTTGGATGCCGCCTTTCTGAAAAAAGCCTTGCCCAAAAATGTCTCCACATTGACGGGCAGGTAACCGGAAACAGTTCCAGAATAAACAGCCCGGATGGGAAAACCCGTCCGGGCTATGACTGTGTCTGTTATTCATGCACGCCGTGTAGATCAGGCATGCTGGCCCGCAGGTGGGGTCAATCGGCCGGGATTGGCCTTCCAGTCACGCAGGGCTTCCTCGCAATAGGGCAGGACTTCGAACGCAGCCATCATGCCCAGCGCGCCAAGTGCATAGGGCAGGCCCAGCGGCACGCGTTTCAGCCGAAGTTTCGTGGAACGGATGACCTTGCGGCCCATCAGCGCCTGAACCTGCGGCCAGTGCAGGACCGCGATCAGGGCGACGGCCAGTAGCGGTACCATCTCCAGGAAACTATGGACGTGCTGTTCCATCGGCTGGACTTCACGCCGGGTTACGGCATAGCTGACATCCCACATGGCTGTCGCTTCATGCACGAAGAATGACGCAATCATGAACGACAGGACCGGCGCGTCGATTTCCAGAAACAGCCCGGCCAGAACCGGAAATGCTGCTTCCCCCAGCATAAGCAGATGGATGCCGGTTTCCTTCAGCCCCGTGGTGTGCTCGATATCTGTCCGGCGGTGGCACCACCAGTCCGTAAGCCCGGATGCCAGCCATACAGGTACGACAAAATACTGTATGACCCGGCGTGCAACGTGGCGGGTGGTATCGGTTTCAACCGGTTCATCCTCAATCGGTTTTTTAGGCCGCAAGGCGGATGGCGGGTCCATGGATGCAGGTTCATCTGCCCTGCGGCCGCGCCACCATGCAATGAATCCAGCCCCCAGGGTCACGGCTCCGGCGCACAGCATGGTGGACGCGTAATATCTTAGAAAAGTACGGTTTGCCATCATGTCCTTGCCCCTTCGTCCTATTGCGGGGCATGGTGATGAACCGTCGCAAACAGTGCGACGATGGCGGGACAGAAAGCTTTCAGGTCATGGGGATTGCGCGATGTGACCAGCATGCCATCGGTCACCACTTCCTCATCCACCCAATGCGCGCCCGCATTGGTCAGGTCTGCGCGAAGGGAGGGCCATGACGTGATCCGGTGACCCCGTACCCCATTGGCGTTGATCAGGGTCCATGGCCCGTGACAGATGGCTGCAATCGGTTTATCGGCCTGAACGAATTCGCGTACGAACCGCACGGCATCGTCATCCATGCGGAGGTGATCGGGACTGGTGGTGCCGCCGGGCAGGACCAGCCCATCAAAATTGCGCGCATGGGCCTGCGACACCAGCAGGTCAACCTGATAACGGTGGGTGGGGTGAATATCCCCCTCCATGGCCTGGATGTATCCATGGGTGGGGGAAACAAGGACGGTCTGAGCCCCTGCATTGCGCAGTGCCGCGACAGGTTCGGTCAGTTCGACTTCCTCCACCCCGTTGGTGGCAAGGATGGCGATGGTTCTCCCCTCCAGCCGATCATGCCTGTGGGCCTGCATGTCGGTATCGGCATGTGTTTCCGTATCGTGCAGGGGTATGGCATCCGGCATTGCGGCCGTATTATCCTGGGTGCGGACTGTATTGAACACATGGTTGGCCATGATCGTTCTCCGTCAGCTGTAAAAGGTTGCGGGGGGCATGTTTTCTGTTGCGGCCCCGCCTGCCACCAGTTGGCGTCATAACGACCGGTCAGGATGGATGTTCCCCCTGAATCTGACTGAAGGACTGTGTGCTGTTGGGGAAGGAGGCATTCCGACCTTAGAGGCTTCATGTAATAAATAATTGATAAAAAAGAATAAAAATTTTGGTAACTGCATTTTTTTAAATGCGGCGTTCTCTGAAGATTTTTGAAAAAGCTTCACCAGAAACTTTGTTATGAATTTTCAAACAGTCTCCTGTTCATAAAAAAACAGGACGGGATGTATTCATTTCTGAAAATACATCCCGTCCAGGCTGTGTAAGTAAATATGACAAATAAATTCATGGCCCGGGTTACCGGCCTTATTTGTTTGGCCCCGTCGTGCGCCCCTGTGAAGGGGGATCACTTGCGGGGAAACTTTCATCCAGTGCTTCGTCGCGGCCCTCATCTTCCTGCTTTTCGGCAGGTGTCTGTGGTTGTTCCTTATCGGGATCAGGTCTGTCCTGCATGGCCATGGTTCCTTGGGGATAAAAACGCCCGCCTGTCGGCCGGTCGTGGACGTGGTTGCGAAGCGGGGGCGGCTGCTGGTCCGGTGAATCGAATGGGAACGGGTCCTGTGGCCCCGGCGGGGGATAATCGCGCGGATGGAACGGACCGGGCGGCGGCAGTGGCGGCTGGCTGGTGGTGTGGGGGAAAGATGTAAACATGGCTGTTCTCATCTGGCTTGCGTATGGGAAACATAACGTGTCCTGTCTGTTTCCCTGCCGGTTGGACCGGGGGCTTTCGGTAATGTTTACTGTTCGCCACTATCCGCGGGCGAAGGGGTCTTGTTGCCGCCATGGCTGCTGCGGCCATAGCTGTCACGCATGCGTTTGTGGCTGGTCGTTTCATTATTCGTTGGCGGCTGGGTGCCGGGCTGTTCCTGCACGGTGCGCGGGTTGTTCCATAACTTGTCTGACGGTTCCACCCGCTGGCCGCTGCGCGAGGTTGCGGAAGGCGGATTCTTGCCTACTTCGGATGCAGCGGAATTGGCTGTTGGCGCAGGGACGGTTTCCGTATCGGTCTGCGCCATGGCCATGACGGGGGCCATTACCGGCATACCGGCCACGACTGCCGCCAGCAGGGTGAAACGCATTGTTTTTTTCATGGTATCGTCTTCTTTCATGAATGAAAATGGACTGAAAACAAAAGCATTCATGGATAGAAAGGTTGCATCCTGTTTGCATGTACAGGGCGATTACCTGCCGTCAGGACAAATTTTATAAAGAAATCGCCCATGCGGCAATATACGAATACATGGTCCGGTTCGACGGGTTTCTGGATTTTCCTCAAACCTGAATGGTGCGGTTTTTTTCCATGCCCGCACCGTTCGTACACTGCCTGTGACATGACAGGGGTGGCATGGCGACAGCGGACAGCAAACAGCTGTTTACGTATTTCTGCTGCCGCGTATTCATGGCTGTCCGGGCTTATGGTCTTCCTTCGCCGCGGAATCAGTGGCGTGTTCGTCACATCCTGCCTGATCCTGATGTCTGCCCTTGTGACTGGTGGCCTCGATCCGCTCATCGTTGTCGCGGGTGGATTCCGGCTCGTCCTCGCCTGCGCGGGGCTGGCCGGTGCTGGTTGCCTTGCCATCCGGGGTATGGGGGGCGTGGCCTTCGGGAGCGTGAAGGGGATAAAGGCCCGGTGGGTGAACACGCAATTGGTGGAGCATGGTTGTTCTCCGTCAAGGGAAGTCGGGGTGGTTTGTGCGCGCCTGCCCCGCCCAGGTCGTGGGGCGATGCAGGCGCCTGCCATGTACCGGTTAACGGATTGCCCAATGAATGGTTTTTTTGGTTTTCTCCCGATCCATTCACGAATGAATATTTAACGGATATGGATATGCCGCAGGTAATGGCATGCCATCATGTTGCGGACTGTGGTCCCAGCGTGACCTCCACATCATGGGCCTGCCCGTCATCCACCATTTCAACCCTGCCGGTCGCGGGCAGTACAGCACCGTCGCATGTGACATGGCTTATGCCCCGGCAGACATGGTCAGGGTTGTTTACGGTAATGTGATAGGTTGCGGTGTGCCAGCGCACCGTTGCCGTGAACCGTGACCAGTCATGCGGGATACATGGGGTAATCAGCAGTTGCGTGCCATGGATACGCAGGCCGAGGATGGTTTCGGTCCCCACACGCTGCATCCATCCGGCCGATCCGGTGTACCACGACCATCCCCCCCGGCCCACATGGGGCGGGCGCGAATAGATGTCGGCCGCGACCACATAGGGTTCCAGTCTGTAACGGGCCACATCTTCGGGTTTGCCTGTGTGGTTGACCGGGTTCAGCATATGGAACAGACCATGGGCGCGATCACCGTCGCCCAGTACGGCCATGGCCATCGTGGTCCACAGGGCGGCATGGGTGTACTGGCCGCCATTTTCGCGTATGCCGGGCGGGTAGCTGCGGATATAGCCCGGATCGGGACCAATGGTGTCAAATGGTGGTGTCAGGACGAGGGCCAGCCCCTCGTCGGGCCGGACGAGATGCGCCATGGTCGACCGCATGGCATGTTCCGCCCGTTCGGGCAGTGCGACACCCGACAGCACGGCCCATGACTGTGAAATCGCATCAATCTGGCATTCCGCGCTGGTGTGGGAGCCAAGCGGCGTGCCGTCATCGAAATAGGCACGCAGGTACCAGTCGCCATCCCATGTGGCTTCCAGCGCCGTGGCAAGGGCGCGGGTGTGGTCCTGCCATGCCTGCGCGCGCGCATCGTCCCCGCGTGCGCGTGCCAGCGGGATGAAGGTGGTCAGCGCGTCATGCAGGAACCAGCCCAGCCACACACTCTCGCCATGTCCCTGTTCTCCCACGCGGTTCATGCCGTCATTCCAGTCGCCCGTACCCATAAGCGGCAGGCCATGGCTGCCGACCGCAAGGCTGTGGTCCAGCGCGCGGGCGCAATGTTCGAACAGCGTACCGCTCTGCTCGGAGGTCGCGGGGATCATGAAACGGTCATGTTCGGTAATGGGCAGTATGGGGGCCTGCAGGAAGGGAATAAGTTCATCCAGCACGCCCGTGTCACCCGTCGTGGCGACATAATGCGCCACGGTATGGGCCAGCCATGCACAGTCATCGGAGATATGGGTCCGCACGCCAGCGCCCGTGTTGGGCAGCCACCAGTGCTGCACATCCCCCTCGACAAACTGCCGTGACGCCGCCCGCAGCAGGTGCGCGCGCACGCGCTTGGGGCAGGAAAGCGTAAGCGCCATACCGTCCTGCAACTGGTCACGGAAGCCATAGGCCCCGCTGGCCTGATAAAATCCGGCCCGTGCCTGCACCCGGCTGGCCAGTGACTGGTACAGCAGCCAGCCGTTGAGCATGATATCCATCGTGCGGTCCGGGGTCTGGACCTGTATGCCCCCCGTTACCGTGTCCCAGTGCTGCATGACCGTTTCCAGCACATGGTCCGGACTGGTGGTGCGGTAATGGCCTATCAGGCTGCGGGCATGGTCGGCGTCCGTGCCTTCACCCAGCAGGAACAAGATTTCCGCCCGCCCGCCCGGTGGCAGGGTGACCATGGTCTGCACCACACCGCACGGGTCCAGCCCGGCGCCCGTCGTCCCCTGCACGCCCCCCGCATGGGTGAAGGCCAGGGGAAGCGCCATGGTGCCGTTGGGGCCGATGAAGGCCGCACGGTCGCCGGAACTGGCGGTAAGGTACCCACCGATATCGGCAAAGGCGACACGGTCCGCGTATTCGGCGTTCCAGCGGTTACGGGCGAACAGCGCGCCGGTCTCTCCATCATGTTCGGTCATGACAAAGGGGGCCGCCGTGCTGCGCGCTGGCCCCAGCACCCATTCCACATACGCGGTGACGGATAGCGTGCGCGGCAGGTCTGACCGGTTATGCAACTGTATGCGCGTGATCTTGACCGGGTCGGATACCGGAACGTATTGCACCAGGCTGCTGGCTATCCCATGCGCCACGCGGTCCAGACGCGTATAGCCGCGTCCGTGGCGCGTGACATAGGTGGCGGCGGTGTCACGCCGGGTGGCGGCGGTCGGGCACCACAGGGTGCCGGTGTCCTCGTCATGGAAATAGAAGACTTCGCCCGCGTGGTCACTGACCGGATCATTCGACCACGGCGTGATCTGATGTTCGCGGCTGTTGCCAGCCCATGTATAGCCACTGCCTTCCGCCGAGACCTGGAAGCCGAATGTGTCATTGGCGATCACGTTGATCCATGGCGCGGGTGTGGTCTGGCCGGGGCCAAGCACGATCACATATTCCCGTCCGTTGCTGGCAAAGCCGCCATGGCCATTGAAAAATTCCAGTTCGGGCACCGGTGGCACGTCAAATGCCGAAGGCGGCGGCGGGACGGGTGGCAGGGCAGGCGGGAACTGTCGCGTCCGTGGCCTTTCCCCCTGGTCAAGCTGTGCGGACAGCGCGTGGTCCGCATCCAGCACCACACGGGCCACGGATATGATCAGATGGCGCACGGCGGGCGTAATCAGGTCGGCGCGCAGCACGCGCACGGAACCGGCGCCACCCGGCGCGCGCGGGACCGCACGGACAAGCTGGTCAAGCGAGACCTGCAGATCCTGCAAATAGGACGACGGATGTTCGTTAAGAATGACAAGATCCACCGCAAGTTGCTTGAGCCGGAAATATTCATGCGCCAGCAGCAGGATACGTACGATATCCGTTCTGGAATTTTCCCGCACCCGCAGAACGACAATCGGCAGGTCACCAGAAATGCCCTGTTCCCACAGCAGCGGCTGCGCCCCGGCTCCGCGCATGATTTCTGCAGGGGCTGCCCGCAGGTTGGGGGTGGCGAACAGAATGTGGCTGGCCAGCCGCTGGAACAGGTCCGCCATGGATGGGGGAACGTCCAGATGGCGCAACTGCACCTGCGCCTGCGTCCACGCCAGCGTGCGTGCGCGTTCGAACGCGGCGTGGTCCTGATGTGTGTCGATCAGGTCCAGCAGGGCTGCACGGGTGGGGGCGACCATGGTCCAGAACGTGACGCGTGCCATGGCGCCAGGACGCACGGATACCCGCGCACGGATGGCAAGGACAGCATCCAGCACCGTCCCGGTCGTGCCCGACAGGGGGGCATGCGTGGCCAAGGCGGCGGGATGACGTGCGTCGTGTCTGCGACCGATGAAGCGGGCGCGGTCTGTCTCGACCTCAATCGGACTGTCACACAGGGCCAGATGGGCGATCCAGATCTCCGGTTCGTCCGCCGTGCGCCTGCGGCGTGTGGCGATCAGGGCGCGGGACTGGGGAAGATATTCGGTCTGCACGAACAGCTTGGTAAAGGCGGGATGTGCAAGGTCGGCATTCTGCGCCAGCAGCACCGGTTCGACACAGGACGTGATGTCGATATCCAGCGTCTCGCCGCCTGCGTTGAAGACCGATACCTGTCGTACTTCCGCATCGTTTTCGGCTGATACCAGTACATCCAGCGTGGTGGTGACCGTCCCGTCACGACGGGCGAATTCCGCGCGGTCTTCATGAAAGACCACGGCATATTCATCGGGGACGGTATCGGTAGGTTGCAGGCCAGCCGACCACAGGCGACCTGTCCTGCGGTTGCGGATGTAAAGATACTGACCGTATTCATCCCGCGTCGCATCTTCGCGCCAGCGCGTGACCGCCTGTCCCTGCCACCGGCTGTAACCCGATCCCGCCGCCGTCAGCATGACCGTGTACCGACCGTTGGACAGCAGGTGCGTGACCGGGCCGCCCATGTCGGCGCGGTCAACGTACCGCCCCGCAGGGGTTGCCGTGATGCGGACGGGGGTCTGGGTATCATCTTCGGATGGCAGGGGACGGGCGACAGCGCCGGTGCGGGGCGCGCGTTCCTGCAGTAGCAGTTCGGCCGAGGCAATGACCGGGTCATCGTGGAAACGCGCGCGCATGATGCCATTCATGACCGCATCGGCCACTGCCAGGATGGACATGCCCTGATGGTGGGCCATGTAGGCACGGATGATCGCGACGCGGTTATTGTCGGGAACGCGGTCGGGCGTGTAATCCAGCGCTTCATACAGGCCATATCGGCCCAGTGCCCCGGTTCGTTCCAGCGTATGCAGGTTGGCCACCGCTTTCTGCGGATCAACCATGGCGGCCAGCATGGTGGCGTAGGGGGCGACCACCGTATCCAGCCCCAGCCCCCGCTTCAGCCCCAGTCCGGGGATGCCGAAATTGGAATACTGATAGGTATAGTCAAGGTCGCGCGCGTTATAGGCGGATTCCGATATGCCCCAGGGAATGTCGCGGTCCTGCCCATAGGCGATCTGGCGCTGCACGATCAGCTTGTTGGTCTGTTCCAGAAGGCTGCCCACGGGTGCCCGCATGACCAGCGAGGGCATGAGGTACTCGAACATCGACCCCGACCATGAAACCAGCGCCGCCCCGCTGGCCACCGGCGTTATGGACCTGCCAAGGCGGAACCAGTCATGGGCAGGCATGTCGCCCTTGGCTATGGCGAAGAACACCGCCAGCCGCGCTTCGGACGCCAGCAGGTCGTAGCAGTTGGCGTCCTGCGTGTCCTCCGCCACAAGGTAACCGATGGACAGCAGCTTGCGCGACGGGTTGCACAGGAAGGCGAAATCCATGTCCTGCGCCATGCGTCGCGCCTTCTGCGCCACGACTTCCAGCCGCGCGCCCAGCGTTGCGTACAGCTCCCCATCAAGGTCACGCAGGTGGCTCTCCAGCGTACGCATCGGGGCGGTGGTCCAGAACATCAGATCGGCGGCGTCTTTTTCATCCTGGCCCGATGGGGGACCTGACATTGTCGCCACGTGATCCATGATCGTGCTGGCCTGACGGTGCAGGGCCGACAGTTCTGTCTCCGACCGGGTGACCTCAGCGGACTGCACGGCGTTTTTCAGTCCCGTCAGCAGTCGCAGCAGCTGCCGCTGTGCCCGCGTATGGGTCATGAGCACACGCCTGCCATTATGGAACGTCAGGTCGGCAATGGCGATATTCAGCGCATCCGTGACACCTTCACGCCATGTGTCGATTTCCGGCCCGTTTTCCAGCCATCGCTGGCATGCGCTGGACAATGCTATGAGGTGGCCGGCCAGATTGCCGCTATCGACACTGGAAATATAGACGGGATCAAGCGGACGCAGGTCGTCGGTGGCATACCAGTTGTAGAAATGCCCGCGGTAGCGTGGCATGGTTTCCAGCGTGGCAAAGGTCGCTTCCAGCCGGGCCACGGTATCGGCCAGGCCAATCCAGCCGAAATCGCGCGCACTGGCGCAACACAGCAGGTACAGGCCGATATTGGTGGGCGAGGTGCGCCGGGCCAGCACGGGGGCCGGATCTTCCTGAAAGTTGTCCGGCGGCAGCATGTGGTCCGCAGGCGTGGTAAAAGTTTCAAAAAAGCGCCACGTCCGGCGCGCGGTCATGCGCAGGATACGGATATCGGTGCGCGACGGGCGCGAACGCGCAGCAATGACCGGCGTGCGGCTGGCCCACATTGCCACTGCGGGCGAAAGGCCCCACAGCATTGCGATGGGCACGGACATGAACAGGCTCCATGGCGCCCAGATGACCGTGGCGGCAATGCAGCCCCCACCCAGCAGGGGGGCGGAGATCATCCGCCCGTAATATCCAGCAAGACCCGAACGCATCAGTCCCGCGATCTGGGCTGCGGGCACCCATTGCAGCATGTGGCGGCGCGTGATGATCACACGCACCAGCGTGCGTGCGATCGCATCCGTCATGATGATGGCCTGATGGGCAAGGAAGGTGATGGTGAGGAAGGTCATCACCGCGGCCTCTGCGCTTTTCGCGCCAATTACGCTGAGGTAGCTGCGCAGCGTGATCCATTCCCGCCGTGGCACGATATCGGGCAGCACTGGCAGGAACGCGGGCAGCGCCAGCGCCAGCAGAATGAAGGTCGTCCAGATCAGTGCTGCATGGAACGGCAGGAACCACCCCGCCACAAGTGTCGCCAGCGCCAGTGGCATGCACAGGGTGCGGCGCAGGTTGTCCAGCATTTTCCACCGCGCGATGCCCGAAAGCCGGGAACGTACGGGTACGCTGCGGGGCGGCAGGCTGGATACGATCCATGGCAGCAACTGCCAGTCGCCCCGCGTCCAGCGGTGCATCCGTTGGGCCGCGACAAGGTAATCGGTGGGGAACTCCTCCACCACCTCGATATCCGTCACCAGGCCGGCACGGGCGAAAATGCCTTCGAACAGGTCATGGCTGAGCATGGCGGAGTCCGGCACACGTCGGACCAGTGCGGCCTCAAACGCGTCGATATCATATATGCCCTTGCCTGCGTATGACCCTTCGCCAAACATGTCCTGATACAGGTCGGATACGGCGGCGGAATAGGCGTCGATGCCGCTGGCGCTGGCGAAAATGCGCTGGAACAGCGTGCTCTGGTGCCCAACGGGCAGCGATGGCGTAACCCGTGGCTGCAGGATCGCGTAACCTTCATGCACCCGTCCCGATACGGGATCGAACAGCGGTGCGTTGAGGGGATGGGCCATCTTGCCAATCAGGCGGCACACGGTTTCCAGTGGCAGGCGCGTATCGGCATCAAGGGTGATGACATAGCGTATGTCCGCAGGCAGGGGATGGGCGGGGGGCAGGAAGGTCGTGTCCGCAGCCCCGCGCAGCAGGTGGTTGAGTTCATGCAGCTTGCCACGCTTGCGTTCCCACCCCATCCATACGCCTTCGCTTTCGCACCACACGCGCTTGCGGTGCAGCAGGTAAAAACGCATGCCATGCGGGCCGTGGCCGTATTTCCGGTTAAGGCGTTCCATGCCCGCGTGCGCCAGCGCCAGCAGCCGCTGGTCATCGGGCGCATCGGCGCTGTCATGGTCGGTCCAGTCGGTCAGCAGCGCGAAATGAACCGCGTCATCGCGTACGGTCAGGTAATGGACCTCCAGCCGCGCCACCAGTTCGCCCACGGTTTCTTCCGTCGTCAGCAGTGCGGGCACAACCACCATGGTACGCAGGCGGGCAGGGATGCCGTGCAGGAATTCCAGCCCCGGCAGGGTGGTGGCATGAACCGCCTCCAGCGCCACGCGGTTGACGCAGGCGACCGCTGCTTCAGACACCGGTATGAAGGCCAGCGCAGGCAGCAGCCAGGCGGGATTTATGCCGCTCTGCCAGGTCAGCCATATCGGAATGGCGATGAAAAGCATGGTCAGCAGCGTGACCACAATGCTGTAGGCCGCGATCCCGTATGCGCAGAAGCCCCTTACCATGCGGCGCGACATGGTGGGCCGGAAACGGATGCCAGCTTCCAGCGCGGCCCGCCCGGCCATGAGCAGGTAATAGCCCGGGTCGGCGCGGCGCGGGTCGTCCGTGCCCGTGGCCTGTGCCGCGCGCGCCATGGCTACGGCCTGTCCGGCTATGGCCATTTCGGTCAGCTGGCTGCCACGGGCCAGTTCCTCTATGGCCTTGCGATACAGGTCCCGGCTGGCGAAATCGGCCTGTGTAAAACTGTCGTAATCGGCAAAAAGCCGGTCGATCAGGCAGACGCGCTCAAACGCCTCGGTCCAGTCAAAACCCGCGATCAGACGCAGGCTGGTGATGATGTTGCGGATGGTGGCGTTGAACGCTCCCTGTTCATGCAGGTCATCGCGCACCGCGTTGTCAATGGTTGTGCCCCGGTCCGCCAGACGCTGTTCCAGCCAGACAAGGGCGGGATCCTTTTCGGGGTCCAGCCCACGCGAACGGTGGGCAAGCTGCGCGGTAAACGCGCAGTTGAGGATGCGCGGGTCAACGGCTGCCAGAAAGCCGGACATGGCGGCCTGCGTGCCCTTGCGGTAGGCATCAAGCTGGTCGGCCAGCTGGTCGGCGGCCCGCCTGCTGGCGTTATTATCCATGATCGCGCCAACAACACGGCGCAGGTTTTCAATCAGGACGATCCGCAGCGTGATGGAAACCGCCCAGAGTTCACCGATCGTAAGCGGCGTCACACTCTGGTACGCCAGCAGGTAATTATACAGGATTTCAGGCTGCAGGTTGCTGTCGGTATGGGCAACCAGCGCCCATGTCACGCCAAAGACCCTGGGCAGCCCGGCAAACGGGCCGCTGGCCAGCTTGGGCAGGCGCGCGTAATAACCGGCAGGCAGGTCCAGATCCGTCTCGCGTATCTGCATGTCCACCAGTGCGTAATTGTCCGCCAGCCACTGGGCCGCGGGTGTCAGCTGTTTTCCGTTCTGGATATCCTGTGCAATCTGTATGTCGGCAGCGCGCAGAAACGCCCCGTTTTCCGCCAGCCGGCGTGACAGGGGCCTGCGGCGTTCATGGTCACGTCCATGGGGAATGATGGTCTGGGCGGCGGCAAGGCTGCGGGCATGGGCTTCCAGTCGTTCCATGCCAAAAATCTCGCTTTTCAGCGGGGCGAAGTCATCTTCCCACGAGGGCAGGGGCGTGCGGCCCAGCAGGCGCGCAAGCCACGGATGCCGTGTTGACCGGAATGCAGGGTCGGGCTGTGGGAAGGTGGTGGTGGTCCCGTCCATTTTCTGCTCCAGTTTCATGCACGCCCGGGTCTGTGGAAAGGCTGCGGCCCGTGCTGTCGCTCATTTTCGGAAAAGGCTTTTTCTTGGCTGCGGTGTGGGTGACGTAGATCCGCGCAGTATGGTCGGCGGTGTCCCGTCGGGCAGCTGGGACGGCGCTGGACCGGGTGCCAGGGGGATGGTGGTCCCGTTGCGGGGGGAATGCCCCGGCGTGTCGGGCACGGCTGTCGGTTGCGTTCCGTCGGGTGGTGTGGGCTGGCCCGGCTGCGCGGGTTTTTGGGATGCACCCATCCTCTGTCCTCCTCTGTTCGGGGGAATACGGGGGCGGTGTAGGGTCATGTCAGCTTGTACGGGCATGGCGGCGACCCCGCGTGGGCCGGATGGCCGCCAGCCTGTCATGAACGTGCCCATCCGGCCTGCGTTGCATATATATTTCCACGCGTTTTATTGTATATTGAAAAATATCCATCCGGATCTAAAAATAAAAAATCTGGAAAGTTTCGGAACGTATAAGGAACTTTTTTAGGCAATACTGTATAGGGCAAAGACAGGCCATGCCGTTTCTGTCGGCCGATCAGGGTGCCAGGTGTATGGCATGCGTGCCAGCAGGCAGGATGCCCGACCACCTGCCGCGCGCCATACCGGGCGCAGGATCCGTGCATGCCATATTTTATTACAGGATATGGCATGCAGGCAGGATTGGCGCAGGGCACCGACCCTGTCTTGGTGCGTTATCAGAAGGGGCCATGGCAAATACCCGGCACCCTGACAGGTATGGCGCGCATGTCCAATGTAGGGCGGTTTGAATTCATCCTGCTGCTGATCGTCCTGATCGTGGGGCTGGAACTGGTGGCGCGCAAGCTGCGCCTGCCGCCTGCGGCTGCACTGGTGCTGGGGGGGATCGCCATTGCGCTGGTGCCCGGCGTGCCGGTGATCGGGATTGATCCCGACCTGGTACTGATCGTGTTTCTGCCGCCGCTTCTGCTGGCAGGGGCGTATTTTTCCGTCTGGCATGCATTCCGGACGCATCTTCTGGGCATATTGCAGCTGGCGGTGGGTGGAGTTGCGTTTACCACGCTGGCCGTGGCTGTTGCGACACGCTGGCTGATCCCGTTCATGCCATGGGCCGCCTGTGCTGCCCTGGGCGCGATCGTGGCGCCACCTGATGCGGTGGCGGCGAAGGCGGTGCTCAAGCATGTGCCCCTGCCCGAACGGATGACGACGCTGCTGGAGGGCGAAAGCCTGCTGGATGATGCCGCCAGCCTTGTAATCTACCGTTTTGCCACGGTTGCGGTCATGACCGGCAGTTTTGGGGTCGTGCATGCCACGGTCACGTTTTTCTTCCTGGCGTTGGGTGGACTGGTGCTGGGCTGTGCGCTGGCATGGGTCTGGATCAGGCTTCTGGCGCGGGTGCGTGACCGTATCCTCAGCATCACCATGACGCTGCTGCTGCCATGGGTGGCCTATATCGGGGGGGAGCAGGTGGGGGCTTCAGGGGTCATCACTACGGTCGTGGCCGGACTGGTACTGGGCTGGCGGCAGCATGACGTGTTCAGCGCTGATGAACGCCTGCGTTGGGCGGCGGTATGGGAAGTGCTGGTGTTCGTGCTGGAATCTCTCGTATTCGTGCTGATCGGCATTTCGCTGCATGCCATCGTGCTGCGCCATATGGGTACGCCATGGGTGGCGCAGGACGTGTTCCGCCCTGTGGCAGGTATCGTGGCCGTGGTGCTGGTGTCGCGGTTTGTCTGGATGTTGATGACGGAAGGCATACGTGTCGCGTTCCTGCCGCGTGGCAGGCGACCGGGATGGCGGCCATTTTTCAGCTTCGTCTCCATCATGGGGTGGTGCGGCATGCGGGGCGTGGTCAGCCTTGCCATCGTACTGGCGCTGCCTGCGGAAATGCCGAACCGTGACATCATGCAGATTGCGACCTTCGTGGTCATTCTGGTGACCGTTCTGGGCCAGGGAACGACCATTGGCTGGGTCATCCGCATGACAGGGGAGGAACGGGGGCAGTCACGCGGGCAGCGCCATCACCTGTCGGTGTCGCAGGCGCGCGCGCTGATCGCCAGGTCACAGGAACATGCCATGCGGCAGCTGGCCTTTGCACCCGACGGGCAGATCGTCCATTCCCGCCTGCTGGAACAGTACGCCTACCGCGCGGAACTGGCCGAACGTTTCAGCCATGAACAGCAGGCGCTGCAGGGGCGCAAGGATGCGCATTACCGCGCACTTCTGGCGACCATTGACGCGGGTCGGGCCGAACTGCTGCGCCTGCACCGCAGCGGTGAAATCCACGATGCCGTCCTGCACCAGCTGGAACACGAACTGGATCTGCAGCAGATGACGGCGGAAGGTGGCCTGATCTGACCCTATCCGGTCGCCTGCGCCATGATGCCTTCCAGCCAGTCGGCAAACACCTGCAGGCGGCGCGACAGGTGCTTGCGATGGGGATAGAGCAGCGTCATGGGCATGGGTTCAGCCCGGTAGCGTGGCATGACCTCCACCAGTTCGCCAGCCGCGATATGGTGGCGCACGTCATAGGCCGGGACCTGTATCAGCCCAAGGCCCGCAAGGCAGCAGGCCACCAGGGTTTCCGCGCTGTTGACACTGACCCGGCCGGGCAGGTCCATGGCACGGGTCCTGTCGCCTTCCATCCATTCCCATGCCTCCACCCGTCCGCTGGAAGGCGAGCCGTAATGCACGGCTTCATGCTCCGGCAGGTCGGCCGGGCTGTGGGGCACGCCATGGCGGGCAAGATAGGCGGGACTGGCCACGTTGATGATGGCCAGCTCCCCCATCCGGCGTGCGATCAATCCGGAATCCGACAGGGGACCGACACGCAGCACGCAGTCGATCCCGTCCTCGATCAGGTTGATGGCACGGTCGGTAACACCCAGTTCGATTCCGATTTCAGGGTAACGGTCCAGAAATACAGGCAGGGCCGGAGCAACCAGCAGGCGGCCGATCCGTCCGGGCATGTCCACGCGCAGCAATCCGCGCGGGTTGCCACGGTCATGGCGGAACAGGGCCTCGGCCTCCTCCACATCCGCCACCAGCCGCTTGCAGTGGTCATAAAACGCCATTCCGTCCGGCGTGGGGGCAACTGAGCGCGTGGTGCGGGCCAGAAGTCGTGTGCCCAGCCGGGATTCAAGTTCCTGCACGGCGGTGGAAACCGTGGAACGCGGCATCTTGAGCGTATCTGCAGCCTTGGTGAAGCTGGCGGTTTCCACCACGCGGGCAAAAATGCGGAAAAGGTCGACACGGTCCACGATCATCACCGTCAGGCTGCGGGTTTGTTCGCGTTTCCTGACATGTGTTGTCAGGAAAGGGAACTTTATACTCCGATTTTAACTGATAACTTATAGACATGAACAGTGCGGCATATGTCCGCACAGCATGAACGGAGGCTGCATATGGCTGATCATAGCATCAAGGGTAAAACGGTCCTGATCGCGGGTGGGGCGAAGAACCTCGGCGGCCTGATCGCGCGTGACCTTGCGGCACATGGCGCAAAGGCCATTGCCATCCATTACAACAGCGCCGCGACACGGCCCGAAGCGGAAAAGACCCTTGCCGACCTGAAGGCTGCAGGCGTCAACGCCGTTGCATTACAGGCCGACCTGACGCGCGATGGCGCGGTGGCCAGGCTGTTTGCTGATACGGTTGCGGCCATCGGTCGCCCCGATATCGCGATCAACACGGTGGGCAAGGTGCTGAAAAAGCCGATTGCCGACACCAGCGAGGCTGAATTCGATTCCATGTTTGCGATCAATACGCGCGTTGCGTATTTCTTCATCAAGGAAGCGGGCATTCATCTCAATGACCATGGCAAGCTGCTGACCATCGTTACGTCGCTGCTTGGGGCTTATACCCCGTTCTATTCCACCTATGCCGGGTCGAAGGCGGCAGTGGAACACTTCACCCGCGCCGCGTCCAAGGAATATGGCGCGCGTGGCATATCGGTCAACGCCATCGGGCCGGGGCCGATGGACACACCCTTCTTCTACGGACAGGAAGCGCCGGAAGCCGTGGCCTACCACAAATCGGCTGCCGCCCTGTCACCGTTCAGCAAAACGGGCCTGACCGATATCGAGGATATTGCCCCACATGTCCGCTTTCTCGTATCCGATGGGTGGTGGATGACCGGCCAGACCACGCTGATCAATGGCGGCTATACCACAAAATAACGGCCCGGTTTCAGCAGGTGTCCCCGCCGTTAACCCACGCGTGTTTGCCTGACCCGATCCCGTCAGCCCTTTCAGGGCGACTGGCAGGTAACGGGCCTGCCCGTGTGGGTTTCGGGCAGCAGGAATGGCTGTCCAGCCTCCCACTCCTTGTAATCATAAGGAAAGTTTTTGGTGAAGCTTTTTGCAAAAAGCTTCGGCAGCCAAAAACGTTTGTTTTTTAAAACAGATCTTTATTGATATCCGGCGGCCTGAAGTTCAAACAGTTCGGCGTACCGTCCGCCCTGCGCCAGCAGCTGTTCATGTGTGCCGGCCTGCAGGATATGGCCATGTTCCAGCACGACAATCCGGTCCGCCGTGCGCACGGTGGAAAAACGGTGTGAAATCACCAGCGCCGCCCTGCCATGCCGCAGGGCACGCAGACGTTCGAACACGTCTGATTCTGCACGCGCATCAAGTGCCGCTGTCGGCTCATCAAGTATCAGCAGGTCGGCATCGCGCATATAGGCACGGGATATGGCGATTTTCTGCCATTCCCCACCGGATAGTTCCCGCCCGTTCGCCACGCGCTTGCCCAATGGCTGGTCATACCCCATTGGCAGTTTGCCTACGACATCATCGGCCAGTCCCTCATGCGCCGCAGCCTCAATACGCTGCGTGTCCGCAAGGGCCGAGATCCGGCCCACGGCGATATTTTCCGACGCGGTCAGGCTGTAGCGGACGAAATCCTGGAATATGACGCCGATATGGGCGCGCAGGTCCGCAAGATCCATATCGCGTAGCGGCACGCCATCCACCGTGATCTGCCCTTCGTCGGGATCATACAGACGGGTCAGCAGCTTGACGATGGTGGTTTTGCCCGCCCCGTTTTCCCCCACCAGCGCCACGGTTTCGCCCGCGCCAATGGTCAGGTCCAGATGTCGGATGGCCCAGCGGTCCGTACCGGGATAACGGAAGCCCACGTTTTCAAACCGGATGCCCTGTCTTATCGGTGACGGGAAGGGCAGGGCCGCCGCAGGCGAGATGATGGACGGGCGGAGGTCAAGAAAAGCGAAGAAATCATTGAGGTACTGCGCCTGGCTTGCGGTCTGCGTAATGCCCAGCAGCAGGCTGGACAGAAGCGCGTGCAGGCGCAGGAATGATCCCGAAAGGAATGTCAGGTCCCCCACCGAAAACTGCCCGCGCACCGTATCCCATACAATGACCAGATAGACCCCGTAATAGGCCACCGACCCGATGGCCGCGAAGGCCCCACTCCAGACAAAGCGGCGCAGGGCCAGCCTGCGGTTCTGTTCCAGCACGGTTGCAGCGGCAGCGCGGAAGCGGCTCACCAGGAAATCCCCCAGCCCAAACAGCTTGAGTTCCTTGGCATGTTCCGCGCTGGCGCCCACATGGCGCAGATATTCCATTTCGCGGCGTTCAGCCGTCTTGGCCCGGATCAGGCGGTAGCCTTCGGCATTGAACCGCGCCTCCCCCGCAGCCGAGGGCAGGAGGGCGATGACCAGCACCAGCACCATCCATGGCGCGAATGCCACGACGCCAATCGCAAGCGTCAATGCGGTTACGGCGGTCTGGGCAATGTTGAACAGTTGCACCAGCAGGTTGTTGCGGCCCGATGCCTGCCGGCGCGCGCGCTCCAGCAGGTCCTGTAGCGTGCTGGATTCAAACTGCTGCAGATCCAGTGTCGCGGAATGTCCCATCAGGGCAAGGCTGACGGAATTGATATAGCGTTCATTCAGCAGCCCATCGACCAGCACGATCGCGCGGGATGTCAGGTCCGACAGGATGATGAGGGCGAATTCCAGTGCAATCCAGCCCTCCAGCCGGGTGGCTGGTCCATGCAGCATCCAGTCCAGCAGGGAACCTGACGGAGTGGCATGGGTGCTGGTGCGGATGACCTCATCCACGATCAGCTTGCCGACATACAGCGCCAGTGGCGGCTGGATGGCCTGCACCAGTCGTAGTGCGAGGCTGGCCAGTGTCAGGGCAGGGCTGCATTTCCATATCTGGCGGAACATGCGCGGCACATGCCCGTACACTCCGAACCGTGCGCTCAGGCGTGTCCGCCATGATGGGGCGGATGGGTTACGCTGGTCTGGTGTATCGGGGGGGGCGTTCAATCAGGAATGGCTCCAGCAAGGACACGAAGGCGTCTTCAACGGCGCGCGGGTTGTGGTCCCGATCATGACTGGCCCAGTATTTCCGCCGTGGCGCGGTTCAGGATGGCGGCGATGCGGCGGGCTTCTCCTTCCCCGCAGCCAAGCCTGCGGCGTATGGCGTGCTTGATTGCATGTCGGGCTTCATGCAGTTCGTCGGCTTCAGGCCCGTCCGTGCCATTAACCCCGGCAAAGGCATCACGCACTTCCGCCATCCGGCCACCGATACGGGCCAGGGTTTCCAGTATGATATCCGCCTGTTCACGTCGAGCGTCCAGATGGGTGCGGCCAGCATTCGTCAGGGTATAGCACTTGCGGTTGCCCTCACGGCTGGCGGCGGCGTGGCCGATTTCATCCAGATAGGTCAGGGCAGGGTAGATCATGCCGGGGCTGGGTGTATAGAACCCGTCCGAGCGTTCTTCCAGTTGCCGGATCAGTTCATAGCCATGCGCGGGCCGTTCAGCCAGCAGGGCCAGCAGGACAAGCTGCAGTTCGTCCGAACCAAGCTTGCGTCCGGCCGGGAAATCGCCCCGGCCAAACCCGCGTTCAAAGCGGCCACGCCGTCCCCGGCCCTGCCTGCAGGCATCGGACCGGGGGGATTGGAAAGGCGTCTGTTCGTCAGTCATATCGCGAGATATAAACTATCTTAAGATACATTCAATGATCTGCCACACATGACTGCCCTCAACCATGAACGTCTCGCGCTTGCCTGATCCATAAGCGTGGCCGGATGCAGATGACGCTGTCGCGTTATGGTGGACTTCTCCCACGTGATCAAATGAGCAGGTAGTATTTTCCTGTTGGATATCAGGGAAGAAGTGCCCTGATCGTGAAGACTGTTTCAAAAAAAACGTCTATGAAGCCGCATGTCATAAGGAAAGATTCAGGTGCCGCCTTTTTTCAAAAAAGCTTCACCAAAAACATTCTTATGGTGACAGGCTGTTTCGTGGGCTGACTGTTCAGGTGGTTTCCTTGTCACGGGATGGGTTGTCATGTTCCATGCCGGGCTGGGGCAGGCCCAGATGGTGCATGCCCTTTTGCGTGGCCAGCTGAATCTGGCGCTCCCGTTCCGCATACCGCCTTCGCTGGGTTTCGGTGCGCTGGTCGGCGCAATGGGGGCAGCTTACACCTTCCACGTAGTCCGGGCTGGCGCGGTCTGCTTCACTCAGGGGGGTGCGACAGGCGTGGCAGATGTCGAATGTGCCGGGTTTCAGCCCGTGGCCCACGCTGACGCGCTGGTCAAACACGAAACATTCCCCGTCCCACAGGCTTTCATCCTTCGGTACGGTTTCCAGATATTTCAGGATACCGCCCTGAAGGTGGAACACGTCCTCCACCCCTTCGGCACGGACGAAGGCAGTCGCCTTTTCACATCGTATGCCACCCGTGCAGAACATCGCGATCTTGGGTGTCCGCCCCTGTTCAAGCAGGTTTTGCCGCTGGCTGCGGAACCATTGCGGGAATTCCCGGAACGTGCGCGTACCGGGGTCAATGGCACCCCGGAAGGTGCCGATTGCGACCTCATAATCATTGCGCGTGTCTATCACGATGGTGTCGGGATCGGAAATCAGGGCATTCCATTCATCGGGCGCCACGTAATGGCCGACATCGCGGCGCGGATCCAGTCCTTCTACCCCCATGGTCACGATTTCACGCTTTATGCGCACCTTCATGCGGTGGAAGGGCAGAACAGGCGCGCGGGAAAACTTGACTTCCAGATCAGCACAGCCGGGCAGGGCGCGGATAATGCCAAGGATACGGTCAATCGCTTCATCCGTCCCGGCAATGGTGCCGTTTATGCCTTCGTGCGCCACCAGCAGGATACCGCGTATGCCCAGTTCATGGCAGGCATCCAGCAGTTGGGCACGCACGGTGGCACAATCCGCGAACGGTGTGAAATGATAGAGTGCGGCCACACGGATGGGCAGCGTGGCTGCTGTCGCGGCGGGAGCGGTGGAAGGGGAAGAATCTGTCACAATGGCAACCATGCGCTTCAAAAGGGATCGCTGACGAAAGCCCGTCAATCTAACAGGACATGCCCGGTTACCCGCACATGCTGTCAGCGCAGTCATAGCGGAAATTCCACGTGAATGCACGGTGTCAGGCACCGTGTCGCAGGACAGGCTGCAATCGGGGGCGGGACATGTTTATATATGCGCGTATTGCCTGACCATATGGGAAAACCGTGGATGACCGTTACCCTGTACCATAACCCTGTCTGCGGCACGTCGCGCAACGTTCTGGCCATGATTCGGGCTGCCGGGATTGAGCCGGTCGTCGTGGAATATCTGAAAACCCCGCCAACCCGTGCTGATCTGGACGTGCTGGCCAGCCGCCTGGTGGTGCCGGTGCGTGACCTGCTGCGCCAGCGTGGTACGCCCTATGCGGAACTGGGGCTGGATGATCCGGCGCTGACGGATGGGGACATACTGGACGCCATTGCCGCACATCCGGTGCTGCTCAATCGTCCGGTAGTCATGACCGATCAGGCGGCGCGTCCCTGCCGACCGAAGGAAACGCTGTTTGAGATCCTGCCGCAGACGCGTGTGGCCTGATGGTTGTTTCAGATCATAAAGAAGATTTTGGTAAAGCTTTTTTCAAGAAGCTTCGCGAAACGTCGCCTTTTAAAAAAGGTGACACCCAAAAATTTCATTATATTTTGGGGCGCATTTTGCCGCGCACGGCATGGATCACGATAAAGAACAGGGTCGTGCCAAGACTGGCCATGGCGGTCATGCGCTGCGTGTCATTGATCAGCATGGCTACGAAAATGACAATCACACCACCCAGCGTCGCCATATTGATCGCCGGAAAAAACGGTAGCTGGAAAAATGGCTGTTCCCCCGTACCGGATGCCCGCCGACGCAAGACCATATAGGACGTGACAATCAGCGAATAGACCAGCAGGATCACGCCGCCGCTGCAACTGAGCAGGAAGGCGAACACGGTCCCCGGTGCAAGAATGGATGAAAATGCCACCACACCCCCTGCCAGTGAATTGGCCATGATGGCGTTGACCGGTGTGTGCTGCCGTCCATAGCGTTGCAACAGGGCGGGTGCATCACCATGGCGGGCGAGTTCTGCCAGGATGCGCGATGTGATGTACAGGCTGGAATTCATGCATGACAGCACTGCTGTCAGCACCACAACCTGCATGCATGTGGCAGCCCCGGGGATGCCCATGGCCTGCATGGCGGCAACAAAGGGCGAATGACCAGGCACGATATCCGTCCATGGCACGATCATCAGGATCAGCGCGATGGACAGGCTGTAGAATAGCGTGATGCGCGTGCCCAGGCTGCGTGTGACATGGGCCACATTGCGCGCGGGTTCTGCTGACTCGCCAGCCGCCACCGTCGCGATTTCAGATCCGATCATGGTGAACAGGACGGTGGGAATGATGGAAATCATGGCCGTTGTGCCATGGGGAAACATGCCCCCGTGTCCCAGAACATTCTGCGTGACCGGAATGCCGGGACCAAAGACATGCGCGACGTACAGCGTGCCCGCCCCGATGAACAGCACGATGCTGATGACCTTGACCAGCGAAAGCCAGAATTCGCATTCCCCGAATATGTGGACCGCCGCAAGGTTGATCAGGTTCAGCGCCACGATCAGCGCCGTCGCCAGCAGCCAGACCGGCAGGTTGATCCAGTCATGAAGCAGGATGGCCCCGGCTATGGCCTCGCTGCCCAGAGCAACAAGCCAGAAGAACCAGTACAGCCACCCTGTCGTGAAGGCCGCTCCATTGCCGTGGGCCATACGGATATATTCCACGAATGATCCCTTGCCGGGGCTGGCGGTCACCATTTCGCCCAGCATGCGCATGACCAGCATGACCAGCAGGCCCACCGCGACAAATGCCAGCAGTGCGGCTGGTCCCGCCGCGGCAATGGCGGCACTGCTGCCCACAAACAGTCCGGCCCCGATGGCGCCGCCCAGAGCGATCATGATGATATGGCGTTGCTTTAGGGTGGAAACAGGCCGGGAAGGCGGCTGGTGGGTGCCCGTTGTGTCAGACATGCCGTGTGTTATTTCCTGAATGGCAAGGGGAATGATGTAAACCGTATCGCATGCAATCGTGTCCGAAAGGACAGCCATGCCAGAACGACCCGTCCCTGGCCTGGGGGTATTTGTGACACAACCGGACAGGGATCTGTCCGGGCATCCCGATACATGGGGCGTTCATCATGCTGATATCGTTTCAGTTTCATCCCGAACATAGGACAGGAACGCGCAGGGTATGTAAAGGGGTTACAGTGTTTGCATAGGATATGACAAAACATTCATTTACATGGAAAGGATGGTTGCATTCAAAAATATAATAATAATCATTTGTTGTTATTTATAAATATCAATATAGAAAATAGTATTTTATAAATTTATCTGACAGGATGGGTATGGTATAGATATTTTCGGGAATGAATTGTAAGCACGCGAATCATATTATTTATTTTTGACAGATTTCAGGATTTTCCAGAAGATACACGCCATGCCCGACCAGAATGTAAAAGTGACTGTTATCATGAATCCCGCTGCCGGGCGTCGTCGCATGGGGCGTGTCGTGGGCTTTGTCCGGCAGTTGCAGCAGGCAGGACTGCAGGCACAGATTGTGCCCACCCGTTACCGGGGGCACGCCACAACCCTTGCGCGCATGGCGGTGCAGGAACGGACCTGCACCCATATCGTTGCTGCAGGAGGGGATGGGACCGTGGCTGAGGTAGCCGAGGGCATGGCGGGATCCGATATCATTCTGGGCATCCTGCCCGTCGGCACGGCAAATGTGCTGGCCCGGGAACTGCGCGTGCCGTTTGATGACGTGCAGAATGCCCGCAATATCGCAGGTGGTGCATGCACCGTTATCTGGCCCGGCCGCCTGCGGTCCAGCGAAGGTGAATGTCTGTTCGTGCAGATGGTCGGCATTGGCTTTGACGCACATGTGGTGCATGTCGTGTCAACCCGGCTGAAAAAGGCGATCGGTCGGGCAGCCTATGTGCTGGCGACGCTGGGTTCATTATGGAAATACACGTTTCCGACCATGACCGTATCCGTTGATGACGTTTCTCATGCTGCAGCGTCGGTCATCGTATCAAAAGGGGCGTTGTATGCCGGAAAATATGTCCTCACACCCCGGTCCATGCAGGAGCACAGGCAGTTTTCGGTTGTCCTGTTTGGCACGGCGGGCATTGGTAGCAGTATTCGTTATGCCATAGCCTTGCTGCGCGGGAACCTGTCACGCCAGAAAGATGTCACGATCCTGACGGCACAGAAGGTTGAAATCACCATCCCATGCAACATACCCGTGCAAAGTGACGGGGACGCACGTGGTCTTACACCCATACGGATTGATATGCCTGACCGTGCCCTGCGTATCGCGGTATAAAGATGCAATTATTTTCATTTGAAACAGTAAAAGTTTTTAATATTGCTTTTTTAAATATTTACCAAAAATTTTTATGATTTATGTAATGTTGCAAACGCTCTTTATATATTCCGGTGTCATGCAATACTCTATCCGGCGCAGCCTGTGTTTTCCCACTGGGCTATAGGCTGGCCGGTAAAGTTTATGATCCCTCAGGCAGGCAGGTCATGCCATGTCCTGCCTGCCCGGTGATGGGGAAGGGTCGCGGCATACACGCCACGTGCGACCGCGCGGGCAAGGGTATCCGCTGCGACGGACCCCAGTCGGGCAATGACCAGTTCGCGGTTCTGGCCGGGTATTTCCTTCTGCGCGGTTGAAAGAGCGAAGACGACATCCCCGTCAAACGGTGAATGGATGGGGCGGATTGCGCGGGCAAGACCGTCCTGCGCCATCATTGCAACGCGCTTGAGTTCATCTGCATCCAGCCGTACATCCACGGCAATACAGGCAATGGTGGTATTGGCGCGCGCGCCGGGGTTCAGTTTGGCTTCTCCCCAGTCTTCGCCATAGACCGAACGGGATGATGCACCCAGCCCACCGAATTCATTGTCGATTTCCAGCGGCCCCGCCCAGAAATTGCGCGTGCCCGGCACCACGACCGAACCAAGGCTGTTGACACAGACCAGCGCGCCAACAGTCATGCCATCGCCCGTCTGGAACGAAGCCGAACCCAGCCCCCCCTTCAGGCTGCCTGCCCCCGCGCCATATCCGCCGCCTGCTGTCCCCAGCGCAAACGGCCCGGCCTTGGCATGGCGGACTGCCTGTTCCCCCAGCCGACGATAGGGGGGATTGGTACCCCACTGTTTGTCGCCCCCGTTGGCAAGATCATACAGCACGGCCGTGGGCACGATGGGAGAGGGGGGAACGCCCTTTTTGGGAATAAGCGAGAAGCCACGCCCCTGCGCACCCAGCCAGCTCGCTACGCCATCCGCCGTTGCCAGACCATAAACCGACCCACCGGACAGGACGATCGCGTCAACGCTGCGGACAAGGTTTCCCGCACTCAGCGCATCCGTCTCACGCGTGCCGGGGCCGCCACCACGCACATCCACCGCACAGGCCGCACGCTGGTCAGGCAGGATGACTGTAACACCCGTATAGGCCCCAGGATCATCGGCCAGCCCGATTTTCAGGCCCGCAACATCCGTCATCAGGTTCAGCCTGCCTGGTGTGCCAATGCGTATGGGACTGGCTGCTGAAACGGCACGGGGGGCAACCGCCATGCCGCCGGTGGCCAGCATGGCCTTGATCAGTTGGCGTCTATACACTGTCATTACCTTTCAATAATAATGTTCTGTTGTTGTCTGTCATGATGAAGATCGTGGATGTTTTATGCGGTTCGCGGCGTACGTGATATACCAGCCCATACAACCAGTGCATTGATGATCAGCCCGATCATGCCAGGGTTCAGCCCGGCTGGCATGATATGAAGGAAAAACAGGCCCATCCCGACCAGGTCGCCACATAACAGTCCGGCAATAACGGGAATGGCCGGTACCTTGCGATCAAGCAGGGCGACAATAATACCCGGCGCCAGTTGGGTAACACCGATATAATACAGGTTGTTCAGTATGACCATCAGTCCCGACAGGGACGCGCCCCCCATAACCGAAATTACAAGATAGATGGCAATTGTGATCTGTGCGCCGATTTTCTGCGCCCGGTCCGAATGGCCGGGCATGAGGTTGCGCGAAACCAGCGGTCCCAGCGCCAGACAGACCCCCGCCAGGATCACCAGCGCCGATAATGCGCATCCCCCCGCCACCAGTCCCCGCGCCCAGTCGGGCAGGGTGGTGCAGACCGCGACCATGAAGACATCATTGGGTGATGCAGGTGTTGCACCCGATGTCCGGACATACAGTGCCATCATGAACAGGAATGGGAACATGAGCATGTAGAGTGGCATGAAAATCTGGTTTTTCTGCAATGTGCGGGGGGATTTTGCAGTAAACAGGAAGGCAACCGTCTGCGGCGCGATACACAGCCCGATCGATTGCAAAATGATTGTTGACACGATAAAGGCATTGCCCCCCGGCAGGCCATGCCTACCGTTATCGGGACTGGAGAAATCCGGCACGCCGACAGGCCAGTGCATGGCATGCATGGCTGCGTATCCACCCAGCAGGATGGCCACCACCATCAGCACGTCCTTGAGTATGGAAACATAGGCCGGCGCCCGTATGCCCGACAGTAATATCCACGCCAGGGTCAGTAACGCGGACAGTCCCGTCATCATCATGCCCGGTATATGCCAGCCCAGGTTGCGCACCACGACCATAAGGCCAGCAAACTGCATTTCGCCGAACGGGAGCAGAAATAACGCCGTATTCAGCACAACAAGTATTTCAAGCGCCCGGCTGGCGTAATGGTCGCGGAAAATATCGGCAACTGTAATGCATGAATACCGCTGTCCCAGTGCCCATATACGCGGGTTCAGGAAATAACCCACCGGATAGGACAGCAGGATATACCCCAGAAACCACATCCCGAACCCGCTGCCCTGAGTGTATATCCCGGCAGGAAAACCCAGCACGCTGCCAATGCTATATGTCTCACCAATGGTCAGGAAGAAAATAAGGACTGCCCCGAACTGGCCCGACGCCACGAAGAAATCGCGCGCGTTGCGGGCGGCGTGGCGATATCGTGAATAAACGGCGATCAGCACCGAAGCCGTAATGACAGCCAGGAATATGGAAACTTCCATCCCTTATCTTACCTGCTTTGTATCTGTACCAGATCGTGCATGTGATGGCAGGTTCCAGCATATGGTCAGGCATGCGGGAACAAGGATGAAGCATGCGAACATCCAGATTATTTCAAGGGGAACGCCGAATACCGCCATCCTTTGTGCCTGCAGGGCCAGGCCACCGCCGATGACAAGGCAGAAAGGCAGGACAAGGCCCGCAAGCAGCGCGGGAAGGGAAATGGCAGGGACTGCCTGCGTGCTGTCACCGTGTCTGTCCTGATCGTGCATGCCTGTCTGACCCTGTCCTGTTGGTAACGGCCTTATGATGTCATCAGTATGTATAGCTGATACGGGCACCGTAGAAGCGCGGCGGCCCGACAATGCCGAAATTGGACGTTGTAAAGAAATTACGCGTCAGGTCATAGGTGCGGTTAAGTGCATTCTGAACATAACCCGTTACACTCCATTTTCCGTTTTTTGGCCGGAACGTCAAGCTGGTGTTCAGCAGGAAATAGGGCTTGATGTTATACAGCGGGCCAAGGATGACGGCATATTCCTCGCTACGGTAGGAATAATTTGCTTCGGGCGTCAGTATATAGCCACGCAGCGCACCGGGCAGGCGGATATCATAACTGGCGGATCCACTCAGTTGCAGCTTGGGGAACCCCATGTCTTTCCCCTGCATGTTCTTGTTTATGGTCTGGTAACCGTTTCCGCTTGCGCCAGTGGCCTGCGACGCGGCGATGTTCAGTGCCTGGAACTGTTCATACTGACCCTGTTCATAACCGAAATTCTGCGTCAGGTGCAGGCCACGGATCGGTTCGGCCTGTGCTTCAAGTTCCACCCCCCACAGCGAGGAGCGCGGTGCATTTACGATCTTGCCGATCGCGCCGATCGTATGATCTTCAATCGCGCTCTGCACCTGCTGGTCATGGTAGTCGTACTTGAACGCGGCGCCATTGATACGCAGGCGATGGTTGAAGAACGTGCTCTTGAACCCGAGTTCATAGGCCATCAGCCATTCCGGCTTGAAGGGTGTCAGCTGCGACGGTGCTGAAACGTTATAGGCAGAAAAGCCACCTTCCTTCACACCGCGGCGAATATTGAAATAGGCCATGACATTGGGCCTGATGTCATATTCGATAGATGCCTTGCCCGAAACCTGGTCCATCCCGGTCTTGCGGTCATAATGGGTTGCGGGAACGAGTGCGGTTGATCGCTGGGTATAGAAGTTGTCCAGTTCCTTCCATTCGTTCTCATGCCGCAGGCCGAAGCCTATGCGCAGGTGGGAAACGGGCCGATAGGTGATGGATGCGAATTCGGAAAACCCCTGATCCGGCTGGCTGTATCGCGTTTCGGTATTGAAGCCGAATGCATTCTGGAAATTGGAATACATGGCATCCTGCAGGTCTTCCTTGAAGTAATACAGGCCTGCATTCCACGTTATCGGCCCCCGGTCGTGGGAGGCAAGGCGCAGTTCCTGTGAGAAGATCGACAGGTTGCTGTCAAAATATTCGTCGGCATTTGCCGCCGGCGTGGCATCCCAGTCATTCAGTTCACGGCGGTACATGACCTCGTAGGCACTGATGGAGGTCAGGCGCGCCCAGGAAAATTCCTTCTGGATGTTGATATCAACACCCCAGCTCTGGTTATTGCGGAACGGTTTGGCATTGGGATTCAGGTGCAGATTGTTTGCAAACTGCCGGGACATGCCCCAGCCGGTTGCGTAATGGTCGCTATCAGCGGGAATGTAGCCACCACTGGTCACTGAATTGATCAGATAACCCGGCGTGGAGTCCGAACGGTCGATGCCGTAATGGCCACTCAGGTTTATGGTGGTCGTGTCGTTGGCTTCCCACCGTAGCTTGGCGCGCACCGCACCAAGATCGGCATTGCCGATATGTTCACCTGTCGCGCGGTTATATTCATACGCGCCGCCGTGGATCGTCTCGGCCGAAATACGGTAGGACAGGCGTCTGGTGATCGGGCCGGATACGAACAGGTCCGTCTTGCTGCGCGCGCGGTTTGCGATGTCTTCGGATATGCCGGCAGTCAGCGTCTTGGTCGGATCGGCTGTCTGCATCATGATGTTGCCACCCGTGACGCTGCGCCCCGATGTATAGCCGGTCGGGCCACGTTCGACATCCACACCTGCAAGGTCGAACATGACCCCCTGCGTCATGACACCGATGGGATAGGCGACCCCATCGACATAGGTCATGACATCAGGCGTATTGTTGGATCCGTAATCGAAAAAACCGATGCCACGAAGATGAAACTGTGGCTGGCCGCCACCAAAGGCATTTTCCACCTGCAGGTTGGGCACGACGTTCTGCAGGTCGTTTACGGTGGTGACATGGGCCTGTATCAGCGCCTCGCGGCTGAGATGGGCAATGGACCCGCCGACATGCTGCAGGTGTTCGGCATGGGCATTGGCACCGCTGACATGGATGGTTTCAGGCTGTAGTGCTGCCTGGACACTGCCCTTCTGGTTACCCGGTACGGATTTGGGTTTGTGTTCGTTTGTCGTCACTGATGCCGCAAAGGCATCGGGGCAGGTCGGCAGGGCGCAGGTAAACAGGACCGCGACACGGCCTATCGTCGTTATCTTTCCATATCTTTTCATTTCACGCACGCCTGGTCAGAAATCATGGGAAGGTCGGTTGCCGACAATACGAAGCTGTTTCCTCTGGTCATGATGGGGGCAGCGGCCAGTGTGGCATGGGGCCACGTGCCGTTTCATACAGGGCTGCCAGCCGGATGGCCTGCAGGTCCGCAAAGCGCGGGGTTACGATCTGCGCCCCGATTGGCATCCCGCCCTGTGAAAAACCGCAATGAATGGATATGGCGGGCTGTTCGGACATGTTCCATGGGACAGTAAAGGCGATGTGGTCAAAGGAGCGTTCCGGGTCGTTGGTCGGTCCCGGATATTCTGCGGGGAAACTGACGTTAGGCGTGGTGGGCGACAGAACAATGTCAACGTGTTCAAACAGTTGAGCACATTTGCGCCGCATGGCAAATGTCTGCCCCAGCCCGTCCACGGCGGCAACACCGCTGACCTTCTCCCCACGTTGCGCCCATGTGCGGATGAAGGGTAGCACCTTTTCCAGCCTGTCGGGGGGAAGCTGGCTCAGTTCCGCCCAGCTGCGTGCGGACCAGTACTGGTCCAGCCCCGACAGCATCGCCGGTGTCATGACCGGGTCCACGGGAATGATTTCGGCTCCCATTTCGGCAAACACACCGGCCACGTTTTCAATCGCGACCCGAATTTCGTCATCCAGCTTCAGCCCGCAGCCGGCATCCAGCATCAGCCCGACCTTCAGGCCGCGTACATCCACGCCCTTGTAATAGCTGTCCCAGTCAATATCCGTATAAGGCAGGCTGGTCGCGTCACGTGCATCGGGCTGGGACAGCACGTTCATCATCAGCGCCGCATCGCCCACCGTGCGGGTCATGGGGCCAGCGCAGCGACCGATGTAATAGGGATCGATGGGAATGCGCCCGAGTGAGGGCTTGAACCCGACCAGTCCGCACCATGCCGCGGGCAGCCGGACGGACCCACCAATATCCGTGCCGACATGCAGCGGCCCGTAACCTGCCGCCGCCGCAGCAGCAGCACCCGCGCTGGAACCGCCGGGGTTGCAGGCCAGGTTCCACGGATTGCGCGCCAGCGGGTGGAATGTCGAAAGTCCCGACGACAGCATGGCGAAATCGGGCACCGTGGTTTTCGCGAAAATCAGCGCACCCGCTTCCTTCAGCCGGGCGGCGGGCGGGGCGTCGTGTGTTGCGGGCACCAGTTTGCTGGCGATGCTGCCCTGCGGGATGGGCAGGCCCTTGGTCGCGATCAGTTCCTTCAGCGTTGCGGGCACGCCATCCAGAATGCCGCAGGGGCGACCGTTCATCCACCGCTGTTCCGACTGGCGTGCTTCGCTGACAAGCCTGTCGGGTTCGTAGGCGTACAGCGCCCCAAGCGTGCTTTCCCATCGTGCGATATGCGCGATCAGTGCGTTGGCGTATTCAACCGGGGAAAGGGTTCTTTTCCGATAGGAAGAAAGGAGTTCTCGTGCCGTCAGGTCCATCATGGGCGTAGGTTCCTTTATTCCCCTTTCCACCCCGTAATGACGGGGCAAATATCGGGGAAGGGACATATTATTTCGAGAACATAATGATATGGGCCGCCCGTCGCGCATGAATATCCCAAATTTGTGCGCAGGGTGGGATACAAAACGATCTACAATCGAAACGATATTGTAAATTCATGTCTTTTTGTCCAGTCAGGGCATGATTTTTCTGGCTTCCTACTTTTTCCTTAAAATATTACCGCCTGACGTATATGTTTGACGCCATCGGCCCGGTACGTATCAATGGGGAATATGTATGTCGCTTAAAGCCCTGCAACTGTTCCTGATCGTGGCGCAGGCAGCGTCCCTGCGCCAGGCCGCCCAGCGACTGAACATGACCCCTACCGCCCTGCGCCGCCAGATCGACAGTCTTGAATATTATTTCGGTTCAGAACTGATTGACCGCAATGCAGGCGGCATCAGCCTGACCGAGGCAGGCCAGCTGCTGCTGGGGCAGGCGGCGCGCATTTTGAATGATATTGCGGTGACCCGCACACAGATCGACGATCTGAAACAGCTGAAACGTGGCACGGTCAGGATACAGGCAGGTGGCGCGATCGTGGCTGAACTGCTGGTACCCACCATCTGCACGGTCCATGAACAGTATCCCAACCTGCGCTTTCATGTGTTCGAAAGCAGGGCGTCGGATCTGGTCGAGGCCCTGACTGATGGCGGGATCGATCTGGTGGTCAGCCTGTTTACCCCCGAGACGGCCCAGTCCTTTGTTAGCCACAGCATACAGCTCAGGCACAGCGTGATCGTCAGCACGGATCATCCGCTGGCCTGCAGGCCGCACGTGACCATCGGGGAACTTGCATGCCATGCGCTGGCCATTCCTGATGAATCCTTCGGCGTGCGCCGCGAACTCAACCGTGCGGCGCGGGCCTGCGGCATTAGCCTTGACCCTGCATTCGTGACGGGTTCGCTGGTCATGCAGAAAGAAGTCGCGATGCGTGGCATGGCGGCCCTGGTGCTGCCCCCGGAATGTTGCCGGCGGGAAATACAGGACGGGCTGCTATGCGCCATTCCCATCCGGCCCGCCAATGCCATCAGCGCGCGGCTGGACCTGTGCAGCCTGCCCCAGCGGCGCAAGTCCTTTGCCTGTCAGGCGCTGTTTGACGCGCTGGCGCAACAGATGCACAGCGGTTTCACGACGGGCGAGCTGGAACGGGTGAATGAAGTCTCACGGGCATGATCTTCCCCGACCGATGCGGCAGTAGATCGGGGATATTTACTGTATATGACATGGAATGCTATGGTGATGCGCGCCCGGCGCGGCGTATTGCCGGGTATCGGGAAATGTACTCCCCAGACCAGCGGGTTGCATGATACATCTGTCTTCGACATGACAACCCAGATGATGATCGAACTGATTGCCGTCCTGACAGCCGTGCGTGACGATGTGCCACAGGTCATGACGATCGACCATGGTCGCCTGCTGCCGTCCGGGCCGCTGGAAAGTACCCACCGTTCCCTGCAGGCAGGGGTCAGGGCATGGGTGGAACGCCAGACCGGTCACCCCATCGGGCATGTTGAACAGCTATATACCTTTGCCGACCATGACCGGCTGTTGGCCACGGGGCAGGGCAGGCTGATCGCCATTTCCTATCTGGCCCTGACCCGCAGCCACGCAGGGGAAACGGGCTGGCGGGACTGGTATGACTATTTCCCGTGGGAAAACTGCAAGACGGATGAAGGCCGGGACTGCCTGGCCATTATCGAACGCCTGCTGTGCCGGTGGGTGGCGGACATGGGCAATGCGGCCGTGCGCGTGCGGCAGTGGCAGCGATGCGTCAGCCTGTTCGCCATTGGCGACATGGTGGTGTGGAATGACGAGCTGGTGCTGCAACGCTATGAACTGCTGTATGAGGCAGGGCTGGTTGCGGAAGCGGGTTGCGCACCCGAAAATGCCGTGCCGGGACAGGCAATGCATCATGATCACCGGCGCATACTGGCTACCGGCATGGCCCGGTTACGTGCAAAGATACGTTACCGGCCTGTTGTGTTTGAACTGATGCCGGAGGAATTTACGCTGCTGCAATTACAGCGCGTGATGGAAAGCCTGTCGGGTATCCATATCCATAAACAGAATTTCCGCCGCCTGATCATGCAGCAGCAACTGGTTGAGGAAACAGGCGGAATTGAAGAAAATACCGGCGGCCGCCCCGCCCGGCTGTACCGTTTCTGCGGGGAGGTCAGGCAGGCGCGACAGTTTGTCGGTACCAAGATTCCGTTGTTCCAGCCCTGATGGAAAAAAAGGCACCTCACGAAAAACCTGATTGACAAGAGGCTTGTTTGTCTCTGCAACTGTCGCACCGGCCCCTGCTGCTTGGCTTATACTCAATATGAGCATAAAGGGCACGGCAGGAACGGCCGAAGGGAGAACAGGCATGAACCAGATTACGCCGCGTGGCGGAACAGACGGGCTGTATGACCGGGTGCGGCATCTGGTCCCGGAAATGGAATGGGAGACCTTTGTCGAGGATATCCGCGCGATCGAAACGCTCAAGCGTGAACGCAACGCCGTCATCCTCGCGCATAACTACCAGACGCCCGAAATCTTTCATTGTGTGGCCGATATCCGTGGCGACAGCCTTGCCCTGGCGCGTGAGGCGCAGGACACGGACGCGGATGTGATCGTCATGGCCGGTGTCCATTTCATGGCGGAAACGGCCAAGATGCTGAACCCGCACAGCACGGTCCTGATCCCCGACATGCATGCGGGCTGTTCGCTGGCGGATTCCATTACCGGGCGGGACGTGCGCCTGCTGCGCGAACGCTATCCCGGCGTGCCGGTTGTGACCTATGTCAACACCTCGGCCGAGGTAAAGGCCGAAAGTGATATCTGCTGCACGTCCGGCAATGCGAAGCGGGTGGTGGAAAGCCTTGGCACTGACCGCGTCATCATGATCCCAGATGAATTCCTGGCCCGTAACATCGAAGCCGAGACCGGGATCAAGATGATCACATGGGCCGGCCATTGCGAGGTGCATGAACGCTTCACCCCGCAGGAAATCGAACGCATGCGCGCCGACCATCCCGGTCTTGTCGTCCTTGCCCATCCCGAATGCCCGCCCGAAGTGGTTGCGGTATCCGATTTCAGTGGCTCCACCGCCATGATGGGTGATTTCGTGCGCGACCATACGGGCAGCCGTATCCTGCTGGTGACCGAATGTTCCATGAGCGACAATCTCGCGGTTCAGTATCCCCAGACCGAATTCGTGCGGCCCTGCAACATGTGTCCACACATGAAGCGTATTACCCTGTCCAATATCCGCCAGTCGCTGGAAAACATGACGCATGAAGTCACGCTGGACCCGGAACTGGCCAGTCGTGGCCGCCGTGCCGTTGAGCGCATGCTGGCGATATGACTTTCCTTCCGCCGCTGGGCCAGCTTGCCGGACAGCCGCTGATTATCGGTGGCGGACTGGCGGGCGTCATGACCGCGCTGTCCACCGGGCGTCCATGCGTGCTGGTCTGTCCGGGGCGGCTGGATGAAATACGTCCTCCCCTTGCCGCGAGCATGCTGGCGCAGGGTGGCATGGCGGCGGCCATGGGCGCGGATGACACGCCCGCGCTGCATGCGGCGGATACGCTGGCGGCAGGGGCCGGGCTGTGTGATGCCATGGTGGTTGATAACGTGACACAGGCAGGTCCGGCTGCGGTTGAACGCCTGACCGGTCTGGGCGTGCAGTGGGACAGGCAGGCCGACGGCAGCCTGCAGTTGGGACTGGAAGCAGCCCACGGGCGACGGCGCATCGTGCATGCGGGGGAAGACGCGACGGGTGCCACCATCATGCGCGCGCTGGTTGCCCGCGTGCGGCAGACTTCGCACATTACGGTGGTGGAACATGCTCATGCGCGTGACCTGCTGGTACGTGATGGCGGGGTCGTAGGGTGCGTCGTTGTTGCTGGCGGTCGGACTGTCACGCTGTCCACCCCGGCCGTCGTGCTGGCCACGGGTGGTGTGGGTGGCCTGTTTGCCGATACCACCAATCCCGCCGGGGCCATGGGGCGTGGCCTGGCCATGGCCGCGCGGGCGGGTGCCGTGCTGGGCAATATGGAATTCGTGCAGTTCCATCCGACCGCTCTTTCCGCCGGGCCTGAAGGGCAGCGCCTGTCCCTGGTCAGCGAGGCCGTGCGGGGTGAAGGCGCCACCCTGATCGATGAGACCGGCGAACGCTTTACCGATGAACTGGCGACCCGCGACAGTGTATCCCGCGCGGTCTGGCGGCACATGATGGGTGGCCATAGCGTGTATCTGGATGCCCGCACGGCGCTGGGGACAGACTTTTCTCAGCATTTTCCCGCCATATCCGCGCTGTGTGCGGTCCATGGCATTGATCCCGCAACGCAGCCGATTCCCGTGCGTCCCGCCGCCCATTATCATATGGGCGGCATCATGGTGGACCATATGGGGCGCACCGGGGTTACGGGCCTGTGGGCGGCGGGGGAAGTCGCGTGTACCGGCCTGCATGGCGCCAACCGGCTGGCCAGCAATTCCCTGCTGGAAGCTGTGGCGTTCGGCACATGGATCGGGCAGCAGTTGGATGGCGGCCTGCCGCAGGCTGCAACCTTGCCCGATGGTTCGCTTTTTCCGTCCGATCCGCCCCCCACTCCACCATCGTTGCACCTGCGGCGGATCATGAGCCGCCATGCCGGGGTCATCCGGTCGGGCGACGGACTGCGCGATGGCCTGAAACAGATCATGCCCATTGTGAATACGGATGCCGGGCTTGTCTGTGCCGCGATCCTTCTTGCCGCCCTGCTGCGGGGTGAAAGCCGGGGTGGCCATTTCCGCAGTGACTGTCCCCATGCCGGGGCCATGGCCACGCCGTCACGCTTCAGCCTGACGGACCTTGATGCCCGGCTGGCGGAAATGCGTGATACGTTTTCTCCCGCCATCCTGAATGAAAGAATGCCCTCATGATCCATCCCCTGCCAGACATCATGCTGGAACCGCTTGTACGTGCGGGCCTGCTGGAGGATCTGGGCCGCGCGGGCGACCTGACGACCGACGCCGTGATCGTGGACGGGGATGCCGTCGTTTCTGCCGTGCTGGCCGCGCGACAGGACGGGGTGATTGCCGGGCTGGACATGGCCCGGCTGTCCTTTGCGCTCATGGACCCGCGTATCGTGTTCGAGGCGCATGTGCATGATGGTCAGGCGGTGACGCGTGGCACGCGCCTTGCCACGGTGCGTGGACCCGCGCGTGGTATCCTGTCGGGGGAGCGGGTGGGGCTTAATTTCCTGTCGCATCTCAGCGGTATCGCGACCGCTACGGCGCAGCTGGTGGAACTGGTGCGGCCCTATCGCGCCAGCATCACCTGCACGCGCAAGACCATGCCCGGTCTGCGGGCAATCCAGAAATACGCGGTCCGCGCCGGGGGAGGCAGCAACCATCGCTTCGGCCTTGATGATGCGATCCTGATAAAGGACAACCACATCGCCTTTGCTGGCGGTATCACGCCCGCGGTGGAACGCGCGCGTCGTGCCGCGGGACATCTGGTACGTATCGAGCTGGAGGTCGATACACTGACCCAGTTGCGTGAGGGACTGGAGACCGGCGGTGTCGATGTCTTCCTGCTTGATAACATGCCGCCCGACGTACTGCGTGAGGCCGTGCGCATTGTCGATGGCCGCGCCGTGACCGAAGCTTCAGGCGGGATAACGCCGCAGACGGTCACTGCCGTGGCACAGGCGGGGGTGGATCTGATTTCCCTTGGCTGGCTGACGCATACCGTGCGCGTCATGGATATCGGGCTGGATTACCAGCCGTGATCCTGTAGGAAGGAAACCGTTCATGCAGGGGAGAACCACAATGGCGTCCACCATCACCACCCGCACCGGCTGTCTTTGCGCCTTGTTGCTGGGAACCACCATCATGGCGGTGGGCGCGCAGGCCCAGCCCGACATGCAGCAGGCGCAGCAGCGTGCCCAGCAGATGCAGCAGATGCAACAGCAGTTCGGGCAGCAGCGGATGCAGATACGTCAGCAGGAACAGCAGATGCACATGCAGCGTGACCAGCAGATGCAACAGATGCAGCAGCAGTTCCGTCAGCAGCAGATGCAGCTGGACCAGCAGGAACGCCAGATGGGCAACCAGCCCGGCGGCCGTGAGCAGATCGCCCGCCAGCGTGAACAGTTCCGCATGCAGCGACAGCAGCAGGAACAGCAGATGCGCCAGCAGTTCCAGCAGCAGGACGAACAGCTACGTCAGCAGCGTTTCCAGATGGAACAGCAGCAGGACCAGCAGCGCAGGCAGATGATGCAGGGGTCGCAGCACTGGTAAAAAAAGCCTGTAAGGCATCAAGAAGTTTTCTGGTGAAGCTTTGTCCAAAAAAGCTTCGAAAGGCACTGCCTTTTTCTAACGATCCACGGGTTGTTTTTTGACTACTGTCTGCCGGATTTCGGCTTCCGTATCATTTCCCTGTCATTATGACAGGTTCCGCAACGGGCGCGCGGGGCAGTTCCAGCAGGTTTATGGGCACATCGCCATCGCGCATTTCCCTGCGCAGGGCGCGGGTCATGTCGCGTATGCTGTCATGGTGGGTAAACAGCAGCACCTGTGTGGTACGGGCAAAATCAGCCAGTACCCGCAGGGTGCTCAGGCTACGGGCATCATCGAACTGGACCAGCAGGTCATCAGCGATGAAGGGCAGGGATTCAGCTGATTTACAGTAGGTTTCCACGCTGGCCAGCCGGAAGGCCAGAAAAAGCTGATCGCGTGTGCCCGCACTCATCGCCGTGACCGGCACGGTGCTGCCATCATGGCGCACGCCATGTACGACCGGGTTACCCTGTGTATCGAGCTCCGTCCTGATACCGGTAAATGCCCCCAGCGTTGCAAGCGACAGGAATTGCCCAGCACGCGTGACCAGCGGGTCCTGTTGTGCTGCCCGCACGCGGTCAATCGCATCGGCGATCAGCTTGCGGGTCAGGGTCAGCCGGGCATATTCCTCCACAATCTGGTGAAGGCTGGTAATGGCGGCCTCGCGTTGTGCAGCCGCCTGCTGGGCATCCGTATTATGTTCGAATGCGCGCAATGCCATATCCTGCTGCTGTTCAGCGCGCACGGCGTTGTCACGCAGGCGTTGCAGGTCGGCCAGACGGTCATGGATCCGTGCGGTTTCCGCCTTCAGTTCCGGCAGGTCACGTCCATCCAGGGCGCGTTCCAGCTCGGCGGGGGACTGGCCGTCCGTCATGCGCGACAGGGTATCGCGTGCCTGCGCATGGTCATGCTCCAGCCGGTCGCGGTGATCCAGTCGGGCAGCAAGCTGGCGCAGGGTATCCATGTTGTCGGTATGCGTGCGGACCAGCAGCGCATCAATGGCCGTACGGGCGTGGGCAAGGCGCGCTTCGCTGTCGATCACATCCTGATTGGCCGCGGCCAGTGCCGGCTGCAGGGCTTCGCGCTGATGCCGGGCCTTTTCCGCGGCCTGCCACTGGCGATCCAGTTCCTCGGCCGCTGCTACCCCATCGTGCGGCAGGGTCAGTGGCAGGTGCTGTCGCATGCTGTCAATGACCTGCGACAGCTCAAGTTCGGCTGCATGGGCCTGCGCACGGCCATCGTGCAGTTCGGCCAGCCGTTCGATATGCGCGGGGGCCGCAGCCCATTCGGTTGCAAGGTCACGTGCGACATCAGGCAGGGCGTCCGCTGCCAGGCCAATGGCCTGCATGGCGATGGCCCATTGCTGCTGCCAGGCTCGCCGTGCAGCGATCAGCGCGTCACCCTGCTGGCGCAGCTGTGCCTGTAGCGGCAGCAGGTCATCCAGTTCACGCTGCAGCCTGCTGTATTCCTCATACCCGCTGACATGCATGCGCGCGGCGGTGATGACGGCCTCAACGCAGGCGGGCAGGTCCAGCGCCGGATCAATCCCCAGCCGTCGGGCCAGTCGCTGCAGTCTGTCATGCACCGCATCGGGGCGGATGCGTTCTTCGGCCAGTGCCGCCCGTTCGGCTGTGATCTGTTCGGCGTCGGTCAGTAACTGCGTGCGCTGCTGCACGAAGGCCAGCAGGGCTTCGGCTGTAGCGGCACGGGCATGCAGGGTGGGGAAGGGGGCAATGAATTCCTGCCACTGGCGGGTGATCTGATTTTCCACCTCCGCCCGATTGTGATCATGGAAGGTGATTTTTTCCATGCAGTGGCTGATGTCGTGTCGCAGGCCCTCGATCCGGGCAATGCGGTCTGCCTGTGTCATCAACTGTGCCGACAGGCTGTCGGCCCGTTCCATGGCGGCATCCAGTGCGGCGGCACGGATCTGGCGCGTGGGGGCAGGCGTGTCGGGATCGGGATGCAGGTAAGTGGCGCGGATTTCGTGCCACAATGCATCACGCTGGTCGCGCGCGGTGGCCAGCATGTCCGGCGTGATCGAACTACCAGCCTGTTCCAGCCGTGTCAGTTCGGGCTGCAACGTGGTCAGACGTTCACGTTCGCCTGCCAGCGTGCTGGCCAGACGGTCGCGTTCAATGCGCAGTTTATGCTGGCCTTCCACGATACTGCGCACGCCATCGGCGGTAGGACAGGACAGGTGGCGCAGCTGGTCCACCGTGTCCAGCCCCAATGCCCGCACCTGTGTCTCAAGGCTGGCCTGACGCTGGTCAAGGCCTGCCGCGCGCAGTTCCAGCCGCGCCTTTTCCGTGGGCAGTGCGGCAAAGGCGGTTGTATCTTCATTCAGTGGCAGGTCGTGACCAGCCGCGCGAAGACTGTCGACGCGGCGCTGCTTCTGCGCGATGGCAAGGTCTGTCTGGTGGACCTGCTGTTCCAGATTGGCGTGCTGGTTATGCAGGCGGGTCTGTGTATCCGCCAGTGCGCGGATACTGTCCAGTACCGTGCGGTCTGGCATGGACTGGCGTAAATCGGCCTCCGTTCCCTTGCCCAGCCGCTGGCGCAGGCTGGCCAGACTTTCATCTATGCTGCGCCATTTTTCGTCCTGTGCTTCCCTCAGTGCACGGTGGTGGTGGACACCCTGCCCAAGGCGAATGGCCTGCATGATGGGATCACACAGGGTTGCAAGGGCGGCTTGCACCGGGAGTAAGGCTGTCTGCTGTCGCAGTCGCGTGGCCTGTGCCACGGCAGCATCATGGCGGGTCGTCGCGCTGTCGAATGTATCCAGCACGGTGGTAATGGTGGCGGCCATGCCCACGGGCAGGGTGGCAAGGTCAGCCTGTGCGGCCAGTTCCCCCTGCAGCCGACTGATTTCGCGCAGTAGGGGCACGGCTTTTTCCAGCCGTTCATGGTGGGCCTGCAGGCGGCGCAGTTCGTCCTGTTCGTGGCTTATGTCGGTCTTCTGCTGGCGGGCTTCGTCGCGCAGGCGGCAATGTTCGGTATAGGCGTCATGGCCCAGCGAGGCTTCCTTAAGGCTGTCCTTTGCTGCGTTGAAGGCATCCAGCGCCTTGTAGAACGCACGTTCGCCCGACCGCCGGGGGGCATACAGGGCATTACGCCGCGTGTCGATTTCCTCCAGCCGTTCCACAAGCGCGCGCAGGCCGCCACCTGCCTCCACGATCAGGCGGCCGATATCCCCATTCGCCTTCAGCAGTTCCGCACCACCTGAGCGCAGGGTTTCGTCATTCAGTCCGAACAGGGCGGCGAAGCGTTCGCGCGTCATCGCCCCCAGCGGGTGTGACAGGATGCTGTCGGATATTGCCTTTCCATCCGGGGCGGACAGGGTATTTTTGCGGCCCTTGCGGCGGTTCAGGTCAAATGTCTGCCCGTCATCCAGCCGTATGCACGCATCCAGCCGGATCTGGTCATTGCCAAAGACGGCCCCTGCACCCGACTGGTTGGGTATGCCGAACAGGAAATCCGACAGCGCGGACAGGCAGGTGCTCTTGCCGGCCTCATTGGGGCCATGGATGACATGCAGCCCGTATCCATCCCCGAAATTCAGGTCAAGGTCGGCAAGGGCGCCGTATTTGACAATGCGGAATTCATTGATGCGCATTGTCGCTCCCCTCCGGGTTTTTCACCAGTGACAGGGCAAGGTCGACCGCGCGTGTCGGCACGTCGTTGAGAATGCTTTCACGCATTTCATCCGTCCGGGCCTGAGCGGGTACGCGCTCCAGTATGGTCTTCAGGATATCGGACAGGTCCGTCTGCAATGCCTCGGCTGTTGCCATCTGCCGTATGTCGGCTGCGATCCGCCCGCCGGTGGAGTGGTCCAGAACCGCAGGGCAGGTGGGTGGGTGGGTACGGATCTTCAGCCGTTCAAGCCATATCTCGTCAGACAGGCTGGCGAAAATAACCTCGATTTCCTGCTGTACGGTATCCGTATCGCGTATCAGGTGGGCATGTAGCGGGCTTGCGCCGACCAGTTCCAGCCGCAGGGCGATTGGCCGGCCCTGTGCCTGCTCGATCAGGTCCTGACCTGCGCGGCGGATGCGCCCGGTCATTTCGGCGGGCGTCGCGGCATGGGTCAGGTCCACGACCTCACTGGCCCAGCGCACGGCGTCCAGCACCTGATGTTCCACGGATGCGACATCCCCGCCGCGCACCGTGACCAGTGACGCGCCTTTCGGCCCGGCCTCACGGACATGGCGTCCCTGCAGGTTGCCCGCGTAAACCACATATGGGTTTTCATGCAGGATTTCGCGGGTATGGACATGGCCCAGCGCCCAGTACTGGTAGCCGTGGTTGACCAGCTGTTCCACCGTGCAGGGGGCATAGGTTTCATGTCCCTCCCGCCCCTGGCAGGCGGTATGCAGGATACCGATGTTGAACAGGCCGGGAACGGGGGCGGGGTATTTGCGCGCGATATTGTCGGTTACGTCGCGGCGGCCAAAGCTGCGGCCATGCACGGCAACCCCCAGACCCTCCATGACGCAGGTTTCGGCCTTGCTGGAGGCGAACAGGTGAACATTGTCCGTTACATGCAGGTGTCTGGCAAAGCGGTTTTCTGCATCATGATTGCCAAGGATCATGAAAACGCGAATGCCCGCCTGCTGCAGTCGCGCCATGCCGCTGATGAAGAACAGGCCGCACTGCGTATCGCGTAGGTCACCGTCAAACACATCCCCCGCCAGCACGACAAAGCGGCATTCGGTCCGGATGGCCAGATCAACCATGTCATTGAAGGCACGCCGCGAGGCATCGGCGATAAGGCGGGCATATTCGCCCGATTTTTCCGTAAGCCCCAGCAGCGGGCTGTCCAGATGCAGGTCGGCGGCATGAAGGAAGCGGAATTCGTCCATGCCGCCATCGTAGTCCATTGAAAGCGGAAGTAAATGCGCCCGTTATTCCCCTTCATGCCCGAAGGGGAAAGACGCTTTCAGCCAATCAGGCTGAATGGTCGGTGATATCGGTGCAGATATACTTCATTTCCATGTATTCATCCATGCCGTAGCGCGATCCCTCGCGGCCCATGCCGGACTGCTTGATGCCGCCAAAGGGGGCGACCTCGTTGGAAATCAGCCCGGTGTTGTGACCCACCATGCCGTATTCCAGCGCTTCGGCCACGCGGTAGGCGCGCGCATGGTCGCGGGTGAAGAAATACGCGGCCAGGCCATATTCCGTGTCGTTGGCCATGGAGATGGCCTCGGCTTCCGTATGGAATCGGAACAGCGGGGCCACGGGGCCGAAGGTTTCCTCGTGGGCGATGCGCATGGCGGGGGTCGCGTCACGCAGCACGGTGGGGCGGTAGAACAGTTCGCCCGCATTGTCGCGTGCGCCGCCGCACATGACGGTCGCGCCATGAGCGACCGCGTCATCAACGTGTTCTTCCACCTTCTCGCGCGCCTTTGCGCTGATCAGTGGCCCGATGACAGAATCAGGATCGCTGCCCGGCCCTACCCGCAGCTTTTCCACCACGCGCGCAAAGCGGGTGGCGAATTCGTCGTAAATGCCGTCCTGTACCAGGATACGGTTGGCGCATACGCAGGTCTGTCCGGCGTTGCGGTACTTGGCGGCGATGGCGCTTTTGATCGCCTGTTCGATATGTGCATCGTCAAATACGATGAAGGGGGCGTTGCCACCCAGTTCCAGCGACAGGCGCTTGAGCGTCGTGGCCGACTGCGCCATGAGGATACGCCCCACCTGCGTGGACCCCGTAAAGGACAGCTTGCGGATATCCGGGCTGGCGCACAGTGCCTTGCCCAGTGTCACGCCGTCACCGGGCAGGATCTGCAGCAGGCCGGCGGGTACGCCTGCCTGTTTGGCCAGTTCCGCCAGCGCAAGCGCGGTCAGCGGCGTGTCTTCCGAGGGCTTCACGATCATCGCGCAGCCTGCGGCCAGTGCGGGTCCGGCCTTGCGGGTGATCATGGCGGCCGGGAAATTCCACGGCGTGATCGCGGCGCATACGCCCACGGGCTGGCGGATGACGCTCAGCCGGGTGGCCGGGTTGGTCGGCGGAATGACATCGCCATAGGCGCGCATGGCTTCGGCCGCGAACCACAGCAGGAAGCTTGCGGCATAACGGATCTCCCCCGCTGCTTCCGCGCGCGGCTTGCCCTGTTCGGTTACGATCAGGGTGGCGAGATCATCAACATTGTCCATCACCAGGTCGTGCCAGCGCGTCAGGATCACCTGCCGCTGCGCCCCGGTACGGTTGCGCCATTCCGCCTGTGCCGTGACGGCGGCGGCAACGGCGTGGGTGACATCCTGTGCGCCGCATTCGGCCACTTCCGCCACGACGGCGCCGGTGGCGGGATTATGTACGGGGCGGCGCGCACCGTCCGCCGCTGGGCACCATGTGCCGTTAATGAACGCATCCTTGCGGAACAGGGATGTGTTGGAAAGGTGTACGGTCATTTCGGTCTCCGGTACGAACAGGCGGGCGATTGAAACGGGTTCAGGCTGCGGATTCTGCCAGAACCTGTTCGATGATGTTCATTCCTTCATCAATGATCGCATCCGATGCCGTCAATGGCACAAGGATACGGATGGTTGCCCCCTGCGTGCCACATGACAGCAGGATCAGTCCCTTTTCGCATGCCCGCGCGCAGATGGCCGCGGCAGCACCCGCGCGAACACCTGGCTTGTCGTGTTCTTCCAGAATATCAAAGGCGATCATCGCCCCCAGTCCACGCGCGCGGCTGACGGGCAGCAGCTTCCTGTTGGCATGCAGGCGGTCGATGTGGCGACGCAGGTTTTCGCCAATCGTGTTGGCGCGTTCCACCAGCTTTTCGTCACGGATGATGTCCAGCACGGCCAGACCTGCGGCACAGGCCAGCGGCGCACCGCCATAGGTACCGCCAAGGCCGCCGGGGCCAACCGCGTCCATAAGTTCCGCGCGCCCGATCACGCCCGAAAGCGGCAGGCCGCCACCCATGGACTTCGCGACCGAGACAAGGTCGGGTTGCACGCCGGAATGTTCGATGCCGAACAGGCGGCCCGTGCGGGCGAAGCCGCTCTGCACTTCGTCAGCTACCAGCTTGATGCCGTGTTCGTCACAGATGCGGCGCAGGGCGACCAGCAGTTCGGTGGGGGCCACGCGGAAACCGCCTTCGCCCTGGACGGGTTCGATGATGATGGCGGCGACGCTGGACGCCGGCAGGTCGGCGGCGAACAGGAAGTCCAGCATGCGCAGCGTGTCCGCCACCTGCACCTCTTCCCCATCAGGGAAAGGCAGGTGATAGACTTCACCCGGCAGGGTACCGAACGGCGCCTTGTACGGCTTGACCTTGCCTGTCATGGCCGATGCCAGCAGCGTGCGGCCATGGAACCCGCCGGTAAAGGCGATGATGCCGTTACGCCCGGTCGCCGCGCGTGCGATCTTGACCGCATTTTCGGTCGCTTCCCCCCCTGTGGAGAAGAAAATGGTCTTGGCCGGGCCTTCAAACGGGGCCAGTGCGTTCAGCTTTTCCGCCAGCGCGATATACGGTTCATACGCCGAGACCTGGAACGCGGTATGCGTGAAACGGTCAAGCTGCGCACGTACGGCCTCAAGCACCTTCGGGTGGCGGTGCCCTACGTTCAGCACGGCGATGCCACCAGCGAAATCAACGTAGCGCCGGCCTTCCACATCCCACAGTTCGGCATTTTCCGCCCGGTCGGCGAAAACAGGGGTGGATGTCGCCACCCCGCGCGGCACGGCGTGGTTGCGGCGGGCAAGAAGGTCCTTGTTGGTCAGTGTCATGGCCTGTTTTCATCCCTGTGGGGGTATATGGTGGGGCTGTGGGTACAGCCATTCTGGTCATGTTCCACGTAACGGGTTCGCAACGGGGTGGGGAGGGGCTTTTTAGGCGATTAGTGGTGACTGAATGTCACCACTTCCGCTGTATCCGCATGAAGCTGTGCTTCCAGCCATGTGCGCAGCATCACCATCGGCCGGGCCTGCCATGCCTGCTCCGTCGCGCGCAGGACATAGGCCCCCAGCGATACATCACGTAGCGGGATGTCCGTGGTGGTGACCCGGACCAGGCGACCGGTCTGCAGGTCATCTTCCAGCAGGTAGGCATTGGCCAGCGCGATCCCTTCGCCCGCGCGCGCCGCCGCCAGCGCCAGATGCGCCTGCCATAACCGGCTGCATCCGGTCACATGCGCGACTTCGACCGACTGGCCCGCGAACCACAGCCGCCATTCCGTATCGTTGTCCTCAATCAGCAGCGGCGCATGCAGCAGGTCGGCGGCATTGCGCAACTGATGGGCAAGGCGGTGCAGGCAGGCGGGACTTGCGACGGGAAAAACCGGTGGCCGCGCCACCGGCAGGGCCCGTATGCGCGGCGGGATGGGGACGGGATTATGGTCGTTGATGTAGCGGATATCGGCATGCAGCACGGTGTCGATCCGGTCGGGATCAAACCGGCAGTCGGAATCAACCGGACGTAGCATCAGTTCCACACCGGGGTATAGCTGCCGGAAACTGGCCAGCCGTGGCAACAGCCAGTGATAGGCAATGCCGTGTGAACACGTCAGGGTCACCTGCGGCATCTGCCCGCGTATGTCCGCCGTGGCGCGGGCCAACCCGTCCAGCAGGGGAGCGATGCGGGCATGGTAATCATGCCCTTCAGGTGTCAGACCGCCTTCGCTGCGGTTGCGCAGGGCAACGCCAAGGGTGTTTTCAAGGTCACGAAGGTGGCGGCTGACAACAGCATGATCCACCCCCAGTGCAACTGCGGCACGACGGATGCCACCCGTGCGCGCATAGGCCACGAAGGCATTGAGGGCCGCAAGCGGCGGGATGTGGTAACGCCATTCCATACGGCGCGGATGTTAGCATGAACGGATTGGATCAAAAACAGCATGATCGCGGCAGCCTGCTGTCGGGAGATTGCGCAGACCGTGGAAAGTTTTTGGCGAAGCTTTTTCTCAAAAGCTTCGGAAGATGCCGTCTTTTGGAAAAAGGCAGCGCCCAAAGATTTTTATTATTTTTATCAAAGGATTATTGTCAATCCGGTGATTGCCGGATTGGAGCCATGCAGGCAATGCGGTAGCCCGTGGCAAGGTGGTCCGTGTTTCCTCCCCACGGCAGGGATATCTGGACAGTCACTGGTGGATGTCGTTGTTGTCCGATAAGAGTGTGACGTTTTTTGTCAGGACGGATGTGGCGTGTTTCTGCGGCAGTTGACCTACCTGATAGCCCTTGACCGCTATCAGCATTTCTCCCGCGCGGCGGAAAGCTGCGGCGTATCGCAACCCGCGCTGTCGGCAGCGATACGCCAGCTTGAAGCCGAGCTGGGCATTACCATTATCCGCCGCACCCGGCGTTTCAACGGCCTGACGGATGAAGGGCGGCGGGTGCTGGCGTGGGCGCGCCAGACGCTGGCGGCACTGGACGGGTTGCGGCAGGAAGCGGCCTTCGCGCAGGAAGTGGCGGGGGGTACGCTGTCCATAGGCGCCATGCCGCCGGGGATGCAGGCCATTCCCCTGTTGCTGGAAAGTTTCCGTACCGCCATTCCCGGCCTGCACCTGCAGGTGCGGATTGGTTCATGCGCGGATACGATTCACCGCCTGCGGCAGCAGCAGCTTGACCTCGGGCTGGTCTATCTGGACCAGCTCCCGCCCGATGCCCCTTTTGACACCCTGCCGCTTTTTACCGAACAGCACGTGCTGGTGGCGGCCGATCCCCTTGTCCTGCCTGCGGGGCGACGCGACTGGAGCACGCTGGCCGATCTGCCTTTGTGCCTGCTCAGCCCCGAAATGCGGACGCGCCAGATTGTGGACGCCGCGTTCAGGGGCGCGGGGATAACGCCCACCGTGGTACTGGAAACGAATTCGCTGGAAGTACTGTATGCCGAGTTGCTGGCAGGGCGGCTGGCCAGCATATTGCCGGTTGTAGCCCTGCCAACCCATACCGGGCATTGCCGCCTGCAGGTACGCCCGCTCGGACCCTGTAGCGCGCCGGAGGTTGGTCTGGTACGCCTGACCCAGTCCCTGCCAACTGCATTGACGGTGCGGGTATGGGAAATTGCCAGTCATATGGATATGCGCGACATTTTTGCGGTTGACTGAAAACCGCGCCCGCCGTCAGGGCGGGGGCATGTGGTGCATGTCCTGCAATACCTGACGTTCAGTCCGCTGGAAGGCATTCCAGTCCCGCTGCGCGTCATTGTCAATCATGGGGGAAGCAGGCTGCATGTCGCGACTGTCGGCCTGCCCATGTTCCTGCCCCGTGTATGGGGACATGCGGACAGACTGACCGGGGCCGGTCAGGGGGGCAAAATGCGCCAATGGGAGTGTGGATGGCATGGACAGACCCGATGGGGCGGGCAATGCCACGCTGCCATTCCAGCCACCGGGGACCGCGCCGGGCATCTGCGCCATGGCATGATGCAAGGGCAGGCAGGCCAGCGCCAGTATCAGAAGCCGGAACATGCTGTCTGGCTGTAAAACAGGGTAGAAATAAAAACGGCAGGAACCGGAGTTCCTGCCGAAATTATCAGCCAATCTTCAGATTGACTGCGGAAGACTTGCCATTACGGCCCCGTTCGAGGTCGTAGGTCACGGCCTGTCCTTCGTTCAGGGTCTGCTGGCCAGCCTGCTCGACTGCGGAGATGTGAACGAAAGCGTCAGCGCTTCCATCATCAGGCTGGATAAATCCAAAGCCCTTCTGGGCGTTGAACCATTTAACTGTTCCTGCGGCCATGTGTTGGCCTCCTTGCGTAACCGGCACCCACGCGAACATGCGCGGAATCGAGACTTTTCGTTATATCGGGGATGCCAGAAGGCCGCGTAGCGTGGCTGCAATTGAAATCTTGTCCGTAGCTGAAAAGTCCAGCCGTGAGACAGCTTGTAGAGGAGTTGCACGCAAATAGCACGGAAAATATTCAAAAAAGCGGAAATATTTCCTGTCGGGCATCGGATGACCGGCTAAAGTGCGCACCACTGGCGCATCATGTTGTGATAGATATTGGTCAGCGACAGCACGGCAGAATCGGCATCCCCCAGCCGTTCGCGCAGCGATGTCACCTGCATGTCCAGGTCAAACATGATCTGCCGCCGACTCTCTTCAGCAATCATCGACTGGGACCAGAAAAAGGCCGCCAGTCTGCTGCCCCCCGTTACCGGGGTGACGCTGTGCAGCACGGTGGTGGGATACAGGATCATGTCGCCTGCAGGCAGTTTTATGGTCTGTTCATTGCCATTGGCATGAATGGTCAGTTCACCGCCGTCATATTCATCCGGATCGGAAAAAAACAGCGTGGAGGAAACATCCGTGCGGATACGCGTATGGATGCCCCCCGACAGGATGCCGCGTATGGCGTTATCCACATGCGCGCCAAAGCTCATGCCGTTTTCATAGCGGTTGAACAGTGGCGGGCTGACCCGGTAGGGCAGCACCGCGCTGTTGAACAGGGCGTTGCGGCCCAGCGCACGCAGCACAAGCTGCCCCAGTTCAAGACATGCCTGCGAATCCCGGGGCAGCTGCAGGTTGTTCTTGGCTTTGGCCGACTGCGCGCCCGCCGTCTCGCGGCCATCGGTCCACTGCGCGTTTTTCAGTGTTTCGCGGCAATGGGCCAGTTCATCAGCCGTAAGCAGGGCGGGAATGTGCAGTAGCATGGCGGAACCTTGGGCGTGTAGCGTTGTGGATCAGTACTGGGCCGAGATGTTGAACAGGAACGACCGCCCGATGGAAGGCGTTACCCGGTTTGAAAACAGGCTGCCGTAATTCAGCCGGTTATCAAGGTTATAGGCGTTCATTGCCACTTTCCAGTGGTCGGCGAAATGGTGCGAGACCATGGCGTCGAATTCCACCGTGGCGGGCACGCGCGCCGTATTGGCCTGATCCAGCCACACACCCTGCCGCCACGTGATGCCGCCACCAATGGTCATGTTCCACGGCTTGCGCGGGGCGATTTCATAACTGGTCCATGCCGTGGCCTGGTTATGGGGCACATACTGGATCTGCCCGCCCTGCTTGGATGTCGTGGAGCCAGCCTTGGTGATGGTGGGGTCATACAGCGCATAGGTGCCATAGAACATCCAGTTGCGCAGCAGCGTGCCTGACGCGCTGAGTTCAAGCCCCTGGTTGCGTTCCTGGTCACTGGTGGCGGTAATATCGCCAGTGGAAGGATCGGTCTGCACCGAATTGTTCTTTTCCAGACGGAACAGGGCAGCCGTAAAGCCGATGCGGTCATGGAAAGCGCTGTATTTCGCGCCCACTTCATACAGCCTGCTGCGTTCGGGTGCTGCACTTGCATTCTTGGCGTTCATGGGTTCGGAGCTGTTGGTGACGTACATGCTCAGTGGCGTGGTGGATTCCGACCAGTTGAAATACACCATCAGGTTGTTGCGCGGGGTGTACATGATGCTGACGGACGGGTTGATGGTGGTTTCGTTCTGCCCGTAATGCACATCGGGTGTTGCGGTGCTGCCGCCGGTGGCGCTGTAATGGCTGTTCCAGTTATCCCAGCGGAAACCGGCCTTTACCGACAGGTAGTTCGTCAGCCAGATCTGGTCCGACAGGAAGAAGCCTACATCCAGTGCAGAACTGTCCTTGTAGCACTTGCGGCCCACACCATTGCCGATATTGACCAGCCGGTTCGGATACTGGTTACAGTCCCCCAGCGTCAGGCCGGGCACGTAAGGGGAGGGGTCAAGCAGGCTGGTGCCGGGACGGTTGGAACCATAGGCGTAGTTCTGGCGGTGGTCGGTCACGTATTCAATGTCGAAGCCGCCAATGATCTCGTGCCGGATCCGCCCGGTCTTCAGATGTGCGACACCGGAAAACACATCCTGTATGGACCAGTCGCTCTGCCGGTAGGGTTCGGGTCCACCGACCCCGCCGTTACGCGCCACCTGTGCGGCGCCAGGATTGGATGAAAAGAAGTCGGACTGGCAGGTGGATGAAGGTGACACGCCGTTGAACGTGTTGTTCGTCAGGACGGCGCCACTGCTGAAGTTCGAGCATGCTTCCTGCGATGCAGAGAAATAGCGGTGGAAGATGCCGCCACGCATGTCGTTATATAATGTCAGGATCGGGTTGACCTTGGCCGTCAGGCGGCCGGTGATCATGTCGGTGCTGGAATCATCCTGATCATAGGTGGTGCCATACCAGTTGGTGCGCTTGACGCCATATTCGGTCACGGGGCGACCAATGGCGCCAGCAGATGAATAGACGACCGGCACGCCATAATCGGGAATGCGGTTATCGTTCTGGTGGAAATATTCCAGAACGAACGAAACCTTCTTGCCCAGCCCGAAAGCAATGGAGGGTGCGATCCCCCAGCGGTGGGAATAGATATCATCACGGCCAACGACATTGTTTTCGTTGCCCATGCCCGTCAGGCGAAAGGCGGTGGTGCTGTTCAGCTGGTAGTTTACATCCAGCGTGCCGCGATAATAGGACCCGCTGCCACCCGAAAAACTGGCCTGGTAGCTGTTGCCCAGATGCGGCGTCTTGGTCACGATATTGATCGCGCCACCGGTGGTGCCGTTACCGAATACTTCCGATGACGGCCCCTTGATGACCGAAACATGGTCGTAATAGAAGCTGTCGCGCGTATAGACGCCAAAGTCACGCAGGCCGTTTTCATAAATATCGTTCTGGGCAGCAAACCCGCGGATCAGGAACTGGTCCCCCGCCATGCCGCCTTCGCCTTCACCCACCGATGCGGTGATGCCGGGTACGTTTTTTAGTGCTTCATCAAGGGACTTTACGTTCTGCTGCTGCATCAGCACCTGCGGCACCACGTTTACGTTCTGTGGCGTGTGCATGGCGTCCTGCGGCATCCGGCTCAGCCCGATGGATTCATGCAGGACATTCATCGGGGATGCGGTGACATGGGTCATGTCATGGGATGTATCGGACGAATGGTTGTACAGGTCCGTTGTATCGGTATCTGATGTCTTGGTCGTTCGGGCCTGTTTGCTGCTGCTGGTGGGGGCAGTGGATGTCGTATCCTGTGCCGCGGCCTGCGCGCCCGTGGCAGCACAGGCCAGCGCCATGGAGGCGGTGAGCAGGGAGAAAGGCCTGAGTTTCTGGCGAATGGTCTGGTTTGTCATATTGCAACAGCCTCTTAATTGCATGGAGGCTGCATATCTATTTTGATAATTATTCGCAATAATGCGGAAACAGTTCGTTGCTCTGGTGTCTCTTAAATGCAACAAATTCGCATTATCAATTACAGCCCGGACGCGAAAAAAGCCCTGCACCACCGGGAATGCAGGGCTTTTTCCTCATTCATGTGTCTGAAATGGATTACAGGTTGGCAATGACCTTCAGCCCGACCAGGGCTGCATTGGGAATATGTCTGGTCTCCCCCGGACGGATCATGTACTCGAATTCCGGCTGGACCAGCATCCCCGGCATCGCGTCAATGGCGTAATAGGCTTCTATGATATGGGAATCCGTCTGGGGCGCACGCACGGCAGTACCCAGCGAATAACCGGCTTCGTACTGCAGGATCTGCCCTTCCTCCTTGCGGTGGCTGACGTGGTACCATGAATACATGATGCCCAGCCGGTCCGTGACCCGCGACGGAATAACCCCGGCAAAGGACAGGCCGCCATAGGCTTCATCCGAAATCGAGGTCACATGCGGGGTGTTATGGATATACCCTGCCATCAGGTAGCCGCCCGCCATCTGGTTACGCCCACCCCGGCGATAGACCATCTGGTCGCCTTCGAACCAGAACATGTCCATCGGCGCCGATCGCTGGCGCCCCGCCGCCGTGTGCAGGGCAGGGGACAGGCCAATGCCGATCTGGTCAGGATAGCGCGTGGTGTCGTGCGCGTAGCCCAGCACGTAATGCCCAGGCAGGCGGTTGCGGGTCAGGAAGGGCTGCCACGTGAACTCGACGGGCAGCATGAGGCCCGTTGCCTTCTCGCTGCCCCAGGCCCAGCCGCTGGGGTTGTCGGTCAGGGCGCTGACCGAATACGCGCCGATCTGGATGGCGGTATCACGCGTGGGCCGCATGCGGATGCGCGACCCCCATGTCGCCTTCGGATACACGCTGAAACCGGGGTCCAGCTTCAGCGCCACGGGCGCGGAACACGTGACCATGAACGAACACAGCAGCGGTGACGTGGCAAACACATGGGTCAGCGCCATGCGGCCAAACGTGATGTCCAGATGGTTGTCCAGCAGCTTCTTTTCAGCATAGAAATCCACCAGATGGGCCACCACATTGCCCGACAGGCCATAGACTTCCTGCAGGTTGACGTAATATTCCCCCACGCGGTCATGGCTTACGGCATGGCCCGCGCGTTCCATCACCAGTGTATGCACCGACCAGCCGGTTATCCCCGCCATTTTTTCAAGGTCGAAGTTCACCTGCGCGGTCAGTTCATGGACGTAGCTCATGCCACGCTCCACGCCGCCATTGATCACGCCCATCGCTTCACCCTTGTAAGTGAAGGCAAAGCTTACGCCGTGGTCCAGCAGTTTTCTACGCAGCGGGTTCAGCTGCGGGACCAGATGGCCGCTACCTGCGGTGGGGACGTAGTACGGGTCCTCCAGATCGCTGTCATGCTGCGCGTCGATCCATTCGGGCAGCAGGGCGGACGGCCCTTCGTGGTGGGTCAGGATGGCGTCCAGTTCGATCTTGTGAAACGCCCTGTTATCGCCGGGACTGCTGACGGGGGCGACACTCATGGTCGCCAGTCCGGCGGAAGGGTAGGTCGGGACGCCACTGGGCGGAATGGGGGTGTTGGGGGGCCTGCGGATGGCCTCGGGCGTCGGGCCGAGGCGCTCCACATCCAGATTGAGGCTGATCTGCTGTTCCGGCGTTATCCCCGTTGAAGGCATGGCGGAAACCGCGCCGGACGTGACGAGGGAAGGAACCACTGACGCAGCAGGCGGTGCGGTCTGGGCCAGGATGCGGTGGGCGGGCAGCGCCATGGTGCTTACCGCCAGCAGCCATCTGCATGCATGCGGGAACGGATGGTGGCCATGCTGGTCACGGGCATGGTGTGTATGTCGTGTCATCTGTCGATTTTCTCGTGGCCGGGCCGGATGGGCGGGGCGTGAAAACGCGGCAAGGAGGCCTGTGGTACGTGCGCCGTGTCAGGGCGTGGGCACGTACACGACGCATTCGGGAAAGCAGACAGATGCGGTGGGGCGCAGGACCGGGTGGATCATGATTTTCGCAACCATTGTTTTTATTTTTATGATGATCGATCCATATTTTAAAATTATCAAAATGTCAAATTAAGTGGAATTATATTAATTTTGCATCGCACAAATTGTAATTTTATTACAAAAATCATTCTGCTTTCCGCTGCTCCGGCATCATGGTATCGCCCATGTCGTGCCCTGCGCAGGCCGGGAATGGGAGAATGGGGTGACGGCGCTTGTTCTGATGATTGTGGGGTTGGTGATCGGTGCGGCCGTGGGGGGATATGGCGTGCATCTGGCTGCGTCTTCCGCGGGCGGCCTGCGGCGATTGCCCTATTATCCTGCTCGCGCACTGGCGGACCCTGTCGCCACCGGGGATGCGGATACGATTACGGTTGATGAACTGCCCGTCGCACTGGTTGTGCTGTCGCGCGGGGGACGGCTTCTGCATGCGGCAACCCGCGCCCAGGCCGAATTTGCCGAAGGGCTGGGTACATTGATCCGCCATCCCGCCCTGCAGCGCGCTGTGGCCGAACTGCAACCTGGCGGTGTGAGCGAGGTCCGGATTGAGGCCGATGTGCCCGTCCGCCGGGTGGTGCAGGCTTTCGTGAAGGCTGGGTCGTGGCATGGCCATCCGGCCTGTGTGGTGGTGCTGCTGGATGCCACGGCGCATGATGCGCTGGATCGTGCGCGCAGTGATTTTGTCGCCCATGCCAGCCATGAGCTGCGCACTCCGCTTGCCGCCCTGATCGGATTTATCGAGACATTACAGGGGCCTGCTGCGAATGATGCCGCAGCAAGGCAGAAATTTCTTGCCATCATGGCCCGGCAGGCAGCCCGCATGCAGCGCCTGATTGACCGGTTGCTGTACCTGTCGCGCGTGCAGATGCTGGAACACCAGCGCCCGCAGGGGCAGGTCGTGCTGCCTGACCTGTTTGCACGCCTGACTGATGAACTGCAGGGCAAACCGGCAGAAGATCGCGCCGCGGTCATCATTCACGCTCCCCCCGCCGGTACCGTGCGGGGGGATGCGGATCAGATTTTGCAGGTGCTGGTCAACCTGTGTGAAAACGCACTGCGTTATGGCCGCCCGTCACCACCGGCGGTGGCGCGGATTGATGTTGCGGCGCAATGGCTGGAAACCGGCGGGCTGGCGATTTCGGTGCGTGATAACGGGCCGGGCATCGCGGCCCAGCACCTGCCGCGCCTGACCGAACGGTTCTATCGCGTATCCCAGCCTGCCGGGCGTAAGGGGGGGGATCAGGGGACGGGATTGGGACTTGCCATTGTCCGGCATATCGTGGACCGCCACGGTGGCCGTCTGGACATAACCAGCACGCCGGGGCAGGGCACATGCTGCACCGTCTGGCTGCCACAGGGGTAATGCCTGCCCGCGTGGTTTTCGTGCTTGACGGAAAATATCCCGCCATGCTGTTGTTCCGGGGCGAGTAGAAGCGGTCGGGATTTTATCCTGGGCATTGCTCCACACCAATCAGTTCCTGATTTGTGGGCCGCTGGCGTGCATGGCATTTTATATGGTGGCGTTTTTTCTTCACAATCCGGTTGCCCCGGATCGGAAAGACTGCGCCATGCCCCGTACCTCGTGCGTGCCCGGCAGGAAAAACCTTCTGGCCGGAGAAAACCGCATGCCCCCTTCATTCATGCCCCCACGTGGCAACGCACGGTCCGAACTTGATCGTGAGTCCATGATTGGCGGGCAGGGCACCTGTATGACCCGTGATATCCCGCAGATTGACCTGTCGGATTATGACCGGCGCAAACCTGCCATTGCCGATGCATTATGGGAAGCCGCAACACAGGTCGGTTTCTTTCAGGTCATCAACCACGGCATTGACGCTGCGGACGTGGATGCCGCCTTTGCCGCAGCCAGGCGGTTCTTTGACCTGCCGCTGGGGGAAAAGGCGCATTATGCCCGCCGTCCCGGTTCGAATGTCGGGTGGGAATACCGTGCGCAGGTCCGCCCTTCCACTGGCACGCCGGATAACAAGGAATCCTACCAGATCACCCTGCCGCAGATGGGAAATGACCTATGGCCTGCCGAAAGCGTACTGCCCGGTTTTCAGGCTCGGATGCGGCGTTTCGAACGCCAGAACTGGGAACTGGGGATGAAAATCCTGTCGTGTTTCGCGATCCGGCTGGGGTTTGATGCGGATTTTTTCACCCGTAATCATGATCCCGCATCAGCACAGTACCAGAGTACCCTGCGCCTGATTCATTACATGAGCATGGAAAATGCCCGCGGCGCGGATTTTGATTTCTGGCGTGCTGGCGCCCATTCCGATTTCGACTGTCTGACCCTGCTGCATCAACGCCCGGGACAGGGTGGCCTGCAGGTCTGCCCCGGCAGGGATGCGGATATGAAGGATGCGGGCGCACTGGCATGGACCGACGTACCGCCACTGGCGGGTGCGGTTACGTGCAATATTGGTGACATGCTGATGCGCTGGAGCGACGACCGCCTGAAATCCACCCTGCATCGGGTGCGCATGCCCCGGCATGATGAATATCTTGGCCCCCGCCTGTCGCTGCCGTTTTTCTGTCAGGCCAACCGTGATGCGGTCATTCAGGGTCCGCAGAAGAAATACGCACCCATTACTGCCCGGGATTATCTGGATGAACGTATCCGGGCGAATTACGGTGGAGGGACATGAATATCCTGAAGCTTTTTGAAAAAAGCTTCACCAGAAATGTCCTCTTATGTCCCGAAATAGTTCTGGCGCAGTTCACGCCTGACAAAATCAAGGAAAAACCGTGTGCGGGAGGGAAGGTGCGCACGTGACGGATAGACGGCATACAGCGTCACGTCCTCCCACGCATAGGTGCTGAGGCATTCGATAAGTCGACCGCATTTCAGGTCATCGGCAATATCCCACAGCACCTTCAGCGCAATGCCCCGCCCACTTACGGCCCAGTCATGCACGACCTCGCTGCTGGATGTGGCCAGGCGGGGAGTGACGTGGATTTCCTTACGCGCCTTTCCATCCAGATAGGCCCATTCATTGAATATGCGCTGGCGGCGGATCAGGCAGATGCAGTCATGTTTCAGCAGGTCATGCGGTGTGGCGGGCAATCCCCTGCGCGCGACGTAATCGGGGGATGCGCACACCACGCGGCGGCTGTTGATCAGGCTGGTGGTCATGACTTCCTGATCCGACGGCATGCCGGGGCGGATGGCGATGTCCAGACCGTCATCAATCACATCCAGCCCCGCATCCGACAGGGTCAGGTGCACGGTGACATCAGGATACTGCCCGACAAAGGCGGCCACGACACCGGCCAGCAGCTTGCGCCCGATTTCAGATGGCACGCCCACGCGCAGCAGCCCGTGCGGGATACCGGCGCGCGCGGTCAGTTCGGCCTCGGCTTCTTCCACTTCCTGCATGATCCTGACCGCGTGTTCATGCAGGCGCTGGCCTTCCGCCGTCAGGGCGAAATGGCGCGACGTACGTGTGACCAGACGTGTGCCAAGGCGGGTTTCCATGGCGCTGAGGCGGCGGCTCATGGCGGCGGGCGACATACCCATGGCGCGTGCGCACCCGGCAATGCTGCCCGATGCGGTCAGGATGCAGAAAAACTTCAGGTCACTGATTTCATCCGGCATATGTCATCCCATGATTGCGTCTGGCGTACGGTTGGCGTGCAGTCGCATACCCTACACGAAGATGTGCAGATCCGTATCCTGCGCATCCTTCCACTGTTATCGCAATATCGGGTTCTTATGTCGGATACAGTCCAGTCCACCTGTCACACTTCTCTCAAAACGGCGCTGTCCGGCAGGGAACTTCTGGACTGTCCAGTTCTGAACAAGGGAAATGCATTCGACAGTCGTGAACGTGACCTGTTCGGATTGCATGGCCTGTTGCCCGCAAGCATTGCCACGCTGGAAGAACAGGCCGATCTTGCCCGTGCCCGACTGGCGGCGCTGCCGGACAATTTTTCGCGACATATTGCGCTGCGTGAAATCCAGGACAGGAATGAAACGCTTTTCTACGCCATTATCGATCAGGCGCTGGAGGCATGGCTACCCATCATCTACACGCCCGCAATCGGTCGGGCCTGTCGGGAATTCAGCCATATCTGGACCCGCCCGCGTGGCCTGTTCCTGAATTACACGGATCGGGGCCGCATTGCCGAAATCCTGTCCGACCCGCAATGGGACGGGGTGCGCGTGATCGTGGCCAGTGATGGCGGCAGCATCCTTGGCATTGGTGACCAGGGGGCAAATGGGATGGGCATCCCCATTGGCAAGCTGTCGCTCTATACCGCCTGCGGTGGCCTGGATCCGGCGCGCGCACTGCCCATCCTGCTGGATGTTGGCACCGATAATGTGGCGCTGCTGGAAGACCCTGAATATATTGGCTGGCGGCACAAGCGCGTGCGCGGTGTGGATTATGATGCCTTCATTGCGGAATTCGTGGACGCCGTTAATGCGCGCTGGCCCAATATCGCCCTGCATTGGGAAGACCTGTCGGGCGCGGATGCGCTGCGTATCCTGCGCCGTTATCGTGACGGGATGTGCACCTATAACGACGATATACAGGGCACGGCAGGGGTGACGGCGGGTGCGCTGCTGGCCGCGATCCGTGCAGGTGCTGCCCCGTTGGCGCAGCAGCGGATCGTCATTTTTGGCGCGGGCGGCGCGGGTTGCGGCATTGCCGACCTGCTGGCGCAGATGATGGTGGCGGAGGGCATGACGCCCGATGAGGCCAATCGCCGTTTCTTCATGGTCGATATCAACGGCCTTGTACGCGCGGGCATGGATGGTGTGACCGAAGGCCAGCATCCTTTCGTGCAGCCTGCCGATATCGCGGCGACGTGGAACGTGGCCGATGCAGCCCATGTCACGCTGGCCGAGGTCATGGAGAATGTCCGTCCCACCATGCTGATCGGCACATCGGGACAGGGCGGCGCCTTTACGCGTGACATCGTGGCCCCCATGGCACAGCAGTCCGTCCGTCCGGTCATTTTCGCCCTGTCCAACCCCACCGCCAATATAGAGGCAACCCCCGCGGACCTGCTGGAATGGACGGACGGGCGTGCGATCATCGGTACTGGCGGCCCGTTCGCACCCGTGGAGTATGACGGGTGCCTCCGTCCGGTGGACCAGATCAACAATTCCTATGTCTTTCCCGGTGTTGGTCTTGCGGTTGTGGCGGGCGGCATCACACGCATGACGGATGGCATGTTCCTTGCCGCAGCCCACGCTCTGGCCGGGCTTTCGCCCGCCGCCGGGGTGGATGATCAGGCGACCGTGCCCCTGCTGCCGCCCGTATCTGAACTGCGCACCGTGGCCATGGCGGTGGCGCGGGCCGTGATCCGTCAGGGGCAGGTGGAAGGTGTCGCCCCGCAGGCAACGCCTGAAACGCTCGAGGCCGCGCTGAAGGCCGCAGTCTGGACGGCACGGTACCGCCCGTATGAGAAGGCAGATTCCGTTCCCTAGGGCAGTTACGACGATTTTCATGGGCAAACAGCTTCCGTAAGGGGAAGTAAAACGTGTCCGCCACGCCATGACGGGCAGGATCAGATGAATATTTCCCGCTTCACGCCCGGGCCGGTCATGCGTTGGCCTGTGGGGGTGGACATGCTGCGCTGGCTGTTCTGTCCTACGCCACAGGCCGTGGCGTTCGCACTGCGCAATACCGTTGCCTCCGTCGTGGCGCTGGCCATTGCGCTATGGATGGAACTGGACAGCCCGCAATGGGCAGTCGCCACCGTATGGTCGGTGGCACAGGTGCGTCGTGGCGAAAGCATGTCCAAGGCGCGGTGGCGTATCGTGGGTACGCTGGTTGGCGCGATTGCCGCGGTGGTGTTCATTGCCGCTTTTCCGCAGCAGTCATGGCTGTTCTTTCCCGCCGTGGCCATATGGATCGGGCTGTGCAGCTTCCTTGCCACGTTCTGCCTGAACTTCCGTTCCTATGCTTTCGTGCTGTCGGGCTATACCTGTTCGATCATTGCGGTGGCGGCGGCATCCGCGCCGGATAACGTCTTTTTCATCAGCATTTCACGCGCCACCTATATCATTCTGGGTGTGGTGTGCGAGGCGGGAATGGCCATGCTGTTCACCGTCAGCCTGTCCACGCGCGCGCAGGCGACCATGGTGGCGCAGGTGGAAAATGTGCTGCACCGCCTGGCGATGCTGCTGCGCGAAATCGTGATGCATGAGCGTGATACGCTGGTCCATGCCGGTGAGTTCTCGGACATGGTGGTATCGGTCCATCAGGGACTTGAATTCCCGGCCATTGAAATGGGACGACAGGTGCATGCGGGCGATCATGCCCGCGCCGTGCTGGCGGAGGTCTCGATCCTTGTCACCCGCCTTGTCGGTCTGTCTGGCGGGGCGGAACGCGCGATGCTGGCCGATGACGGGGTGCTGGCGGATACACGGGGGCAACTGCTGCATCTGTGTGACCGGCTGGCGACCTGTCGGCTGGAAGCCGGTGCGCTGGATGCCGTGCAGGCCCAGGTGAAGCACCTGCGTACCCTGTTTGAACGGCGCTCGGCGCATGGCGAGCAGGAAACGGCCCGCATTACCCATGGGGTGCTGGCGGCCACGATGGATGATCTGGAAACGGCGCTGGATCACTGCCATGCCATTTTCAGCCCGCCTGTGCATGACCGTTTCCGGTTCCATCTGGGGGGGCATCGCGATATCCGGCTAGCGCTCTATAATGGGTTGCGGGGGGCTGCTGCCATCATGCTGGCGGCTTTCGTTTATGAATGCACCGCATGGCCCGGTGGCATGGGGTTCATTGCCATTACCACGCTGGTCTGCGGCCTGTTCGCCACGCGCGAAAACCCGGTGGTGGGCACGACCCGGTTCCTGTCGGGGGCGGTGTGGTCAGCCATTGCCGCAGGCACCCTTGACCTGTGGATCCTGCCATATCTTACGGATTATGAGGAATTTGCCTTCGTTCTGGGCATATTCCTGTTTGTGGGCGGCCTGGCCAAATGCAACCGGGGCACGGCGGGGGCTGCTGCGGCCTACGGATTGCTCATGCCCAACCTGCTCATGCCCGGTAACCAGAGCCGGGTGGATGAAATCACGTTCCTGAATGGTGCTTTCCATACGGTTCTGGCGGTGGGGCTGAGCGTGCTGGTGTTCCGGCTGGTCCTGCCATTCCGTGCGCGGGATGAACGGCTGCGTTTTGGCGTGCATATACGTGGCGAACTGCGGCGGCTGTGCCTTGTGCCCCTGCCGCCGTCCCCCCAGTGGTGGATCGGCACAAGTGTGGACCGGATAGGGCGCATGGTGCGCCATGCAACGCAGGAGGGGGATCACACCGCCATCGCCGGTATCCGGCTTATGCTCATGTTTTCTTCCGTAGGCCTGAATATCCTGCTGCTGCGCCAGATCAAGCGGCAGCGGCGCGATACGGTGTCGGATATCATTACCGAACTGTTGCGCGTGCTGGTGCGCTACCGGCCGGTCAGTCCGCGTGGCATTGCCATGGTCCGGGCCACGCGCAGGCGGCTGGCCCATATGGAAAAGGCCGATCCCGGCAATGGCAGGCTGCTGGAGGTACTGGCCTGTCTTGACGGGATCAGCCGCACGGCTGCAGCCTGCGTCACTGCCATGGCGGCAGGAGTGGAATAATTCCTGTTATATCTGGAAACTGATAGAAGTTTTTGGATGCCACCTTTTACAAAAGGCGGTATTTTTTGAAGCTTTTTGGAAAAAACTTCACCAGAAACTTCTTCTGTTTTCAAACCTTTTTCCGGCGGGGCTGGGGCAGGGGATAACGGCTTTCCCATCCACCACCCAGCGCACGGTAAAGATGGGTGACAGAAGTCGAAACCGCGACATCCGCCTCGATCAGGCGCGACTGGGTATCCAGCAGCCGGTCCTGCATTTCCAGCACGTTCAGGAATGCGGCCGAACCTTCGGTATACTGGCGTTGGGCGGTACGCACGGCAATCTGGTTCTGGTCCACGGCGGCGGCCAGCCGGTCGTGCTGGTTCTGCGCCGATGACAGGTCGGCCATCGCATCATCGATTTCCTGCCATGCCTTGAGCATCGTGCGCTGCAGCATGATCGCCGCTTCCTTCTGCTGCGCCTTGCGCAGGCGCAACTGCCCCGTCAGCCGCCCACCTTCGAATATGGGAAAGGTCGCGGTCGGGCCAAAACCGTACTGGCGCGATGCCCAGCTTCCCAGCCCGCTGAACTGCAGCGCCTGCACATCAAGGCTGCCTGACAGGGTCACGCGCGGGAAGAAATCGGCAATGGCGACACCAATGCTGGCGGTGGCGGCATGCAGCCGTTCTTCCGCCATGCGGATATCGGGCCTGCGTTCCGCCAGTTGCGATGGCAGCCCTACCGGGATTTCATGCGGAACCGGCGGCACGTCGCCACCATGGCCAAGGGTCCGGGTCAGCGCGCCGGGTTCGCGGGCGACCAGAAAGCTCAGGGCGTTGAGCAGATGTGCTTCCTGGTCCTGCAACACCGGCAGGCGCGAGCGGAATTCCTCGTACTGACCTGCTGCGTCGGCCACATCCATGCGTGTTGCGGCCCCTTCGTTCAGGCGGCGCGTGGTCAGGTGCAGCGTGTGGCTGGCAAGATCGATATTCTGCCGGACAATGGCCATGCGTGCCTGCACCCCACGCAGGTCAAGGTAGTCCTGCGCCGTTTCCGCCATGAGCGAGACCATAAGCCCTCGCCGCATGTCCTCGGTCGCGTGCATGGCGGCGGTGGCGGCTTCGACCTGACGGCGCACATGCCCCCACAGGTCCACTTCCCATGCCGCGTTCATGCCATACTGGGGCAGGTTGAAAGACGGGTTGCCAACTGATCCGGGCATGGCCGTGGGACCAAAACCCTGCGTGCCGCTGGCGATCGTGCCCGCACCCTGCTGTTCCATGGTGCCCAGCAGGCCCAGCACGCCATTGGTGCTGGCGCGTTCGCGGGCATAGGACGCATTGGCTTCGGCATGGGGAAACTGGGCGGCACTGGCGATACGGCGTTCGGCCATGCTCTGGGCAAAGCGCCATGATGCGGCCTGCAGGTCAAGGTTGTCCTGTGCCACCTGTGCTTCCAGTGCGGTCAGGGTGGCGTCATTGAAAATGGTCCACCACTGCGCGCCCATCGTGGCGTCGGTCACATGGCTTTCGGCGGGTGGCAGGCTGTCATGCCACGTCGCAGGCGCGGGCTGGGGCCTGCGGTGGTAGTTGGGGCCAACCGTGCACCCGGTGGCCAGCAGCGCGATCATGCCGAAGGCCAGTGCGGCGCGCTGGCGGCGTGTGGTCCGCATGACGTTACTGCCAGGCATAGCGGGCCTCCGTCGCGTGGGGACCGTCAGGCGCGGTCACGGTGTCGATACGGGCTTCAACCGACATGCCGACGCGTACCAGCGCAGCCAGATTCTGCCCGGGATCGAACACCAGCTTGACGGGAATGCGCTGCACCACCTTGGTGAAGTTACCGGTGGCGTTGTCCGGCTGGATCGGGGCGAAAGCAACGCCGGTGGCCGGTGCAAGGCTGTCCACATGGGCATGCAGCGGGTGGCCGGGGAATGTATCGACCCATATTGTCGCGCGCTGGCCGGTGCGGACATGGGTCAACTGCGTTTCCTGAAAATTGGCCAGCACATAGGCTGCCTGTGTCGGCACCACCGCCAGCAGGGCCGTGCCCGCATGGACATAGGCCCCCACGCGCACCCCACGTTCGCCCACCACGCCTTCAACCGGGGCGGGAATGGTGCAGTAGGACAGGTTGAGCGCTGCCGTATGTTCCCGCCCGCGTGCCTGTTCCAGGGCGCCCTGTGCATGCAGCAGTTGTGCCCGCAGGACCCCGACCTGATCGGTTTCGGCATCAACCGCCGCATTGTCATGGTCAAGGCGTGCCTGCGCTTCCAGCAGGCGGGCAGCGCTGTCCTGGTTCTGTTCCAGTGTGCCGGACCCGTCCGCCGACAGGTTGCGGTAACGCCGTGCGTTCTGCCGGGCAAAGACAAGCTGCGCCTGATCAGCGCTGACACTGGCGCGCGCCTGCGCGATCAGGGCCGACTGGCGCACCAGTTCGGATTCAAGGTTCGCGACGTCACCCTGTGCTGCTTCCCGCTCGCCCTGTGCGGTTTCCAGTGCAGCGCGATAGTCTTCGTCCTCGATATGGGCCAGTTCCTCGCCGGGGTGGACGGCCTCGTTATCCTGCGCGATCACGCGGTCGATGCGACCGGGTACCTTCGGCGCTACGGTGGTGAAATCCGCCGTGACATAGGCATCGTTGGTATATTCGCTGGTGCCATTGCCTGATACCAGCCGGTCGGCGGTCCAGGCGGCAGCGACCAGGACAACAACCGTGGCGCCAGCCAGGATGATGGGTTTTTTATGGGGCATTGCTTCGGACCCGATCATTCAGTGCGCGGCGGGTGCGGGGACCGGCGCACGCGGGGGGTAGATACGTCCGGGCAGGATGGCCACCAGGACAAGGAAAAAGGCACAGATCCACATGACCAGCAGATAGATGTCCGCCAGCGCCAGCACGGTGGCCTGTTCATGCACGTAGGTATGGAAGATCTGCAGTGCGTTGCGCGCCACGTGCCCGGCATCGGGTGACGTGGCGGCGATCTGTCCGGAAATGGGGTCGCCCATGCCGGACAGTGCCGTGCCATGCGTGCCGTGCAGGTCCAGCAGCATGGTGGAATGATACTGTTCACGTCGGCGCAGCATGACTTCGAACAAGGCGGTGGCGATGGCGTTGGCCATGCCCTTGAGCATGTTCACCATGCCCGAGATCATCGGCCCGTCCGCAGGCCCCAGCCCCAGCGCCGCCAGCATGAGGGTGGGAATCACCACCATCGGCTGTCCGAAGATCTGCAGGATCTGGATGACCATGAAATTGTCGCGTACCCAGTCCGGCGTCAGCCATGTGCCAAGCCACGCCGCAACGCCAAGGCAGACAAGACCAATGGCCAGCACATACCGGCAGTCCACCGCGCGGATATTGCACAGTGCCGCCGTCAGCGGCAGCAGGACCAGCTGCGGCAGCGCCACCACCAGCGCAACCGGTGCGGCCTGAATGGGCCGGTAGCCGCGTATGTCGGCAAGGTAGGTGAACGGAATTTCCGTCATGAGGCCACAGATCATGAGGGACGCCACCAGCGTCAGCAGGGATGCGGCGATATTGCGGTTACCCCAGAACTGGATGCGGAAGAACGGGCTGTGATGGAACCATTCATGCGCCAGGAAGGCGATGAACAGCGCCCCCCCCCAGAATGTCAGGTGCGTGATGACGGGGGAGCGGAACCAGTCCAGCCGGTCACCCTGATACAGCACCGTCACCACGCACATGATGGCCGGCACACCAAGCATGAACCCGCGCCAGTTGAAATTGCGGAACCGGTCCCAGTGCGACGGGTCGCGCGGCAGTCCCCAGCCGATCATCAGTATTGCCACCGCGCATAGCGGCAGCGTTTCCCAGTACAGCCACCGCCAGCCGACGTGCTCGAACCACATTGCCTCCAGCGGGCCGCCAAGGTTGGGGCCGAAGGTCGCACTCATGGCGTATCCGCCAATGCCGAATACCCGCAGCGGGGCAGGCAGGTATTTGAGCATGACGGTCATGAGAATGGGCGGCAGGCATCCCGCTGACAGCCCCTGCACCGCGCGCAGGATGCACAGCGTGGTCATGTCAGGCATATAGGGTGCAGGAATAGCCAGCAGTCCCAGCAGCGCCGTCATGAACAGGGTAAAGCGGTAGATGGAAAACGTGACATAGAACCATGGCGTGAACGCCATCGCCGCGATGTTGAAACATTCATAGATGGAGATGAACCACGTGCCTTCGTCGTGGCCGATATGCATTGCCCCACGGATATCAGGCAGGCCGATTTCCGTGATGTGTTCATTGAAACCGGCGACATGCACGGCCAGCAGCACCCCAAGGCACCCCACGACCGTGCGGATGCCAAAGGGCGGGATATAGGAAGGGGCGGCGTGGGCGGCGTTCACATTTATCTGTCCCGATGGGAAAACAGACATATGATCGGCGCAGGGGGCGTGCGCGAATACCCATGATCGCGTAAGGTGACACTTTCATTTTACGGATTGGTCAAATCCGTTTTTTCAGGATAATCGGGACGGCTGCGTTCCGGTTTCATTGTGGGGAAGTCACGCAGGGTCATGAGAAAACGCTACGATCTCGACCTGCTGCGCAGTCTCCAGGCCCTGATCGAGGAAGAAGGTGTCTCCCACGCGGCGCGCAGGCTTCAGGTGAGCGAGGCCGCGATGAGCCGCACCCTTGCCAAGCTGCGTGTGGTCTTTGGCGACCCCATCCTGGTGGCGTCGGGACGCAGGTTGGTCGCCACGACCTTTGCGCTGGGCATCCGCGAACGGGTGCAGGCGCTGGTTGAAGGCGCTGATTCCCTGCTGGAGGAACAGGACACACCCGACCTTGCCGGTCTGTCCCCCCACTTTACCCTGCGGGCGAATGACCTGATCGTGGGGGCCTTTGGTGCCGCGATCCTTGCTGCACTGCGAAGGGACTGTCCCGGCTGCACCATAACCTTCGCCCCGGAAACGGATGAGGAACCCAGCAACGACCTGCGCGAAGGGCGCATTGACCTTTATCTGGGTGCGTCCGACGACATGCGTTCGGAAATACGGCGGCAGAGTATTTTTCCCACGTCCTTCCGCGCACTGGTGCGTGCGGGCCATCCCATCCTGACGGAAGGGATTACGCCCGTATCGGTCGCACGGTACGAACATATAAGCGTGTCACGCCGGGGACGGCCGCATGGGCCGATTGATGCGGTGCTGAAGGAACGGTTCGGGCTGAAACGGCGGGTGGTGATGGTCGTGCCCACCTATTATGCCATGGTTGAAACCCTGCGCATGACGGACATGATCCTGCCGCTGCCGGGTATCGCCATCGATTACCTGCCCATAAGGTCGATGCACCTTGAGGAGTTCGAATTTCCGTTCGAACTGCCCCCGGTGCATTCATTTCAGGCATGGCACCCAAGGCGCGACAGCGACCCGGTGCATCGCTGGCTGCGCAATACGGTCTATCAGGTCGTACGCCAGCGTGGGGGCGGTCTGCCTGACGGGTTTTCCCCCGCCACGGTGGCGGCTGAAACCAGAACCTGAGACATAAAGAAGGTTCTGGAGAAGCTTTTTTCAAAAAGCTTCAAAGAACACCGCCTTTTGAAAAAAAAGACGGCGCCCGGAAACTTTTATTTGCAGACAGTCGCTTTACTGTCCGTAGCGCACGATGCCCAGATCCTCGTACGGGATGTCGGGCATCCGGTTCGACATGATGTCCGCCAGCACCCGGCCCGAACCGCAGGCCATGGTCCAGCCCAGCGTGCCATGCCCGGTGTTGAGGAACAGGTTATCATACTTCGTGCGACCGATGATGGGCGTGCCATCGGGCGTCATCGGGCGCAGGCCGGTCCAGAATCTGGCACCTGCGATATTGCCGCCGCCGGGGAACAGGTCGGTCACCGAATGTTCCAGCGTTTCACGCCGGGGGGCGCGCAGCTTTGTGCTGAATCCTGCCAGTTCCGCCGTGCCACCTACGCGGATGCGTTCGCCAAGGCGGGTGATCCCGATCTTGAATGTCTCATCCATGATGGTGGAGACCGGGGCCTGCTTTTCATTCACGATGTCAGCGGTCAGCGAGTATCCCTTGACCGGATAGATCGGCAGGTCCAGCCCAAGACGGCGTACCATGGCGGGCGAATAGCTGCCCAGTGACAGGACATAGGAATCCGCCACCATCCGGCCTCTGCTGGTCTCGATTCCGGTAATATGGCCACCATCATTCGTCATGGTGCGGATGCGGGTGTCGTAATGGAAGGTGACGCCTGCTTTTGCCGCCATGGCCGCAAGGCGCTGGGTGAACATGAACGCGTCCCCCGTCTCGTCCCCCGGCAGGCGCAGGCCACCCACGATCTTGTCCGCCGATGATGCCAGTCCCGGCTCGGCCTTCACGCAGCCTTCACGTGTCAGGACTTCATATGGAACATTGTACTGCTCCAGCACGCTAATATCACCCGCGATGGCATCCAGCTGCTTTTGCGTGCGGAAAACCTGCAACGTGCCCTGCTGGCGGTCATCATAGGTGATGCCGGTGCTGGTGCGCAGGTCGCGCATCACATCACGGCTGTATTCCGCAATGCGCACCATGCGGCCCTTGTTGCGGTCATAGGCGGCGGTGGTGCAGTTTTCCAGCATCTGCACCAGCCATTTCCACAGATGCGGGTCAGGCATGGGCCAGAACACGAAGGGGCGGTACTTCATCAGCAGCCACTTGACCGACTTCAGCGGTACGCCCGGGCCAGCCCAGGGGGATGAATAGCCCGGCGAGACCTGACCCGCATTGGCGAAGCTGGTTTCAAGGCCTGCTTCGGGCTGGCGGTCCACCACAGTGACCTCATGCCCTGCCTGCGCAAGGTACCATGCCGATGTCACACCGACGACACCGCTACCCAGAACGATGATTTTCATTACACAGATGCCTTTTCTGGCGGGTGGAAACGCATCACGCCGCCTGTGTCAGGTACGCGCGATGGAAACGGGAACCCAGCGCCGTCAGCACTTCATAGCCGATGGTGCCAGCGGATCGGGCGACATCATCCACGCTGCGGCGCGGGCCGATCATGTCCACATGCGTGGCCTGTGCCAGCACGCTTTCGGGCACGTCGCTTACGTCGATGGTGGTGGAATCCATGGAAATGCGGCCAAGGATCGGCAGCCGGTAGTCCCCCAGCCACGCACATCCCCCGCCATTCGCGCCATGGCGCAGGAACCCGTCGGCATAACCGATACCCAATGTCGCGATGCGGGCAGGCCCCGTGGCACGCCATGTCAGGCCATAGCCTACGCCGTCGCCCGCGCTGATGGTGCGGCGCTGGACGATACGCGCGCCCAGCCGCACGGTGGGATGCAGGGGGTTGGGCGCGTCTTCATTGGGGGCCAGGCCGTAAAGGGCCGCACCGGGGCGGACAAGGTCGAAATGGTAATCGGGCCCAAGGAAAATCCCTGATGAAGCCGAAAGAGCCAGCGGCGCCGCGGGCAGGCGGGCGGCCATGGCGCGCAGGCGGTCGCGCTGCATGACGTTGGCGGGGTTGGCCGGGGTATCGGCGCAGGCGAGGTGGCTCATCACCAGCCGGGTCTCGATACCGTCCAGCAGGTCCGGGTTGGCTGCCAGCATGGTGACATTCGCATCAGACAGCCCAAAGCGGGACATGCCGGTATCAACCTGCAGGGCAGCGGGCAGGAACATGCCCATCTGGCCCGCATGTGCGCGCCATCCGGCAATCTGTTCCATGCTGTTCAGCACCGGCAGCAGGTTATGGCGCGTAAATTCGGCTTCGGTCCCTGGCATCGGGCCATGCAGGACAAAGATGCGTGTGGTTGGGGCGACATGCGGCCGCAGGCGGACGCCTTCCTCCAGATGAGCGACGAAAAAGGTATTCGCCCCGGCCTGTTCCAGCACGGGGGCAACCCGGTGGGCACCCAGTCCATAGGCATCAGCCTTGACCACGGCAGCACAGATGCTGCTGCCCGTGCGGGCATTGAGCAGGCGGTAATTCGCCGCGATCGCGCCCAGATCGATTTCCAGCATCGCACCCGCACCCGGCGCGGCCCAGCCGGTAGCGTGCGGGAAGGAAGGCAGGTCAGGCATTGGAACGTGTACTCCATCGGGCTGGCGGGACAGGGTGATCGTACGCTGATAGAAACAAAATGTCCTGTCGTTTAATGCAATTTTATGCGATTAAGGATTAGCTGTACGCAATTATATACTAAAATAAGCGGAAAATTCATCATGGCATTCGATCGTCTGACAGACGCCATATTGCGCAACCTTCGTCATGACGGACGGATGAGCAATGCCGAACTGGCACAGAAGGTTGGCCTGTCCCCTTCCGCATGTCTGCGGCGGGTGCGGATGCTGGAAAAAGACGGGGTGATCCGGGGCTATCGCGCCCTGGTGGATGAGCGTTCGGTTCACGGCATGACCACCGTGATCGTACAGATCACGCTGGAACGCCAGACGGAGGAATGTCTGCGCCGGTTCGAAGCCCGCGTGCGCGAATGCGCTGATGTGCGCGAATGCTACCTGATGACGGGGGATGCCGATTATCTGGTCCGCGTCGAGGCACGTGATGCCGCCGATTATGAACGCATCCACAAAGAAGAGCTGTCGCGCATGCCCGGCGTCGCCCGGATACAGAGCAACTTCGCCATCCGCACCGTCGTGCAGCGCTAGATATTGATAAAAATAAAAGTTTCCGGGTGCTGCCTTTTTTAAGGGCAGCGTTATCTAAGGCTTCATCAAGTCGGGTATCCGGGATGCGCGGTCCGGCCCGGACATGCACGGCAGGGCAGGTGTGGGTCGGACCCAAGATGGGACGTGATACCGACGGGATAACCCGGTGACTGAAGGGAAGCTTTACGGGGCTGGGGGAATGACCGCACTGGCGTGACGTGGAATGAACGGACGGATCAGGAACTGGTAGCAGCCCGCGCCGACCACGCCGCCCAGCAGCGGGCCGGCAATCGGCACCCACCAGAAATTGTCTGCCGAAGGCAGGGCTGAACCGCCCCATCCGGCCAGGAAACAGAACAGGCGCGGCCCGAAGTCACGGGCGGGATTGATGGCCCATGCCTCCAGATAGCCCGAACACGCGCCGATGCTGGCCACCAGCAGCCCGATGATCAGCGCGCTGGAATTGGCCTGCGGGGCGACGGTATTGTATTCGCAGGTAATCGCGAAGATACCGCCGACCAGCAGCGCCGTCAGGATGGTTTCATCCATGAAGGCATGGAGCGGCGTGATGAATTCGCCCGGATGGGTAAAGAAGACCCCCGCTGCCCCGCCATCGGCGCGGCTTATGCCATGCAACTGGTTGTAATGGTCTATCACCGGCTGGTACAGCGTATAGACAAGGGCGGCCCCCAGTACGCCCCCCAATACCTGTGCCGCACAGTATGCCGGCACCTTGCGCCACGAAAAACCACGGTAAAGCGCCAGCGCCACCGATACGGCGGGGTTGGCGTGGGTGCCCGATACACTACCGGTCACGTAAATTGCGATGGTCACACCCAGCCCCCATACAATGGACACCCCCCAGTAGGAGAGCTTGTACGGACTGGGATCATACAGCGTGTACATGGCAGCCACGGAATCGCCGATCAGGACAATGATCATGACCGCAATGCATTCTGATATCAGTTCGCCCAGAAACTGTCGGTTCTTTAGCATTTTAACCCACTTTATTCTTTTATTATCATTCGATGGGAATGGGCTGTCCGCCTTGTGGCGGGTTTCCTGCCCTGACATGTTCTTAAACGAACATACGCGGGTCGGGAAGAGGGACACGTGATTGCCGGGGGGAAAGTTTCTCTTTTTCCCGATTATTTCATCATATTTCATGAAACCTCTCCAGCCTGGCGGATTTGGGGGCATACCGTGCTGGCGTGTGTCAGACAGCGGCGGGGCGGAGTGACAGGTCATGCCGCGCGTTTTCGCACATGCACAAAAACCGTCTGGCACAGGTAAATACTAACAGGTGGCGAATTTATGTCTAAAACCGGCAATATTTATGCATAAAATATTTCATGGAATGCCATGGCAGATGTGCGATTTCCCTATTGAAACGCTCATGATGTTCGTTTACGAACATTGATATCAGGAGGAACATCTACCATGGCGTCCAAGGACGAAACATTCCGCACCCCCGCGGCACAGGGCGGTCCGCTCGACCTGCTGGTCGTCGGCGGTGGGATCAATGGCACGGGCATCGCGCGCGATGCTGCGGGGCGGGGCGCGTCCGTCCTGCTGGTCGAGCAGGACGACCTGGCCAACCATACTTCATCGGCCAGCACCAAGCTGATCCATGGTGGTCTGCGCTACCTTGAATATTATGAATTCCGGCTGGTGCGCGAGGCGCTGATCGAACGTGAGCGCCTGTTGCACATAGCACCCCACATCATCTGGCCGATGCGTTTCGTACTGCCCTATACCCCGCAGGCACGGCCTGCGTGGATGCTGCGCCTTGGCCTGTTCCTGTATGACCACCTTGCGCCCAACATGACGCTGCCCAAGTGCAAGTCGCTTGATTTCCGCACGAATTCGGCGGGCAAGCCGCTCAACGGCACGCTGGCGCGTGGCTTCGCCTATTCCGACGGGTGGGTGCAGGACAGCCGCCTCGTTGTACTCAACGCCATGGACGCCAGGGCCCATGGCGCCGATATCCGCACCCGCACCCGCCTGGTGCAGGCACGGCGCGTGAATGGCCTGTGGGAAGCGGTGATCGAGAATACGCGCGATGGCAGCCAGACGACCGTGCGGGCAAAAGTGCTGGTCAATGCCGGTGGCCCGTGGGTGAGCGAAGTGCTGCGCAAGCGCGCGCAGGTCGATTCCGACAAGAACGTGCGTCTGGTCAAGGGCAGCCATATCGTGGTGCCGCGCCTGTTTGACGGGCCGCAGGCCTATATCCTGCAGAACCCGGACAAGCGTATCGTTTTCGCGATCCCCTACGAGCAGAAATTCACCCTGATCGGCACTACCGACGTACCGTGGACGCAGGCCCCCGGCCGGGTCGAGATCTCGCCCGAGGAAATCAGCTACCTGTGCGAAAGCGTCAGCCGCTATTTCACCAGGCCGGTAACGCCTGATGACGTGGTGTGGAGCTACGCCGGCGTGCGCCCGCTGTATGATGACGCTGCCAAGAACGCCTCCGCCGTGACGCGTGATTACGTGCTGGATGTGGATACGCAGGGCAATCAGGCGCCAATGCTGTCCATCTTCGGCGGCAAGATCACCACTTACCGCAAGCTGGCCGAACACGCGCTTGAAAAGCTGCAGCCTTTCCTGCCTGTTCTGTCCGCGCCGGGCTGGACCGCGGATCAGGTGCTGCCCGGCGGTGACCTGGGCGATGGCGGGTTTGATGGCGCGGTCAGTCGCCTTGCGGCAAAGGCCCCGTTCCTTGATGCACAGCTGTGCTGGCGTCTGGTGCGCAACTATGGTTCACGTGCGGTTGAAATCGTGGGTGATGCGCGCAGCATGGCTGACATGGGCGAGCAGTTTGGCGGTGGCCTGACCGCGCGTGAGGTAGAATACCTGATTGCACATGAATGGGCGCAGACGACCGAGGACATCCTGTGGCGTCGTTCCCGCATGGGCCTGCATGTGACCGATGAGGACGCAGGCCGCCTTGACAGCTACCTGCGTGGTCGCCAGCCGGTCGCCGCAAAATCAGTTTCGTGACAAACAGGCCGTGGGCGTAACATCGTCCACGGCCGGAACCGCATCCGCCCGTCAGGGCAGGAGAAGATAATGAACAAGAAGAACAGAATTCTCGCTATCGATCAGGGAACGACCTCGACCCGCAGCATCGTCTTCGATCGTGACATCAACGCCCTTTCGGTCGCCCGTACCGAATTTGCCCAGCATTACCCCAATCCGGGCTGGGTCGAGCACGACCCGGAGGAAATCTGGTCCAACGTCCTGTCCACTGCGCGTGAAGCCATTGAAAAGGCCGGTGGCCCGGGCACGATCGCGGGCATCGGCATTACCAACCAGCGTGAAACCATTGTCGTATGGGACCGGGCAACGGGAAAGCCCATTCACCGCGCCATCGTCTGGCAGGACCGGCGTACGACGCCCGTCTGCGCGCGTATGCATGAACAGGGGCATGAGGCGCTGGTACGCGAACGCACCGGCCTGCTGCTGGACCCTTATTTCTCGGCCACGAAAATTGCGTGGATCCTTGATAACGTCGCAGGGGCACGCGCGCAGGCCGAGCAGGGCAGGCTGGCCTGCGGCACGATCGACAGCTTCCTGCTGTGGCGGCTGACCGGTGGGCGCGTGCATGCCACCGACACGACCAATGCATCACGTACGCTGCTGTTCAATATCCATAGCTGCGCATGGGATGATGACCTGCTGGCGCTGTTCAACGTGCCGCGCGCCATCCTGCCCGAAGTGCGGACCAACAGCGAAATCTTTGGTGAGACGGAAGCCGACCTGTTTGGCGAACCGCTGAAGGTCGCGGGCATGGCGGGTGACCAGAACGCCGCCATGGTAGGCCAGGTCTGTTTTAAACCCGGTACGGCCAAGGCGACCTATGGCACGGGCTGCTTCGCGCTGCTCAACACCGGGACCACGCCCGTCCAGTCCGAAAACCGCATGTTGACCACCATTGCCTACCGCATTGGTTCCGAGACGACATACGCGCTGGAAGGCTCTATTTTCGTAGCGGGTGCGGCCGTCCGCTGGCTGCGTGACGGGCTGAACCTGATTACTCACGCTTCCCAGACCGATGACATGGCGACCCGCGTGCCGCACAGCCATGGCGTGTACATGGTGCCGGGTTTTGTCGGTCTTGGCGCGCCGCACTGGGACCCGGACGCCCGTGGTCTGATCTGCGGGCTGACGCTGGATGCGACGGCGGCCCATATCGCCCGCGCGGCGCTGGAATCGGTAGCATACCAGACGCTTGACCTTATGGATGCCATGCATGAGGACGGTGGCGAGGAACTGAGCGCACTGCGTATTGATGGCGGGATGTCGGTCAATGACTGGTTCTGCCAGTTTCTTGCCGATATGCTGCGCACGCCGGTGGAACGGCCCAAGCAGGTCGAGACGACGGCCCTTGGCGCCGCCTTCCTGGCCGGACTGGCGACGGGGGTATGGAACAGCATTGCGGAAGTTGAAGGTACCTGGAGCCGCGGTCAGCTGTTCCGTCCCACAATGGATAAGGTACAGCGCGACAGTATGGTGGCAGGATGGCATATGGCGGTGCGCCGTACGCTCAGTTCCACCATTGCTGCGTAACCTACGAATTATAGCAAGAAGACAGGAAAAGAGTGTTTCATGACCTCCACCCGGCATAATCCCTATCAGGTTACGGATCGCAACCTTGCCCTTGAACTTGTCCGCGTGACGGAAGCGGCCGCCGTGGCCGCGTCGGCATGGACAGGCCGTGGCCTGAAGAATGAAGCTGACGGCGCGGCGGTGGAGGCCATGCGTCGCGCGTTCGACACGGTTGCCATCAACGGCACCGTGGTGATTGGCGAAGGCGAGATGGATGAAGCCCCGATGCTGTTCATCGGGGAAAACGTGGGCGCGGGCGGCCCCGGCATGGATATTGCCGTGGACCCGCTGGAAGGCACCAACCTGTGTGCCAAGAATCTGCCCAACGCCCTGACGGTTGTGGCCCTGGCGGAAAGCGGCAACTTCCTGCATGCGCCTGACATTTATATGGACAAGATCGTGGTCGGTCCCAATCTGCCCGAAGGCGTGGTGGATCTGGACAACAGCATCGAAGCCAACCTGAAGGCACTGGCCGCAGCCAAGAAGTGCGATGTGTCCGAACTCATGCTGTGTACGCTTGACCGTGAGCGTCATGAGGAACTGATTTCGCGCACCCGCGCTGCTGGCGCCCGTGTGACGCTGCTTAGCGACGGTGACGTGGCGGCTGCCATTGCCGCATGCCTGGATGACAGCGAAATCGATATCTACGTGGGGTCGGGTGGCGCGCCCGAAGGCGTGCTGGCCGCCGCCGCCGTGCGCTGTGTGAATGGGCAGATGCAGGGGCGCCTGCTGTTTGAGGATGACGGGCAGATCGAGCGCGCGCGCAAGATGAACCCCGGTGCGGACCCGTCGCGCAAGCTGGCTCTGGAAGACATGGCGCGGGGCGATGTGCTGTTTTCGGCTACTGGTGTGACGGGGGGGGCGCTGCTGCGCGGTATCCGCCGCAGCGGCATCCGCACGGTCACGCATTCGCTGGTTATGCGTTCCAAGTCTGGCACCATTCGTTTCGTGGAAGGCCATCACGACTACCAGACCAAGACCTGGTGAACATTTCATCCGTTGCATAACAACAATAACAGGCAATAGAGGAACGACATGACCGATACAGCGAATGCGGTTTCCCACCGTCTGGGGCTGAAACCCGGTGTGGTGACAGGTGCTGATTACCGCCGCCTGGTGGAAACCTGCCGGGACGAAGGCTATGCCCTGCCAGCCGTGAACGTGGTGGGCACGGACAGCATCAACGCCGTGCTGGAAGCTGCCGCCCGCAATCGCGCGGATGTCATCATCCAGCTGTCAAACGGTGGCGCGCGCTTTTATGCGGGTGAAGGCATGAAGGACGCGGATCAGGCCCGCATACTGGGTGCGGTGGCTGCGGCCCGCCACGTGCATACGGTGGCTGCGGCCTATGGCGTGTGCGTGATCCTGCATACCGATCATGCCGACCGCAAGCTGCTGCCGTGGATTTCCGGCCTGATCGACGCGAGCGAGGAAGCGGTGAAGGAAACCGGTCGTCCGCTGTTCTCTTCGCACATGATCGACCTTTCGGCGGAACCGCTGGAAGACAATATCACCGAATGCGCAGCCTTCCTGCGGCGCATGGCCCCGCTGGGCATTGGCCTTGAAATCGAACTGGGCGTGACAGGCGGTGAAGAAGATGGCGTGGGTCATGATATCGACGATGGCGCCGACAATGCCCACCTGTATACCCAGCCCGAAGATGTGCTGAAGGCGTATGAAGCCCTATCCCCGCTTGGATTCGTGACCATTGCTGCGTCGTTCGGTAATGTGCATGGCGTCTACGCGCCGGGCAATGTCAAGCTGCGGCCGGAAATCCTGCGCAATTCGCAGGCGGCGGTGGCAAAGGTCACTGGCCGGGGTGAAAAGCCGCTGGCGCTGGTGTTTCATGGCGGTTCAGGGTCCGAGCAGGCCAAGATTACCGAAGCCGTATCCTATGGTGTATTCAAGATGAATATCGACACCGATATCCAGTTTGCATTCGCCAGCAGCATCGGCCGCTACGTAAATGAACATGCCGAGGCCTTCAGCCACCAGATCGCACCCGGCACGGGCAAGCCGACCAAGAAGCTGTATGACCCGCGCAAGTGGCTGCGGGTTGGTGAACAGGGGATCGTGGCCAGGCTGGAACAGTCCTTTGCCGATCTGGGGGCCACCGGCCGTACTGTCGCGCGTGCGATCTAGGTTTTGGATGACGCAGTGGAGTAACAGGCAACGTGTCAGCTGAAGAACGCCACCATGAAATCATTACACTGGTGCGCACCCAGGGTTACGTCTCGAACGAGGAACTGGCCCAGAGGCTGAATGTTGCGGTCCAGACCATCCGCCGTGATGTCAACCTGCTGGCCCGGCGCGGGCTGGTGGCGCGGCACCATGGTGGGGCGGGACTGGCCTCGTCGGTCGAGAATATCGCCTATTCCGAACGTCAGGTTCTCAACCGCCGCGCCAAGGAGGCCATCGGCCACCTTGCCGCCCGGCAGATACCCGACAATTCATCCCTGTTTGTCAGCATTGGCACCACGACGGAAGCCTTTGCCAAGGCATTGCGGCGGCACAAGGCGCTGCGTGTCATCACCAATAACCTGCATGTCGCGACCCCGTTGTCCGCGCAGACGGATTTCCAGGTGATCGTGACCGGCGGGCTGGTGCGATTTTATGACGGTGGGATTACCGGTTCCACCGCCAGTACCTTTATCGAACAGTACCGTACCGACTTCGCCGTGATCGGCATAAGCGGGATAGAGGAGGATGGCACGCTGCTGGATTTCGATGCTGATGAGATCAGCGTGGCGCAGGCCATGATGCGCAATGCCCGGCGTGTTTACCTGCTGGCGGACCAGACCAAGTTTGGCCGCAGGCCCATGGGGCGGCTGGGGCACCTGTCGCATGTCCATGGGTTCTTTACCGACCGCCAGCCATCCGACCGGATCTGTGCGCTGCTGCGTGAACATGACGTGGGCCTGCATATCGCCTGATGGGCATGGCCAGACGTGCCGCGCCGGCCATGCCTGTGGCATTACTGTGCCAGATACCCGCCATCCACCGGCAGCACCGCGCCGGTGATGAAGGATGCATCATCGGAGGCAAGAAACAGGATGGCGCTGGCGATTTCCGCAGGCTTTCCCATGCGGCCCATCGGGTGCATCTCGACGACCTTGCGGATGGCGTCCGCATCCATTCTGGCAACTGCCGGGGTGTCGATCGTGCCAGGTGCCACGGCATTGACGCGCACGCCCTTGTCCGCCAGATCGATGGCGAGGTGCTTGGTGATGCCTGACGCCACGAACTTCGCCGGTCCATAGACCGCCTGTCCTTTCTGTCCCGCAAAGGCGGAAATGGAGGACAGGCAGACAATTGCCCCCTGTCCGGCATGCACCATTTCGGCCGCGGCGTATTTGCAGCTCAGGAACATGCCGCGTGCGTCCACCGCCATGGTGTGGTCCCACAGGTCTGCCGTGGCGGTGGCAAGGTCGGCTTCCGGGATCACGCCCGCATTGGCCACAAGGATATCGATCCGGCCGAAATGCTTCATGGTTTCATGGACGACACGCTGGATATCCGCCTCGCTTGTGACATCGGCGGGGACCGATATCACGGGAACACCGCTTTTTTCAAACTGACTGACCAGTTCGTCCAGCGCGTCGGTATTGAGATCGGTCAGCGCCAGCCGCGCGCCCTCGGCCGCAAAGCGTTCGGCAGTCGCCCGACCAATCCCGCTTGCCGCACCGGTAATAAGGGCGACCTTGTCCTGAATGCGTCCGTTTGGGGTGGCGGTCATGGTTACTCCTGTTATCCTGTCATTCATTTCAGTATGTTGGCATAGCTGTTTCACCTGCCGTTATGCGGGCTAACGTCGGGATTGGATAGATGTTGCCCGGTATTCCTGCCGCTCGGGTCTGCCGTGCCGGGGTGAAGACAGGAAATATGCGTCCAGTTGCAACAGATCGGGTTCTTTTGATCGGTTGTGTCGATATCCTGGTTTTTCGCGCTCCGCAGCGGGAAATGGGCGGTGTGGGGAACAGGTTGTCATGCTTTCGTGCCCGAATTCGCCCCTGCGCATGTTTCGGGTGTGGGGTGGGTTGCCTATAATCCCGCCAACATGGTTTGTATGGATGTGGCGTATCAGGGTTTTCCATGTGGAGGCCAGAGCGCCGTGCGAGCGGGTTTGGAGCATTATCGAGATGGCACAGAAGTTTCGGATCGTTATTGTAGGCGGTGGTGTGGCCGGGCTTGCGCTGGCGACACGACTGGGCAATTCGGTCGGACGATCGGGACGGGCCGAGATCACACTGGTGGACAAGAGCTTCGCCCATGTGTGGAAACCGATGCTGCACTGCTTTGCTGCCGGCACGGCCGCGAATGAAAATGACCGCATAAGCTTCATGTCGCAGGCCAGCCGACACCATTTCGAATTCTGGCCCGGTGAGATCACGGCCCTTGACCGCAAGGCCAGGACCATCTCACTGGCCCCCATCAAGGACCCGCAGACGGGCGAACTGGTGGTGGATGCCCGTACGCTGGATTATGACGCGGTGGTCCTGTCGATCGGCAGCCGGGCGAATGACTTTGGTACGCCGGGTGTTGCCGAACACTGCATGTTTATCGACAATCTGGTGGATGCGAACGGCTTCAATGACCGTTTCCGCATGGAACTGCTGCGGGCTTTCGCTAATCATCAGGAACTGGATATCGCCATTGTCGGCGGCGGCGCCACCGGCACGCAGTTGGCGGCCGAACTGCACAAGGCGCTGGATCTTGCCTCGCTTTACAGCTTTGGTGAAAAGCCGCCCAAGCTACGCATTACCCTGCTGGAGGCCGGGCCGCGTATCCTGCCGGCTTTCCCTGAATCCGTCTCGGATGCTGCGGTCAAGCAGCTGGAAGCCATTGGCGTCGAGGTGCGCGCGGGGGCCATGGTCAGTGGTGCGGATGAAAACGGCTTTATCCTCAAGGATGGTAGCCGCGTTCCTGCAACGCTGCGGGTGTGGGCCGCAGGCGTGAAGGCACCGGATGTGACGAAGCAGTTCGGTGGGCTGAAGCTGTCCCGTTCCGGCCAGCTGGAGGTCAGGCCGACGCTGCAGGTCATGGAAGATGACAACATTTTCGCCATGGGGGACTGTGCCTTCATCGCTGAAAAACCCGTCGCCCCCACTGCGCAGGCCGCCCGCCAGCAGGCACATCATCTGGCCAAGGCATTGCCTGCGTGGATGATGAGTGGCCAGCCGCTGCCTGCCTTCACCTTTCATAACAAGGGGGCCGTGGTGGCGCTGGGTGATTACAATGGCTGGGGCACATTCCCCGGTGGCACGGTGTTCGGTGGTGGCTGGCTGCACGGGCTATCGGCGCGGATGGTGCATCTTATGCTGTATCGCCAGCATCAGTTTGAACTGTACGGGCCGGTGCGCGGCACGATTTCGTGCCTTGTGGACTGGCTGGATGTATTCGTGCGTCCTTCCGTTCGCCTGGACTGAGGACCGTCAGAAAATCATAAGACGGTTCTGGTAAGTTTTTTAAAAAACTTCAGAAGATGCTGCCTTCTGGAAAAAAGGCAGCACCCGGAAACGTTTCTTTTTTAAACAGGGTTTTATATTGAAAAACTGGCAGGTGGACGCTGCAGGCCGCGTGTTTCGGCCTGCCGCACGAAGTCATGCAATGTGACCTTGCTGTATTCGTGGGTCAGGATGCCTTCCACCTGATCCAGAAAAGGACGGACAACCGTATTGAACAGTGTGCCCCTGCGCCATTCGGCAGGGGCGTCGTCATGCATCGTGGCCCGGTAGATATCCGCCAGCAGGATTTCGCCTGCCGGATGGCCCAGCCGGTAGCCCCCATGCGGGCCACGCACACCCTGCAACAGGCCAGACCGGGCAAGGGATTGCACGATGGGTTCGATTCCACGCCGGGCCAGGCCGGAGCGGTCCGCGATATCAATCGTGCTGACCGGCCGGCCGGCGATGCTGTGAAACGCCACGTCCAGCATGATGATCAGGGCAGTGGCGGTCCGGTCACGTACGCTGTGCATGGGCATGGCCCCCTGTCAGGTATGGCGCAGATGATTTGAAATCAGGTTCCCGATGGCCTGTATCAACGCGACAAAGACGATCAGGACCAGTACCACCAGCGTCATGATTTCCGTATTGAAACGTTGGTAGCCGTAACGGATGGCGACATCCCCCAGTCCACCTGCGCCTACCGCCCCGGCCATGGCCGATGCCCCGGTCAGCGTAATCAGGGTGACGGTCAGGCCCGCTACAAGTCCGGGCAGGGCTTCGGGAATAAGAACATGGCGGACGATCATCCACCGCGTGCCGCCCATGGTTCGCACGGCATCAATCAGTGCGGGGTCCACTTCACGTAGCGAGACTTCGGCAATGCGGGCAAAATACGGGATGGCCGCAAGCGATAGCGGCACGATGGCCGCCGTGGTCCCCAGCGACGTGCCTGCAATCATGCGGGTGACGGGAATAAGGAGCACCAGCAGGATGATGAAGGGAATGGCGCGCAGCATATCAATGACCAGCCCCAGCAGGCGTGCGACTGGCGGGCAGGGCAGCAGGCCATCCCGGCGGGTGCTTACCACAACCAGTGCCAGCGGCAGGCCGCCAATCACGGCCACCAGACCCGACGCCAGCACCATCTGCGCCGTTTCCAATGTTGCGCGCAGGATCAGGTCAATGATCAGCCGGGACATAGCCGAGAACTTTCAGTGATGGGTCGAAGCCATGGAGGAAATCCTGAATTTCCGTTGAATAATCGCTCAGGCACACAATCATGTCGGCAAAGGGCTGCCCGGCGATTTCGTTTGTGCCGCCCGCCAGCACGATGGCGTCCACCCCGAAACGCTGTCCCAGCGTGGACAGCAGCGGCAGGTCTGCCGCCGTGCCCCCCATGCGCAGGCGTATGACCACATGTGCGCCGGGGCCGGGTGTTTCCACCAGTTTTGCGCGGATGGCGGGGGGAACCCGCGGCTGTGTTTCCGACAGCAGGGCCTGTGTCACGGGGGACTGTGTATCCGCACCCAGAATGTCCAGCGTCGGACCATTTTCAATCATGTGCCCATGATCGAGAATGACCAGATGGGTGGCAATGCGGCGGATGACATCCATTTCATGGGTAATCATGATGATGGTCAGGCCCAGTTCGCGGTTGATGCGGGCCAGAAGGTCGAGAATGGATGTTGTCGTTTCGGGATCAAGTGCGGATGTCGCTTCATCACACAGCAGCAGGACGGGTGCATTGGCCAGTGCCCGGGCAATGCCCACACGCTGTTTCTGTCCACCCGACAGCTGCGCTGGCCACTTGTGGGCATGGTCCGATAACCCGACGAGGGAGAGCAGTTCCGCAATCCGCTTCCTGCGCTGCGCCCGTGGCATGCCCGCTATTTCAAGCGGCAGGCTGATATTGCCCGCCACCGTGCGGGAACCCAGCAGGTTGAAATGCTGGAAGACAAATCCGATCCTGCGCCGCAGGCTGACCAGTTGCCCCTGGGGCAGGGTGGTCAGGTTATGTCCCTCAATCACGATATGGCCGGCATCGGGTCGGTCCAGTGCGCCAAGGCAGCGCAGCAGGGAGCTCTTGCCAGCTCCCGACCGGCCAATTACGCCCAGTATCTCGCCCCGCGCCACGGTGAAACTTATGTCATCCAGCGCAAGGTGGCCGCCGAAACTGCGGCTGATATTGCTGACCTGGACCAGACTTACGTCCATGCTGGCAGCACCGAACCGTGGAAAATCGTCTGGATCGCAGTACTGGTGGAAGGCTGGTGGACCGCATTGACCAGTGGCGTCACCCACGGGGCCTGCGCATCGGCCGCGTTGACGGCAATGAAGTTGACGTACGGGTTATCGTGCAGCGATTCCTGCCCGATTTTCTGTTTCTGCAGGTCAATCCCCGCCTTCAGCGCCCAGTTGGTATTGACGATGGCCGCATCCAGATCGGGCAGGGAGCGCCCGACAATCCCGGCATCCAGTTCACGGAATGTCAGGTTACGCGGGTTGTTAGTGATATCCAGCGGTGTCGGCAGCAGGCCTGCGGAAGGAGGCAGTCTGATCAACCCCACGGCTTCGAGCAGGTGCAGCGCGCGGCCTTCGTTGCTGGGGTCGTTCGGCACCCCGATTACGGCGTTCTGCGGCAGGTCGGCTACCGACTTCCACCGTGCCGAATACAGCCCGATGGGGGAGAACCAGGTATTTCCGACTGCGACGATATTATAACCGCGTGCTGCGATCTGCGCCTGCAGGAAGGGGCCGTGCTGGAAGGCATTGGCATCAATTTCATGCTCGGCCAGGGCTTCGTCCGGGGTGTTGTAATCTGAAAATGTCACGACGGAGAGGTCCAGCCCCTCTCTTGCGGCATTGGCGGCGATAACGCGCCACAGATCTTCATCCTCGCCCGCCATGATCCCGATACGCAGCTTTCTGGCGTCCGCCGCCCGGGCCGTATGGATCGTGGGCAGGCAGGCTGCGGCCCCCAGCAGGGAAAGGGCGCGTCTTCTTGTGATGGGGCGGTTCGGTTTCATATCATTCCTGATCCGGACGACTGTTTTTGCAGCAGAAAAACGGCATTGCGTTTGATACGGTCACGCATGGATGCTGTCATGGCGTGATCCGGCTGGCGGCAGATTGATGAACGTATGAAAATACAATGATACATGTAAGTCAATATTAATCACGAAATAATAAGTTAATTTTTTGGGGAGAGATTGTCCGCTAACCGCCCGGAGGCACCGGGATGGCGTTGTAGCAGGCAGGGATATCATAGCCTACCCATTGAAAATAAAAAAATATCGTCATGGTGACATCGAATTTTGCGTAAAAACACTATCGTATAGTGAATAATCGGCGCCGGATATGAAAACTCTCCGCTGGTCATGTCTGGTCCGATATCACCTGACGTTCAGGGTAGGCTGGTGTGGGCTGCACGCCATCATGGACCAGAGTCGCAGACTCTTTCTGCTACCCTGTTTTTGGTAAAGGAAGGCATGGCATATTTGCTACCTGCGACCAATAAATGGACGCGTGTGAAGATAGGTTACAGGTGGCGCTGCATGGATCTGTAGCCACAGGAAAAACGCATTTTGTATCGTGGAATAATTCACGTATGCAATCGTATTTATGGCGCAAGACCCCGTACCATGCATCTGTGACGTAGGGGAACAGTCTGGTTGTTTCTACCGTTAACGAAGCATGGAGCAGGCAGGACCGGATTGTATCCTGATACGCTATATATAAGGATTATTCCCTTTAATTTAATGGAATATACGAAATTCGGATATCATGACGCATTACGTATGGTGGCTACGTTTATAGGTGTTTTCATCCTTTTTAAGACATCAGGAACATATGGTTTCTGGCCCGATATGGGGAACGGTATAATACGAATGTTATCGTATTATATGTGACAAAAACATCTCCCATAATTTTTTGCACCTCGTTTCAAAAATAAAATATTATTATAAATAACAGTTGGTTAATTGATATTTTAGCGATTTTTCATGCGGTTCCAACGTGTTTGAAGGGGAAATGATAAAATACGTTATTGACGTTATTTTAACGGTATAATACGTAAACATTAAGTGCTTAACAAACCGTGACACCCTGCATATAGCGAAGTGGTATGTGACAATGTTGCCATTCCCGAATTCCGCCACGACCGTTCGCTACCGTTGCATCCGCAAGGGCGGCATAGACCCGTATTCCGTACAGGGAGGCAGGAAAGCCACCGATTTTCATGTTCTGGTCATGCTGCTCAGCCTGCCCGCAGGGATTGTCACCATGGGACAGGGGGCGCATGCCGCCACCCCCGTTTCCGTCAGCACGACAGGGACAGGCGTCCCGTCAGGACAGGCATCACAATCGCAACCTGAAAACGTGGTTGTCCGTATCGGGCGACGCCCCCCGATACAGGTTTACCCGCATGCCAACCCGGTGGGGCAGCCCCTGCGTATGAGTGGTGCGGAAAACCGCAAGAATGGCCATCAGTATGACTGGGGCGTATTTAACCGGGGAAACGGGGAATCCGCAGGGTTTGGCCCGGTCGGGACTTATGGTGTAGCACCGTGGGCCGAGGACTGGAGCAATCTGCGCGGCAGGAAAAACCATAATGATCCCTTTGATGTGCTGAAATACATCCCGCTGACCCGCAGCGGAAATGTATGGATCAGTTTTTCGGGGGAAACCCGCCTGCGCAACTGGTTTGAAACCCGTCCCCAGTTGGGCACGCAGAAGCCTAATGATTCCGGTCGTTTTGCCGTACGCAACCTGTATGGTGCGGACCTGCATATCGGTTCGCACCTGCGTTTTTTCGGTCAACTGGTGAATGCGGATGCCGCCGGCTGGGGCGGTTACGGTTATGGTTCGACCTATCGCAAGCGTCTGGACGCGCAACAGGCCTTTGTCGAGGTGCGATGGAACATGCTTGGCGCCAGGAGCGGCTTCATGTTCGGACGGCAGCAGTTCCTCGATGCGCCATCCTACATGCTGTACGCGCGTGAGACACCAAACGTGCCGCTGTCATGGGATGGGTTCCGGGGTTACATGGTGTGGAAGCGCGTTCGTATCGATGGCTGGGATTTCGTGCAGACATATGACAGCGAAAACAAGATGTTTCACGATACGGAAAACTATGCTTCGCGACTGTATGGTTTCAACACGACATGGGCGCCCCCTGACTTCACCTTCATGGGGCAGAAGGGATATTCCTTCGTTGATGCTTTTTATATCGGCTACAAGCTGAATGGCGCGGCCGGTGCGATTGCGGGGCCGGGTGACAGTTCGGTCAAGGGATCCAATACACGTAATAATTTTGGCGCACGCTGGCATGGCGTGGCGGGACCGATCGAATTTTCGGTGGGCGGCATCTGGCAGGGTGGCGTATTCCGTCCGGCCGGAACGACACTCGCGCGCAATGTCAGTGCCTATGCCATCAATTCATCAGTGGGTTACCGTTTTTCAGAAAAGACGTTGAATACATTTGCCGGGATCCAGACAGATGTGTATTCGGGCGGCAATTCAACTGACCGGACCGGCACGGTTGGCACCTATATTTCGCCCTTCAATCCGCAGACCAATTACCTTGACACGACAACATACATGACAGCGTCCAATCTGATCAGTTTTGCGCCATTGGTCCGTATTACGCCATTCAGGTCTGTCAGCATCCAGTTCAAGTATCCATTGTTCTGGCGTGATAGCGTGAATGACCCCATTTACAAATCATCGGGAAATTACAAGTTTTCAGGCAATTTCCGTGGCAGGTTTATCGGCATGGCGCCACAGGTATCGATTGCCTGGCAGATCAATACGCATGTGTCATGGACGCAATATGCATCCCGTTTCATGACGTCGCATGCCCTTAATACGGCGGGCGGTTCCAGTGGTACGTATTACCAGTCAAATTTTGTATTCCGGTTCTGATGGTGGCCGGTAAAATACGTGAAAGATATGGAAGATCTCTGGAACTATTTACCATATTTATGTAATAAAAAATGGCATTCGTATTAATATTATTGTAGGACTCTGAATAAATTTATGATAATAAATCATAATATATCAACAAATAGCAATATATTGCGAATTATTGTGACGGTAATTCCAGTATTAATATTTTTTATGTGTTCTGCGCGGTATTTTTCGGATTTATTGCATTTGAAGATCTGTTATCAGTAACAGATAGCCTGTTTAAATATTGACATAACGACACATTTTTCGGATACGTGTCCGAATTGGTGAGGCAGCCTGTAAATAATGAGGTTTCTGGTGAAGCTTTTTTTAAAAAAGCTTCAGAAAACGCTATCTTCTTGAAAAATTTGACACCCGGAATTTTATTTTCAAACAATTTTTAAACGCATTATGAATAAAATCCATCCATTATGTGGGTAATCCTGCATGCCATTACGTTATAGGTTTATTGCAATTGTGTCAGTAATCGCTTCGGCATATTGAACCGACCGGCCTGCGGGGAACGCTTTCCCGTACCATGCCGGACTGATGGCAGATCCGTGTCACCCGGTGTCTTGTCACGGCATGCGGCGTCATGTCCCGATTCAGACAATAAGCACATAAAATTAAATATTTCCCCATCCGTATACGTAATAACATACTGATATATAACGACTTACACCGTGGTGCTTATGGCACCAGATGCATACCTCACGGTTACGTTACCTGTTTTCGGCTTGCGGTTGCGGCTGTGTCTATATATCGATGAATATAGATGGTGCCCCGGCAACTACCGGGGTGTGGCCAGAAGGCGGTCCGGTTTGAAGGGGGATCATGTTCACACGAAATGATCGCCGTGCGAACTGGACAGTCATCCAGACCAGATCCATGCCTATGTTTTGGGTTTAGTGTAAAAATCAGGATGGCCGCAGGGATTTAATAAATAACCATACGCATTCCCTTTAGTGTTTCCTGATTTAAAATAATTTTCTGGAGTAATATTTCCATGCCGTCAGATAGTATATCAGCAGCCCCCCCGTTCAAAGCCCGCTATGGCAACTACATCGGTGGCAAGTGGGTAGCCCCGGTTGATGGTCATTACCTGACCAATACCTCCCCCGTTGATGGCCGCGTGCTGTGTGAAGTACCCGCTTCCACCGCAGCCGATGTGGAACTGGCACTTGATGCCGCGCACAAGGCCAAGGCTGGCTGGGCGCACATGGCCCCCGCTGACCGCGCGCTGATCCTGCTCAAGGCAGCCGATATCATGGAAAAGAACCTCGACCTGCTTGCCCGGGCCGAGACATGGGACAACGGCAAGCCCATCCGTGAAACCATGACCGCCGACATCCCGCTGGCGATCGATCATTTCCGTTACTTCGCTGGCTGCATCCGCGCCCAGGAAGGCACGCTGAGCGAGATCGACGCCACCACCATCGCCTATCATTTCCATGAGCCGCTGGGCGTCGTGGCCCAGATCATTCCGTGGAACTTCCCGCTGCTCATGGGTTCGTGGAAGCTGGCCCCCGCACTGGTCGCCGGTAACTGCGTGGTCATGAAGCCTGCCGAAAGCACGCCTGCTTCCATGCTGGTGCTGATGGAACTGATCGGTGACCTGTTCCCGCCCGGAACGCTGAACATCGTCAACGGTCTTGGCAAGGACGTGGGTGCCGCCCTGTCCAACAGCGACCGTATTGCAAAGATCGCCTTCACCGGTTCCACCCCGACCGGCAAGATGATCGCGCATGCCGCTGCCGAACACCTGATCCCGGCAACCCTGGAACTGGGTGGCAAGTCGCCGAACATCTTCTTCGCCGACATCATGGACCATGATGACGATTACCTGGACAAGGCGATCGAAGGCTTCACGATGTTCGCCCTTAACCAGGGCCAGATCTGTTCGTGCCCCAGCCGTGCGCTGGTTCATGAATCAATCTATGAGAAGTTCATCGAACGTGCGCTTCCCCGCATCAAGGCGATCCGTCAGGGCAACCCGCTTGATCCCAACACCATGATGGGCGCGCAGAATTCGCACGGGCATCAGGAAAAGATCCTGTCCTACATTGACATCGGCAAGGGTGAAGGCGCCGAGCTGCTGGTCGGTGGCGGTCGTCCGGATCTTGGTGGTGACCTGAACAACGGGTGCTATGTGCAGCCGACCGTGTTCAAGGGCAACAACAAGATGCGTATCTTCCAGGAAGAGATCTTTGGCCCGGTTCTGGCCGTGACGACCTTCAAGACGGAAGAAGAAGCGCTGGCCATCGCCAACGACACGCCCTTCGGCCTCGGCTCGGGTGTGTGGAGCCGTGACGCCAACACCTGCTACCGTATGGGTCGCGGACTGGAAGCCGGTCGCGTGTGGGTCAACTGCTATCACGTCTATCCCGCACATGCGGCGTTCGGCGGATACAAGAAGTCCGGCATCGGCCGTGAAACCCACAAGATGGTGCTTGAACACTACCAGCAGACCAAGAACATGCTGGTCAGCTACAGCGACAAGAAGCGCGGCTTCTTCTGATCAGCTGATGGGGTGAAAACCCCGTAGCCCACAAGGCATGGCGCGGCGGTCGGGCTGGTTTACCGGGTCGGCCGCCGCAGCATATTGCCCGGGCCATGCGCGCAGGGTCCGGCACAAGGCAGTTTTTCGGTATTTCAGGATATGCGACAGGGTTTTTCCCACGGGACCGGGACACTGTGCGGCAGAAGTAAAAAAGAGGCATAGGATGGCACAAAAGTTTCGGGTCGTAATTGTTGGGGGCGGCGTTGCCGGTCTGGCGCTGGCAACCCGGCTGGGTGATTCAATCGGCAAGTCGGGCCGTGCGGAAATCACGCTGGTCGACAAGAGCTTCGCCCATGTGTGGAAACCGATGCTCCACTGCTTTGCAGCGGGCACGGCCGCCAACGAAAACGACCGCATCAGCTTCCTGTCGCAGGCCAGTCGCCATCATTTTGAATTCTGGCCCGGCGAAATCGCGGGCATGGACCGCAAGGCCAAGACCATTACCCTTGCTCCGGTTGTAGAGCCTACGGGCGAGGTGATCCTGGATGAGCGCAAGCTGGAATATGATGCGCTGGTGCTGTCGATCGGCAGCCGCGCCAATGATTTCGGCACCCCCGGCGTGGCCGAGCATTGCCTGTTCATTGACAACCTGGTGGATGCCAACGGTTTCAACGATCGTTTCCGTATGGAACTGCTCAAGGCTTTCGGTAATAACGAACAGCTTGATATCGCCATTGTGGGTGGCGGCGCCACCGGCACGCAGCTTGCAGCCGAACTGCACAAGGCGCTTGATCTCGCCTCGCTCTACAGCTTTGGCAAGAAGCCGCCCAAGCTGAACATTACCCTGCTTGAAGCAGGTCCCCGCATCCTGCCAGCTTTCCCCGAGGCCGTGTCTGCCGCGGCGCAGAAGGAACTTGAGAAGATCGGCGTGAGTGTAAAAACCTCAGCCATGGTCAGTGGCGCGGATGAAAAAGGCTTCTTGCTCAAGGACGGCACGCGCATTCCCGCGACGCTGCGCGTATGGGCGGCAGGGGTCAAGGCACCTGATGTCACGCGCAAATTCGGTGAACTGAAACTGTCGCGCTCCGGCCAGCTTGAAGTCCGGCCGACACTGCAGCTGATCGAAGATGACAGCATTTTCGCCATGGGCGATTGTGCCTTCATCGCGGAAAAACCCGTCGCCCCCACCGCGCAGGCCGCCCGCCAGCAGGCCCATCACCTGGCCCGTTACATGCCGGCGTGGATCAATGGCCGCCCGATGCCCGCATTTGCGTTCCATAACAAGGGCGCGGTTGTGGCGCTGGGTGATTACAATGGCTGGGGCACATTCCCCGGTGGCAAGGTATTCGGCGGTGGCTGGCTGCGGGGGATCAGCGCGCGGATGGTTCACCTGATGCTGTATCGCCAGCACCAGTTCGAAATCTACGGCACGTTCCGTGGTCTGATGTCCTGCCTTGTGGACTGGCTGGATGTATTTGTCCGTCCGTCCGTGCGTCTGGACTGACGCACCAGGGCTTAGATTTACTGCTGCCTGCTGTGTCAGGCAGCGCTTTCTGGCCCGCCATCTTCATGGGTGGGCCAGAGTGATGCCTGCAATTCGTATGTTTTCTGCAAAAGCGGCACCAGCGCGGGCCGCCCTTTCAGCCGGATCCATTCATCCAGCGCCGTACGGAAAATGGCGATCCCGCCACGCGCCATAAGGCGTGCGGCCATCCGGCGGTTCTTGCGTTCGGTTATCCGTTTCGCCAGCCCTTCCGCCAGACAGTCCTCCCACTTGCCATATTTCTGCAAGCTGACTGTCTGCAGCGAAGGCGTCTTTTCAATCAGATAGACAAAAGCATAGGTATCCTGCCGGTTCGCAGCGATCCGGGGTACCAGCGAGGTAAAGGCATGCATCATGGCATCCGCCGGGTGCATGTCGGCCGGGCAGGTAGCCAGGGCATCATTCAGCGTCTGTGTCATGCCCCGTGTCCATGCCAGTACGATATCGCCCTTTGTCTCGAACATACGGAACAGGGTACGGCGTGAGACTTCGGCCGCGTCGGCAATTTCGTCCACCGTGGTCTGGTCATACCCCTGGGCAGAAAACAGCCGCATTGCCTCGGCAATCAGGGTGGTGCGCGCGCGTGCCTGCTTGCGTTCACGTAAACCCGGTTTGGGGGAAATGGTCGGGGCAACGGGCTTCATTCAATCTCCTCTTGTCCGGGTCATCATGCAGCAGCGCATCGTGAACATTCAAGACGCGAGAAAATGGTGGTTCATGCCCAGCACGGGCCTTTGTCGCCAGCACAGTGGCAACATTGACAGGTAATGCGTTCTGCCACGAGTATCAGAGCATGTCGAGCCACGGACACGAATGACATGGCCATCGGCTGATATGCGATATCCCGTCCATATTCGTGCCCGCCTGTGACCCGGTATGGGAACAGGACACGAAATGCGTCAGTCGTGTATAACAGGCCAAGGCATGGCAGGCACGTATCTGTCTTTTTTGCCCTGTTGGGGCAGGCCGTATTACCTGCGGGATATTAAAAGCCGTGCTGACCCGTTTGCTGGTTATATCCGGTGCAGGCTTCGTTCTGGTGACATCTGCTGCAACCTGTACGGTTATATGATTGATGTCCCGATACTGCCGGGGCAGGGGCAGACGGCCCATGTCCTGTATATAGTGAACGATAATGTGGTGGACGTCATCCATTACCCACAGGGCATGAGACCAGCAGGTCGACGGCCGATCATCATGCCATGCCAGGATCCGTGGGTGTCATCGGGCAATCTCTACAATACGCGATATGCCCCGTTCTGATGCATCTGATCGGCATTATTGCTACGGATTATGGGGGCGCATCCATATGGAACATATCCCGCGTTCCCTTCCCGAACGGCGTTTCATAACCAGACAGGATCATGAAGCGTCCTCATGTCATTTGTGTACTTCCACGCTTTCCGGCTGCCAGCCACCGCCCAGCGCGCGGGCAAGCTGTATGGTGGCGGATGTGCGGGAGTCCTGATTGTCCAGCACGCTGGCCTGTGCATCAAGTGCTGCCATGCGTGCGCTCAGCACATCGCCAAAGGTACGCTGCCCCCCGGTGTAAAGCCCCATCATGTCATGGGCGACCTGTTCAGCCTGATGCTGTGCGCGGGTCAGGTCGGTATCGCGTCCATCAAGGCTGAGGCGGTTTTCGTAACCGTCTTCAACTTCCGCCAGTGCGTGCAGGATGCTGTTGTCATATCCCGCGACCGCGGCATCAAGCCGTGCGCTGGCCGCGTGTATGCGCGCCTGTATGCGGTTGGCGGTAAAGATTGGCAGGTAGGTGGTCAGCGCAATCAGGCCGCCCGTGCCCGACAGGCCGGGAATGCCGTCAAAGCGCAGCCGTCCGTCCCCACCGAAGAATTCCAGCCCGAAGCGGGGCAGCAGGTCGGTCTTGGCGCTTTTGAGCCGGTTGAGCGCCGCATCCACCTGATCGCGTCGTGCACGGATGTCGGGGCGGCGTTCCAGCACCGTATCGGGCATCTGCCCCGCTGGTGGTGCAGGCACGTAATAGGCGGGTGGCGGTGTAAGGGAAGGCAGTCCTTCGGGTAACTGTCCCGACAGCACGGCCAGACGCCTGCGCACAAGGTCAAGGCGTGCGACCAGCACCGGCCTGCGCGCCTTCAGGCCAGACAGTTTCTGGTCAACGCCCGTCACATCCGCCGCCGTTGCCTGACCGGCAGTGAAACGGGCCTGACCATACCGGCGCAGTTGTTCAAGCATGCCAATGCTGCGGTCTGTCAGCGCGATCTGGCGTTGCAGTCCCTGCGCCTGCAGGTAGTCATTGGCGGCGTCGGCAGCAATGACCATCTGCACGCCGTGGAAATATTCTTCTTCCGCCTTCATGCCAGCTTTCGCGGCCTTTACATCCGCATGGCGACCGCCGAACAGGTCGGGTTCCCATGATGCGCCAATGCCTGCCAGATGCCCGTCGGTGCCGGGATCATTGCTGGTGGGCAGGGTGCTGGGATTGCGCCAGTACATGCCGCCCCCCATCATGTTCCCCGTCGCCCCCACGGTGGGGTACAGAGCGGATCTGGCGACCGTGTGCATCGCACGGGCCTCCAGCACGCGGTCACGCGCGATGCGGATATCGGGGCTGGCGGCAAGGGCCGTATCCACCGCCTGCACCAGGGCCGGGTCATGCCATGCTTCCCACCAGCGTGTAAGGTCGGTGGCCGGTAGCGTGGTTGTGGGCGTTTGCGAAAACTGTCCGGGCACCGTGACATGTGACGCCGGTACACGCGTGCGGAATGGCGAACATCCCGCCAGCCCCACGGCCATTGCAACGCCCCCCATGCAGGCGACCCGTGCCAATCTGTTCTTCATTATTCCTGCCTTGCCAACATGGATCTGAAGCGCGCGAGCGCAAATACAAGAAATACAATTCCCGTCACGGTTACGGTCAGCAGTGGCTGGATGATCGCGCCCAGCCCCGCGTCACGGTACAGGATGGCCTGTGACAGGTTGACGAACTGCGTGGTGGGCAGGAAGCGCACCACCACCTGCATGGCAGCGGGCATGCTTTCCACCGGTGTCGCGGCCCCCGACAGCAGGTAAGCCACCGCATAGACCGGCACCACCAGCAGTCCAAACTGCGGCATGGTGGGGGCAACCGTCGCCAGCATGATGCCCAGCGCCGTGGCCGAAAACAGGTACAGCAGCGAACACGCGGCAAACAGCATGATTGATCCCGCCAGCGGCACCCCCAGCCAGACATGTACCACCAGCCACAGTGACACGATGGCCGCCACGAAGATGACCAGTCCGTTGGTGACAATCTTGGCTACCGCGATCTCGCTGGCCGTGACGGGCATGACCAGCAGGTGTTCCAGCGTGCCATGTTCGCGTTCGCGTATGACCGCTGCCCCCACCAGCACGATGGACAGGATGGTGATGTTGGTCACGATCTGCATGACCGAGGTAAACCACTTCGATTCACTGTTGGGGTTGAAGCGGATGCGGCTGGGCGCGGTAAAGGGGATCTGGTCCACCAGTGCCGGCACATGCAGCATGTCGTTGACTTCCCCCAGCATGATTTCGTTCAGGTATTCCGTTCCCAGCCCCGCCTGTGTCATGGCGGTGGCGTCCACCCGCAACTGTATGACGGGTGTGCGCCCGGCTTTCACGTCCGCCTCGAACCGGGGCGGGATGTCGACAACGAAAATATAATCGCCTTCATCCATGCCATGCAGGGCCTGCGTGCGGTCCACCAGCACCGGGGGCTTGAAATAGGGGGGCAGCACCGCATCGCGTATCCGGCGTGACAGGGCAGAATTGTCCTCATCGATGAAGGCGATCGTGGCGTTGGAGACTTCCACCTTTACCCCGTCGGCCACCAGCAGCACGCCTGCGGTAAACGCGAACACGATCAGCCCCAGCAGTACGCGATCGTGCATCAGGCTGCGCAGTTCCTTGCCGCACAGAAGACCAACATTGACCAGCCAGCGCATCATGCCGTCATGCTTCCTGTTTTTTCAGCAGCAGACGGGCCGCCAGCATATAGACAGACCCGAAGGCGGCCAGTGCAATGTACATGGGCCAGAAGCTGCTGGTCCCCAGCCCCTTGGTAAAGCAGCCAAGACTGATCAGCTGGTACCATGACGCGGGAAAGCCCAGCCCCACGATACGGCTGACACCCGTAAGGGTGGAGGCGGGATAAAGCAGCCCGGAAAAATTGACCGCCGGGATCAGGCAGATGATGGATGTGCCGAAAATGGCCGCGACCTGTGAACTGACAAAGGTCGAGATCAGCAGCCCCAGGCCCGTGGCTGACAGCACGAACAGGATACCGCCCACCGTCAGCGCCAGCAGCGATCCCTTCAGTGGCACCCCCATGATAATCACGGCCACCGCCACCAGCATGAAATAGCTGATCGTCGCCAGCGCCACATATGGCGCCTGCTTGCCCATCAGGTACTGCCCGACCGATGCGGGGGAGGCGTAGAGGTTGACGATAGACCCCACTTCCTTTTCCCGCACCACGCCCAGGGCGGTCAGCATGGTCGGGATCAGGATCAGCGCGAGCATGATGACGCCGGGGGTCATGGCGTAGATGCTGCGGAATTCCTGATTGTAGGAAAAGCGCGGCTCGATGGTGATGGGGGCCGTCGGCCCCTGCGGCAGTTCACGACCCAGCGTTGCCGCATATCCCCCCAGCACGCCAGTGACATAGGCGCGCACATTGGCTGCAAGGAATGGCACCGCGCCATCGATTATCACACCAACTTCCGGCCTGTGCCCCGCTTCCATGTCACGGGCGAAACCGGGGGGAATATCCAGCGCCAGCTGGACACGGCCATTGCGGATGGCGCGGTCCAGCGCATTGGCGTCCGCCACGGGCGCACGTTCATGGAAATAGGCCGAGCCACGGAAACTGTCGATCAGTTCACGACTGATGGTGGTCCGGTCATGGTCACTGACGGTAAAGCCGATCCCTTCCACATCGAACGAAATGCTGGATGCGGCCACCACCAGAAGGATCAGCGGCCCGATCAGCGCGAAGGTCAGGCGCAGCCGGTCGCGCAGCAGTTCAACCGCTTCACGCCGGGCAAAGGCCCATGCCCGTGGCAGCCAGCTGCCGCCCAGCCTGCCAAAGCGGGTGGCCAGCATTTTGCTGACGCCATGCCACCATGTATGTGCGGGCGTTGCGGGTTTGACGGGTGGCGCCTGTGCGTCGGTTGCCGCCTCGGCATCTTCCAGATAGGCGATGAAGGCGGCTTCCAGACCGGGCGCCTTGCGTTTCTGTACCAGTTCGGCCGGCGTGCCGACCGCCAGCACGTGTCCCCGGTGCATGAGCGATATCCGGTCGCATCGCGCTGCTTCATTCATGAAGTGGGTGGATACGAAAATCGTCACATGCCCTTCACGCGACAGGCGGATCAGGTGTCGCCAGAACATGTCGCGTGCGGCCGGGTCCACGCCGGAAGTCGGTTCGTCAAGGATCAGGATTTCGGGATTGTTGATGCACGCCGCCGCCAGTTGCAGGCGCTGGCGGATTCCCAGCGGCAGGGAAGCGGGGCTGACATCGGCGCAGTTGCGCAGCTCAAACGCATCAAGCGATTGTTCGACACATTGCGCGGCCCTGTCTGCAGGCATGCGGTACAGCCGTGCCTGAAGCATGAGATTCTGCCGCACGGTCAGTTCTTCATACAGCGAAAACGCCTGCGACATGTACCCGATGCGCATGCGGGTCTTCATGTCGCCTGCCGTGATCTGTTCGCCAAACAGCTTTGCCGTGCCGCTGGTTACGTCCAGCAGGCCGGTCAGCATCTTCATGGTAGTGGACTTGCCGCAGCCGTTGGAGCCGAGGAAGCCGAAAATTTCGCCCCGGCTGATGGTGAAGCTGACGTCGCTTACCGCCGTGAAACTGCCAAAGCGGCGGGTCAGGTGCTCGGCCTCGATGGCGGGGGGGCCGCCGGGACTGGCATAGGGCGGGATGACAAAGCCGCTGGCCTGCTGGCGCCGGGTGTCCGGCAGCAGCGATATGTAGGCATCTTCCAGCGATGTGGTATGCGTGCGTTCCAGCACGTTATGGGTCCGGTCACTGATCAGGATCTTGCCGTCATCCATGGCCACCAGCCATGCAAACCGCTCCGCTTCATCCATATACGCAGTGGACACGATGACTGACATGGACGGCCGTTCCCTGCGCAACTGGTCCACCAGTGTCCAGAACTGCTGGCGTGACAGCGGATCGACGCCCGTGGTCGGTTCATCCAGGATCAGCAGGTCCGGGTCATGCACCAGCGCGCAGCACAGGCTGACCTTCTGCTTCATGCCGCCCGACAGGTGGCCAGCGGCCCGATCGGGAAAAGGGGCCAGACCCGTGGCATCCAGCAGTCGCTGTATGCGTGCGTCACGCGCCTGCGCATCCATACCGAACAGGCGGGCGAAGAAATCGATGTTTTCCCACACCGACAGCGTGGGATACAGGTTGCGGCCCAACCCCTGCGGCATGAAAGCGACGCGCGGCAGGAATGCCTCACGCGCGCGGCGGTCGCCCATATCCGATCCCAATACCGACACCGTGCCCGACTGCAGCTTGCGCACCCCGGCGATCAGGCCCAGCAGGGTGGATTTGCCTACCCCATCCGGCCCGACAAGGCCAATGGTGGTCCCGGCAGGCAGGTCCAGCGTCACATTGTCCAGTGCCGTGACCGCGCCATAGCGGTGGGTAACCCCCGTTATGGTGATGCCCGCCGGGTTATGCGGGGTATCGGCGCTCATTGCGGGGCATCGGCCACATCAAGTGTTGCGGGCCAGCGAATGGACGGATCGGTACGCACGTAGCCATCACCCGTCATGCCCGATTTCAGCACGTCGCCATAATGTCGGGCCGTTTCGGGGGAGACGCGCAGCTTCACACGATAGACAAGCTTGTCACGCTCGGTGGCGGTTTCGACATATTTCGGTGTGAACTGCGCTTCGGGCGAGATGAAGGAGATCGTGGCCGGGATCACCTGCTGGTGCAGTGCGTCAAGTGCGATACGCGCCTGATCGCCCACACGCAGCCGTCCGGCCTGCTGCGAGGGGAAGAAAATGGTCAGATACATGTCCGTGGGGTCAAGAAGGGAAGCCACGCGACCGCCACCGGGCAGTACGGCGCCCTTTTCCACGATACGGTATTCGATCCGGCCAGCCACGGGCGCGCGGATGGTCATGTCATCGGCGCTGGAGGCCGCTTCCGTGACCTGCGCCTGTGCTGCGTCAACTGCGGCCTGTGCGGCGTCCACGGCCCGGCCCGCCGCATCGGCCGCGGATGTTGCGGTATCAAGGTTTGTCTGGTGCTGCGACAGTTCCATGTCGGATACCAGATGCTGGCGGAACATGGTGCGGGCATGGTCAAGGTCAAGCTGTGCAAGGTGCTGGGCCGACACGCGGGCGTCGCGTTCGGCCCCCGCGCGTGCGACATCGGCCTGTGCCGCACGCAGGCGCGCGCGCGCCGCATCCAGCTGCGCGCGGGCGGTGGTGTCATCCTCGCGGGCCAGAACCTGGCCGCTGGCGACTGTATCGCCTTCGTGGAAATCCAGTTCCGTGATGCGGCCGGGATACTTGACCGCCACGTCAATGCGCGCCAGTTCCAGACGGCCGTTGGCGCGCGCAAGGCCCGCAGGCAGGTCACCACGGTGCTGGACCACATACCATCCGGCCCCGCCGGCCGCCACGATTACAGCAACCCCCGCGCCAATCGCCGCGTCACGCCACTTCATGCTGCCGGGCCTTCATGCTGTCCGGCGCAGGTCGTGTGAAAATGAAATGACGCGATCATGCAACTTTCCTCAAGGTCAACGCAGGCCATCCTGCCGTTGGGGTGTATATTCGATGGGAATGCAGGGTCATGCATTGATCCAGAGGCGGATATCTGAACTTTCCCGACTAAAAATCACGTTCTGCCACCGGGTGGGGAAGGCCAGCATGGACGTTCCTGAATATGTATACGTATAAGTGTATTTTAATTTCAAAAAAGAAAGCAACCCGTAAAATATCCCTACCGGTATATTTTATGTTTCGGCATATGTCATGTGTGCGTTATGTGCAGACAGTCCACGGAAACAGGTCGCCTGCATGCAGGACCGGACACAGAGTCACAAGGAAGGCAGCAACAGGATGCCAGACAAGGAACGCCCCAGGTCTGCCCGCATGGGCCGCCCGTCCGTCGCGGAGGCGGCGACGCTGTCCGAAAGGATTCTGGAGGAAGCTGTCCGGCTGTTCTTCGACCTTGGGTTCCGGGGTACCAGCATGGACATGGTGGCGGAGGCGGCGGGCGTTACAAAACGCACCCTTTATGCGCGATATCGCAGCAAGCCCCTGCTGTTTGAAGCCGTGGTCAGCACGACTATTGATATCCGGCTGGATGCGCTGGCATTGCTGATGCCGGCGAACGGAAATATCCGCTCTCGGCTGGTTTCAGTCTGCACGTTGCTGCTGGACTGGCTGCTGACGGATCGCAGCGTGGGGATGTACCGCGTGGTTTCAGCGGAAAGCCGGCAGTTTCCGGCGCTTGCCCGCAATATCCATTCCCATGGCGCCCGCAGGGCGGCGCAGTTGATCGGCCACGCCCTGCATGAAGGCGTGAAAAACGGGGAAATCGAGATCGATGATATCGGGTTTGCGGCGGATTACCTGACGGCCGCCGTGATCCAGTACCCGTTCCAGCAGGCTGTTCTGGGCCTGATTACGGTCAGACTGGATGACGCCATGCGCCGCCATATCGATCAGGCGGTGGAACTGTTCCTGAACGGTGCGCGTGCCTGCCCGCAGTAGAAGTGGTGGCAGGGAGACAGGGACAAAAACGTCAGGCCACGTCCGGCCGAGAGGCGGAACGTGGCCCGATGCCTGCTTATTCCTGATCGGGGGCAGGGGCGGAGTTGAGCTGGATATATTTCTCGATCCCCACCTGACGGATCAGGTCGAACTGACGGTCGAGGAAGTCCTCGTGCTCTTCCTCGTTGACCAGGATCTTGAGGAACAGGTCGCGGGAGACAAAATCGCGCACGCTTTCGCAATAGGCGATGCCTTCGCGCAGGTCGCCAATGGCCTTTTCTTCAAGCTTCAGGTCGCATTTGAGGATTTCCTCCACATCCTGCCCCACCAGGATCTGGTTGTAGCGCTGCACGTTGGGCAGGCCACCCAGATACAGGATGCGCTCGATCAGCCAGTCGGCGTGGCGCATTTCCTCGATCGATTCTTCATATTCCTTCTTGCCCAGCAGGGTAACGCCCCAGTGGCGCAGTGTGCGGGCGTGCAGGTAATACTGATTGATGGCCGTCAGCTCGTTCGTAAGCTGGGTGTTCAGGTGTTCGATCACCTTGGGATCTTTGATCGGCATGGCGTGACTCGCTATGATAAATTATGGCAGGATCGGATATATTGGATTTAATGGGAGGTTGTAAATAAAAAATTATTATATATCAGCGCATTAATAATGATAATTCTTATTCGCAAATAATGAGATATACGTTTTTATCCACCTGTTGTCGTACCTTTTCCTCATGGGCAGTGGCCTGTGCCACTGTCGGGGCCATTCGTGCCGCGTCGCGAGCCCTCTCATCACTCATGCCTGTTTTTTTCTGCTGCATCCATCCGTAAGCCACGGGGTAATCAAGCTGTATGCTCTCGACCATTATTACCGCCATGTTGCCCCTCGTCGTGGTTTTCCTGTTGGGCTACCGTGCCGGATGGCACCGTGATTTCAATGGGGAGCAGGTTTCCGTCCTGAACCGGATGGTCATGCTCTATGCCTTTCCCCTCAATCTGTTTGTGGGTATTGCGGGCATGCCGCGCACCATTCTTGCGGGGCAGTTGCCGCTGGCAGCGTCGGTTTTCGGAATCATGTGCGGCAGTTTCGGCGTGGCGTATGTCCTGTCGCACTATGTGTTCCGGCGTGACGCGGCGGCATCCGCCCTGCAGGGATTGGCCATGGGGGCGCCGTCGGTGCCCTTCATCGGGTCAGCCATGCTGCCGGTACTGGTAGGGCATGCAAGTACGTCGGTAGCAATTTCGGCCGCCGTGTTCGCCATGGTTCTGGTCCAGACGCCGGTATGTATGGTCATGCTGGCCAAAAGTACCCATGCTGCATCGCCTGAACAGGCCCGGCTTGTGCCACAGATCATCGCAGCGTGCAGGGAACCGATTGTCTGGGCCCCGATTGTCGCGACGCTTCTGGTCGTATCGGGTATCCATCTGCCTGGGCCGTTGCTCAGGTCAGGGGAACTGCTGGGCAATGCAGCGGCCGGGGTGGGGCTGTTCGCATCCGGGATCGTCCTGTTCCTGCAGCGGGTTGCAGTGACGCTGCCGGTGGTGGTCACTGTTGCCGTGCGTAATATTGTCATTCCCGTCATGTCATGGTTGCTGCTGAGCATGCTGGGCCTGCCGCATGAAGTGATCCGTACTGCCGTGCTGGCCCTGTCCATTCCGGTGGGGACGGTTGTAGTCATCCTTGCGGTGCGTTTCGGGACGGATGAGCAGGAGGCGGCATCGACCCTGTTTCTCAGCGCCGTGGTGTCGGTGCTGACGATGGCACTATTCATTGCCTGTGTGGGATAAGAATAGCCAGAAGGCTGAAAATAAAATATTTTTGGGTTCCGCTTTTTTTCAAGGTGGCGTTTCCTGAAGCTTTTGGGGAAAATTTCAACAAAAACTTCTTTATGATTTTTGTATTGTTTCTGTAATTATAATATAAAAATATTACTTATTGTTTTTTTCAATTCCCTTTTTTTAAAAAGCAATTTCACCAAATATTCATATTATGCATCGTGTGCTGTCCTATACCTTTCCATGCCTATCAACTGAATAGGCGTCTGGACAGGAATGGACATCATGAAACAGGATTCCGAACCGAAGTCGCCGCACATCCATGAAGAATGGCGGCCTGCGCTTGTTCTGGTGTGGAAAGACACACGGGGGCAGGCAAGGCAGGTGCAGCCTTCCATCCCACCTGAAATGATGGAAGAAGACGAAGCCTATATTCATGACGAATTCTGATGTTCTCCCTTCCTTTCATTATCAGGAAACCAGATGGAGATGACCACCGACATGACCGAACGTCCCGGCAGTGACAATGCATCATGGGAACGGAACCGCCTGCGTGAGGAAGTTCTGGACGATATTGATGAAGAAATAGAACTTGAACTGGATGACGCCCGCCTTGGTTCGGACAAGGACAATGGTACGCCTGATTTCAGACGGGCGTATTTCCGTGAACTGCTGTCCCTGCAGGGGGAACTGGTCAAGCTGCAGGATTGGGTCAAGGAAACCGGGCACAGGGTTGTGGTGATCTGTGAAGGACGGGACGCGGCAGGCAAAGGGGGTGTCATCAAGCGCATTACCCAGCGGCTGAACCCGCGCATATGCCGTGTCGCGGCACTGCCGGCCCCTAACGATCGGGAGCGCACACAGTGGTATTTCCAGCGTTACGTCAGTCATCTGCCGGCGGCGGGGGAAATCGTGCTGTTTGACCGCAGTTGGTATAACCGTGCGGGCGTCGAGCGGGTCATGAACTTCTGCACCGACGATGAATATGAGGAATTTTTCCGCTCTGTTCCCGAATTTGAACGCATGCTGGTGCGTAGCGGGATACAGATTATCAAATACTGGTTTTCCATTTCTGATGATGAACAGGAACTGCGTTTCCGCGCCCGTATGGAAGATCCGCTGAAGCAGTGGAAACTCAGCCCCATGGATCTGGAAAGCAGGCGGCGGTGGGAATCCTATACGCTGGCCAAGGAAATCATGCTGGAACGTTCAAATATTGACGAAGCACCGTGGTGGATCGTTCCGGCTGATGACAAGAAGAAGGCGCGCCTTAACTGTATAAGTCACCTACTGTCACAGGTACCCTATCATGATGTAAGCAAGCCCGAAGTACGGCTGCCCGAGCGGGTTTACAGCCCCGATTATATTCGTCAGCCTGTACCCGACAGTATGATTGTGCCGCAAAAATATTGAGGGCAGAAAAAGATATTAATTCAAAACAGATAAAAACTGTTTAGAAATAACATTTTGATAAAATAATAAAGGTTTTTGGGTGCCGCCTTTTTTAAGGCGGCATTTTCTTAAGATTTTTTCAAAAGGCTTCACCAAAAAAATCTTATGATTGCGGGTTGTCTTACAGGGACTGTTGGGAATTATCTTTTCAAAACGCCTTAATGTGTTTCAAAGCCTGTATGGATCGCTTTGTATTGACGGATGCCCAATGGGCGAAGATGGTGCCCCTGTGTCTTGGAAAGAAGACGGATCGGGGACGCAGCAGGAAGGATAACCGCCTCTTTATCGAAGCGGTCTTATGGATCGCCCGGCCGGGCAGTCCATGGCGGGACCTGCCGCCTGTATTTCGGACACTGGAATCCGGTTTACCCGCGCTACAGCGACTGGACGAAGGCCGGGGTTTTTCAGCGAATTTCCGAAGCCGTCTCTGGCGATACCGATATGGAATATGCGATGGTACGACGGTACGGTGATCCGGATTCACCGGCACAGGCAAGGGGCAAAAGGGGGACCGGAAAAAGGGGATCAGACGCAGTGTAACGGGATGGTCAACGAAGATCATCGCCATGACTGATGCCCTGGGTAATCTGCTCCGCTTTACCCTCATTCCCGGCCAGCATTACGACACGGTCGGGGTTGCGCCCCGTCTCCAACCGACGGATTTCAGGAGGCTTCCTGCTGACAGGGCGCTTGATGTTCACTGGATCGTGTATGCCATCCGCGCGCAAGGCGCCTGCGTGGTCATTCCCCAGCGCTCGAACCGTCTCGACAGACGCCCGTTCGTTGGGGCCCTGTTCAAAGCGTGCCATCTCATTGAGAACTTCTTCTGCAGGCTCAAGGCGCTCAAGCGCATCGCCATGCGGAGCGACAAGGCAGACAGATCATTTGCAGCCATGAACCATCTCGCCGCCGCAATCATCAATTCACGGTAATTCCCAACTGGCCCCAGAAAATTTTATGGAAATGTTGTGAAGGATTACAGGTTTTTTTCCTGTTGCTGATGTAAAAAACCGGGACTGCATACCATGCAGCCCCGGTTCTTTTTTGCCGATGTCAGGCAGGATCAGGCATTGAGGATATAGAACAGCCCGGCTGCGATCGTGATGGTGACTGGCAGGGTGCATACCCATGCCAGTGCAATCTTGACCAGCATGCCACGATTGATACCCGAACCGGACCCCAGCATGGTGCCCGCGATACCGGCAGTAATGATATGTGTCGTGCTGACCGGCAGGCCGGTATAGCCTGCGGTTGCGATCAGGCCCGCGCCGACCAGTTCGGCTGAAGCTCCCTGCGCTGGCGTCAGGTGCGTATTGCCGATCTTTTCACCCAGCGTATGCACGATCCGCTTGTAACCGATCATGGTGCCAATACCCAGGCACAGCGCGCTGAGCAGGCGCACCCACCACGGTGCGTATTCCACCACCGGGCGCATCTGGTTGCCCAGCACCTTGGCCTGTGCCCGTTCGTGGGTCGAGGCGGCAGGATTGGCTGACACGGCTTTCAGGCCGGCGACGACTTCATACATGTCCGCCCGCAGGACGGAGGGGACAACATCATCCGCCCTGGTCCGGGACAGACGGCCCACTGCGGCAATGGCTTCATCACGCAGGCCGTCATGGTCATACTGTTCAATCAGCGGTGCCGCACTGGTGGCATATTCCGCGATATGGGGAATATGCGGCGCGCTGTCAGGGGCCAGGGCAAAGGTTGCCGGCAGAATGCCGATAATGGTCAGCATGATCAGGCCAATGCTTTTCTGTCCGTCATTGCTGCCGTGGGAAAAGCTGACGCCGGTGCAGGTCAGGATAAGCAGGCCACGGACCCAGCCACGTGTCGGCCTGTCACCCTGCGGCGGCTGGTACAGTTCGGGATCATGGACAAGGTGCTTGATAATGAAATACAGCCCACCCGCGCCAATCAGCCCCAGCAGGGGAGAAATGGCCAGAGCGCGCAGGATTTTCCAGATCTGTGACCAGTCAACGCTGTTACCCAGGTCGCGTGTATGCAGCAGGGCATCCCCGATGGCGATCCCGATCAACGCGCCAATGACGCAGTGGGAACTGGAGTTCGGTATCCCGAACCACCATGTAAACAGGTTCCATGCCAGTGCCGTGCCAAACAGCGAAATCAGCATCGGCACGGCCGGGTCGCCGTTGGGGGGGGAAAGGACGTCCGCAGGTAGCAGTTCAACCAGCCCGTAGGCCACGCTGATCCCGCCCAGCAGCACGCCGACAAAATTCATGCACCCCGACCAGATGACGGCGGTGCGGGGTTTGAGTGATCTGGTATAGATGACGGTCGCGACGGCATTGGCCGTATCATGGAAGCCGTTTACGAATTCAAAGATGCAGACAAGCGCAAAGCATATGACCAGTGCTATGATGGAAAAAGCCGAATATGGCGCGAAGTGGAGCATGAAACAATACACCAGTAAGTTACTGTTATGCGCACCATAAATAAAAACAAATTAAAATATAAGATGTACTGTAGCGTTTTAATATAATATTCATATTCTGACCTGAATTACAGGCGTGCTGCCAGCACCCCATGTAGGGTGGTCGGGGTTTTCAGGCCCGCAGGCGCGTGGTTTCCATGGCGCGCGGGGCCTTGGTGCGACCCAGCCGGAACCGGGTGCGAGCCTGTGCCACGGCGGCTTCGAACGTGGGCAGGATGTCCCCGTCCATCTGCGTTACGCGTTCATGCATGGCCCGGAATTTATAGGGTTCATCGGGACCGTTGTGAAAAACGATGCCAACAAAGATGCCATCGATTTCGATAACGCTGGATTCAAACATAAGGCTGCTTCCTGCCTGTTTTCCTTTTGGGGATGGTATATCAACGTCATCCCGATGCGGGTGCTATGCAGTAGTTCAGATGCGCGGGCAACCAGAAATAGATGAACTTTCTATGACACGTGAAAATATACATGCGGGGTTCATGTAATTCCTGGTGTCATAAAAACTTCATACAAAACAGATCAGGTTATTATTGCAACAGTGTGCCATGGGGGCCTAGTGCTGCTGTTGTGTCATACACATCAGGAATTACATGATGGAACTTCCATCCACCATTACGGCCCGCGATGGTGTCGCAATGGATACGAATGCGCGCGGGCGGTTTGGCGATCTGGTTTTTGGCATGATCGCCCGGCTGGCCGGATGGTTCATCCTGCTGGTCATGGCCGGCATTGTCATTGTGCTGGTCAGTGGGGGATGGCGGGCATTTTCCGCCTTTGGTCCCGGCTTCATCACCAGCACGGCATGGAACCCGATTTCAAACCATTTTGGTGCCGCGACTTCAATTTTTGGCACTCTGGTCACGACCCTGATCGCCCTTGTCTTTGCCGTGCCGTTTGCATTTGGCGTGGCTTTCTGGCTGGTGGAAATGGCGCCCCCCGCGCTGGCGCGGTTTATTGAAACCGCCGTGCAGCTTCTGGCTGCCGTGCCCTCCATCATATTTGGCATGTGGGGTTTTTTCATCGTGGTGCCGTTCATGGCCCATTACATTGAACCCGTGGTCACGCATTACCTGGGCCACGTGCCCGGTATCGGCCTGCTGTTCCGTGGCGCGCCCTATGGCACCGGGCTGCTGAGTGGCGGGCTGATCCTTGCGATCATGATTACACCCTTCATCTGTTCGGTCATGACGGACGTATTCGTCTCCATTCCCGCCGTGCTGAAGGAAAGTGCCTTTGGCCTTGGTGCCACACGGTGGGAAGTGATGCGCCAGGTGGTGCTGCCGTGGTCGCGGCAGGCGGTCATGGGCGGCATCATGCTGGGCACCGGGCGTGCATTGGGTGAGACGATGGCCGTAACCTTCGTCATTGGCAACAGCAACCGCATGGGCTGGTCGCTGTTTGCGCCAGGCAATACCATTGCATCGCTGATCGCGCTGGAATTTCCCGAAAGTTCGGCAGGCAGCCTGAAACTGTCCGCCCTGCTGGCCCTTGGGGCGATCCTTATGATCATTTCATTCATTACCCTGGCCTGTTCGCGCATCTTCCTGCAGCGCGGCACGTCAAATTGAGGAAGTCCATGATGTCGGCTCCCCAATCACAATCCACTGATGCCGGTGGGTGGCAGCGCGGCGGTGCGCAGGCCGTACGGCGCAGGCTGGTTGAACGGTTTGTCAGCCTGCTGTGCAACATGGCGACGGTTGTCGTACTGTTCCTGCTGTTCTCGATTTTATGGACACTGATAACGCGTGGGGCAGGGGGGCTGTCGCTGCCGACGTTCCTGCACAGCACGGCAGCCCCCGGCACGGGCGGCGGTCTGGCGAACGCCATTATCGGCAGTTGCGAACAGACCGGCCTTGCCGCCCTGATCGGCACGCCGATCGGCATGATGGCGGGGATCTATCTTTCGGAATTCAGTCAGGATGGGCGGATTGTATCCTTGGTCCGGTTCGTATCCGACATGCTGCTGTCGGTGCCATCCATTCTGGTCGGGCTGTTCATCTACCTGATCATCGTGGAACCGGCTGGGCATTTTTCGGGCATGGCGGGCACGCTGGCGCTGGCGGTCCTGTTCATTCCCATCGTTGTCCGTACGACCGAGGATATGCTGCGCCTCGTCCCCCGTGCCATGCGTGAAGCTGCCTATGCGCTGGGTGCGCCGGGCTGGCGGGTGATCCTGAATGTCTGCCTGCGTTCGGCACGTGGCGGCATCATGACCGGTATCCTGCTGGCACTGGCACGGATATCGGGTGAGACGGCGCCCCTGCTTTTTACCTCCCTTGGCAATCTGAACTGGTCCACCAACCTCAACGCACCAATGGCCAGCCTGCCGGTTACGATCTACCAGTACGCCGGTTCGGCCTATGATGACTGGGTGCAGATGGCATGGACCGGGGCATTGCTGATTACTGTCGCGGTGCTTGCAACGAACATCCTCGCCCGCTGGTGGCTAACGCGTAACGGATCTGCACAACAATGAACAAAATCATCATGGATGACACGACGGGCCGCGACACGATCCTGCCGGCGCTGGCGATACGCAACCTGAATTTCTGGTACGGCAGCAATCATGCGCTGAAGGAGATCTCGCTTGATTTCCCGGTCCATCAGGTCACGGGCATGATCGGGCCGTCGGGCTGTGGCAAATCAACGCTGCTGCGTATTCTCAACCGCATGTATGACCTCTATCCCGGTCAGCGCGCGACGGGGGAAGTACTGTTTGACGGGCGCAATATCCTCTCCCCCGGTCTGGATGTGAACGTGCTGCGTTCGCGCATTGGCATGGTGTTCCAGAAACCCACGCCGTTTCCCATGTCCATTTATGACAACATCGCCTTTGGCGTACGGCTGCATGAACGCCTGTCGCGCACGGACATGGACCAGCGCGTCGAAGGCGTGCTGCGGCGCGTGGCGCTGTGGAACGAGGTCAAGGACCGGCTCAATGCTTCTGCCGCCGCCCTGTCGGGCGGGCAGCAGCAGCGCCTGTGCATCGCGCGCACCATTGCGACACGGCCCGAGGTCATCCTGCTGGATGAACCAACGAGTGCGCTCGATCCGATTTCCACCGCGCGTATCGAGGAACTGCTGGATGAACTGAAACAGGAATTCTCCATCGCCATCGTCACGCATAACCTGCAGCAGGCGGCACGATGCGCGGACCGTGTCGCGTTTTTCTATATGGGCGAACTGGTGGAGGTGGACACGGCGGACAAGATGTTCACCGCCCCCCATGCCAAGCGTACCCAGGATTATATTACCGGCCGCTTCGGCTGAGAGCGAAAGCAGTAATAATGCCACATGAATCCGTACATACTGTCCAGAGCTATGAACAGGAACTGGAACAGCTCCGTTCGCTGGTGAACAAGATGGGTGGCCTGGTGGAACGGCAGGTGGCGCAGGCCATTACCGCCGTGGTCGAACATGATGAGGACGCGGCCCTGGACGCGCCCGAAATGGATCCGCAGGTTGATGAACTGGAACGCGAGACCGAGGCGCTGGTCATTCGCCTGCTGGCGCTGCGCGCACCCATGGCGGGCGATCTGCGGGAGGTCGTGGTTGCGCTGAAAATCTCGGGTGATCTTGAACGTATCGGGGATTGCGCCGCTTCCATCGCGCGCCGCGCCATGCGTAACGAACTGCTGTCATGTCCTATTTCGCTGACGGGATTGCACAGCATGGGGCGTCTGGTGCAGGAAAACCTGCGGCGCACCATTGATGCGATGGACCAGCGTGACCCGGAACTGGCGCGTATTGTCTGGCATTCGGACACGGCTGTGGATGAACTGTATGTCTCCCTGTTCCGTGAACTGGTAACCTACATGATGGAAGACCCGCGCAATATTGGCCCATGCGCCCATCTGCTGTTCATTGCCAAGAACCTTGAGCGTATTGGCGACCATGCCACGAATATTTCAGAACGTGTGTATTATGCCGTAACTGGCAATATACTTCCGATCATACGGCCGCGTGGAAAAACGTTTGACTGAAAACCATACCTGCCGTCGCCTTGCTGCCTGCGGGTGACGGCAATATGTACTGAAAAAATTTTGACTGTATTGCGCGGCATCGTTTCAAAAGCCTGTAAAGTTTTTTAATATCGGCCCCAAGGGGCGGAAATGACAGTATATTTCTGTCCAGTAGAAAATTTCTGCGTCAGAAACCCCGTTCCCGGGATCGGCTGCAGCGATCTGTTCATGATGGTAATACAGGGTGCGCGTGTTGTAGTGGACAGGGCGGTTTTTCCACCCTGTCGTGCGGAGCCCGTGAAGCGGTCGCGCCGGTTGGCATGGTCACGGACGCATGTGTTATGACAATGCCATTGTGCTGTTTCCAGACCGGATGGTTTTCCTGAATGACTGATTGCCTTTCTTCTCCCGCTGAGCGTCTTGACAGTGTGCTGGCTACCTTGCGTGAAAATGGCATGGGGGTGCGGATCAGCACGTCTCCTTCCGTGCTGGAAGCCCACAGCCATGGCGAGGCCATGGATGCCGCACGCCTGCCTGCCGCCGTGGTATTTGCGGAAGCGACGGATGATGTCGCAGCCGTGCTGCGGGCCTGTCATGCCCACCGGGTGCCTGTCGTGGCCTTTGGCGCCGGGACATCGGTGGAAGGACACGTAACCCCGGCAGAACATGCCATAAGCCTTGACCTTTCGGGCATGACGGACATCGTGGAACTCAATGCGGAGGACCTGGACTGCCGCGTGCAGGCGGGCCTGACCCGTCAGGCCCTGAATGCGCAGATCCGTGATACGGGCCTGTTCTTCCCGGTCGATCCAGGCGGCGAAGCCACGCTGGGCGGCATGTGCGCCACCCGGGCATCGGGCACGGCAGCGGTGCGATACGGCACGATGAAGGAAAATGTTCTTGGGTTGACCGTTGTGCTGGCGACGGGGGAGGTCGTCCGTACGGGCGGCCGCGTGCGCAAGTCCTCCACCGGGTATGACCTGACATCCCTGTTCATCGGGTCGGAAGGCACGCTGGGTATCATAACCGAGGTACAGTTGCGCCTGCACGGGCGGCCTGAAACCATTTCCGCTGCCGTCTGCCAGTTTGCCAACCTGAACGATGCCGTGCAGACGGCCATTGAAATCATCCAGTGCGGTATACCCATAAGCCGCGTTGAACTGCTGGATGACGTGCAGATGGCGGCCTCCATCCGCTATTCCGGTCTGAGCGGGTATGAACCGCTGACCACGCTGTTCTTTGAATTCGCAGGCGCACCGGCAGCGGTGGCCGAACAGGTGACCCAGACCGAGGCGATTGCCCTGTCCAATAACGGCCTGTCCTTTGCTTGGGCGGATACGGCGGAAGACCGCACGCGGCTGTGGAAAGCCCGGCATGACGCATTCTGGGCAGCGAAGGCGATCGAACCGACCGCGCGCGTCATTTCCACCGACTGCATCGTGCCCATTTCCCGTCTGGGGGAACTGATTGCCGGTGTGCGCGAAGATATTGCCCGTTCCGGCCTGCGCGTGCCCCTGCTGGGCCATGTGGGGGATGGTAATTTCCATGCCCTGATCATTACGGATCATACGCCTCAGGGTTATGCGCGCGCACTGGACCTGGACCGGAAAATCGTGTTCCGCGCGCTGGCGTTGGGGGGATCGTGCAGCGGGGAACATGGCGTGGGCATGGGCAAGCTGGAATTTCTGGAAACCGAACATGGCGATGGCACATTGAGCGTCATGCGCGCGCTGAAGAACACCATGGACCCCCACCACATCCTCAATCCCGGGAAACTGCTGCCGCCGGGGCGTATTTATCAGGGCTGAACATATGTCTGTCCTCCCTTTTCTCCGGCGTCAGGGAAAAGGGAGCAGACATATAAAACGATATTTTTTGTTGAATTATAAAGCACGTAAATATCATATAATTTTAAATAAATACAAAAACAGTTGTGTTAATCATATTTTCCTTCATAGTGCGGGAATTGGGTGAAGCTGTTTTGCACGCCTGTTGCATGAAGGATCGGCGCGTATGCCCGCCAATGTCATTCCGTCCGCGTCCGTCCCGTGGCCTGCCGGGCGCGCCATGTTCCGCAATGTGGCGGCACGGGGCCTGCTGCGTTATGCCTCGCCGGTCATTCTGGTGCTGCTGTGGCAGGGGACGTGTTCGATGGGAATTGTCTCCACCCGGCTGGTGGCATCACCCGTTCAGGTGATCATGACGGGGTGGAGCCTGCTGCGCGATGGCACGCTGGGGGCGAACCTTGGTGTCTCGCTTGCCCGCGCGGCCACCGGCCTTTTGATTGCCGTGGCGCTGGGGGTGGGGTTTGCGCTGGTGTCGGGCCTGTCGCGACTGGGGGAGGATATTGTCGATGCCCCGCTGCAGATCCTGCGCACGCTGCCTGCGCTTGCCATGGTGCCGCTGTTCATCCTGTGGTTCGGTATCGGGGAGACGCCCAAGATCGCCCTTGTCGCACTGGGGGCGACCTTTCCCATCTATCTCAACCTGCACAAGGGCATCCGTTCGATTGATCCCCGCTTACTGGAAATGACCCGCACGCTGGGTCTGTCGCGTGTGCGGACCATACGCGACGTCATCCTGCCCGGTGCGCTGCCAGACCTGCTGGTTGGGTTGCGTTTCGCGGTGGGTATGTCGTGGCTCATGCTGGTGGTGGCGGAACAGGTGAATGCCGAAAGCGGGATCGGGCATATGATGATGGAAGCACAGGATTTCATGCGGACGGATATCATCATGGTGGGGCTGGTGATCTATGGCCTGCTGGGTCTTGTATCGGACCAGATCGTGAGGTTGATGGAGCGTACATTCCTGTCATGGCGACCATCGCACCGGCGGGGGCAGGCGGCATGAACGCGGTATTCATGACGGATAGGATGCATGATGCGATAGCACCCCGTGATGGCGGTGTGGCCGTTCATGGCCTGACACGGCGATTCGGGCACGGGCCTGCGGTGCTGGACGGACTTGACCTGACCATCGCGCCGGGAGAATTCGTGGCGTTGCTGGGCCATAGTGGTTCGGGCAAGTCCACCCTGCTGCGTACGCTGGCTGGTCTTGACCCGGTGCATGAAGGCACGCTTTTCCGTCCTGACGCGGTTTCGGTCGTGTTTCAGGATGGGCGCCTGCTGCCGTGGAAGCGGGTGTGGGAAAATGTCGTGCTGGGGCAGGCTGGGGCTGACCGGCGCGATCGGGCGCTTGCGGTGCTGGAGGAAGTCGGGCTGGGCCACCGCGTTGATGCGTGGCCGCTGACCCTGTCGGGTGGGGAGGCACAGCGCGCCGCACTGGCGCGTGCGCTGGTGCGCAGGCCTGCCTTCCTTATGCTGGATGAACCTTTCGCCGCCCTTGATGCGCTGGCGCGGCTGAAGATGCAGCGGCTGGTGGCGCGGTTATGGGCACGCCATGCCTGCGCGGTGCTGCTGGTCACGCATGATGTGGATGAAGCCCTGCTGCTGGCGGACCGCGCCATTGTGCTGCACCATGGTCGTATCCGCACCGATCTGGCCATTCCCCTTGACCGGCCGCGACATCATGCCGATCCGGGTTTCATCCATCTGCGTGGCGTATTGCTGGACGCGCTGGGTGTGCATGATGATTAGGAGCGCTGGCATGCTTCCATCCTTTCCCTTTTCAACCATACAGGCCTGACATGACCAAAGCCCCTGATCGCGTATCCGACACCCCCGTGGACCGGCTGATCCTTGATCGCTGGTCTCCGCGCGCCTTCACGCCCGCCCCGATCGGAGAAGGGGAACTGCTGTCCTTCCTTGATGCCGGACGGTGGGCACCATCCGCCTATAACGCGCAGCCGTGGCGTTTCATTTACGCCCGCAGGGACACTCCGGACTGGGAACGTTTCCTGTCGTGGCTGATTCCGTTCAACCATGCATGGGCGCAGAATGCATCGGCGCTGGTCTATATCGCGTCCCATACCGTGACAGGCGGTGGTGCGGCCGAACCCGTGCCCGCGCCCACCCATTCATTCGATGCGGGTGCGGCATCGGTTCTGGTGCAACTCCAGTTGAGCAAGGCCGGCTGGGCAGCCCATCCCATTAGCGGGTTTGACCACAGACAGGCACGTTCCGGTCTGGAACTGCCCGATGATTACGCCCTGAACGCGGCCATCGTCATCGGGCGGCAGGGAGACGCCGCCAGCCTGCCTGAATCCCTGCGTGCGCGGGAAGCACCTTCTGCCCGCAGGCCACTGGCGGAAATCGCCTTTGCCGGGCGTTTTCCTACGGTTGTGGAATAAGGAGCTGTTTTCAGGATAAACAGGGTATTCGGGTGCCGTCTTTAAATTAAAAGGCGGCGTTTCCTGAAAATTTTTTATGATCTGCAGGCTCAACGCCTCTTCAGATTATACGAGAGGCATCCACGGCGTTATTCATGACTGGCCATGCACATCGTCCGGCGTGCGTGCAGGCGGAAAATCACGCTTGGCCAGCATGCTGCATAACCGGTGGACCACGTCTTCCCATTTTCCGGCATGGATCTGGCGTATGATGCGCAGGGTCGGATACCACGGGCTGTCCGTCCGACCCGAAAGCCAGCGCCAGCAGTTGTCGAACCGGTCCAGCAGGATAACGGGACACCCCATGGCGCCCGCCAGGTGGGCCACCGATGTATCAACCGACACCACAACATCCAGCCCCGCGATCAGGGCTGCCGTGTCATCCATGTCGCGCACGCTTTCCATCGGATCATACAGGCGCATGCCCGCAGGCATGTCATGCATCTGCCGGGCATAAGTGCCCTTTTGCAGACTGACCAGACTTATACCGGGCATACCGGCCAGCGGTGCCAGTTTGCGTAGCGGGATCGACCGGCGGCGATCCATGGCGTGGGCTGCGGGAACATCCGGTCGGCTGGCCCCACCCCAGACCAGTCCCACGCGCAGGTCCGTGCCCATGGGCAGGAACGGTGCCCACTGCCGCACCAGTTCGGGGCTGGGGCGCAGGTAGGGAACGTCCAATCCGGCATGACCGGCTGTGTTACGAAGCACGTGTGGCAGGCTGAGGAAGGGGCAATGCCAGTCATGTGGCGGCAGGGACACCCGTTCACTGAACACGCGCCGTACCCCCCCCATGCGCCGGATCAGGCCATGCAGCGTCTCGGGGGCCTGTATGCTGACCCGTGCCCCCATGCCCGCCAGCACTGGCACGAAGCGCAGCATCATCAGCATGTCCCCCAGTCCCCCTTCGCGGGTAATCAGGATGGACCGGCCATGCAGGCTGGCATCCGGCGACAGGACAGGCAGCATAGACTGTTCGGGCAGGCGCTGGCGGCCGGGCATCCTGCGTCGCCATTCATATTCAGCCCAGCCTTCGGCCATGCTGCCGTTTTTCAGCAGCGTCAGTGCATGGTTCATGCGCAGGCGTGCATCATCGGGGCGCAGCGCCAGTGCGCGGGAATGGGCCTGCAACGCCGCATCCAGCCTATTCCATGCCCCCAGCAGGTGTGCAAGGTTGGCCTGTGTCATGGCACTGTCGGGATGATGTTTCAGGATGTAATGCAACAGGTCGTGCGCGGCGGCGAATTCCCCCTGTTCCATCAGGCATACGGCCATGAGGTTGCCGGTACTCAGTTGCGCGGGGGACAGGCTCAGCCCGTCGGCGAGAATTTCCTGTGCTTCCGCCGTGCGGCCGCGTTGCAGCAGCAGTTCCCCCAGCATGTCATGCGTGCGAATGTCCTGCCGCGCACGCTGGCGGACCGCGCGCAGGACGGCTTCGGCTTCGTCCACCCGGTCATGTGGCAGCAGCAGGGCCAGCATATCGTAAGCTGGATGGCGCGCGCCGGGATTGGCCACGGCCTGACGGCACAGCAGGCGGGCAGCTTCCTGCACGCGGTTACATCCCGCATGGGCATGCGCCAGCAGGATTTCGACGCGCGGGGAGGCCGGGCAGTCTTCCAGAATGGCGCGGGCATGGGCGAACTGCCCCCGCCGCAGCAGGTCTAGCGCGAGCGCCAGCGTATGGTCAGGCGTGGCGGACATGGGGGGCGGGGATCTGGCGCGGGGAAAAACGGATCATGTCATGTTGTGTATTATATCGGGCCATGCGCGCAAGGGCGGGCAGGCCCGTCATGGTCACGGCGTCCGGGGCACGGTCAGGCCGAAATGCTGTTCCAGCAGGGCAACATTGCGCAGATTGGCCTTGAATGCGGTGTCAAACACGTCTCCCAGCACCGGCACAAGGTCTGCCGCCGCTTCCACCATGATATTGCCCGTCATGCGCACAAGCACGGGCCGCCCCACTCCCAGATGCCAGCTTTTCCACACGATGTAGAGCGAGGGCACGAGCATGATCGCCGTCCCGCCCACGGGCAGCAGCCCGATCAGCGTATCCAGTCCCCAGCGCGCCTTCGTGCCGGGAATGCGGAAGGCCGCATCAAGCAATGTTGCAAGCCTGCGCAGGCGCGCCACCTCCTGCCGGATATCGTGGGTGTTTGCGCCATGCATGGCGGTGGGGGCGTATGATGTGATCATACCCGTTATTATGGTGTGGGCAGGGGGGCGTTACAATGTGCCCGCAGGCTTATCCGGCCCGGTTTTTTTACGGTCGATATGGCCCATGTCCCGGTCGGGGGCGATGATGTCGCGTACACGCTGCTTCAGTTCCTTTGGCCCCGGAAATCCCCCATCACGCCTGCGTTCCCACACGCTGCGGCCATCAACCATGATTTCAAAATGCCCGCCACTGCCAGGGATCAGGGTCACGCTGCCCAGATCCTGCCCGAAGGTGGACAGCAGTTCCTGCGCCATCCATCCCGCCCGCAGCAGCCAGTTGCACTGCGTGCAGTACGTGATGGAGACATGGGGCCGGTTGGCTGCCGGGGCATCGGTCATGGTCGTGGTTCCTGCCTGTCGCAACGCCGGGCTGGGTCCGTCCGGCTACCCCTTTATTGTGGGGGCGGGGGGTAGCCGGACGCAAGGGGTCAGACAGCGTGGACGTGGCCTTCACGTTCCCACAGCCGCAGTGCTGCGCAGGTCTGGATGAAACTGGCCGCATCCTGCGCACTGTGTATGGCGATCACGCCCCTGTCGCGCGCCTTGGGGTGCAGTCCTGCCGCCGCCAGCACGATTTCGGCGGCGTCGTTATGTGCGATGAACTTGGCATGCGCGAAAGCGTCGGAAATGAAGTCGCGCATGGTGGCTTCGTGACGCAGCACATTGGCTCCCTCGACCGTGGGCAGCAGGGCCACGGCATCATACAGCACGGATGGACCGCCATTGATCTTCTGCTGCGCGATCAGGTCATGGCCCGCGCTGTCCCTCACGCCGCCTACGGTGGGAGCGATCAGTTCGACCGTGGCGCCCGCGTCCTCGGCCGCGTTGCGTAGGGCCGCCAGCAGGGCGGCATCAACCCCGTTTGTTACGACAATGCCCAGTTTACGACCGGCAAAGCTGTCCGGTCCGTTTTTCAGGATGCTCAGCGCGGGCGACGGCTGCAGTCCTTCCACCACAGGCCGAGCGGCCTGTGCCGGTGCGGGCAGGGGCGACAGGCCCAGTCCTTTCGCCACCCCTTCGGCCAGACCCTGATCGACATGCAGCAGGTGGCTGATCATGCGGGCACGGATGGCGGGGGTTTCCACCTTGCTCAGTTCAAATACGAATGCATCGCGGATATGCGTCTGTTCCACCGGGGTCTGGCTGATGAAGAACTGGCGGGCCTGGCTGTAATGGTCGGCAAAGCTTTCCGAACGCTGGCGGACCTTCTGGCCCGATATCGTATCGGGGTAAGAGCGGTAGCCATTCACGCTTTCACGCGGGCCGCCGGTGGGCTGGGACCACGAATTGGGTTCGTAATTGGCCCGGCCCTTCGGATTGTGCATGGCCATGTGCCCGTCCTGCTGGAAATTGTGGAACGGACATTTGGGCGCGTTTATGGGGATATGCGTGAAGTTGGGGCCGCCAAGGCGCTTGGTCTGGGTATCGAGGTAGGAAAAATTGCGCCCCTGCAGCAGCGGGTCATTGGTGAAGTCGATGCCGGGCACGACATTCTGGGTGCAGAAGGCAACCTGCTCGGTTTCGGCAAAGAAATTGTCCGGCATGCGGTCCAGCACCAGGCGGCCGACGCGACGGACAGGCACCAGTTCCTCGGGGATCAGCTTGGTGGGATCCAGGATGTCAAAGTCAAAACTGTCGGCAAAGTCATCGTCAAACAACTGCACGCCCAGTTCCCACTCCGGGAAATTACCGCTGTTTATGGCCTGCCACAGGTCGCGGCGGTGGAAATCGGGGTCAGCCCCGTTGATCTTCAGTGCCTCGTTCCACACGACCGACTGCAGTCCCAGCTTCGGCTTCCAGTGGAATTTGACGTAGGTCGAATGACCTTCGTCATTGATAAGCCGGAAAGTATGCACCCCGAACCCTTCCATGAAGCGGAACGAGCGGGGGATGGCGCGGTCGGACATGGCCCAGCAGACCATGTGCGTGGCTTCGGGCGACAGCGATACGAAATCCCAGAAATTGTCATGCGCCGTCTGTGCCTGTGGAAAGTCGCGATCCGGTTCCTGTTTGGCCGCATGGACGAAATCAGGGAACTTGATGGCGTCCTGTATGAAAAATACGGGGATGTTATTGCCCACAAGGTCCCAGTTGCCCTGTTTTGTATACAGTTTAACGGCAAAGCCGCGCACGTCGCGCACCACGTCCGCTGATCCCTTGTTGCCCGCGACCGTGGAAAACCGGACAAAGGCGGGCGTGCGCTCGCCCACATTGCCGAAAATATCGGCCTTGCAGACATCGCTCAGGCTGTCGGTCAGTTCGAAATAGCCATGCGCGCCATAACCGCGAGCGTGGACCACGCGTTCGGGAATGCGTTCATGGTCGAAATGGAAGATTTTTTCCCGGAAATGGAAATCCTCCATCAACGCCGGTCCACCGGCACCCGCGCGCAGGGTATTCTGGTCATCCGATACCGCGACACCCTGCTGGGTGGTCATGACGGGGGTATCGCCCCCTGCCGTCTGGTGGGTTTCGCCACCCGCGCCGGTATGCGTGGTGGAGGATGTGGGGTTATGGGATGTCTTTACCATGGCGTGCGTACATATCCGTGCAGGTGAATGTGGAAAAAACAGGGATGGGGGGAAGATCTGGCTTTTCCAACGGGTATGAACGGGCGGGGTTTCATTCACCTTCTGCATGACGGTTGCCAATTGCCCGTGTACAGGGCACAGGAACGGCGTGTATCACGCGTCATTGTGGGGTGGCTGCCGTTCATGCGTATGTTCTCTGGTTTCCTGTCCGGGCTTTCGCTGGCGCTGGCGCTGTATGGCAGCACGCCCACGTGCGCGGCCACGCCCGATACGGTTGATTTCGCGGATCTGACATGGACCGAAATCCGTGACGCCATCCATGCGGGCGATACCACCATCATCCTACCCGTCGGCGGCACGGAACAGAGTGGCCCCTATATCGCGGTAGGCAAGCACGACGTGCGCGCCATGGTCCTTGCACGCCGCATCGCGCGTGATGCCGGGCACGCCCTTGTCGCGCCCGTGGTGGCGTATGTGCCCGAAGGCGGCACGTCGCCGCGCACGTCCCACATGCGTTTTTCCGGCACGATCAGCATTACGCCTGCAACCTTCCGTGCATTGCTGTCGGACGCGGCGGAAAGCTTCCGGGTGCAGGGGTTCAGGCGCGTGGTGCTGATTGGCGACCACGGCGGCTACCAGAAGGACCTGCGCGCGGTGGCGGATACACTCAACCGGCGCTGGCAGGGGCAGGGCGCGCATGTGCTGTATGTCGCGAATTATTATGACGTGGTGCCCGGTGCCTATTCCACCTGGCTGCGCCAGCATGGCCACGCGGCGGAGGTCGGCATGCATGCCGATCTGTCCGATACGTCGCTCACGCTGGCGCTGGACCCTGACCTTGTGCGCACGCAGGCCCTGCGGGCAGCGCCCCTGCCCACCGCAGCGCAGGGCGTGTACGGCGGCGACCCCCGACAGGCCAGTGCGGCGCTGGGTCAGGTGGGGGCCAACATGCAGGTGGCGGCGGCCGTGGCGGCCATGCAACACGATCCAACAGGACAGAATCCGCACTGATTGCACCAGCCACACGGCGTGCTATAGGGGCCGCAAGGAACAGGATCACACTATGATACAAAAGAAAAAGCTGCCGGTTCTGGGACTGGGCATGCTCCTGCTGCCGGGTGGCAGCGCGCTTGCGCAGGCCGTGGATACCATTCCCGGAATGCCGCCTGTGGTGGACCCGGCCAATATCTATACCGAAACCCGGGCCGGGAACCTCAACCCCGAGGTGGCGCAGGATCCGCCGCGCATTTACGTGCCCAACCTGCGGTCGAACAATGTGTATGTGATCGACCCGCAGACGTACAAGGTCGTGGCGCGTTTCAAGGTGGGCAAAAGCCCGCAGCATGTCGTTCCGTCATGGGACCTGCGCACGTTGTGGGTCACCAACAATGCCGAAGGCACGACCAATGGCAGCCTGACGCCCATCGACCCGCGCACCACGCAACCATTGCCCAATGTGGCGGTGGATGATCCGTACAACATGTATTTCACCCCCGATGGCAAATCCGCCATTACGGTGGCCGAGGCACGTCAACGGCTTGATTTCCGTGATCCGCATACGATGGAAATGCAGGGTTCGGTATCGGTCCCGGAATGCAAGGGTGTCAACCACGCCGATTTTTCCATTGATGGACGCTATGCCATTTTCACCTGTGAATTTGGCGGCTACCTGGCCAAGGTCGATACCGTCAACCGTACGCTGATCGGGTACATGAAGCTGTCGCGTGGCGGCATGCCGCAGGATATCCTGACCGCGCCGGACGGCCATAAATTCTATGTGGCGGACATGCATGCGGATGGTGTGTTCGTGATCGATGGCGACTCTTTCCGTGAAACGGGTTTCATTCCCACCGGCATTGGCACGCATGGTCTGTATCCCAGCCGTGATGGCACAAAGATGTACGTAGCCAATCGCGGGTCGCACAAGATCCATGGCGCGCCACACAGCAAGGCCGGCGGGGTCAGCGTGATTGATTTCGCAACGGACAGGGTCGTGGCCAACTGGCCCATTCCCGGTGGCGGCAGCCCCGATATGGGCAATGTCAGCAATGACGGCAAAACGCTGTGGCTGTCCGGTCGGTTTGATGATGTTGTCTACGCCATCGACACCACCACGGGTGCGACCCGCAGCATCCCTGTCGGGCTGGAACCACATGGCCTGACCGTCTGGCCGCAGCCGGGACGGTATTCCATCGGACATACCGGTATCCTGCGTTAAAGGACCGTTGAAAAAATGATTGATAAATAAAGATCTTTTTGGCGCTGCCTTTCTTCAAAAGGCGGCGTTTCCTGAAAAATCTTTATGATTTGCGGGATGCCCTGCATGGAACGGCTCCCGTACCGGCCAGATCGGGTCGGCGTCAGGCATCTCATCCCTGTTGTATCTGTGGCAGCGCATGCGATAGGGTCGTGCACCCACAGGGGATATCCCGGTCATGAAATCACAATTGCCAACCGCTACGGCTACCCAATTTATCATGGGCCAGTCCGCCCTCGGGGCAGTGATGGTTGCGATGGGGGAAGGGGGCATTGCCGCCATCATGCTGGGGGATGATCCTGAAGCCCTTCACCATACGGCGCTGGACAGCTTTCCGGGTATCCATCCAGTGCATGGCGAAATGGCGGATCGTACCCTTGCTGCGGTGCAGGCATGTATTGATACACCCTGGGCACCGACTGACCTGAAGCTGACCATACAGGGCACATCGTTCCAGCAGCAGGTATGGCAGGCCCTGCGCGCCATCCCGTGCGGGACTACCACGACCTATACAGAACTGGCGGCACGGATCGGCAGGCCGGGGGCCGTGCGTGCCGTGGCCGGGGCATGTGCCGCGAACAGGCTGGCGGTGGTCATACCCTGCCATCGTGTCATACGCAGTGACGGCAACCTGTCAGGGTATCGCTGGGGTGTCGGGCGCAAACAGTGGCTGCTGGAGCGCGAGCGGGCAGGCATGGCTTCTGGCAGGTAAAATCTGGTCGTTGTTCAGGAAATATGAACGACAAGATCATCCCTGCGCGGGGTATCGGTTGGGGTGCGCGGCCATCCGACCGGCAGGATGGCGTGGCCGAACTGGGCTTCAAAAATCTCACTGGCAGCCAGATATATCGCGCTCAGGCCACAGATCAGCCCTTCATACCCCGCAATAATGCCAAGCACGGCGCGGCCGGAGACTTCCGCACAGCCAAGCAGGACAAACAGCAGCGTCAGGCTGAAGAATACGACCTGATGCATGCGTGACGCCGCTAGCGACCCCACTGCCATAACGGCCGTAAACAGCGCCCATACCCACATGTAACCGCCCAGCAGCGCCGGGGAGGATTCAGGCGCCAGGCCCCAGCGTGGCAGGAATAGCAATACAGCCAGCGAAATCCAGAATGCCCCATAGGCCATGAAAGCTGTCATGCCGAACGTATTGCGGTTGCCGTATTCCAGTATCCCCGCGATGAACTGCGTGATACCGCCAAAGACCAGCCCCATGGCCAGGATGGCCGATCCCATTGGCACGATCTGGGCATTGTGCAGGTTGAGCAGAACGGTGGTCATGCCAAACCCCATAAGCCCCAGCGGGGCGGGATTGGCGTTTGCGTTGTCGTGCGCCATGCCGGTTTTTCCGTTTCATGATGGATGAATTATGACAAATCATGTCACCGCGGTATGGGCGAGGATATTAAAATATGGCTTACCCTTTTCCGGTCATGAACGGCATGCCAATGCATGGATGCGGGTTGGGTTCCCGAGCGCTGTAAAACAGGGACATGAAATTACAAACGTTACTTTAGAGATTTGATATTTCACATCCCGGGCAAACGAATAAGATAGAACGTTCCGGTTGTGAAAAAACATTAATTATTTATATATTAACTGTATAAAAAATAAAAAAATATAATATAAAATATCAAGATAAATTATATTTTTAAAATATACTTTGTATTGTATGACATAAACACATTGCATTTCGAACCGGGATTGTTCCGGACGGGACATGGTGCAGCCGGAAAAGGCTGTTAAGATAGCCTATTGTTTTCGTTGATTGCTTGGGATTGATTGATGACAGACCCCCATCCGCACAAGGCCCCCACGCGCAGACAACTCCTGACCCGGATCGGCACGCTTGCCGGTAGTGCGGCACTGTATCAGGCCATGACTGCCATGGGGCATGCGCAGGGGACGGATTTCACGGCTCCTCCGGTCCTGTCGGGTGCGAAACGTGGGACGCGCGTGCTGGTGCTGGGTGCGGGACTGGCCGGCATGCTGTCCGCCTATGAACTGCGCAAGGCCGGGTACGCGGTGCAGGTCCTGGAATTCCAGGGACGTAGCGGGGGGCGCAATATCAGCCTGCGTGGCGGTGACACGGTAACCGAACTGGGCGGGGCTGTGCAGAAGGTCGGCTTCGCGTCGGGCAATTACATCAATCCTGGTCCGTGGCGCATTCCCTATCATCATCAGGGCCTGCTGCATTATTGCCGTGAATTCGGGGTGGAACTGGAACCGTTTGTGGAACTGAACCATAATTCATGGCTTCATTCCTCCACCGCGTTTGATGGCAAGCCGGTCCGCTACCGTGAATTCTCCAGCGACTTCACCGGTTTTACGGCTGAATTGCTGGGCAAGGCGATCGATCAGCACAAGCTGGATGACGTGGTGGGCGTGGATGAACGCGAACACCTGCGCACCGCCATGGAACAGTGGGGCGCCCTTGACCCCGATCTGGCATACCGCAAGGGCGATACCAGTTCCCAGCGCCGTGGCTATATCCGGCCGCAGGGCGGCGGGATCGAAGGCGCACCGGTCCCGTCGGACCCGTTTGCCCGCAAGGATGTCATGCGCTCAGGACTATGGACATGGATGGCCTTCCACGAACGCCTTGAAATGCAGACAACCATGTTCCAGCCCGTAGGCGGCATGGACATGATCGGAAAGGGCTTCAGCCGGCAGGTGCATGACCTGATTACCCTGAACTGCAAGGTGACATCCATACAGCAGGACGATCATGGCGTAAGGGTCATGTATAATGATATGAACCATGGCGGCGTGGTGCGGCAGGCACAGGCTGATTACTGCGTATGCACCATTCCGCTGTCCATCCTGTCACAGCTGGATGTACAGGTCAGCGCGCCGATGAAGGCCGCAATCATGGCTGTGCCCTATGCATCCTCGGTCAAGATGGGGATGGAGTTCAGGCGCCGCTTCTGGGAAGAAGATGACCAGATTTACGGCGGTATAAGCTATACCGACCAGCCGATCAGCCAGATTTCATATCCCAGCCATGGCTATTTTTCCCGTGGTCCGGCAGTGCTGCTGGGGGGATACATGTTTGGCCCCGCTGCCTTTGACTTTGCAGGCATGACGCCCGAGGCCCGGCTGGAACAGGCGCTGGCACAAGGTGAGGTCCTCCACCCCGGCACATACCGCAAGGAGTTTTCAAACGGTGTCAGCCTGGCATGGAGCCGCGTGCCGTGGGCAATGGGCTGCTGTTCCATGTGGAGCGAGCAGGCCCGCAAGACCCATTACAGGACGCTGTGTACGATGGATAACCGCATCGTGCTGGCGGGTGAGCACGCATCCTATGTCGGGTGCTGGCAGGAAGGGGCCATTCTGTCTGCGCTGGATGCCGTAACCCAACTGCATAAACGGGCACAGGGAGCCAGCTGATGCGCAGGATCGCACTCCTTTCCACCCTGCTCGTCCTGCCGCTGCTGGCCCCGTTTGGAACAGCACATGCCGATAGTGCCAGCGCGTTTGAAGGCGCCGTCCAGCCCATGGCGACGGGGGAAGACGTGTACCACCACGTCTGCCAGAGTTGTCACATGCCCGATGGCAAAGGGGCCGTGGGGGCAGGCGCGCAGTTCCCGGCGCTGGCTGGTAATGCCAAGCTGCAGGTCAGCGCCTATCCGATCTATGTCATCATGAACGGGTATGGCGGCATGCCATGGTTTTCGGAAATGCTGACGGACCAGCAGATTGCCAATGTCGTGGCCTATATCCGCACGCATTTTGGCAATAATTATACGGATCCCGTGACTCCGGCCGAGGTAACGCCCCAGCGGCCAGCCATACCGCCCAAGGAGATATATTGATGTCCTGTATGAAAACGATCCTTGCCGCACTTGCGCTCATGACCGGTGTGGGGACTGCGCTGCCCGCGCATGCGGCGGATGGCATCGTACGTCACCCGGAAAAGGATTTCCCCATTTCCACCGTGATCGAGGTACCGGCCGGGGCTTCGACAATCTATCTAAGCGGTCAGGGCGCTCCGGTACAGGATAAGAAAGCCGATCCGCATACCACCGCAGCTTATGGCGATACACAGACACAGACCCGTGCCGCGCTGGAATCCATTCAGGGCGAACTGAAAAAGCTGGGGCTGGGTCTGGGCGATGTGGTCCAGATGCATGTTTATATGGTTGAGGACCCGAAACTGGGTAAGCTGGATTTTAACGGGATGATGAAGGCCTATACCCAGTTCTTTGGCACGGCGAAGCAGCCGAACCTGCCGGTCCGTTCCGCTTTTGGCGTAGCCCATCTGGGCAATCCGGGTTGGCTGGTTGAAATCGAGGTCACGGCCGTACGCGCGTCGGGTCGGTAATGCCGTATTCGGCACCATCGTGCCACGTTATGTGGTGACAGACAGGGAAGAAAAGGGGGACAGGCTGTGGCTCCCCCTTTTTCATTATTCGGTTACGGTCTGACTGCTGGTGGTCATCTGATTATTTTCCCATATGATAATGGTCGCTGGATTTCGGGTCTATCAGGGTAGCGGGTGCTGTGCCTCAAGTGCCTTGCGCCTTTCCACCATGCCGGTGGGCGTGGCGGATTTCTTCCGTCCCGCAACCACGTCATCGACGCTGAAAATCGTGGCATCCGTGCCGCCCGGCAGACCCGCCACATGGTTCAGGATGGCGGCGATCTGGTCATCAGGCAGCATCTTGAACGATGGCATGAACCCGCTATAGGCATTACCTCCCGCCGTGATTGGCCCCATCAGGCCATTCAGCGCAACGCCCACGATGTACTGCCTGCCTTCCGGCGTGCTGGCAATCCTGTCCACCCGTCCGGCCAGTGGCGGAAACTGTCCCGGCACGCCCTGTGCATTGGCCTGGTGGCATACGCTGCAGTTTGCCAGGAACGGCGTCGTGCCATCCGTCGCAAATGCGGACCCTGCAGGCATGGACAGGCAGAATATCGCGGCCAGCAGTCTTTTTTTCATGGGTATTCCCTGATTAATCCCGTTTCCGGCAGCCTATCCCACTGTCGCGCGCATACATATCCCCGGCGGGGGTATGAAGGGAGAAAGGAGAGGCTATCAGTCATGCCCGCTATTCATGGCTTTACGCAGGGTGACGTGAGGCGGCAGGACATGGCGGATAAAAAAAGGACGCCCCGCCGAAGCGGGACGCCGAGTTTAGGGATTGGGAGACGTTGTGGTGTCACGAGATCCACACCGGATTAACTTCACTTGCGGATAATAGTTTTCCTGAAATCAGATTAATGAAGAAAATATTTTGTTTATCGTATGTTCTGTAATGCAGGCGTCCCGCATTACACCCCATGCAGCATGACAAACTGGCGGGCGAAGGGCAGCATGACCGTGATGCTCAGCAATCCCAGCACAACGGTCATCCCGGCGAAGGTCATCATGTGATGGGGATAATCCTCGGTATATAAAAGGCCGCAGACCCAGAACACCACGGCTTCCACCGCCAGGCCGATGCCCAGCACCGGGATATGGAAAAACGGCCCGGCCAGCCACCATGCAATAGCCCCCGGCACAACGACAGCCATCGTTGAGCGGAACAGGAATAGGATTGCACGCATGTCTGACCCTGGACCTTGTTATCGGGAAGGAAATATCACGTAACCGTGACATGGGCGCAGGATGCCCGTTTCCATACCGATGGGCAACCGCAGGCAGCGGACATGCCGACTGCCTGCGTGACAGGCGTGATTACTGCGCGGCGGCGGCCGGTGCTGTGCCTGCGGCCGGGGTATCGGGTGTCATCTTGCCCGGTGTTGTCGAATGTTCGACATCATACGCCGTTGCCTTGGCTTTATAGTTGCCCTTGGCGCCAGGATGCTCCTGATCATACAGGGCGGCCTTTGCCTTGGCTTCCTTGCGGTATTCGTGGCGCTTGTACATGCCCGTCACGCAACCGGCGGCAGCACCCAGTACCGTGTGGTGGTTTGCGACATGCCCGCCAACTGCACCAACGGCGCCGTATTTCAGGCAGCCACCGGGTTCGGCATGGGCAGTCGTGGCGCATGTGATGGCCGCAACGGCACCCAGAAGAGCGATCTTGCGCATGGATGTCATCCTTTTTTACATATAGGTCAGTCTGATATTCAGGGCATATCCGATACGAAATATTTTGTCACCTTTTACGCCATGACATCCGGATTTTCATGCAGGCCGGCAGTAATGATATGCAGGCACGCCAGCACTTCCGCCATCTGCGCCCTGGCCTGCGGGGTTGTGGCGCGCGCCTGTTCATGGCGGGTCCATGCCAGTATGTACGGGGTCATGGATGCGGCCTGCCCCCTGTCCCATCGCGCCAGGAACAGGGTTACGATCCGTTCTGCACGTTTGGATAGCTGGCCTTCGCGGACCAGTTCACGCAGGCGGATGATATAGATGCCCACCGTCATGGACATGATCTGTCGCGCAACACAGGCCCCCAGTACGGGTGGGGGCAGGGCGTTGGCCTGAAACAGAATACGTACAAGGCTGGAGGCACAGCTGGCCAGCCAGGCGGGCGCATCCGTGCGGGTGTCCATCCGCGCCAGGTGCCGCAGGCGCAGGCTGACCCATGTCTCCGTCCGGCGGACATGCACATCCATGCGGAAAGGCACGACCAGCCGGTAGGTCAGGAGCACGAAAATGATACTGGCCAGGAACGCCATGGTATTGTTCAGGAACGAGATTTCATCAAACCGTCCCTGATTGATCGGTCCGATCAACACCGGCAGGAACATGTTGAATGAAAACGCGTAGCCCGCAAGCTGGGGCCTGCGGGCGGCAAGCCCCCCCACCGTCATGGGCACCAGCAGGACCATCAGCAGGATTTCCGGCGCGGTAATGGCCGGAATGACCCATAGTGCAAGGACCGCTGCCGTGGCCGCGCACCACAGGCCCCCTTTCAGGAACGGCGTGGTGGCGACCAGCGGGTTTTCGCGTGTTGCCATCAGGCCATAAATCAGGGCGACGAAGGAAATGAATGCGGGGCCGTGGTGCCATGCAGTGATTTCCCATACAAGGCACGCCCCCATGATTGCGGCCGCCGCGCGCAGGCCGTTGTTGATGGCTTCACGCATATGGCGACGGGATGTCAGGCTGAAGCGGAACCGGTCCCCACGTGGCACAGTGGTGCAGGCGGTTATTTCATTACTGACCCGCGTGGCTTCGGACAGCAGTGCCGTGGTCACCGGCCGCCATTCCGGGTTGTCTGCCGTATCGGTGGCAGGTCTGGGCGCATTATCCTGCAGCCATGCCGCAAGTGCCTGTTCGGGCGGTGCGCCGTCCATGCGTGGCGGCGCGGTCATGCGGGGATACAGGATCTGCAGCGCACGCGCCTGCGCCAGCATGACCAGCATACCCGCCAGCGCACGCCGGGCATGGTCGCCCACATGGTTGCGCGGTCCCAGCTCCAGCGCGCTGAATTCGATCTGTCCGCTGAACGTTACGATCCGTTTCAGCAGGGTGCCGGTAATGGCCTGCTGTTCCGGCCCGGCCTGTGCGCCGGGATGCCGGATGATGGTGGTGCAGGTGGCGCGGAATGTATCGGCCAACCGGTCGAGAAGCTGCTGGCGGGCACGTTCCACCATACGGGGCATGAACAGGACCGCCAGTACCGCTTCGCACAGCACACCCAGTATGATGTAGCTGCTGCGCGCGACACTTATGGCAAAAACATCATCGGGTTGTGCAATGGCCCCCGTGGCGATGATGGCGGATGTAAACCCCGTCAGCACCAGTCCGTACGCCCGGTACTGGTCAAGCAGCGTCGCCAGTGCGCAGCACAGTCCGATCCATAGCGACAGGCAGGTGAAAAACAGCCCTGGCGCCTGTGGAAAGGCCGCCATCAGGGTAATGGCCGCAACACTGCCCACCAAGGTGCCGAAAATGCGCCAGCGCGCCTTGGACAGGCTTTCCCCGCGTGAGGACTGCGCCACGACCCATACGGTCAGGGGGGCCCATTGCGGGCTGTCCAGTTCCATCCACATCGCAATCAATAGCGATATGATGGCGGCAAACGATGTCCGTACCGCGAACGCCAGGTCTGGCAGGGTTGGCGCATAAATCCATGAAACGCGCCTTACTTGATGCATCAGCACGCTGGTAATGCGTTCAGGCAGGGGTAAAGTTGCGGTCTGTGCCCCCATTTCATTCAGCCTTTTACATCATGGTCAGGATGCGCATTGCCCATGCGGGCTTTGCCGTGGCGGAACATGGCGGCGGCGGGACAGGCCGGTCCAATCGTTTGTTATGATATTTTGATAAGTAATATTTATGACCCCCTGATGGGGGTAGGGAGCACCACACCATATGCAGGATACGGACTGCATCCGGCATATGGTGCGGGCGTGTATATGGCGTAGTGCGTGCCAGAGCGTGAAAACGGCCCGGTGTTCAGAATGTAAGGCTGCTGTGCAGGCCAAAAATGGCTTCGTTTCCCACCCGTCGGTTGCCGCTCCAGTCGGCCACGCCACCGGATGGGTTCCATACGTACTGGAAATCGGGCTGCATCACCATCCACGGCGTGACCTGTGCCTGATAGGTCAGTTCAAGATGGTTCTCGTTCCCCTGGACAAGGGAATTGCTGTCGCGGTCGAACTGGCGCTGTCCCGAACTGGCGCGGCCAATGCCCCAGCCCAGGCCGATCGTGTCGTTGTCCCGCCCCCTGAACGGGGCCTTCAGGTTCAGGCCTGCGTCGATGGCGAAGCTGATCATGTTGCGGTCGCCGCCATTGCCCGTGGCGCGCACGAATACCCCGACTGAACGCGCGGATCTGAGCGAAGGCCGCCAGATCATCTGGTCAATGATGCCATAAACCATCCAGTTGCCCCGGTCCCAGCGCGGGGTCAGTTCGGACTGCGTGCTGCTGGCATTCAGCGTGGCCGCACCGAGTGAGCCACCACGCTGGTTGTAACGGTAATCGGCAAACTTCGCCGTATCGTAATACCCGCCCAGCTTGTACACGCCTGGCAGGCCGGGATTTTTTGTCACATTGGACATGTCGGCAGGCTGTGGGTTGAGCGCATACTGCAGTTCGGTGATCAGCAGCGCGCCGGTGCCCATGTTGAAGTTCGTGCCATTGGCGCCATTGGTGGTCTGGCTGGTGGGGTCGGAATTGTACCCGCTGATGGAACCGGTCGCCTGCTGGATGGGCAGGGAGTTGTAGCGGTTGCCCGGCGGGTTGTCGTCGGCCGCCGCGAACATGAAGGTGAACTTCTCGCTGGGGCGGTAGCGGATGCGGATGGCGGGGGATGACAGCGGCCATGACGGCCCGCCCCCATACAGGTTGACCGAGGGCGCCATGGGCCAGCCGAAATTGGCGTTGAGGTAAAGCGAGGCGTAATCGCTGATCAGGAATTCGGTATCAAGGTCCTGCTGGCCGATCTTCACGTCCAGTTTGCCCTTCAGGAAGGACTGCTGGTACCACAGCTCGAACAGACGGGTGGAGCGGTCGGCCTCGAAGCCGCTGACCGGGTTGAAGTTGGCCAGATGATCCTGCGAGATCGAGCGCCCGCGCGTCTGCAGCGCGCTGACATTGAACAGGCCACCCTTCAGGCCGAACAGCTTTTCGGTATCAATGGTAAGGGTTGGCATGGTGACGCCGTCATAGGCGGGGCCGGTGCCCGAACCGGCCGCGCCATCATTGCCCGAGGCTGACCCGCCGGTGCCATTGCCCCAGACCTCATCGACTTCCTGAATGTCGAAGCTGATGCCATGCTTGTACAGCCACGGCCGCGCGCCCCACATGTTGCCCAGCAGGTTGCCGCTGGTGTCGAGTTTGTCGTCACCCCCAGCCGCAACCGCGGCCTTTTCTTCCGCATCGGCCTGCGCGCGTTCTGAATCGCGCACGGTGGCCGGGTCGATCTGCTGGATCAGGGGGGTGGAATTGCCAAGGCGGGCGCGGTCTTCCTCAATCTGTGTCTGGACCTGTGCGAAGCCTGTTGCGGGGAGGGCAAGTCCGACACATGCGATACATGATCCCATACGCATGCGTCGTCGGACAGCGCCGAAGGAAAGGGCGGGAACGAAAAAGCTCGATCCCTTTAACATGTGTCGTGAATGGGAGAAGGTCATGCTGTCCGCCGCAACTAAGAATCAGTATCAATAAGAATGACTCTCAATTACATTTTGTCGCAAAGCCGTCAATCACAGGTTTCATGCATATTTTGCAACACTGCCATTAGCGCAGGAAAACTTTTGGTACACCTTCACTATTCAGGCACGACATGATCATCACACCCGTCCACAGACACAGCGAAATACTTGCTCCGACCCGGCCACGTAGTGCAACAACCGGATTGCCCCGCAGTACAGACAGGTAAACAGAGCGATGGCACCACATGGCATTCAGCATTGCCAGCGTGATCAGCAGCAGCTTGGGTGTCAGGTACGCCCGGCTGCCAATATGCACCGGGTCGTAAAAGAACAGCACGACACCCGTAACCATAGCGATGGCAAAGGTGATGTGCAGTGGACGCATCATCAGTTGCGCGGCGGGAGCCAGTCGCGTCGCCATGCGTGAATTGAGGATGCCCAGGTCAAACAGCATGTCCATCCCGAAAAACATGGCCATGCTGACGATGTGCGCGATGCGGATCAGGTAATGGACCGGCTGCAGCCAGAAGTGCAGCATCCGGCTGTCCATTGCGATCAGGACCGCATAGGGCAATCGCATAAACGCGAGGGGATGGCTGATCATGGCAGGTAGTCTCCGTGTGTATCGCACAGCACATACCATCCGTTGACAGTGATAACAATTATCATTATCAGATTTGTGAAATCAGCCGGAAGGGGATCTGTAATCTGGTCACGGGATTACTGAAAGTTAAAAATAAAACAGGAACCATGACCTAATGTTCAGATATATGGAAACAGTCATCATGAAGAAAAAGTGTTCTATACTGGCGCTGGCCATCGCGGCCCTGCCTGTTGGCGTAACGGCGGCGCAGGCGCGTGAATATCCCATCGGCGGACCCGTTCAGGCGCATGACATGGAAATCGCTTCCAGTTACCTGACGGGCATCATGGTGGACCCCATGCCTGCTGGCATGACCGACAATACCAAGCCGGACACCATCCATCTTGAAACCGACGTCCACGCCACCGCGGATAACGTATGGGGTTACCCCGACGGGGCATGGGTGCCGTATCTTACGATCGGCTATTCGCTGACAAAGGACGGCACGCCGTGGAAGGCTGAAGGCACGATGCATTTCATGACCGCCAAGGACGGCCCGCATTATGCCGATAACGTGCAGATGGATGGTCCGGGCCGCTATACGGTCGTGCTGACCTATTCCTCACCTGAACAGAGCGGCTTCCTGCATCATGTGGACAAGGAAACAGGTACGCCGGGATTCTGGAAACCGTTTACCGAGAAGTTCAATTTTGCCTATCCCCAGAAATGATTTTTCCAGGGGTATGATTACACAGGCCGGAGTAAGGTGATGGGACGGATACTGGATAACTGGCGTCTGCTGGCATGCGGGGTGGTGACGGTCATGGGCCTGGCTGCGGGGCAACCTGCGGCACGGGCTGAAACCGTGACCGACCTTGCCGGCCGCAAGGTGGATGTTCCGGCCAGTGTCCATCGCATCATTCTGGGGGAAGGGCGGCTGATTTATGCCCTTGCTCCACTGGAAAAACAGCATCTGTTTGACCGGATCGTAGGCTGGCAGGGTGAATTCCGTGGTGCGGATACCCAGAGTTACGATCAATACGTCGCAACCTTTCCGCAGGCGGCCAATGTGGCGCTGATCGGCAAGACCACGGCAGATACGGTCAGTCCCGAACGCGTGCTGGACCTGCACCCCGACCTTGCGATCCTGACAGTGTCCGGCCATGGGCCGGGGGCGGCGAGCGAACTGGTTTCGCAACTGGAAAGCGCGCACGTACCGGTTGTCTTTGTCGATTTCCGTGCCGATCCGCTGCATGACACTGTCACATCCATGCAGATACTGGGCCGGGTGCTGCATCGTGAACGCGAAGCCGCGGAATACCTGTCCTTTTACCAGTCGCATCTGAGGCATGTGACCGACCGGGTGGCGTCGCTGCCGGAAGCGCAGCGGCCACGGGTCTTTATCGAAATGCTGGCCGCCATGCGCGAAAGCTGCTGCCATACGGCGGGCAAGGGTAATATGGGGGCGTTCATTACGGCGGCCGGTGGCCAGAACATCGCAGCCCCCCTGCTGCCGGGATATATCGGGGACATTGACCTGGAAAAGGTCATTTCCGCTGACCCGGACATATATATAGCCGACGGCACCAAGGGGCCGAAGGCCAGCGGGCCGGGCCTGCGCATGGGGGCTGAGGTCACGCCCGATGTCGCACGTGCTTCCCTGCTGCGCGTGACGGAGCGGTCGGGCATTTCCAGCCTGCGCGCGGTCACGACCGGGCATGATTACGGGATCTGGCATTCCTTCTATGACTCGCCATACAATATCCTTGCGGTCGAGGTCATGGCGAAATGGTTCCATCCCGACCTGTTCGCCGATCTGGACCCCGATGCGACGCAGAAGGAACTTTATGACCGCTTTCTCCCGGTCAGGCAGGAAGGGACCTTCTGGATCAATGCGCGTCCATAATGATGCACCCGTAACCGCTTCCCACGCCATTTCCCCCGACCTGTCGGCTTATGCCCGGCAGGTGCGCGGTTCCTATCGCATGCTGCTGCGGCGGCGTGCGGGGATTCTGGCGGTCATTGCCTTATGTATCGTAGCATCGGTCGTGCTGGATTTCTGCCTTGGGCCGTCCGGCCTGTCGGTGGACGCGCTGATCCGCACCTTGCTGCATCCGCATGATGTTTCTGCCGGGCAGAGTGTCATTGTCTGGCAGATCCGCCTGCCATACGCGCTCATGGCCGTATGCGTGGGGGCAGCACTCGGGCTGGCGGGCGCGGAAATGCAGACCGTGCTGGCCAATCCGCTGGCTAGTCCGTTTACGCTGGGGGTTTCGGCCGCGGCGGCATTTGGCGCGTCACTGGCCATTATCCTGCAATGGCGTCTGCCCGGCGTGCCGGATGCATGGGTGGTGTCGGCCGATGCCTTTGTCTTCGCCATTGGTTCCGTTCTGCTGCTGGACATGGTGTCACGCAGGCGCAATGCGGGGACCGGTACTGTTGTGCTGTTTGGCATCGCTCTGGTGTTCGCGTTCCATGCCCTGGTGTCCCTGCTGCAGTTTGTTGCCAATGAGGACGCGCTGCAGGATCTGGTGTTCTGGACCATGGGCAGCCTGACGCGGGCAACATGGCCCAAGCTGGGACTGCTGGCGGCGGCCTGCGTGGTGGTGGCGCCGCTTTCCTTTCGTGCGGCCTGGAAACTGACCGTGCTGCGTATGGGGGAGGAACGCGCCGCCAGTCTTGGGGTGGATGTGCCGCGCGTGCGGCGGGGCGCGTTGCTGCGGGTCAGCATCCTGTCGGCGCTGGCGGTGTCCTTCGTGGGGACGATCGGGTTTGTCGGGCTGGTGGCACCCCACATCGCCCGCCGCCTGCTGGGGGAGGATCATCGTTTCTACCTGCCTGGTAGCATGTTTGTTGGTGCGCTGGTCATGTCGCTGTCTTCGGTAGCCGCGCGCAATATCATGCCTGGCGTGGTGATCCCGACCGGGATCGTGACGGCGCTGGTTGGTATTCCGTTCTTCCTTGCCATTGTCCTGCGCAGGCAGGGGCTTTCATGATGAACGGCCTGTTCGCGGAACACGTAACCGTAAGGTATGGTCAGCGCACCGTTCTGGATGACCTGACGGTAGGTCCGTTCCCCACAGGAAAGGTATCCGCCCTGCTTGGTCCCAATGGCAGTGGCAAGTCCACCCTGCTGCGCGCCCTGGCGGGACTTGGGGAGGCGACGGGTCAGGTCATGCTGGGGTCGGACGTGCTTTCGCGCATGTCGCTGGCACAGCGGACGCGACGCTGCCTGTATCTGCCCCAGACCCTGCCGGCCACGGTGCATCTGCAGGTGCTGGAATCGCTGCTGGCTGCCCAGAACGCCACTGGCGCATTGCCCGGGATCACGGGTGGGGATGAAATCGACGCGGCGCTGCGTATGCTGGACATATTCGGCATCGCCGACCTGGCCATGCGGTATATGGATGAACTATCGGGCGGACAGCGTCAGCTTGTGGGGCTGGCGCAGGCTTTGGGGCGGCATCCTGATGCCCTGTTGCTTGATGAGCCGCTCAGCGCGCTCGACCTGCATCATCAGTTTGCCGTGATGGACGTGCTGCGGCGCGAGACGGAACGGCGCAACATCGTGACGGTCATGGTGCTGCATGACCTGAATATTGCCGTGCGCATGATGGATTACGATGTGATCCTGCGGGACGGTAAGATTATCGCGGCTGGTTCCCCGCATGATGTCATTACGCCGGATACATTGCGTCAGACCTATGACATTGTTGCCCGTGTGGAAACATGTAGCCGGGGACTGCCGCATATTATGGTGGATGGGCTGGGCTGACCGTCCTGTTGTCTATGGAACAGGAATGAAAAAAGCAGGCCGGGATGATGCCATTCCGCTGTATTCTGTTTCTTCCTGCGATATCACCATGCTGGCGTTAAAATATAATATATGCTGCATGACCTGACTGATACAGTCTGGTAATCAGGGAGGGGACTGGTCAGCATATCGTACCGATCTGGACAGCGCGTGCAGGTATGCAGGGTATCATATGCACAACTTTGACGCGTGTTGCGCGAAGGGATGTAATGACAGCAGGATGATGGCTCAGTTCTGCAATAAGGGAATGACAGCATGTATTATGATGCAGGTACGCACGGGATACAGTCCATATAATTCATGCCATGCAGGCAGGATCATACTGATGGATACATGGCGTATGTCATGGAAAATATGAACATATGTATTTGCTGCAATATGTAATGACAAAAAATCATATTTTGTTGGCATATCGTTTTTTTTGATCATAAGCATGTAATCAGCCGTATGAAAAAATAATATCATAAACTTATATAAAAAATTTTGGTATAGAATTCATATCTAAATAAAAATGAAATTAAATGACTTAACTTTGTGGCTTCGGTCTGGTCTGTTTATTTTTTGTTTGTAAAATTTGATTTTGTTTGGTGTCTGTTTTTTTTGGTAAATATGATCAATGAACAGGTCGTGTATTTTATATGACGTGTTTATAAAATAGTGAAAATTCATTAACGAAAATCAGTAAATTAAGAATTTGAGATGATGTTTTTTCAAATTTTCAAACAAAAAATTGCATATGATCCATGGATGCGATAATGGACAGGGCTATTATTGCGCCATCATGTCTGTTGGAACGCAGAAGGCATGCGGATATGTGACCTATGCAGGCATTGCGGCGTATGTCTCTGTAATGGGGGTGATATAAAAAATACGCATCAAAAGGCTTTATTGTGGTTGCATAATAGACGCATGATTATTACTGATAGGGCAGATATGTCCCCGGACGGCAATCTACAGAGGAAAGATTCAGACATTGGATAATAAAGATCTCCCGCATACCGAACTGGTATCCATGACGACAGAGATCGTGGCTGCGCATACCAATCATAATACCGTTGGCATTGAGCAGATCCCCACCCTGATCGAAACGGTTTATACCGCGCTGAAGGGGCTTGGCGCCGAAAAGGTGGTTGAACCTGCCCCGCTGCAGCCGGCCGTGCCGATCAAGAAATCAGTATTTCCTGATTATGTAATCTGCCTGGAAGACGGCAAGAAGCTGAAGATGCTCAAGCGTCATCTGCAGACGGCATATGGCATGACCCCGGAGCAGTATCGTGAAAAATGGGGTCTGCCTGCCAACTATCCGATGACAGCGCCCAATTACGCCGCGCATCGTTCGTCCCTTGCACAGAAGATTGGCCTGGGTCGTAAAGTTGTGGTTGAGCCGGAACCCGAAGTTGCGGCGGAAGCCCCGGCGAAGCCCGCGCGTAAGACGACCCGTGCGCGCCGCAAGAAGGGCACCGATGCATAAGCATCACGGATACGTTATATAATCGCAAACACCCAGCCTATTCACAGGCTGGGTGTTTGCATTTGTAGCGAAGGAAAAATACCCCTCATATGTAATGACAGATGAAATATTGCATTCCCTGCCGGTTATGGTCATGTGGAACGGTTGCCTTATCCATGCGGTCAGGCCATTTCCCCTTATGCAGCATGTGACCCTTCTGGATGAATATCATCTGTAGGGCAGGGATGGGATGATTGCTGTATTAGCATATATATTTGTAATGATATGATATGTCACATATACCTTTTTATGGTGTAATGTTGCTGTTGCAGGCCCATGACGCAGTCGGGACGGACCTGTCAGGAAACTGCTTGAACAGCCAGCAGCTCATGAACAACTTCATGATAACGCTTTTTCAGAAAACTTCCCGTAAATGCCGCCTTTAAAAAACAGCATTCATGAAATTTTATTTATGAAAAGCTTTTTTAAACAGTCTGCCAAGGCAGCATAATGCTGTGCCGTGATGCATGTCCCATGCGTAAGTTACCTTGATTTCATAAGGCGTATGTTATCGCTGCGGTCCGGGTCGGGCAGGACATGTTCGGGATCAAGAATGGCTCTGTCGACTGTCGGGCCACCAGGGAAGGCAACAGTAATATTGTCCGCCAGGTGCCAGCTTTCCGGCGGGATAACCTGATCCGCATGCGTGCCATCACTATAGGCCAGCCTTAGCGTTACGGGCAGCATAAGCCTGCCTTTGGCCTTTATGCTGACCTGCGTGCCCTGACGGGCGTCATTATTGATATAGGACAGGCGTGACAGGGCATAATCCGGCCAGTCATTTTCAAAATACCAGCCACGCCAGAACCATCCCAGATCTTCACCCGCTTCACTTTCCATCAACCGGAAAAAATCCGATGGGGTGGGGTGATGGTATGCCCATGCCTGAATATAACGGCGGAAGGCGGTATCGAAGCGCTCCGGCCCCAGTATCTGTTCACGCAGCAGCACAAGCCCATAGGCACTTTTGAAATACGTGACCGGATGACGGTATTTTTCCGGTACCAGTTCCGCTGGTGTCATAAGGGTAGGCGCCTGCGGATCTTTCAGCACCGGGATGATGTCATCGGCGGGTCTGCCGGTCAGGGGCGCGAATTCGGCGTCACGCTTGGGGGCATATTCCCCATGGTTGAAATGTTGCGATGCATAGGCGTCAATAAAGGTATTGAACCCTTCATCCATAAAAGCATCACGCCGTTCATTACTACCCACGATCATGGGAAACCAGCCATGGCCCAGTTCATGCGTGGTGATCCAGAACAGCGTATCGTTCCGGTCTTCCCAGCCGTCAAAGACAATGCCGGGATACTCCATGCCCGCCCCGTGGCCACCCACATTGATGGCATTGGGCCATGGGTAGGAAAACCACTGGCGGGAAAAATATTCGATGGCATGTCTGACATATTCGGTGGACCGGTCCCATGCCTGCGGGCCAATGCCTTCACGCGGGTAAACCGACATGGCCAGACGGGGCACAGGCTTCATGCCGGGGGCGGGACGTACCGGCGGCAGGTCGATGCGCGCCGCATCCCATAAAAAGGCGGGAGATGCGGCGAAGGAAACATCACGCGTATTTTCCATGTAAAAACGCCACGTCTTTTCCCCCATGCGGGCCACGTGGCTTGTGGGGTCCGTTACGTCGTGTTCTGTACGGATCATTACGGTCCGGTCGCTGCGGGCTGCCTGCGCCAGACGGGCACGTTCGGTGCGGGTCAGGACCTGCGCCGGATTGAGCAGCGCGCCTGAACCGACAACCGTGAAATTCCACGGCACCGTGACGCTATAATCAAAATTGCCGTATTCAAGATAGAACTCCTGCCCCAGATAGGGCAGCGTGTCCCAGCCGCGATGGCTGTCATAAACGCACATGCGGGGGTACCACTGCGCGATTTCATATATTTCGCCATCTCTGGCGGGGGTCACCGCTGTTCGGCCGCCCCATGGACCGGGAATGATGTAATGCCAGCGGATGCGGATCTGGACCTTCTGCCCATGGGACAACGGCGCGCCGGGCAGTGCAAGCTGCATACGGGTATCGGATATGCGTGGCCGAAGCGGGGTTTCATGCCCATGATGCACGATGGCAACTGAATCGATCTCCATGCCGTCGGTCGTATTGGGGTGGCGTTCGGGGTTGGCGAAGCCTGCGCGGGAATGGGGACGATAGATGTTCTGGTCAAGTTGCAGCCATAGCGTATCAAGGCTGTCGGGGCTGTTGTTGGTATAGATCAGCGTTTCTTCGCCAGACAGGGCGTGGGTCGGCGTGTCGATATGGGCATGGATGACGTAATCTGCCCGGTTCTGCCAGTAATCCGGTCCCGGTAGGCCAGAACCCGAATTGTAGCGGTTGGGCGGGTCCGGCAGGGGCTGGGGGGTAAAGACCCGTCGCATGTCCATCGCGGTTGGAACTGGAACTGCCTGCGCCCCGTCTATCGCGCAGCAGCCTGCACAGGTCAGGATGACCATCAGCTTTCCGTATGCCATTTCCCTGCCTTCCGCCTGTCATGGTTGCGGTAGGGTAACGGATGGCGCCGGGAGCGCAAGGTGCTGGCTGGTACCCGTGCGGGGCGTGTGTCGTCAGATGACCTTCAGCCCGACGGTGACAAGAATCGCCGCCAGTATGATCCGCTGCACCCGGTCGGGAACAAGCCCGATGCACAGGCTGCCCAGTATGATGCCCGGCACGGACCCGCACAGCAGCGAGGTCAGCAGCGGGACATCAATATCCCCGATCCACCAGTGCCCCATGCCCGCAATGGCCGTGAGCGGCACGGCATGGGCGATGTCGGAGCCGACCAGCCGACGGATTTCCAGCGAGGGATAGAGAAAGATCAGCGCTGCCATGCCAATGGCCCCTGCGCCGACGGAAGACAACGTGACCATGACCCCCAGCACCGCGCCCAGCAGCGTGGTGAGATGGCCAGTCATGGCGGAGGAAACGCTTCCGGCCTTCTGCCGCGACAGTATCTGCAGCCGGTGGCGGAACAGCACGCTGGGGGCGGTAATCAGCAGTGCTATGCCCAGGGCCACGGAAATCACATGTGTCACCTGCGCCGAAGGGCTGCCCGCCCAGTGGAGGGCTGCGATCGTCAGCACGGTAGCCGGTATGCTGCCCAGCGCCAGTCGTCCCACCACACGCCATTCCACCGACTGGCTGCGGCCATGTACCAGTGTGCCCACCGTCTTGGTCAGGGCTGCATACAGCAGGTCAGTACCCACGGCTGATTGCGGATGCACCTTGAACAGCAATATGAGCAGCGGGGTCATGAGCGACCCGCCCCCTACGCCGGTCATGCCGACAAGAAAGCCGACCCCAAGGCCAGACAGCACATAAAGCAGGTTGATCGATTCAGGCAGGTGCATGGTGGGGCTTCATGGTTCGATGGTTGCGGGGCAGGCAGTGCATGCTGTCCTGTATGGGGGTAAGGGCGCCTGTCTATGCGTTCCCGCCCGTTTTACGTTCAAATTATACCAAAAAACTAAGTGAATTACCGATGGTGGATACGATTGTTTATGTGTAATTTTCAATAAGCACAAGCTTCTTTGGTGATATCGAGGCGCCATATTTTTGCATATAACCCGTAAAAATACGGAAATCCCCGTTTTCCGACAGGCTGGACGACGTGCGGTAAGCGTGTCGGAGAACCCGGTGTGGATCTGTCCCGGCCTTATCCACGCCACGCTGCGGCAATTGCCTGCCATCATTGGCACCGTAACGCGGGATCGTGAACGGGCAGGCAAATGGCATGGTCGGGAGGTCAGGTCATTTGCTGGCCCACGCGGCCTGTCCCGTATTCCGAAAATATCCCCGGCAGTGCGGCAACCTGTTTTCATGGCACCCGTTGCAGGGGGAACCATTTACGGAGAGGTGCCATGTTCAGCAGACAGGTAACGGAAAATGCATGGAATGCCATGCCGACCCGGCCGTCCCCGGTTCCGCCATCGCCAGTCCATGAACCCGGACAGGATCCCGGTCACGGTGAACCCGATGAGAAAGAACCACTGGACCCGCCGGAAAAACGTTGCCCGGACCATGATGAGGACGAACCGATCGATCCTGACAAGGACGGGCTGGTCGAACCGCTGGAACCTGATGAGGAGGACGAAGGGCCTGTTGCGGACTGAATGCGACTTCGCTGTCCCCGCACGGTCTGTCTGGTGCAGGGCTGACTGGGAAAACGGTTTGATTAAACCAAAAGTGTACTTGCGGATATCGCAAACATGAATCCATTACCCAGGTGTTATATTATGATATCGGAATGACAGGCAGAAGCATATGCCCATGGCGGGATGCGCAATACTTGGAGAGGGTGATGACAGGTATGATCCAGTCCGAATATGTAAACGCGTCCACCCGACAGGATTTTGATCGTGATGGCGTCGTCTGCCTGCGGCAGGTGATCTCACCACAATGGATTGCAAGACTGACAGATGCCCTGCCCGCGGCGATACGGGTGGCAGGGCCTAACCATTTCCGGTTTGAAAACTCTGGTGAGGCAGGGCTGTTTTTCGGTGATGTTCTGGTCTGGCAGCGTGTCCCGGTCTTTGAGGAATTCATGCGCACGGGGCCGCTTGCTGCCGTGTCTGGCAGTCTTATGCATTCCCGTACTGTCACCTTCTATCATGACTTCCTGCTGATAAAGGAAGCCGGTACGTCCAAACGTACACCCTGGCACCAGGACCAGTCTTACTGGTGTGTGGGAGGGACGCAGGCGCTTACGATCTGGATGCCATTTGATACGGTGCCGCTTGAAACATCGCTTGAATTCGTGAAGGGTTCGCACCGCTGGGGCCAGTTGTTCGAGGCCGTGCCCTTTGACCCCACCAGCAAATTTCGCGGCGACCGGGATGGACGTCCCCCGCTGCCCGATATCGACGCCACGCCAGGGGATTACGATATCCTGCGTTGGGCGATGGAACCGGGGGACTGTCTGGTGTTCCATTGCAGGACGCTGCATGCCGCCCCCGGTAATCCGGCCCCCAGCCGGTCACGGCGTGTGCTTTCGACCTGCTGGGCCGGTGATGATGCCCATTATGTTGAAATCAAAAGCGATATCGCCCCACCGGTCAGGGGGGACAATCTCATGCCCGGTCAGTCGCTTGCCTGTCCCACTTTCCCCCGGATCCTGCCGGTTTCCTGCCCGTCGTCCGAGACGGTCTGAACAGGTTCTGATGGCGGCAGGGTCTGATTGCCGGGCATCCGGCAGCGGGAAAGCATAAGGTTGCTGTAACAGCCATCCTTATGGGGGACTGTTACAGCAATATGGTCGGTTACCTGATTTATGCAGGGTCAAAATGTGCATCGGCCGCCATGATGGCGTGCAGCAGCACATTGGCCCCGGCCACGATGTCGCCTGCTTCCGCATGTTCCGCTTCATTATGGCTCAGCCCATCGCGGCAGGGGATAAAGATCATGGCAGTGGGACAGATATGCCCCATATGGGCGGCGTCATGGCCCGCGCCCGATACGATGTCACGGTAGCTCTGTCCCGTCAGGCTGGCGGCCCTGCGCACCATTTCCACGCAGTCGGGATCAAAATGCACGGCCGGGGAATCCCAGATCCGTTTCATTGACAACGTAACGCCCTGCTGTTCCGCCTGCCGTGCGGCTTCTGTGCGTATGCGCTCTTCCACGGCGGCAATCACGTCATCATCGGGGTGGCGCAGGTCCAGCGACATCTGGACTTCGCCCGGCACCACATTGGTACTGCCGGGCTGCACCTGTATGACACCCACGGTCGCCCGTGTGTCCGCACCATAAGACTGCGCGATTTCGTCGATCATGATCATGACATGGGCTGCGGCAAGCAGCGCATCGCGACGCATGGCGCGTGGTGTCGTGCCGGCATGCGCTTCCTGACCACTCAACCGCAGGTCAAACCAGCGCATGGCCTGCACGCCGGTGACCGCGCCAATGGTTATGCCTTCCTTTTTAAGGATAGGACCCTGTTCGATATGCAGTTCAAAATAGGCCCGGACTGGGTGCTGGCCACAGGGTTCCGCGCCCCTGTAGCCGATTTCTTCCAGTGCCTGTCCGAAGGTTGTTCCCCGTGCATCCTGCGTTCCGTAAGCCTGTGCCTGGGTGAAGGCACCGGTAAATACGCCGGATGACATCATGGCGGGCGCGAAACGTGATCCTTCCTCGTTCGTCCAGTTGACCAGTTCGACCGGGTGCCGCATCCGGTAGCCGCTGCGCTGCAGCGCGCGCAGGGCCGACAGGCCGGCCAGCACACCATAAATGCCATCATATTTTCCGCCGGTCGGCTGCGTATCAAGGTGGCTGCCCATGACAAGCGGGGGCAGGGCGGGATCGGAACCAGGCAGGTGGATGAACTGGTTGCCCATGGAATCAACCGTAAGCACGCCGCCCAGTGCAGCCGCCTGCGTCCCCAGCCAGTCGCGGACCTGGCGGTCTTCCGCGCCAAGGGCCAGACGGCAGATGCCACCTTTTGCCGTGCCGCCAAAGGCTGCGGTTTCGGCAATGTCAGCCAGCAGCGATGGGCCATCAATACCAAGGTTTACGCCCGTGGGCATCATGTCCTGATTCATGTATTTTCCTGTTGTTATCTATATTTCCGGATGCTGCGGGACCGGGTGTGTCTGGTTATGGAACACCCGTTCCTGACATGTCGTCATATGTTCCGGTTTTTCGTGTTATTGCTTTATACTATTGGAAAGATTCCATTTTTCAGCAAGATTCATGAAATCATTACTTTGGCGTATTCGGGCCAGCGCTTCTGAAAACAGGGTTTCGTTCTGTACGTCCCCCTTCCTGAAGGCCGCTACAATATTCGTCTGGTTGATGGGGGCGGCAATGGGACGGAAATGGCCGCCGCCTCTCAGTCCGACAATAAACGCGACAACTTCCTGCCCATGCAGGGCCGCGCTTGAACGTCCTTCACGCAGGTTGCTCAACTGCTGGCCAAGATCTGAATCCCACATGACCTTTATGGCGGGTTTTCCATGGGCTTCACAGTTTCTGGCGCTCCAGCGTGCAGCCTGTTCGGCAAAACTGGTGCCCTGAATGGTCGTGACGGTCCTGCCACACAGGTCGGTCAGCGTATGGATGTCATCATGTTCGGCAGAAGTATAAAACTGTGATCCGGTGGTAAGATAGGGAATGAAGTCAAACAGGACGTGCCGGGCGGGAATGTCGTAAAAGCCGCTGATGATCATGTCGGCCCGCCCCGACAGCAGGGTCGGGATCAGTTGTTCAAAAGTACTGTCAACCCATGTGACCGGTCGCGCCGAAACCCGGCCAATCGCGGCGGCCAGATCAATATCGAATCCCTGCAGCTGCGTTGTTTCCGGGTCACGGAATTCCATTGGCGGATTTCCCGTGTTGACGGCCACGACAATCGGGTTTTCCCCCGTAATGGCTACCGGACCGTTTCTGTAATAATGGATGAACAGAACATACGCGATCATGATCGCCGGGAGAATGGTCATGATCCATGTCCTGTTCATGCCAGCCCCTTTCTCTAGCGCACGGGAATGGAAAGGGGGGGGACGCCCCCGATCCAGCGCGGGATCTGCTCTTCATGCGGTATCCATGTGCCGCTGGCCACCAGCGTGGAGATATGGGCTGCGATATCTTCCATCGGCGCAAACCAGACGTCGCCTTTTTCGTGCATGTAATCCAGCAGTTTTACAATTTCCGCCGCGCGCGACAGCCGGCCCGATACAAACGGGTGCCATATTGCCGACCACAGGCCGCCATACTGCCAGGCCGCATCGAATTCTGCACGGAATACGGCCATGGCTTCTGCAGGCGCGCGGATTGTCTGGGCCATCCTGAAGGCCCTGGTGTGTACATATTGTGGCCAGTCATCCAGCGCATGGGTGGAAGGCAGTTCGATCAGTGAACCCGCCTTGCCCTTCAGCATGTATGGCACATCATCCCCATACAGTGACGCATCGTAGCTGAAGCCATGTTCAACAAGAAGGTCGAGCGTGTATTCGGAAAACGCGCCCGATGGATTGCGGTAGCCCGCAGGCGCCCGGCCTGTTGCTTTCTCGATCGCGCGCATGCCCTTTTCAAGGATCCGGCGCTCGTCAACAGGGGAATGCTGGTTGACGCGTTCATGCAGCCAGCCATGATGGCCGATCTCATGCCCGTTTTCGACCAGCAGGGATATGGCATGCGGGTATTCTTCCACACACCAGCCCGGCACATACATTGTCTGCCGGATGCCGAAATGCTTCCAGATATTGACAATGCGCGGCACCCCAACCGTTGCGCCAAAACGCAGTTCGGACGCGGCGCTGACATGGCGGCCCGCATCCGCCCCGTAAAACAGGTGCAGCAGGCTTTCGGCGTCAAAATCAAAGCACATGCACACCGCGCAGCGTGCGCCGCCCGGCCACGGGGGCGGCTTGTTGATCAACTGAAGCGACATAAGGTTTTTCTCCGCCAGCAGGCTTCACCACGGTGTGGGGGTCAGGTCATATAATCCGGCTGTTCTCTCTGCATCTTGCGGCGCAGGGCGTTCCACAGCATCTCGCCCTTGTCCGCCCCCGTGGAAAACTGGCTGCGCACATGCGCAAGCATCTGCGGCGAAGGAATGGAAAGCGGTTGGCCGCCAGATTGCGCGGCAAGCTGGATACGGCATGCCTGTTCCAGGTAATACATGTAGTAGAATGCTTCCGCGATGGTTCGCCCGACACTGAGCAGGCCATGATTTTTCAGGATCATGACCTTGTGATCACCCAGGTCGCGGACAAGACGTTCCCGCTCGCTCAGGTTGCGGTCTTCCGCGATCCCTTCATATTCATGCACTGCCACCGCATTGTAGAATTCCATGCTGATCTGGTTGATCGGCAGCAGCCCTCCCTGCTGGGCCGCAATCGCCATCCCGGCAAGGGTATGGGTGTGCATGACGCAGGCGGCATCGGGCCGCCTGCCATGTACTGCCGAATGGATGACAAAGCCTGCGGGGTTGACCGGCATGGTGGTAGGCTGCGCAGGCTGGCCCCGGGCATCCACCTCGACAAGGGAACTGGCCGTAATCTCCTCAAACAGATAGCCATACGGATTGACCAGGAAGCGGTGCCCCGGCCCGGGCAGACGCACGGACAGGTGCGTATAGACCGTATCGGTCATGTCCAGATGGGCGAACAGGCGATAGGCAAGCGCCAGGTCCTCCCTCAGGCGCTGCGTTGCAGTGGCGATATCCTGTGGCGTCGGGGCCCCAGGGGTGGACATGTCAACCGGGGTCATGATCCTGAACTCCTTTGCGTCCGATCAATCGCGCACATTGCCCATGGACCATTCACTGCCGCGGGGCGTTTCCACGTATTCAGGCCAGTGGTAATCAACTGGCGCCCTGAAATCTTTGGGTAGCAGCGGCGCAATCCAGCGTGATCCGCCCACCCCGCCACCGGTCCGCTCACGGAATTCGGCCTGTGCCGCTTCCAGCACCGCAGGCTTTGTCAGCAGGTCGAGCAGCGTGGTGGTGATGACCTGGGAGGCGCGGCTCCACATCGGGTCGATGCACGCGGTATAACCGGCCATAGCGTGGCGCGCCCATGCAGGATAGCGGTAGCCGGGCGCTTCGGGGTGGTGCAGGGTGGGGCGGGCGACATACAGGCGGACCGTTGGCGCGTGCCATGTATAATCCACGTAGTCATCCGCCGCGTAATGCTTCTGCCATGGCGGCAGCTGTTCACGGAAGGCGGCCTCGGCTTCCTGTGGTGATGTCAGCTTCATCATGTTGGGCAGCAGGGGTTCTGTGGTCTCGGGCAGGCCGAGGGTCTTGTGAACGTCCTGGGCAAATCGCACCGCGTCCTCACCCCATTGTGGTGCGCCCAGTCTTTTGAAATTCGCGAAAGTGGTTTCCGCCATGACATGGTTGGGCAGACCGGGACGGGTCTTGGTGATCCATTCCTTTTTGACGGTGCAATGCGTCATCGCCGCGATACTGTCGGCATTGCGGTCAAGGATTTCAAAGGCCGAATGGCACATATCCAGCGAAGGCGCGCGCATTGAATACTGAATCTGCCCGATTCCGGGGGCAAAATTGTCCGCCGTGGCCTGACCGGCAATCGGGATGAATTCGTTGATGGTCCAGCTACCGGTATGCGGCAGGATGGATTCCTTCATCATCTTGGAATTGGTGTACATCAGGCAGACCGCATCGATTGCGCCGGGCGCGCGTGCAATGGCATGGATATGCGTGATTTCACCCGATGAAATATCCGCCTGCCATGTTTCGGGATCGGGGCATTCGAATGTGTAGATGCGGCTCCAGTAAGGTGCGCTTGTCGTTTCCCAGAAACATCCATTCGTCAGTGCGGGAAAGGAATGGGGATGGAAGCTGATGGCGGCATCCAGCCCGTCATAATAGCCGTGCGCGGCATGCACCGGCTTTGAACCGCACATCTTTTCCGCCGGTTCGCCAAAGAAGACGAGCGTGCCGGGAATGGAATGCGCTTCCATGGCCCGTTTCGTGGCAAGGAAACCGGCCAGGGCACCGATACCCAGTGCGGAATGCGGGTCGGTATGGCCCGCCGCCAGCCTGCTTGTCCCCTTCCGCGGCTGCTGATAGGGAACGGCTCCCTGCGACTGTCCCGGCACCGCGTCGTATTCAGCGTAGCCCGCCAGTACCGGACCGTCTCCGTTACGCCATTCCGCACGGAAGGCGGTCGGCATTCCGGCCGTACCTTCCTCCACTGTGAACCCTTCGCTGCGCAGGCGTTCGACATACCAGCGGCTGGAGCGGTATTCGCGCCATGACGGTTCCTGAAAATCCCATATTGTCTTGTGATCTTTGGAAAATGCCGCCTGCCGTTCATTCAGCCAGTCGAGCGCGCAACGCTGCGCATCGGAAAATTCGTCGTTCCACATTATCCCGCTCTCCTCAGATATCATCGCGGATCAGGGGACCGGTCGAGCAGTGCAGGCCGCCACCACCCGATATCATCTTGTCATACTTGACCGGAATGATATCGACCCCGGCACCAATCAGCGCCTTGCGTGTTTTTTCGGACACGCCTTCGGGCATCACGACACGGCCGGGGGCGATTGCCAGGCAGTTGATGATCGATACATCATCCTCATAACCGACTTCGATGACGTGAATTCCCAGTTCACCAAGCTTTTCAAGGAACCAGTAAGGCAGCAGGGCAATATTGGCGATGGCAAGGTCCGGGGCGAGCATGACAAACACGCCATCGATATGAAGCCTGTAACCGGTCAGTTGAATGCGCAGTAGTTCTACACCCTGCGTACGCAGGACTTCCTCGATCTGGTCGGCTCCGGATTCCGTGGTGCGCGAGGAAATCCCGATGACTGCGGTCGTGGGGTTCAGCCATGCAAAGCTGCCGCCTTCGGCAACACCATTGCCTGAAATCGTCCGCAGGATCGGGCACCCCATACGGGCCAGTGTCTGGGTAACGGGGCGTTCTTCACCGCGGCGGATTTTTGGGCCCATGCGGGTGACAATGGCCCCCCCCTTTACCGCAATAAGCGAATCCCGGGTAAAGCAGGATTTCATACGGCCCGGCGCGATGGAGTCGAGATAGACAACCTCCACGCCCTCCCCACGCAGGGTGGCGACGTAACTGTCGTGCTGCGCCTGCATGGCCGCAAGGTCCGGGCCTGTATCGCCACGCCAGTACCAGCCTGCTTCGACATCGCCAAAAGCATTGTTTTCCATACGTTTCGACGTATCAACAATGTTCACTTCGTCACCGGGGCGGTGCATCATGACCATGCGCAGGCGCCCGACGTCGTTATTACATCCCCATTTCTGGCCCCATACGGCTTCCTGCTGTGTTGTATCCTCGAATGCGGGTTCCGCTTCCGAGGGGAACAGCTTGATCAGCTGGTTATAACGCCATTCGCCTTCTGTGATCGCATTCATATCGCGCATGACCCATTTATATTATTGAATGTAAGTAATTAATCCCGGATGCAGCAAAAACATGACGGCTGCTTCGGTCATGATGTCATCTTATAGCGCCTTGGAGCCGACGCAAGAAAAACTTGGAGTTGACACCAAAAAGTCTGGACAGGGCCGATTCATTCCGTTTACGTTGCTAATTATCCGGTATGTCAGAAATGTCCCGGAAGCAGGGATCTTAAAAGTTCTATGTTATTTCAAGCAGGGATTCTAACCTGTGATTCAGTATCAATTCTCCTGCTGCGGGGTGGGCCGACATAAGAGTTACGTTCCACAGGGTCGGACGGCAGGGTGAAATAACATTACTACAAAGAAATAAATAGTGCGTGGGTATCATAACTGTCGGGATGAAGTGCCGTTCATATCGTTTCGATATCATTCCAATTATTGGAGAGAGTGCCGGGAACATGGGGAAATCAGATTGCAGACTGATTTTTCCAGACCAGTTCAGGGCGCAGGCATCTGCCCGTGGTGTTTCGCGTGGTCGCGTGCCCGGTGCGGTCCGTCATGTTCTGGTGCCTAAAACAGTCAGATGCAGAAATAAAAAGTAATCAATTCCAAAAACCTTACAATCATCCGTCAGGAGGCATGTAATGAGACGTAGCCGATGTCTCGGGATTTTCATTGTATGTTGCGTTCCATACGTTGATTCCGCAAAGGGGGCGACCGAATCTTCCCGGGCCGCTCCCGATTCAGGGCAGCGTCATGGTGTTTCGGCAGCGCCGCGGGCAGGCGCCCACACGGTGCGGCACGGTGCGGGTGCCGCACCGCCACAGGTGCCGGAACAGTTGCGTGTCATGTCCACCGCCCGCACCCAGTCACACGGTACGAGTGAAGTGGTCAGCCGCGCCATGATGGACAAATTCGTGCCGGGCACGAGTGCGGTCAAGATGCTTGCCCAGTTGCCCGGCGTTCAGTTCACGTCGTCTGATGCGCTGGGGGTGGATACGTGGTCTTCCACGCTGTACGCCCGTGGCTTCGTGCAGGACCAGATGGGCTTTACCCTTGATGGGGTTCCGCTGGGCGATCAGGGATATTTTACCTATAACGGCCTGAAATCTCAGGCTGCGATCGCGCCGGAAAATATTGCGAGCATGGATATCTCGCAGGGTGCGGGTGCTGTGGACGCGCCAGGGACGACCAACCTGGGCGGCCAGATCTCCATGGTTTCATCCAATCCCCTGCAGAAGGCCGGGGCACGTGTTTCGCAGTCCTTCGGCAGCTGGAATGCGTACCATACGTTTGTCCGGGTTGACAGTGGCAACCTGAACAGGACGGGCACCCGGTTTTACGTATCCTATGTCCGTAATGACACGGACAAGTGGAAGGGCGCGGGATACCAGTTTGAACAGAACGTCAATGCCAAGCTTGTCCAGCCGCTGAAGAACAACAGCGAACTGTCGTTCTTCTTTGACTGGAACAACCTTGTGCAGCCGGTTGATTATCAGGATCTCAGTTTCAATTTCCTGAAGGTGTATGGTACCCGGCTTGATAACTACTATCCCAATTATACCAACGCCTATAACGCGGCGGCGGGGAAATACACGCTGGGTCAGGACAAGACGAACGATCCCAAGGACGTTGCATATTATGACGTGGGGCGTGTCTGGAATGATTACCTAGCGTACACGAAACTCAAGCTGAACATGACAAACCACCTGTCATGGGACACGACGCTGTATGGTCATGGCCAGAAGGCGATGGGGGTGTTCACCAACCCCTTCCATGCCTCGCCTAACGGGGCGCCATTGTCCGAACAGATCAAGCGTCCCTGGCTCATGCGTTACGGGTTTACGTCCGGTATGAACTGGCACATGGGGCACAATGTACTCAAGGCCGGGATCTGGTACGAATACTACCGCAACGCCATAAGCCAGACATTGTATGAAGCCCCGCTGCTGGGGCAGGGCGTGCCGGATCCCAACCATCTGGGCGCTGCGTTTGATCGCATGTGGGCCTTCGATTTCAACACCAATACCTTCATGGGCTATGTGGAGGACCAGTATTACATCAAGCCCAACCTGGTGGCGTCTGTCGGGTTCAAGGCCATGACGTCCACCACCCGTGGATCACAGGTGGCGAACAATACGGGCGAGGCGGCACTGGCGCAGGGCAGCCTGAATGCATCAGACGGGTTCCTGCCGCATTTCAATGTTGATTACCATCTCGACCGGCATAGCGAACTCTATTTCGATATTGCCAAGAACCTGCGTACTTATGCTGATGGTGGTTATGGCCTGGGCAGTGTCTGGGGTGTAACCAACCTGCAGACGTTCAATGAAATGAAGAAGGTGATCAAGCCGGAAACCGACTGGACCTATATGGTCGGCTACCGTTATCAGGCGAAGAAACTGTCTGCGTCTGTCAGCTTCTACCATACTGATTTCTTCAACCGCCTGCAGACGATCGCATCGGGTAATATTGTCAACCCGACGGATTCGGTCGCCAACGTGGGCAGTGTCCACATGAACGGCGTGGACGTGGGGGCGACCCTACGCCCGGTCAAGGGGCTGAGTTTCTACAACAGCTTCAGCTATAATCATGGCTGGTACGGATCGGATGTGTCCGATGGCGGCACGACCTATCACACCAGGGGGAAGAAGATCGTCAACTATCCTTCCTTCATGTATAAAACGCAGCTTGCCTATGCCTATCGCGGTGCGGAAGTGCATTTTGATGCATCCTACATGTCCAGCCGCCCGTTTGACTACATGAACACGCTGCATGTTCCGTCCTACTGGCTGGCGTCAATGGGGGCGCGTTACAACTTCGACCGTGTCGGCCCGCTCAGCACGCTGTCCGTTGGTTTCAACGTCTATAACCTGTTCAATTCAACCTATATCGGAACGATGGGGGACAACGGAAATCCGATGCAGGGTGATTACCAGTCCTTCAGCATCGGCGCGCCGCGTTCCTTCTTCGGTACCATCTCCGCTTCCTATTAGGACAGGAGTATAAATGCGCTTACGCCGTCGCCTGCCCCGATCCGCATGGACTGCCTTCATGTCCGTTCTTGCCGCAGGGGGCATCATGCTGTCCCTGTCGGCCATGACCGCCGGATACGGGGCGCCGCCGGCGCCTCTGGTCGTGGGGATCAACCCCGTTTATCCACCCATGGAATTCCATGCGCCCGAAACGGGTGAACTTCAGGGCTTCGATGTCGATTTCGCCTATGCGCTGGGAAGGCAGATGGGGCGTCCGGTGGAAATACGCGAAGCGTCCTTTCCCCAGTTGATGGTTGATGTCGGTTCAGGGCGGATTGACATCATCATCAGTGGTCTGAACGACACGCCTGGTCGGCGGGGTGTTCTCCGCTTCATTGATTACCTGCAGTCCGGCGCCCAGTTGCTGGTGTCGGGCAGCAGTCCGTTCACACGGGACACCGACCTGTGCGGCGGGACGGTATCCGCTGCGCGTGGTACCGATTTCGCCCGGATCCTGCAGGCATGGAGCGCACGTGTCTGTACGGCCGCCCATCTGCCTGACATCACGGTGGTGGGGACCGAGAATTCCGCCATGGCCCGTCTGGAACTGCGTGAGGGCAGGGTGCAGGCCGCCGTGCAAGGGGAGGAAACGGTCGGATATTTTCTTGATAATGCCCATTCGCTGTTCCGCCGGTTTCTGCCCCCCATCAGCCACGCCTGTCTTGCGATTGCCATGCGACATGACAGCGCGCTGTTTGACAATATCAGGGCCGATTTCGAACAGATGAAAAAGGATGGGAAGTATCAGAGCCTTCTTCGAAAATGGCACCTGGAAGCCAATACAGTCATTCCCTCATAGTCCGCACAGGTGAGACATGTCTGCTGAAATACAACTCGACGATCACAGCACGATCATAGAACGGGGCCGTTACCATATGGTCGTGTCGCTTGTGGTCGTACTGGCATTCGTGGCGTGGCTGATCCATGCCTTTGCCGTTTCCGATATCGAGTGGAAGTATGTAAGCCATTTCCTGATGGTCCGCACCATAATGCAGGGTGTGGCCGCAACGTTGCTCATGGCCATATCCGCCATGATGCTGGGTATCGTGATCGGCCTGACCTTTGCCATCGTGCAGCAGTCAGGCAACCCGGTCTGGAAAACGGTGGCGGCCGGTTATGTCTGGCTGTTCCGGGGGACGCCGGTCATCCTGCAACTGCTTTTGTGGTTCAATCTGGCGCTGGTGTTCCCGCATATATGGATACCCGGTTACGGTTCGGTCCAGACAGTGCAGCTTATGACGCCGTTCCTGTCCGCGCTGCTTGGTCTGGGGCTGAATCAGGGGGCCTACATCACCGAAATCATGCGTTCCGGTCTGACCAGTGTGGACAGGGGACAATATGAAGCCTGCTGCATGATCGGCATGACACGTCTGCTGGCGCTGCGCCGGGTCATCCTGCCGCAGGCCCTGCGGGTGGTCATTCCACCGCTGGGGAACGAGTTCATCAGCATGATCAAGCTTACATCACTTTCAAGCATGATCCAGTATCCGGAAATACTGCATAGTGCGCAGAACATCTATTACGCCAATGCCCGGGTGATCGAACTGCTGCTTGTGACCGGGTTCTGGTATCTGACGATTGTGACCGTTCTGATGCCTGTGCAGTATTTTCTTGAAAAACGTATCAACAGGGGATGGTCGGGATGACTGCCACAGATATCGCAGCAATACCAGCGTCACCCATCCTTGAGGTCAGGAACCTGCGCAAGTCGTACGGCAGCACATCCATTCTGAAAGGGGTGTCGTGCACCCTGAACCAGGGGGATGTGATGTGCGTGCTGGGCGGATCGGGATCGGGCAAGACCACGCTCCTGCGCTGCATCGCCCAGCTTGAGCGTTATCAGGGCGGCAGTGTGGTCGTGGATGGCGAACTGATGGGGATTGCTGCAGCAAAGGGCGGACGCTTTTACCGCCTGTCGGAGCGCCAGATCGCGCGCCAGCGTCTCAAGACCGGTATGGTCTTTCAGAAATTCAATCTGTTTTCACACATGACGGCGGTGCAGAACGTGATGGAAGGCCCTCTCCATGTCCTGTCTGTCCCGCCGGCGGAAGCGCGCAGGGAGGCCTGTCGCCTGCTGGAATGGGTGGGACTGGGGGAACGGATGGACCATTATCCGGCCCAGCTGTCCGGTGGCCAGCAGCAGCGTGTCGCCATCGCCCGGGCCTTGGCCATGAAGCCCAAGGTCATGCTGTTTGACGAACCGACCAGTGCGCTTGACCCGGAATCCGTAGGCCGCGTGCTGGCGGTCATGAAACAGGTTGCCGCAACCGGCATGAGCATGATCGTCGTGACCCATGAAATGGGTTTTGCGCGTGAGGTCGCAAGCCGGGTCGTGTTCATGGATCACGGGGTCATCGCGGAAGATGCCCCGTCCGCACAGTTTTTTTCCGCGCCATCGCACCCACGGGCGGCTGATTTCCTGGCCTCCACGCTGGGCGCACGCGCACAGACCAACTGAAATTACAGGAATTCATACAAGATGTCCGCAACCTATGAACGCTATCGCAACGTCCCGCTGACGCCGCCCAACCAGGCACCGCCCGCCCTGCGCTACCCCTGGCCCGAAGGGAACCGGGCCGCCATGTTCCTGTCGTTCGATATTGATGCGGAAAGTGCCTGGACCGGCAAGGACCCGTCCCATGCCGACCGCCTTGTCACCATGTCCTTCGGCGGGTTCGAGGCACGGGTGGGCACACCCGTCATCCTCGGGCTTTTACGGGAAATGGGGCTGAAGGCCACGTTTTTCATCACCGGCTGGGCGGTGGAAGCCCATCCCGCCATGGCCGAGGCGGTGCTGGCTGATGGTCATGAAATCGGGCATCACGGCTATCATCATCTCATTCCCGAACCCGGCGCCGATCATATGCTGGAGGAACTGGATTACGGGCTGGAAGTGCTTAAAAGGCGGCTGGGCGTGGTGCCTGTGGGTTATCGTGCGCCCATCGGGGAAGCATCGGCCGAACTGTGCCAGAGCCTGAAGGAGCGTAATTTCCTCTATACCAGTTCCTGGTTTGATGATGTGCGTCCTTACCGGCACGTGATGAAGGACGGATCGCCCGGCCTGATCGAACTGCCCCAGACCACCAGTTACGATGACTGGATGCACGGGCTTGCGAACCGTTTCAGCCCGCGCTCGATCTTTCCCAAGGAGCATGTGCTGTCGATGTGGCGCGATGACCTTGATGAAACCCGCGCATGGGGCGACCTTGTGACAACCGTGTTCCATCCGCAGGTAAGCGGCCGGCCGATGCGCTTCCGGCTGTTGCGCGAATTCCTGCAATATACTGTCAGTTGCAACGACGTATGGATTACAACAGGGGAGGAGATCGCACGGTATTACGAACAGCAGGAAAAAGCCCTTGCGGTATCGTGATCGTGCATTTGGGGTGATCCGGGCCCTTCTGCCCGTGCTGCTGTGGCCGGTCATGGCCACAGCAGCGCCCCGGCAGGTGGTGATCGGTGTTTATCCCAGCTATCCGCCGCTCGACATGCGAGACCCGGAGACGGGGCAACTGGAAGGCTTTGATATTGACCTTGCCACCGCGCTTGCCCGGCAGAATGGCTGGGCGCTGACGTTTCATGAAATCAGTTTTGAAGAACTGCTGCCTGCCGTCCAGACCGGGCGGGTGGATCTGTTCTTCAATGGCATGATCGACAATGCGGTGCGGCGGGAATCCGTGGACTTCGTGGATTACCTGCGTGAAGGCTCGCGTTTTCTCGTGCCGACGCGCGATGCGGCGATTTTCCGCACCCAGCGCGACCTGTGCGGCAAATACGTCGCGGCCAACAGGACCACCAGCCAGCCCGCGCAGATCCAGCAATGGAGCGCGGAAAACTGCAGCGGGAACGACATCAGGTTCTATCCCGCGGAAAATGACTCCGACGCCATGATCCAGCTTTATGAAGGGCGGGTGCAGGCGATGATGGTTGACAGCATTGTCACCCAATATGTGACGCGACGTGAAAAGGGACGGATTACGGCAATGGAAGGGCTGATTTTCCCACAGAAATTCGGAATTGGGCTCCATAAGGGCAGCACGGAACTGGCGGAACAGATCCGCAGCGGCCTGCGTGAACTTGTCCTGAATGGAAATTACAAAGAACTTCTTGATAAATGGGGTTTGTCGCAGGAAAATGGCCTTGACGAAGAATTACGGCAGTCGCCCGTACCTGTCAGTCAGTGATGGATACGTGCGCACAGCCTGCTATCAGATGGACCAGCCGGTTTGACCACGCCACCCCGCTCCTCAAGAAATCATAAAGAGTCCGAAGTTCTGGATGCAGCTGAACTGCTGTTCCAGACACAGGGCTATGAATCAACCAAGATCGAAGCCATTGCCGTGGAAGCGTCTGTTGCTTCGGCTACGGTCTATAACTATTTTGAAACAAAGAATAATATTTTCCTCAGTATTATTCTTCGGCATCTGGAAGCCGCCCTTCCCGAACGCCGCCGGTTCATGCGTGCGCTGCCGGATGATCCGGTGGCGGGCATCATCGCGTTCGAAAACATGCTGGCCGAGCAGGCGCTACGCTTCCTTGGCCGGGATTCATGGAAAATCATCCTGACCGCCAAACTGCTCGATGACCAGTCTGCCGCTTACCGCACGGCGCGCAGGCTGGATACCCTGATCTACAAGCAGTACATCCGCATACTGACCCGGTATCGCAATATGGGGCGTATCGGGGACGATGTGGATATTGCCCTGCTGGCTTCCCTGCTGATTGATGTTGGCAATGCCGTGCTGGCGCGGATCGTGGTTTCGGCCCATACGGTGGCGGAAGGCATGAAGCTGTGGGGTGACCCGAGTGTGCGCATGGTCTTGCGTGGCCTGATCGTTGAGCCGGAAAAACCTGTCTAGATCCGTCGTATATGAAGGGCGGCATGTGGCACGTGCCATAGGTATTGCGTGATGACATTCACTGACGGGCGGAGTCCGCGTTGGGAGAACGCCGGCCCCGTTACCTGCAACGCCACGTTTGTAAACGCGGCCATTGCTGTCCTGTCTGCCCCGTCCGTGTGTGATCTGATTTAACCTAAGGCCTTTCGGCCCGCATGCAGCAGGACACTGTCCCCCTGCGGGGTATGAACCCGGCCGCACAATACGTTGCGGTAATGCCGTTCCAGTGGCTGATGCCGGCTCAGGCCGGGATTGCCGATTGCAGCCAGGGCCTTTTCCACGACGGTAATGGCATTTTCCGTTGTAATATATTTGGTCAGGTCAGCATTTACGCCATCGAAAATCCCTTCCCGGTCCTGTTCAACGGCACGGTCCACAAGCGCACTGTTCGTCAGCAGAAGGGCATCGATTTCCCCGACCAGTGACTGGAAACGGGGCAGGGTAGACAGGGGGCGGCCCAGATTGGCGGGCACGCGGTCATGAAGATATCCAGTGAACCACGCCCGCGCGGCCTTCGCAATGCCATTATATAACGCACCGACCGTCACTGCATGCCAGACGCCAAGTCGTGCTGCGTAATCGGGCATATAAGCTGGGTCCGTCAGACCTGCGAGATGATCTTCCGGCAACGCCACATTATCAAACACGACGGTATGGCTACCGGTGGCCCGCATGCCGATATGGTCCCAGCTTTTTTCAATTTTTACGCCGGGCAGGTGAATCGGTACGAGCACCCAGCCAACACGCGGATTCTCCTCATCTGTTCTGGCCCATACCAGTGCCCAGGTCAGCGCGTATGATCCTGTTGAAAAAATCTTGGCACCGGAAAGACAATAGACGCCGTTTTTCCTGACCACGGTGGTTGCGGGCAGGCCGCCGCGTGCGGGTGTGCCCAGTTCCGGTTCGACCCGCAGGCCGTTCATCAGGGCGCCTTTTTGCTCAATGGACCTGAAGAGTGCCGAACGAAGGGGTTCTTGCCATAACGGTGACAGGGCGAACGACACCGTGTGCAGGTAATGCATGGCAAGGATCAGTGCAGTGGAAGGGTCAGCCTGTGCAATACGATCTGTAATATGCACGATTTCCTGCAGGCCTGCGCCATCCCCGCCATATGCGGTGGGAATGGCGCAGGCAAGAAGGCCAGCCTTTCGCAGGTCTGCCAGGTTCTGGAGTGGTAGATTCCCGCTTTTGTCATATTGCGCCGCCCTTTTTGCAAAACGCGCGGCCAGCCTGTCCATTACTGGCGCTGTAACAAACGCGGGTGGGACAGTATGCGCCGTGGCAGGAGCGGATGATTTTAAACGTGTCTTCATGTCCGGTATTCTCTCCCGCGATTATGGATATTTCTGCATGGGCCAAGAGGATCTGCAGTAAGCGACCACCATGAAGGAAGGCCGCTATCTGCTTTCATAAGATATCATGAATACTTTAAACCGCGCCTGCATAGATAGAAAACATATATATATATATCAGAAAAGGCAGGTGGCATGCTGCGATAGCAGGCATGGAACGGATGACTGCTTGCGTTTCAGAAAGTGTTCTGGCCCATGAAGTCGGGGCAAAAGCACAATTGTTCCATCATCGGCCTGAACTGAGCGGATCCCTGTATGCACCACGCACCACGGTTTTCGTGGGATGGTTTTGCGCGCTGTACCGTCAATATTTTCTCTCCGTTACCATGTCGCCTTGTAGATAAGTTATACGTTTCAGGTACGGTTCTGGTCATCATTGTATGATCCGGATGCATGGCTTGTACAGATGAGTGCCCCTGATGCATGGTGTTTTTCTGAACTGGTTGTTTCAAGAAGACTCTTGTTATATTTTAAATAACCTTGTTCATGAACAGGTTAATCTATCTGCGGGGGGGGGGTATCATTGGCGGACGCCATCTGCCGGTCTGCCCATGAAAAGCGTCGTTCAACCCGTTTCTGGATAAAAAGGAAGAAAAAGACCATCGCCAGATAATAGACCAGGGCAACGGCATAATATTCGGTAAATTCAAAAGTGCGGGCAACCTGCACCTGCGTTACGGCCAGAAGTTCCTGTAATGAAATGACCGATGCAAGGGATGTTGTCTTGATCAGGTTAATGAATTCGTTGATTGTAGGCGGCAGCGCAATTCTGAGCGCCTGCGGGAAAATAACGTGGAAATAAACCTGCCGGCGGTTCATGCCCAGCGCGTCTGCCGCGTGTTCCTGCCCTTTGTCCACGGCGCTCAGGGCCGCGCGGTTGATTTCAACCTGATAGGCGGATTCATTGATCGACAGCGCCAGCCAGGTGGCAAGGAAGGGAGTAAACCATTCCTCACGAAAAATCGGCAGGAACTGCGGCAGGGCATTCCATATGAACAGAAGTTGCAGCAGGGTCGGCGCGCCCCGGAAGACCGATACATAAATACGCAATATCTGCCTTGTAATGGAATTGGAACCGTTAAGGGCAATGGCCATGGGAATGGCGATCAGGATGGCTACCAGATGGGATAGCATGGCTATGCTGAGTGTAATGCATGCGCCCTTTATGAAGGTACCGGACCGTAACGCGGCAAAGAACGTATCCCAGCGGAACGCAGGTGGCTGTGCATTCTGCGTAAAGGCGGTTTTGCCATTATCGCTTATAGCCCATTTTTTCTTTATGGCCGTGATGGTGCCATCTGCCTGTAGCGCCGCCATGGCGGTGGCGAGTTTTTCGCGGTCAGCGGCGTTCTGGCGGATATAGATCCCAAAGTGGCGGTATTCCGGATAATCCGGTGTCAGGATGATGTTGACTTTGCCATGCAACTGCTTCTGCCGGTAATAAAGTTCCACATCCTGGCTGGCGAAAGCGAAGACGCGTCCGATCAGGAGTTGCTGCACCACCTGGTCTTCCGTCGGATACTGCTGGATGATGATGGGTGGCCGCCCGGCGGCGATCAGTCGTTCGTTCTCGCGTTCGATACGGACGGCGTAACTTGTTCCGGTCTGGATCGCGACCGTTTTGCCCGACAGGTCAGCCATGGATGAAATGGCGGTCGTGCCTGCCCGCGCCACGATGGCAAGCGCCGTATCGAAATAGGAAACGGCATCGAAATTCTTCTCGCGTTCCGGCAGCTTGATGATACCGCTTATGACCATGCCGCAGCGCTGGGCCGCCAGGCTGGGAAACAGGCCGACAAAATCCATTGGTGTCACGACCAAACGGGCATGCCAGTAACGGGCCAGTGCCTGTGCCAGGTCAATATCCACCCCCGACGTGGTCGATGCATCCGCGCCTGCAACGAATATCATGGGCGGCAGAGTGGGGTTGACGCATATTGTCAGTGTATCGTCATGCATGAACCCGGGCTGGTCGGTAGCTCTGGCGCCGGATGGCGAAAGGGTAAACAGGCCCAGCATGACAGGCAGGCAGTGCAGGAAGAATGTACGCAGGCGGGAGAACGTCATGGTCACGTGGCTCCCGCCGGGACAGTCATGCGGACAGGGTACATCGCGATGTCAGCATTCATTTTCGAGTATGGAGCGAAAGGTCTCGACCATCAGGTTCGTTTCAGGGACGGAGCGGTCCAGGAAATGAAAGGTGGTGGTCAGGTGCAGGTCATCAAACAGGATCTGTCGCAGCGCCCCGGCGGCAACCAGTGGCCGGGCGAATGGTTCGGGCAGGAAGCCGATATAATTTCCCGTCCGGATCAGCAGTACGCGCGCGTCCACATTTTCCGCCGCGGCTGAAAAGGTCATGCGCGTGCGAATTCTGTCCCAACCGGGCGAACTGGCGACATCTGACACTTCTATCATCTGTTGCGCGGCCAGGACATCCAGCGTTATGTCGGTTTCCGCCAGGGTGAACAGGGGATGGCGCGCCCCGCAATACAGGTTCAGGCGTTCGGTAAACAGAACCGTGTTCCTGTCATGCGGGCTGGCATGGGGATAGAGGGCGATACCTGCTGCAGCCTGTCCGTTCAGTATCGCGCATTCCACCTCCCGGGTTGAAGCGGACCGCACATCCATGAAAACTCCCCTGTGGCGGGTCGTAAAGGTTTCGATGGCGCGCACGATGGCCGTTTCGCCATGAACCTGCGTATTGTCGGTGACATACAGGCAGAAACGTCCGGTCAGTACGCCACGGATTGCATTGATGCGCTGCTGGAACGCATTGATGCTGGCCTGCAACTGTTCCATGGCGTCCAGCACCAACCGGCCCTGCGCCGTCAGTGCGAAGCCGTCACGGCCACGCTGGCACAGCCTGACATTCAGGCGGTGTTCCAGAGCGGAGATATCGACACTGATCGAGGACTTGCTTTTGCCCAGGGCAATTTCTGCAGCGGCGAATCCCCCGCGCTGGGCCACCGTGCGGAATACACGCAGCATCCGCAGGTCCACTTCAGCAATCTGGCCCTGAAAGCTGCCAGCCCGCCGGGCATGTCGGGAACGGTGCAATGCAGCGGACCTGATGGATGTGGCTGGCGAGGAACGCGTCATGTGCAGCAGTTTCCTTCGTGGCCAATATGACACAGGCAGACAGGGGTACCTTATCGTTATCAATAAGCAACAAAAATATGGATGGAAATGGAAAATCTTTCCTTCCGCCACCATGATGCCCGGGGAAGGAAGCATGGAGACCGTTCCACCATGTTTCTTCCGGCTTGCTGTGGCAGCGCGTGTCAGGCAGCGGCAGCCCGGTCGGGCGTGGCCGGCTTCCATCATGCGCGGTCCTGGGGTACAGCAGGCGGGCATTTCCTGTGCGGGACATGGTTCATGGGTGGTGAAAGGATAAGGTCATATGATGGAACAGAAACTCCGGCAGATTAACGGGGACCGGACACTGCTGATGAACGCGGGCGCATTCGTGTGCGTCGTTGCGATGCTGGGGATCGCGAACCTGATATGCCGTTTCGTGCTGCATACGGATGTGGTGTTCCTCATGCCATGGCTGGTGGCGGCCACGGGGCTGTATTTTTTTCTGCCGGCACTCATGCTCTGGCTCATTACGGGGCGTCCGTCCGGTTCCTGATCGGGGCGGGGCCTGCAAAACATGACCCGGTGGATGGACATGCGGCAGACACATGCCTATTGAGGCGGTATGTCTTCGATCGGATCCAACCGGAGCGTGCGGCTCGGTATAGATTTCGGTACGACCAACACCGTCGTGGTCGTGCTGGATGAGCAGGGGCGGCCCACTCCTGCGCGTTTTTCCTTTCCCCATCATCCTCCTTCCGCAACATGCCGGTCACTGCTGTGCCTGTGGCGTGAGGAAGGGATGCCAGGACGGTCATCCCTGCAGGAGGCAATCGGGGCAGCGGCTATTGACGCCTATCTGGAAGATCCGGCCGACAGTCGGCTGATCATGTCCATGAAGTCCTATCTGGCACAGGCATCCTTCCGCCAGACCCGGCTCATGGGGCAGGTCATGACGCTGGAAATGCTGATCTCAAGCTTCCTGACATGTCTCATGCGCACGATTGGCATTGACCCCGCCGATGTCACCGCAACAGTTGGCCGGCCCGTGCATTTCGCGGGTGAACGGCCCGATGATGCGTTTGGTGAACAGCGCCTGCGTGACAGCTTCCGTGCGGCGGGCTTCCAGCATGTTGACGTGGCGCTGGAGCCCGAAGCCGCTGGCTGGCATTTTGCCCGTCGGCTGGATGCCCCCGCTACCGTGCTGGTGGGCGATTTTGGCGGCGGCACCAGTGACTTTTCCATCCTGCGCTTTGACCCGGCCAACCTGCGTGGCGCCACCCCCCTGGGCTATGCCGGTGTTGGCATCGCGGGGGACCAGTTCGATTACCGTATCATTGACAACGTCATTGCGCCGGAACTGGGCCGTCATGCCACCTATCGTGTCATGGGCGGGCAACCGCTGCCGGTGCCGGCCGAATGGTATGCAAGCCTTGGGCGGTGGCACCGGCTGGCGCTGATGCGCACCCCCCGGACGCTACGCAATATCGCGGATGTGGCCCGCACTGCGTCCGAACCCGACAGGCTCCATGCCCTGATGAACATCATTGATGAACAGCAGGGGCAGGCGCTGTACCGCGCGGTGGGGGCGGCAAAGCGGGAACTGTCCACCACGGACCGCACGGTGCTGCGCTACGACCACCGTGACGTGCATATAAACCGCGAAATCACGCGTGCTGAATTCGAGGGCTGGATCGCGCCCGACCTGAAGCAGTTCGATGATGCGGTGGGGCTGGCGCTGGAACGCGCGGCGTTGCCTGCCACGGCCATTGACCGCGTCTTCCTGACGGGGGGCACGTCGTTCGTGCCTGCCGTGCGTGACCTGTTCAACCGGCGTTTCGGTGCGGAGCGCGTGGATATGGGTAATGAATTCGTCTCGGTTGCGGAGGGGCTGGCCCTGATGAATGCCTGATGGCAGCCGTCAGTCACGTATTCCCGTCATTGTGTGTGTTTACAACGGTTTCGGTCCTCATTTATTGTTATCAAACAGCAACAAACAGGACCGCGCGTGGCGGTAGTGGAGTGGAATCGACGTGAAACGACTTTCCTGGCGGCATGTACCCTCCCTTGCGATCATGCTTGCCTCCATGGCGTCGGGCACGCTGGCCGGACAGGCCCATGCATCCCGGGACGCGGGCACCGCCGCCTCGCAGGCGGCCAACCCATCCGGGCTGAGCGTGCAGACCGGCAGCGATATCCCCGTCCATGTGGCCTTTCCCACCAGCGCACGCAATTATATCAAGCGCGATGTCATGATCCCGATGCGCGATGGCGTGAAACTGCACACGGTCATCGTCATTCCGCGTGATGCTACAAACGCGCCCCTGCTGCTGACCCGCACGCCCTACCATGCATCCGAACGGCTGAACCGTATTACGGACGCGCCTGACATCCGTTCCATCCTGCCTCAGGGCGATGATGCCTTTGTCGAGGCGGGGTACATCCGCGTGTTTCAGGACATTCGCGGAAAATATGGATCGGAAGGGGACTATGTCATGACCCGTCCCCCCCGTGGCCCGCTGAACCCGACCCGCACGGACGAGACGACGGATGCATGGGACACCATAGAATGGCTGGTCCATAATGTGCCGCAGGGTAATGGGCGGGTGGGGATGCTCGGCTCCTCCTACGAAGGGTTTACGGTGGTCATGGCCCTGCTGGACCCGCATCCCGCGCTGAAGGTCACCGCCCCCGAAAGCCCCATGATCGATGGCTGGATGGGCGATGACTGGTACCATTACGGAGCGTTCCGTCAGGGCAGCCTTGATTATTTTACCGAACAGATGTCCGAACGTGGCGAAGGCCATGCCATCCCGCGCGTCGGTCAGGACGATTACAGCAATTTCCTGTCCGCCGGGTCGGCGGAGCAGTTCGCACATGATGCGGGGCTGGACCAGTTCCCGTGGTGGCAACGCATGCTGGCCCACCCGGACTATGATGCGTTCTGGCAGCAGCAGGCCCTTGACCAGCTTCTGGCGCGCCACAGGCTGACCATCCCGACATTATGGGTAGAAGGGCTGTGGGATCAGGAAGACATGTGGGGGGCGATCCACGCATGGCAGTCGGTGCAGGCCACCCACCCCACGGTTCCCAATGTCATTGTCATGGGACCGTGGCGGCATAGCCAGGTCAATTACGACGGGTCATCGCTGGGACCATTGCAATGGGATGGGGATACGGCATCACAGTTCCGCCATGAGGTGCTGCGTCCGTTCTTTGACCAGTACCTGCGCACCAACGCGCCCGCAGTCCACCTGCCGCAGGCCATCCTGTACAATACCGGGCAGAACCGGTGGGATTATATCGATCACTGGCCACAGGCCTGTGACGGGCAGTGCCCGCACCCGCTCCAGCCCCTGTTCGTGCAGGCGGATCATGGCCTGTCCACCCATAAGCCCGGACAGGGCGCGCAGGCAGCTGATAGTTATGTGTCCGACCCGCAGCATCCGGTGCCATTCCTTGCCCGGCCCTTTTCCTTTGCAACCGATGGGGACCGGTGGAAGACATGGCTGGTGCAGGACCAGCGATCGGCTGAAAGCCGCCCCGATGTCCTGACCTACGAAACCCCGGTCCTGACCACGCCTGTCCGGGTCAGTGGCGTGCCGGTGGCGGACCTGTATGCCGCAACCACCGGGTCGGATGCGGACTGGGTGGTAAAGGTGATTGACGTCAACCCGCCCACCACTGCCGACCGTCCCGAAATGGGTGGATATGAACTGCCGGTGTCAATGGACATATTCCGTGGGCGCTACCGCCATGACTTCGCGCATCCTGCGGCCATTATTCCCGGTCAGGTGGAGCGTTACCGTTTTACCCTGCCGGTCATCAACCATGTATTTCAGCCGGGGCACCGGATCATGGTCCAGATCCAGTCCAGCCTGTTCCCGCTATATGATCGTAACCCGCAGAAATTCGTGCCCAATATCCTGCAGGCGTGTCCACAGGATTATGTGACGGCGACACAGGACATCTATCATGATCCTGTTCACCCTTCCGCCGTCTGGCTGCCTGTGCTGCCCTGAAGACTTTATGCAAAACAACTTATTGAACAAAAACAATAAAATTTTTTTGGGTGCCGCTTCCGTTCCAGAGAGGCGGCGTTCGCTTAAGCTTCTGGAAAAAGCTTCACCAAAAAATCTCTTTCAATTTTAAGGTAATGTCATGAGATGATTTTTCAAACGGTCCCTTGGAATCACTCCCGTGTAGTGTCCTGCCCATCATGAGAAAGTCTTTTTGAAAAAAGTGGCAATTCAGGAAGTCTTTATGATTTTTTATCAATGGTTTGTTGTTGAAACAGTCCTTTAAGGCCGGTCCGGATGCATGATCCTGACGCCATATCGTCTCGTACGGACCGTTCCGCAGCGTTTGGCGTCGTACTGGCCATGGAAACATGGGAACGGTTCGGTTTTTACGGCATGCAGGCGATCCTGCTGCTGTACATGGTCCAGAAGCTGGGTCTACGCGATACGCAGGCCAATATGCTGTGGGGCAGCTTTTCCGCCCTGACCTACGCCGCGCCGGTTGTGGGCGGGTGGCTGGGGGACCGGGTCACGGGATCGCGGCGCACGATGGTGGCCGGTGGCATTGTCCTTGCCGTGGGGTATCTGCTGCTGGGGGAAATGGGGGGCAGTGCGCGCGCCCTCTATCTGGCCATGGGTGTCATTGTTGTCGGCAACGGCCTGTTCAAGCCCAATTCGTGCAACATGGTGAACATCATATACCGGGGGCAGGACGAGAAGCTGGATGTGGCCTTTACGCTCTATTACATGGCCATCAATGTCGGTTCGACCTTTTCCCTGTTCCTGACCCCCTGGTTGCAGCAGGCCTACGGCTGGGGGGCAGCATTCGTGTCCTGCGCCGCAGGGCTTGGGCTGGGAACGGGCTGTTATTTCCTGCGCCGTGCGCGTCTGGTCCATATCGGTACGGACCCGGATTTCCGTCCCGTGCCGGTATGGCGCGTGCTGGCGGTTGTCGTGGGAATGGGGGCTGCGGTTGAACTGGCTGCGCGTGTTTTTGCCTCCACGTCCATTCAGGGGGGACTTGTCGTTGTATCCGGTATTCTGATCCTGCTGGCGTGGGTCATGGTGTACAGGCGGGCGGCCGCCGCGGAGCGGCCCGGGCTGAAGATCATGTATCTGCTGACGTTCGAAGTAGCGCTGTATTTCGTTTTCTACCAGCAGATGGTGACATCGCTCACCCTCTTCGCCCTGCGCAATGTCGGCAAGGATTTCATGCTGGGGAGCATGCATCTGTTTTCGCTTTCAGCGGGGCAGTTTCAGGGCTTCAATCCGTTATGGATCATGTCGGGCACCCCGATGCTGGTCGCTGCGTATGCCGCGTTGGGACGACGGCATATAAACATGGGCATCGCGGTCAAATTCATCATCGGTTTCGGGTGTGTGACCCTGTCGTTCCTGATATGGTGGGGTAGTGTGGCCCTGTCGGCATCGCCCCTTGTCTCACCATGGGTGATGCTGGTGGGGTATGGCCCGCTTTCACTGGGGGAACTGATGATCAGCGGCCTTGGCCTTGCAGCAATCGCCCGTTATGTGCCCGCGCGCATCAGTGCCTTCATGGTGGGGTGTTATTATGTGCTGATCGGGTTTGCCATGTATGTCGGCAGTCTTGTCGCCAACATGGCGGCTGTCGATACATCCGCCCCGGCCAGCATGGATGCCGCGCGGACACTGGGGATTTACGGTGATCTGTTCCGGTCCCTGACCGGCCTTGCGGCGCTTGCCACCCTGGTCTTCGCCCTGCTGCTCCCACTGGTCAGGCGGTGGGAGCGTCAGCAGGCGTATTGAGGGGCAGGTATTGCGGCATGAACAGGATGCTATGGGTCGCGGGCCTGCTGGTGGGGGGACTGGTCTGTGGCCGTATGGTGGCCGGTTCGCATTCCCCGGATGTGTTGTGGCATATCGTGCATGAGCAGTGCGTGCCGCATGCGGGTGCTGGTCCGTGTGAGAAAACCGACCCGCATGCCGGTTACGCCGTGCTGAAGGACCGTGTCGGGATCGGACAGTACCTGCTGATCCCGACGCAGCGTATAACGGGTATGGAAGATCCCACCATTACGCGTGGGGATGCGCCGGATTACTTTGCCTATGCATGGCAGCAGACGGTGCGGGTCAATCACAGGCTGTCCCATTCCCTGCCGGCGGAGGACATGTCCCTGGCCATAAATTCGGTCTATGGTCGCAGCCAGAACCAGCTGCATATTCATGTCGATTGCATCCGCCCCGATGTCAGGGCTGCACTGCGTCAGGCGGTGCCGCATCTTGGTCCGGGCTGGACCACCCTGCCGCTGTATGGCCATGCCTATCGTGCCCGGCTGCTCAGTGCGCCTGACCTGTCGGGTGTGCGGCCTTTTGCGCTGCTGGCGCGGGACATGGCCGATCCCACGCGGGAAATGGGGCGGCATACACTGGTGATCGCGGGTATCAGGCAGGCTGATGGAAAACCGGGTTTTGTAATGCTTGATGACCATGTCGACCTTGTGCATGGTGACCGTGCATCCGGGGAGGAATTGCAGGATCATACCTGCCAGATCCAGTCCCAGCCCTGATTGCATGTGGTTTTATGCTGGCCGACGCCATGACAGGTTCCGTTCACATTTTCCTGTAGCAGGGGCACGTTGAACCCGCTGGCGTATAAAGCCGTTGCAACATCCGCCCCCGCTGGGGCAGGACGGGTATGTTGTCTTCTTTCTGTAATCCGGACCTTTTGTCATCAAGGAAATATATATGTCTGGTGTTCCCCTTCCATTTTCAGGAAAAGTGGCCGTCGTAACGGGTGCTGCCGGTAATATCGGCCTTGCGACGGCAACCCGTCTGGCCCGTCAGGGTGCCGATCTGGCGCTGCTGGATGTTGATGCGGCCAAGCTGGAACAGGCACGTGCCACGCTGCTTGAACATGAAGTACGTATCAACATCTATACCTGTGATGTGACGGACAGCGAACAGGTCCGCCAGACGGTCGAAACCGTGGTGGCGGAACTGGGTCAGATTGATTTCCTGTTCAATAATGCGGGCTATCAGGGGGCCTTTGCCCCGGTGCAGGATTATCCGGAGGCTGATTTCGCCCGTGTCATGCAGATCAACGTGGTTGGTGCGTTCCACGTGCTCAGACATGTTTCAACACATATGGTCGCGCGCAAATTCGGCCGGATTGTCAATACGGCCAGCATGGCGGGCGTGCAGGGACCGCCCAACATGGCGGCCTATGGGGCATCCAAATTCGCTATCATTGGCCTGACCGAGGTCGCGGCCAAAGACCTTGCCCCCTATAACATCCGCGTCAATGCCATAAGCCCTGCCTTCATGGGACCGGGTTTCATGTGGGACCGGCAGGTAGAACTGCAGGCAAAGGCGGGCAGCCAGTATTTTTCCACCAATCCCAAGGAAGTGGCGCAGCAGATGATCAGCAGCATTCCCATGCGCCGTTATGGCAACATCAACGAAATCCCCGGTGTGGTGGCGTTTCTGTTCAGTGACGATTCCAGCTACATGACCGGTGTCAATCTGCCAATTTCCGGCGGTATCTGACCCTGTTATTCCGGCGGGCTGTCAGAAGGCGTCACAGCCTGCCGTAATGACCACGCCCACGGCCTGCTGCTGGAAACGGGTGCGGTAAATCTGGCGGATGGCGTCAAGGCGGTCAGCCAGATCGGGGGCGGGCGAGGTTACGATCCATACAATCCGGCCGGGTTCACGCCCGATCTGCCCGCTTTCGCGGTCCTGCCATTGTCCTTCTACTCGCAACACGGACAGTCCGGTGGGAAAGCGTGGTGCCACCGTATCGCGCAGGAAGGCATTCCATTCCCGTTTCGTAACGCGTCCGCTATGGGGACGGTTCAGGCCGAACAGCAGTGATATCCGCACATCCGGCTGCGCATGCAACGCCGCGCAGGTTGATCCTGTCGCATCGGTTATGACGGGAGGGGCAGGCAGACCATGCGCTCTGCCGGGATGATCCCATCCTATTGTCTCCAATAATATCAGCAGGACAGGCAGGATACGCCGATATGCCGTCATTATTCATTCTTCCGCAAAGAATACAGGCCGGAAGACAGGGTAGTATATCCAAAGCCATCCAGCCAGAGCAGAAGAAGGGGCATGATAGAGTGCGGCATAACTCCGGTTCCCGCCTGCCAGCGGTTATCACATCCGCCCGCGTGTACCATGCCATCGGGTGGCGTGGAAATTGAAAGCGTCCGGATTGTCTTTGATGATGACAGGCTCAAAGGGTGCCCTGAAATCTGGCATATTCCGTTTTTTTCTGAATTGCTGGTTCCAGGCCGATGGATTTTTCTTAGGGATGTTTTTTAAAGGACAGTACAAGTTTCAGGATGTCATCTTTGTTTAAGGCGGTATTTTCTTCAATATTATGAAGAATCTTCACCAAAAAAAACTTTTTATGATTTCAGGATATTTCCTGAGCAGGTTTTCAGGTACCTTCGGTTTCACGGCGCGAGCTGACCCGTCGGCATGTGACAATGTTCAGTATATTGTGAGTTGAAATGGATTGCTGGTCCGCATTTTCTATATGCTGCAATTTATCAATAATTCTTTTTTTATATTATAAAATCAATAAAAAATATAAGTATTTTAGTATTATTGTGTATATAAAATCGGCCTTGACCAGAAAGAAAATATTTTCCTTCAGATCGTCGTATTTTCGGCCATATTTCTATCAAATTCTCCTGTAAAAAACCGGAAAGTATGGATTATTTATATATGTTGGCAGGTATTACATGTTTGGTTCATATATTATCATCTATTGTTAGAAAAATCATTAAAAATATTGCTTGTGGCCTGGCCGAAAATGAATTGAGTGATTTCAGCCGGTGACGATTCACGGGTTTGCAACAACCTGATGAGATCATGTTGGCCTGTAATGAGAAATCACTCATGCGCAGTATTGATGCGGTGATCTGGAATATGCAAGTGACCTGCATGATACGGAACGGGTCCTGATCGCTCCACTGATGCCACGGAGAAAGCGGCTGTGCCATCCCTGGCGCGCGGACCTTGCACAATCCGGTCAATGGATTGTCAAAATCGTCAGGCGCTCCGACAAGACCGTGGGTTTTGTCGTTCTGCCAAAACGCTGGATCGTGTTGTGACATGACCCTGTATCTGCACCGTGCGGGAATGTTCGATCCGTATGCGCTTCGCCTGCAGCATGGTGTATCCCCTGCATCTCGGTATCATAGGCGCAAGCAGGGGCACGTATTATCAGGGGTATCACGAACATACGTCGCGTGACGGTGATCGTTCCCCTGATACAGCAATAGCTGTGTCGTTTCTTTATGCTGGCGGGACGCGATACATGGCGCACAGTTTGTTGCCAGCCGGATCACGCAGATAGGCAAGGAACAGATCACCGGATTCATGGTGGCGGATGCCCGGCGGGTTTTCACACGTCACGCCACCATTGGCCACGCCTGCCGCGTGCCATTTGCGCACCGCATCTTCCGAACGGGCGTGCAGACCGATTGTCCCGCCATTTGCTGCGGTTGCGGGCTGGCCATTGACGGGTTTGGTCACGACCAGGCGGCCGGTGCGATCGGCGTAAACCAGTCGGCCCTTGGCATTGATTTCTGACGGCGGCACATCAAGGGCTTCAAAGGTGCTGTCATAGAATTTTTTCGAGGCTTCAATATCGTTCGAACCGATTACGATATGGGTAAACATGAAAGTTTCCTCTGTTCTGTCCGGAAGCGATCATTGCATAAGCCGCGACAGGGCGGCAACCACGCCGGAACGCGGAATAAGCGTGGACCATTGAGCAATTTTTTGTAACAATACCCGGTGAAATCAGCGACAAGGCTGATTAGTGACCTGATATGTTTACTGAAAAGGAAAACCATGCGTCTTATTACTTCACTGGCCGTCGTGACCGGACTGGTTGCAGCACCGTTTGGTGCGCATGCGGCATCGCTGCGTACGGACTGGGAAAAATACAAGGTAACCCGTGCGTTCAATCATCTGTCCGCTGATGGACAGCGCGCGATGGCTGATATCCTGAATGCGAAGCAGATCCTTGACGGGGGCCAGACCGACGCTGCCATTCCCGCATTGTACGACGCGACAAAGCGCCTGACCGCTGCAGGTAAGGCGAACAGCAAGTTCATTGCAGCTGAAAACAGCCTTCAGCCTGCCCCGCAGCATCCCGCAGCCAACGGGCATGTCGTGGGTACGACGCCGGTGGCATGGGTGCCGGTTGGTGGTGAAGTCATTGGTAGCGAAACGCTGGCACTGGAAAAGAAGACGGCCATTTCCACCGCCAATACCCAGTTGAAGGCAGGCAACACCCAGCAGGCGGCGCAGACGCTGCAGGTTGTCGCGGAAGATGCCGATTTCATCATGGCGATCACGCCGCTGGACCAGACGCTGGGTGCGGTGAACCGTGCCACCGTCTTTACCGAAGCCCGTCACCCTCAGGAGGCATCGGCAGCCCTGCAGCAGATTATTGACAATCTGGTATTCGTTTCCGAAGACTTTGCTGAAACTGCCGTTCCCGATCAGGGGCAGAAGCAGGCCCCGGCGAAGAAATAAGCGACTGACTGCCAGATCCCGCGCATGCCGCGGGATCCGGTTCGGTGGAGGTCATTCATCTCCACCGACTTTTTTCTTTTCGCGTTCGGCATCCACGCTCATGCGCTGGAATACGCCAAGGGACACGACAATCAGTGTCGCCACTACCAGCAGGCTGGCAGGATACAGTATATCGGCAGGTTCGCTGGTATTGGTTTCAAATACACCCACCAGTCCTTCTATGAACACCGCAATGATAATGGTGGTAATGAACTTGGTCAGGCTGGCGCGGGCTTCGCCCAGGCTTTTCTTGCCACTTGTCTGGATAACTTCTTCTTCGACAAAATATTTTGCCACGTCGAACACTGCGACCGCAATAACGACATAGCTTATGGCCTGTAATATGGCATTCCGGCCTGCATGCCACGAATGGCCCAAAGCGGACAGAAGGCCGATCATCCCGAATGTCAGCAGCAGCAGCGCAAGCAGCATCAGCATGACACTGGCGCAGGCAAAGGCAAAGCGTGACAGATGTTGCATGGACGGCTTCCGTCATTCCTGTAAGGGGGGCAGTTTACGGTCCGGCATATCGTATGGAAATGAGATGGCACCCTGCACGGGCGCGCGCTCGCACAGTCATGATTTTTTTCACATGCGACTGGTATGCAACGATTTCAAGATGCGGACAGGTTATTGCCAGTGAATTTTATATTGTGAATTCGATACATAATTCATGAATGCGTAAGGGAATATTATTTTTTTATTTTGTACGGCAGGGCCGGAACCGCCTGCATCCTGCCCCGTTTACCTGTTCACAGCGCGTATCTTCAGGATTGCTTCCCCACTACAGACCTACCGGAGCAAGGGGAAAAACAAGGATCCCATATGCGGTTGTAATCTCGAAAACCGGGAAAGGTGAACGATCATGGTTTATCGCATCAACCTGCACGAACGCACCAGTATCATTACCATGGCTTCTGTCGGCACTTGCGGTGGCGCTACGCACAATCCGGGTAATTTTTATGAAAACCCGCAGCGCACGGCGAAGGCCGGGCAGAAGGATGCCTGCATGACAACGTCCGCGCATACGTAAAAACCTGAACATGCGTGCGGGGCCTGTACGGCTTCCGTGTTTTTCGGGCAGATGGTCAGTCTGGCTGGAACTGCTGATGCGGTTGGCAGCCCGCCCTGTGCGCCCGGCATGACGATCTGACCCGGATCGTGGATGAACGGGGGCAGGGGTCATGCGTCCGTTCGTTGTGATGATGGCCTGGCAGCATGGAACAGGTCTGTTTTTCAAATATCTGGAGTAATCCCAATGAAGAAAAGCATGATGGCAATGCTGGGGTTGGCTGTATGCATGTCCGTTCCCGCCGTGGCGCAGTCCATACCGGAAAAAACGGGAATCAATTCCCTTATGGGTGTCGCCCCGCGTACGGAGGATTTTGTCAAGATCGCGACGATCAGTGACATGTATGAAATCCAGTCCAGTGAACTGGCATTGCACAGCCATGATACCGCCCTGACGGATTTCGCGACAAGAATGATCGCGGACCACAAGAAAACATCCGCCGCCCTGCAGGATCTTCTCCATAGTGACAGCGTGCAGATACAGCAGCCGACCGCATTGGATGAAACCCATCAGGACGAACTGGACAAGCTCAAGACCCTGCATGGACGCGATTTTGCACTACAGTACAGAAGTGATCAGGTGTCAGCACACGAGGATGCCGTGTCCCTGTTCCGCCGCTATGCTGAAAATGGCGAAAACGCCGCCCTGAAGACATGGGCAGCCAATACCCTGCCAACACTTGAAAACCACCTGCAGGCGGCAAGGTCACTTCCGCAATAGGGGACGGGGGCACCGTGTCCATGTCATGCTGTTTTTTTCGCACAATGGTGATTCCGCACTACCCTGCCGGGTGCAACTTTCCGCAATGCATGCTGTTGAAGCCGGATATCCGGTAAAGGATGGTTCCAATGAAGTATTCATCAAACGGAAATCCGCGGGATGGACGTGCCCCTGTTGATCCCACTCACGCCCCGCCCTTCACAACGCCCGAGCAGAAACGGCATGGTTTTATTGTCGGTTGCATGGTCGTATTCTTCGTCACGCTGATCGCAATGGTATGCTGGTTCTTTCCGCAGATTCCGCTGCCCAAATTCTGACATGCCGTCATGAACACGGAAACACGCATGACCCGAATGCCGGTCCATAAGGATCGGCATTCGTTTAATAAATCCCATGAACTATAAAGAAGCTCCTGGGGAAGATTTTTTCAAAAGCTGCAGAAAACGCCGCCTTTCAAAAAAATGCGGCATCCGGACTTTTATTTTTCAACAGGCATGCCCTACAGCGTGCTGACCGCACGCCACAGGTCGATTTTACCATCACGTGCATACTGGTCGATCAGGGCAAGTTCTTCCGTGCTGAAGGACAGGTTGCCCAGCGCATCCAGAGAATTGTCCAGTTGCGCTACATTGCGTGCCCCGATCAGGGCGGAAGTCACGCGCGGGTCACGCAGCACCCACGCAATGGACATCTGTGCCAGGCTCTGACCGCGTTTTGCGGCGATATCGTTCAGCGCGCGGACATGGTTCAGGTTTTCCTCGCTCAGCATATCGGGATTGAAGGAAGAACCCGCCATGGCACGCGACCCTTCCGGTACGCCATTGAGGTATTTGTTCGTCAGCAGTCCCTGTGCCAGCGGAGAAAATGCAATACAGCCCACGCCCAGTTCCGCCAGCGTGTCCAGCAGGGATACCTCGACCCAGCGGTTCAGCAGGGAATAGGACGGCTGGTGGATCAGCAGCGGCACGCCCTCGGCACGCAGCAGTCCGGCGGCTTCGCGGGTGCGTTCGGGGCTGTAGGATGAAATGCCAACATACAGCGCCTTGCCCTGACGGACCAGTTGCACAAGCGCCCCGACCGTTTCTTCCAGCGGGACATCGGGGGTGGGACGGTGTGAATAGAAAATATCCACGTAATCCAGCCCCATCCGTTTCAGGCTCTGTTCGGCGGAGGCAAGGATATACTTACGCGACCCGCCAGCCCCGTAAGGGCCGGGCCACATATCCCATCCGGCCTTGGATGAAATGAGCAGTTCATCACGATACGCGGCAAGGTCATGTTTCAGGATCCTGCCGAAATTTTCCTCGGCCGATCCGTAGGGCGGGCCATAATTGTTCGCCAGGTCAAAATGCGTGACCCCGCGGTCAAACGCCCGGCGAATGACCGCGCGCCCGGTTTCGAACACATCTTCCCCACCAAAATTATGCCATAGCCCGAGTGATATGGGGGGCAGGTCAATACCCGAATGGCCGCAGCGGCGAAATGGGGCATGTGCATATCGCTGTATATCAGGAACCCATGTCACGGTATTTCTTCCTTCTGTCCGGTGGGGTAGGGGATGGAGCCTGTCGCGCCCGGTGTATTCCGCATGTGCGGGTACGGGCGAAGCTCAGCAGGATGATTGATCCCGCCTCGCCGCCTTTTGTCCATAAAGCGCGCATGTGCATTGAACCGTCAATGCCGCGTGGCAGGCTTCGTGCAACTGCCCCGTTCAGGGTGCGTTGCCTGCAGGCCATGTAATGACGGGCGTCTGCCATACATGTTCCCGATCCCAGCAGGAATGTAGCGCCATGAGCGATATGACGCCACCATGCAGCACCGGTGATGAACAGGCCGTGATCGATCTGGCGCTGGACCTGCACTGGACATGGAATCATGCCACGGACCGGCTGTGGCGCCAGCTTGCACCCGATATATGGGACCATACGCATAATGCGTGGACCGTGTTGCTCAACACGCCGCGCAGCCACCTGCGCCGCCTGCTGGCAACGCCGGATTTTCGTGACATGCTGGCGCAACTGGCTCAGGCTCATGCCGGGAGCCAGAAAAAACCGGCATGGTTTACGCAGGTCTGCACCCGTACCCCGTCACCCACCATTGCCTATTTCAGCATGGAATACATGCTGGATGAGGCCCTGCCCATCTATTCCGGCGGCCTGGGCAATGTGGCAGGGGACCAGCTGAAGGCCGCCAGCGACCTTGGCGTGCCGGTCGTGGCCGTGGGACTGCTTTATGCGCAGGGATATTTTCGGCAGGGTTTTTCCGCCACCGGGCAGCAGGAAGCCCTGTATCCCATCAATGATCCCGCCCAGCTGCCGCTTTCCCCGGTATGCGATGGCAATGGCGACCGGCTGCGCGTGCCGTTCCGGATTGCAACGGGGCAGGTCTGGCTACGCGCATGGCGCGCACGGGTGGGGCGGACGGCACTTTACCTTCTGGATACCAATGATCCCGATAATCCCCCTGATATCCGCTGTATTACAACCCAGCTTTATGGTGGGGACGATACCCTGCGCCTGCGTCAGGAACTGGTGCTGGGCATCGGGGGATGGCGCCTGCTGCGTGTGCTGGGGCTGCGGCCCGATGTCTGTCATCTAAACGAAGGCCATGCCGCCTTTGCAGCCCTTGAACGTGCATGTGGCCTGATGGAAGACCTTGGCATTCCGTTTGCCCATGCCCTGACCATTGCGCGCGCGGGCACGGTCTTTACCACCCATACCGCAGTGCCTGCGGGATTTGACCGCTTCGCCCCGGAACTGGTCCGGCGGCATCTGGACTTTTACGCCCGGCATGACCTGCGTACCGACATTGCCGAGATTCTTGTGCTGGGGCAGGGCGATGGCGCATCCCCTGATACCGCCTTCAACATGGCCTGGCTGGCGCTGCGTGTCAGTTGCGCGGTCAATGCCGTCAGCCGCCTGCATGAACAGGTCAGCCGCAGCCTGTTCAACCCGCTGTTCCCCCGCTGGCCACAGGTTCAGGTGCCGGTATCCCATGTCACCAACGGGGTGCATGTACCCACGTGGGACAGCGCCGCCGCCGATGCATTGTGGACCAGTGCCGCGGGCAAGGACCGCTGGCTTGGCACTCTGGATGAGGTGGAGCATGGCATCCGCGCCATCCCCGCCCATGATCTGTGGCATACCCGCACGCAGGCCCGTGCGGCGTTGGTCGGGTTCATCACAGGACAGCACAGCGCGCGTTCATGCTTCACGGGTGGGCAGCATGATTGCGGCATGCCGCCGCCGGGGTTCGATCCGGATGTCCTGACCATCGGTTTCGCACGCCGCTTTGCTGCCTACAAACGTCCTGACCTGCTGCTGCATGATCCCGACAGGCTGGCCCGCATCCTGACCGGTGCGGACCACCCCGTGCAACTGGTGGTCGCGGGCAAGGCGCATCCGCAGGACATGGCAGGGCAGGCCTTGATTACGCGGTGGATGGATTTCATCCGGCGGCCCGACCTGCGTGGCCATGTAACGTTCCTGGTTGATTATGACATGTCCATCGCCCGGCGGCTGGTGGAAGGGGTGGACCTGTGGGTCAATACGCCCCTGCGCCCGTGGGAAGCATGCGGTACCAGCGGTATGAAGGTACTGGTCAACGGTGGCCTGAACGTGTCCGAACCCGATGGATGGTGGGCCGAAGCGGGCGCGCCGGATGTCGGCTGGGTCATCGGGGATGGCATGGATCATGGCGAAGGTCCCCAGCGTGACGCGCATGATGCGGATTGCCTGTACACCCTGCTGGAAAACGAAATTGTCCCCCTGTTCTATCAGCGAGACGGGGCCGGAATTGCGCAGGGATGGGTTGCGGTCATGCGTGAAAGCATGGCCCGGCTGACCCCGCGTTTTTCGGCTAACCGGGCAGTGCGCGACTATACGCAGCGGTTCTACCTGCCGGCCACTGCCGCCTACCGCGCGCGTCTGGCCGATGGTGGGGCGAAAGCGGCGGCCATCGGGCGCTGGCAGCAGGCACTGGCGGCACGGTGGCATGAAATACGCTTTGGCGCGCTGCAGGCTGCACGCGTGGCGGACCGCTGGCGTATCAGTGTCGGGGTACATCTGGGATCGATTACGCCGGACATGGTGCAGGTGCAGCTTTACGCCGATGGGACCGCCGGGACGCCGGTCATCGTTCTGATGACACTGGTGGCGGGCGTGGCGGACGGGCAACTGACCTACAGTGCGGAAGTGGATGCCGCGCGTGCCGCCACGGATTATACGCCACGGGTCGTGGGCTTTCACCCCGATGCGTCCATTCCGCTGGAAGCCGCATTCATCACATGGCAGAAATAGGTGCGGTCCCTGCGCGGTGAAATAATAATGGCCGGACTATATTCAGGAATGCCGTCACATAATTGCCATTTTCATTATACTCCTGAATTCTGAAAAATATTCATAAGTAATGGAACGCAGATACACGATCACATAACCGTGTTGGTGAGACCATGCAGTCCATGCCCCGTTAACTGTCCTAGAACCAGAAAATATGACCGGTTTTTCCCCCTGCAAGGAAACAGGCCGATGGTCCGTGCGGTTACCACCTTCTTTTCCCCAATCCGGCTGCTGTCCGTCACGGCAGAGATGTTTCCCTTCGTCAAGACGGGGGGGCTGGGGGATGTGGCAGGTTCGCTGCCTGCAGCGCTTGCCCCCTATGGTGTCATGGTCACGACGCTGCTGCCGGGGTATCCTGCGGTCATGGCGGCAGCGCGCGAACGGCGGGTGGCGGCCCATATGGACAGCCTGCTGGGACATGCGGTCACATTATGGTCCGCAACCGTCGCGGGGCTGGACCTGCTGATCCTGGACGCACCCGACCTGTTTGACCGTCCAGGCAACCCCTATATGTGCCCCGATGGGCAGGACTGGCCTGATAACGGCATCCGTTTTGCGGTCCTGTCGCGCATGGCCGCCAATATCGCGCAGGGCCACATTGACCAGTACCGTCCCGATATCGTGCAGGCGCATGACTGGCAGGCCGGGCTTGTGGCGGCGTACCTGCATCATGACAGCATCGCGATGGGAACGTCCCGCACGCCAGTGGTCCAGACCATCCACAACCTTGCGTTTCAGGGGCGTTTTCCTGCGACCTGCCTGACGCAGTTCGGCCTGCCACCCGAAGCGTTCTCGGTCGAAGGGTGCGAATGCTATGGCGCGATCAGCTTCCTCAAGGCCGGGCTGTACTATTCCGACCGGATCACCACCGTTTCCCCCAGCTATGCGCAGGAAATCCAGACGCCTGAGGGTGGTATGGGACTGGACGGCCTGCTGCGTCATCGCGGCGACAGGCTGGAAGGCATCCTGAACGGAATCAACACCGACATCTGGAACCCTGCCAGCGATCCGGCGGTACATTTTCCCTACGTGGTGGGGGACATGAGCGGGCGCGTGCCCAACAAGCGTGACCTACAGGCGCAGTTCGGCCTATGGGCTGACCCGAATGCCTTTGTGGTCGGCATTGTCAGCCGCCTGACTGCGCAGAAGGGCATCGATCTGCTGGCTGATGTCACGGACCGCCTGCTGGCGGGCAATACCCAGATCATTGTAGTGGGGGAAGGGGACCGGGATATTGAACGCGATCTTGTCACCCTGAACCGGCGGTTCCCCGGCCGGTTCGCATGCCATATCGGGTATAGTGAGGTACTGGGCCACCGCGTGCCCGCAGCCGTGGACGCGCTGCTTATCCCTTCGCGCTTTGAACCCTGCGGGCTGACCCAGCTTGGGGCGCTACGTTACGGGGCCGTACCGATTGCATCGCGGGTGGGGGGACTGGCGGATACCATCGTAGATGCCAACCCGGCGGCACTGGCGCGAGGTGGGGCAACGGGATTCCTGTTTGCACCTGTGGATGGGGAAACACTTGTCGCCGGCGTTAACCGCGCGCGTGCCCTTTACCGTCGTAACCGGGCGGCATGGCGCCAGCTTCAGCACAATGGCGCAGGGTATGACGTGTCATGGAATGACAAGGCCGCGCATTACGTCATGCTGTTTGCCGAAGTGCTGGGCATGGACCTGTCCGCACCTGCGCGCTCCAATGTGATCTGCCTGCCTGGTGGGGCGGATATGGGCATGAGCCTGCGTGAAGGCCGCAGGCGTACCATTGCCCGGCGACCGCCCCGCCTGTCCCGTCCACTGGCCGCGCCATAACCGGGGCACGGCCACAGCTGTTCGACGGCGTCATTACATAAATACAATAATATAAGGCCAAGGCATGAGGATCAGGCACGATGCAGCCCACTATTCCCTTCCCAAAGGCGTTGATGACCTGGTGCATGGACGCAGCCCCGACCCGTTTTCCATCCTTGGCCGACATAATATGGGCAAGGTCGATGTCATCCGCGTTTTATATCATGACGCGGCCCGTGTGCGCCTGGTGGTCGAACGTCCCCGTGCGGGGGTCATGGAACGACCCATGCGGCGCATGGGGGAAACCGGGCTGCATATCGGCACGATCCCCGCGAGTGCGCGCTATCACCTGAAAATCCAGTGGGCCGACGCGGTGGAGGAAACGGACGATCCCTACGCCTTCGGCCTGCTGGTGGATGAGGCGGACCTGCGCCTGTTTTCCGAAGGGCGGCATCCACATCTTGACCGTGTCATGGGTGCGCAGCCCATGGTGGTGGGCGGGACGGCGGGTGTGCGCTTTGCCGTATGGGCGCCCAATGCGCGGCGGGTTTCGGTCATCGGGGATTTCAATTTCTGGGACGGCAGGCGTCACCCCATGCGCCTGCGCCACGGGGCGGGAGTATGGGAACTGTTCATTCCCGGCCTTGGTCCGGGTGAGCGGTACAAGTTCGAGATCATGACGCGCGAAGGCCATATCCTGCCACAGAAGGCCGACCCCTTCGCCCGCTTTGCCGAACGCCCCCCCGCCACCGCGTCCGTCATTGCTTCCCCCGCGCCCTTTGCATGGCGGGACCACGACTGGATGGAACAGCGCACGGCACGGCAGGCGGAGGATGCGCCCATCACCATATACGAACTGCATGTTCCCTCATGGCGCAGGCCACAGGGTGATCCAGACCGCATCATGACATGGCGTGAACTGGCGGCGGAACTGATCCCTTATGTGATGGAGGCGGGTTTTACGCATGTGGAACTCATGCCCGTGATGGAATACCCGTTTGGCGGATCGTGGGGGTACCAGCCACTGGGGCTGTTTGCACCGTCCGCACGCCACGGGACGCCAGCGGATTTCGCGGCTTTTGTTGATGCCTGCCACAGCGCGGGCATTGGCGTGATACTGGACTGGGTGCCGGCCCATTTTCCAAATGACGTCCATGGTCTGGTCAATTTTGATGGCTGCGCACTGTATGAACACCAGGACCCGCGCGAAGGGGTGCACCGGGACTGGAACACCCATATCTACAATCTTGGCCGGCATGAGGTACGCGGCTTCCTGATCGCCAGTGCGCTGATGTGGCTGGAACGCTTCCATATCGACGGGCTGCGGGTCGATGCGGTGGCGTCCATGCTGTACCGTGATTACAGCCGCAGGGATGGGGAATGGATACCCAACATACATGGCGGCCGCGAAAACCTGGAGGCCGTGGCCTTCCTGCGGCAGCTGAACCAGGCCGTGCGCGACACCATTCCCGACGCCATTACTGTGGCGGAGGAATCAACCGCGTGGCCCGGCGTTACCCGGCCGGTGGAACACGGCGGGCTGGGGTTTTCATACAAATGGAACATGGGCTGGATGCATGACAGCCTGCGGTTCTTCGCCCGTGATCCGTTATGGCGGGGTTATCACCTGCCGGAAATCCTGTTCGGGCTGCATTATGCCTTCAGCGAGCGGTTCATCCTGTGCCTGTCGCATGACGAGGTCACGCACGGCAAGGGATCACTGCTGTCGCGCATGCCCGGAGACAACTGGCAGCGCCACGCCAACATGCGGCTGTTCCTTGCCTTCATGTGGGCGCATCCGGGCAAGAAGCTGGTTTTCATGGGTATGGAATTCGCGCAGGAAGGCGAGTGGTCGCATGATGGCCAGCCGGAATGGCATATCCTGACTGATCCGTTCAAGTCCGGCACGCTGCGGATCGTGACCGACCTCAACCACATGTACCGCACGTTGCCTGCACTCCATGCGCGGGACTGCGACCCCACGGGATTCGCGTGGGTCATCGGTGATGATACGGCCAATACGGTCCTTGCATGGCTGCGTTTTGCCCCCGGCCATGTGCCGGTCCTTGTCGTGCTCAACATGACGCCGGTCGTGCGCCATGACTATCGTGTGGGCGTGCCGGTGGGCGGGGCATGGCGCGAATGCCTCAATTCCGACGCTACCGAATATGGTGGCAGCGGGGTGGGCAACGGGGGATACGCCATGGCGACGGATCACGCGGCCCACGGCCACCCGTGTTCGTGCGTTCTGACACTGCCGCCGCTGGCCGCCCTTTACCTTCATCCGGCGGGGGATGGATCATGACGCGTTTTCCCTCCTCGCTCATGCCCGGCACGCCTACGCGCCTTGGCGCGCACTGGGATGGCATGGGTGTCAATTTCGCGGTGTTTTCCGCCAATGCGCAACGGATCGACCTGTGCCTGTTTGACCCGCGCGACCGGCGCGAGATCGCACGCTTCCAATTGCCTGAATACACCGATGAAGTCTGGCACGGCTACCTGCCGGATGCGGAACCGGGGCTGCTGTACGGCTTTCGCGCCTTCGGGCCATATGACCCGGTAAACGGGCATCGGTTCAATCCGCACAAGCTGCTGATCGACCCGTATGCCCGTCGCCTGACCGGCCCGATTTCATGGTCGGACATGCAGTTTGGCTATCGCCTGCATTCACCACGTGCCGACCTGTCGTTCGACCGGCGCGACAGCGCGCCCTACATGCCGCGCTGCGTGGTGGAAAATGACGCGTATGAATGGGAGGACGACGTCCTGCCCCGCGTGCCATGGGACCGTACCGTCATCATGGAAGCCCATGTAAAGGGGTTGACCATGCGTCGGGAAATGGAGCGCAATCCCCAGCCCGGTACGTTTCAGGCGCTTGGCGCGCCGGAAATGATCGCGCACCTGCACCGGTTGGGCGTCACCACCATCGAACTGCTGCCCATCCAGTGCTTCGCCCCCGAACGCTATCTGCTGGAACGCGGGCTGACCAATTACTGGGGATACAATACGCTGGCGTTTTTCGTGCCGTATGCAGGCTACCTTGCCAACGGTTCGCCGCATGAACTGCGCGCCGCAGTCCGCAGGCTGCACAAGGCGGGGATCGAGGTTGTGATGGATGTTGTCTACAACCATACCTGCGAAGGCAGCGAACTGGGGCCGACCCTATGTTACCGGGGGCTGGACAACGCCACCTATTACCGTCTTGTGCCGGGGAATGAACGCCACCTGATAAACGATACCGGGTGCGGCAATACACTCAACCTGTCACACCCGCGCGTATTGCAGATGGTGCTGGATTCCCTGCGGTACTGGGCGAATGAATTCCATATCGACGGCTTCCGTTTCGACCTTGCCCCGGTGCTGGGGCGCGAGCCGTATGGATTTGACCCGGGATCGGGGTTTTTCGATGCAATCATACAGGACCCTGTCCTGTCCAAACGCAAGATGATTGCCGAACCATGGGATCCGGGGCCGGGTGGGTACCAGTTTGGCAATTTCCCGCCCGGCTTTGCCGAATGGAATGATCGTTTCCGCGATACCACGCGCCGGTTCTGGCGGGGGGATGCGATGCAGCAGGGCGAAATGGCGGCCCGTATCGCAGGGTCGGGCGACCTGCTGGACAAGCGGGGACGCAGGCCGTGGAGTTCGATCAACATCCTGACCACGCATGACGGATTCACGCTGGAAGATGTGGTCAGTTATGCAGGCCGGCATAACGAGGCCAACAAGGAAAACGGACAGGATGGCCACGCCGAGAACTACAGCGCCAACTGGGGCGTGGAAGGGCAAAGCGACGATCCCGGCATCATCAACCTGCGCGGGCGCATACAGCGCGCGATGATGGCGACCCTCATGCTGTCCCACGGCACGCCCATGCTGCTGGCGGGTGATGAGTTCAACCAGACGCAGGAGGGCAACAACAACGCCTACTGTCAGGATAACGATATAAGCTGGCTGGACTGGAGCCGTGCGGAAACACCGGCGGGGCAGGTCATGATCGGGTTCGTGGCCCGGCTTGCGGCGCTGCGGCGGGGGCATGCCTCGCTACGGGCCACGCGTTATATGCACGGGCGGCACCATCCACTGCCCGACCTGCCCGATATCGGCTGGTTCCGCCGGGACGGTTCCCCCATGGGGCAGGAACAGTGGGGCGAGGAAGCCTTTCACCTGCTGGGCGTGCGGCGCGCCAGTACGGAAGCTGACCGCGTGGACATAACTTACATGCTGCTTAACCCCGGTGGTGATGACATCCGCGCCGTGCTGCCGGGACCGGCGGGACGATGGACGCTGCTGCTGGACACCACCCGGCCCGAACAGCCGGAAACGGCGCTGGATGAAGCAGCGCACGATGTTGTCGTGCCCGCACACGGTCTGGTGCTGCTGTCAGTCGCACCAGATGCGGAGGACACGCCATGAACCGCTATTTCCAGCACCCCCGCCACGCCGGGGCGACGGTGGTTGATGGCGGGCATACGCGTTTTCGCCTGTGGGCACCGTCATGCGACACGGTCGCGCTGGAGGTGGAAGGCCATGCCCCGGCCCCGATGTCGCGGCGCAAGGGAGGATGGTACGAATGCGTCTTTCCCTGCGGCCCCGGTGCACGCTACCGCTATCGTGTCGCCCCTGACCTTGCAGTGCCAGATCCCGCGTCGTGCTACCAGCCCGATGACGTGCATGGGCCGAGCGTGGTGATCGATCCCGGCGCCTATGACTGGCAATATCCGCGCTGGTCCGGGCGGCCATGGCATGATGCGGTGATATATGAACTGCATGTCGGACTGCTGGGCGGATACGCTGGTGTGGTGCGCGAACTGCCCCGTATTGCAGCCCTTGGGGTAACGGCCATCGAACTCATGCCCCTGTCGGAAATACCGGGGGGACGGAACTGGGGCTATGACGGCGTGCTGCCCTATGCCCCGGAATCCGCCTATGGCCATCCAGATGATCTCAAGGCGCTGGTCGATGCGGCGCATGGGCATGGGCTTATGGTGTTTCTGGACGTGGTGTACAACCATTTCGGGCCGGACGGGAATTACCTGGCGTCTTATGCCGCACCATTTTTCCGTGCTGACCTGTCCACACCATGGGGCGCGGCCATTGATTTCCGGCAACCAGCCGTTCGGACATTTTTTGAAGATAATGCGCTGTACTGGCTGATGGAATTCCGTTTTGACGGATTGCGGTTTGATGCAGTGCAGGCCATTGCCGAACGTAACTGGCTGTGTGAACTGCCCGCGCGCATCCGCACCCGGACCGAACCGGGGCGACATGTCCACCTGATCGTGGAAAACGAGAATAATGACGCGGGCCTGCTGCGCGCGGGCTATCGTGCCCAGTGGAATGATGATGCCCACAACGCCCTGCATGTCCTGCTGACGGGGGAAGATGAAGGATATTACGCCAATTTTACCCCCGACCCCATAGCCGCCCTTGCGCGCGTGCTGGCGGAAGGCTTTGCCTTTCAGGGGGAAATATCGCCTGTTACCCATAAACCGCGTGGCAGCCCCAGTGGCGACCTGCCGTCCGACCGGTTCATTATTTTCCTGCAGAATCATGACCAGATCGGCAACCGGGCACTGGGCGAACGGCTGAACGTCCTTGCTTCGGAACCGGCGTTACGCGCGGCTTACGGGCTTGTGCTGCTGTGCCCGCAGATCCCCATGCTGTTCATGGGAGAGGAATGGGGATCACGCCAGCCTTTCCTGTTCTTCACCAGCCATACGCCCGGTCTGGGCCGGATCGTGCGTGATGGGCGACGGAAGGAATTTGCGGCGTTTTCACATTTTGCGTCCGAGACGATGCGCGACACCATCCCCGACCCCAATGCGCCGGAAACCTTTACGGCGTCGCTGTTGCACGACGCGGAACGTGATGCGCCGGAGCATGTGGCGTGGGGCGCGTCCATCCATGACCTGCTGGCCCTGCGGCATCGCTGGATCGTGCCCCGCCTGGCGGGCGCCCGCGCCATGGGGGCGCAGGTGATCGGGCCAAAGGCGGTGGTGGCGCGGTGGCGCATGGGGGATGGCACGGTGCTGGCCATTGCGCTCAATCTGGGGTCTGCATCCGTTCCTATGCCCGATGCGCCACGGGGGCAGTGCCTGTATGCCCAGCCCATGTTGGAAACCGACGGGATTTCAGACGTTCTGCCTGCCTGTGCCGTCATGGTCTGTCTTGCCGAGGTGCCCGATGAATAACCGTGATCTTGTCGATCGCGCCCGTCATGCCGGGCTGAGCATGCGCTGGCGTGACGCGGCGGGGCAGATCCACCGTGTTTCCAACGAAAGCGTGCGCCGGCTGCTGGCCGTGCTGGAGGGGCATGGCCTGCCCGGCAGCACGGGCGGCCTGCCGCCCATGGTGGTGACGGTGGAAGGGCAGGTCACCCCGCTGACCCTGCCTGACAATACGCAGGCGACCCATTTCCGCCTTGAGATGGAAAGCGGGGATGTGGTGGAGGGGCCATTGCGCCGCATACGCGGGCGGCCCGCGCTGCCGCCATTGCGGTTATGCGGGTATCACCGCCTGTCCATCGGCCTGCATGTCACAACCCTTGCGGTGGCCCCGCTGACCTGTCCCACCGTTGGCACGCGGATGGATGGGGCGGGGCCAGACCGGCCATGGGGGCTGGGCGCGCAGGTTTACAGTCTGCGCACGCCCGGCGATGGCGGCATGGGCCATCTTGGCGCGGTGGCGACGCTTGCACGTCTTGCAGCGGCGCGGGGGGCGGATGCGCTGGCCATAAGCCCGGTCCATGCCATGTTTGCCGCGCGCATGGAGCAGTACAGCCCGTATTCGCCTTCCACGCGTCTGTTTCTCAATGTCCTGCTGGCGGATCCACTGGCGGTGTTTGATACCGCGACGGTGCAGGCGGCGGGACTGCGGAATGGCAGGGCCTATGTCGATACGGTCAGGATACTGGAGGATGCGCCCCTGATCGACTGGCCACAGGCCGCTGCCCGGCGTTATGAACTGCTGCGGCGGCTGTATGATGAACGGATCGTGCCAAATCCCCCTGCCGAACTGGCCCAATTCCGCAAGGCATGTGGGACGGCATTGCAGCAGCATGCCATATTTGAAACCCTGCATGCCTATTTCACCACCCGTGGCGGACGCGGCGGGGACTGGCGGCAGTGGCCGCTGGCAATGCGTCACCCCGACAGCCCGGAGGTCGCGCGTTTCGCCCATGAATTCGCCCATGACGTCAGCTTTCATGTGTTCGTGCAGTGGCTGGCCGCCAAAAGCATGGAACAGGCATGCGGTGCCGCGCGCGCGGCCGGCATGCGCATTGGCCTGGTGGCTGATATGGCTGTGGGTGTTGACCCTACCGGCAGCGAATGCTGGGCGCGGCAGCAGGAATTCCTGGTGGGTGCGTCCATCGGTGCGCCGCCCGATGCCCTCAGCCCGGTGGGGCAGGACTGGGGACTGACCACCTTTTCCCCCGCCGGGCTGCAGGCGGGGGGCTACCGCGCCTTTATCGAAACGGTGCGCGCGGGGCTGGCCCACGGGGGCGGGCTGCGCATTGACCACGTCATGGCGCTGGAACGGTTATGGGTCATACCGCAGGGGGGGACATCGGCTGAAGGGGCTTACCTGTCCTTTCCGGTACGTGACCTCATGCGGCTTGTGGCGCTGGAGGCGACGCGCGCCAATGCCATCGTGATTGGCGAGGATCTGGGCACGGTCACCTCCGCCTTTCGTACCATGGCGCAGAAACACGGTATCATGGGCATGAACGTGCTGTTTTTCGAACGTACGCCACAGGGGGCCTTCAAACCGCCGGGCACGTGGTCACCCGGCGCGACTGCCATGACAACGACGCACGACCTGCCTACCGTGGCGGGCTGGTGGCAGGGAACTGATATCGACTGGCGCGTGAAGCTGGGTCAGATGGCTCCGGGCGTGGATGGCGTCACCCTGAATGACGAGCGCGAGAATGACCGCACCGCACTGTGGGCGGCGATGGTGGGGCAACGTGGCACGCAGCCACCCGACCCGGCCGCGCGCAGGAAGCCGCCTGCGGAAAAACCACCCGCTACTGCCGATGGTGCCGTAAAGGTGGTGGATGAAGCCATAGGCTTCGTTGGCCGCGCGGCATGCCCGCTGGCTGTCATTCCGATAGAGGATCTGCTGGGCCTGAATGAACAGCCCAACCTGCCCGGCACCACGACCGGCCACCCCAACTGGTGCAGGCGGTATCCGGGCATGACCGCGACCCTGCTGTCCGGTGTGGATGCGCGCCGGCGTTTCGGCCGCCTGCGGACGGGACGGTCGTCATGAACAGCGGTCATGGCGCACCATCGGTGCGGGCGACGTACCGCCTGCAGTTCCGGGGCGGCATGACGCTGGATGGCGCGACGGCCCTTGTGCCGCAGCTTGCGCGGCTGGGCATCAGCCATCTTTATGCCTCGCCACTATCTGCCGCACGCCCCGGCTCCACGCATGGCTATGACACGATCTGCTATGACCGGATTGATCCTGTTGTGGGAGATGAGGCGGCGCTGGCGCGACTGGCCGCACGGCTGCATGCCCATGGCATGGGGCTGATTGTCGATATCGTGCCCAACCACATGGCGGCGGACGGACATAACCCATGGTGGATGGATGTGCTGACATGGGGGCGGGCATCGCCGCATGCCAACTGGTTCGACATCGACTGGGACGTGCCGGATCCCGATATCCACGGGCGCGTCATGCTGCCCTTCCTTGACCGGCCGTTTGATGACGCGCTGGAAGCAGGCATGCTGGCGTTGCGTCATGATGACGACAGCGGGCTGTTTTTCATCCATCACCATGACCACCGCTTTCCGCTGTGTCCCACTGGGTATGCATCCCTTCTGGCGCGTGTCGATGCGCCGGGGGAACTGCTTGCGGCCTTTACCACCGTGGCCATGCGCGCAGGCCCGGGGCCGGAGGCGGATGCAGCGGTGGGCAGGCTGCGGCAATGGGGGACAACTGATGCGGGCAGGGTGGCCATGGCCCGTATCGCCATGATGCATGATGGCACGAACCTGTCGGGCCGCGCGTGCCTGACGGGCGTGCTGGCGGGGCAGGCGTGGCAACTGGCGTGGTGGCGTGATGGGGCGTTGCGTCTGAACTGGCGGCGGTTTTTTGATATTACCGGCCTTGTCAGCCTGTGTGTCGAACGTGAAGAAGTGTTCGACGCCGTGCATGGCTATGTTTTTTCCCTGTACCGGCGCGGACTGGTTGATGGTCTGCGCGTGGACCATATCGACGGACTGGGCGCGCCCGCGATCTATTGCCAGCGCCTGCGCGCCCGGCTGGATGCCCTGACACCCGACCGGCCAGAGGACGCATTGCCCGGTGGGGCGGTCTATGTTGAAAAAATCCTGATCGGGGGGGAAAGCCTCCCCACCGCATGGCCGGTTGATGGCACCACCGGCTATGACTTCATGGATCAGGTATCCGCCGTGCTGCATGACGCCCATGGAGCCGGGGTGCTGGACCGGCTATGGGCCGGGTGCGGTCCCGATGCCAGACCCCTTGGCCAGATCGTGCGGGCGGCGCGCACCTATCTGCTGGAACATGTCTTTTCCGCGGAATTCAGCCATCTGGCCACCCTGCTGCGGCATTGCATGCCGGACGGGGACGGATCATGGGCGGCACAGGACCTGCGGCCCGTGCTGGAATGCCTGCTGCTGCAGTTTCGTCCTTACCGCACCTATTTTGGCGATGAGGCCGTGCAGGAGCATGGGGCGGACAGCATGGTGCTGGATATGGCGAAGACAGCGGCATGCCGCACCACGACCGGGGATCAGGCCATGGTGGTGGGGGACATCACGCGCCTGCTGTCGGCCTGTCCCGAACAGGCGCCGCCGCCCGTCGTGCGGCGCGCGCAGCAGGCGTTTGAACACCTGACCGCGCCGTTGGCGGCCAAATCGCTGGAGGATACGGCATTCTACCGTTACGGCCGCCTGGTGTCGCGCAATGAAGTGGGATCGGACCCCGCAGTACTGGGCCTGCCGGTCGCAGCCTTCCACGCGTGTTGCCTGTCGCGGCAGGCGCGGTTTCCCCATGCGCTGCTGGCGGGTGCGACCCATGACCACAAACGCGGGGAAGATGTCCGCGCGCGCCTTGCGGTGCTGAGCGCCATGCCCGGGGAATGGGAACGGCAGGTGCATGAGTGGTTTGCCCATAACCACGCGGCAGGCCGGGGCGGTCCGGACCGCATTGATGAGATCATGCTGTACCAGACACTGGTGGGGATCTGGCCGCTGGAGCCATTTGCGAATGATGCGGAACGGCTGCATTTCCGCAGGCGCATCCAGCAATGGCAGATCAAGGCCCTGCGTGAGGCCAAGCGGCACACCGGCTGGATCAGTCCCGATATGGTGTATGAAGACGCCTGCGCCGGCTTTGTGGACCGCCTGCTGGACCCTGTTGTATCTGCATCATTCCTGTGGCAGATGGCGGAATTTGTGGGCCGCATCGCCCCGGCGGGCGCGGTGAACGGCCTTGCGCAGACGTTGCTGCGCCTGACCGTGCCGGGGGTGCCGGACCTGTATCAGGGGTGTGAGCTATGGGATTTCAGCCTTGTTGATCCTGATAACCGCGCGCCGGTCAATTTTGATTACCGTGCGGGACTGCTGGAACACGCCACCAGTTTTGCTGCAGCCGCGACCGACTGGCGCACGGGGCGGGTCAAGCAGGACATGATCCGCCGGATCCTGGCGTTTCGCCAGAATTATCCCGACCTGTTCACCTACGGCACCTATGAACCGGTGGAAATCACGGGACGGGACCGCAGCCACGCCATTGCCTTCCTGCGGCGACAGGGGGGGATCTGCCTGCTGGTCGTAGCACCCCGCCTGCCACAGGCGTTGGGAGTGCAGGCGGCGGATCTGTCGGTGGGGCGCGATGTCGACCTCGGGCTTGAACTGCCGCAGCTGCATGGGCCGTGGCACAGCCTGCTGGGGGATGTGCCACGGCAGGTCAGGCATCCGTTCATGCGCGGGCAGGTGCCGCTGGTCTGCCTTGTGCACCACGCGGTGGGGGAATAGGGCTGCGGCCTGTCCTGTTGCCGACGGATCTTGCGTCCGGTCGGGAATTTTGTATCCTGTTACGTTTCAGATGCTTGTGCGATGGCACTGGCGTGGACAGATGCAAAAAGGCTGGAACTTGACCGGTTTTGACGACAACCAGAAAATCAGGCGCCTCCGCCTGAAACGAAGGGACCTGTTTGCCGGTTCCCTGGCTTTCGGTGCCGTTGGCGCGCGCGGGATGTGGAACTCCGTCCCTGCCGCCGCAGCAGCCCTGCAGCGCACCGCTGTTGGTGGCACCGTGCCCCGGCTGGTGCCCATGCGCGCCCATGCCGACCAGATTACCGATATCAAGGTCTGCCTGCGCCCGTTCCGTCCCGCCGGTCCCCGGCTGGATGTCGAGCGCGTGGGCGACAAGGTGATCATCCATAACTATGGCCATGGCGGTAGCGGGTGGTCCCTGTCATGGGGCTCGGCCGATATCGCGGTGGGCAAGGCGGCATCGCTGTCACCCCGGCGGATTGCGGTGGTGGGCTGTGGCGTGATCGGACTGACATCGGCCCTCAGCGCGCAGCGCGCGGGTTTTGAGGTCACCATCTATACCCGCGACATGCTGCCCCATACCCGTTCGGTCCGGGCCAATGGCAGCTGGACCCCGGATTCACGCATTGCGCTGACCGCCCCCGCCGGGCCGCAATTTGCCGATGTGTGGGAACAGATGGCCCGCTATTCATGGAAAACCTATCGCGATTACCTTGGCCTGCCGGGCAATCCGATTGATTTTCGTGACAACTACACACTGTCCGACACGCCATTTGATGAAGGCCCCGAACCCGAAGGCCGGACCGGACCGGGGGATTACGCCTCTACCGGGATGCCGCGCGCGACCAGTGAATTCGCCACTTATGGCGACCGGATCAGGGATATCATTCCCGCACCCGAACTGCTGGCCAGTCAGGATAATCCCTTTCCCGTCGCGTATGCACAGCGTGCGCCGATGATGATGTTCAATTTCGGGGCGTACGGGCACCTGCTGCTGTCGGAATTCTATCAGGCGGGCGGCAAGATCGTGATCCGTGAATTCCATACCCCTGCTGACATGAAATCCATAGCGGAACCCGTCATCATTAACTGTCCAGGCTATGCCGCGCGTGACCTGTGGGGGGACAGGACCCTTATTCCCGTGCGGGGGCAGACGGCATGGCTGCCGCCCCAGCCGGATGTGATGTACGGGGTGGAATACAAGGGGGCTGCGGCCCTGTCCAAGAGTGACGGGCTGATGATTCAGGCCGTTGACCTGAACAATGTTGGCGAAATGGAAGGGGTCGGCAACAGCTTCGAGCATGCTGACCGCGCTGAAGCTGAAAAGGCGATTGCGGTGTTTGAAAACCTGTTTGCACGCTTTCCCGCGGGGCGTGGCTGATGCGTGGGTCGGGTTATGCCTGCCGCGCGGGCTTGGGGGCCGGGCTGCTGCTGGCGCTGGTGCAGATCGGGCTGCCTGCGGCCCATGCGGCACAGGCGCGCACCGTATCCTATTACACCACCGAACAGGCGCAGCGGGGGGAGACGACATACCAGCAGTTCTGCGCCGTCTGTCATGGCGCCAGTCTTGCAGGTGCGTTTGACGTACCGCCGCTGAAGGGGCGTTTTGTAACCAACTGGTCCGGTGCCACGCTGGATCGGCTGTTTGACTATATTTCCAAAGCCATGCCGCTGTTTTCTCCTGGTGCGCTTACACCGGCGCAGAATGCTGATCTGGTTGCCTTCATACTGCGTGAAAACGGTGTTCCCGCGGGGCGGACGGAGCTGCCAGCCACGGATGCCGCGCTGAAAACAATGGTGTTTCCCACCATTTCCGCTGACAGGGTAAAATAATCCGGGCATCCCGCAACGTGGGCAGGGAGCGCGTGACGGGATGATCCGTTTAAAGATCGTCTGAAAACAGTTGATCGACAAAAATAAAAGTTTTTGGATGTCGCCTTTTTTTAAAGGCGGCGTTTTTTTGCAAACTGCCCCTAACTGCGGATCACAGTGTGGGGAGAAAAAGTAATCTTCCCGAACTTATGCTAATATCTGGCGTTGGGTGCATGTGGCAGGCTGCCGCAGCGTCCCACATACCTCGTGACAGTTCCAGTACCCACCATGCAGATGCAGGGAGATGGACATGACGAAGTCAGATTACACCGTGAATAATCAGGAACTTGAGATGCGGGCGATCAGCCTGTGGAACAAGCAGCATCCCGACCGGCCATGGCGGCGGCTGAGCAACCTGCACCGCTATCGCAAGGCCACGCATGCGCTGCAGGGCATTCCGGCCTTTCCTGAAGAACAGGCGCAGTTCCGGTTTCTTGCATCCCATGGCATGGGCCTGTCACAAGGCAGGAACTGCATGTAAGCAGATGGCGGGTGGGGGCATGTCCGTATGCATCCCTATCCGCTGTCCCGGACCATGACGATACGGGGCAGGTACAGTCATGTACCTGCCCTGTTTTTATATGATCAGTGTGGGGAGGGTCATTGCAGGGCGGATGGACTGCGCAGGGTCTGGTGGTTGGTGGACATGCCGGGCTGATCCGGACTTTTATTACCTGCGGGCTGTCTTGTCAGGGGCTGGTCGGGTTGCTGTTGCTGCCGTGCCGGATCGGCCTTTTCCGGCAGAGGTTCCGTCTTGCGGGAATATGGCTGCGCGCGCTCGATCGAGGAAGGTGAATTGCCCCCCGGCTGGCTTACGTTTCTATCCTGTGGGTGCTGCTGCGCCATGGCGGCCGGGGTAACGGTCAACGGCACGCACAGTACGAGTATTGCAGGAAAATATCGCATCGCGTCATATCCCTGAAGATATCTGGATGGATGGGAGGCAAAAAATCACCACCTGCATCCGCTTTCCTGTCCATAGCGTGCAGGCATATGAACAGTTCCAACACAGCGGGCTGTTTTATTGTAATTCTGGAATATTTACAGTCGGTATTTATGTTATTTCATTTTGTTCTGAAATAATTTGAAACCTTCGTGAAGGCAGGATGTTATGCTTGAGGCGGCGCATGGATCATGCGTGCCGTGACGCCGATCAGGTAAATGCCAGAATATGCGTAAGATGTGCATGACGGGAATGCATGTTTGTACGGTCATGACGCATGTAATGACAGGAGTACGCACATGCCGGATGGACTTTCCTCCCACGCGGATTTTTTTGATTCCGATTTCTGCCAGCATAAAAATTTCTGGCAGAAACGTAAGGTTTCCGTCCTGACTGACATGCTGTTTGATATTCACAATACGAAATTTTCCCGACAGGTCAGACGTATTGCAACACGTCAGCCAATCCGCAAAGTGCTTGTTACTTCCGTGCAGGTTCCCAGACGGGACAGGACGCTTAAAAAAGTATTCAGCCGGTTCATGAATACACGGCATGCCGTTGATTTCGCCCCGGTCCGCATGATGCGTGGCAAGGGAAAGTTCAGTAATATCAATACAGCCCTGTCAAAGGTCAATCTGCCTGACTACGACTGGGTTGTAGTAACGGATGACGATGTAGCCCTGCCACACCGGTTTCTGGATATGTTCATTCCATTATGTGAAATCATGGACCTGAAAATATCACAGCCCGCGCACCGGTACCATTCCTATACATCCTTTACGTTCAATTACAGGAAATGGAACAGTCTTGGCCGTGTGACCCGCTATGTGGAAGATGGTCCCGTTACGGCATTCCACAGGGACGCCATGACCTACCTGTTTCCTTTTCCCGAATTGCGCTGGGCATGGGCGACCGATATCGCATTCTGTGATGAAGCCTACAGGAACAACCATAACGTCGGTATTGTCGATTACACGGCCATTGAACATCTCAAGCCCGCCGGGCAGGATTATCCCGTCAAGGAAGCCAGGGCCGAGGCCCGTGCCTTTCTGGCGCGCAGGTCATTGCGACCCGATCGGCTTGACCTGTTCCGCAATACGGAAATACTGCGCCATATCGGTAATGAATGCCTGACATATGATGTCATGGTGTGAATGGGGCATTCCCCTTGGCATTCCTCCCATACTGGCCGTTTTTGTAAATTCCCTTTATGGCAATCCGCAAGGGATGACCATGTTGCAATGGCATCCGCAGTTTTTGCGAAGGATTGACCATGACCCCATCGCATGATGATGCCCTGTCCGCTACCGAGCAGGCGCAACTGGGTGTCCATATCTGGCATAATGCCTTCTGCGCGGCCCTGCTGGACATGGATGCCGCGCAGCGCAAGGTCCTGCTGGCCCGTCTGGAAAGACTGGGCCAGACGATAGAACAGGGCAAGGATACGCCCAGTCGCGTCAACACCCATGCCGCGCGCAATCATGCCCTGCATCTGGTCCGGCAGGCCGTGAGGGAGGCGGAAAACACAATTCCCCCATTGCGCGTGCCCCAATGGTGTCGGGATGTCCCTGATTGTGACTGATCGTGCATAAGCGTCTTTTCCATGCTGCTGATTGCCTGCCGGGTGCAACTGGCCCAGTCTGGCATTGTAATCATGATGGAAAAGAGGATTTGACGTGATTGACCATGACCTGCAGGAGACGATGCTTCGCCGCATGGCCGACAATGGGGGGACGGCCAATCTGGTGCCCGGACACGATGCGGATGCCGGGCGCTACGCCAGAAACCTGCTTGATCTGGAATTGCAGGGACTGAGCAAGGGCGGTGTCAGCATTACCGGAAACGGATTGCGGATCACGGGAAACAGCACCCTGACCAACGCAGGGCGGGCCTATCTGGATCGGCCGGATGACATGCATGTGGTGCTGGATGGTTCCGATACCGTAAAGGCACTGCACCAGCGTATAGCAGATGATCCCGGCCTGTCGGATATGGAACGGCGTGACCTTGCCCGTTCGCTTGATGACATGCATCCGCTGTCGTTGAAAGCCTTCGGTCAGGAACTGCTGGAACGTGCGGTCACGCATGGCTCGGATACCGTATCGCTGCTGAAAAAACATACAACCCCGAAGGATAGGCCGTAAGGCCCATCACTGCGCGTATCGGCGCATGGACGCCGGGCTGTTCCGTTGAATGGTGCAGTAACGGACGGTCCGCATGGGGAAGAATTCATGCCAAAACCAAATATGAGAAAAAATGTATATAAAATTAATACATAAGTCTTATTTCAATAAAAATTAATAATGACAAATAAAAAATGGCTGCCAAAAGTAAATTACAAAAAGGTAGCCAGTTTCTTGCATATCAGATCGGCTTCCGCGTCTCTGCGCTTTTAGGGTCATTTCTGCAATAACGCAGGGTGGCTGCCTGAAATGGTCAATGATCGTGCCATGTTTACCATGGCGGGCATCCATAATCAGGCCGTCGGGACGGAAGGGAAACAATGCGGCACTTAACCGATACCTGCCAACGCGGCGGCACAGGCCATTCCCTGCTGGCGCTCTGGCGGGTTGCCGTGCTGGGGGTTGTCGCAACGTGCCTGCTGTCCATGCCCGGGCGCGGTCATGCCGCCGATACGGATGCGGCGCAGGGCATGAGCCGTGAACAGGCGCAGCAGGTGCTGGCGGTCATGAACGACCCGGCGAAACGTACCGAATTCACCAATACCCTGTCGGCCATTGCATCCCGGATTCCTGTTGCTCCCGCGGCACCTGCCGCCGCCGTCAAAACCGCCACGGATACCCTGTCGGTCGAACCCGACACGCTGGGCAGCGATCTGGTTCAGGATATGGAAACCCTGCGTAGCCGTCTGATCGTGCAGGCCCGGCATTTTGTTGCCCTGTTTGGTGATCTGGTGTTCGTGGTGCACTGGACCCATACCATTTTTGCCGATCCGCAATCGCGGATGATCCTGTTTGATGCCATGGGGCGGGCGACATTGATCCTGCTGCTGGCTCTGGCGGCGGAACATGGTTTTTCGCTGCTGTTGCGCAAGCCACTGCTGAAAGTTACCGAACGCGCGGTCGCAACCGAACGCCGCCTGAACCTGCCTGATGCCACGGTTGCCCCGACGCCCCCAGCAGCGATAGGGGCGACAGCACAGGACACGGACGACGCGCAGACCCGGCAGGGCGACATGCAGGCCCAGCACGCAACACTGCGTTTGCTGGCCCGTGTGCCGTATTCGCTTATGCACCTGCTGATCAAGCTGCTGCCGGTGGGGCTGTTTTTCGCATTGGGGACCTGTTTTGCGTACCTGCTGACCACCACGCATCAGGCCATGCTGGTCACGCTTACGCTGACGAATGCCTATGTGGTGGCCCGCGTGGTCTATTTGCTGATGGAAACGCTGTTCGTGCCGCATTCGCCCGCCATCCGGCTGTGCAGCGCCAGCGACCAGACGGCCTTCATGGTCACGCACTGGCTCAACTTCCTTGTCGCCGCACCGTCGGTGGTGGTGTGCCTGTCCACGCTGGGGGGCGTGTTTGACATGCCCGCGCGCGGGACGGAGGCAATCATCCGTTCCGTCGTGCTGATTGAACATGTGCTTGTCGCCATCTTCACGTGGCGGGTGCGCATGCATGTCGCACTGGCCCTTCAGCCGCCCACACGCCTGCGCACGCAGCCATTCTGGATGTTCCTGGGGCGGCTGGTCTATCTGTGGTGGGTACCGGCCATGTTCTTCAACTTTGCATTATGGCTGATCTGGGCAACCCATATCCAGGGTGGTTATGCATGGATCATCCGTACCGTCATCCTGACAACGGCTGTCGTGATCCTGTCGCGGGTACTGTCGGTGCTGATCTTCAACCTGCAGAACCGGCTGTTCCATGTCTCCCCCGCGATGGAGGCGCGTTATCCCGGTCTGCAGGCGCGAGTGAATTATTATTACCCGGTTTCGCGCAAAATCCTGTCGTTCCTCATGTTCTTTGCATCCGCCATGCTTTTCCTGCAGGCGCTGGGGCTGCCTGCCATCCATTTCCTGTTCCATGGCAGGCTGGGGCCGAAGATCATTGGCGCAATGCTGTCCGTGCTTGTCGCCTATACGGTCGCCATCATCATATGGGAAGCGGCCAATGCCGCATTGCAGGGACAGATCGCCCGTTTTGAAAACTCATCCCAGACCGGGCGGGCCAGCCGTTTGCGTACGGTTCTGCCCATTATCAAGACGGTGCTGCTGGCGCTGATCATCATTATTGTGGCGGTCACCACCCTGTCCCAGATCGGGATCAATGTTGCCCCGCTGCTGACCGGCGCGGGGATTATGGGTGCGGCCATAGCCTTCGGTGCACAGAGCCTGGTGAAGGATTTCATCACCGGCTTCTTCATGCTGGTGGAAAATGCCATTCAGGTGGGGGACTGGGTGACCGCAGGCGGCGTGTCTGGAACGGTCGAACACCTGTCGATCCGGACCCTGCGGCTGCGTTCGGTCAATGGCGACCTGCATATCATTCCGTTTTCGGAAGTGTCATCCATTGCCAATACATCGCGTGATTACAACCTTGTCGTGGTTGATTTCATGATCGATCTCAGCCAGGACACGAAGCAGCTTTGCGCGATCCTGCATGAAGAACTGGAACTGATGCGCAGGACACCCCGTTACGGGCACCTCATCATGTCCGAATTCGCCTTTTTGGGTATTGAACAGGCGGATGGGAATGGTGCGCGGTTCCTTGGTTCGGTCCGCACCATGCCGGGCGCCAAATGGACAGTCTATCGTGAATATTATGCCCGTCTGGCCGTGCGGATGAACAGTGAAGGCATCAGGTTCCCGGTTCCCAGCTTCCTCAATCTTGTGGACAATGGTCCAGGGCCGGATGGCCTGAAGGTGACGGCGACCGTGCCCCCCACGACAGTGCCACATGCCTGAGCCTGTGCAGGATCTGCCATTTTCTCACCCGCTGCATAATAATGCGCGGCAGGGCCGGTAAGGTGCATGGGTAGAGATGCTGAGCGTCCTGACAATGCATGCTTTCATGCGGCGTCAGCTCCTGCTCCTGAATGAGACAGCAGTTTTCTGGTAAAGCTTTTTTTAAAAAAGTTTCAAAGAACGCCGTCTTTTTTTGAAGAAAAGATAGTCCTGAAAATTTTTATTATTTTTTATCAATGAGCTGTCACAATGTGAAAACCGTATCGTAAAGCAGCTTGAAATTCAGCACCAGGATAATGGCAGCCACCAGCCACGACAACAGGGCGAATGGGCGGGATATAACGAATTCCTCCATTTTCCGCCGGTCGGATACGAACATCACCAGTGGAATTACAGCAAAGGGTAATTGCAGCGACAGAATTACCTGACTGGCCAGTAGCAGTTGCCCCACGCCCCTGTCCCCATAAATGGCCGTGACAATCACAACCGGGATAATGGCCAGCCCACGTGTCAGCAGCCGTCGCGCCCAATGGGGAATGCGCAGCCGCAGGAACCCTTCCATGATGATCTGGCCGGCCAGTGTGCCGGTAATGGTTGAATTGGTGCCCGCTGCCAGCAGGGCCACCGCAAACAGGGTGGAAGCAATGCCCAGTCCCAGTATGGGGGACAGAAGGCGGTAGGCGTCCTCCAGTTCCGCGATATCCCGGTGGCCGGTGGTGTGGAAGGCGGCAGCAGCCACAATCAGGATGGCAGCATTGATGAACAGCGCCAGCATGAGGGCAAGCGTGCTGTCCCATGTTGCCCAGCGTATGGCGTCCTGCCGTCCGGGCACGGTGCGGGGAAAGGCACGGGTCTGTACGATGGCGGAATGCAGGTAAAGGTTATGCGGCATCACCGTCGCCCCGATAATGCCAATGGCGATATACAGCATCTGGCTGTTGGTCACGATCCGGGAAGAGGGCAGGAACCCCTTCAGTAACGCCGTGATGGGGGGCTGTGCCGCCACGACCTGAACGGCAAAGCATAGTGCTATGATACTGAGCAGCCCGATTATGAAGGCCTCAAGGTAACGGAAGCCCCGGTTCATCAGGAATAGCACCAGAAAGGCATCCAGCACCGAAATCATGGCGCCTGCCAGCAGGGGTATGCCGAACAGCAGTTGCAGTGCAACTGCCGTGCCGATGACTTCCGCCAGGTCACACGCGATGATGGCCAGTTCACAGGCCAGCCACAGAACGATGTTTACAACCGGCGGAAAATGATCGCGGCATGCCTGCGCCAGGTCACGCCCGGTGGCGATACCAAGTCGCGCCGACAGCGATTGCAGCAGAATCGCCATGAAGTTCGACAGTCCAATGACTGCCAGCAGCGTATAACCGAACTGCGCCCCGCCCTGAAGGTCGGTAGCCCAGTTGCCGGGGTCCATATATCCGACCGAAACCATATAACCTGGCCCCACGAACGCCATGAACCGCCGCAGCCATGATGCCCCGGCACCTGGCACCCGTACGCTGGCAAAGGCTTCGGGCAGGCTGTTGGTTTCAGCTTCCCCCGGGCGGGCGAAACGCCATGCTGCGGTAGGGGAGGGCGGCGAAACGGGCGGTATTGGTGGCGTCATGGGCATACTCAATCGTACCCCTCATGAATATGCAATATGCTATATTACATTGCATAAGGAAATTTTATCGGCCGCAACCATGACACTGCAGGTGTAATATATGAAGTAAAAAATTATAAATATATGAATGAAGATAAATCGTATCTGTTTCGTGATGAAGCTATATTGAAATGCAGAAGCGATCAGGGGCTTTAACGTGCCGTATATCGATCGGATGCATGGTAAACCAGAAATTACAATCACCAGTCCCCCAGACTGGCACGGAGAAGCCGAGGTCCGCGCCCGTGGTCCTGGAATTGTAGCCCGAGGCATCCTGCATGGCAGTGATAATTCGGATCGAAAGTAATGTTTATGAAGTTTTGAAAGAAATATTAGAGATTACTGACTGAAAAATTATTTGTAAGTATATTTATTTCCGCGAACCATCCGATAGTTTATAACGACTCTAGGTTCAGGACTCATGGCCCGAACATGACGGTTGCTGCGAGGCAGATGGCTGAGAAAGAAGACGGTCGGGCATTTGTCATTCCGCCGGGGTCAGGGCTACCCTGCCTGCCGCAGCCAGCGCCACGTCGCCCTGCGGGGAATGGATGCGCGCGCACAGGATGTTGCGAAAATGGCGTTCCAGCGGGTTATCCTCACTCAATGCCGGATTGCCGATTGCGGCAATGCCCAGTTCAACGGCCCTGATGGCGTTTTCCGTCATGACATATTTGGCCAGATTGGCTTCGGTGCCAGGATAATCCCCGTTGTCAGCCCGGTTGAGGGCAACATCCATTATGCTTCGGTTTGTCATCAGCAGCGCGTCAATCTGCCCCAGAAGCGTATGGAACCGGGGCAGGGTGGCAAGCGGTTTGCCCAGCGCCGTCGGCACGCGTGCATGCAGGAAGGAAACCAGCCAGTCCCGTGCTGCGCGGGCGACACCGTCATATAAGGCTGCAATGGCCAGTGCATGGCCGATAACCAGCGCCCCGTCATTGCCTGGCCATTGTTCAGGCACCCGCAGGTCAACCAGCGCCGCTTCAGGCAGTTCAACATTTTCAAATACGAAGGTATGGCTGCCCGTCGCGCGCATGCCCATCTGGTGCCAGCTTCGTTCAATACGTATACCCGGAGCATGCAGGTCAACCAGAACCTGTCCCACCCGTGGCCGGGCTTCGTCCGTTACAACCCATACCGTGCCCCAGCGCAGGGCGGTTGATCCGGTGGAATAGATTTTCCGCCCGTTCAGCATAATCTTGCCTGCATTGCGTGTAATGCGTGTCGCGGGCAGGCCGCCGCGTGAAGGGGTACCCAGTTCAGGCTCAACCCGCAGCGCGTTGATCAGTGCCCCATCCCGCAGGGCAGTTTCAATCACCTGCCGTCGCGTGATTTCGGGCCAGCGGAAATTTTCTGCAATCAGCATATGCTGCAGGAAATGCATGGCCATGATCAGTGCGGTGGTGGGATCGCCGATGGCCAGTCGGCCAACCACATCCACCACCTGCCGCAGGCCGCCGCCCTGTCCCCCATCCGTGCGTGCAATGGTCAGGCCAGACAGCCCTGCCGCGCGGCATTCATCAAGGTTTTCGGTGGCGATTTCACCAGACCGGTCATGGGTGGCCGCACGGGTGGCAAAACGCGCCGCCAGTTCGTTCAGTGTCTGTCGGGTTACCGGAATGGCAGTGGCGGGGGATGAACCCATGGTTCAGATATCCTTGCTGCGGTTATCCATGACGGACCGGATCTCATCAACTTCATCATCATGTATCGATCCGTGCAACCCATGGTCACGGCCCGGCCACGCACGCGTCGGATAGCTGCCTGCATAATAACGATAAATAATGTGCATTTACAAAAATATCATTCGGCGCGGTTGAAATGATCGGCCATCATGCTACCGTCCGCCATGTTTTTCCTGTTGCCCTTGATCCTGTCACGGATGCGGGGCGCAAGGAAGGCGTGCGGTCGTGCCGTATGGGCATGATGACCGCCATGACTGTCCAGACCCCGGTTACGCGTCATCAGGCGTGCCGGTCCCTTTTTCAACCAGCAGGGTTTCAGATGAAGCAACGTGAACTTGGGCGTACCGGTATCAAGGTTAGCGAAATCTGTCTTGGCACAATGACATTCGGCCAGCAGAATACGGAAGCCGAGGGGTATGCCCAGCTTGACATGGCCGTGGCGAACGGCATCAATTTCATTGATACGGCCGAACTGTATTCCATCCCCCCGCGCGCGGAAACCCATGGTGCGACCGAGCGGATCATCGGTAGCTGGCTCAAGGCCCGTGGCGGGCGTGAGCGTCTGGTTATCGCCAGCAAGGTGGTCGGGCGCGGCACATCGCCGTGGTTCCGCCCCGGGGGGGAGGAAACGCGCCTGACCCCGAAACAGATCCGTTACGCGCTGGACGGCTCATTGCGTCGGCTGGGCACGGATTACATCGACCTGTATCAGCTGCACTGGCCTGACCGGAAGGTCGGCCTGTTCGGGGCGGGCGGCAATACTTTCACCACCCTGTCCGACGCCGACGAGGTACCGATTGCCGAAACGCTGGGCGTGCTGGGTGACCTTGTGAAAGAAGGCAAGATACGCCATGTCGGCCTGTCGAACGAGACCGCATGGGGCCTGTCGCAATATCTGGCCGAAGCCCGCAATGGCGCACCGCGTGTGGTATCCATCCAGAACGCCTATAATCTGATCAACCGCACGTTTGAAATCGGGCTGGCTGAAATGTCGCTGCGTGAAGGCGTGGGCCTGCTGGCCTATTCACCGCTGGCGCAGGGGTACCTGACCGGCAAATATCTGGACGGCGCACGACCGGCCGGCGCGCGCACGACCCTGTTCAACCGTGGTCAGCGCTATGAAAAACCGGGCGTGGATGACGCCGTTCGTGCCTATATCCAGCTTGCACATGAATACGGGATCGATCCTGTGCAACTGGCTATCGCCTTTGTCACGTCGCGTCCGTTCGTGACTTCCAACATCATCGGGGCCACCAGCACGGACCAGCTTGAGGCCATTCTGGGGGCGGAAAACGTGGCCATCCCCCCGGAACTGGAGGAACGGATCAACGCCATCCACCAGGTTCATTCCAACCCGGCGCCCTGACGGGACGCATCATGGCGCGCGCTCCCGGATCGGGGCCGTGTCGCCATGGTTGTCCCCTGCGCCGGGACAGTCGGGCAGTATCCCTTTATCAACAATCCGTAATGTAATTTAAGTAAAAAACGATTTCACCTGATTAAACATATCTGTACGGGTTTATAAAATTACATGCTATATTGCATGGCCGTCATTTTATGGGTGTTCCGGTGGTTTTGTTTTTCTCTGGCCTGATCGCGCTTGTCCTTCTGGTCGCACTTAATATCTTCATTTCACTTTCTGAAATATCCTTTGCCGCCGCACGTGATGCACGCCTGCGTTCGCGCGCGGAAGCAGGCGATGAACGGGCCACCGCGTTCCTGAAACTGCGGCGCAACAGCGGGCAGGTCATAACTGTCCTGCAGATATGTCTTAACGGCGTGGGTGTGCTGGGCGGCATGATCAGTTCGGAAATGATCGCGCCGTCCGTCACTCATGGACTGATGGGCTGGGGTCTGCCGACCTCGACCGCGGAAACGCTGGCCTCGGTCTTCGGGTTCATGCTGGTGACGGGGCTGTTCGTGCTGTTTGCCGACCTGCTGCCCAAACGTGTGGCCATGAACGCGCCAGACAAGATCGCGCTGGCCGTGGGCTGGTTTCCGGCTCTGGCACTGAAGCTGCTCTATCCCATTGTCTGGGTGTTTTCCAAGATGTCGGACACCATCCTGCGTGCCCTGAAGATCCCGGCGGCATCGGCCGTCGAGCCGGTTACGCCAGAGGATCTGCGTGCCATCCTGGCTGCTGGCACGGCATCGGGCGTGCTGCTGGAACAGGAACACCAGATGATCCAGAACGTGCTGGGCCTGCAGGACCGTTCAATCACGTCTGCCATGACCCCGCGTGATGAAATCGTGTTCCTCGACCTGCAGGAAACCATAGAGGAACAGAAGACCAAGGTCCGCGCCAAGCCCTATTCACGCTATCCGCTGTGCAATGGCGGCCTGGATAATGTTGTGGGGTCCATCCGCGCGGAAGACGTGCTGGCGGCCGTGGTGGACCGCGACCCGACCCAGCCACCCGCCACGGGACCGCAGGGCGCGCTGCCCGGCGGCAACGCGATCTTTCAGGTGCGGCGCGATGTCCTGTCTGTGCCCGAGACGATCAACCTGTGGGATACGCTGGCGCAGTTCGACACACATGGCGCAGGTTTCGCGCTGGTGGTGAACGAATACGGGCTGGTCGTGGGGCTGATTACCTTCAAGGATATCATGGGGGCGTTGATGGGTGGGCTTGCCAACCCGTTCGAGGAACAGCTGATCGTGCGCCGTGATGCCAATTCATGGCTGATTGACGGTGCTGCCTCCATAGGGGACGTGCGCCGTGAACTGGAGGCTGCCGATCTGGATGAAGCCGGGCCATTCGACACCATTGGCGGTTTTGTCATGCACCGCCTGCGCCGCATGGCACGCAAGGCCGACCGCGTGGATACGCTGGGTTTCCGTTTCGAGGTGGTTGATGTGGAAGGTTTCCGCATCAACCAGCTGCTGGTCACCCGGCTGACCGGGAAATGACCGTACGGACCGTTCGGGGTTACGGCCCACGCATGCCGCCCCCGCCACCCATGTAGGGACCGCCGTAGCCGCGTCCGGGGCTGCCATATCCATTGCCATAGCCACCACGATGGTAACCGTCATATCCACCGCGGTGATGATGGTGATAATGGCCATCATGGCATCCTGCTACGGACAGGCCGATAGCCAGGGCAATGAACAACCTGATGGGACGTGTCATGGGAACCTCCTGTAATGCCGTGACAACGCCATGGCGGTGCAAAGGTTTGGTGATTATGGCCCGAATCCCCAATACATGCTAACGGCGGCGTTTGCGGACTATCTGGTTGTGCATGACACGGACTTTTTTCCCGATGGGCTGCAACCTGGTCTGATGCTTCCCTGCGCGCCATGCAGACTGGCTGTTTCCTGCATGCTTTGCGCCTGCAGGGCTGGGTTAATGGGGGACGCACCGGCGCCGAACAGGTCAGGCGCCGGTGGTCGTGGCGCGTGGAATGCTTCCAGCCCTTTTCACGCATGTGCAGGCAGTTCCGTGCCGAGCCGCGTCCTGCCCTGTCCCGCCCTGCTCGTAATGATCTGGATCGATACGTCCTGTCGTGTGCCCTCCATCCACTGGCGCAGCGCATCAAGCCGTGCGGCGTGTCCCTGGAACGGGATGTCATGGCTGTTGCCGGGATACAGGATCTGGGTCAGCGATCCAACGCCGCCGCCGCCTCAGCCGGGGCGGGGGTCTGACAGGCTGCAAGATTTTACTGAATGGGTGACGTGTTCCGCAGGTTCCTGCCCATTACAGATTCTTTTCAGGATTGCATTCCGGGTTCCGGATGCATGCATGTGGTGACTAGGGTTCATTACCTGACTGCACCCATGGATGAAAAGCGCGGCAAGGATGGTTTCCTGTCTAACGCCTCATGGTCGTGGAAAATACCAGCCAGGCATGCCACGGTCACGCGGACCGGATGTGCGCCGTGTGCGGTGGGGACGGGACATCGACCGGTGTGCAGCTTTCGGGCGGGTTTTCGCGCAGGAAGCGGGCAAATTCCTCAAATGCAGGGCCTCGCGGGTCGGATGCACGCCATACAAGCCCGATCGTGCGGCTGGCGGATGGCAGGGCGGTCACGCTTATCAGCCCGTCCCATTCGCCCCGGTGGCGCAGCGCCAGGCGGGGGATCAGGGAATATCCTTCCCCCGCGCCAATCATGTGCCACAGCATTTCAAGGCTGGTGGCCAGGCGTGGCTGGTCGCGCTGTGGCGGCATGCCACATAACGCCAGCGCCTGGTCACGCAGACAGTGTCCGTCTTCCAGCAGCAGAAGGTCCGGTCCCTTCAGGTCGGGCATCGCCAGCGTCTTGCGTCGCGCCAGCGGGTGGGTGGCGGGAAAGGCGGCAAGAAATGGTTCGCGGAACAGGGGGGCGCAATGAAATCCCTCCCCACTTACCGGCAGGGCCGCGAACACCACGTCCAGTTCATCATGGCGCAGCATTCGCAGCATCGTATCCGTCAGGCTGTCGGTCAGTTGCAGTTTCAGTTGCGGATAGGCCCGCCGCAGCAAAGGCAGCAGGTCGGGCACGTAATAGGGGCCAAGCGTTGCAATGATCCCCACGCGCACCACCCCATCCAGTGGACCAGTGCGCGTGCGCGCGGCCTCGATCATGGCGCGGGCGGCGGCCAGCACGTCGCGTCCCATCGCGATCAGGCGCGCGCCATCCGGCGTAACCGTCACATGGCGGCGCGTGCGTTCGAACAGCACGACACCCAGCAGGGATTCAAGCTTGCGCACCTGTTCCGACAGACCGCCCTGACTTACGCCACAGCGTTCCGCCGCACGGGAGAAGTTGCGCAGGTCATCCACCGCCACCACATATTCGATGTCGCGCAGCGACAGGCCGGAAAGGGGAATATAATTCATATCTATAGATAGGACCGATTTCGGTATGTTTGTAAAAAGGTTTTTCCGATTACACCCATTGACAGAAACGGTTTCTCCCCATTTCGTGTTTGTGGGACAGATACCCCGTCAATAACTGACAAGCCAAAGCAAGGAGCATTCCGCATGGCACGCATCAATTCGTCTCTGAAGCCGTTCGAAACAGACGCCTTCCACAACGGAAAGTTCATCAAGGTGAGCGATGCCGACGTGAAGGGCAAATGGTCCGTCTTCTTCTTCTACCCGGCAGATTTCACCTTCGTCTGCCCGACGGAGCTGGAAGACCTGGCTGATAATTATGAGACGTTCCAGAAGCTGGGCGTGGAAATCTATTCGGTTTCGACCGACAAGCATTTCACCCACAAGGCATGGCACGACACGTCGCCGGCCATCAGCAAGATCAAGTTCGTCATGCTGGGTGACCCGACCGCCCACATCGCACGCAATTTTGATGTGTATATCGAGGAAGCGGGCGTGGCCGATCGCGGCACCTTCCTGATCGATCCGGAAGGCCGGATCCAGTACATCGAAATCACCGCAGGCAGCGTCGGCCGCAGTGCCGCCGAACTGATCGCCAAGATCGAGGCCGCGCAGTACGTCGCCTCCCACCCCGGTGAAGTGTGCCCGGCGAAGTGGAAGGAAGGCAGCGCTACGCTGACCCCGTCGCTGGATCTCGTTGGCAAGATCTGACGCAAGTGGTCATGGTCCGGCCCCACGGGGCCGGACCATCCACGCCACCTTTTCCCAAAGAGCGGAGTCCATTCCCATGTTGCAAGATCCCATCAAGACGCAGCTCAAGGGGTATCTGGCCAGCCTTGCGCACCCGATCGTGCTGGAGGCCAGCCTGAATGACACCCCCAAATCGCGTGAGATGCATGAACTCCTGCATGAGGTCGCCGCCCTTTCGGACAAGGTGCAGGTGTCCGAGACAGGACAGGCCTCCCGGCGTCCCAGCTTCCTCATCCACCGCGATGGCGCGAAAACGGGGGTGATGTTCGCAGCTATCCCGCTGGGGCATGAATTCACGTCATTCGTGCTGGCGATGCTGCAGGTCGGTGGCCATGCGCCAAAGATCCCCGATGACGTGGCGGCCCGGATACGCGCCCTGCCGGGACCATACAATTTCGAAACCTACGTGGCCCTGTCGTGCCAGAACTGCCCCGATGTGGTGCAGGCGCTCAATGCCATGTGCGTGCTGAACCCCAATATCCATAACGTCACGATAGACGGGGCGCTGTTCCCGGACGAAGTCGCGGCCCGCAACATCATGTCCGTGCCGCAGGTTTACCTCAATGGTGAACTGTTCGAGACGGGACGTATGGAAATCGAGCAGATCCTGGCGAAGCTGGATGCCGACGCCCCCCGGCAGGCCGCAGAAAAGCTGAAGGATATTGCGCCGTTTGACGTCCTGATTATCGGGGAAGGGCCTGCTGGCGCATCGGCCGCGGTCTATGCTGCGCGCAAGGGGCTGCGCACGGGACTGCTGGGCGACCGCTTTGGCGGGCAGGTCATGGATACCGCAGGCATCGAGAATTTCATCTCCATCCCCGAAACCGATGGCCCGAAACTGGCTGCCGCACTGGAAGCCCATGTCCGGCAGTATGATGTGGAAATCATTCCCGGCCAGCGCGCCAAGGAACTGTTTCCCGCGACACAGCCCGGCGGCCTGCATGGCGTGGTGCTGGAAAACGGTGCGGTCCTGCATTCCCGCACGGTCATACTGGCCACTGGCGCGCACTGGCGGCACCTTGGCGTGCCGGGTGAGGAGGAATACCGCAACAGGGGCGTTGCCTACTGTCCGCATTGCGATGGCCCCTTTTACAAGGGCAAGCGGGTCGCCGTGGCTGGCGGCGGCAATAGCGGGGTGGAAGCAGCCATCGACCTTGCGGGCATCGTCGCCCACGTGACGCTGCTGCAGCGTGGGTCACACCTGAAGGCGGACAAGGTCCTGCAGGACAAGCTGCACACGCTGCCCAATATCACGGTCCTGACCGAGGCCCTGACCACGCGGATCGAAGGTAATGGCCGCAACGTGACGGGACTGACCTATCGCGGTGGCGATGGCGCAGATCATCATATCGACCTGGAAGGGGTATTCGTGCAGATCGGCCTGCTGCCCAATACGGGCTGGCTGAAGGGCACGCTGAAACTGAACGACTTTGGGGAAATCATGGTCAATGACCATGGTGCGACCTCGATCCCCGGAGTGTTTGCCGCAGGCGATGCGACGACCACGCCCTACAAGCAGATTGTCATTGCCGTGGGTGACGGGGCGAAGGCCGCGCTATCCGCCTTTGATTACCTGATCCGTGTGCCCGCGCCAGCAGCGGAACAGCTGGTTACGGCCTGATTGCCGACCGGTCTGCTGTAATAAGTAAAGTAATAAAGGTTTCTGGATGCCGCCTTTTTTCAAAAAGGCGGCATTCCTTGAGTCTTGAAAAAGCTTCACCAAAAACTTCTTTATGGTTTGGTGGATACCGGCATGTGCGAATGCCACGCAACCCGGACGCCTTCGTGCCGTTCTGCACGCACAGGCGGCATGAAGGTGGCGTTGGCCGATCAAGACGCAACGCCGCAGCATGGACCACGCCTGTTGCCCCAAGATCCGGATGGAGACAGGCCAATGGCGTACAAGACAGTCAATCCGTATACCAATGAAACCATTGCAACATTCCCAGACCTGACGGATGCGGAACTGGCGCAGAAGCTGGACCGCGCCCATGCGACCTACAGGGAATGGTCGAAACTGCCATTTGACAGGCGCGCGGCCATCGTGGGAAAGGCTGCCGACCTGCTGCGCACGCAGAAAGATAAATATGCCCGCCTGCTGACGTTGGAAATGGGCAAGCTGTATCGGGAAAGCCTGGCGGAAGTCGAACTGTCCGCCGATATCCTGCAATATTATGCCGATAATGCCGAAACCTTCCTGGCGCCACAGAAGCTGAAGGAAAAAAGCGGGCGCGGGGACCAGGCCATGGTGGTCAGCCAGCCGCTGGGCATCCTGTTTGCGATCGAGCCGTGGAATTTCCCCTATTATCAGCTTGCCCGCGTGGTGGGGCCACAGTTCATGGCGGGCAATGTGGTCGTGGTGAAGCATGCGTCCAACGTGCCGCAGGCCGCCGCTGCCTTTGAACAGCTATTCCGTGATGCCGGTGCGCCGGAAGGGCTATATACCAACCTGTATGCCACCCGCGACCAGTTGGGCAAGATCATTGCCGATGACCGCGTGATTGGCGTCGCGCTGACCGGGAGCGAGGGGGCGGGCGCCATCGTGGCGTCGCAGGCTGGCAAGGCGCTGAAGAAGACCACCATGGAACTGGGTGGCAGTGACGCCTTCATCGTGCTGGAAGATGCCGACCTTGAAAAATCCGTGAAATGGGCGGTCTGGGGACGCATGAACAATGGCGGCCAGTGCTGTGTCGCGGCCAAGCGTATCATTGTGGCCGAACCGATTGCCGATGCCTTTCTGGACCGGTTTGCAACCGAACTGGGCAAACTGGTTCCCGGTGACCCGATGGATGAAAAAAGCGGCGTGCCGCCACTGTCATCACAGGGCGCTGCCGACCAGTTGAATGAACAGGTGGAACTGGCCGTTAAGAATGGTGCAAAGGTCATGCGTGTCGGCCCCACGCCACCCAACAGGGGCGCGTTCGTGCAGACCAGCATCCTGACCGATATAGCGCCTGATAATCCGGTTTTTCATCAGGAACTGTTCGGCCCGGTCGCCATGTTCTTCCGTGTGCGCGATGAGGATGAGGCCATAGCCCTGGCCAATGACAACCCGTACGGGCTGGGCGGTTCGGTGTTTACGTCCGATACGGCGCGCGGCATCCGGGTGGCTGAACAGATCGAGACGGGCATGGTTTATGTCAATCATCCCACATGGACGACATCAGACCTGCCCTTTGGCGGGGTCAAGCGGTCAGGCTTCGGGCGTGAACTGTCATCCATGGGCATACAGGAATTCGTCAACAAGAAGCTGATTGACGTCGTGCCGATCGATGCTGGCCCGTAAAACCTGTCGAAAGAAGTTTTTGGGTGAAGCTTTTTTCAAAAAGCGTCCTGAAACGCCGTCTTTCTGAAAAAAGGCGGCACCCGGAAACTGTTTATTTTCTGAACAGTCTTCCAGGCAGTCAAAAACACACTACGACGGGTTGGCCGGGGCCACCGGTCCCCGTGTGGCCTCACCGGTCGGTGCCGCCGTGGGGGATTGCGGGGCAAGTTGCGAAGTCCGTGTATCGGGCCGGGCCACTTTCGCGGCGGCGGTCGGGGCCGGTAGCCATCCCCCTTCAAATCCCGCGCGTTCCAGCCCCGCGCGGATATAGGGGTTGCGCTTCATCACGTTCCACACCAATCCGCTGCGCCAGTTTTCGATCATGAGCAGGATCGGCCCCTGATCGATGCCCAGATATTCCCGATCGGTCCAGAAGGTCTGCCCGTTGCGGAAACTGGGGTTGAACGCATCGACAAAACCGTACTGGCCATAAATATTCTGCCCGTAGCGGTTTTTCATGTTCTGCAGTGTCGGCAGCACGATTTCAGGCGCGAACGCAATGGACCCGGCTGCGGCGGTGGGGGCTACGGTGCCGTCATCCTGCGTATAGTCGCGGCCCGCGCCACGGGCGGAATAGGACAGGAAATGCCGTGACTGCCCATCAATCTGCCGGGTCACGTCACCGGGACCGTCACAGGCGGTCAGGCCCCACATCGTGGCACTGTAATCCTGCCACTTGCCAGGGTTGGCAATGGCATAGGCCCGCTGGGCATAGACGGCGCGGCGGCTGTTTTCAAAGTAATCGATCTGTTTTTCACGCGCCCATGCGTCCTGCACGCCACGAAAATCAATCCACGCATGGGTGTACTGGTGGCCGAAAAGGGGAGCGAAGTTCAGGAAGGTCTGGCCATAATAATCGCCCCAGCGCTGGTTGTTGGTCGCCAGCCACGCCTGCCACGATACGGGCGCCAGCGCATGGGTGGGGGAACCAAGGCCGAGGATATAGGCCATCATCCCTTCGCTGTAGCCTTCCCAGTAGCTGGGGATGAAGCCATGTTCGGGACTCCATCCCATGCTCAGCCGGTTATCGGGGCGTGTCATCCACTGCCAGTTGACGCGTTTGTACAACTGGTCCGCCAGGGTGCGGATCTCGGCTTCGCGTGGCGTCTGGCGGTCATAGAAGGACTGGACGAACAGCACGCCCTGCATCAGCAGTGCCGTGTCGATGCTGGACAGTTCGATATCGTGGCTGAAGCGCAGCCCCGTCCCCCGGTTTAGGAAATGGTAGTAAAACCCCTGATACCCCATCGCCCCGTCCGCCGTGTCGTTCTGCGGTCCGTCCAGAAGATAGTGCAGGGTGGCCAGCGTCCGTGTCGCGGCCTGCGTACGGGTGACATAACCCCGGCTGGCCCCGATGCCATAGGCTGTCAGCCCGAAGCCGATGGAGGCCACGCTGCTTAACGTCTGCGGTGATGGATAACGGTCAGGCACCAGCCCCGTTTTTGGATCCCCCGCATCCCAGAACCAGCGGAAGGTCCGATGTTCCAGATCATCGACAAGGGCATTATCCGCCACGCTGGCGGTTATATGGGGAACGGATGGGGTAGAGATCGCGTTGGCTGCAACACCATCCACGGCATATGCGGACAGGCCGGGCGAGGATAGGGCAAGGATCAGGGCTGACAGGAAGGCACGCGCGTGTCTTCCCCTTGGTCCAGAATGCAAGACTCAGTCTCCCGCCCGTGGCCGTCCAACCCTTATGAATTCAGATCGGGATTGTGGCAATATCCACGCAGGCGTCAGTGGGCGGAAGTTTCATTGCGAAGTGTAACTTTTATCTATGCAACAAAGACTGTCTGAAAATAAATCATTGATAAATAAAAATAAAAGTTTTCGGGTGCCGCCTTTTTTCAAAAAGGCGGCGTTTTCAAAAGTTTCCTCATGATTGCAGGATGTTCCGGATCCGACTTTCCAGACATCCTTTAAAACCCGCGCGCGTGTTTAACGCTCCGCCGTCCGGACCGCCGCAGGCGGCGGGGCAGGGGATTCCCAGCCAAGGCCAAGCGCTTTCTGCACGGCAATGTAGTCATTGGTCATGCTGGCCTGCGCCTGTGCCTGTTCCTGTTCAATCTGGACGCGCTGACGTTCCACATCCAGCGCGTCAATGACCGACAGGGTGCCCGCGCGCTGGCGCTGCCGGGCCAGTGCCCATGACCGGTCCGACGCCCCGCGTGCTTCCTGCAGTTTCAGCACATACTGGCGCTGGTGGCCAAAGCGGGACAGCGCGCCTTCCGCATCCTGCAGCGCGGACAGGACAACGCCCTGATAATGCGCAAGGGCCGCGTCACGCCCGCCCCTGGCCTCGCCCACGCGTGAATTGGTGCGGGCGAAGTTCAGGATGCTCCATTCCAGCGTCGGCCCGCCCATGTAGGAAAAGCTGTCACCCGAAAAGAAACGCTGCCCGTTGGCGGCGGTAAAGCCAACCGTGCCGAACAGGCTGATCTTGGGAAAATACTGTCCAATGGCCTGACCGATCTGGGCATTGTTGGCGGCAATGTCACGTTCGGCCACGCGGATGTCGGGACGCCTGCGCAACAGGTCGGCGGGATTGCCCACGGGAACCACTGCGGGTGGCAGGGGAATGGGTTCAGGTGGGGACAGTTGCGCATCAAGCTGTCCCGCCTCGCGCCCGGTCAGGGTGGCCAGCGCGTCCATATACCCGGCCTGCTGCGCCTGCATCGGGGCAATGGCGGCCTGCACCTGTGACAGCTGGCCCGAGAAGCGTTCCACATCTTCCTGCGACGCGGTGCCCTGCATCCGGCGTTGGCGGGTCAGGTCCAGCATGTTCTGTTCGATTTCAATGGTCCGCTGCATAAGCGCAAGCCGGTGCTGCACCCCGCGCAGGCTGACGTAATTGCGCCCTACATCCGCTGCCAGCCGGACACGGGTATCAGCCAGCTGCGCCATCTGGGCCTCGCTTTGCGCACGTGCGCCCTCATAGCCACGCCGGTTGCCGCCAAAGGGGTCGATTTCCCAGCTGGCGTCAAAACCCGCGCCATAGGAATCCGACTTGATGGCAGGTGGCAGCGACATGGTGTCAGGCTGTCCGCTGCCGCCAAGAACAGACGTGATATCGCCCGTAGGCAGGCGCGTACGGTCCCAGAACGCGGCCATGCCGCCACCGGGGAAGAACCCGGCAAAGCGTTCACGCTGGGTCGCGCGGGCGGTGTGCAGTCGTGCTGCCGCCTGTTTCATGTCAGGGCTGTTGCGTAGTGCCGTGGTGACAAGGTCGGTCAGCACCGGGTCATTCAATCCTTCCCACCAGTGCGACAGCGGGGCCTGCGCTGTGGTCAGCGCGGGATCGGCCCGGTGGAAACCGGCCGCGTGTTCCGCCACGGGGGCGACATGCGGCGGTCCCTTGTAATCGGGGCCTACGGAACAGGCCGCAAGCGTCATGCTCAGGGCAATGCCGGACGTGGCGCGCCATGCGGGACGAAAGGGGGAAAAGGGGGTCATGTCTGTCATCCCACCGTCATGCCAGCGTCTTTGGGCATTGGCCTGATAAGGAATACGAGGGGCATCATCACCAGCAGGGCGATGCCGAATATCCAGAACAGATCGCCATAGGTCATTACGGTCGCCTGCCGGGTAATCAGCGCGCTGAGACGCGCCAGACCGTAGTGCTGTACGAATTCCTGCCCCAGTGGAGAATTGGCGGTGACCGTTTCCTCGATGCGGGCGGTATGCAGGTCCATCCGGCGATCATGCAGTGTCGCTACCGCCGCCAGCCCGAATGACCCGCCAAGGTTTCGCGCGGCATTGAACAGGCCGGACGCATCTTCCGCATACTGTATGGGCACCGCACTGGTCGCAGCCTGATTAAGGAACAGCAGCGAAAAGAACTGCGCAAAGCCACGCACTACCTGCGACCAGAAAAAATGCGGCCCCGCGCTGTCCGGTGACAGATGCGCGTTCATGAAGCAGCTGACCACATACAAAAACATGCCAAACGCGATGGCCAGGCGGATATCGAGCTTGCGCACCAGAATGGGAAATACCGCCAGCATCAGCAGGGTGGGAATGCCGCTTATGGCGGCAACGATACCCGACTGTTCGGAATTGTAGTCGGGGACGGCGGCCAGGAACTGCGGGATCAGATACAGGATGCCATACAGCGCGCCACCCACCCCGAGGCTGAGGACAAACACCCCGAAAAAGCTTTTCTGCAGCAGGATTTTCAGGTGAATGACCGGCTGGCGCGAGCGGAACTGCCCGATCACCAGCAGGGCCATGCCAATGACGGACATGATGCTGAGTTCACGGATCATGTCGGATTCAAACCAGCGTTCGCGCTGCCCTTCCTCCAGCACGACTGTCAGACCACCCAGCCCCAGTATCAGCCCCGCCAGTCCGTAATAATCGGTATTGCGGAATTCGCCCCAGTCAATTTTACCCGCGGGCAGGCCGACAAACAGCAGGATGCCCAGCCCGATGCTGATGGGCAGGTTGAGGAAGAAGGCGTAATGCCAGCTCAGGTTTTCCGTCAGCCATCCGCCAATGACCGGACCGATCACCGGGCCAAGGACGGCGGTCATGCCAAACAGCGCGATACCCACTGGACGCTGGGCTGGCGGCAGGCGCGTGGCCACGATGGTCATGGCGGTGGGGATCATGGCCCCACCGGTAAAACCCTGTCCCACACGGCCGATAATCATGTGCATGAGATTGGGTGACAGCCCGCACCACATGGAAAAGATGGTGAACAGCACCGCTGCGATCAACAGGAAATTGCGCAGCTTGAATATGCGCTCGAACCATCCGGCCAGAGGGATCATGACGATTTCGGCCACAAGATATGCCGTGGTGACCCACGTGCCCTCACTGCTGGATGCCCCGATTTCGCCCTGGATGGTGGGCAGGGCCGAATTGACGATGGAAGTATCCAGCGTCGCCATCAGCGCGCCAATGGTACCCGCCGCCACCGCCAGCCACGCCGCCGCATCCGCTTTCTGCGGAACGGCGGGGCTGTTATCGTCTGTTGGCTGCGTGCTCACGACCCACCGCCGGTGGGGGCCGGATCACTGACCGGGACGGACGTATCGACCGCCGCCGTAACCGACAGGCCAGGGATCAATATCACGCGTTGTGCCGCATCGGGCTGGATATGGATGCGTACCGGCACGCGCTGTACTACCTTGGTGAAATTGCCGGTTGCGTTGTCGGGCGGCAGCAGGGCGAACTGTGCGCCCGTGCCCGGCGCGAAGCTTTCGACCGTACCGTGTATCGTCTCACCGCCCAGCGCGTCGACCGATACCCGGACCGGCTGGCCTGCGCGCATGCGGCGGATCTGCGTTTCCTTGAAATTGGCCACCAGATAGATGTCCTGCACCGGCACGATGGTCATCATATGCGTGCCAACGGCAGCATACTGTCCCACACGTGCGCTGCGGTCGCCCACGCGTCCGTCCACTGCGGCGCGGATTGTGGTGGCGTCCAGATCCACCTGCGCGGAACGCTGCTGGGCAATGGCCTGTTCAATACGGGCCTGTGCCTGCAAGATTTCGGCGCGGAACGTGGCGATCTGAAGCTGTGCCGATTTCAGGGCGGCGGTGGCCTGCGACAGTTGGGCATGGGCCTGTGCGCTGCTGTTGCGCAACTGGTCATAATGTTCATTTGTTTCGGCCCCCGTTGCGGCCAGCGCACGGTAACGGGCAACCTGCCGGTCGGCAAAATCAACCTGCGCCTGCGCTGCATCGCGCCGGGCCTGCGCCTGTGCAATTTCGGCGTCCTGCGCGTCGATCTGGGCCCTGGTCTGGATGATCGCGGCATTGCCCTGATCGGCCAGCGCACGGGCCTGTTCAAAGCGGGCGCGGGGATCACGTTCATCCATGCGCACCAGAACCTGCCCCTTCGTCACCGCCTGGTTTTCGGCCACCAGAACCTGATCGACAAAGCCTGCCACACGGGTGGACACCGTGACCTGATCGGCCTGCAGGTACGCGTCATTGGTGGACTGGATGAACCGCCCATGCGTCCACCAGTGGATCAGCCATGCCACGAACGCTATCACGGCAATGCCCGCGATACACGCCACAACCAGCCTGCGTATGGCGGCCTTGCGCGGGTCAGCGGGTTTTTTCGTATCGGACTGTGGCGCGCCGGACGGGGCGGGCTGGCCTGAGGGGGACGGGTCGGTTGGTGAAGTATCAGGCATGCGCCACCATATATGGAACGGTTCGGTACGGTTTTGTTAGGTGGACAATTCCGCATGGTCAAGCCACATATGGCCGCGCATCTGCGGCAAATCATGTTTGGGACGGGAAAGTTGGGATGTCGATCATGCTATGCAAGCCGCGCCGTTCGGGCCGCCCGACACCACAGGATTCCGCCCTGCTGGACCAGTACCTGCTGGACGTGGCGGGCAGGCTGTTCATTGCCCACGGCTATGCCGGGACATCAATGGGGCAGATCGCGCGTGCGGCGGGGGCCAGCAAGCAGACGATCTATCACCGCTATGCCTCCAAGGAAGCATTGTTCAAGGCGGTCATCACGCATCTCAGCGCCTCGCTGCTGGAAACGGATACGGAAGCTTCCCTGCTTGATCCGTTGCAGGCGCTGAAGGAAGTGTGCCGGATGCTGCTCGATTTCATCATGCGGGAAAACGTGATCGCCACGTACCGCATGATGATCGCGGATGGCTACCGCTATCCCGGCCTGATCGACCATGCCATGGACGAAATTGTCGGGCCCTTCCACGGGCGGATCACAACCCTGCTGACGGCTGCCGTGGCGGCAGGGCAGATCCGCAGCGGCACCGATAACGAAAGCACATCCCGGCTGCTGACCGGGATCATGACCGGATGGCCGATCCAGCAGCGCCTGCTGGGGCTTGATCCCCTGCATGACAATGTGGCACGCGCCGCGTTTCTGGATGCGGCATGGTCCATGTTCCTGTGCGGGGTGACGGGTTCAGTGGCGGGATGACATGCAATCCCTGCACGGGTATCCGGTCCGGCAGCATCAGTCCTGTTTTTCAAACGCACCGGCAATGGTCAGGGTCACGTCATCCCCCACCATGGGTACATAGGTCCTGATCCCGAAATCGCTGCGTCGGATGGTTGCCGTGGCCGCGAACCCGACCGTATAGGCCTTGTCCATCGGGTTGACGCCTGCGCCCACGTAATGCGCATGCAGCATGACCGGTCTTGTCACACCATGCAGCGTAAGGTTGCCCGTGATCGTGGCATTTTCCGCCCCGGCGGGCACGACCGAAGTCGAGGTGAAGGTCGCATTCGGGTAGCGGCCAGCATCAAACCAGTCCGCGCCCTGCAGTTCCCCGGTCAGCCGGTCGCTGGGGGTATAGAGGCTGCTGACTGGCACGCTGACATCCAGCCGGGATGCGGACAGGTGGGCGGGATCAAGCCGCAACGTGCCACTGATGCCTGAAAACATGCCGGAATAGGGCGTAAACCCCAGATGCAGCAGGGAAAAGGTGATCTGGGTATGGCCGGGTTCGATCCGGTAACGCCCGGCCTGCACGTCATGGGCAGGCGTTGCGGCCATCACCGGAGCCACGAGCAGCGCCCATATGCAGGCGGAGGCCACGGCGGGCGGAATGCTTTTTTTCATAGTGCAATGCCTTTCTCTTCTGGAAATGTCATCATCAGCCAAACCGGAAACCCGACAGTGCCTTGCCCATGACCGTATCGCTGTAATCGCGCACGCCCCGATCCGTCCCGGCGGCCCCCGCCGCGAACATGAGCGGCAGCAGGTGTTCGGGGCGGGGGTGGCAGATCCGTGCACCCGGCGCGTGGGTCCACCGGGTCAGGGCTTCGGTCCGTATGTCAGGTGGGGATTCCACCGCATGGGTCAGCCATGTGTCGAATTCCCGTGATACGGCATTTGATTGCGGGTTCTGCCCCATGAAATGATGCAGGTTGTGATACGTCATGCCCGTGCCCACAATCAGCACGTTCTGCGCGCGCAGCGGCTGCAGCGCCGCCCCGATCCGTATTTCCATCGCGGCGTTGAGATCGCGTTGCAGCGACAGTTCTACAATCGGGATGTCGGCCTGCGGAAATGCCAGCATGAACGGTATGAACACCCCATGGTCAAAGCCCCGGTCGGGGTCCTGCGCGTTTGGAATCCCCACCTTGTCCAGCAGGGCGCATACCTGTGCCGCAAGCTCGGGGGAACCCGCCGCGGGATAACGCAGCTGGTACGTATGGGGCGGAAAGCCGGAATAATCGTATATCAATGCCGGATGGGCGCCCGATGTAACCGTGGGCACGCCCGTTTCCCAATGGCTGGACATGACCACGATCCCGTCGGGACGCCGGGGCAGGGTGGCGGCGACGGCGCGCAGGTAGGCCGCCATATGGTCCCATGTATCCGGCCAGTCCATGAAAAAGCATGGTCCCCCCCCATGCGGCAGGAACAGGACTGGCTGTTGCGGCCGTGCTGTATCGTTATGGGGGGCGGGTTGCTGTTCCATGCCGGTTATCTTCCTGTCGGGGTCGTCATGATCTGTTCGCCCATCCGTATCGGTATCAACGCCCGGTAAGCGGATACGTTACGGCAGATGGGTGTGAAGGCGCCAGTTGTTGCTAACCGGCAGCATCATGAAAAAGGTATCACGATGCTGTCTGGCAACATGGTTGTGCAGATGGCTTCGGGAGACGCCGCTTTTTTGAAAAAGCGGTAATCAAAAGCTTTTCTTTACATATCAAAACGGTTTTTAGAATTTTATCTGGAACATCGACATGATTGCATGGAAATGTTCCGCTGACGGAGTGCGCGTGACCTGCCCGTATTCATATTGCACGGTCGTACGGATGATGCCCGTGGGCCACCAGTTCACGGCCAGTGACCCGGTCTGCTGGTCGCCGCCGTGGATGGGGCCAGATTCAAGGTCAGCCTGTGAATAGCGGGCCGCAATTTCCAGCACACCATAGCCATTGCACAGGACGCTCTGTTTCCTGTCGCATGATGGCGAGGAAAACGCCGCCGTGCGGCCCTTCCACTCCCGCTGCCTGCCATTGATGGTATAGCCAAGCTGTCCGTACCACCCATGGAAGCGCAGTCGCTGGTTACCGTTATTGATGCGGCTGTTCAGCACGATGTCATAGGCTTCGCCCTGAAACAGAAGTTTTTTCCATGACACGGCGGTCTCCACCCCGAACGCGCCCGCGCTGTCGGACAGGATTTTCCCTGTATTGAGGTATTTTGAAACCGTCCCCGGATTGATTTCCGGATTATCGGACAGGGACAGCACCGGCGCCGCGTTGCCAGCGGATGCGGGGCGGAACACCCACTCCCCCGAAAACCCGACATGAAGCAGCACGGAACGCGTCCGGACCGGCAGCCCCACAAGGCGGAAGGCCATGGCGCGCTGATTGCCGTTTTCGCCTGGTCCTGCGGTGCCTGCGGTGGCGGATAGCGCGAAATGATAGCGTTTTCCGTATGTTTCCGCCTGCACCGCCTGTCGTTCGATACCCGTGGCCAGGTTGCGTGTCAGGGTGGAAATGCTGGAGCGTTCGATAAAAACGGTATCACCCTGTGCCTGCATGGATTCAAGGCCGAAGCTGGGTTTGAAAATTCCTGCCGTGAATACGAAATGCCGCAGCCCGACATAGGAAACCTGACCTTCAAACAGGCGCATCGGCCCACCGGGTGTCGGCCCGAAATCCCAAATGGCCCCGATTTCGACCTGTTTGTGGATATTCAGCCGCACGCCATTACGCATGCGTGCACCCCGTGCCCCCGTACCCGGACGGGTGGGGGATGCATTGGCGAACCCGCCCACATCAAGCTGGTCCGTGGCATAGGGTTTTATGGTCACGCCATGCAGGTCAATGGTGGGCACGCTCTGGGCGCGGGTCGTGCTGGCGTACAGCAGCACGACGGCACAGAACGCGGACCCGGCTTGCAATCGGCATGACAAGGGACGGTACTCTCCACGCAATGCACAGGGGTGACCCGCAGCCCATAGCATGGACAGGCAGGAGGACAGGCCATCAAATCTGTGCAGGTGCGTGTTGCCCGCTGGGAAACACGGGCGCATGGACAGGCAGGCGGGCTATGGTCCCCGGTCTTGTCCCCCGGTTCGTATCATTCGGGGATCAGCCGTGCGGGGTTGCGTTCATCCGGGTGGTCTTTTGCACGCATGACCCGGCCAAAGGCTGTGTGGCCAAAGTCACGGGTATAATCGCCATCGGTCCACACGGTCCGGCCTGCGACCATGACATGGCGTACGACACCGGGCGGGCGATTGATGACCTGACGGCAACCAAATGCGCTGCGATAAACGAATTCATAGGTTTTTTCCGGGTCCCAACGGCGCAGGGCATCGGGGTCGATCACGCACAGATCGGCCTGCGCGCCGACCTTCAGCACACCTGCGTTTAGGTTGAAGAAGCCGGCAGGCAGGCCGGTCAGGCGGTGCACGGCGACAGCCACCTGCCGCGGTCCGTCAGGCTGGGCCATTTTCAGGGTCCGCAGGTTTCCGTCATAAAAGGCGATATTGGCCAGATGCGCGCCACTGTCATTGAATCCCGGCAGCGTGTGTGGATTGAACAGCAGTTTCTTCAGCGTGACCGGATTACGGTTGGCAAAAGTTGTCTCCCACCGCAGGTCGGTATCCCATTGCCGCAGCAGATGGATGATGAAAGTGGCGTCATCCCCGACAGGGTTGGGAAAGGTTGCGAAAAACGCGGCTTCTTCCGGATTGACCGCCCCATGGCGTCCTTTTGTCGCCTGCCATTGCCGCAGGCGATGATAGGGGTACTGCAGTGTCTCGCCCTGCCACAGGGACAGGGGGCATTCAGTCACCTTCATATCCGCCAGTCGGCGGGTCAGCACTGTATCCTCCAGCCGCAGCAGCCGGCGCAGCCGTGCGATGGACCATCCTGTCCTGCCTTTCAGCCACATCGCCCGGAAGGCTGCGATCCATTGCGGGTCATCAAGGATGCGCAGGCGTCCTGCCCGGTCATCCAGTTCCAGTTCATTCAGGGCGCGCAGTTCGGGTATTTCGTCGGCGATGGGATTGATTGCTCCGTCGCTCCATATCCGGAACGTGCCTGACAGTACCTGAAAACGGAATATCCCGTCCAGCAGCCGGGAGTTGAGGATGGCGGACAGCATGAGGCACATCGTGACCGCTGCGCGATTGGTCCATAGGTCGATCGCCGCCAGCACCGTTGTGCGCAGCGGGCGGCCGAACAGGCGCCCGCTGGTCAGCAGGAAGGTGCGCACCGCCTCGATGATGTCATCCTTGGGCGGGGTCGCCTGCCATACGCGCCCGTAACGGCGGACGACATTGGTCAGCTGTGCCAGTTCGCGGTAGCTGGCGTACTGGGTCGGGATCTTGCGTTTTTTATGCGGGTTGTTCGCCAGGAAGTGGAAGGGCAGGGCATCGGTGGAAAAACCTGCGTAACCCTGCGCCATGCCCGCATCCACCAGACGTTCCATCTGTGCGCGCTCGCGCTTGGTGGGGGGGCGGGTAATGGACTGCTGCAGCCCCATGACCGCGATGCGCAGCATGGAATGGGGGATGAGCGGGACAACATTGGCACCAAGTGGCAGGCGGGAAAGGTGATCCAGATACCCCTGTGAATCGGTCCAGGTACATCTGTCCGCCACGCGGGCCAGCACGGGTTTTGGCATGTTTTCCACACGGGCGAAACAGTCCACGATGGGGTCTTCCCCCGCGCTGCGCTGGTGGCCATAGGTCACGCCGATGGAACAGTTGCCGATTACCACCGTGGTGGTGCCGTGGCGCACCACTTCGGGCAGTTCGGGGGCCAGTTCCAGTTCAAGGTCCAGATGGGTGTGGATGTCCAGCAGCCCCGGCGTCAGCCACAGGCCGGTGCAATCTACCTGTGTCGTATTTTCATCAAGGTCCAGTGATGGTCCGATCGCCACAACCCGGCCGTTGGATATGGCAATGTCTGAAATGACAGGATGGCTGCCCGTGCCATCAAAAAAAAGCGCATTGCGATAAACGGTATCGGGCACGCAGGCCTCCCCATGACACGACGCGGGCATGGCAGCATACATGACGTGTTCGGCCATGGATGGTGTATCCCGCATTCATGACAACAGTCGGGCACGGGTGGGGTTGCGTAAGACACTGTCGGTGACATCACAAAATGATCCGTCGCCTGCCATGCGCTCTGGTCATATCGCGCGGCCGTGCGTATGCAGGCATCCCGCATTAACAGGCACGAAAGCGCAGGGTGGACATATGCTGAACGTGTGGACAATGACATGTCGATCCTGACACGGCTGTTTCCGTTATGGGCGGTCCTTGTCTCGGTCGGGGCGATTGCGTTTCCCGCGCCGTTCATGACCTTGACCCCTGCCATAACCCCACTGCTTGCCTTCATCATGTTCACCATGGGGGTGACGCTGACGGCGGGGGATTTCATGCGCATCGCGCGCAGGCCGCAGCCGGTCGTGGCGGGCGTGGTGCTGCACTATCTTGTCATGCCGCTGGCGGCATGGGGGATCGCGCATATGCTGCGCATGCCACCCATGATCGCCACCGGCATGATCCTGGTGGGCTGTGTTTCCAGTGGTACGGCGTCCAATGTCATGATCTATCTGTCACGTGGCGATGTGGCGCTGTCGGTCAGCATCAGCACGCTTTCCACGCTGGTCGGTATTGTCGCCACCCCGGTGCTGACGCGGCTTTATGTATCGGCCGGTGTCAGCGTTGACAGTTGGGGCCTGTTTCGCAGCATTGTCGAAATCGTGGCCCTGCCGGTCATGGGTGGCGTGGTGGTCAATACAGCCTTTCCCCGGCTGGTCCGACGGATTGAACCGGTGCTGCCGCTGGTGGCCATGGTGTCGATCATGGCCATTATAGGCAGTATCGTAGCGGGTGTGCGCCCGTCACTTGCGGCGGTGGGACCGCTGGTGCTGGTGGGCGTGGTGCTGCATAACGCGATCGGGCTGCTGGGCGGATACTGGGGAGGGCGGCTGCTGGGTTTTGACGAGAGCGTGTGCCGCACGCTGGCGCTGGAGGTCGGCATGCAGAATTCCGGCCTGGCGGCAACATTGGGGCGGCTGTATTTCGCCCCGCTGGCGGCCCTGCCGGGGGCAGTGTTTTCCGTATGGCATAACATATCGGGATCGGCCCTTGCCGCCCTGTGGGCGGGGCGGCCCCCACGCGACGGTCGCCCTTAACCCCACGCATCGTCACCGCTATGGTGGCGGTGCGTTACCAGGCGTGTGTAGCAACAAAAAAAGTGCAATGACCAGCAGGATGATTGGCAACAGCCCAAGGCCGTTGAATCCGGTTCCCCTCGGTCCACCGTACCAGCCGGAGCGGTAACCATAGCCACCCCCGCCAATGGCGAAGATGATGAGGGCAATGATAAGAAGGGTCAGCATGGGATATACTCCGCGAAATGCCTGCTGATCCAACGGGCCATCATGGGGATGGTTCCTGTATTCAGGGATGTGTGCTTCATGCGGGACGAAAGATCATTAAATTAAAGCGGGTCAGGTCAGCCCGAAGGCTATCGTGTTACTGGATATGGCGGTTTTGCGCCCCGATGTTCGGGTATCGGATCCTGTGATTTTCTTTGACTGCCATAAAAATTGTCTCACCAGTCCCATGACCATAAGAAGTTTTTGGTGAAGCTTTTTTCAAAAAGCATTCAAAAAAATGCTGTCTTTTTGGAAAAAGGCAGCACCCGAAAACTTTTATTGTTTTTGATCGATGAATTATTCCGTAATGGGTTCTCGGGTATCCCTGCACTGGATTTCACATGGTTTCGCCCCATATCTTCCTGACTGGCCTGTATTATTCATGCTGAGGTAATGGTGTGATCCCGTTTTCCGTCCTTGACCTGTCCCTTATTACCTGCGGCGGCAGCGTGGGTGAAGCCTTCCGCAATACACTGGATCTGGCGCAACTGGCCGATGATCTGGGGTTTGCGCGCTACTGGCTGGCTGAACATCATGCCATGCCGGGTATTGCATCGGCTGCGACAGGTATCCTGATCGGGCAGGTGGCGGCGGCGACGCGCCGTATCCGTGTCGGCGCGGGTGGTGTCATGCTGCCCAACCATTCTCCGCTGGTCATCGCCGAACAGTTCGGCACGCTGGAAACCCTGTTTCCCGGCCGGATCGACCTGGGCCTTGGTCGCGCGCCGGGGGCGGACCAGCGCACGGCCCGCGCCCTGCGCCGCGACCCGCATGCGCCCGAACGCTTCGCGTCTGATGTGCTCGAACTGCTGCAGTATTTTGAACCGGCGGGACCTGAAGATACCCATATGATCCACGCCATACCCGGCATGGGCCTGCGGGTGCCGGTGTGGCTGCTGGGCTCATCGCTGTTTTCGGCGGTTCTGGCGGCCAGGCTTGGCCTGCCTTATGCCTTCGCATCCCATTTCGCACCGGGACAGATGGCGGAGGCGATCAGCCTGTATCGCACGCGGTTTGAACCCTCGGCCCGTTGCCCGAAGCCCCATGTCATGCTGAGCGTGAACATCATCGCGGCGGATGGGGAGGAGGAAGGCGCGTTTCTCGCCACCTCCCTGCAGCAGTATTTCATTGCCCTGCGACGGGGGCGGCCCATTGCCTTTCCTTCCCCGGTCACGGACACCACCGGTCTGTGGTCGCCAGCGGAGCAGGCAATGGTGGACCAGACCCTGTCCTGCACGTTTGCAGGCTCGATCCGGTCCATCATGCCACGCCTGCGTGACTTCATTACCCGGTATGGACCTGATGAGCTTCTGGTCGCACTGCCCATTCATGACCATGGGCTGCGGCGTCATGCCCTTGAGCTGACCGTTGCCATGCAGGATGCGCTATCGTCCGATCCGGATGCCCGGCCTTTTAAATAAAAGTTTGGGGAGCCGCCTTTTTTAAGATGGCATTATCCGCAGCATTTTTGAAAAATGCTTCCGGTTTTGAAGGTCTGTTCAGACTACCGGCGTCAGCAGCGGCCTGCCTGCAAAATGGGCGGCCAGATTGCCTACGACCAGGTTCCCCATCGCCAGCCGGGTTTCCACCGTGGCGCTGGCGCGGTGGGGCTGCAGGACCGTGCGTGGTGAGGTGCGCAGACCATCGGGGACATCGGGTTCATGCTCGAACACATCCAGCCCCGCGCCACCCAGTGTTCCATCCGCAAGGGCCGCGACAAGGGCAGCTTCGTCCACCACCGACCCGCGCGCCACGTTGATCAGCACACCATCCGGTCCCAGCGCATCCAGGATCTGCCGGTTGACCAGATGTCGTGAGTCCGCACCGCCGGATGCCGCCACCACCAGCACGTCGCTATGTTGCGCAAGCGTTGGCAGGTCCGGCACGAATGTATAGCCCGGCAGGGTCTTGTCACGGCGGTCGGTATAGGAAACCGGCATGCTGAACGCACTGGCGCGCATGGCCACTGCCTGCCCCACATGGCCCATGCCCAGTATGCCCAGCCTGCGCCCCGATACCCTGTGGCCCAGCGGTGGCGCGGGCCTGCTGCCCCATGCGCCGTCGCGCACATAACGGTCCGATGCAGGCAGGTCGCGCAGCAGCGCCAGCAGCAGCCCCATCGCCATGTCCGCAACGTCATCGGTCAGTACGCCCGGCGTGGTGGTGACATGGATGCCACGCCGCTTTGCTTCATTCAGGTCAATGGCGTCCGTGCCGATGCCGTTGACGGCGATGATTTCAAGGCGGGGCAGGCTGTCCATGACCGCGCGGGGCACGCCCGTACCACCGCCGGTCGCGATGCCGCGTATTGACCCGGCGATCCTGTCCAACGGTTCGCCCGGCATGGGGCGATGGACGGTATAGGCCGCATCAAGCTGTTTCTCGATTTCAGGCATCATGGGTTCAAGCAGCAGGATATCGGGCTTCATGTCAGACCTTTCGTACGGGGCAAGGGGATCAGGCCAGATAGGCACGTACCGACCCCAGTGCAGGGAAACTGGCTTCGACATCCGTGCCGTGTGCGACGAAAATGGTGCCGGTGGTGGAACCGGTCGTCACCACGCAGCCTGCATCAATACCCATGCCGCGCCGGGCTGCATGGTTGGCCAGCCATACCAGCATGCGCAGCGGGTCGCCCGCCGAATTGCCGCCTATGTGGTCTTTTACGACCTTGCCATCAATCTGTAGCACCACGCGTTCGTGTATCGGGTCCAGCGTGCGCCATGCACTGGTGCCGGGACCTACGATCAGTGCGCCATGGCTCTGCTGGTCTGCGGCATGTAGCAGTTTATGCAGTGATCCGGGCCGGGCGAAGCGGGTATCAAGGATTTCGATCACCGGGTGGGCCGTGCCAATGGCATCGAGCACTTCATCCCGTGTCCATGGCGTCGCCCGTGGGGGCAGGGTGCGGGCGAAGCGGTAGCCGATCTCGGCCTCGACACCCAGATGGTGGCATGTATTTGCCGGAACCGTATCGCCATCACCAAAAATGGTTGTGGTATGGATGGGCGCGCAGGCGGGCTCGGCATCCGGGCTGGACGCACCGACCTTCCACCCGCCAACCGGGCCAAGGGACCGCCCCACCGTATCCTGCACTGCATAGGCATCAGCTTCCGTATCCGGTACCAATGCCCCGTCCACGCTGGCGGGTGGCGGCAACTGGCCACGGCGTATGGCAAGGAGCAGTTCAGGCAGGCTGGTGGTGCTGGGCATGGAAATGGTGTTCCCCCGATACGGTCACGGCTGCGTCACGATGGCACATCACATCGCCCCACGCCATGCCGGGGCCGGAGATGTGCCTTGTGGTTGCGGGTAAAACGTCCCGTAGATCATCAAAATTTTTTGGTGAAGCTTTTTTCAAAAAGGCGGCATCCCCAAATTTTGATTATTTATCAGAATATTATTTTGAAAATGGGACCCATCACGACGGGGGCAGGGGAAAGTGGCACGCCGCTTCATGACCGGGACGGATGGGGCGCAGGACGGGTGCCTCCATCCGGCAACGGTCCTGCACGTATGGACAGCGGGTATGGAAACGGCACCCGGCGGGGCGGTTGACGGGACTGGGTATGTCGCCACCCAGCGGCGGCGGGGGCGTGGCGCCCACCACGGGGCGGGGCACGGCTGTGGTCAGGGCGGCGGTGTAGGGATGGGCGGGCTGGTGCAGCACGTCATCCGTCGCCCCCATTTCGACAATCGCGCCCAGATACATGACAGCCACCCGGGTGGAGACCTGACGCACCACCGCAAGGTCATGCGCCACGAACACATAGGTCAGCCCCAGGCGTGTGCGGAGGTCTGAAAACAGGTTGACGATCTGTGCCTGCACCGACACATCCAGCGCCGAAACCGGCTCATCCGCCACCACCAGCCGGGGGGACAGGGCAAGCGCGCGGGCAATGTTGATGCGCTGGCGCTGGCCGCCGGAAAATTCATGCGGATAGCGCGTCAGCGCCGTAACGGGCAGGCTGACCAGTTCCATGAGATCACGCACGCGCCGTTCAATATCCGCTGCCTGCCGCCTGCGCTGATCCGGGCCGGGATGGACACGCAGTGGTTCGGCCAGAAGGTCCCCGATGCGTCGGCGCGGATTGAGGCAGGCGCTGGAATCCTGAAACACCATCTGCATCCGGGGGCGTAACGGACGCAGTCGGCGCTCGGGCAGGGTGGTGATGTCGCGCCCTTCAAACACCACCTGTCCCGCTGATATGTCCGTTAGCCGCAGCATGCACCGTCCCAGCGTTGACTTGCCGCAGCCGGACTCCCCCACCAGTCCCAGCATTTCGCCCGGCATGACCGACAGGGATATGCCATCTACCGCCACCAGACGGTGTCCGCCGCTTACACGATAGCTCTTGGACAGGTTGCGCACTTCCATCAACGGGGCAGGGGATTGCGTATCGGTCATGGGCATGCATCCCCGAAGGTGTCGATGGGCCAGTCCGCCGCAGTGCGGGGCGGAAGCGGTGCGCCCTCGGCTGGCAGGACGCAGGCGGCTTCATGGTCGGGACCCAGCGGCAACAGCGCGGGCGGCGTGGTGGTGCATGCCGCATGGACATGGGCGCAGCGTGGGCCGAATGCACATCCGGGCGGTCGCGCCATGGGCACAGGGGGGGCCCCGGCAATGGCAGGCAGCCTGTCGGGCCGTGGACCATATAGCGGCGGGATGGAGTCCAGCAGTGCTGCGGTATAGGGGTGGCCGGGATGGCTGAATACCCGGTCCGATGGCCCCGTTTCCGCCACCCGGCCCGAATACAGCACCAGCGTGCTGTCACAGGTCTGGGCCACAACGCCCATGTCATGCGTAATCAGCAGTACGGATGACCCGTACGTGCCGCGCAGGGAGCGGATCAGGTCAAGGATCTGCGCCTGTACTGTTACATCCAGCGCGGTTGTCGGTTCATCGGCAATCAGTAGCGTGGGATTGCAGGACAGCGCCATGGCGATCATCGCACGCTGGCGCAGGCCGCCTGATAGCTGGTGGGGATAACGCCGTGCCATGCGTTCGGGATCGGGTACGCCCATTTCACCCAATATTCGTACGGTACGTGCCCGCGCCTGCGTGCGGGAGATGCGTTCATGGGCGCGGATCTGCTCATCAATCTGCCAGCCGATGGTATAGACGGGGGTGAAAGCCGTCATCGGGTCCTGGAAGATCATGGCGATGTCCCGCCCGCGCAAGCGACGTATCTGCCGGGGTGGCAGCCCGACCAGTTCCCGACCGCGAAAGCGCACCGATCCGCTGACCCGCACTCCCGGCGTGTCAATCAGACCCATGATCGCCATGGCGGTGACGGATTTGCCGGACCCGGATTCCCCCACCAGCCCCAGTATGCCCGCTTCCGGCAGGGTGAAGGAGACATGTTCGACAATCGGCACCATGCGCCCGCCTGCGGGAAAGCTGACACACAGGTCACTGACATCCAGCAGCGGGATCGTGGGGTCAGCTGGCATCACGCACCCGTGGGTCAAGGAACACATAGATCACGTCCACCGCCGCATTGGCCAGTACCACGAAAACGGCGGAATACATGACGGTGGCCATGATGACGGGCAGGTCCAGCGTGGTCAGTGCGCGATAGGTCAGGCGACCGACACCGGGCAGGCCGAACACCACTTCCGTCAGCAGCGCGCCACCACCCACCAGTTGGGCAAAATCCATCCCGAACAGGGATACGAAAGTAACCATGGATGTCCGCAGCCCATGCCACAGCAGCACGCGTATGGGTGACAGCCCCTTGGCGTGGGCCGTACGGATGAAGTCCTCGCCTGCTAGTGTTACAAGGTCCGTACGTAGCACGCGGCTGTAGATGCCAATGAACATGACCGCCAGCACGGTCCACGGAATGACCAGCGCCCTGAACCACCCCAGCGGGCTTTGGCTGAACGGCACGTAACCCAGCCCCGGTACCCATGAAAACAGCCATGTGTCGTGATAGCGGTTCTGGGTGACAAGGTTGGCGACCTCCCCCAGCCAGAACACGGGAATGGAAATCCCCACCAGCCCCAGCATCATAAGCCCCCGGTCCGCCCATGTATCCTTCATGGCCGCAGCCACCGTACCCATGGCGATGGACATCGTGACCCAGATGAACGCCGCCCCACAGACAAGGCATGCCGTGACGGGTGCCGCCTGCATGATTTCGGGCACCACCCGTTCGCCACGGTTGGCATAGGATGCAAGGTCGCGGGTAATGAACAGCTTCTTCATCATGATCACGTACTGCACCGGCAGCGGCTGGTCGAAGCCGTATTCATGGCGCACTTTTTCCATGATCTGTGGCGATGCGTTCCGTCCGGCGATACGGGCCGTGGGGTCCGCGCCGGGCGTTGCGAAAAAGACGCCGAACACCAGTACTGACACGCCAAACAGTACCAGCAGCGTCTGGCCCGCGCGATGCAGCAGGGCGGTCATGAACGCCGCCCTTCATCGCGCACGTCCAGCGCGTCACGTAACCCGTCGCCAAGGATGTTCAGCGCCAGCACCACGACCACGATCGCAATTCCGGGCGCTACGGCCACCATGGGGCGGGTGTAGATCAGGCCTTCGCCATCCTGAATGATGGTGCCCCATGAAGGTTGCGGCGCCTGCACCCCCAGCGAAAGAAATGACAGCGCACTTTCCGCCAGCAGCGCCAGCGCCATCAGCAGCGGGCCGAGTGTTATCAGTGTGGTCATGACATTGGGCACGATGTCGCGCAGCATGATCCGCCATCCCGGCACGCCCAGACAGCGCGCTGCGGTCACGAATTCCTGCTGCCGCAACGCCATGACCCGCCCGCGGATGGGGCGTGCGGCATAGGGCACGTACACCAGCGCGATGATCATGACGGGGATGAACAGGCTGTCCGCCCGCAGCACGAACGGGCCAAGGCGCACCTGCTGGCTGGTCATGACAATGGAAAGCGATATGGCGAACAGGTAAACCGGCACCGCCCACATGATGTCCATGAGCCGCGAGAGGACGGTATCGACAACCCCGCCAAAAAAGCCTGCCATAATTCCCACGCCCGTTGCCAGCAGCAGGCATACAATGGCCGCTCCCGCTGAAATCAGCAGTGAATTGCGCCCCCCATACAGCAGGCGGGCCATTACGTCGCGCCCCTGGCTGTCGGCACCCAGCATATACGTGGTGCGCCATGTTGGCCCGATGGGGCTGAGGCCAAGGTGCAGCGGGTTGTCATTGGGTTGCATGATGTCCACTTCACGCCCGTCCAGCATGATGGTGCCGGCCACGGTGGACTGGAACGGATTGGTCCGCGCAACACTATGGGCATAGAACGGGGCCAGAAGGCACGCCATTGTCATGACCACAAGCACACCAAGCGCCACCATGGCCGACGGGGTGCGCGCAAGATTGCGCGCGGCCTGCCGCCATGGGCCGGGGGATGTGGGCTGGGTCTGGGCGGGCATGATGGTATGGCACTCAGAAACTTGGGATCAGGACACGGATGCAGGGTGGCACCATATCCCCCGCTTGCGAAGGGGCTGGCGCATTTTATCCGATTTGACCGGCAGGCCGGGCATGATGACCTGTTTCATGACGGGCAGAAAGGGGACATGCATCCATGAAGACCGCGATATGTCCATGACCGCTTCCGGTTGATCGCCCTGACTGAAATCGGCGGCGGAGTGTGGATCATGCAATGTGGGTCTGGCTTTTTCGTGCGCAGACAGGTTCAGGCCGCGGATTACAGGAAGTTTTTGGTGAAGCTTTTTTCAAAAAGCTTCAAAGAACGCCGCCTTCTTGAAAAAAGGCGGCACCCGGAAACTTTCATTGCTTTCAGGATGTGCGGAAAAAGTCCGGAAATTCAGGCGTGTCACGTGCCGTACCGTGATTTTCCAGCAGGGCGACAGCGGTGGCGAAGCTGGGGGCAAGCGGCAGGAGCGGGGTCATGGTCGCCTGCCATGCATGGTACAGGTCGGCCTTGCCTTCATACACCACGGCGGATGGCCGGTTGTCGCGGTCCAGTTCCTGTATCCACCCGCCATGCCTGCGGTCGATCATGAAGGTGTCGATATAATCCCACAACGTGCGGTACCACTGTTCATACTGCCGGTGGCCCGTGCGTTTAAGCAGGGCGGCCGCCGCTGTCATGGCTTCCGCCTGGCACCAGTGGGGGCGGTTATGGACCACGGGATCATGGTTCCAGTCGATCGTGTAAACCAGCCCCGGCGCCCCATCGCGGGCCCATCCCGCTGTCATGCCGTTATGGAACATCTCGGTGGCGTCTTCCAGCAGCCATGCGGGCGCGCGGCCATCGGCGCGCAGCAATGCCGCCTCCAGCTTCAGCAGCAGATGCGCCCATTCCGTGAAATGGCCCGGCGTCATGCCATAGGGACGTAGCGGGTCAGCGGGCCGGTCGCGGTTGTAATCATCCAGCCGCCGCCAGTTGCGGTCGTAGTGTTCGGGCAGGCTGTAGCCCGCATCGCGCGCCAGTGTATGGATGAAGCGTTCGGCCACGCGCAGGCCCCGGTTGCGCCAGACGGGGTTGCCGGTTACATCGGCAGCCGCCATGCAGGCTTCAAGCGAATGCATGTTGGCGTTGGCACCCCGGTAATCTTCCTCATCCGACCAGTCGGCGGCGAAACTTTCGCGGAAAACGCCTTCTTTCTCGCTCCAGAAATACCGTTCCCATACCGCAAGCGCCTTATCCAGCAGCCTGCGCGCGCCCGCAATCCCCGCAACCGTGGCGGATGAGGCGGCCAGCACGACAAAAGCATGCAGGTACGCCTGCTTACGCCCGGCGTCGGACGGGTGGCCATCGGCGGGAGGAGCAGGAAACCAGCCGCCATTTTCATGGTCCGCCAATGGCCCCAGCAGGCAGTTGACCCCATGGGCCGCAAGCGGTCCGCAGCCGGGCAGCCCGCGTCCCGTCGCCACGGCATAAACATGGGTCATCCGCGCGCCCAGCGTGGTGTCGGCCGTGGAATCGGGCGGCAGCTCGCCCCGATCGTCCAGGGCTGCAAACCCGCAGGGCACGCGGGCAGCTCTGGAAAAATCCAGCAGTCGCTGTCCCTGCGTGTCCAGCCAGCGTCGGTGGGGCGAAAGGCGCAACCATGACGACGCCGGCACCATGAGTGAGGGCAGGGCTTCACCCATTGATGATCATGCCCCCGTTCACGTGCAGTGTCTGCCCGGTCATGTATGATGAATCCCGCGCCGCAAGGTAAACATAGGCCGGACCAAGCTCACTGGGCTGGCCAATGCGACCCATGGGGGTGTCCTTGCCAAGGTTGGCGACCGCCTGCGGGTCCACAGGCCCCCAGCTTGCAGGTTGCAGGGGAGTCCAGACCGGGCCGGGGGCAACCGCGTTGACCCGTATGCCCTTGGGCGCAAGCTGCAATGCAAGTGCCCGGGTAAAGCCCATTTCCGCCCCCTTGGTCGTGGTATAGGCGACCAGTGAGGCATTGCCCGCAAACGCATTGACCGAGGACGTATTGATGATCGCGCTGTCGCGTTCCAGATGCGGCAATGCCGCGCGGGTCAGGTAAAAATAGCCATTGATGTTCACGTCCATGTGACGCTGCCATGTTTCATCCGTAATATCGGTCAGGTCACTGCTGACGTATTGGACGGAGGCGTTATTGACCACGACATCAAGCCCGCCAAAGGCCTGTACCGTACGCGCCACCGCGTCATCGCATACCTGGCTGCATGATATATCGCCGCGTATGGCCAGCGCGCGCGCCCCTTCGGCTTCGATCAGGCGCACCGTTTCGTTGGCATCCTCGTCTTCTTCCAGGTACACGATGGCGACATCGGCCCCTTCACGTGCGAAATGCACGGCGGCGGCGCGCCCTATGCCACTGTCACCACCGCTGACCAGCGCCCTGCGTCCCTCCAGCTTGCCGCTGCCCCGATAATCAGCGCGGATATGTTCCGCTGGCGGATCAAGCAGGCGCTCGATGCCGGGCTGGTGGGGCTGGCTCTGTGCGGGAATGCTGTGGGACATGCGCGAACTCCGTCATGTGGTTTGCAGGGTGTGCCCATAAGGGCATGTTGACGGGGAAACCCTCCGTCACGCCCCCATGGCCGCCTTTTTCACGGCATGCGTACACGCATCGCGTCGCGCCGGGATATCAAGGTCGGTCATGCGGGGCACGTTGCCGGCACCGGGTTGCAGGATACCCGCCGTGCCATAGGCATAATCCATGTTGCCGTGTTCATCGGGCGGGACCGCGCCGGTATTACGGATCAGCGTATTCATGAGCGGCGTGGCGTCGGCATGCCCAGCCAGGCCATTTTGAATGCAGAAATTGAGGTAACCAGCCAGTCGCGCGCCCGGTGCCACGTCGATCATGGCCTCTGGTTTGCCGGTCGTTGGCATGACCATATCGCGCGCCATGACGGGAAGCATGCCTCCTCCGAACACGACGCTGATTGTCATGGCGGACAGGGTTATCATTGGGCGGTACGACATTGTTGCATCCTGCTGGCGGGACGTGAAATGACGTGGCAGCGCGGAATGGTGCGTTAGGGCAGTCTTTTTGCGGCCATCATGTGTTGCGTATTAAACCCGCTTCACGGCGACAGGTTGCATCAGGTGGGACAGGAAGCCGGAAGCTGCCGGCGCCGCGTGGTGGTTTACTGTCTGTATGGCCGGGCGGATATGGATTATGTTTCAGGGCAGGGGAGCGGACATCATGGTCCGTTGCCCAATGTCGTGCAGGAAGGAAAAAAAACGATGTCGGCACCCCCGCAGCGCCTGCGTGCAGACGAACTGATGTCCGCCGTGGCATCCGTCGTGGCGACGGAACCGGACATGATCGCGGACATGGCCAATATCGCAGCCATGATTTTCGAGGCACTGCCCGACCTCAACTGGGCAGGATTTTATATCTGGAAAGAAAACCAGCTTGTGCTGGGGCCGTTTCAGGGGCGGATGGCCTGCACCCGCATTGCCTATGGCAGGGGCGTATGCGGGACAGTGGCGCGGGAACGGCGGAGCCTTGTCGTACCCGACGTGCACGCCTTTCCCGGTCATATCGCCTGTGACGCCGCCTCGGCTTCCGAAATCGTGGTGCCGGTCATTGCGGGCGACCGGTTGCTGGGCGTGCTGGATATCGACAGTCCGGTGCGCGACCGTTTTTCCGATGCCGACCGGATCATGCTGGAAAAAATCGTGGACCTGCTGGTACAGGCCATCTCGGCCACGGCTGTATAGAAAAACCGTATCCGCATGTGAACGCTTCCGCCCGGCCCATGACCGGGTCAGGCGGAAAGGGATCAGGAATTTCCATACCTGATATAATCGGTCAGTTCACCCAGCAGGCTGTCAAGGAATGTGTGCGGCTGGGGCCTGTCGGATGTCGCGGCGGGATCGGCGGGCGGAACCGGGGTCTTGCCAGATGCAAGCTGCCACAGATATTCCGCCCACAGCCGTTCGGCCTGCATGGAAACAGCCGCCTTGCGCAGGTTGTCCAGTGCGCTGACCGCATCTGCATCGCCGCGTTTGACAAGGGGGATCAGGGCTTCAGCCGCATCACTGACGCGGGCCTGGCTTTCCTCGATCCGGGTGCCCAGCGTGAAGTAGGCTTCAGCAATGGTCCTGGTGTCCATGATATGATCTTCCTTTCCCGGATATAGGGTGCATGAGCTTAACGCACCCGTGCCACAGTCGCCAATCAGGGGAGGTATGCCCTGCGCACGCCCCGTGGCGACGGGATGGGTGTGGACATGAAAAAAGCCCGGCAGCACTGTGCCGGGCTTTCGTTGTGTGGGGTGATGTTTTCAGAACAGGAATATCAGCGCCGTTGAAAGGGCGAATGCGGCGGCGATCAGTGCCGGTCCCGCAATATCCCAGCTTTCAAGACGTCCGGTCCGTGGTGCGCCAGCAAGGCGCTGGCGGCGCAGGTGTATCCACATTGTAGCCTCCGGCAGAAGCATTCAGGCCAGCTTGCGTCCCGATCCGGACGCGGACTGAACCATCATATGAAGATAAACGACAGCCATAGTGCGAGCGTGAGCAGGACCATGCCAATGCCAATCATGTCAATGACATCGGGATTGGAGCGGTAACGGGTTCCCCGATCCATGGTGACCTCCAGTCCGGGCGACGAAAAATCACCCGATGCAGCCGATGTAGGCAGGCAGGGGCCGACAGAGAAGGGCCAGTCATGCTCCCAAGCGGGGAGGCAGCCCGATTATCCATCACGTTTGTGACATCATGCCCGTCAGGCCGCGTCGCATCCGGTGCGCCTGCCTGACAGGGGATGGATAACAAAGGGCTGGAGGGGCGGGTCAGTCGCCGGCCTGCTCCAGTTCATCATTGATCTTCAGCGCCAGGCGCGCCATCTGCAGCGCCCCTTCCCGGCTGCCCGCGCCACAGATGAAGCGGGCGGGATGGGCGAATACCGCGTCAGGCACGCCCGATACTTTGGCCAGTGTTTCCCCATCCAGTCCGCGCCAGGCTTCAGGCAGGGAGACACGCTGCCCGAAATCGCCGCGTACGGGTGGCACTGCCTTGACGTTCCAGCGGTCCGGGGCCGCGGGCGAGACGACATAGACGACGGGCAGGTCGTTTTCGAAAATGACCTTTTCGGTCGGCATGCCCGTATCCATCAGCAGGATGCGTTTGTCCTCGGCGGCTTCATAGGCGGTCATGACCCGGGCTGCCGCCTTCAGGCTGGCGCGCACGCGGTCCACCACATTGACCAGATGGGAGGCGACGGTCGTCGCAGCATTGGCGAAGCCCAGCGTCTCGCGCCGTTTTGCTTCTTCGGGTCCATACAGTTCAATGGTGTCCCATGCCGGGCGGCACGACGACACGATATCGGCCAGCGACAGCTTGCCCATTTTCACGACGCCATTGTCATCTTCGTCAATTGGCAGGACCAGCGATTTGTCGATGGCCTGCCATATGGCGGCGATGTCCGCTTCATCCACCTGTGTCTGTACAATATTGCGGATGGCGGCAATCCCGTAATCCTTCCACAGCAGGCCCGCGGCACTGTAGGGCGTTCCGTCATCACGCAGGGGCTTGTCCTTCATGTGATGGTCGTAACGACCCTTTGCCGGGGCATACTGGCCACCCACGTCAAACACGATATGGGACGCCGCGATCTGTTCGGGCGAGCGTGAACGGATGAATTCCAGCCGGTCGGCAGGCCCGTCCCCCAGAATACGTGCGCGCAGGTCCCCCCCCGGTGCAAGGGCGTAGTGAAGGATGACATAGCCCAGCGTCTCATCAACGTGGAAATTCCCCGAATGGGTCAGCGCCCGGACGGGGGCGGCCGCGTTATCAAGACCAATGGGGGTATGTTCGGACATGGAAAACCTGCTGACAGACAAGAATGGAATTCTGATATGCCCCCTCATGCCGCAAAGGCCAGCCCAAGACAACAGACTTCATCACCGCATTACGGGAAGAAGGAGACGGGCGAAAGCCGGAAGACAGGCATATGTCATGCCATTGGCGGCACCAGAAAATTTCTTAATGATTGCCGGATTGTTCAGGACGGCACTGTCTTAATATGCGCCACGACCGTCATGCGGGTGATGTTCTCCATGCTGCTGGTTTTCATGCCAGTAGAGCGGATGATCCCGATGTCGGTCATGGCATCCCGCAAGGCAGATGATGATGGCGCAGGCCATGAATATCCAAGGAATATGGCGCATGACAGGCCCCCTGTTGCTACGCCTGCAACGCGGGCACAGGGGGAAGGTTTGAAGGGGACGATCCTTGCTGTTCGGGATGGATGTGATCCGCTGCAGGCTATGGCGTATCACGCCATGTGCTGACGGCATCCATGCCAATTTTCAGCAGGTCCGTCGTGCGCGCAGGGCTGTCGCTTTCCACATACACCCGCAGTTCCGGCGCGTTGCCTGATGGACGCAGGTGAACGATTTCCCCATTTTCAAAGGTCATGCGCAGGCCATCGGTTTCATCAACATGCGCAAGCCCGCCGCAGGCATCCAGCAGTCCCAGTGCTGCGACCCCTTTGGCCGGGTCCGCCCGCAAGGCGGTAATCCGCGCCTGACTCTGCGCAGTCGGCATTTCCACCAGCCGGTCGCTGAGCGTGAAGCGCGGGGGCAGGGTGGCCACAAGCCCGGCCAGATCCACACCCTGCTGCCGTGCCGCGACAAGGGCGCAGATCATGGGCAGCATGGAATCCCGCGTGGGCAGTGCGCCAAGGGTGCGCGCGCCCTGGGTCACGTCACTGGCCAGCAGGAAACCGCCATTGGCTTCATACCCGACGGAGGGCAGCAGCCCGGCCTCGGCCGCCTCGGTCATGGCCGCGACGACAAAGGGGGAGCCGATGCGGGTGCGCCGTATGTCACGGACGAAACCAGCCTGTTCCAGTGCGGTGTTGCTGCTGACCGGTGTGGTCACGGCGGCCGCGCCCAGGAAGCGCGCGGCAATAATTCCCAGCACGTCCCCCCGTAGCCAGTTACCATGTCGGTCCGCCAGCAGCGGACGGTCGGAATCGCCATCGGTGGTCAGGATGGCGTCCAGCGTGCCATCGCTGGCCCATTCGCGTGCCAGGGCCGCATCTTCGGGGCGCACGGCTTCGGTATCGACGGGAATGAAGTCATCCTTACGGCCCAGCGGGACGGCGGTGCCGCCCAGTGCCTCGACAATTTCCACCATCACGTCACGCCCCACGGCGGAATGCTGGTAAATGCCCAGTTTCAGGCCGGACAGGGCATCAGGGCCAAAAAAATCCTGGTAACGGGCAACAAAGCCCGGCACGACATCCGTGATAACCGGTAGCGTGATGTCACGCGCCAGCGCCCCGTCCGTGTCAAACCAGCCATCGGGCAGGGTCACATCCTGTTGGCGCATAGTGGCTTCATCGGTCTTGAGGAATTCACCACGCGCGCGGTTGAACTTGATACCATTGCGATCAGCCGGGATATGGCTGCCCGTCACCATAAGTGACGGGATACCCAGCGTGAATGCATGCAGGCACAGCGCGGGTGTTGGCACGTACCCGCAGAAAACCGGCACGCCCCCCATATACGTGATGGCCGCGACACAGGCGCGCAGGATGCGCGGCGTGCTGGGGCGCAGGTCGCCTGCCACCGCGACCTGCGTGCCGGGCAGGAATTCACCCAGACTGGCCAGATGTTTGAGATAGCCCACCGTATAGGCAAAGCAGACGGAATCCGTCATGGCGGTCACAAGGCCACGTGCGCCGCTGGTACCGAAGGCGACACCGGACTGCTTCATCCACTGGGCTATTTTCATGTGTTTCTCTCACGACTGTGGTGTGGTTCGGGGTGAATGTTCACCTGATGGCCTGTCCGGCCTGAACACATGCGACGCGACGGGGTTGAGACACATGATCGTGCCCACCCGCAGGATTGCCATGGCGACAGGCTGGTTTTCGCCCGTCATGTGCCGCTGGTCCGGACATGTCATGCCGTTTTGTCGCCACGTTCCATCAGGATCATGTCGTCCAGTGAATCATGAAAATGCGGCTGGAAAAAGCCCCGGTCCCACGCGGCGCGAAGGGGACGGCCACGCCCCATGGCACAGCGCATGACACGGAGGCCGGGCATCAATCCAGTGTTGCCGGCACGACCGCCACACCGGCACCCGGGCATGATTTTGCGATCTGCATGCGCTGGATGGCTTCCATCTTGCCCTTTTCACGCGCCAGAACCCCCGCCACGTCTGATCCGGTCATTTCAGACAGCGGCACGCCCAGCGCCAGCACACCCCACGTATCGGTCTTGTGCGCCCGGCGCTGCTTGTTGGTCAGGGTTTCCAGCGTATCGCCTTCCTTCAGCTCTTCCTGGCCGAGCTGCTGGCAGTCCATGCTGGCATAGGCGGTATCCGGAACATAAGTCGCCTTGACGTTCTTCGGGCTGGATGCGCACCCGGCCAGCAATGCAAGACCCGACAGGACAAAAAATCTTTTCTTTACGTTCTCTCCATAAACGGAGAGATTGTGTTACATACCGTCACATTGTCAGGTAGCCGGAAACTGCATGGCTGTGACGCATGCATCAGGTCCTGTCATGGGAATAAGGGCACCCTGAGCGGGCAGGGTGTATCATCGCTTCATGAAAAATCATGGCTTCCTCGCCTTCTGCGCCGCATTACCGGGCTTCAGTCGGGGTAATGACGGGAACGCGCCAGCCCGGAACCGCCATCTGTATCAAAATCTGTCAGTGGCGACTGGCCGGATTGCGCGCGTCCCCTTCACATCCGGTTACGGGGCAGTATCGACCACCACGATTTCGCTATCCTCCAGTGCGCGGACACGCAGCGTTTCGGTATCGGAAATGGCGGCGCCGTCACGTTCATGCACTATCGTGCCCTCGATTTCCACACTACCGCGCGCGGGCACCAGATAGCCAAGCCGGTCCGTGCCCAGCGGGTAATCGGCAACCTGTCCCTTCTTCAGCGTCGCCCCCAGTACGCGGGCATCGGCATTGATCGGCAGGGCGTCGTCATCTTTCCCCCGGCCCGAGGCAAGGACCACGAAACGTCCCGCCCGGTCCCCCTTGGGAAAAGATCGCGTGCCCCATGATGGCACATGGCCTGCACGGTCGGGCATGATCCAGATCTGGAACAGGCGGGTGGCCACGTCCTCGCGGTTGTGTTCGGCATGGCGGATGCCGGTGCCCGCCGACATGACCTGCACATCACCCGCGTCTGTCCGTCCGGTATTGCCAAGGCTGTCGGTATGGGTAATCGCGCCTTCGCGGATATAGGTGATGATTTCCATATCCCGGTGCGGATGGGTGCCAAAACCGGTGCCGGGCGCGATCATGTCATCATTCCATACCCGCAGCGCGCCCCAGTTCATGCGGTCGGGGTCGTGGTAATGTGCGAACGAGAAATGGTGGCGTGCATCCAGCCAGCCATGGTCGGCGTGGCCCAGCTGGCCAAAGGGGCGAACTTCAATCATCGGTTTTTCTCCAGTTGGCTGCGTTGACTATGGGGTCACGTTAGCGTCTGGCCGGTATTGCGTATATGGAAATGGAAGAAAGGTATTGTTTCCATTTATTGATCATAAGGGATGGCAGGGAGGGAGACACGCCGGGGTCGATAAGTTATGGAAACATGCAATGGGAATCATTGCGTGGGATTGTGCAATGCGGCTGCCGGATTTTGAGGCATGGGCCATTTTTGCAAAGGTGGCGGAACGCGGTTCGTTTGCGCGCGCGGCGGAGGACGTGCAACTGTCCAAACCCACCGTGTCCAAGGCCATAGGCCGGCTGGAACAGTCGCTGGGTGTTGCCCTGTTCAATCGCAATTCACGCCAGATGTCGCTGACCGAGACGGGGCGGATGCTGCTGGGGCATGCCAGCCGGATACTGGCGGAAGCCGAAGCCGCGGAAATGGAAGCCCGTGGGGGGACCCTGACGCCATCGGGCCTGATCCGGGTCGCGGCCCCAATGGTGTTCGGGGTCCGGCATCTTGCCCCGCTGTTGCCGGATTTCCTTGTGCGCCATCCTGAAATAGACATCACCATCGATTATAGTGATGCCATCGTGGATCTTGTCGCGGGTGGATACGACATGGCGCTGCGGATTGCGTCGCTGGCGGATTCGGCCCTGCTGGCGCGGCGGCTGTGTACGGTGCGGCTGCTGCTTGTGGCAACCCCGGGATATGTGGAGCGGATCGGCCATCCTGATGACCCTCGTGCGCTGGAAGGGCACAGGAGCTTCGTTTACACCAATACTTCCGCTCCTGGCATGATCCGCCTGCGGCATGAGGGGAACGGGCGGGAATTCGTCCTGTGCCAGACCGCCCGGCTGCGCGCGGATAATGCCGAAACTTTCCTGCCTGCGCTTGAAGCTGGTCTGGGTTTCGGGCTGTTTCCGGAATTCATGGTGTGGGACGGGCTGAAATCAGGCAAATTTACACGGCTTCTGCCCCAATGGGAGGCTCCGCCAGTGGCCCTGTACCTGGTCACCCCCGCCAGCACCCTGCGGCCCATGCGGGTTACGGCTTTCATTGATTATCTGGTGGGTGCGTTCGGTCACCCGCCATGGGCGAAGGCAGGCTGACGGATGGGATAGGGCACGCCCGGCGACAGGCCGGGCGTGCCAGATGGGTCAGGAGGCCAGTTTTTTGGCCAGTCCCGCCACGTGCTGGCCCAGGAAGCGCGCGCCATCCAGTTCAGTGGCGCTGGGCAGACGCGACCCGTCACCAGCAGCAATCGTGGTTGCGCCATAGGGCGCGCCACCGGTCACTTCATCCACCTTCAGCTGACCCTGAAACGTGTAGGGCAGGCCGGTGATGACCATGCCGTGGTGCAGCAGGTTGGACATGAGCGAATACAGGGTGGTTTCCTGTCCGCCATGCTGTGACGCGGTAGAGGTAAAGACCGCGCCCACCTTGCCAACCAGCGCACCCTTCAGCCACAGGCCGCCCGTCTGGTCCCAGAAATTGGCCATCTGTGACGGCAGCCGTCCGAAACGTGTCGGTGCGCCGACAATGACTGCATCATATTCGGGCAATTCCGCCGTGGTGGCGAGGGGAGCAGCCTGTTCGGTCTTGAAATGATGGGCTTTCGCCACGTCTTCGGGCACCAGTTCGGGTACACGTTTCACGTCCGCTTCCAGCCCCGCCGCGCGAACCCCTTCCGCCACGGCGTGGGCCATGGTCTCAATATGACCGTAGGTGGAATAATACAGTACGAGAACCTTGGACAATTTCGTAATCCCTTGCTGTGTCATGGACTGTTTCCCGCAGGAACCTTCCTGACAATACGTCCCGCAGCAGGGCTGAATACGCCAAAATCGGAAACGCTCCGTTTCCTGTCTTTACGTACCGCACGTGCGCAGGCGGGATCAGGTGTCCGCAAGTGGTCGCCAGCCGCCATCGGTCCGGCCAAACATGGGGATATGGCCAAGGGCATGCACCAGTCCCGGCATATCGGGGCCTGAGCGTTCCAGTTCGGCCTGCCACGCCCAGCCTTCGGTCAGGACTGCCGTGATGCCGATAACCTGTGCCTCTACCTTCTGCATGAGCTGGATGGCTGCGGCCGCGGTCCGGCCGGTGTTCAGCACGTCATCCATGACCACGACACGCCTGCCGCGCACCCGTTCGACAAGGGCGGGATCAAGATACAGGTGCTTGGCCCGATCGGGGCTGGTGGACGATGTCAGGCATTGCGACAGCGCATCATCATACCAGAATTTGCGCGAATGCCCCAGCGCGACATAGTCACTGAACCCAAGGTTTTCCGCCACGGGCCGGGCATAGGCCAGCCCCATGGTCGGCACGCCCACGATCACCTCCGGCGCCAGTTCCCGCACCATGTCGGTCAGCAGGCGGACCAGGGCACCTTCGACGGCAAATCCCGTCTGGTTGGACATAAGCAGCGCAATGGCCTTTTCCCCACCGGGTAGCGGGCGCAGCGGCAGGATCAGTGTCGATCCGTCCACCAGCCGCACGGGATAGGTGGTGTCATTGCACGTCCGCTCTTCTGTTACGGAATGTGGGTGCCATTGGGCGTGATAGGGTGGTATCTGCACGAATATCTTCCGGTTGGGGCTGTCAGGACGACAGCCTGTCTACACGTTACGATATCCGGACGGATTTCGGTGCGCCAGTCCCTCCGCGCGTTATCGCCACGCGCCACTTTCGATCATGCACTGCGTGTAGAAATTACGGCGCGAGGACCTGCTGACGCCGATCGTCACACTTTGCGTGGTGACGTTATTCAGTCCACGGCCGGCGCATTTGGCATCCATGTTGCGATATGCACTGCTGTCAGGGGACAGCACGGCGGCATGGCCGCGTATGTAGCCCATTTCCGTGTTGACTTCCTGCACGTGATGGCTGGCTGTGGGGACGTGGATACGGTAAGACCGGGCCTGCACCGGAACACAGATGCCAATCACCAGCAGGGCGAGTATACTGGAAAATGCGATTTTCAGGGTCACAGGGGCATTACCTTAAAGGTTGGTTGATCGCATGTTATGCGCCCAACGTGGCCAGCCTGTGTCTGGATCCTGTCTTTTTGTATCCCGCAGGTTAGGGATTGTTCATGTTGGAAAAAGGGGAATGCCGCCCGTCCATATGGACAGACGGCGCGTGGGGCCGTGCCCCTTAAACGCCCACCATGACATCGGACGCCTTGATGATGGCAGTTGCATGTTCACCAACCTTCAGATTCAGGTCGGCAACCGCTTCATTGGTGATCGAGGCCGTGATGATGGTGCCGCCAATATCGATGCTGACATGGGAAGTGGTCGCGCCCTTGGTGATGGACGTGATCTTGCCTGCGATCTGGTTACGTGCGCTGATTTTCATTGTCTGTCTTTCTTTTCCGGTTGCGTCATGCTGGCTGTAATCACGAAACGGGCAGCAAATCAAACCATGCCCTGTTGCGCGATCAACCGGGAGGAATGCCTGCCACTGCCGGTCGTTCCTGCCGGATTGCAGTGAGACCTTGATAAGGTGCCTGTTCCCATCCCTGCGGTTGTGACCCGTGTCGCTGCATGGGCCATCACCTGCAGTAACTCCCCTGGTTTGAGAAGCCGCGTGCCGTCCGGATTATGGACGGTTGTTATGCAGCCGCATGCTTTATCACGACCGAGGCTTCGGTTGTCAGCACGCGGAAGGTGAAGCTTTCCTGCAGGTACAGTTCCACTGCCGTGGCGGAATGGCTGCTGTAACCGATGGAGACATCCTGCCCGATATCCAGTTCAAAATCACCGCCACGGGTGGACAGGATATAGGCGCCTTCAATGGCCGGGGCGCAGATGATCTTGCCCTCGATCATCCGTTCCAGGTGGCGCAGGACAGGGTAGCCTTCCTCGTTCCCACCGCTGACGGCAGCGAACGCCCGGGCGCCAAGCACAATCGAATAGGGGCCGTTTACGCCTGAAATACGCAGTTCATTCAGGCCATCGGCAATAATGGCGGGATAGTCGCGGGCGGATGCGGGCAGCGAGAACTGGCCGTTGGACGTGTCCTGCCCGATCCCCCGGATTCCGGCTGCGGCATAGCCGTCAAATATCGCGCGGTCCTCGGCATAGGCGATTTTCTTTGCCGCGTCCTTCAGCGGCTGCCAGTCGGAATCCAGCGCCCCGCGTTCCACATCGTCAATCGCATCGCGGCTGAGCGAGAAGGGGACACGGAGTTCCACCAGCGGCAGGACCTTGCGCTGTAGTGCCTGCACCCCGTCTGCCGGGCTGTTGATACGGGCGGTGTGCCCGGTATCGACGGCGGCAAAGCCGACGCCACGGGCTTCGGGCACGTCCACGACGCGCCGGCCGGCAAGGTAGCGGCGCAGCGTGCGGGATGCTTCCTGTTCGATATCCGCCCATGCGGCGTCGGAAATGGGGGCTAGGTTGCGGTGCAGATTGTTCATGTCAGACTTCTTCCTTCAGTGACCCGATACCAAGTGAACCGCTGGCGGCGGGGGATGGTCCGGCCGGTGCGTCTTCAGTGCTGTCCACAGATGCGGCGGCCGCTTCGCCATATGTGGGGGCGGCGTCAAGGAAATCGGCAGCGGGAATAAAAAACAGCACGCCCGTTACCGCGCGGCTGACATCCAGCAGGCGGTCGTAATTGCCCGGCGGGTTGCCAATGAACATGTTGTCCAGCATCCGCTCCACACGGGTTGGGGTTTTTGCGTATCCTATGAAGTAGGTTCCGAATTCACCCTTGCCCACTTCGCCAAAGGGCATGTTGTCGCGCACGATCTGCAGCTGCTCGCCATTTTCCTCGATATTGGTCAGGACATTGTGGGCATAGCTGGGCTTGGCGGCTTCGGGCAGTTCAATGTCGGACAGTTTTTTGCGGCCAATGATCTTTTCCTGCTGTTCGACGGGAATGGCGTCCCATTTTTTCAGGTCATGCAGGTATTTCTGGATGATGACATAACTGCCGCCTGTAAAATCGGGGTCTTCATCACCAATCACGGTGGCATCGGTCGCGGCCTGATTGACCGGGTTTTCCGTGCCATCGACAAAGCCCAGCAGGTCGCGGGCATCGAAATACTTGAACCCGTGGACTTCATCCACTACCCGCGCAACGCCTTCCAGCCGGGCAGTGATGGCGGCCGCCAGTTCAAAACACAGGTCCATGCGCGTCGCACGGATGTGGAACATCAGGTCACCGGGAGTGGAGGGTGCTTCATGCACCCCGTGGATGGCGCGGAAAGAGTGGAGTTCCTTCGGTTTTGGTTCCCCGAATACGCGTTCCCAGGCATCCGATCCGATCCCTGCGATACAGGACAGTCGTCCGTCGGGAATGCGGAAACCCACCCCACGCACCAGTGATGACAGGTCGCCATACAGGTCACGAACCACGGCGCCATCATCTCCATCGCCAGGATCCAGCGTGAAGATCAGGAAAATCGCGGCACTGGTCAATGTGGTGTCAACCGGCTGTGGTGTAGCTGAAGGCACGCCTTACTCCCTGCATGGCGCCATGAAGAACATGTGGCAGGCCCGGCGCGGCGTAGGTCTGCGGATGATGAGTGATTTTATACACTTCGCGCCGCCAGCAAAAGGGCCGCCACGATGATTTCTCCCTGTGTTCCGCTGTGGCATGATCCGGATGCATCCCTGAACCCCGTCCGGACGTTGGCACATGGTTTCCCGCAACCGTGCGGGAATATTGCAACCTGCAGCGCGAAAAGCTGCCATGCCGGCGAAAGGGGGAGAAAGGATGTTCATGCATGACTGGCTGAAATATATTTCCGCGCCTCAGCCCAACTTCAGGGAAATGCATGTGGTGAAAAAGAAGACCATTTATCATTTGACCAAGAACCTGCGTGACTGGGTGGATACTTTCATCATGCGGTTCTCCCTTCTGCCGGATCAGGCTCTTTTTGATCCCCATATCATGCAGTGGGTGCATGACCTGGAACAGAACTGGGAAAGAATTCGTGACGAGGCGCTGCAGATTGCGGCGACCGATATTCCTTCCCTCGGGGACATATCGCCCGATCACGGGCGTATTGCTGCTGACCGCCGCTGGCATTCCTTCTTTCTCGAAGGATATGGCTACAGACGGCAGGAAAACCGGGCGCATGTGCCGACTGCCGCGGCGCTGATCGACCGGATCCCCAATTTGTGCACCGCCAGCTTTTCCGTCCTGGAAGCGGGCTGCCATATTCCCCGTCACCGTGGCATGACCAAGGGCATGCTGACCTATCATCTGGCGCTGCATGTTCCTGCCGATCGTGAAAACTGCTGGATCCAGTTCGAGGAAGGCGACAGGTTGCATGTCTGTCCATGGACCGAAGGCAGATCGATCCTGTTTGACGATACTTACAACCATGAAGTGTGGAACAACACGACCGACACCCGCTACGTCCTGCTGATTCAGGTCAGGCGGCCCTGCCGCTGGCCTGCACGCCTGCTGATGGATGTTTTCTTTCGGGGTGTTCGGTACTCACGTTTTGTCCAGGACATTCGTAAAAATCTGGATCAACGTCAGTCATAACCTGTAACAGCCCCCATTGCTGCCCCGTGGTTCATGCCTGCGGGGCCAAAACATGCCGGGACATGCGCAGAATGTCCCGCGCCGCCACGAAGATGGCTGCAGGGGCGGAAATGGCATGGGATCGCAACATACGGCACTTGTATAACACGACGGGTCTGAACCTGGCGTGCGCCATGACAGCGCGGCAATCAGCGCATACCGGATGTCGTGGGTCTTATGGTCCGGCAAACTGAAAAAACAGTATTTTTCATCTGGCGCCCGACGGGTTTTCGGGCCGGTTTTTCCCGCAGCGATTTCCCTTTGATAATTTTGTTCCATCGAAAGGGCAAAACGTGAAATACGCCTATTCCATGGGGATGCGGAAAGTGCAAAAAGGCACCGAAAAATCGACGTCATAACATATGGCGCAATCCAAAGCAGGTGAGCATGCTGTTCAAGACACTTTCCACGGGCGCCGTGATCGGGCTGTGCGCCCTGTTTGCCTGTACATTTACCGCCCTGACCAGTGAAGTCGCCCCCGTGGGTATCCTGATTGAAATGGCGCGCGACTTCCACATTCCCGAAGGGCAGGCAGGGTTGTCCGTCAGCGCCTTTGCGCTGATGGTCATGCTGGGTGCCGTGCCGCTTACGATCATGACAGCGCATATCGACCGCAAGCGGCTCGTGCTGCTGTCCCTGCTGGGCTATGTCGTGTCCAACCTTGCGGTGACGGTGGCGCCGACCTTCCTTATCCTGTGCGCGGGGCGTCTGGTCGGGGGGGTGGCACATGCGCTGCTCATGTCCATTGCAGCGGCCTATGCCGCGCGCCTGGTACCGCAGAACATGACGGGACGGGCCATTTCATTCGTCTATGGCGGGACGTCGCTGGGCATGATCCTGGGGGTGCCGGGGGCGGCAGCGATCGGGCATCTGGCAGGGTGGCGCGTGGCCATGGGCGTCATGACCGTTCTGGCGGTGATCCTGACGGTGTGCATTGCGTTTTTCCTGCCGCCGGTCACGTCGCCGGTGCAGGTAAGGGAAGGGCTGCCCACTATCGGGGGCAGGCGTGCAATGCGCATATTCCTTGTTGTTGTAATGGTTGATGCAGTGTTCTTTTTTTCCCATCACCTGCTGTACACATATATTACGCCTTTATTACTGGCACATGGGCTGTCGGTGGGAACGCTCAGTATTGCGCTGCTGCTGACGGGTGGCTTCAGCATCCTTGGCCTGTGGGGGGCAGGGCAGGTGGTTGACAGCAGGCCCGCAGCCGGCTTGCTGGGCAGTGGGCTGGCCATGCTGGTGGGCATGGGGCTTATGTACGGGCACATCCTGTCCGGCTGGATGGCGGTTGCGGCTGTTGGTCTGTGGTGTATCGGCTATGCCGCCATCGTGCCTTTTGTCATGTCGGGCGCAATCCGGGCGCGTGCGACACGCCCTGATGTTGCGGGGGCTGCGATCAATGCCGCATGTAACGCGGGTATCCTGCTGGGCTCCGCCGCAGGGGGACAGGTCCTGTCCCATGGCGGGTTTGCCGTCCTGGTCCCGCTATCCTGCTGCATGGTGCTGCTGGGGATCGTGCTGGCCTTTTTCAATCCCGCGGCTTTCCCCCGTGCATTGATTCCTGCTGATGAGGAAGGATAGCCCCGACGCGCATAGGGGCCGGTTTGGGTAATGTTGGACGGATACGAAATAAAGGGATGCAGACATGACGGTATTTCACGTTGGAGACACAGTCTCATGGCCCTATGAAGGGGGACGCACCCATGGCACGGTCATTGGCGTGCATACCGTGCCATTTCAGGTCAGTGGCTATACCCATCACGCCACGGTGGATGAACCGCAATATGAAATCCGCTGTATCCGCACTGGGCATGTAGCCTTTCACAAACCGTCCACCCTGACCCGTGAAACGTAAGCGACTGTTTGAAAATAGCTTCACCAGAAACTTTTTTCAGTGAATGGCGACCTGTGTCGCTGCGGATACGGGCAGCGGTGTCGTGGGGATGGGGGGCTGCGCCGCAATCCGTGCCATGCCCTCGCCCATGACAGGTAGCAGTCCATCAAGCCGCGCCAGCAGGAAGTCGGCCCCCGCGCGCGACAGGTGTTGCGGATCAACGTAGAACGGGTTGTCCCCGTCGCGGAATTTGCATCCTGCGGATGAACACAACCCATCAGCCAGTGAAAAATAAATAATGTCTTGCCTGTCGGTCGCTGCATTGTGTACCAGAACCGGGACAGGTTGGGTGGGCAGGGTAAGAAGTTCCACAGGTGCGATTTCCCTTACTGTCTGGAATGACGGGTCCAGCGCGCGTTCGGCCCTCTGGCGCATGGGCATGAACGCGGTCACTGCTTCCTTGGCGGGATCGAAGCGGAACTGGGGCACATCCCCCAGTACGACAACATGCTTGTGCGCATTGACCAGTACCTGCGTTGTATTGCGTAACGCAATGTCCAGCCGCGCAAGGCTGGCGGGCACGCCATGGTCCATCATGTCATGTGGGTCGGTATAGGCATCCCGCCCGGCGTCAGCGGCAAAGGGCGCGGCCCAGTAACCCGCCAGCACGACCGTCTGGACACGTGGGTCGTGCATGATGGCGGCGAAGGCCTGTTCGTTATACTGTGCGCACTGCATGGCATGGCCGGGATGGGCAGGCATAAGCCGCGTGGTCCCCAGCAGAGGCGGGCAGGAGGATTTCGTGAACTGCACGAAATCAAATCCTGCCTGATCAGCCATATGGGACAGGGATGCGGCAAGTGCGGATGCATGACTGTCTCCCAGCAGGGCGACGCGGGGGCGTCCCGTATCGTGTACGCAGCGTGGCGACATGTTCAGGTTGGATATCCCGTAATTGGCCAGGCAGGGTTCACCCCGTCCCTGCGCCAGAACCTGTTCCGCAATAACCAGGGCCGGGTCAAAACGCCGGGGCAGACCATTGGATACATAGACTGCGGCCAGCATGCTGACACCCAGCGCAAGGCTGCCTGCGTACCGTAGTACGACGACAGGGTTGCTTCCACCACCCCGACGGAATGGCTGTTCGATATAGCGCCATGACAGTGCGGCCGGCACCAGTGACACAATGCCCGCGCCCGCAAGCAACAGTGGGGACGGTGCGCGTGCCGAACACAGCCAGATGAACGCCATAAGCGGCCAATGCCACAGATACCACGAATACGATATGCGTCCGATCCATATGAATGGCGGCGTGGACAGGATGGCGCGGTTGACGAAACTGCCATCCGACAGCAGCAGCGCCAGCGTGCCCCCAACCGGCAGGAGTGCGGCCAGACCAGGAAAGGGCGTATGTTCATCAAAAATGAATATGGATAGCCCGATAAGAAAAAGCCCCGTCCAACCAATTAAATGATTGACGGGGCGGGGAAAGGATAAAGTATAGTTCGATTTCGCTACGGCAAGGAACGTGCCCATGCCCATTTCCCACGCCCGTGTGGGCAGCAGATAGAATACTGCGGCAGGCCACCGGCCCAGCCCGAACTGCGCCATGCACAGCGATCCAAGGCACAGCGCCCCGATAACGCACAGTACAACGAGATGCCGCAACCGGCCGATCATAAGTAGAAGAAGCGGGAAAAACAGGTAAAACTGTTCCTCAACCCCCAGCGACCATGTCATGAGAAACGGGTTGAGATGGGCATCGGGGGAAAAATAACTGATCTGTTTCCAGAACAGTATGTTGGGCCATCCAAGTAACGCGCTTATGGCCCCCATACTGGTCTGTCGTAATTCCGCCGGGCTGGAAAGCAGCAGTCCCACCAGCATGACAGAGGCGATGACGGCCATGAGTGCCGGCAGGATACGCCGGGCACGCCGGGCGTAAAACCCGGTAAAGCTGAAAGTCCCCCGCCCGATATCCCTGTAAACGATGCCACCGATCAGGAAACCGGAAATAACAAAGAAAATATCCACGCCAACAAATCCTGACTGTACAGGATAGACGCTGGCATGAAAAAGCACGACGGCCGTTACCGCGATTGCGCGAAGGCCATCAATATCGCGCCGGTAATTGGCGTGCAAATTCAGGCTCATGGGGATCACCCTATAGGAAGCTGCGTGAAAACAGATTGGGGTGATCTTGCGATCCCACACAATTTGTTAACATTAATAAAATGAAAAGGTTGATGCCGGTTCCACCCGGTATATAAATTTATTTATAAATAGAAACCATTGTGTTCGGCCTGCATCAGGGGGCTGCGCAAGGTAGCAGGCACTGTCGGTGCATGCATGGTTTCTACCCCACAGAATTATGAAAGGCAGGGATGGCCCGATCCCCCTAATATACCCCGGATATTTCATGAAAAGAACCGGAGCCCACGCTGCCATGCTGCTCAATACCATAGAACTCGGCCCTGAAAACGACGACCTGTCCCAGCCGCCCGTTGTCTTCCTGCACGGGTTGTTCGGGCGGGCACGCAATTTCGGTTTTTTCCAGCGCCGTATCGCAGCAACCCGCCGCACGCTGGCGCTGGACCTGCGCAATCATGGCGCAAGCCCGCATGGTCCGATGGACTACCCGACCCTTGCCGCTGATGTATGCGAAACACTGGCGGCCCATAACGCACTGCCCGCCACCGTGGTGGGTCATTCGATGGGGGGGAAGACCGCGATGATGCTGGCGCTCAGCTTTCCGGCCGAGGTGCATTCACTGATGGTGGTGGATATTGCACCGGGCGAGGGTGGTTTTTCCCAGTCCCATGAACTGGCCCGCAAACTGGCTGACCTTCCGTTGCCGGATTTTCTTGATCGCGCGGGGGCGGATGCCTGGCTGCGGCAGGTGATCCCTGAAAAATCCGTACGAGACCTTATGCTGATGAATCTCGATCTGGGGGAAAGGCCGCGCTGGAATATCGGGCTGCGGGAAATAGTGGCATCAATGCCCGTCATCATCGGGTGGCCCGATCTTCAGCCCGGTATCCATTATGACGGGCCAACCCTGTTTGTAGCGGGTGGACGCTCACACTATATCCAGCCCGATAACTATCCCGCCATGCGTCGGCTGTTTCCACATTACCGGCTGGAAACCATACCTGATGCCGGGCATTGGGTGCATGCACAGGCGCCGCAGGCGTTTTTGACCGCGCTGGAACATTTCCTGCGCGTTGCCTGAATGGCGCAACCGGTTCAGTGATCGGTGTGGGGGCCACGGCTCCAGTGCTGGTTGGGGTTGCGATAATCCGCCGCTGTGCCTTCGTCACGGTAGGGATGGTGACGTTCGGGGCCGTAGCAGCCTGTGGCAGACAGGGTGATGAGGATGGCGGAAAACCTGATGATGTGGCGCATCGCAACCTCCTGCGGGTGCGGTCTGAACGTCCGTGCGGCAGGGAAGTTTGTCCGGGGCACGTCATATGGCCCGCTGGTTGACGTCATGGCGTGGGGGCGGGATCCGAAAGGCATTTCTGAAGCCTGCCCATGAAACATCCGTGGGAATTCAAAGGTGTTTTTGGTGAAGCTGTTTTTCAAAAAGCTTCAGGAAATGCCGCTTTTTTGAAAAAAAGGCCGCACGCAAAGACTTTTATCCATTTCTTATCAATGCTTCTGCCCCGTAGCGCGGTTTCATGACCCATACGCTTTCCGTTGCGGGACAGCTTCCCTTCAGACCGCCCGGTATGGTTCTGTGCGCCACGCGGTCCAGCGTAAATGTATCGCCATAATACTGTCGCAGCGCATTTTCATCGACCGAAAATGGTGGTCCTGCCTTGCGCGACTGGTCATATTCCATGCTGATCACCAGTTCAGGTGCCGCCTCGGTAATGGTGATGAGATGCCGGGCATAGGCCACGCGGGTGGGCGCGGGCAGGGCGATAAGCGCCGCACGGTCATAGACAGCGTCAACATGGCCCAGTTCCGTCCGCGTCAGGCTGAAGACGTTGCCTGTGAAAACACACAGAGACCCCGCTTCGTAACGTAACAGTGGGCCGGCCGGTGAAATGCGGGGTGCAAGCCCCAGTTCGAAAAAAAGCTGGGTTACGGCAATAGGACTCAATTCGATGCCTGCAACCTGATACCCATATTCAAGCAGCCAGTGAATGTCGCGGCTTTTCCCGCATAATGGCACAAAGACCCGCGCGCCGACAGGCAGACGCAGGGCCATGAAATTATCAGTCAGCAGTGCATTGGGCCATGGCTCGTGAAAGCCGATTTCATTGCGCTGCCATTTGCCATGCCAGAAGGTTTCATCCATTGCGTCGTATGCCTTCAATCCGCTTCATGTCCACAATACCGCTATCTTCCTCGGTGCGAAAGGCGGGCTCCATCACCCGTGCCGGGTTGCACGGGTGGGGGAATTATGGTTTCCACACACTGTCATCCAGGCGTTCGGAACAGATGGATCGGTGCAGATACACAACAGGAATATCTGGTATCAGTTCTGTCTGGTATGTCTGGCCACGATCGGGGCTGTGGGCGGGTGTCTCTATCTGTTCGTGGTACTGGTCGATCCGTGGGACGGGCTACCCTGTCGCTGCCACTGCATCGCCTGCCGGTAACAAGCAACGCGCGCTTTACCATGCCCATGCTGGCGCGCAGGTCACGGTTTGATTCCGTCATGCTGGGGACATCCACGGGCCGCCTGATACAGCCTGCGGTAATGGATGCTCCGTTCGGGGCGCATTTCCTTTAATATGGCGATGAATAATGCGCAGCCCCATGAGCAGTACCGCCTGTTGCGGGAATTTACGCGCCATCATCCCGATCCGAAGGTATTGATGGTCGATATTGACCGCGCATGGTGCCTGTATGGTCCCCAACAGGTGCCCCTGAACGAGGAGCCATGGCCTGACTGGATCTATCAGGGATCACCATGGATGGGTTACCTGCATATGGCCAACCTGTATGCCCTGCAGGAAGCCGCCAATGAATTCATGGTGCAGACAGGGCTGCACCATGAACATTACGGGGAAGATGGCTATACCAGTTTCGTAGGGTCGGATGCCAGCTATACCCGCGCACGTGCGGACAGGCTGTTTGTCCACTGGGGGCCTGACCACATGCGGCCTCCACCGGGTCCCGTGGCTGCTGCCCCCGCCATGCAGACGTACCTGCCCCTTGTCCTGCATGCGGTGCCGGATACCACGCTGCGTGTCATCTGGTTTCCCCCGGTACAGGCCATCCGGCATAATCCGCAGGGGTCGATGTATGACAGCATGTTCAGCGCCTGCCACCGTTATGTAGCGTCGGTTGCCGGAAACATGCCCAATACGCTGGTGATCGATTTTGATATTTCCGGCCCGATCGTCAATGATCGTGATATGTTCTGGGACCCGATCCATTACCGGCTCATGACGGCGGACCGTATCATGAATGATATCATTATGGCGTTTCATGACCGGGCATATAAGTCTGCGGACTATACTGTCATATCGGGGCCATAGGGGGCAGCCATTTTCGGGCGGAAATGCGCGGATGTCAAAAAAGTATCATTTTCCGGCAAAAGACGGGCTAGACGCGATGCCTCCTGATCTTTTCATATGATTTCGCCAAAACAAAAAGAAGGGGCGCCCAAAGGGCGTCAGGAAATAAATGGCGGAAGCTCTGGTTCTTGAACGCCAAGGCGTTCTTTCCATCCGTAATATCGACCTGCCGCAGGAACTGGGGCCTGATGACGTGCGCATCAGAATCCATACAGTCGGGATCTGTGGCAGCGATGTCCATTACTACACGCATGGGCGCATTGGTCCCTTTATTGTCAACGATCCGATGGTCCTGGGACATGAAGCCGCAGGCACGGTCACTGAAATCGGATCATGTGTCAGGAACCTGAAAATCGGTGATCGCGTATGCATGGAGCCGGGCATTCCCGACCCCATATCGCGCGCGTCCCGCATGGGGATCTATAATGTCGATCCCGCCGTGACCTTCTGGGCGACACCGCCGGTTCATGGCTGCCTGACGCCAGAAGTGGTCCATCCGGCCGCCTTTACCTATCGTCTGCCCGATAACGTGTCCTTTGGTGAAGGGGCCATGGTCGAACCCTTCGCCATTGGCGTGCAGGCCGCCGTCAAGGCTGCGATCAGACCCGGTGACACCTGCCTGGTGACCGGGTGCGGACCGATTGGATTGATGACGGCACTGGCCGCGCTGGCATCCGGGGCAGGGGTGGTCTTCATATCCGATCTGGCCGCACCGAAACTGGAGATCGCCGGTCGTTATGACGGGCTCGAACCAATCAATGTCAGTGACGAAAACCCGCGTGACGTCATCTCCCGCCATGTTGGTGCCGATTGGGGTGCGGATGTGGTGTTCGAGGCCAGCGGCTTTGCCGGTGCGTATGACGATGTCCTGTCCTGTGTGCGTCCGGGTGGGACGGTCGTGTTCGTGGGAATGCCGGTGGAAAAGGTGCCCTTTGACATGGTGGCGGCGCAGGCAAAGGAAATCCGCATGGAAACGGTTTTCCGCTACGCCAATGTGTACGAACGCGCCATTGCCCTGATCGCGTCGGGCAAGGTGGATCTGAAACCCCTTATTTCGGAAACATTTGCATTCAAAAGGGGTGTTGTCGCGTTTGAACGTGCGGCATCGGCCTGTCCTGCGGATGTAAAGCTGCAGATCACGATGCCGGAAATCACGATGTCAGGGACAACCGGCACCTGATCGCCTGCGTGGCGTAGCGCTACTTACGGCATGCGGCATGCAGGCTGTCTGCCCAATAAAAACAAAAGGCATGAAAAAATGAATGCCATGAACAATTCCGCCGGTAATGGCGGTGCATCCATGAATCCCCCTGCATCCCCGATCATATGGGGTATGCCGGTGGCGCTGTTCTGGGGTTATATCGCGGTTGCGCTGTATATGACCGGCGACGGGATCGAGGTCGCGTTCCTGTCCAAATACGTGACGGGCATAGGGTTTTCCGCCCGTCAGGCTGGGCTGCTGTTTACCGTGTATGGGGCGACTGCGGCAGTGGCAAGCTGGCTGTCCGGCGTGCTGGCGGAAGTGTACGGCCCCCGCCGGATCATGGCCATCGGGACGCTGTGGTGGGTGGTATGCCATGTCGCGTTCCTGTCCGGCGGGGTCATGCGGCATGACTTTGTGCTGATGCTGGTATTTTACGGATTGCGTGGGTTCGCCTATCCATTGTTTTTCTATGCATTCTTCTTCTGGATCGTGCAGCGCACGCCTGACCACAGGCTGGCTTCGGCCATTGGCTGGGTGTGGTCCATGTTTACGATCGGCTATGGCATCATTGCCTCTTTCCTGCCCAGCTTCACCATTCCCGCCATCGGTTTCCTGCCAACGTTGTGGATGTCGCTGGCATGGGTCGGGTGTGGCGGCCTGCTGGCGTTTCTTGCCATACGCGATGATGCGCCTGCTGCGATCGACAGTCACGAAGGACGCAGCCTGCGCCATCAGTTGACCGAAATCAGCCGGGGTCTGACGCTGATCGTCCATAACCGTGATATCGCGCTGGCGCTGGTGACACGGATCATCTGCAACCTGTCGCTGTTCGGTTTCCCGGTCGTCATGCCGCTGTTCTATACTTCAGCCGAAGGCGGGTTCACCATGCCGCAATGGCTGCGGATATACGGCATATTCTTTCTGGTACAGCCCTTTACCAATGTCATGTGGGGGATCGTAGGCGACCGGATCGGCTGGTTGCGGCAGATGCGCTGGGTCGGCTTCGTGGGCTGCGGCATTGCAACGCTGGCGTTCTACTACCTGCCGCACGCCGCCCCGGGCAATATGGTAGTGGCGATCTTCGCGGCCCTGCTGTTTGCACTGACGATCACGTCATTCGTGCCAATGGGGGCGATCTTTCCCATGCTGGCACCCGAACACAAGGGTGCGGCGGTATCGGTGCAGAACCTTGGGGGCGGTCTTGCCAACTTTGCCGGGCCGGCACTGGCGACGGTGCTGGTGGCGGGATATGGGACGCAGGGCGTGGTCGTGACCTTTGCCAGTCTGTATTTTCTTGGCGCGGTGCTGACATGCTTCATCCGGCTGGTGCAGCCACGTGGCGTCCATGCCATGGATGTTGCTTCCAGTGCCAAGGCGCAGGCGGTGCGTGACGGGCTGGATATCAGCCATTCTGACCCGTCGCCCACGCCGGCGGAGTAATGCATGCCCATATGGGGGAAAGCCGCGCGGTACGCCCCCCGGTATTCGAGGTCATACAGCCCGGTCCCCGGCAGAGTTTTGTCTGGCATCGCCACGACTACCCAGCCGCCTGCGCGCGGTGGAACTATCACCCTGAATATGAACTGCACCTGATTACGGCCGGGACAGGGCATTTCATGGTGGGTGATTTTCTGGGCACGTTCGCCCCCGGCCATCTGGTGCTGGTGGGGCCGGACCTGCCGCATGGGTGGTTCAGTGACCTGTCGATGGGCGAACGGATTGCAGGACGGGATATCGTAATGCAGGCCCGTGGTGACTGGTTGCGGCAACTGGTGGCTCTGTGTCCGGAACTGGAAGCGGTGTCCACCCTGCTGGCGGATGCACGGTACGGGGTTGTGTTTACCGGGCCAATGGTGCCCGTGCTGGCTGCCCGACTGGCGGCGATGGGGGGCATGAACGACGCCGCGCGCCTTGCGGCCCTGATCGGGCTGCTGTCGGGTCTCGCCGCATGTCCACGCCAGCGGCTGACCGGCATTGCTCCCTTTGGCGCGGAAGGGCAGGCCAGGGTCGCGGATCGGGACCTTGAACGCATGGACCGGGTGATCCGCCACCTGCTGTCAGGCGGTCCGCATGATATCCGGCAGGCGGACATGGCCCGTCAGGTCGGGTTGAGCGGGCCTGCGTTTTCACGCCTGTTCCGCCGGGCGACGGGTTCGACATTCGTGTCCTTCATGCGCAGGCTGCGGGTCAGTCACGCCTGCCGCATGCTGGCAGAAACCGATGCGTCCATCGCCGAAATCAGCAGTGCCGCGGGCTTTGCCAACCTGTCCAACTTCAACCGGCAGTTTCTGGAGATATGCCGCACGACGCCACGGTGCTACCGCCGTGATGTCCGCAACCTCAGCCGCGTGGATGACCCGATCGAACGCACTGTCATGCAGGAGCGTGGCCCGGATCAACCAGTTGAAAGAAAATAAAACTTTCCAGACACTGATTTCCAGCCCCTGTCCGGGGCAGCCGGCGGCTGGGCGTATTCCCGTTTTCGCGCAACAGGATATCCCGCTGCACGGCCATGTTTAACATGGGTGGCACGCTGGCATATCAGGTCGTCTCATCCAATGTTGGCCCTGACCTTCTTTTGCATTCATACTGTCCGCTTCTTCGGCTACGGGCAACGCAGATGAACATGTCTTTCTTTACCTCGGGGATGATGCTGGCCTTTGCGGCATATTCCTCCTTTTCGATCAGTGATGCGTATTCAAAGCTGCTGGCCGGTCAGCTTGATCCCTTCGAGGTCGCGTTTTCCGGTGGTGTGTTCGGTTTCCTGATCATCCCGTTCATCCGCAAGCCCGATGAATCCCTGCGCGATATTTTCTCCCCCCAGCGTCCGGGCATGTGGGTGGTGCGCGCGATCGCCATCTTTGCTTCCACCGCGGCCAGTGTCGAAGCCTTCATGCTGCTGCCCATGCCCGAAGCGCTTTCGCTCATGTTCCTCATGCCGTTTTTCGTGACGGTCCTGTCGGTCACGCTGCTGCGTGAAAAAGTCTCGGGCTGGGCGTGGCTGTCGGTCATTCTGGGGTTTGTGGGCGTGCTGATCGTGCTGCGGCCGGGCGTGCGGGCGCTGCATCTGGGACATCTGTGCGCCGTGATCGCGGCGGTGGCCAACGCCGTTGGTGTCATTGCCTATCGGCTGGCGGGCAACAATACGCCACGGCTGTCGCTGTTCGGATCCAGCCTGTTTGGCCCGCTGGTGGGGGATGGGCTGCTCATGGTGGGGCATGCGCACTGGCCGCATGGGCTAAAGACGTGGCTGTTCCTGTTCGGTTACGGGTTTCTGGCCGCACTGGGCCAGTTGTTGATGATGATGGCGACAGCCCGCGCGCCCGCCAACCGTGTGGCCCTGCCGCAATACAGCCAGATGCTGTGGGCCGTGGCATTCAGCTATTTCCTGTTTCGCCAGCCGCTGGACAACTGGACGATTGTCGGCATTATCGTCGTAACCTTTTCAGGCATGCTGAACTGGATACGTCAGCGTATCCATTTCGAACGCCTCGCTATGGAAGAGTGGCGGGCGCGGCGACACATGCATGATTCCACCCGCGGCGCTACCGTTCAGGCGCCCGTGGAATAACCTGATCCGTCCGGCTCCGGGTAACGTGGCGGCCCTTCAGTAACGCCATTCCCGCGTCGTGGGGCCATGTGTCCCCATAACCGGATCGGAAGCGGGAAAGGGCAGGGACGCCAGCCGGGCGCGCTGTGGCCCGCTCGGGGCGTCGCGCACGATGTCGAAATCCTGTCCCGGTGGATATGCCCCCACTACGGCGAAATCAGGGCTGGACCCCATATTCATATGCCCGGTGCCTGCGGGCAGCAGGGCAATGTCGCCTGCCCGCACGTCTACCACCCGCCCGTTCGCACCACCCAGCATCAACCGCGCGGAACCACCATAAAATCCCAGAACCTCGTGCCCCATGGTGTGATAATGGTGGAAGGAATAGACCCCGTTGCGCCATTGTGGCGGCCAGCCATTATGCTGGAACAGGCCCTCGAACACCGTTGCCGGGTCATTCCCGCTTACGGGCAGGGCGTTACGGTACAGGATAACCGGCAGTTTCGGATTGTTGGGCACCCAGTCATTGGCGCACAGAATGAAACTTTCACTCCGGACCGGTGGCGCCGCGGCAGCAGCCCGCCCGTGGGCGCCACCAAGGGAAAGCCACAGTCCCGTCAGGATGGAATTGAAGGAACGCCGTTCCATCATGTTGCCTCCATGTATCCGCGGAATTCAGGCTGGCGGTTACGGTCCCCCGGCTGCTGGTGAAACGCGATTGGTAAGATGTCTGAGCAGCTACGTCGTGTCGCCTGTCGTCACATCACCCGTAACCTGACACTATGCATGGGGCAGGCATGTGACAAGGGGCAGGGCTGTCCGCGGATATGGCAGCAATGCTATGGTTGGGAAAACAAGGGGAACCGTCGTTATGATAACACTTTACGGCATGTCCTTATCGGGTCATGTGCACCGCGTAAGGCTGCTTCTGTCGATGCTGGGCCTTGAGTATCATTTCGAGGTCGTGGACGCCTCCTCATCGGAACTGAGGCACCTGAACCCGTTGGGGCAGGTTCCGGTCCTGCGTGATGGGGATCTGGTGCTGGCGGACAGCAATGCGATCCTTGTCTATCTGGCGAAGGCCTATGGCGCGGGCACGCAATGGCTGCCCGATGATGCCGTCGGGGCGGCGCATGTGCAGCGATGGCTGTCGATCGCGGCAGGGGAACTGCGACAGGGGCCGGCAGCGGCCCGCATGGTGGCGTTGTTCCATAAGAAAGGTGAACCGGCCGACGCCCGGGCGCGGGCGGCAACGTTACTGGGTTTCATGGATGCGTATCTGTGTGACCGCGCATATCTTGCGGCCGACTGCCCCACGCTGGCCGATCTGGCCTGCTACAGTTATACCGCCCATGCACCCGAAGGCGGCATTTCCCTTGATCCCTATCCCGCTGTCAGGGCGTGGCTGGAACGGATCGAGGCATTGCCGGGGTTCGTGTCCCTGCCATGGCGGGAATAAGGTTGCGGTTTTCCTGGACAGGGGAAGATACGGAGAATGGGGAGGGGGCGGTCAGATAATCGCCCCGATCCTGTCGCGGTCTAACTTTATGCGCTGGGCAGACAGACGCTGTATCAGGCCCATATCCTCCAGTTCCTTGAGTGTGCGGCTGGTGGTTTCAATGGCAAAGCCCAGATAGTCGGCAATATCCTTGCGGTCCATGGCCAGCGTCAGGATATTGGACTTCCGGTCAAAAAAATCCGCCTGCCTGCTGCATTCCAGCAGGAAACCGGCCAGCCTTTTGACCACAAGGGGATAGGTTGCCAGCAGCAGGTGACGTTCCGTCGTTTTCGCATAATCCAGCGCCTGCTGTAAGAACAGCGTCTGTACGCGGGGGTACACCTCCACCAGACTCTTGAGTGCGGAGTAGGAAATCTGGAACAGATATGTATCCACCAGGGTAATGGCGGACGTATGGTACAGCCCGCCTTCCTGGGTGCCAAACATGTCATCGGGCCACAGGAAGGCGAAAATCTGGTTACGTCCGTCCTTCAGCTGGTGTTCCAGGCGCACGGCGCCCGAACGGATACGATAGATGTAGTTCCCCGGATCCCCCTGGGTATAGATACGGCGCTTTGCAGGCCGGTGTATTCTGGTCGAGATCGCATTCAGCGCCTCCCGTTCCGCACTGGTCAGTTTAAAACTACTGAACATTATGATTATCTATTTCTCTATCGTCATTATTCATGGTGCATCCACCATGAATGGCCGTATGGACTGAAATCCTGAACCGGCCCGTTGCCCCTGATCATACGATGGGGCCGGGGATGGTACTCATGAATTATATATACGATACCGTTTCGTATCGCAACATGGCATGTAATTGCATCATGAAAAAACCAGCCTGAACGCGGGCGTCAAATGGGATGGAAGCAGCCCGGATCACGTGGCCCTTCATGTTCCGTGCCGGGAGGAAAGACGTCAGGGCGCCGTGCGGCTGATGCCCGATATGAAGATCTGCCATGCCCGTTCGAAAAAGCGCTGGCGCATCTGTGGATCAAGCAGCTTGTTCTGTCCCAGCAGGGTATTCTGCAATGGCCATCCAAGGACAAGGCCCATCAGGACACGCGTGGTTTCTTCATGGTCTATGGACTCAATATGTCCCGCATCGGCGGCGGCTTTCAACAGGCGGCTGATGGTTGCGACAAACGGTTCCACGCTTGTCGCCATCATGTCATCAACCACGGAAGGGATGCGGTGTCCGTCGGCAATGACGATCCGGTAGGCTTCCACCGTTTCGGGACGAAGCATGAAGGTCAGGAAGAACTGGGCGATTTCCTTTGTCGCCAGCAGCGGATTTTTTGAAGAGGCCTCGACCGCGCGGGCTTCCTCCAGCAGGTGCTTGCCGCGTGCGGCCACCACCGCCTTGAACAGGGCCGCCTTGGAGGAGTAGCGCCGGTACAGGCTGGCCTTGCTGCATTCCGCGACGCGGGCAATCTGTTCAAGGGATGTCGCGGCATAGCCCTGTTTTACAAACAGCGTGGTCGCGACCTCAAGGACATGCCGGTCAAGCTGCGCTGACCCTTCCGGTGTCGGACGTCCCCCTGTATGTGGCGGTCGTGGTGGTACAGGCATGCTTCCGTCCTTAACTTCGGTCGATCAGTCAGGATATGCAGGCACCCCACGTCATTCACAGGCCCGAAGCACGACATATCCGCATCGGGATGCCAGAACTGACGTTTTCATTCAAACGGTCATTGCGAATGGGTGGTCTCCAGCAGGTGGAAGGAAAGGCGGCCAACCTGACCTGATACCTGCGCGCCACGGGTTTTTGCCTTCAGGTTGATATCGACGCCGTGGGCGTTTTCCATGACAACACCTGCCGTGCCATGATGAAGTGTCGCAGTCCCCCCCACGGTCCAGTATGTGCCATTGAAATCGCGCACGCGTGGCAGGTTGCGCACGCAGCCCTGACCCGACAGGGCAATGCCCCCAAGGCTGAACGCGCCCCCGCCGCGCACGGTAAAGGGATAGGTATGCGTGCCGTCATATAACGTGCCTTTTCCCCACAGGTAGCCGATACCCGCACCCACCTGATGGGCTGACATATCAATCCGCGCGTCCGTGTCCGCGCATCCTGCCTGCGCGCGGGCCATGCCATGACCGGCAAGGAAGCCCGCAAGGGCCAGGAGGCCCAGATGCCTGAAACAGTTCATGATGTGTCCAACGTAAAAAGGGATATGACATATTCGCGTCCTCTAACAGAACGAACCCGTTTCGTTTAATTTAGGCAAAAAGACCCGTCAATTATAAAATCAGCGCCAGACGGCCGCAGGATCAATGCCCATGCGCGACGGGCAAAACCCTTACCCGGTATCCAGATGATGCGCGAAGAGGCAGAATGCATCATCCGTCACCCCACCGCCTGTCATGCCAGTGAATAACCTTAGCGATGCATGACGTGATGGTTATCCGCGGAACGCAGCCGTAACCACCAGCAGGCTGATACCCAACAGGCCACAAAGGGACAGCATGACGGTCAGGGCCAGCGGCCGCCCCGTCCGAAGGACCGAACGGATATCCACACTCAGTCCCAGCGCCGCCATGGCGAGGACGGTCAGGACCGCCGCTGTTGTATTGATCGGTCCCACGGCCATTGCCGGGATCAGGTGCAGTGACCGGACGGTCATCATGGCCATGAACCCCGTGATATACCATGGTACCAGGCGGGTAAGGGCGTATGGCCGCTTCCCATGTCTGTCCCGCCCGGTTTCAGGCCGGGCGGACAGTATGGACAGGATGACACATACCGGCCCCAGCATCAGCACCCGCACCAGTTTGACCAGCATGCCCATATGGATGGCGCCCGCGCCGAACGGGGCGGCCGCGGCGACAACCTGCGGCACCGCATAAACGGTCAGTCCCGCAAGGGCGCCCTGCGCCATGTCACTCATGTCCAGAAACGGTCCCAGCAGCGGTATGCCGATAACGATCACCAGACCGCCCGCAGCCGTGAATGTAATGGTGACTCCAATATCGCGTTCCCCGGCGCGGATAACGGGGGCCGCCGCCATGATGGCGGAATTGCCGCAGATGGAATTGCCACACGCGACCAGCAGGGTCTGACGGGTATCCAGCCCCATCATGCGTCCGATGCAGCATGTAAAAACCAGACTGAAGGCCACGACTCCCGCAACGGCCACCAGAACCCACGGCCCCACGGAAAAGACCGTGTCAATGCTGAAAGACGTGCCCAGCAGGACAATGGCGACATTCAGCAGCGTGCGTGAACAGCACCGGATGCCCGGCATCCATACCGGACCCGGCACATGCATGGCCCGGAAGGCGAGACCGGCCAGCAGGGCCAGATTAAGTGTTTCCAGCCATACCCTGCCCAACACCATTCCTTCCATGCGTTCAAGCAGGCAGGCGAGACCCGTAATCACCAGACACAGCCCGATGCCCGGTACCTGCCGTGCCCCGATGGGCAGGGACCACCGTGGCAGGTGTAGCGGCGGATGAAGCATTGTTGTCACGGCATTCTTCCTTTCGCCACGCAGGTTAAGGGAAGGGCATTACATAATTCCAATTCATAGTTCTTCTGATTCCAATCGGAAATCGTGATTGATCGTGGTATGGGTAGTCATGACCCTGGAACAGCTTCGTCTTTTTATCGCCGTTGCGGAACGTGAACATGTCACGGCGGCCAGCCGTGCCCTGAATGTGACCCAGTCCGCCGTATCGGCCGCCATTGCAACGCTGGAGGAACGGCACGGGGTCAAGCTGTTCCATCGTGTGGGACGTGGTATCCGCCTGACCGAGGCTGGACGGCTGTTCCTGCCCGAAGCCCGGGCCGTTCTGGCCCGTGCCAGTGCAGCGGAAGCCGTGCTGGAGGAATTCAGCGGTTTGAAGCGGGGCACGCTGCGCGTTGTCGCCAGCCAGACCATCGCGGCGTACTGGCTGCCCGTTACCCTTGTCGCGTTCCGACGGAAATACCCGCACGTCGCAGTCGAACTGGCGATCACCAATACGGAAGAAGCCGCTACCCGCGTCAGGGACGGGGAAGTGGATCTGGGCATTGTCGAGGCGATTGTCGATGATCCAGCCCTGGCGCAATGGCCCATCGGGACCGATCGCCTGACCATCATACAGGCCAGTCCATGCCTGCCGGACGCGGTCGATGCGCAGTGGTTGCGCGCCGCCATCTGGGTCATGCGTGAACCGGGATCGGGTACCCGCGCCACGCTGGAACACAACCTGCGCCAGTTCGGGATAGAGCCAGCGGAACTGAACGTAAGCCTTGTCCTGCCATCCAACGAGGGGGTGCGAACCGCGATCGAAGCCGGGGCAGGCATTGGCGCGCTGTCGTCACTGGTTGTGACCCCCGCGCTGCACGCGGGTACGCTGCATGCCGTGCCGCAGGCGTTGGGAATCCGGTCATTCTACGGCCTGCGGCACAAGGAACGGTATCGAAGTCCGGCAGCCGAAGCCCTGCTGTCCCTGATTGCCGATCGCTCCCTGTGATGCGGAGTAGATCTGCATAGTATAAAGAAATTTTTATTTAAAATTTATTCAAGAAAGATTCAAAAATGCCGCCTTATTAAAAAGGCGGCACTGGAATTTTTTATTTAAATGTAATTGTAGGCATTATCCCATCATTTTATTTCCTGAAACAATCATCAATGCCAGACAGCCTGCTGGGCATCGATGGCCTTGCGTGCCCGTCCGACATCGCTTGCCAGAACCGCGGGGGCCGCGTTGCCCATGCTGTTGCGGATATAGGTCAGAATGCCGGCGATCTGGTCATCATGCAGTTTCCAGCCAAAGGACGGCATCGCAGCCCCGGTCGGGTTGGCTGCCGTTACCGGACCATTGGTGCCCCTGAGCACGATGTTGATAAGGCTGTCCGGGTTGGGCGCGTTGACTGCCGGGTTGTTCTGCAGCGTGGGAATCATGTTTGCAATACCTGCACCATTACTGACATGGCAGGCGCTGCACTGTACGACGAATTCCCGTGCGCCCGTCATCATCTGCCGGTTGCTGGCGGGCAGGGGCGTAGGGACCGTAACGGTGCGCTGCGGCAGGGATTTGAAATAGGCGGCAATGGCCTGCAGGTCCGCATCCGTCAGGTGCTGGGTAGAATTTTCGATCGTCTCCGTCATTGGTCCCGATGCCGCCGTGTGGCGGTTGGTGCCAGCGCGCAGGTAGGTTACGATGTCATCCGCACTCCATCCACCCAGACCCGTATGGGTATTGTTGCTCAGATCCGGGGCATACCACCCCTGCAGCGACGTGCCCTGATAGGCGGCCCGTGTGTCACCACCAAAGGCATTCTTGGTGGTATGGCAGGTGCCGCAATGTTCCAGCCCTTCGACCAGATAGGCACCACGGTTGACCTGCGCACTTTTGGACGTATCCGGGGTGAAGGGAGATCTGTTAAAGAACAGCATGTTCCACCCGATCATGAGCGCGCGGATATTATAGGGAAATGGCAGCTTGTTCGCGACAACCCTGTTGCTGACCGGTGGAATGGTCCGGATATAGGCCCACAGGTCGGCAAGGTCCGCATCCGTGATCTTGACATAGGCGGTATAGGGCATGGCGGGATAAAGGTACCGGGTCGGGCTTTTGCCATGCCGTACCGCGCCGTCAAACTGCTGCAGCGTCCATGACCCTATACCCGTTTCCCTGTCTGATGTGATGTTGCTGGCGGTGATGATGCCAAAAGGCGTCTTCAGGTCCAGACCACCCGCGAATGGCTTGCCGCCAGGGGCGGTATGACAGGCCAGGCAGTCGCCCGCTATCGCCAGATAGCGGCCGCGTTCGATCTGCGCATCGGCGGCCCCATCCTGTGCTTTCGCGCCGTGGGTCATAAAAGTAACCGCGGAAAGGAGCATGCCACCACGCATGCAGGTGCGCAGTGCATTGCGAAGCAGGTTTTTTGCCATGATCATAGCCTTACCAGCGGGCCGGGGTTCTTGAGATACAGGTCCTTGATCGCTGTTGCGGTCCACAGGGTCGTGGCCCCCACGGCGACTGTCGGGTTGTAGCCGGCATTATTGGGAAAGGATGACGCGCCGAGGACAAACAGGTTGGGGATATCCCAGTTCTGCTGGTACCGGTTCTGCACACTGGTGCGCGGGTCTTCACCCATGACGACACCACCCTGTACATGCGATGAATCCCATGGCGTATAACCGGAATAGGGCCGATCGGCGAAGGAATCCCCTCCGACCTGCGTTGCCCCCATCTCACGCGCGATTTCAACGCACTTGTCGCGGATGAACCGGCCCGAACGGCGGTCGTTTTCATTATAGTCAAACGTAATGCGCAGCAGCGGCTGGCCGAAACGGTCCTTGTATGTCGGGTCAAGGTCAAGGAACTGTTCGCGATGGGCGAAGCTTGTGCCCTGTCCCTGAATCTGCGCGTAATTCTGGTAGCCTTTCTGGAAGGCCTGTTTCCAGCCCTTGCCCCATTGCGGGCTGCCCTGTGGCAGCAGGCCCGCCATGCCGATCGGCAGGCCCTGGTTGCTGAGCGACTGGATACCAGCCCCCCCGATAAAACCCAGGCCCGTATGGTCGAAGTTGTCGCCGTTGAAATCGTCGATCTGGGTCGCAAGGGCGCCGGTGTTCATGAACGGGTTGAGGTACTCGTTTTCAAAGAACATGAAGCCCCACGACAGGGTCTGGAACGTAAAGGCCCGCCCGACAACACCCTGTCCCGATGCGACATCATACGGTGTGCTGATGCCTGACAGAAGCAGCAGGCGCGTATTATCCAGTGTAAAGGTCGCGGTGATGACAATATCGGCAGGCTGTTCGCCAATATTGCCGTCGGAATCAACAAACGTCACCCCGGTTGCCATTTTCCTGTCAGGCGTCGTGTTGATACGGATGACCTCGCATTCCGTCACAACCGTGAAATTCGGGCGCTGCATCAGTACCGGCAGGATGCAGATATTGGGGCTGGACTTTGACCAGTTACCACAGCCGTACAGCTGGCAGTACCCGCAATAGGTGCATGGCGCCAGATTCAGGCCCAGCGCATTTTTATAGGGTGCGCCAATCATGGCCGACGGCACGGGAAAGGGATGGTAGCCCAGCCGCGTCGCCGCTTCCGCAAACAGCACGTTGGCGCGCGATCGTTCCAGCGCGGGCGTGGGGTAGGGGGCGGTGCGCGATCCCTCGAACGGGTTGCCACCGGGCTGGCGTTGCCCGTTGACCACGCCGGCGGTGCCGGATGTGCCCGCGATTTTCTCGAACCGGTCATAGAAGGGTTCAAGGTCGTCATAGGTCACCCCCCAGTCCTGAAGGATCAGGCCATCCACCAGCTGTCCTGCGCCATAGCGTTGCATGACATGGCTGTAGGGCTGGTGATCGAATGGCAGCCACCGCCAGCTTGCACCCGCCCAGTGCGTGCCTGCGCCGCCCACGTTATTGCCCAGTGTCAGGTTGTGGTATTTGCGCATGGGCAGGGCGGTCTGGCCAACCTTGTTGCGCACGGTATAGGTTTCGGTTACCGGGGCCTGCAGGATTTCCTTGCGCACGGACCCGCTGAGTTCATCGGGATCGCGTGTGGTGGGAAAACTGGTCGAGGTATCACGCCATGCCCCACGTTCGATCGCGACGACCTTCAGCCCCGCACGGGTCAGTTCTTCCGCCATTGTGGAGCCGGACCAACCCAGCCCGATAATGACCACATCGGCCTTTGGCCTTTTGTAATTCATTCAGGTGCACCTTGGTTTTTATTATAATCGTGCTTCTCATCACCATGCCGGACATGGCGCAATCAGGCGCGGCCCAGCAGGCTTACGGGGTGGACATCAATTTTCTTGCCCCGTTTTGATACGATCCAGTCGCGATAGTCATAAATGGCGCCGGGAAATCCGACCAGTTTCCAGCCCACCATGTCGCGGTTGCCGCCATACATGGGATCGGCCAGGTAGCCTTCACGCACATTCTGCAACAGCAGCACGAAAAACTGGTCGGATTTCAGGGTATCGAATGCGATCGTGCCACTTTCGATACTTTTAAGAAACGCAATTTTCTGTTCTTCGGACAGATCAGTAAATGATTTATCGAATTTCGCATGCACGGCCTGTTCGAATTCAGCCAGTCCCTTCCGGTAGATTTCCGCAGGTGTCATGATGCTCTGGGGGCCCTGCTGGGGCAGGCCCTCGACGACCGGACCAAGTTTGTAATCCTTTGCCGCCGTGCCATACGGGCCTGCCAGCTGGTGGTCCAGAAAAGTTACGCAGCCTGCTTCTGTCGCACCCATCCCCAGTTCATCAGCGGGGATAAGGACATCGAATATGGCACCAACCAGTCTGGCTTCATCTGCTGTCAGGTAAACCAGCCGGCTGCCATCAACCACCGACAGGGGTGGGGGCGGCGTGGCCCGCCAGGCACCGCTGCCGCCGACATAGGTTTTGGAATAGGCTGGTTTGTATATGGAGGCCAGCGTGGAGGTCGCCATCAGCACCAGGCCGCCTTTTATTACGTCACGCCGCTTCATTATTGTTCTCTCCAGACAGGCATTGCCACCATATCCCTGCGGGACCATGCTTCGGGCGAGCAGGGCGAGGTACGCCAGAAAAGATCCGTCCACACGGAATCTGTTCAACGTGTTTACTTTTTATTGGTGGTATTATTATATCTAAACGTATGTGGTTATTAATAATTACATGGAGAGGAGATCACAAACTGCTCACCACTCCACCCAGTCTGTGCCCATCCAGCATATCCGGCAGCGGGAAGCCAAGGCTGATGAAAGGCAGCTTCAGGGCATTTACGCCTGCATTGTTGGCGGGCAGGCGTTCCGTCTGCGCAACCGGCACCAGCATGCGTCGGTCCGCCGTGATAAACAGGGCGTCGCCGTCAACCAGGCGTGCGTCTTCAAATAGCGTAATCTGTTTCTTTTCCGGTGTCAGGACAACAATCCGTCCATGTTCGGCATCGGCAAAGTACAGATTGCCCAGCGTGTCGATGGCAGTCCCCATGATTGTCGGCAGGTCGATGACCTTCTCGATCCGTCCGGCCCGCTGGCCATCGGTCAGGCTGGCATCCAGCAGGATATCAGTCGGGATGCGGCGCAGCGGACCGGAGGGAGTGGAGAAATAGAACCATTTCCGGTCAGCCGTGATTTCCAGCATATCTGAATGGACCAGTGGCCGTTTGCCGGTGCTGTCGCGCAGTATATGCCCATCACGCCCGCGCAGTGGCTTGTCCGGCGTTGCCCGCAGCAGCGGATGTTCCGACAGCCTGCGCACCGTCTCACCACTGCGCATGTTGTGGATGATGATCCCGCCCAGACCTGAATCGGTCACGAACATAAGGTCGCCCGCAATGCGCAGGTCATTCATGGCCGAACCTGGCGGCAGGATATCATTACCCCAGCGCAGGATCTGCAGCACCCTGCCGTCACGGGGATCAAGCTGCACCAGTTTCTGCCCGCCCGGCACGGATGTGCCTTTTGTCGGGTCGATCCCCTGATCGACGACCCATAATGTATCGTCGCTGAAGATATGCAGGCCATTGACCATGACGAAGGCGTTGGCCGCATCGGCGCCCGGTTTCCATTCGTTCCAGCTACCGCCCGGAAAGGGCTGGAGCATACCATCCGACGTAACACGGAACACGCTGGGCGTATCTGCCATAAGATCCCACCGGGGCGCGCCAAGGAACAGTGTTCCGTCACGTGTCGCGGCCACCGCATTGCATAGATAGCGCGGGGAGGTGGCGATAACGGTCGCATGCACGGATGCCGCCGCTGCCTGCGGGATGCGGACCGCTTCAAGTCCCGCCAGCGCCAGTCCACCGGCCAGCCCACACAGGGCGGCCCGCCGGGACAGGCCGTGGTCCAGGGCATCGGTAATGTATGTCATGAAGATTTTCTCTTGCTTATTGTTTGTTATTACTTGTGTCTATATTTATGTCGTCTGTCGCTACACAATAAAGTGCAGGAAAGCGATGGAACCGATTCACACCGGAAGGGAAAGACGCCTGATCTTTCCAACCACGAACAGGTACAGCAGGATCGCCACGACACAGTGACCTGCCACAAACAGCAGCGCACCATTGTAGGATTTTGTTATTGCAACGATATAGCCGATCACGATGGGCGTCACGATCCCGGCGATATTCCCGATCCCGTTGAAGATGCCCGCAGCCAGGCCCGGCGTTTCCCTGGGGGCTATGTCGGATATGACCGCCCAGCCAATGGCGGCGACACCCTTGCCAAAGAATGCAAAGGACATGATGAGGACAATCACCCAGGCGGACTGGACAAAATTGCACAGGCAGATGGTGGATGCGATTGCCATGCCCACAACATAGGGCGTCTTGCGCGCGACGTTTTCCGATTGTCCCCTGCGTAACAGCATGTCCGACAGCGCCCCGCCCGAGATCGCACCCGCCAGCCCGCACAACGCGGGCACGCTGGCCGCCAGCCCGGTCTGCGTCATGGACAGCCCGCGCGACTGATGCAGGTAAAGCGGGAACCACGTCAGGAAGAAATACAGGATTGCGGTAATGCAGTATTGTCCCCCGTACACCCCCACCAGCGTCCGGTCCGTCAGCATGAAGCGCACCTGCCGCCATGTCAGCGGCCTGCGCAGCCGCCTGGTGCGGTCATCGATATCGACCAGCGCGCCACCCGTACGGATGAACGCAAGCTCCGCCGCATTGACGCCAGGATGGGTGGCGGGTGGACGCATGCGCATGAGCCAGACTGTAGCAAGCACTACCCCCGCTATACCCATGACGGCAAAGATGTATTCCCAGCCGAACTGCTGGGTAATCCACCCCATGAGCGGCGCAAAAAACGCGACCGCGACGTATTGCGCCGAATTGAAGATGGAGGTAGCAAGGCCGCGTTCCGCCGTTGGGAACCAGCTTGATACGATACGGCTGTTGGCGGGAAACGTCGGTGCCTCCACCAGTCCCAGCCCGGCCCACAGCACGAACAGCACGGGAAAGGCGATGGTGTGGGGAACATGGCCCACGCCTGCAATGAACAATGTGCAGACCGACCACGCCAGCAGGCTTGCGCCATAGACACGGATGGAACCAAAACGGTCCAGCAGCCAGCCACCGGGCACCTGGTTCATGACATAGGCCCAGCCGAAGGCGGAAAAGATGTAACCCATCATGACCGGGCTTAACCCGAGGTCGTGCGAGATGGATGACCCCGCGATCCCCAGTGTCGCGCGATCACCATAGTTGATCGCCGTGATGATGAACAGGAACGCAAGGACACTGTAACGGACGGCGGTGCGTGGGGCCGCATGGGATACGCCTGCGGCAATCGGTGCATGTGTGGCGGTGGGGCCTGTGGTTGGCCCTCTTGTCATGGTCACCCTGTTTTCTCCCCTGATACGCGGACCTGCACGGTGGGGCCGGGGTTTTGCCCGGTCGCCCTGCGACCGCATCGGGTCCTGTGTGCAAGGGAACGCGTGAAAAAGGCAGGAAGTCCAAATCAAACTGCGCATGGATTGATGCACTGGCGGCATCACCCACAAAACCATCGCGGTTCTGGAACGCCCCGTCAGGGCTGGGGCCGGGGCGGGATCTGCGTTTTGGTCATCCGGGATACGATATCCATGACATTGCCCAGCACCGGGCTGACATCCTGCGCGCGGTGGACCATGAACAGTTCGGCCATGATGTTCTCGCCAAACGCCAGCGGACGGTAGATGACATTTTCGATACCAAGCTGTGACGCCGATTCCGGGATCAGGGCGATGCCAACCCCGGTCCTGACCATGGAAAGCAGGGCGTGAATTTGGGTCAGATGATGGATCAGGTGCGGCCGGATATGCGCGCTGACCAGCAGGCGCTGCACAAGGTCGTGAAAATAGCCGCCCCCCAGGATCGAATACATGATGAGATCCTGCCCCTCCATATCCGCAGGCGTCAGTGCGCTGCATGCGACCAGAGGGTGATCGTGGGGCAGGGCGGCCACCATGGGTTCGGCCCGGACCATGCGTGCACAGGTTTCCTTTGATTCGAACGGCGGGCGAACGAAAGCAAGGTCAATCCGGTGGGAGGCAAGGGCTGCGATCTGGTCGCGGGTGATCATTTCCTCCAGCGTAAGTTCGATATCGGGATAGGCCGCCCGCAGCCCATGGATCAGCCGGGGCAGAAAGTCATAGCTGCTGGATGGCGTGAACCCGATCGCGACCTGGCCCAGCGCACCGCGCCGCGCACGGCGGGCCAGAAGGACCGCGTCTTCCGCGCTGCGCAGCAGGCGGCGGGCCTCGGGCAGGAAGATCGCGCCCGCGGGCGTCAGCCGGACGCTGCGGCTGTTGCGCTCCAGCAATTCAACGCCAAGCGCGTGTTCCAGCAGCTGGACCTGTCGGCTCAGCGGCGGCTGGGTCATGTTCAGCCGTGCTGCAGCACGCCCGAAATGCAGTTCCTCCGCCACCGTGACAAAACACCGGACCTGCGTGAGCTGAAGCATCGATATCAATCCTGTCTTAATCCATGCCGTATCTAATCTGGACACTCCAGAACTGTCTTGCCCTAACTGCAGTAATAAACACCCTTGTTATCAGGCCATTGTGACCGACCGGGGGCGCAGGGAGAACAAAAGCATGACGGAAGACGCCGGTACACACCCTGATGGCGGAAATACGGCAGGACAGGCGAAACGCAGGCTGCGTAGCGCGCGGTGGTTTGGTCCTGCCGACCTGCGCAGCTTCGGTCATCGTTCCCGCGCAATGCAGATGGGCTATGACCCGCAGGACTGGGAGGGCAAGCCCGTCATCGCCATCCTGAACACATGGTCCGACATCAATCCGTGCCATATGCATTTTCGCCAGCGTGTGGAGGATGTAAAGCGGGGCGTGCTGGAAGCAGGCGGATTTCCCATGGAGCTTCCTGCCATCTCGCTGTCCGAAAATTTCATGAAGCCCACCACCATGCTGTACCGCAACATGCTGGCGATGGAGGCGGAAGAACTGCTGCGCGCCTACCCCGCCGATGGTGCGGTGTTGATGGGGGGGTGTGACAAGACCACGCCCGGCCTGCTGCTGGGGGCGACCAGCATGGATATTCCGGCAATCTATGTGCCGGCGGGACCGATGCTGCGCGGGAACTGGCAGGGAAAGACACTGGGTTCGGGTTCGGATTCATGGAAATACTGGGATGAACTGCGCGCGGGCAAGATCACGCCCGAAGACTGGCAGGGGGTTGAAGCCGGGATCGCGCGTAGTGCGGGCACCTGCATGACCATGGGCACGGCCAGCACCATGACCGCCATTGCCGAAGCGATCGGCCTGTCCCTGCCGGGGGCCAGTTCAATTCCGGCGGTTGATTCCAACCATATCCGCATGGCCAAAAGTTCGGGACGGCGGATTGTCAATATGGTGTGGGAGGACCTGAAACCATCAAAAATCCAGACCCATGCCGCCTTTCGTAACGCCATTGCGGTGGCGATGGCAATGGGGTGTTCGACCAACGCCATCATACACGTTATCGCCATGGCGCGGCGCGCGGGCGTTGACATCGGGCTGGATGATTTTGACCGCGCCAGCCGTGATGTCCCGGTCATCGCCAATGTCCGGCCAACGGGCACGACCTATCTTATGGAGGATTTCTACTACGCTGGCGGGATCGCCGCGCTGATGAACCGGATTTCCAGCTTCCTTGATCTGGGCTGCCTGACAGTGACCGGACGCAGCGTGGGGGAAAACATCCGTGATGCGAAGGTCTGGAACGATGATGTCATAAGACCACTGGACAGACCGATGTTCACGGGGGAAGCTGGTGGCGCGCTGACGGTCCTGCGCGGCAACCTGGCCCCTGATGGCTGCGTGATGAAGCCGGCCTGCTGTGACCCCAGGTTCCATAAACACAGGGGACCGGCGCTGGTGTTTGACGATTATCCCACCATGAAGAAAGCGCTGGATGACGAGACGCTGGATGTAACCCCCGATCATGTCCTTGTACTGCGCAATGCCGGGCCGCTGGGCGGTCCGGGCATGCCGGAATGGGGGATGCTGCCCATGCCCAAACGTCTGGTGAAGGAAGGTTACCGGGATATGCTGCGCCTGTCCGATGCCCGGATGAGTGGCACAAGCTACGGCGCATGCATCCTGCATGTCGCCCCTGAAAGCTATGTTGGCGGTCCACTGGCGTTGCTGAAGACGGGCGATATCATCGCGGTGGACGTGGCGGCGCGTTCCGTCAACATGGAAGTATCCGACGCGGAACTGGCACGCCGTCGTGCGGCATGGACACCACCCGCACCGCGTTACGGGCGTGGATATGGCTGGATGGCCGCACACCACATGCGTCAGGCGAATGAAGGATGTGATTTCGACTTCCTGCAGACAGATTTCGGCCCGCCGGTGCCCGAACCGGTCATTTATTGACCATGCTGGCGAACCCGATCCGCTATTTCGATCGTTCAGCATGCATGACGCAGGAATGGAGACATCAATACACATGACAGGTCGGGCGGGAACATGACCCCGCCCATGACCCGAAATAGATGAAACACGGTTCGACACCAGTCAAAGAAGAAAAATAAAATGTACATGAAGTCGAATACGGTCCCACCGTCGTTCGCGGCATTGCGGCCGCGTTTTGTGCCTTACTGGCTGTTGTGGCTGGCGCTGGCTGGCACGACTGCCGCCATGATCTATTCGTCCTTTATCGTGCCGGTGATACCGGACCTTGCCTGCCTGTCCACCATCGGGCTGGATGGTCTTGCGCTGGTTATCACGGTTGTAGTGATGCCACGGAATTTTGTGGTCGGTTTCCTTGGTTCGCTCCTGCCGTTCGTCATAAGCTGGCGGGTGGCGGCCATTCATGGATCAGTACCGGGCATGGCCTGTTCCACGGCCACGTTCATCATCTATCTTTTACTGTATGCGGACTGCATGGCCCGTGACTGGACAGCGCATGGCATTGATGGGTGGAATAACCACCTGCAATGGCAGACGGCAATACTGCGCATATATTTCGGTTTCGACATGGTGGGGCATTTTGCCGAAAAACTTTTTGCGGGCATACATTCATTCCATCATATGGAACATGTCTTTGTCGGATTCGGGTTTCCGCCAGACGGGCAGGCTGTTATTATTGGTGGATTATGTGAACTGTCGGTGGCAATTGGCGTAGGGATGGGATTCATGACCCGTCTGGCCGGAATCGGTGGGGCGGCCTATTACCTGATTGCCAATCATTACGGCCGACATTTCGGTGACGGATTTACCTGGAACAATGCCCCTGTCGGCGGTTGGGAATATCCGATGCTGATGATTGTCGCCTTTGCCAGTTTTTCGATTGCAGGGGCGGGCAAGTTCTCGATTGATGGCTGGCTGATCGACCGTGGCCTGCTGCCTGGATTCCTGTTGCCGTTATGTGTATCTGCGCCCCCGGATCATGCACCGCGTGATATCTGAATCAGGTTGTGATGGCATCGTTATTCAATACTTTTTCTGTCCATATTTTTTTATACGGTAAGAATGTCCATTATTCATAATCAGGTGATGTAATTTATCACATGCATGCGATTTGTTGATTGTTATTTGTATGTGCACAAAAAATCTGTAATAGAATGTCATGTGCGATATGACATGGGTTCTATCGTATAATCTGAACTGAACGACGTCTTTATTGTCCATGTATGTGCCGGTCCGGCCAAACATGAAGCGTCGTCAGGGGTTCAATAATAACATTGAGAATAAGGTAACCCTTGAAATGAAGCATCTGCTTAAAGCCCTTGCGGTGCTGGCGTCGTGCGCGACCCCCGCGCTTGCGCAGCCGTCATCTTCCTCCACCGCGTCGCAGCTTAACATCACGACCGATGCGGCAATGGATATGGCGCATTATGCAGTTGGTCTGGCAGAAAACCGGCATCTCAAGCTGTGCATAGCGGTCGAGGATACGGATGGAAACCTGGTGGCCTTCATCCGTATGCAGGGCGCCTATGCCGGGTGTGTGGAGGCCTCGATCGCAAAGGCGAAATCGGCGGCACGGTTTGCCCGTAACACGATCGAGTTCTTTGATGCCGTGCGCACCCAGAACCTGCCCATTGGTTTTGTGCCCGGTATCCTGCCATCAGCGGGTGGCGCGGTTTTCAGGCAGGGTGATGTTGTCGTTGGCAGTATCGGCACCAGTGGCGATACCAATGAAAATGAACAGGCACTTGTTATCGATACGGCCAGGCACTTCCGCTGATACGGACCGAAAATGGCCCCGAATATAAAACAGAGTATCCAGACAATCTTGCATCAGGATTTCCCATGAAGATCAGACATATTGGGCCGCTGGCCATTCTGGCGTGCCTTCCTGCATTTGGCGTGGCGCATGCTGATGACGCCAAACTGCTGACCCGTCCGCAGCTTAGCAATGCCGGTGCGAAAAGCCTGCTGAATGCCGCCGAGGAAGAAGCACGACAGAAGGGCATGCAGGTCAGTATTGCGGTAGTGGATGCATCAGGCAGGCTGCTTGCATTCACCCGCATGGATGATTCCCAGACCGGAACGGATGAAACAGCCATAAAGAAGGCCCGGACGGCCGCGCTGTATCATTCACCGGGCAAGGTACTGGCCCAGCGCATCAGTCAGAATCAGGCGTTTCTGGCAACATTGCCCGGTATTACGGCAGTACCCGGGTCCTGCCCGGTCATGAGTGGCAAATACCTGATCGGGGCAGTGGGCGTCAGTGGGGCTACGGATGATCTGGACAACGCGGTTGCGACCGATACGGCAACCGGATTTCATTCATAGGATGGAGCAGGCCGGATAACAACGGCGAGTTTCAAAAATTAAAGAATACAGGCTATCCTTCACCTGAACAGAAGATAGCCTGTATTTTATTATTTTGAATGTAAAGGAACAATATAAAGAGACTGTTTTAAAAACTGACTGCAAATCATGATGAAATTTTTGGTAAAACCTTCCCCAAAAACTTCAGAGAACGCTGCCTGTTTTGAAAATTAGCGTCCAAAATATTTCACCATATCATTGATAAGTTGTGTTGAAATATCCCTAGAAGGTAAAGCCAGTTTTCATACCGATAACCGTAACCAGGTCGCGCTGGGTATAACCGCCGGGATTAACCCAGAACTGGACGTTTGGCTCGATATAGACCCACGGCCTGAACTGGATTGTGTAGTCTGTTTCAGTGGCAAATTCGGAATCCCGTCGCGGTCCTTTTTTACCGGCCTGATACCATTCCAATGTAGCAAGGCGTGAATTGACGTGATTGGTACCAAAGGCAAGTGTCACGGCATCATGCCTGCGCCATGGCAGTCCAAGATAACGCAGGCTACCTGTTACCTGCGATGAAACGGGACTTGTTTCCTTGTCGACCATGGTCAGGGTGACATACGCGGTCAGGCCCTGCAGAACGACCGGATCCTGTCCGGGTTTTTCGCTGAATGTACCCGTCAACTGCTGCTGGAACCATAGATAGCCACCATGGGAACTACCCCGTTCCAGCATTGGCAGTCCACCAGTAACAGCGGGCTGCCCATTGGTTGCCAGCAAGATATCCGGTGCGCTGGCGGTATTGATCCATCCGCCAATACGGTAAACCCCTGGATAGTGGTGTGATCCCATATGCAGGCGTAATCCGGTTTCGAACGGCAGCAGGGCACCGGTTGCCCCATGAACGTAACCAAGGAAAAACTTGTTATCCAGATTGCGCATGTTCTGTTCATAAGCGCCGGCCTGCAGGTACCACAGGGGACTGTTGTATTTAAGATAGCCGCCCCAGGTACTGACAGGCCAGTTCAGCCAGCGATTGCCATCCATGTTCCCCGTTGTCGCACCGCAGAAATAGTTGACCATTGTCAGGCAGGGCACATTGTCAAAATCGGCACCGGTTGGCAGGCGTCCGATCTTGAAACTGAAGTGATTCCCCAGTTTCTGATTATACCATAATCCGGTCAGTCGGGTGGTCTGCCCGCGTCCCCATACTTCCTGTGGCTGTTGCAGGGTATACAGGCCCGCCCGTGTAATCAGGTTGGTGCCCCAACGGCTGGTAAAGGTGAAATTGAAGGTTGCCCCTTTCCATCTCACCAGTTTTTCCGCGTCGATATCCATAATGGCCGCGATCTGGTTGGTTTCGGCGGCAGTGCGCCGGTCCCCGCCTGTCGTGTTGCCGGCGGTTTCGTTGGTCCATGTCGCAGCCAGGTCTATTCCCCTGTCGCGCAGATAGGTTCTGTAACCACCCCAATCCCCTGTCATGGTCGATGCCGGGTGCTGGGCGCTGTTACGCAGGGCATAACTGGCGTCATTCCCCTGGTTTCCATTGAAAATGCCATTTGCGGGCGATTCGTGTGTGCCGATAGCTATATATATGGAAAATCCGAAATACAGTATCGAAAATCTTCCACGTCGATGCGTAAAATATTTCATTTGACGGCCACTGATATATTATTGGTTTTATTTATGTGACAACTAAACGAATTTATACGGATATGGTTTTCTGTTTAATATATTAACTTATTGTGCATCGCGGTATATGTTTTTTAAATTTCGTTTTTTAAGGAAAATTATTGACGGAATTGAGTTCCGCCATAGGTGAGAATATTTTCTGGGAAAATTTTTCCGGCTTGAAAACCGTATTTTGATATTTGGTTTTCAGTAAGGAGTGTTTCAAAAATCTGCCTGAAAAGTGTTCTGCAGATCATGAAAAGGTTTCGGTGAAGCCTTTTGAAAAAAGCTTCAGGACGCGCCACCATTTTGGGAAAAGGAGCCGCCTTGGAATTTTATTATATTCCTGAAAATCATTTTTTATAATATCATATATATAATACTAAATTATTATATATATTTTTGTTAAGTAACGATATGTGTGGCAAATGCATGTCATGCTCATATTCCTGCCACGCGATGGAAAACAGGACCGGCCAATCATTGAAACGCGCCGTCCTGAACCACCGGCCCTGACGAGAAAATTATGTGGAGTTTTTGAAATATACTGAAAATCATTAAGCAGTTTTCCGTGAATATTTTTTCAAAAAAAGCAGAATCAAAAACTTTCATTTTTATCAATAAGTCAGTGACGGGACGGGATGTATTCTGCCATCCATCGGCATTCATCCGACAGGTCCATGGCTGCATCTTCATCCAGTACAAATGTGCAATCAGGATGGAAATGCAGCGCGGAGGCGCTGGTCATGGGTGAAATAGCTCCTTCGGTCACGCGGGCAATGATTGCAGCCTTGCCGGGACCTGTCGCCAGCAGGACGGCGCGCCTGGTTTCCAGAATTGTCCCGACACCAACAGTCAGCGCATGGTGCGGCACATTGTCCGGACAGCCGCCAAACATTTCCGCATTCTGGGCGCGCGTCGCGGGGGCAAGTCTGACACGACGGGTACGGGACGCGAAAGAAGAAAGAGGTTCGTTAAAACCGATATGGCCCGTATGACCGATCCCGAGCAGTTGCAGGTCAATACCGCCCGCGGCGCGGATCGCGGTTTCGTACCGTGCACAGGCGGCTGTTGCATCATCGGTATCACCGGGTGGCAGGTGCGTCTGCGTTGGGGGAATATCCAGATGGCGGAACAGGTGGTGCTGCATATAGGCGCGGTATGAATGCGCCGTCCGCGCAACGAACCCGCAATATTCATCCAGATTGAACGTCGTGCAACCTGCAAGGTTGACTGGTGCATCATGAATGCGACGGACAAGGCTTCCATAAACCTGTTCCATCGTGCGCCCGGTTGCAAGTCCCAGAACGGCAGCAGGGTTATGCGCGCAGCATGTATACAGCATGTCCGCCACATGAGCGCAGGCGCTGGCCTGATCCGGGGTGATGACAAGTTTCATGAATGCCTCCCGCTGGTTGCATGGACCCATGATGGTACAGGCATAAGCCCGGCACAGGTCAGGCGGCCACCGGACAGGCCATTCGGTCCTCCCGTGATCGTGGGTGCGGATAGCGGCAGTCCGCGCACACTGCGTGCGGCAAGAAAGCCGAAACATTGCGCTTCCAGCGTATCACCGTTCCAGCCAAGATGATCCACTGTTTCGACCGGAACCTTCAATGCGGCCTGCAATCCCTGCATGAGCACAGGATTATGTCGCCCCCCGCCACAGACATACCAGCGTGTGGGTCTTGCGGGCAGCGGCGTGCGACGGACAGCTTCGATGGTGAAGGCGGCGAGTGTTGCTGCACCATCCGCCGGTGTGCAGGCGGCCACCCGATCCAGGGCCATGGCAAATGTCTGGCGATCCAGTGATTTTGGGGCAGGGCGGGCAAAATAGGGGGCAGACAGCAACTGTTCCACAATAGCCCGGTTGACCGTGCCCGCGCGCGCCAGTTGCCCGTCAATATCGCATGCCGTGCCGGTATGGCACAGTGCCCAGTCATCAAGCAGGGCATTGCCCGGTCCGGTGTCACAGGCATGGATCGTACCGTCCGCATCAATAAACGTAACATTTGCAACGCCGCCGATATTCAGCACGGCAACCGGCCCCGGTACGTCATGCAGCAGGGCTGCGTGAAACCACGGCACCAGTGGCGCGCCTTCGCCGCCTGCGGCTACATCGGCGCTGCGGAAATCATGGATGACAGCCTGTCCTGTCGCCCGTGACAGCATTTCCGCATCGCCAATCTGCCACGTCTGGTGGCGATCAGGCGCATGCAGGATGGTCTGGCCATGAAAACCGATCAGGTCGATATCCGGCACAAGGGCCTGTAACTGTCGCACCGCGTTGATATGATGACGGGTAATGTCCTGTTCGACCGCTTTCAGTTCGGGATCATCGAAGGACAGGGTGGGCGCATGGTCCAGGATGCGGCGCGCGCGCTGACGCAAGTCTGCCGTATAGGGCAGGCTGGTATCCGGTCCCAACCCTGTGATCCGCTCACCATCGGTGTGGATCACGGCGGCGTCCACACCGTCAAGTGACGTACCGCTCATAAGACCAATGACCGTAAGCATAGGCTTCATGCCTGATCCTCGACACCCTGAATTTCACCGCGGTATTATAAAGATCAATGCGATGGAATGAAAATGTGACGTAATCATCCTGTTATGCGGGGCAGGGGAGGGCGTCTCTATTTTTGCATGAAGCAGTATGTAAGGTTCGGCATGCCTGATGTAGATATTCCGCCATGATCTATGTCATGGGTGCCATATTGCGTAGGTTTTCCTGTTATTACTCATGTTCCAAAGGGAGGTCATGCAGATGAGGCACGATCATGAACCCAAAATAGTTTCCGGTGAAAGGAATGGCCACGCTCCTTAAAGGCTTCGAAGAACGTTAGTTTATAGACTAATAAGTATATTAATATCAATATCACAGCATGCTTTATATACGACTGATCTGTTTATATATTCATGCCGGTAATGTTCGTTCTGATATAATAATGTAATTATTGTATGTGCCCTGTGGAATAATGGCTGTTATTTGATTCCCTGATCAGGAAGGGATATAAAGAACTTATGCTATACATGCATGAAAAACATATCAGGAATGCTTCAAAATTATAACAACATGTTATTACGTATAATATATACACCTTTATAAATCAGAACATTCCAAGGGGATCGGGATAAATGAAGGGTGTTGTTTTCAATATTCTTGAAGAAGTCGTGGAAAAGAATCACGGCGCAGAAGCATGGGACGAACTGCTTGACGCCGCCAACGTAGGCGGGACCTACACTTCACTTGGCAGTTACCCCGACACGGACATGCTGGCCCTTGTGCAGGCGGCTTCAGCCCATCTGGGCATAACACCGGCAGAACTGCTGCATCGCTTCGGGCGTGACGCCATGCCCATTCTCAAGGAACGCTACCCCGCACTGTTCAATGCGCATCCCAATTCACGCAGCTTCATCCTGAGCGTGAACAGCATCATCCACCCCGAGGTGCTCAAACTCTATCCCGGTGCCATATGTCCGCACTTCCAGATGAAGGAAAATGCGGATGGCACGCTGGATATGACATACAGCTCCCAGCGCCATCTGATCGACCTTGCGCAGGGATTCATACTTGGCGCCGCCGACGTGTTTGGCGAACGGGCGACTGTCGAACGTTTTCCACCCGGTTCGGGCAAGGAAAACGTATTGCGGGTAAAATGGCAGTGAGCGCGCATCCTGCACCGGCGGCAGATACGCCGGATTATGAAGCCCTGTACCAGCGTATCCGGCGGCGCTATGAACGTGAACGCATGGTTCGCAAGGAAGCTGAACGCATTGCGGAAGAGGGCCTGAGCCAGCTTTACGCCCGCAACCGCCAGCAGGCCCTGATGGAAGCCGTGGCGGCACAGGCCAATAGCGGTGCGTCGGTGGAGGATATCATACGCTTCGCCTTTACGCAGGCGTGTGAGATGGGGCCATGGTGCATGGCGCTGGCATGGATGCCTGATGCAGCGGGCAACAGCCGCATGTTCAGGCTGGCCGATCGCTTTTCTTCAGGCCATGAACATGCGGTGGCGGGGCGCGCCATGCCTGTGGGCCGGGACAATGTGCTGTTGCCAAGCCTGTGCGCACGCCTGCAGATCGAGACAGGGCCGCTGTGGCTGGTTGGCGAAGGCACGCGCGCAGGCATGCAGACGGTGGTGCTGGTGCCGGTCATGGTTATGGGCCGCATGGCGATCGTGCTGGAATTTGGTGCACGGTCCCGACAGGAAGACGATCCGTATTCCCTTGCCATGTTCTCCAACATCGGCCGTCAGCTTTCCCATGTGCTGGAGCGCCGTGAAACCGCCGAACGCCTGCAGTACGAAGCCACGCACGACGCCCTGACCGGCCTGCCCAACCGCAAGGCGTTCCTGGCCCGGCTGGACGCCCTCATGACAGGTGACCGGGCTACGGGCCGCGACCATGCCGTCATGTTCATCGATCTGGACAAGTTCAAGCTGGTGAATGACAGCTTTGGCCACCATACGGGTGATCTTTTCCTGATCGAGATTGTAAGCCGCCTGCGCCGGGTGTTCGAGACGGAGCAGGACTGCTTCATGGCCCGTCTGGGGGGGGATGAGTTTACCGCCATCATCAGTGGAGCCCGCGATCGTGCGGCGCTGGGGGATATTGGCACGCGAATCTGTCAGGAACTGGAAGGTGAGATGGTGATTGACGGCCATCATCTGCAGCCATCGGCCAGTATCGGTATTGTCACGTCGGACCATGACCACACATCCTCGGCTGACATCGTACGCGATGCGGACCTGGCGATGTATGAGGCCAAGCGGCGTGGTGGCGACCGGGTCATCCTGTTCACGCCTGATCTGCTGGCACGCATGCACCATGCCCTGATTTTACAGAGCGAACTGCCAGACGCACTGCAACGCAATGAATTCGTGCTGCACTACCAGCCGATAATGGACGTATCCGACGGGCGCGTGACCGGGCATGAAGCGCTGCTGCGCTGGCGTGACCGCCGTGGCGTGCTGCATGACCCGGCAGCCTTCATCCGCAATGCGGAAGAAACGGGGTTGATCGTGCCCATCGGCCACTGGGTGCTGGAACAGGCCATGCACCATGCGGTTGCCTGCAATCAGGCACAGCCTGCAGGGCAGGCCATTGCCGTGCATGTCAACCTGAGCGCCAGCCAGTTGCGTCTGTCCGAACTGCCTGGACAGTTACGCCAACTGCTGGAGCGGACCGGCGCACGCGCCGAATGGATCGTGCTGGAAATAACCGAGGATGCACTTCAGCCGGACATGGATGCCTCGATCCGCTCCCTTTCCGCCCTGCGTGGTGCAGGGACGCGTATTGCCATAAACAGTTTTGGCAGCGGGCAGAGTTCCCTGTCACATCTGGGCATCATGCCGTTTGACATGATCAAGACTGATCGCAGCTTTGTAAAGACCATGGGCACGCATGGTCATACGCAGGACATACTGCGCCTGATCGCTGACCTGGGCCAGCAGCTGGGCAAGGACGTGATTATCGAAGGAGTCGAGACACAGGCGGAACAGCACAGGCTGACCGCGCTGGGTTTCCGTTACATGCAGGGCTTCCATATCGGCCGCCCGGCCTGAGACGGATGCCGGCAGCACCTGTATGGTGTTACCGGCAGGCAGCCTGTGCCTGTACTCTTTCGTGCGGCCTGAATATGTTGGCCGTGAATTTTCACCATGGCCCTGTGCAGACCTCACCATGTGCCACGTCGGGATTACCGATCCCGTCACACCAGTCGTTAATGGAAAACAGAAGTTTTGGGTGCTGGCTTTTTTGTAAAGCCAGCACCCAAAAACCGCCTGGCATATGCAGGCAGTTTTGTCATCAGGCTTTCGTAGCGGTCTTCTGGCAGGTGGCAGGTTGTCCAAGGATCGAACGCAGGTTGCCATCATGCGCCCTGAGCAGCGTTTCAATCTGATCGGCGGGAATGCCCGAACAGATCATGACGGCACGTTTGACATTGAACCCCGTGGCATCCAGCGCGTGCAGCGCCTGCTGTTCAGTGCTGCCGGTCAGGCTGCGGACCATGCGGCACGCCCTGTCCCGCAGCTTGGCATTGACCACCCGCATGTCAACCATCTGTCCCCGATAGGCATGGCCCATACGGATCATGAGTGTTGTGGAAATCAGGTTAAGGGCGGCTTTCTGCGCGGTGCCAGCCTTCAGCCTTGTTGATCCGGAAATGACTTCCGGCCCCGTTACCACCGCAATGCCCTGTTCCGCCACGTCCAGCAGCCTCCCGCCACGATTGCACGCGATGCCGATGGTCAGGCTGCCGGCAGTACGCGCTGCCATAATCGCGGCACAGGTATAGGGGGTGGACCCACTGGCCGCGATGCCCAGCACCACGTCATCGGGGCCGGGATTATGGGCCAGTATGTCCGTGCGGGCCACGTCCTCGCGGTCCTCGGCCCCTTCCGCTGCCTGATGGACAGCGTCGTTCCCGCCCGCCAGCAAAAGAACAAGGCGTTCCGGCTCCCAGCCAAAGGTGGGAAGCAGTTCCACTCCATCCTGCATGCCGATCCGCCCGGACGTACCCGCACCGACATAGAACAGCCGTCCCCCCGCCAGAAGCCGGGGCAGGGCGCTGTTCACCGCGCGTTCCAGTTCCGGGGTCGCGGCCCGGACGGCGGCGATGGCGCTCATCTGTGATTCCACCAGCGCATCCAGCACCGAACCGACAGGCCAGATGTCCACATCCGCGTAACGGGGGTCCTGCCCTTCTGTCGCGATGGGCGGGGTAGGAATGTTGTGGTTAAGGGTCATGTAACCTGACTTGCTGCAAGTGAATGAAATAAAGGCATCAGCCCCGGGACGGGATCAGCGCAAGGGCCGCGGCTGTCGCAACATCATGGCGCAGGCGCACGACATTGCCGTGACCATCCGGATGCAGGCGACTGGTCAGGATCACGACATAGCTGTCACTGCCCGGATCCAGCCACAGCGACGTGCCGGTAAATCCGGTATGGCCGAAAGACCCCACGGGAAACCTGTCCCCCCGGGCGGAGGAATAATGCGTGGAAATATCCCATCCCAGCCCGCGCAGGTCAGTTTTGCCCTGTGGCTGCCCTGCGGTGGTCATCAGCATGACGGTGTCGCGTTTCAGGGGATAGGCCGATGGCCTGCCTGCACGGCGGTCCAGCAGCGCCTGTGCATACAGACACATGTCGCTGGCCGTGGAAAACAGGCCCGCATGGCCCGCGACCCCGCCCATCCGCCTGGCCGAGGGATCATTGACCTGACCGCGCAGCATACGGCCCCGTTCATCGGTCTGGGTGGGGGCAATGCGCGCGGACCATGTGGCGGGTGGCACGAACCGTGACTGCCGCAGGTCCAGCGGCGTCAGGAGGAAACGCGTGGCATAGGCATCCAGCGTCATGCCGGACAGTTTTTCCACCAGGAAACCCAGCGTAATGAAATTGATGTCGCTGTAAACGAACCCGCTGCCCGGTGGCTGCGTGGGGGCAGCCTGCATGGTCAGGTCGAAGGCCGCGTCATGTCCCTGCCACGGGTGGGTCAGGTCCAGGTCGGGCGGCAGGCCGGAATAATGGGTCAGCAGATGCCGGATGGTAATGGTGGATTTCCCCGCGGCGGCAAATTGCGGCAGGTAGCGCGAGACAGGATCATCAAGCCCGAACCGGCCCTGTTCCCATAGCTGCATGACACAGGGCGCTGTAATGACCGGTTTGGTCAGGGACGCCATGTCGAACACCGTGTCCCATGTCATGGTCTCAGGGGGCGGGGTTACGGTGCGTCTGCCGTACACGGCCCGATGCACGACCTGCTGGTCATGGCCTATGGCGCAGACAACGCCGGGTGCTTCCCCCTGTGTCACGGCCAGCTGCAACCGGCGGTCCACATCATGCATGTCCGGGGCAGGCGGCGGCCCGCCATGCGCATGCGGGGCACAGGCGGTCAGGGTCGCGGCACCTGTCAGCATCAGGACATGACGGCGCTTCAGCCGGGGGGCGGCTGGAAAAACATGCATGTTGCAAAAGATCCGTTGAAAGGCGACATGCCAGATGCCTGATCCATAAACGATACCATCATCCCCGCTGCCATGACAACGATCCGTTCCGCCAGACGGGCCGGGGGCAGCGGGCTGTACGAAAGCGGGAAAAGCCCGTCCGGATACGGTGACATGACCGGGTGGACCGGACCTGTGCGCAGGGCGGGGACTAAACCGTTCCGGTTTCGGGCGGTCCGGCTCTTTCATATGGGAATGCTCTGGCCATATGGTGTGCCTTCATGACGTGATGGAACCGGTATGTCCGCAATTGATCTCTCGATTATCTGTATCTATTGCCTGACCCTGCCCTTTGTTGCGTTTGCCCTGTCGGGGCGGCAGGATTCCGTTTCCACCTATGTCGGCGGCAGGCATGATCTGCCATGGTGGGCCATCTGCCTGTCTCTTGTCGCGACGGAAACTTCCACCCTGACCATCATCAGCATACCCGGCATCGCCTATGGCGGCGGCATGGTGTTTGCGGGACTTGGGGTGGGGTATGTCATCGGGCGCGCCCTGGTGGCGTGGCTGTTCCTGCCGCATTATTTTTCCGGACAGGTGGGCAGCGTATATCAGTATCTGGGCCAGCGTTTCGGGCAGGCGATGGAGCGCACCGTATCCGTCACGTTCCTGATAACGCGCGTGCTGGCCGAAGGAATCAGGCTGTTTGCGGGCATGCTGCCGGTTGCGGCCATCCTGTCCGCCATGGATTTCCCGCTGCCACAATGGCTGGTCATGGTGGCGATTGTCGGACTGACGCTGGGCTACACGATGCTGGGTGGCCTGCGGGCCGTGGTGTGGTCCGATGCGATACAGCTGATCGTGTACGTGGTGGGGACGGCGGCCTGTATCGTACTGCTGTACCATCATGCAACGGACCTGCAGATCCATATGCTGCGTCATTCCAACAGGTTCCATCTGTTCCATAAATCCCGCCTGTATTTCCTTGATCCCTATACGCCGTACGCCGCCATGATCGGTGGGGCGATCATGGCCATGGCGTCGCACGGCACGGACCAGTTGCTGGTGCAGCGCGTGCTGGCGGCGCGAACGCTGGCGGATGCCAGAAAGGCGCTGGTGGGCAGTGGTGTCGTGGTTGGCTGCCTGTTTGCCATGCTGTCGCTGGTGGGCATGCTGCTATGGGCGCGTAATGACGAACGCCCGCTTGCCGCCATGGGGTTGCCGACGTCGGACGCGCTGTTTCCTGATTTTATCGTGCATGGCCTGCCACAGGGGCTTGCGGGGCTGCTGGTCGCGGGTCTGCTGAGTGCGACGATGGGCTCGCTTTCCGCAACCCTCAATGCCATGACCAGTGCGACATTGCTGGATTTTTCCACGCCCTGCCGGACCATGGCGCGGTGGGTGCGCCTGTCTCCGCTGGGCTTCGCACGGTTGGTGACCGTGCTGTGGGCGGTCGTGCTGGTGCTGGCCGCACTCGGGTTTGCCCACAGCCATGGCCCGGCGGTGGTATTCGGCCTGTCGGTGGCGTCATGTGCCTATGGGCCGATGCTCGGGGCTTTTGCATTCGCCATGTTCAGTCGGCAGGCGGACAGGCATGACGTGCTGCCCGCGTTCATCGTGACACTGGTGGTCGTGTGCGGCGCCATGGTGTTCTGGCGGCCGTATGGCCATGCCATCGCCTTTACGTGGCTGGTGCCGCTGGGTGGCGCCATCATGCTGGCCTGCGTGTGGTTCATGCGGGGTATCCGGCAGGGACGGGCGTGACCTGAGACATCCCTGCCGTGCCCGGCGGGGTCAGATCAGCCCGTAGCGTTCCAGCAGGGTGTCCACTTCCGTCCCGTCCGTCAGGTGCCGGATCAGGGTCGAGGCCGGTATTTTTTTTCCATCGCGCATTTCCGCTGCCGCCTGCACCAGCATGCGCGCGTCATAGACGCTGCCAAACACTTCCGGCACGGCGCGGTCGATATCCAGCAGCGTATAGACTGCCTCCATCGCAGTACGGACGGAATATTCCGTCGTGAACACCGTATCACGCGGCGTTTCGGCAAACTGGCCCAGGAAGGCGAGGTTGACACTACCATCGGGCACGACCTTTGGCCGGTCGCCCACGGCGCGCGGCATGAACTGCGCCGTGATGAAGGGCATCATGCACGGGTGGGTAATCGCGCCCGTGGCCGCCATGTCGTCAATCCCTGTCTCGGGTACGCCCATGTGGAACAGCCATTCGCGGGTGATTTCCTCGCCCGTGCAGTCCTGCATGGGCTTTTTTACGTAATCGCCCGGCACGTTGCTGAACAGGCCATACAGCCATGCCACCATCTGGCCTTTGGGCTGGCCCTTGAAATGCGGCTGGCGGCTGACGACCCAGCTCATCAGCCACGCGGAATCCGCGATCGTGACCGGTCCCCCCGTTACGGTCCGTCCGGAGAAGGGATCACGTCCCGTCACCTTGTGCACAAGGGCCGGGATGCGGGCATCCAGCGTGGTGACGGTGGCGGATTCCCATCGTGATTTCGTGGTGTCGCCACAAAACACGTCCGGCTGGCCGAAAGCCGGGTCCTGTGCCGCGATGTTGCGCCATAGCTGCCAGACATTGCCCTGCGCGATCGTGGCGTCTATCGGCGCCGGGGTGTGATGGTCACCCCAGCGGGAGTTTTCAACCATGGAGCCATTGGTGACGAACACCAGATCCCGCGCGCCGACTGCGGTGCCACCTGTCGCGCCATTTTCCAGCCAGTCGATATGGGTCGCCACCTTTTTCACACCCGATGTATCGATGCGCACATTGGTCACCTGCACCCCGTGACGAAACACCACGCCCTGATCGGTCAGCCAAGTGTCCAGCGGCAGGCTGAGGGATTCCTGCTGGTTGAAGCGGGTGAATTTCAGCGTATGCAGGTCCTTCAGCCCAAGGATCTGGTGCACGAAGCGGGCAAGGTAGCGCTTCATCTCGATCGCGCTGTGCCATGTCTCGAACGCGAACATGGACCGCCAGAACAGCCAGAAATTCGATTTCATGAAATCCGCGGACAGGACATCGCTGATTGTCCTGCCATCCAGCTTTTCCTCATCCGTCAGGACAAGGGAGATGATTTCGCGCCGCGCTTTCCCGGTCAGCTTCAGGCTGTTGCGCTCGGGCAGGGGCTGCCCACGTCCGCACATGGCCCGGACCGGGCTGGAGGACGGATCGACGCGGTTGAGGCGATAGAACTCATCCAGCACAGATGCGCCGGGTACCTCCAGCGAGGGGATGGACCGGTACAGATCCCACAGACACTGGAACTGTTCCTCCATTTCCCGGCCGCCACGGATCAGCCAGCCGGTTTCGGCATCACCCGCGCCATCCAGCGCGCCGCCATTGGCGTCCGATGCCTCAAGGATGGTAATTCTTGACGGTGTCATTCCCGCGTCACGGATCAGGAAAGCGGCTGCGGCCATGCCGCCCAGGCCGCCACCGACAATCCAGGCCGAACGGGTGTCGATCCCGACCGGTTTTTCAGGGCGTACGAAGGCTTCGAAGTTACTGTGGGCATATCTCATGGAAGTTCTGCCTCTTTCTGGGACTGTCCGTGGTCCGGCGAATCATGCCGGATACAAAGTTCTGCTGTATACAGCTGGCTTCTTTGTGACCGTCGTCGTTGAGATGCGTTAATCCGGCATGCTGGCCCGACCTGCATGAACCGTCCGTTCGCGCGGACACGATGAACGCCGGGGGCGGATGGCATGACACAATATGTCAAAAATGATAGTATCAGGACATGGATCAGGAACATGCGGCCCTTAGGACCATGCAGTGGGGCCATCGCAGCCTTGACCGCATGGAACGCCATAAACAGGGCGTTGCCCTGCGCAGGAAGACAATGCGTGCCCACCATGCGCAATGGCATGCGCCCAGGGGGCGGCCCGATCCGGTTGCCCTGCTGGTCGGGCAGGGGGAAAGCCGGATACGGGATCTGCTGCCGGTGCGTTATGGGCGGATGATGGTATCCCCGTTTGCGTTCCTGCGCGGGGCGGCGGTGGTCATGGCGTCCGACCTTGCGCATACGCCCGTGGCGGGGCCACGCGTGCAGGCGTGCGGGGACTGCCATCTGGCCAATTTCGGCAGCTATGCCTCGCCGGAAGGGAGCCCGGTTTTCGATATCAACGATTTTGACGAAACGCTGCCTGCCCCATTCGAATGGGATATAAAGCGCCTTGGCACGTCGCTGGTGCTGGCCGGACGGGAAGGGGGCCTGTCAGAGCGCAAGGCACGTGACCTGGCGGTATCCATGGCGCGGACCTACGCCCGGGAAATGAAGCGTCTTGCCATGCTGTCCCCGCTGGAAGTCTGGGGCAATCCCATCGACCTGTCCGCCGCGATCGCCACGTTTTCAGACCGGCATGTGCGCAGGCGGGCCGAAACCCTGCTGCGGGCACGGATGGAAAGCGCGCGCTGCCATTACGGCCTGATAGATGAGGAGGGTGCCACACCGTCGCTGCGCGAACATGCGCCGCTGGTCATGCGCCTGCCCGCGCATGAAGATACAATCCGCCATGCCTTTGCCCGCTACGTGGCGACACAGCCAGCCGAACTGGCGGTGCTGCTGGACCGATATGCGTTGCATGACGTGATTTTCAAGGTGGTCGGGATTGGCAGTGTCGGCACCTTCTGCGCCATAGGACTGTTTGCCACGCCGGATGGGGAAACACTGCTGCTGCAGATCAAGGAAGCCCAGCAGTCGGTGCTTGCCCCCTTTGCCGGGGCATCGGTGTTTCATAATCAGGGGCAGCGCGTGGTGGTGGGCCAGCGCATCATGCAGGCGGAAACGGACATTTTCCTGGGCTGCACGCATACCCGGTCCGGAACCGACCCTGCGACATCGGACCTGTCCGGGGCGGGGCGGCAGTTTTACATTCGCCGCCTGAAAGATGCCCGGCTGGTCGCCGTCGGGGCAGATGTTACGCCCGAAGGGCTGGCCGATTATGCCCAATTGTACGGCAGGACGCTGGCCCGCGCACATGCGCGTTCGGGGGATAGTGCATTCATCAGCGGTTATCTGGGTAAGGGGAATGTGTTCTCCGATGCCATAGGCTGTTTTTCAACCCATTATGCGGACCAGACAGAAGCGGACTGGACGGTGTTCACAAAGGCGATCAAGGCTGGAAAAATACCGGTTTCCCATGATGGCGGTATTTCCTGAGGTTTTTGAAAAAATCTTCGCTAAAAAAGGCCTTGATGATTTTCAGGCTGTATCAAGTCATGGAAGCTGTTTTCCATTACGGAAATAAGCATGTCCCGGCCGTAAGGCTGATGGCGGCATCCTTCACCATCCCATATTGCCCGGGCCGCTCCATCCACCGCCCAGACTGCCCCATCCCCCCTGCGGGCCACCATTCCCGTTGTCATAGGCCGCGCGTGCATTGCGGTCCATGCGTGGGTCGCGGTCCGCACAGGCCGCCAGTGATGTAACAAGGGCAAGGGCCACCAGCAGGGTAAACCGCGGAATCATGGTGGGTTTCATGGGGCTTCCGTTATCAACATGCGCCATCATGGGTTGTATGGATAAATACATATCGCATGCAATGATGCATCGGTGGATGCCAGCCATGAAGCTCCAGTCCCGAAAAGGGGGCCTGCGGCAGACTGAATGACATCATGTACCGGTGAGGCAGGGATGGCTTTCAGGTTGAGGTTATGTTCCAGATCCGGTGACGCATCCCCATATGGGGCAGGGATAAGCCCGTCCATGGGTCATGACCCGCAGATCTGGCGCTGCAGCCTGCCTGCCCGGGGAGGGCAGGATTGCGGGATACGTGCCGGTTACGCCAGCATATGCCCCGCAGGTCCGTGGTCTGCTGACTGTCTGGCCCGTCTTCAGGCGAATGCTTCATCCCATGTTCCCAGGGTAGCACCTCGGCTGTATTCGGTCGCCCGGTTTTCGAAGAAGTTGGCGTGTTCAACCGCGTTCATCATTTCATCAATCCATGGCAGGGGATTGCTGGGCACGTCATAAATCGGTTCCAGTTCCAGCCCGATCAGGCGACGGTTGGCGATGAAGCGGATGTACTGCTTGACCTCATCTGCCGTCAGGCCATTGACCGGCCCCATACGGAAGGCAAGGTCGATGAAGCGGTCCTCGTTGGTCACGATCTCACGGCAGGCCTGATGGATCGCATCGGCTACTGCGGGTTTGTCGATCTGGTGGCCGAATTCCTGCATGTATGTCTTGAACAGGCGGGTGATGCTTTCAACATGCAGGCTTTCGTCACGCACGGACCATGTCACGACCTGCCCCATGCCCTTCATCAGGTTATGGCGGGGGAAGTTCAGCAGCATGGCAAACGATGCGAAAAGCTGCAGCCCTTCGGTAAAGCCTGCGAATACGGCCATGGACAGGGCGGTGTTGTAGTGATCATCCATGTTGAAGCGTTTGAGGAATTCGTGCTTCGCGGCCATTGCCTCGTATTCAAGGAAGGCAGCGTACTCGGTTTCCGGCATGCCAATGGTGTCCAGCAGGTGACTGTAGGCGGCCTGATGGATGCTTTCCATATTCGTGAACGCCGACAGCATCATGCGCACTTCGGTCGGTTTGAAGCGGGGCATGTACAGGTCGATATAGGCGTTCTCCACTTCGGTATCCTGTTGGGTGAACAGGCGGAAGATCTGGGTGACCAGATATTTTTCCGTCTCGGACAGGTTGTTGTTCCAGTCCTTCACATCATCGCCAAGGGGGATTTCCTCGGGCAACCAGTGCAGGGACTGCTGGGTTTTCCATGCCTCGAACGCCCACGGATAACGGAAGGGCTTGTAGACCGGGCTGGGCGAGAGGAGGTTGGGTGTATCTGTGCTCATGATACCCTCCCTATAACGCAAAATCACGGCTGCGTGGCAAGGGTCCTGATCCATGGGTTTGCCTGGAATATGGTGTAGCGTCGGCATGGGCCTGATGGGATTGGGAAATGTCGCCAAAAAACCGCATGATCCGGGGGGCGGACGGTGGGAACGCTATCCGGAAATTGCCATTAGCCGCACGGAAATCTTATCGAACGCGGCGACGATTCTGGACTTTCAGATTTATGTCATTATCAAACATAACATAAATCATATTGACATTCCTGGCGCAGACGCCCTGCCGTGACAGGGATTGAAACAGCGGCCTGCGCCATGCCAGATTATGGGAACAACAGTTAAAACAGCGCGTTAGCCACGATTGCCTCCTTAAAATACTGCCGCCCGCATTATGGGGGTGGCCAGACCATGGAGCCGCTTCATGAACAGTCCCGATATGCCGCAAAACCGCCGGATCGTGCTGGCGTCCCGTCCATCGGGGGCACCGACCCCGTCCAATTTCCGCCTGGAATGCGTTCCGGTTCCCAAAATGGGTGCAGGGCAGGTCCTGCTCCGGACGCTGTGGCTGTCACTGGATCCCTACATGCGTGGCCGTATGAGTGCTGCCCCATCCTATGTCCCACCCGTTGCCGTGGGTGATGTAATGGTGGGCGGGACCGTGGCCCGGGTCGAACAGTCCGGTTTGGAAGGATTCAGCCCCGGCGATATCGTCCTGTCCTATGACGGCTGGCAGGATTATGCCCTTTCCGACGGGAGCGGTCTTACGGTCCTGCCTGCTGGCATGTCCCACCCGTCGCGCGCGCTGGGCGTTCTGGGCATGCCTGGCTTTACCGCATGGTATGGCCTGCTGAAAATCGGCGCACCCAGAGCCGGCGAAACCGTGGTGGTCGCGGCTGCCAGCGGCCCTGTGGGGGCCGTGGTCGGACAATTGGCCAAATTACATGGCGCGACCGTGGTTGGTGTGGCCGGCGGTGCGGAAAAATGCCGTCGCGTGCGTGAGGAACTGGGATTTGATACCTGCCTCGATCATCGCGCCCCTGATTTTGCGGCACAACTGGCGGCGGCATGCCCCAAGGGCATAGATGTTTATTTTGAAAGTGTGGGCGGTAAGGTTTTTGATGTCGTCCTGCCGCTGCTCAACACATTCGCGCGTGTCCCCGTCTGTGGCCTGATCGCTCATTATAATGATGGCCTCTATGATAATAAGGATGCTGTTCAGGCATCTGACCGCCTGCCGGCCTTCATGGGGCAGATCCTGATCCGCCGCCTGCGGGTGCAGGGATTTATCATCATGGATCACTACAGCGAATTATATGCCGAATTCCTGCACGACATGCAGCCACTTGTCGAAGATGGAAGAATTCGTGTTTTTGAAGATGTCGTGGACGGTCTGGAAAACGCCCCTCAGGCTTTTATCGGCATGTTGGAAGGAAAAAATCAGGGCAAGCTGCTGGTAAAAGTCAGTTCATAAGCCTGAAAGGGCACAATGCGGGGTTGTCTGAAAAAAGCTTCAGGAAAACTTTATTATGGTTTCAGACTGATTTTTCAGGCAGTCTCCAAACATTACATGGCACGGAACAGCTCCACCCGTAATTGTCCCGCTCAGTCCCGTGGCGGGGTATAGTCCTGCCATAACCACAACAGGGCTTCGGGCAGGGTCTGCGCAATTGTCGGGCCGTCCACATGCCCTGCATTGCGTGACAGGACAAACTGGTAGTCATATCCTTTCGCGGCCAGAACGCGCGCCATGTTTTCACTGGCCAGCACCCAGTCATGCATGCCATCGGGCATGGCGGGCGCAGGATAGAACAGATCCCGGTCGCCTGCGGCAAACCAGAACCGGATTGGCTTGTGCGCGGCATCAGGCACCAGGGCCGCCCCCGTCTGGTTGCCTGTCGCCGCAGGGCTGCCCGCCCATGGCGAGTGGTACTGCCACGCCCCGCCCGGCATGGCCGGGTCATGCGGCCATTGCTGGTTGGTCAGCGTCGGGGAATAGGCCAGCACGCGCCGGTACAGATCGGGATGGAACCATGCCATGCCAAAGGCAGCGCCCCCGCTGGAACTGACACCCATCGTGGCCCGACCCTCGGGATCATGGGTCAGGCTGACGCCTGCGTACTGCTGGGCCATGGGCAGCACCTCACGTTCGACCCATTCGGCATAGATGCCCGATACCGTGTCATATTCCAGCCCCCGTTCGCTGCCCTGCGCATCCTGCCCGCCCGCGCCAATGCCAATGGCGATTATGGGCGGCAGGCGATGACTGTGGATCAGCGCATCCAGCACCGCGAACAGGTCCCGGCCGGAATAAAAACCATCCGTCCCGCCATCGCCAAACACAATGAATGGCGCTTTGGTGCCGGGTTTGTACTGCGTGGGCACATAGACATCCACCTGCCGTACCCATGGGCCGGAATGGCTTGTGGTCAGGCGCAGGTCTGACGGGTCACCGGGGGCGGAATGGGCCGTATAGATCGCGCCGTTGGGGCAGCCATCGGGATCATCGCGCACGATGCCGGAATTGAACAGGACGCTCTGGCTGGAATTCATGGTAAAGGAGACCACGCGTCCATGCGGCGCGGTGCGGGCGGCTGCGAATTCGGGTGCCGCCATATGGGTTGGTCCCAGCACGAAATTGCCATTGGCGGTCTGTGACGGGACAGTGCCATCGGCCAGATCACGTGCCGGGGGATAATGTGCATCATGCGGGTCGCGCCGGGGTGGCCCGACATCAGATGCAAGTCCGGACAGGTCTATGAAGAACGGCGCCTGCGGGTGCGTGGTATTGGCGGCAGGCGGCGTGGGGACATGCAGGGACTGGCAACCGGCCACGGCATGCGACAGCGGCATGGCAAGCCAGCCTGCGCAGGCCAGCAGGGGAAAGGAAAACCGGATCCTGATGCCCGCTGCCACCCGTCCGTATCCCGCTTCACGCTGTAAATCATTCATACCCCAGTCAAACACGGGTGCCGATTCATGGCTACCCCCGGTTTCCGGGTTGTGCGTAAGGTATTCCCGGGTCGTGGCGGGTGGGAAATAGATGTCCGATCCCGGCCATATTCCCCTGTTCGCAATAGGTTGACCAATGCCGTCCGGCGCATGGCCTGATGTATGTCATTGCGGCAAGAGACAACCGATCCCATATCAGAAGGGATGATTTTTCATACGATGCAGGAGAAAACTGTTGTCGCGGCGGTCAGTCATATCCCGGTCGCCTGTCGCATGCGGGGGCATCGGTGCAGGTGTCGGCCGGTTCCGTAATTTTTGTATTTACGGCTATTCCCCTGTATTTTAACTTAATAATCAATGGATACCCGGGGCATTATACAGAATGCCCGGTCATCGCCTTGGTGGTATATAAATACTGAACATAGGACAGATAACCATGCCTATTGACCAGATGCGTAAGAACATGTCGGAAAACGCGGGCTTCATCGCGGCCCTGGACCAGAGCGGGGGATCAACACCGGGTGCGCTGCGGCATTACGGCATACCCGACGGCGCCTACAGCACCGATGCCCAGATGTTTGCCCTCATGCATGAAATGCGGGTCAGGGTCATCACGGCTCCCGCCTTTACGGGCAAGCGGATCCTCGCTGCCATCCTGTTCGAGCAGACCATGAACGGACTGGTCAGGGATACACCTGTCCCCACCTATCTGTGGAAGGAAAAGGGCGTTGTTCCCTTCCTGAAGGTGGACAAGGGGCTGGAAGCCGAAGCGGGCGGCGTGCAGATGATGAAGCCCATCCCCAACCTTGAAGCCCTGCTGGACCAGGCGATCAGCAAGGGCGTTTATGGCACGAAGGCGCGTTCAGTCATTCGCCTGCCCGAACGTGAGGGCGTTGCCGCGATCGTGAAGCAGCAGTTCACCCTGGCCGAACAGATCGCCGCACGCGGTCTTGTGCCCATCATGGAACCCGAAGTCCTGATCAAGAGCCCGGACAAGGCGGGGGCGGAAGCCCTGCTGCATGACGAACTGCACCGTGGGCTTGATGCGCTGCCAGGCGACTATCAGGTGATGATCAAGGTCTCGATCCCCGAAAAGGCTGATCTTTACCTTGACCTGATCAAACACCCCCGCGTGCAGCGGGTTGTGGCGCTGTCTGGTGGATACCCGCGTGATGAAGCGTGCCAGCGGCTGGCCGCCAACCATGGCATGATCGCCAGTTTCTCGCGCGCGCTGCTCGAGGACCTGCGTTACACCATGACGGATGCGGAATTTGACGCAGCCCTTGCAAAGTCGATCGACCAGATCTTCAAGGCATCGACCCAGAAAGTCTGATGACCCCGTTCCCTGTCCCCATCAATATGGTGGGGCAGGGCAGATGACAGGCGGCTTCCGGTATGAAGGAAGCCGTTTTGCGTTTGCTTCCGGATTCCTTCTGCGGATTAATAACAACGTTTCTGGTGAAGCTGTTATTATTTTCATCCAGTTGTTTTTAACAACCATCATTGTCCATTCTCCGTTTTTTTGCAGCAAGGGCAGGCATGATGTCGTGTTCGTTACATCGTGTCGGCTGCAGAAGCGGCTAGGGTTTTCCTGATCTTCGTGGGCGAACCGTTATCCTCTGCCATGACTTATGGTCGGATGGGTGTTTTGCATCTCCCGAAACGCCATGAAGAAGCAGGAAACAATCATGTCGGCTGATCCCCTTTTTTCGCTTGCGGGCTGGCGCGCACCTGTCACCGGGGCGTCACGTGGCATCGGGCAGACCCTTGCGCGGGGGCCGGGCCGGTATGGCACAAAAATCGTGCTGAACGGGCACAACCCCGAACGGCTGGACGCAGCGCGCGCAGGGCTTGAACAGGAAGGGCAGGACGCCGTAACCGCCCGTTTGACGTAACCGATCAGGATGCCGTCATCGCACGTATTGAAAAAATAGAACATGAGTAAGGCCCGATAGATATCCTGATCAACAATACGGGCATCCATTACCGCTGGAACAGTTCAGTCGGGCGGACCGGGATGCACTGACTGCCACCAGCCTCAACGCGGTTTTTCTTTGTGGGTCAGGCCGTCGCACGCCACATGCTGCCGCGTGGGCGGAGCAGGATCGTCAATATCTGTCTGGTCCAGAGCGAACTGGCCCCGCCCCGGTATCGCGCCTATACCGCCACCAAGGGTGCGGTCAAAAACCTGACCAGAGGCATGGCGACGGACTGGGCGCACCATGGGCTGCAGATCAATGGCCTTGCACCAGGTTACTTCAGGACGGAAATGAATGAAAAACTGGTGGTTGTCAGGGAATTCACCCAATGGCTGTGCCAGCGCACGCCCGCAGGGCGGTGCGGCAATGTGGAAGAACTGATCGGTGCGGCGGTTTTCCTGTCGTCGGATGCATCCAGTTTTGTAAACGGATATACCCTGATGGTTAATGCGGTATGGATGCATCCATTTGATAAATAAGAACATATTTTGGGTCTGCCTTTTCCCGGCAAGGTGGCGTTCCCTGAAGATTTTTGAAAAAAGCTTCACCAAACATTTTTCATGATTTCAGACCGCCTCTACAATGCCGTGCGATAGGGGGCAATGCCACGCCCTTCATTATCAATATCGACACGGTGCCCGACCATCGGCAGTGCGCGGTGATGGCAGTTTTCACGCGTGCAGGCACGGCAGCCCGGCCCGATGGGAATAATCATGCGCGGGTCATTCAGGTCCAGCCCGGCGGAATAGACAAGATGCCGGGCATCCGCAATCGAACATCCCAGAACCACAGCCGTAAGGCGCGGGCGATCAAGGTAGGATATACTGTTACGCCCGACGGTCCGCGCGATATTGAGATAAAGCGCGCCATCGGTCGTCTGTGATAGCTGGACCTGCACCTGCTGGGGTGTGCTGAAGGCACGGAAAATATTCCATAGCGGGCAGGGGCCGCCAAAACGGGATTGGGTAAAACGGTTCGCGCTGAAGCTTTTGAGAATATTGCCCGCGATATCCGTCTTGAGGAAGTAGAAGGGAACGCCTTCGCTTCCGGGCCGCTGCATGGTGCTCAGCCGCTGGCAGGCCTGTTCAAAACTGACCCCGAAATGGCGCTGTAACAGTTCAAGGTCATGGCGCACGTCACGGGCGGTCGACCGGAAACGTTCATAGGGTAGCAGCAGCGCGCCGGCGAAATAGTTGGTCAGATAAACACGCGCCAGTCCCCGTGCCTCGCTCTCACGCAGGCGGGAACGGCGGATCGTACGTGCAAATACCCCCTGGTGTTCAATCTGCCCGAGCGCCTGTGCCATCCAGAACGTGCTGCTTTCCGACGGGATGATGCGCGACAGGAACAGGGTGCGACGGCGTCGGTCCATATGCCACATCAGGCCCCGCTGTCCCAAAGCGAGGTCGATTTCGGTGCGGATGCCATGCTGGTCCAGAAGGTAGCGGGTCAGTTGTTCGCCCGGGTTGCCTTCATCCAGCCGCATCCGTTCGGCCTGTCGTTCGGCCGTACGGTCCACTTCATCAAAATAGTTGCGCTGGGCCTGTACCCAGTCATTGACGGCTTCGTATGGTTCCACCCGGTCGGGTGCATCGCGCACGTCGCCACGGTGCGCCGGGCCGGAGCCGATCAGGGGGGCGGCCGCCTGTTCCTGTCGCAACAGATAGGCGCGATAGAGCCGGATGAACTGGGCGCATAGATCAGGTGCGACGCGCATGGCGGCCTGAATGCTGTCCAGCCTTACGGCGTCGGTATCGAATACCGGGTCAGTCAGTATTTCGCGCAGTGCCTGTATGCCGCGTGTTTCTTCAGTATCGCTGAAATAATCCACGCCAACGGAAAAAATTTCACACAGCGTATCAAGCAGGGCCAGCGGCAGGGGGCGGGCGTCATGTTCGATCTGGTTCAGGTAGCTGGCGGATATGCCCAGCCTCTGGGCCAGTGCGCTCTGTGTCATGCCGACATGGTTGCGCTGGTGGCGGACGCGCGATCCGGTGAAGGTCTTGGTGGCGGCTTTTTTCATATTTGCAGTCTTTGCAATCCGCTTCGGTGTGTTCACTCTTTTAAACGGCAAAACCTCTTCCGTCCGCAACAGGGATTTGTCACAGTCCGGATCAACAAAAACAAGAGCAGTAAAGACGAACGCCTGGGTCGGGCAAGAATAAACATAATAACTGCCGTTTCAGGCACCCGACATCCCGGCCGTATCCACGTGCACCGTCACCGTTGACTGACCGCAGCACCCTGCATGGCGCTTCGCGCTTCCATTGAATGACAAGGAACACGACCATGACCCGCATGATGTATGACGATGTTTCCGTTCTGTCAGCCCCCGCCATGGGGCAGGTATTCCCGCGCATGACCGGCAGTGCGGTTTTTCTTGGCGTTCCGGTGCCATCTGCACATGGACAGCGCATGCTGAACATTTCCGCCCTGTGCGTGGATCGCCATCTGGGCGATCATGCGGACAGGCCCGCCATATCCCGGCAGGGTACCGGTGCGCAGTCCGTATCCTACCGCGACCTGCATGAACGCGTCTGCCGCCTTGCCAACGCCCTGACGGATCAGGGGGTGCAGCGCGGTGACAGGGTCGCGATCCATCTGCCCCTGATGGTGGAAAGTGTGGTGGCCGTCCTTGCATGCATGCGCATCGGTGCGGTGCATGTCGTGCTGCCAGCCATGCCTGGCGCGATGCCTTTACGTGAACGGCTGGTTGATTGCGGCGCGGTTGCCGTGCTGACCGGCAATGAAACCATCCGCGATACCGATCGTGCGCCGCTGAAAGTCACGCTGGATGAGGCATTGGATACCGCGGGTGCCCGCTGTCGTGTAAAACTGGTGCTGGTTGTCACGGCAGGCGATGCGGATATCACGATGAAGCCGGGACGTGACCATCGGCATGATGCCGTCGTGGACTGGTACGAACCGGATTATGCGCCGGAAGTCATGTATGAGGATGACCCGCTGTTCATGCTCTATCCCGCAGGCAGGGCGGGTCGGCGCCACGGCGTAACGTATACGGCTGGAGAATATGGCCGCCTGACATCCTGCACGATGGACATGCTGTCGCCGTCGGGTGATGCGGGCATTCCCGGCGCGCTTGTGGAAATGGCGTGGAATACGGGACAGACCACCCTTATCGTAGGGGTGCTGGCAAAAGGGGACACCATCATGATCGATGGGTACGCCCGCACGGCTGCAATATCGGGCAATTGATGAAAATAAAAATTTCTGGGCGCTGCCTTTTTTCAAAAAGGCAGCGTTCCCGCGAACTTTCAGAAACTTCCTTATGACGTGCACAATACCCCAAGAGTAGTCGTTTCAGATGGTCTTTGGTGAAAGTCGCCCACCCTGACCCTGACCATAGCCGCCCTCCGGAAATGAGCATCACGTGCCGCTATCGACAGGGCCATCCATATGCCTCACCGGGCACCGTGCCCGGATGCGGATTTATCTGACCTCCCCCATAAACCCGCCAGCACGACGGACGTTATGTCAATCCAGCCAACAATGCCGACAGGAAACAGGCAGATGGCATGAATGCGATTGTCCAGCTTGCGCTTGCCCGTCCCTATACCTTTGTCGTGATGGCGATCCTGATTGCCATGGCGGGCGTGCTGTCAGCCATCCGCACGCCAGAAGACATCTTTCCCGAAATCGGCATTCCCGTCATTGCCGTGGCGTGGACCTACAGCAACCTTTCACCACAGGACATGTCCGGACGCATCGTACTGCCATTCCAGCGTACGCTGACCACGACGGTCAATAATATCGAACATATCGAAGGACAGTCGCTGACAGGCATCGGGGTCATAAAGATATTCTTCCAGCCCGGCACCGATATCCGCATCGCCAATGCGCAGGTCACCGCCATTGCCCAGACAATCCTGCGCCAGCTTCCCGTTGGCACCACGCCACCGCTGATCCTGAACTACAATGCCTCCACTGTGCCGATCGTCCAGCTTGCCCTGTCGGGTGAGGGCATGACCGAACAGCAGTTGTATGATTACGGTTTCAACTTCATCCGCAACCGGCTGGTCACGGTGCCGGGGGCCGCCATTCCCTATCCCTATGGGGGAAAGGTGCGCCAGATCCAGATGGACCTTGACCCGGCCAAGCTGCAGTCACGTGGTGTCTCGGCACAGGACGTGGGTACCGCCCTGACCAGTCAGACACAGATCACGCCTGCGGGTTTCGTCAAGATTGGCGAATACCAGTATAATTTCAGGCTCAATAATGTCCCGCTTTCGGTTGACCTGCTGAACATGCTGCCCGTGCGCACGGTTAATGGCGCGGTTGTGCGCGTGCGCGATGTGGCTCATGTGCGCGACGGGTCAACCCCGCAGCAGAATGTGGTTCATGTGGACGGGCAGCGTTCGGCGCTGATGACGGTGCTGAAATCGGGGGCGACTTCCACCATCGCCATCGTGCAGGGGGTCAAGGCGATGATCCCCGATGCGACACGCGGGCTGCCGAAACAGCTTAAACTGCGCCCTGTCAATGACCAGTCGCTTTTTGTCCGCGCCGCCGTGGACGGGGTGATGCGCGAAGGGGCGATCGCGGCGGGGCTGACCAGTCTCATGATCCTGCTTTTCCTGGGGTCATGGCGGTCGACGCTGATTGTGGCGACATCCATCCCGTTATCGGTCATGGGGGCGATCGCGGCGCTGTCCATGCTGGGGGAAACACTGAATGTCATGACGCTGGGCGGTCTTGCGCTGGCGGTCGGCATTCTGGTGGACGAGGCGACGGTCACGATCGAGAACATCGAACGCCATCTGGAAATGGGCAAGGATGTGCATGCCGCCATCATTGACGGCTCTGCCGAGATCATCGTCCCGGCCTTCCTGTCGCTGATATGCATCTGCATCGTGTTCGTGCCGATGTTCTACCTGCCCGGGGTTGCGGGTTTTCTGTTCGTGCCGATGGCGCTGTCGGTCATGTTCGCCATGGTAATGTCGTTCATCCTGTCACGCACGCTGGTGCCGACCATGGCCATGTTCCTGCTCCGCCCGCATGCGGAAGGAGAGCGGAAAAAGGAAAATGTCTTCACACGTTTCCAGCAGGGATTCGAACGACGTTTTGACAGCTTTCGTGACCGTTACGGTGCATTGCTGGAAAGTATTATGGACCATCGCGGCCGGTTCGTGACGGGGTTCGTGTGTTTTTCGGCACTCAGCCTCGGGCTGCTGCCGTTCCTTGGCCGCAATTTCTTTCCGCAGGTCGATGCGGGCACCATGACCCTGCATGTCCGTGGTCCGATCGGCATGCGGATCGAAGAAACATCGGCCCTGTTCCAGCGGATTGAAAAACAGATCCGCCAGCGGGTGCCTGCGGCTGAACTTGATTCCATCGCGGATAATATCGGCCTGCCCACCAGCGCCATCAACACCGCCTATAACGCGTCAGGCACGATCGGGCCGCAGGATGGCGATATCCTTGTGGCGCTGAAGGAAAACCACCGGCCCACCGAACGCTACATCCGCCTGCTGCGCACCGAACTGCCGCGCCTGTTCCCTGAAGCCACCTTTGCCTTCCTGCCGTCCGACATCACCACCCAGATCCTGAATTTTGGCGCGCCCGCACCGATCGACATTCAGGTTTCAGGCCCCGACCCGGATGAAACGCGGCAGTTTGCCGGGAAGATACTGCGCGCCATACGGCGCATCGATGGGCTGGTCGATGCCCGCATCCAGCAGCCCGGCCATTATCCCGAACTGCGTTTTGACGTGGACCGCACCCGCATCAACCAGCTTGGCCTGACGGAAGGCGATGTCACCAACGCCATCGCGACCTCCATTGCCGGGACCGTGCAGACCGCGCCCCTGTACTGGCTGGACCCCCACAGCATGGTCACATACCCCATTGCGGTGCAGATGCCTGAATACCGGATCAGTTCGCTGGCGGATATCATCGGTCTGCCGGTGACGGGGGCTTCCGCCACGCAGCTACAGGTGCTGGGGGCACTTGGCACGATTACGCGCGATGCGACCTCGCCGGTTGAGGCCCAGTACAACATCCGCTCCCTGATCGATGTATTCGCGGGTGGTGACGGCCGTGACCTGGGGGCGATCGCCAGTGACGTGCAGGCGGCACTGCGCCACCTGGACCATGACCGGCCCGAGACGGTCACCGTTACGCTGCGGGGCCAGTACCAGGCCATGACGACGGCGTTTTCGGGCATGGGGTTCGGACTGCTGGGTGCGATCGTGCTGATCTACCTGCTGATCGTCATCAATTTCCAGAGCTGGACCGACCCGTGCATTGTCGTCCTGGCGCTGCCCGGCGCGCTGGCGGGCATATGCTGGATGCTGTTTGCAACGCAGACGCCGTTATCCGTTCCCGCACTGACGGGGGCGATCATGTGCATGGGGGTGGCGACGGCCAATTCCATCCTTGTCATCACTTTCTGCCGTGAACAGCTGGCGGAACATGGCGACGCCGTCCGCGCGGCGCTGGCGGCAGGGCGCACGCGGCTGCGACCCGTCATCATGACGGCGCTGGCCATGGTCATAGGCATGCTGCCCATGGCGCTGGGACTGGGGGAAGGGGGCGAACAGAACGCGCCGCTGGGCCGCGCCGTGATCGGCGGGCTGATATTCGCCACCTGTGCATCGCTGTTCTTCGTGCCGACGCTGTTCGCCATCATCTATGATCGCCGCGCGCGTCATGCGGCGGATGGGGCGCATGCCCATGCCTGATGCTGCGGTCATGCCGCAGTCAGGGCACAAGCCCCGCCTGCGCTGGATCATTATCGGGGCTGCATGCATTTTCGGCATCATCCTTGTGGTGGGAACGCTCGCCCGTATCCATGCCCGCCACCGGCTGCATGCCAGCAACGTGGCGGCGCTGGTGCCCAGTGTCACCGTCGTGCATCCCGGCGGGAAGGCCACTGATACGCTGGTCCTGCCCGCCATCCTGCAGGCATGGTACAGCGCGCCCGTTTATGCACGCACCAATGGCTACCTGCGGCAATGGTATGTCGATATCGGGGACAGGGTGACGGCAGGCCAGCTGCTGGCGGAAATCGATACGCCCGATGTTGACCTGCAGCTTGCCGGGGCGCGGGCGGCGCTGGGTACCCGGACGGCGCAGCGTGACCTTGCGCGTATTACATCGCGCCGGTGGGATCGGCTGAACGCGCAGAATGCGGTATCCCAGCAGGAAACGGACGAGCGTCGGGGCAACCTTGCGGCCAGCGAGGCAACGCGCCATGAAGCGGCAGCCGATGTCGAACGGCTTGAAACGCTTTCGGCCTTCAAGCGTATCATCGCCCCCTTTGCCGGTGTGGTGACCAGCCGCGCCACCGATATCGGGGCGCTGATCGTGGCGGGCACGGCCGCCAGCCAGCCGCTTTTTACCGTATCGGACGTGGCCCGGCTGCGGCTGTACGTGCGGGTGCCGCAGGCCTATGCCGCGCGCATGCGGGAGGGTTTTGATGCGCATTTTACGGTGCCGGATTATCACAACCGGCAGTTTGATGCCCACCTGATCCATTCCTCGGACGCGGTTGATTCCCAGTCTGGCACCATGCTGGTCCAGCTGGTCTATGACAATGCGGAAGCCCTGCTCAAACCCGGCGCGTATGCCCAGATTGCCTTCACGTTTCACGGCCCCGGCCCACAGGCACCGCCCAGCGTGCGCATTCCCGCCAGCAGCCTGCTGTTCCGCCGGGACGGGACCACCGTGGCGGTGGTGGATGGACGCAACCATGTCAGGATACGGCCCGTCTCGATCCTGATCGATTTCGGGACGGAGCTTGAGGTCACGGGCGTGGCACCACAGGACAGGGTCATTACCAACCCGCCGGATGATATCGGGGATGGTGACCCCGTCAGACCGCGCGAGGGCGGACATGGCGCCTGACTGGCGTGTGGGGGTCATGCTCCTCATGTCCCTGCTGTGCGGGTGCAACCTGGCCCCGCGGTACAGGAAACCGGCATTACCCGATATTCCCGCCACATTCAGGGAAACCGGGCCATGGACCCCGGCACGGCCCGCGGACGCCATGCAACGTGGCGCGTGGTGGACGGTCATGGGCAATGACGACCTGAACCGTCTGGAAGACGGGATCGAACACGGCAGCCCGCAACTGGCGGCGGCCGTGGCGCGGTATGATCAGGCGCGTGCCCTTGTCCGTCGCGCGCGGGCCGAATTCTTTCCCCAGATCGACGCGACCGCCAGCGCACAACGCGAACGTGCGCTGTTTCCCGCCACGGGCAATTATTACGAATACCGGGATTACGCATCCGGTGGCACCGTATCGTGGGAGCCGGACATCTGGGGACGCATCCGTAATCTGGTCAGGGCGGCGCGGGCCAATGCGCAGGCAGGTGCGGCGGATCTGGCAGCGGTCCGGCTCAGTCTGGAAGGGGAACTGGGAGATGACTATTTCCAGTTGCGCGGGCTGGATGCGCGCATCAACCTGCTGCGGCAGACCATGGCGGCCTATGAGGCGGCGCTGGACCTGACCACGAAGCGTTTTGTCGGTGGGGCAGCGAATGAACTGGATGTCGGCCGCGCCCGGACCCAGCTGACCACGACCCAGTCCCGGCTTGAACAGCAGGTGGCCGACCGTGCCCTGATCGAACACGCCATTGCCGTGCTGATCGGTGCGCAGCCTTCGACCTTTTCCATCCCGTCCGCCACCGACCTTCCGCCCGTGCCGGTCATTCCCGTCACGGCCCCGTCCACACTGCTGGAACGCCGGCCGGATGTGGCGGTGGCGGAACGGCATATGGCTGCCGCGAATGCGCGGATCGGAGTCGCGAGGGCTGCATTTTTTCCCAATATCACGCTGGGCGCGAACGCAGGTTCGGAAACCACGACCAGCGCCCTTGCATCGGCCGGGACGGGTATATGGGCGCTGGGTCCGGCGCTGGCGACACTGGCCATATTTGATGGTGGTCGGCGGTTCGCCAACCTGGCCGTAACCCATGCGGAATATGCGCAGGCGGCTGCGGATTACCGGCAGGCGGCGCTGAACGCATTCCGCGAGGTGGAAGACCAGCTGGCCCTGCTGAACCATCTGGCGAACGCCGCCGCACGGCAGGATGAGGCGGTGAGTGCCGCCACACGTACCGACCATCTGGCAACCGTCCAGTATCGGGAAGGGGCAGTGGATTACCTTCAGGTCGTCATCGCCCAGACGGCTGAACTGCAGGCACGCGAAGATCTGATTACGGTCAATACGCGACGCCTTGTCAGCGGGATCGACCTTGTCCGCGCCATGGGGGGCGGGTGGCTGAACAGGTGATACTGCCCGCCGTCAGGGAAAACAGGCGGATTTCCGCCGGGTATTACGGGGCTGGGAATATTTTTTAAAAACATATCTCGATATATCTTGACGTAAGATATATCGGAACGTATATCGGTAAGCATGAAACACAGAAACAGACACGCAGGCGGTCGTAACCGCCAGACTTTCTCCCCCGAAGGCATGGCCGGTGGGGGGGAACCCCGCCGCCATCATGGTCGCGGTGGACATCATGGTGGTGGTCGCCGGGGCGGCCGTCACCGGCTGTTCGATTATGGCGAGATGCGGCTTCTGGTCCTCTCGCTGATCGCGGAGAAGCCGACCTACGGCTACGAACTGATCCGCATGATCGAGGAAAAGTTCGGTGGCAGCTACGCCCCCAGCCCCGGCGTGATTTACCCCACGCTGACCTGGCTGGATGAAGCGGGTTACGCCCGGATTGTCGAAGCTGATGGCCGCAAGAACTACCACATTACGCCGGAAGGCGAGGCGTTCCTGAACGCCAGTCGCGCGGCCCTTGATGAAATCCTGTCCCGCGCCGCGACAGGTGCGGCAGAGGGCAGGGGCGGCAGGAAGAATGTTCCGATGCCGGTCATGCGGGGCATGGAAAACCTGCGCACGGCGCTGCGCCTGCGGCTGCGTAACGGTGGCCTTGATACGGATGCCGAGGAAAAGATCGCCGCCCTGCTGGATGACGCCGCCCGGGCGATCGGGCAGGTCTGAAACCTGTATTGTCCTGGCCGGGTAATCATCAGGTTAGGAAATACTTCCCATAATCCTGCCATGTATTAGGTCTGTTCCGTACAGGAAGACATGGCGTGATTTATGAGTGATCCAGTGCAGGCCACTCAGTTTCCAGAATATACAGCGATATCTGGAATATTTTCCGGAATAATCCTGCCTCATAAATCCTGATGATTTTTGCGCAGGATATTCCTGATGCTTTTTGTTACATCATCCGGCCTTACATTTTTTGTCATATGACACAATGTTTAAACGGTCGAATTAAAGGATATCATATTATGAAGCGTTCCATTCTTTTCGCACTTGCTCTTGGCGCCTCCCTCCCGCTGGCAGCACATGCCCAGTCCGGGGACTGGAATCAGGGTGGTGAACAGGGCGAACATGGTGGTCGTGGTGGCCATGGCCATCACGGTGGTCGCCATGGCGGCGGCGAAGGCGGCCAGGGTGGCGATTCCCAGGGCGGTGACCGCAACGGTGGCGAGCGTGGTGATCGCGGCGGTGAAGGCCGTGGCGAAGGTCGTGGTGACCGCAACGGTGGCTCTGGCGAGCGTGGCGGCTGGGGCGAACATGGCAACCGCGGCGGCGACAGCCAGAACGGCAACCGTGGTGGCGACAGCCAGAATGGCGGCTGGGGTGAACACGGCGGCGGTGGTCGCGGTGGTGACCACAACGGCGGCTGGAACCAGAACAACAGCTCCAACTGATTTCCGCCCCACAACGGAAGGCCCGGCTTATTGCCGGGCCTTTTTTTATTATGGGCAGGCGTAATCATATCGCACCCATGAAAAGAAATAAGACAGGGAACGGGACCATGCCAACAAGACGGGATTTCATGGGGGGCATGGGTCTTGGCGCGCTTGTGGCGCTGGGTGCGGTTCCTGTACATGCCGCCATGGCCGCGAAGCCTGCTTTTCGTGCAGGAAGCGGGCGGGCGGATATCGTGTTTCCGGCCAGCCAGTTTCCCATTGACGGGTTTACCGGGCAGCATGATCCGCTGGCCGTGCGTGTCCTGCTGCTTGATGACGGGACAACACGGCTTGCCATTGTCGTGGTGGACCTGACATCCATCTTTGATGACCTGATAACCGCGATCAAGGCCACCGTGACGGATGTCGCAGGCATTGCTGCCCCCAATATCATTGTCAGCGCCAGCCACACCTTTTCAGCGCCGCATGTATTCGCGGCGGGGCAGACGCCACCGGGTACGGATATGAAGGCCAATGCCGCTGCATGGCAGGCAGTCATACAGGCCGCGCGTCAGGCCGCGACGCGGGCCTTTGCAATGCGACAGCCCGCGCGTCTGGGCGCGGGCGTGGGGACAAGCCGGGTCAGCGTGAACCGTGATGTGTGGACACCGTATGGATGGTGGCTGGGCGCGGATGACGCGGGCGATACGGACCCGACCGTAAGCGTGCTGCGCATTGACCGGCTGGATGGCAGGCCGCTGGCGGTCATGACGAATTTTGCCGTGCAGTCCTCGGTCATGGACGGGTCCGTATCCAGCACGGGCAGCAGGCTCATGACGGCGGATCTTGCCGGTGCTGCGATGCGGCATGTCGAGGCGCAGTACGGCCCTGACGCGACTGCCCTGTTCGTGGTGGGGGCGGCAGGCGATCAGGCACCCTATCTTCAGGCCAGCCGTCCCGTCGTGAATGCGGATGGACAGGCAGGCCGGATTGACATTCACGAAGCCGGCTTCGCGATTGTTGACCTGCTGGGCGCGCGCCTTGGCGCACAGATCGTCGATGTGGCGGGGAAGATCAGGACTGCCGATATGCCGACACTCGACATCCGGCGTGAAAACATACAGGTGGCGTCGCAGGCATTCCCGCCACGGACGGGTCGCGCCACGGGGCCTGTCACCACTTTTGCCTATACGGCCGGGTCACCGGTTTCGCTGCCGGTCGTGCTGGTCCGTATTGGCGACCTGGCGCTGGTGGGCGTGCGGCCGGAACTGGCGGCCAGCCTTGGTGCACGGATCCGCGACCATTCGCCCTTTGCGCATACCATGGTGGCGACTATGATCGATGGCGGGGCCAAATACATGCCCGATGCGCGGAGCTATGACCGCTATACCTACGAAGCGCGGAGTTCGTCCTTTGCCAAAGGGGCAGGGGAAGCGGCCTGTGCGCAGATCGCGGCGCTGCTGAAGCAGGCCCGGCCCGCCACCCGCTAACGGCTGCCAGCGGGCATGGGGCGCGGGACCATCCGGGTTGACAGGACCGCCCCGCACGATCAGAACCATGCCGACGGTTCCCCCTGCGGGGGGATTAAAAGGGAACGGAGTGCGGGTTACGATCCAATGCTCCGGCTGTCCCCGCAACTGTAAGCGGTATGTCCTTGCATTACCGGATGTCATGGTCCGGGCCACTGGAGACTGCGGTTTTCCGGGAAGGTTGTGCAGGATGCCACGCCGTGAGCCAGGAGACCTGCCGTCATGATGGTTGCGACCGGGAACTGTCGGGCGGGGTGTCCTGACGGTGTGGTGTCACGGGCCTTCCTGCGGATCGGAAGCCGTGTGGCGACACGCTCTCGTGGCAACGATGATGTGACCGCGAGACCTGAATTCCATGATCCTTTTTCGGAATCTGCTGATTGCTTCCACCACACTGGTAACAATGGGCGCCTGTGTGGCGCGCGCCGATGATCTGTCCAGACGGGACACACCGCAAAAGCAGCCCGCCAACCAGTATGCTGTCCAGAACAGGAAATCGAAAGCTGTTGTTTCGCTGGACAACACGGGCCTTCCTGAACTGATCAGCGTCAGTGCCGCCCGTCGGTCGACAAAGGTGGATGATATCGGCACCAGCATGACCATCATCACCGAAAAACAGATCCAGACCCAGCAGCGGCGCAGCCTGACTGATATCCTTGCACGCCAGCCGGGCCTGAACGTGGTGCAGACGGGTGGCCCGGGTGGTACCTCGTCCATTTTCATGCGTGGCAATAACGCCAACGAGGTCAAGGTCCGCCTTGATGGCATGGATATCAACGACGGCAGTTCCTCGACCGGCATGTTTGACGCGGGCGCGTTCGTGACCGATGGCATGGGCCGGATCGAGATCCTGCGCGGTCCGCAGAGCGGCCTGTACGGCGCGGACGCCATGGCCGGCGTCATCGATATCACCACAGCGCAGGGGCAGGGACGATTCAGGCCGTTCGTCCGGATCGAAGGCGGGGGGTATGGGACATTCAACCAGACATTCGGCGCGCGCGGCAGCAGGGGGCGATTTCATTATAATGTGGAATTCTCCCATTACCGCATGGACGGCTTCCATAATATTCCGTCCTATATCGAACGCTACTACGGCGCGGACCGGCAGCAGCGCCATGAAGGCAACCGGAATGACAACCGTGGCGTCAATATCCGGCTGGGTTATGATGTCACCCATAATTTTGACCTGGGACTTACGGCGCGGCTGATACAGGACAACAATCATTCCTATTCGGTGTATGACCTGCAGAGCGAAAATCTGTACGGGGATAAAGGCGTGCGGGAACAGACCACCCAGAACGAGGCCATCGTGCGCGGCACGGCGCATCTTGTGTCGTTCCATGGACTGTTCGATCAGGTGCTTGGCCTTGGTTACATGACCAACCGCAACCGCTGGACGGAAACGGGCACAGCTTACGGCAGTCCGATCAGTCCCGACCCTGATTATTACCGTTCCAGCCGGATGAAGGTGGACTGGCACGGCACGTTCAATTTACGGCAGTATGGACAGCTTCTGATCGGGGCCGAACATTTCCACGATACGTTCAATACCAGCCATACGGCGTCCAGCATGTGGGACAGCGGATATGATACATCCGCCAGCATGGATACGACCGCAGGCTACGGGCAGTATCAGGGCAACTGGCACCATATCCTGTATGGCGCGGCCAATATCCGTTACGACGCCAATTCGCGTTATGGCAACCATGTGACATGGCGCGTGGCCCCCGCGATCCATGTGCCGGGAACCGGGACCATCATCAAGGCCAGTGCCGGTTCGGGTTTTCATGGTCCATCGCTGTACCAGCTATTCGCCAGCCAGGTGGGGGCCGGTTATTCCGAAAAAGGCAATCCGGACCTGAAGGCGGAACAACTGGTCGGTTACGATGCAGGGGTGGAGCAGAAGCTGCTGCATGATCGCCTGAATTTTGGCGCGACATGGTATGACAGCCGCGTCCGGAATCTGATCCAGTCCTCGCTTTCGATTGATTCGGCATACGACTATAATTACTCCTATGCCAATGTGGCAAAGGCACGGATGTACGGTGTGGAAGCATTCGTGAACTGGAAGGCGCTGCGTGGTCTGGAATTTAACCTCAGCTACACCTGGACCCATGCGCGGGATGAAGCAGACCACAACGAACTGCTGCAGCGTCCCCAGCACAAATTCAATTTCAACACGACATGGACCCCCATCCGCGACCTGACATTTTCGGGCAACATCCTGTATACCAGCGGCTGGCGCGGCCTGCCGGTCATTGGCAGCGAGACATGCAGCACATGTGCCAAAGGGCATGGGTATTTTACTATCGACGTGGCCGCAAATTACCAGATCAACCGTTATGTGTCCGTCTATGCCCGCGCCGACAACCTGCTGGACCACCAGTTCGAGGACCCGATCGGCTACCTGCAGCCCGGTCGCGCCGGTTACGGCGGGTTCATGCTGAATTACTGACGTGAAGGGGGTTATGGCGGGCATTGTCGCGGGCCTTCTTGCCTGTGCCCCGATCGTGCGGGCGCAGTCATTGCCGCGCGTGGTGTCGCTGAATGTCTGTACCGACCAGCTGCTTCTGCTGCTGGCCGGACCCGGTCAGATTACGGGAGTGACGCCGCTGGCGCGCGACTGCTGGAATGCCGTATTGTGTGAACAGGCGCGGCAGGTGCCCGTCCTGCGCCCTACGGCGGAAAATGTCGTGGCGTCCCACCCCGATGTCGTGCTGGGCGGGACCTATACGGCAGCCGTCGCCATTCAGGCGGCGCGCGAGCAGGGCGCGCGGGTTATCGTCCTGCCGCCAGCACGGGCACTGGCGGATATTCCCGACCAGATCATGGTGGTGGCGAACGCCATTGGCGCGCGCAGCCGGGGACGGACACTGGCTGGGGATTTTGCCCGCCGCCTTGCATCCCTTTCAGCCGCTCCCGGCCCCACCGACCCGACAGCGGCAATTTATGCCGCCAATGGTTTTGTCACCCATGCGGGCTCGCTGCCGGACGACGTTCTGGCCCATGCGGGCCTGCGTAATTATGCGACCGTGATGGACCGGCAGGCATCCGCCCGCTTTTCCATGGAATTGCTGATTGCGCATCCACCCGACCTGCTGGTGCTTGACCGTTCGGGGCAGGGCACGTCCCTTGCCCAGTCCATGCTGGACCATCCGGCGCTGAAACAGGCGTTTGCCGGGCCGCACCGTCTGGATCTGCCCTCACGGCTGTGGTTGTGTGGCCTGCCACAGACGCTGGACAGTGTCGCCCTGCTGCATGCCGCCCGCGATAGACTTGGAACCGTCCGGTGAAACCTGCCCGTAGCAACCTGTTACTGAACATCATGCTGCTGGCGGCGGTAGCGGGCCTGTCCGGTGCGTCGCTCATGTGGGGGGAAACCCGCATCATGGCCGTGCATGCGCTGGCGGACCTGCTGGCGGGGCGGCATACCGCAGGGGCGATTATCGTCGGGCAGTTGCGCCTGCCGCGCATGCTTCTTGCCATCATGGTGGGCGGGACGCTGGGCCTGTCGGGGGCGGTGTTGCAGGGATACCTGCGCAATCCGCTGGCCGATCCCGGTATTCTGGGGGTGTCGGGTGGGGCGGCGCTTGGGGCGGTCAGCGTGTTCTATACCGGCCTCATGCAGGTTTCCGTCGCGGCCCTGCCGCTGGGTGGGCTGATGGGTGCGCTATGTGCGGCAGCCGTGCTGATGGGGCTGGTGGGGCGTGGTGGCACGCTGGTGCTGCTGCTGGCGGGGGCGGCGCTCAGCAGTCTTGCCGCGGCTTTGACCGCGCTGGTGCTGAACCTTGTGCCCAGCCCGTACGCGTCTTTTGAAATCATGCACTGGCTCATGGGATCGCTGACGGACCGAACCTTTGCCCATGTCTGGATCTGCCTGCCGGGTGTCATATGTGGCACGCTGCTCATGCTGTCGGCCGGGCGCGTGCTGGATGCGCTGACATTGGGCGAAGACGTGGCGGAAAGCCTTGGCTTCCGACTGCATGGGATGAGGGGCGTCCAGACGCGTATCGTGCTGGGGGCGGCACTGGCCGTGGGGTCGTGTGTGGCGGTTGCGGGCGCGATCGGTTTCGTGGGGCTGGTGGTGCCGCACCTGTTGCGGCCACTGACGGGGTATCAGCCGTCGAAGCTGCTCGTACCGTCCTTTCTGGGGGGAAGCCTGCTGCTGCTGGGGGCGGATATGGTGGTGCGTCTGGTAACGGTGGGGACCGAACTGCAGCTTGGCGTGCTGACGGCGCTGGTGGGTGCGCCGTTTTTCCTTGCCCGTGTCATCATGCTGAAAAGAGGCGTGTCATGACCCTGCTGCAGGCATACGACATTTCATTCAGGCGTGGGGACCGGGCTGTTGTTTCCGGCGCGTCCCTTACGCTGGCGCGGGGGCGGGTTATTGGCCTGATCGGACCGAACGGGGCGGGGAAAAGCACGTTCATGCGCATGCTGGCGGGGTTGCTGGCACCCGATTACGGGCAAATCACCCTTCTTGGTCATGACATGAACCGGATCACCCCGACAGTACGTGCCCGGCAGCTTGCCTTCGTGCCACAGCAGGGTGAACTGCCGCCGCCCATGCCCGTGCGCACGATGGTGGGACTGGGACGCCTGCCGCACGGGCAGGTGAACGGACATGCCGTCCATCACCCGGCGGTGGCGGGTGCCCTTACGGCCACTGGCCTGCTGGAGTTGAGCGCGCGCCCGGCCACGGACCTGTCCGGCGGAGAGCGCGCGCGCATGAACCTGGCCCGCGCGCTGGCGACCGACACGCCGGTCATACTGGCCGATGAACCGATTGCGGCACTGGACCCGGCGCATGCCCTGTCGATGATGCAGCTTTTCCGCCAGCAGGCGGGGCAGGGAAAGGGGATCGTCATCGTGTTGCATGATCTGGTGCTGGCAACCCGGTTCTGTGATGAACTGGTGCTGATGGACAATGGCGCCGTCATCCGTCATGGCCCGGCCACGCAGGTGCTGGATGATGACATCATGCGCACGGTTTACGGGGTGACGGCCCGACGGGTGGACGGTGCCGTCCTGCCATGGGCACTGTGCCGCTGAGCGCTGACACATGGTTTCGGTGATGTGGCAGCGGCCTTGACCGGCAGGCGGGATCGTGCCGCCTGTGGTTTTTTCGCAGAACGCGCCTGTGCCCGCAACAAAGTGCTCCAGAAGGCGTTTCTGGGTGGTGACAGGCAGCCGGTTGCGATGACGTGCTTTCATATGACATATCAAGCCTTTATTGGCTTACCTATGCCAGCCCGTAAAATTAAAGGCCGGAGCATCCTATGAGTGCCCCGGCCTTTGTTGTGGATATGGGGCCAGCCTTATTTCAGGCCATCCACAAAGGCCGCGATGCGGCGGCAGCCTTCACGCAGGGTATCCGTACCGGTCGCATAGGAAATACGGAAGAACGGGCTCATGCCATAAGCTGCGCCCTGTACGGACGCCACCTGCTGCTCTTCCAGCAGCGCCATGACGAAATCGGCATCGGTTGCGATCAGGCGACCACCGGCCGAGGTCTTGCCCATGCACCCGCTGATATCGGGATAGACATAGAACGCACCCTGCGGCGTATGGCACTGCACGCCGGGAATGGCGTTGAGCAGGCTGACTACAAGATCACGTCGGGCCTGATATTCGGCGGCGCGGTCCTTCAGGAAATCCTGCGGGCCGTTCAGCGCGGCCACGGCTGCGGCCTGCGCCAGCGTGTTGATGCCGCTGGTGGACTGGCCCTGCATGTTGTTCATGGCCGCGATCAGCGCGCGCGGGCCGCCGCAGTAGCCGACACGCCAGCCGGTCATGGCATAGGCCTTGGACACACCGTTGACGGTCAGGACACGGTCCTTCAGCCGCGGCTCGACCTCGGCGATCGTGCAGAAGGTAAAGCCATCATAAATCAGGTGTTCATAGATATCATCGGTCATGATCCAGACCTGCGGATGTTTCAGCAGGACGGCGGCGATGGCTTCCATGTCCGCGCGCGGGCAGCACGCGCCGGTGGGGTTGCCGGGGAAGTTCAGTACCAGCCATTTGGTCTTTGGCGTGATTGCGGCTTCAAGCGCTGCGGCCGACAGGCGGAAGCCCCCTTCGGCCGGGCAGGGCACGGATACGATGGATGCCCCGGCAAGGCGGGCGATATCGGCATAGCTGATCCAGCTTGGCGTGGGCAGGACCACTTCGTCACCGGGGTTGATGGTGGCCATCATGGCGTCATAGATGATCTGCTTGGCGCCGTTGGCCACAAGGATTTCATCCAGCGCGTAATCAAGGTGGTTTTCACGCTGGAACTTGCCCTGCACCGCCTTTTTCAGCGCGGGCTTGCCATCCTGTGGCGGATATTTGGTATCACCCGCGCGGGCTGCGGCAATCGCGGCATCCACGACATGTTCGGGGGTGGGGAAATCGGGTTCGCCCGATGACAGGCTGACGATCTTCATCCCTTCCGCCTTCAGCGCCGACGCCTTGTCGGTCATCGCGGCGGAAGCCGAAATCCCAATTCCATTCAGTCGATCCGCAAACCCAGGCATCAGACGCTCTCTCCACTTTTACTCATGCAACAGGACACATGCTCACACCGCATCGTAAATCGTTTCGACACGGGTTAGATACCGACGAAAATGATCTGGCCCCATACAACAATACTATGAAAGCCCGATGGCCCTCATCCCGCCTGCCCATCCATGCGGATCGGGTCGCGTACCATGACCAGTGACAGCCCGGCCGCAATAACCAGGGCGGTGGCGCACATGTACCATGCCATGTCAAAACTGCCGGTCCACGCCACGATATACCCGGTCAGGATGGGTGAAAGCAGCCCCAGCGAGTTGCTGCATGTCAGCGTTACACCCGTAACTGCCCCCATTTTCTGGCCATCTTCCACCATATCGGTCAGCAGTGCAGTATTGGCGCCATTGGCCGCCATAAGGCAGGCCAGCGCGCCGGACAGCACCAGCAGGATGGGCATCATGGTATGGAAATGCGGCAGCAGTCCGATCGTGGCCGCACCGATCAGGCAGGTGACGACAACAAAACGCCGGTAGGGCGGATGAATGCCATTACGGAAGACAAGGTGTTCCAGCACCCGCCCGATAATGACCGCGCCAATGGCCGCGACCAGATAGCACAGGGCTGTGCTGTTGCCCGTACCGGTGGTATTGATGTGCAGTTCATGGATCAGGTACAGCGGCATCCATGACATGACCAGAAAGTTCAGGTAATTCTGCGTGCACTGCACCACCAGTATCCCCAGGAAGGAAGATGAGCGGAACAGATTTCTGATTTCACGCAGCGTAATGGGCCTGCGCGGGACGGCATCTGCCTTGCGGGCCGGGTTGCGGTAAACCAGCCACCACACCAGCGCCCACGCAATGCCCACCGCGCCCAGTGCCATGAACTCGCACCGCCACCCGAAAAAGGTAATCAGGTACGCCCCCGCGATCGTGCCGCCAGCCAGCCCGAGTTGCATGCCCGTCAGCAGCACGGTCATGACCGACCCGCGTTCGCGCGGCTGCGCCCAGTTGCGCACCACGGTGGCCCCCACGCCAAAGGTCGGTGCCTCACCAACCCCCAGCAGCACGCGTGTCAGCAGGAACTGCGTGATGTTCTGCGCCATGCCGCCCAGCAGCATGGCGAACGACCATATCCCCACGGCAAGGCTGCCAATGGCGCGGGCACCCACCATGTCGAGCACAATGGTCGAAGGCAGGTTGAGCAGGAAATACGACCACAGGAAACTGGATGAAACCCAGCCCATCTGCACTGGTGTGAGGGAAAACTCCCTGCCCATCGACGGCAGGGCGATGGACAGCGCGGCGCGGTCGCCATAGCTGATGGCGTACATCAGGAATACAAGGAAGAAGAATACGTAGCGGGCAGGAATTGCACGCCCGCTTCGTGCGTTGGTGGTCGTTTCACCTGTTGTCACGCTGTAGGACTCCTGGTGTGCCGTGAATTACGATGAGGAACGGGCCATCACGCACAGGCCGTGCTTCATGGCGGGGTGCCGGTGGCCGCGTCCATTGTGCCTTCCGCCACGACTTTCTGTTTTGCTGGGCGATCGTGACGCAGCATCCATACGCCGGACCCGATGATCAGCAGTCCGCCCATCACCATGGCGACGCCGGGTATTTCACCGAACCCGAACCACCCGATCAGCGCGGCCCACAGCAGCCCGGAATAGGCAAAGGGGCCAATTGCGGACACCTGTGCCGAGGCAAAGGCCTCGGTCTGCAGAACCTGCGCGATCCCGGCAAACGCGCCCACGGCGACAAGGCATGCGGCTTCGGTCACGCCGGGCGTGGTCCAGATGATAGGCAGGGGGAGTGCCGTCATGAGCGTCATGAGGATCGCCTGCCACAGCGCGATGGTCGTGCTGGATTCCGTGGCCGAAAGCTGGCGGATCTGCATGGTGGTCAGCGCACCCACCGCCCCCTGCGCCAGGGCTACGGCGTAGGCCCAGCTGGGTACCGCGCTGCTGGCGCCATGCAGCAGCCCCTTGCCAAGGGCGACCACGACCACGCCTGAAAACCCGAGGCAGACCGCGACCCAGCGCTGCAGCGACGGCCGTTCATGCAGCAGCGGGATGGACAGCAGCACCAGAAACAGTGGCTGCGTGTAGGACAGGACCTGCTGTTCGGCCAGCGGCAGGCGGGTTACGGTAATCACCACCATGATCATGCTGATCAGCCCAACGATCGACCGCAGGACATGCCCGCCAAAATGACTGGTTTTCAGTACAATGCCCGTGCGCGACGCGATCAGTAGCACGAAGGGTAGGGAAAACAGGTTGCGGAAGAAAATGATCTCCAGCGCGGGCAGTGTCGATCCGGTCAGTTTCTGCAGGGCATTGAGGGCGGCGGTAAAAAATGTCGCCGATGCCAGAAGAAGGGCGCCACGTTTCAGGTCATGCTTCATTTTGTCCGTACCTCAATGCACGACATGGACGGGAGCGCGCTTCATGAAGGGTCAGTCCGGTCGGTCCCTCACCTGTTTCACGTTACGGTAACGTAACGCATGGGGCGCATTCCGGGTTATAGGAGTTCGTTGCGGTGCAATAAGAAATTCTTATGGATGAGGGGACGCAATCAGTCCCCAAGCTGGCAGGCAGGCGTCAGCACGCCGCCACTGGCCTCGATTTCCGCACGGATGGCGCGCGCCAGTTCCAGCGATCCGGGCGTGTCGCTGTGCACCAGTATGGACTGGGCCTTCACCGGCAGGCGCTTGCCGTCAATGGTCGTGACCGACCCGTCCTGCAGGAACTGCTTCACGCGCGTCCGCACCCCCGCCATGTCATGGATGACAGCGCCCGGCTGCCCGCGCGGGACCAGCGTGCCCGCCGTGGTATAGGCCCGATCCGCCAGGAACAGCGTCCGTGCCCGCAGCCCGGCTTTTTCCGCCGCGCGTTCGGTCGCCTGGCCGGGCATGCAGAATACGCTCAGGTTGCGGTCAAGGGCTGCAATGGCACGGGTCAGGCGCAGGGCAAGGGCTTCATCGGCGTTGGCCATGTTGCCGAATGCGGCGTGGTAGCTGACATGGGTGACACGGTGGCCATGCCGTGCGGCAATGCCCTGCAATGCGCCGATCTGGTAGCACATCATGGATTCCATATCCGCGTCCGACACGGCCATGTTGCGCCGTCCGAAGCCCATCAGGTCCGGCAGGCCGGGATGGGCGCCGATGCCCACACCCTTTTCCTTCGCCAGTTGCACTGTGTGGTTCATGATGGCGTAGTCACCGGCGTGGAACCCGCAGGCGATATTGGCCGAGGACACGGTATCCATCAGCCCGTCATCATCAGCGATGCGCCAGCGGCCAAAGCCTTCGCCCATGTCGGAATTGAGGTCGATCTTCATGCCTTGTCTCCAGACTTGATGCCAGCACGGCAGCGGGCGGATGTGCGGTAATGGGCAACCATCATGCGCAGGTCATCCAGATAGGCGTTGACCGGCTGCATGGCCGCGACACCTTCGGCAAAGCTGCATTCATGGAAGCGGATACGCGTGCCGATGCGCGCCTGCGCCAGCCGCCACAGGTCCGCTTCGATCACGGTGGCGATGCGGGGGTAGCCACCCACGGTATTGGCATCGGCCAGTTGCACGATCGGCTCCCCCGCCGGTGGCACCTGCACGATACCGGCAATCACACCGTAGGATCGCAGTTCAATCCGGTGATTCAGTTCCAGCGGCGCGCCCGACAGGCGGTAGCCCACGCGGTTGCTCTGCGGTGTGATGCGCCATGGGGTATCCCACAGACGCTGCCGGGATTCGGAAGTGAACAGTTCGTAATCGGTCGCTGGCATGGCGCGCAGATGGATGACCTTCGCATCGTCCTCGCTTGCTACGGCATCCAGCACCGTTGCAGGCGGCACGGCGCCGTAACCCGCAACATCCAGCGTGGCCCCCGTGGTCTTCAGCGTATCGCCTGTTTCCAGCGGTCGACCGTCCAGCCCACCAAAACCGCCACGCAACTGCGTGCTGCGCGACCCCAGCACCACAGGCACCTCAATCCCGCCCGCAATACAGATATACCCGCGCGCGCCGGTTCTGGGGGCGCCCACACGCAGCACCTGTCCTGCCGCCACCGTCTCGACCGTCCATGGCAGGATGGTGCGGCCATCAACTTCGATTGCGGCATCAATACCCGTGACCGCAAAGCTGGCCGGTGCATCAAAACGCAGGACGAAAGGATAGGTCTGCAATTCGATACAGGCATCGTCCATCTGGTTGCCCAGCAGGATATTGCCCGCCTGCAGGGCGATGGCGTCCATTACGCCCGACGTGCCCACGCCAAGGTTGCGGTAACCGGGACGGCCCAGATCCTGCACCGTGTTCAGGGCGGATGTTTCAAGGATGGTCATCACAGCTCGATGCTTTCGGGATAAAAGCGGATGCGGTCGCCAATGGCGAACAGGGCAGGCGGCTGCTTGTGGGGATCAAACAGGGTTATGTCGGTATACCCGATGGAATTCCACCCGTTCGGTCCGGTCAGCGCGGAAATGCCCGCCTGCATGCCGCCAATGGTGACGGTCCCGGCCAGCATGTTCAGCGACGGTACGGTCTTGCGCGGTGTTGCGATACGCGGGTCCAGCCCATGCAGGTAGCCAAAACCCGGCGCGCTGCCTATGGCGCAGACCGTGTATTCACTGTCGTGGTGGATGGCGATCACCTCTTCGGGGGGCAGGCCTGCATGAGCGGCAACAGTGGCCAGGTCACCACCCAGTTCGCCACCATAGCGCACGCCGATTTCAAACAGGCGGCCTTCGATATGCCGTTCGGGCAGGGTGTCCCACGCATGGCGCAGCCAGTCAGCCACTTCCTGCGGGCGGTCGGGCGGGGCCGCGAAAATCAGCATGAGGTTGGTCACGCCGGGAATGAGTTCGCACACATCGGGCCGCGCCCGTGCCGCGTCCATCAGCGACCATATCCGGCGCTGGTGGGCCATGGTGAAGTCCCCCGGCGCCTCGAACAGCATGGCGCGGGTGCCGATCATGCTGATGGTGGGGGCCGGGCGGGTATCGCGCGCCACGTCGTTCTTCATATCCGTGTTCAAAATACACAGTCCCTGGAACAGTGCTGGTCATATCCCGGAAATTGCAGGATCCGGTACGGGGCCTGAACCATAACAATGCAGGTTTCGCGGTATCTGGCGCCGACCCGGAAAGTATGGCCGTTTGCGTAACGATGGCCAGTGCAATTCTGGTTGTATGGCTATTGGATAATCTTATGGCTCAGCACCATGGCCGGGCCATCGTATATTGTTATGGCGTGAGAACGAAGTGCTCTTGGCGCATGTTGACCGCGCCCGCTAGCATGCAGTGAATAGCTGAGCATCCGGTACCCGTTGTGGGGCCGGGTGGGATTAGTTTCTCTGTTCAGGATCGGGTTTTCTTACCATGAGCAACCAGCCGTACCGTACCGCCCTCGTCACCGGCGCATCTTCTGGCATTGGCGCGGAAATTGTCCGCCGCCTGTTCAGGGAAGGGATCGAAGTGCATGCCCTGGCGCGTGATGCGGCGCGACTGGAAGCACTGTCGAAGGAAACCGGCTGTGTCGTGCATGCGGTCAGCGTATCCGACCAGAAGGGGATCGAGGCGCTGGTCAACGGGCTGGAGATCGATATCCTCGTCAACAATGCCGGGCAGTCGCGCACGGGCAACATCACCAGCACCACGCCCGATGATATTGACGCGCTGGTTGACGTGAATCTGCGCGCGGTGCTGCAGCTGACCCGGCTGGTGGTCGCGGGCATGATCGAGCGTGACCGCGGGCATATCGTCAACATCACCTCCATTGCCGGACATTATGCCTTTGCCGGTGGCAACACGGTCTATCATGCAACGAAGGCTGGCGTGCATTCGCTGTCGCAGCAGCTGCGCTGTGACCTGTTCGGCCACCGCATCCGCGTGACCGAGGTCTCGCCCGCGCGTTGCGAAACCGAAGTATTCGGCCGCCTGATCGGCAACATGGAAGAAGCGAAGAAGCGTTTCTTTGATGAATATGAATCCCTGCTGCCCGAGGATATCGCCAATTCCGTCGCCTTTGCCGTCATGGCGCCGCAGCGCATGAATGTCAGTTTCATGGAAGTGCTGCCGACCATGCAGGTTGTGGGCGGCCTGAATTTCGCCAAGAAGACAGCCGGCGCGGCGTAAGACCAGTGGATCTCACGCATGTCAGGCGGCTGATCGACCTTGTGGCCCATGCCCCGGTCACGGAGCTTGAGGTTGAGGAAGGTGGTTGTCGTATCCGTATCACCCGTGGTGGTGGAACGCAGCCGGTCGTCCCGCCTGCATCCGGCGCACCGGCTGTAAACCCGGTCAGTGCGCCGGTGGTGGCCGCATCAGAACCGCCACCCGTGATGGAAGCCGTCATTACGGCCCCGTCCTATGGTGTGTTCCATCTCTCGCCGTCTCCCGGGGCTGCCCCTTACGTTACCGCAGGGCAGGCCGTGACGGTCGGGCAGGAAGTGGGACTGGTCGAGGCCATGAAGGTGTTCAACGCCGTCCGCGCCACGCAGGCTGGCACGATTGCCGCCGTGCTGGTTGAAGACGGTACTGAAGTGGAGGCAGGGACCCCCCTGTTCCGGCTGGCATGAGTGAGACCCCACGTTTCAACCGGGTGCTTATCGCCAATCGTGGCGAGATCGCGCTACGTATCCAGCGCGCCTGCCGCCAGCTAGGTCTGGAAACGGTGGCGGTGTATTCCGAAGCCGATGCCGACAGCCGCCATGTGCATGAAGCCGATATCGCCCTGTGTATCGGCCCGGCAGCCGCGGCGCGCAGCTACCTTGATGCTGACGGTCTGCTGCTGGCGGCCCGCCTGACCGGGGCGCAGGCCGTTCATCCGGGTTATGGCTTTCTGTCGGAAAACGCTGATTTTGCCGATGCGGTGGAAAATGCGGGCCTGACCTTCATCGGGCCGACGGGTGCGTCGATCCGCATGATGGGCGACAAGATTACCGCCAAGCGCGCCATGCGCGACGCCGGCGTGCCCTGCGTGCCCGGGTCGGACGGGCCGCTACCTGCTGACATGGATGCGGTCAGAGCCATTGCGTTGCAGGTGGGCTTTCCCGTTATCGTCAAGGCATCGGGCGGGGGCGGCGGGCGCGGCATGCGCGTGGTCGAGCGCGAGGCTGATCTCGCGCAGGCGGTCACACTGACCGCCAAGGAAGCCCAGCAGGCATTCGGCAACCCGACGCTCTACCTCGAACGCTTCATGCAGAAGCCGCGCCATATCGAGATACAGGTCCTGTGCGATACGCACGGCACTGCACTCTGGCTGGGCGCGCGCGACTGCTCATTGCAGCGTCGTCACCAGAAGGTGCTGGAGGAAGCATCCGCCCCTGGCATTGCGCCGGAGACGATTGCCGAAATTGGCGAACGCTGTGCCGAGGCCTGCCGCCGCATCGGCTACCGTGGCGCGGGTACGTTCGAATTTCTGTATGAAGACGGGGTATTCGCCTTTATCGAAATGAATACCCGCGTTCAGGTCGAACATCCTATTACGGAAGAAACGACGGGCATCGACATCGTGGCCGGGCAGTTGCGCGTGGCCCAGGGCGCGCCGCTGGGTATCGCACAATCGGACGTTCCGTTGCTGGGACATTCCATTGAATGTCGCCTGAATGCCGAAGATCCGTTCACCTTCATGCCCTCGCCGGGTACCATCACGCGCTGGGACCTGCCTGGCGGGCCGGGTATCCGGGTCGATACGCATGTGGTGGCGGGCTATACGGTGCAGCCCTATTATGACTCGCTGATCGGCAAGATCATAAGCCATGGCGCAACCCGCGCCGAAGCCATTGCACGAATGCAGGTGGCGCTGGCGGAAATGAAGGTGGAAGGGGTGTCAACCAACATCGCCCTGCACAGTGACCTACTGGCGGACCCGGATTTCCAGCGTGGCGGGGTGGATATCCATTATCTTGAACGCTGGCTTGCGCGGAGGACGGCCCCATGAACAACCGGTCCGAACAGCTGGTGCCCCATTTTGACCGGCTGCCAGAACCCGAACAGATAGTACAGATGGCGACATGGCTGGCACAGGCGGGGCTGGACAGTCTGGAACTGACGAATGAGGCAGCGGGACTGAAGCTGCGCATTCGCGCGGAACAGGTGGCCACGATCCTGCCCACAGCGCAGGCTGCGGCCCAGCAGGCGGATGTCGGGGCAGGGGATGTGGCGGTGAAGACGCCGTATTTCGGTCACCTGTGCCTGACCCATCCATCGAGCGATACGCCCTTTGCACCGGTGGGAACAAAGGTGGTGCAGGGGGAGGTGGTCGCACTTCTGACACTGGATAGCCTGCAGGTGCAGGTTACCGCGCCGGTGGCAGGCACGGTAGTAGACATCGTGGGGCAGCCCGGCGCGCTGGTGGGATATGGCGCGACAGTCATGCAGATCCGGCCCGACTGAGACACGTCAGCCCGGAAGTGGTCGCCTGCCGGGCAACAGTATTCGGGGCGTTCCGGCATGCCGCTTTATTTAAAGTGACATGCGGGCAGCGTGCGCGAAATTTCGTGTGTAGTGAAGTATTGTGGGCGCTGGTCCGGCATTGCCCCGACAGGATTGCTTTGCCCAGCCTGAACAGTCAGGTCAGGAAACATCCGCAAATCATAAGGATGGTCCTGGTGAAGGTTTTTTCAGGAAGCTTTGAAGAACACTTTTTTTTTGAAAAACAGCGGTAACCAGAGCTTTTATTATTTCATCAATGGGTTGTTTCAAGACAATCCTGTAACGTGCATAGGCCGAAATGATGAATATGCCCCCTCCGGCACAGGACGCAGCATTCTGCAATTCCACAGGCCAGACCAGCCCCGTGGGGCCGGAGACGGGAATGCCCGTGCCTCGCGTCGAGCGTGACCTGCTGGGGGAGGTTACCATTCCCCCCGGTGCCCTGTGGGGTGTGCATACAAAGCGCGCGCTTGATAACTTTCCCATAAGTGGCACGACAATCGGGACATTCGGGGAACTGGTGCAGGGGCTGGTGACTGTCAAGCAGGCAGCGGCACGGGCCAATCTTGCGTTGGGTTATCTGGACCCTACACGCGCCGATGCCATTGATCGGGCATGCCAGATTATACTGGAAAATCCCGCCTACCGTGCGCAGTTTGTCGTGGACGCCATGCAGGGTGGGGCGGGTACGTCTACGAACATGAACGCCAATGAGGTCATTGCCAATGTGGCCCTTGGGCTGCTGGGGGAAAAGCCGGGCGCCTATTCCGTGCTGCACCCCAATGACCACGTCAACATGGCACAGTCCACGAATGACGTGTATCCAACAGCACTCAGGCTGGGTCTGTTGCTGGCGGTTGACCCGCTGGTGCGCGCCCTGGAGGGGTTGCATGTGGCGCTGGACGAAAAGGCGGAAGCCTTTGGTGCTATCCTGAAGGTCGGCCGCACGCAGCTACGTGACGCCGTGCCCATGACGCTGGGGCAGGAATTTGGTGCTTTCCGCACGGGCATTGCTACCGAAATCACTAGCATCAAGACCCATGTCACGGCGTTCGGGCAGGTCAATCTGGGTGGCACGGCCATCGGAACCGGGCTGAATACCGATCCGCGTTATGCATCGACCGTCATGACGGAACTGCGCAGCCTGACCGGGCGGCCCATGGCCATCTCGCCGGATATGATCGCGGCGACATCGGATGTAGGGGTCTTTGTGCTGTTTTCCGGTGTGCTGAAACGCCTGGCGCTGAAACTGTCGAAGATGTCCAGCGACCTGCGCCTGCTATCCAGCGGGCCGCGGACGGGACTGGGCGAAATCGTGCTGCCAGCGGTGCAGGCAGGGTCATCCATCATGCCAGGCAAAGTCAATCCCGTCATACCCGAAGCCGTCAATCAGGTGGCCTATCTGGTCGCGGGTCATGACATGACCATTACCATGTGCGCTGATGGCGGACAGTTACAGCTTAATGCGTTTGAACCGATGATCGGCTACTGCCTGTTTACATCCATCAGGATATTGCGCGCCGCCATCGAAACCCTGACAACGCGGTGCATCAACGGCATTTCAGCCGACCGGGCGCGGTGCCAGTATCTGTCCGATATCAATATTGGCATCATTACCGCGCTGGTGCCGGTGCTGGGTTATGATACGTGTTCGACCATTGCCAGGCGTGCGCTGGCGGAAAACTGCAGGGTGACGGACCTGATCGTAGCGGAAAAACTGCTTTCGCCCGAACGGCTTGCGGCCCTGCTGCAGGCTGATGCGCTGACCGGTCCCAATGTGGGGCGGCAGGCGGGCTGATCCCTCAGCCGAAAGGCTGGGCGCCCGGCCAGTTGTGCGAGGCCGCCATGGCCTTGGCCAGTTCAATGAGCAGTTCGCGCACCGCGACAGATGCTTCCGTTTCGGGAATGATTTCAGGAATGCACAGTGACACGTCTTCCTGAATGACCGGGTTGCGCAGTGGATAGATGCGCGAGCGGCCTGGCACGACAATACGGCTGGCGACGGACCATGGCAGGATGGTGCTGCCAATACCTTCCTCTATAGCGCCCTGCAGGGTTATCAATGCCTCGATTTCGGCCACGATGCATGGTTCAAGCTGCTTGCGCATGAAGGCCATGTCCACGCTCTTGCGGACAAAGTTATGCTTGGGCGGCAGGAGCAGGGGCGTATCGGCTATGTCCACCAGCTGTACTGCGCCGGTTTCATCCTGCGGGAATTCCAGCCCGTGTGGCGCGAGCAGGAAGAATTCTTCCTTCATCAACGGGGTAAATATAACGCCCTTTATTGGTCCCGCGCCATGGATCACCGCCATGTCCAGCCGCCCGGTCATGATGAGTTCACTATAGATATCATCAAAACTTTCGGTCAGGTGCAGCGTTATGTCGGGCAGGCACGCGCGCACGCGCTGCAGCAGCTTGACCGAAAGCGTGGACCCCGCGCTGTAGGGAGACAGCCCGACCGACACCTTGCCCACCAGCGGCCCGGCCCCCTGGGTTATTTCAACCATGGCCCGGTCGAACTGCTTGGTCAGGGTCTGCGCGTGCCGGTACAGTTCCGATCCGGCCGTAGTGGGTGTCACACCACTTTTGCTGCGGATGACCAGTTTCTGCTTGAAGGCGTTTTCAAGTGTGGCCAGTTGCTGGCTCAACGCGGGCTGGGCAATATTGAGCAGGTCAGCCGCCCGGGAAATGCTGCCCAGATCGATGATTTTAATAAAAGCCTGCAGTCGCCGTATGTCCAACTGGAACTCCATAAATATTATAGGCTTTGGCTTTATTGCATTGATAATAGGGATATTTCTGAAATTGTCAATATATTGTCATGTAAGGGCATAACGTTTCGAAAAATTCATGCCCGGTTCAGGCGCGGTGCCTTCGCGACAGTACGGTCCGTTGCGAAACACGTTGCCTGATACTTGCTGTGTATAGTGTCAAAAACGCGACACGTTCCAAAACCCGAAACGTTTTCAATTATATAATTCATCAGATCCAAGTAAGAGCCGCCGCCAGCCCCGAACATATCAATAATCCATATGACGCCACATCGTAACGAATGCGCATCATAACCTTGCACATATTCGTTACCAAACGTCCGGTCGAGTTTCAGGGGGGGAAGGCAGATGTCAGGCCTATCAAAGCGGAAGTTATATCTGGTAGCCGGGGTTGCGTTCGGTACATTCGTGCCGGTTGCGGGTGAAGCCGCGACGGCAGCCATCTCATCCCCTGATAAACATTACAGGGTTGCCCCCACCAGGAAAACGACTGTCGTAAAGCATGCCACGCCCACGGCGCTGCGTGCGTCCAGCCAGCCGGAAGTAATCCATGTGGGTGGTCATCAGACCAACTCCATTTTTTCACCGGGTGCCGCACGTCATAGCACCACGCAGGTGACGGTCGTGACCGGTGCGGAACTGCTCAAGACCGGCCAGACCAATGTCCTTTCCGCGCTGGCGCAGGCCAATCCCGCCATCACCACAGCCGCCCTGCCCGGTGGCGGCGCAAGTTCCTTTGTCCAGACCATGCAGTTGCGCGGGCAGTCGCCCGATGACACGCTGATCCTGGTGAACGGCCATCGCCGCCACATTGGCGCCAACTTCAATTCCAATGCGGGTACCAACTGGGGTAGTGAGCCGGCCGACATTTCGCTCATTCCCATCACGGCGATTGATCATATCGAGGTCATTACCGAAGGGGCATCCGCGCTGTATGGTCAGGACGCCATTGCGGGTGCGGTCAATATCGTGCTGAAGCGCGATACGCATGGCGGCACCATCAATTTCAAGAACAGCGGGTATTACGCGGGCGACGGTCAGGCGCTTGACGGTTCGGCCAGCTATGCCATGGCGCTGGGCAACAAGGGTGGCTACCTTGATCTTGCGGCACAGGTTACCCACCAGCTGCCCACGACACGGGGCGGGGATTTCTACGGCACCCTGTTTGCCGATCCCACGCGCAACGCAACCGCGGACCGTAACGTGCAGCGCGGGCTGGGGCTGCCCAAGAGCACGCTTGAGACGCTGAGCGAAAACATGTCCATTCCCGTGGCGCACGGGTTCAGTTTCTACAGCACGTCCACCTTCTCGCACCGTCGTGCCAACGTGCCTGAAACATACCGCGCCAATTCGGGGGCTGATGAATGGATCAATCCGTCGCTCTACCCCAATGGTGACCAGCCCTACATCACCATGGACCAGTATGATTTCGAGACGGATAACGGCATTCGCGCGCGCAAATTCGGTTTTGCGTGGGATGCGTACGTAACTTACGGCCGCGACCAGCAGAAATACGGCACCAAGGATTCCGAAAACGCCACGATGTCGGGTGGGTCCTACGTGTATGACCCGACGCAGACATCCTTTTATGATGGTGAGTCGATTTCGTCCGAACTGACGACAGGGCTGCGGGGATCGCGTTCGTTCCACACGGGGCTGCTGCCGCGTGACATCAACCTGAAATTCGGCGCGGAATATCGTCACGACACTTTCCAGATGACGCAGGGTGAAACCGCGTCATGGGGCGGGCAGGGTGCGACCGATCACCCTGGTAACGTGCCCATGGCGGTCACGAACCAGAACCGTGACGTGTATGAAGGTTTCGCCAACCTTGATTTCTATATAACCAAGAAATGGGAATGGACGCTGGGCGGCCGCGTTGACAGCTACAACAACCTGGCCACTGTCGAGACCGGGTCCGTCGGCACGCGCTACAACTTCAGCAAGCGCTGGGCCATCCGCGCCAACATCAATTCTGGCTACCGTCCGCCTACGCTGGGTGAAATGTCCTATTTCTATTCAGCGCCTTATCCCGGTTACACCGTGGATCAGGTGCCAGCGAACAGCGCTATTGCCAAATACCTGGGCGCGGGCAACATGAAGGGCGAGTATTCGCGCAGCTACACGATCGGGCTTGATGCAACGCCTGTGGATGATTTTCACATCACGGGTAATCTGTACTACATTGCGATCAATGACCGTCTGGGCAGCACCCAGTCCTATTCCGTCGACCCGAATGACGCCACGTTGCAGAAACTGCTGGCGGCGGCCAATATTTCCAGCGCAACATCCCTGTCATACTATGCCAACCTGTATAATACCCAGACGTTTGGTGGTGACCTGAGCGCGGATTACACACTGCATACGCATCGCTTTGGCAAGTTCCGCTTTGCCATGGGCATCAACTTCTCCGATAACGAAATCCGTTCCGCCCGCAACAACCTGGTGAACGAATACACCAAGGAAATGGTCCTGCATTCCGCGCCCAAAAACCGGGAGCAGATCAGCGTGAACTGGCAGTACAAGAAATGGTCGGTATTCGTGCAGGAAATGCGTTATGGCTCCATCACCTACATGGCGGCCCCGACCGGCGCCGGCGCCGTGCCGTTTGAACAGAACCCGGCCTTCATCACCAACCTGGAAGTGGACTACAAGCCTGTGCCGCGCTGGACCATCGGTGTAGGCGCCAACAACCTTGGCAACAAATACCCGACCCGCATTTCCAGCGCGATCGCTAATTCGCAGCAGGGCCTGGCAAAATACGCATCCTACTCACCCTACGGGTTCAATGGCGGAATGTATTACGTCAAGACATCCCTCGATTTCTAAAACGCACCCTGACCTGCAGGCATCGCTATAGGCAGACGGCTCCCTTTCCTGATCAGTCGGGAAAGGGAGCCGTTGCTCTTTCCCCAACATATCGCATGGTCCTGTAGCGTTGATGGACGTTACCAACCGGGAAACGCCATGCGGGCAGGGAAGTGGGATAATGTGTAACCTTTATGCGATGACGGACAGCCAGCAGGCCATCCGTGAAGCGGCACGGGTCATGACGGACCGCACCGGCAATCTTGCAGCCCTGCCTGATATCTGGCCCGACACCCAGGCCCCTGTCGTGCGCAATGCGCAGGGTGGGCGCGAACTGATCATGGCGCGCTGGGGCATGCCAACCCCACCGGGTTACCTGAAGGGACGCAAAGTCGACCGGGGAGTGACCAATATCCGCAATCCGGCCTCGACATGGTGGAAACGCTGGGAAGGGGTTGCGCATCGCTGCCTTGTGCCACTTACGGCCTTTTCGGAACCGGAACGTCTGTCCGACGGGACCAGCAGGCCGGTCTGGTTTGCTCGCAGCGATGGGAGACCACTGGCCTTCTTTGCCGGTATCTGGTGCCAGTGGACATCGGTCCGCAAGCTTGTGGATGGCGAGACCACGGACACCCTGTTCGGGTTCCTGACCACGGACGCCAATCGGGTGGTTGGCGCGATTCACCCCAGGGCCATGCCTGTCATCCTGACCCGGCCGGAAGAACTGGATATCTGGATGAATGCGCCAGCCCCGGAAGCCCTGCGGTTACAGCGGCCACTTGCGGATAATGTGCTCAGGATCGTGCCTGCACCCGCACAACATGGATAATGTCATCAAGCCCAGCCTATTTCAGAAGCCTGCAAATTATAAAGAAGTGTTTTGGTGAAGCTTTTGTCAAAAAGCTTCAGAGAACACCGCGTTCTATCCCCCTTCATTTTTCCGTCGGGTTTCAGCGCCCTTCCGTGCCGAGGCGGCGCGTTCTTCCGCTGGACGATGGGCTGAGGCCGCCCCGCCAATCCTGCCACCCTTGCGGGCGGGATCGTGTGTGACGGCGTGGCCCCTGCCTGAGCCGCTTTTCTTTCCGCCCCCCGTTTCCTTGTTTACGGTGGCCCAGGCGCGTCGTTCTGCCTCGTCCTTGCTGACGCCACGTGCCTCGTAGTTGTCTTCGATATGTTCGGCCTGTCGCTTCTGCTTGTCCGTGTAGGCGGACTTGTCACCACGCGGCATGATCCAAGCTCCCGTTCCGTATGATTGGCGGACCTTGCGCCCGGTATGTGATGCAAGGCCTTCCCGGGGATAATGCCAGGTAATGGAAAAAGTTTTCCTGCCCCGCCCATCATGGTTCCTGCCCGGCATGCATGGATCCGGTCCTGCCGGTCATCACCTGCAATCATTGGTCAAAGGGCGTCCGGGTGCGATAGGCGGCACTGTTGTTTCGGGGTGGAAAAACAGGGATTTTCATGTGTCTGTTACATTTTGCAAGACGGGGATCTTACATTGCAAATGCTCTTCTATCGCTATTGCAGGTCAGGGGGTGTAGAGACATCTTTCATCCAGATGGAAGATCCATATGACGACCATTCGCCGGAATAGTACCATTTCACCACAGATGGGACCGTCCGTCCGCATGTGCCCTGCCACTGATCGGGGAGGCCGTTTCAATCTTGAAGAGGAGGCTGATCAGGGGATTTCATCATAATGACCGATACCTGCAAGGTCCTGATGATCTTCCCCCGCTTTAACGCCAATTCATTCTGGAACTATCAGGAGGCCTGTGATCTGGCCGGCGCACGCTACCCTGCGGCACCGCTTGGCCTGATTACCGTTGCGGCCCTGCTGCCCGAAAACTGGGAAATCCGGCTGGTCAACCGCAATACCGAACAACTGGATGACGCGGATTTTGCCTGGGCCGATATCGTGATGACCGGCGGCATGCTGCCGCAGCGTAACGATGCCCTCCACATTATCGAAATGTGCCGTGCCTGTGACAAGCCCGTTGTGATCGGTGGCCCCGATGTCACATCCAGCCCGGCGCTTTACAGTGCTGCGAATTTTCAGGTTCTGGGCGAAGCCGAGGAGATCATGGTCGATTTTATCGCCGCCTGGCGGCGCGGCGTGCGGCAGGGCGTGTTTGAAGCGCCGATGGGCAAGACCGATGTCACAAAAAGCCCGCTGCCCCGCTTCGACCTGCTGAAGCTGGACCAGTACCTGCATGTTGGCGTCCAGTTTTCGCGTGGATGCCCGTTCAGTTGCGAATTCTGCGATATTATCGAACTCTACGGCCGGGTGCCGCGCACCAAGACCAATGCACAGGTCATGGCCGAACTGGATGCCCTGTATGCCCTTGGCTATCGCGGGCATGTGGATTTTGTTGATGATAACCTGATTGGCAACAAGAAGGCGCTGAAGAAATTCCTGCCGGACCTGAAGCGCTGGCAGAACGAGAAGAATTTCCCCTTCGAATTTTCGACCGAGGCTTCGATCAACCTGGCGGACGATCCCGACCTGCTGCGCAGCCTGTCCGATACGAATTTCTTCGCGATATTTGTGGGCATAGAAAGTCCGGATACAGACTCCCTCGTGCTCATGCAGAAAAAGCAGAACACAAGGCGCAGCCTGCAGCAGAGCATCGAGACGATCCACAGGGCCGGGATTTTCGTCAATGCAGGCTTCATCGTGGGTTTCGACAGCGAAAAGGGCAGCGTTGCTCCGGGCATGATCGAATGTATCGAGGATACGTCGATCCCGGTCTGCATGGTCGGTCTGCTTTATGCCCTGCCCACCACCCAGCTGACGCGCCGCCTTCTGGCCGAGGACCGTCTTTTTTCCGGCAGCGAACAGACGCAATCGGGTGACCAGTGCACGGCAGGACTGAATTTCGAGACAAAGCGCCCGCGTCGCGACGTGCTGAACGATTACAGGACAGTGCTTGCGGCAATCTATGATCCGGTCGCCTATTTCGGCCGTGTCCGCAGGCTTGGCCGGATGCTCGGGCGCAAGCGTACACACCGGATGATAAAGGGCGACCTGCGCAGCTTTGTCCGGCTTATGTTCCGTATCCATCGTGCGGGACCGGGCACGGCCGGGCAGTTCTGGCGCATGATGCTGGACTGTGCCCTGCATAACCCCAAAGCGCTGCCATATGTGGTGATGACAAGCGCGCTTTACCTGCATCTTGGCCCGTTTTCGCGGCAGGTCATTGCCGAGATCGACCGCGAGATCGCGGATGTGGACCAGGGCCGCTGGCACGCGCCGCCCGTCATGCACCCTGTCGCGGCGGAGCTTGTGCCCGCCTGATCCGGTCTGGCGCGGGTGTAGAAACCCGCTGCCAGCGAGGCAAGGAAATCAGCCTGCCTTCACCGCAGTTGAAGCTTGGGGGATAGTGTAAGGCATCACTGCTTGAGGATGGGCAGGATCACTACGTCCATCCCTGCTTGCAGCATCCCATAATGTGCGGTCAGGTGCAGCGAGGAAGAATTGTACGGGGCAAAGGCCAGAACGACTTCACGGAAATTCCATACATACGGACAGATTTCCATGGTCTTAGACGGACGGGTGCAAGCTTATCCCTACCGGGACTATCACGCGTCACATTGATTTTACGGGGGTCTGACCGAAGCCGAGTGGTGGGCGCAACAGGGATTGAACCTGTGACCCCTACCATGTCAAGGTAGTGCTCTACCGCTGAGCTATGCGCCCAATCGGCTTCGGTGAAATGGCTTTTACTTGCCCTTTCAGGGGGATGCAACCCCTGTTTTGAAAAAAATCGCATTGACCGCAAAGCGGCCTCCTGTCCCTATGGCAGGCATGTGCTGTGCTGCTTTCCTGCCTGTGGCCATTCGGGGCTGTCCGTGGCCGTTACCCGCGAAAAAAACGCCGTGACGGGCCTTGCCATGCCGCCATTCCATATCCATCGCCCCGATGGGGCGGGGACGTCCGTCATCGTGGCGTCGCCCCATTCGGGCCGGAATTATCCGCCGGAATTCCTGCGTATGTCGCGGCTTGACGCGCATGCCCTGCGCCGCAGCGAGGACTGCTACGTGGACCAGCTGTTCGCATCCACGCCGGGGCGGGGTGCGACATTACTGCACGCAACCTTTCCCCGCGCCTATTGCGATGCCAACCGCGAGGCATGGGAACTTGACCCCACCATGTTCCGTGAAAAACTGCCTGACTGGTGCAATACCACCAGCCGCAAGGTGCGGGCGGGCTTTGGCACGATCGCGCGCATTGTCTCCCATGACGGACCGATCTATCCCCGCCCGCTGCCCTTTAGCGAGGCCGAGGCCCGCATCCGTACCTGCTGGCAGCCCTATCATGACGCGTTGGCAGGTCTTGTGGCCGACAGCGTGGCGCGGCATGGCGGCTGTATCCTGCTGGATGCCCATTCCATGCCCGCGCCGAAGGGGCGGGGCATGCAGCCGGATTTTGTTCTGGGCAATGCGTGGGGCACGGCGTGTTCGCCGCAGCTGACGGCGCTGGTGGAACAGGTGCTGCTGGCCCACGGGCACAGCGTGGCGCGCAATGTCCCGTTTGCCGGGGGGTACGTCACGCGGCATTACGGCAGGCCACGACGGGGTGTACAGGCCCTGCAGCTGGAAATCAGCCGGACGCTTTATATGGATCAGGATACGTTGGCCCCCCATGCGGGCTTTGCAGTGTTACAGGCTGTGCTGGGGGATCTGGTGGACCGTCTGGTGCAGTATGGCGGCATGCTGGGACAGCAGGCGGCGGAATAAAAAAGGCCGGGCGTGACACCCGGCCCCCTGTCGCATATCAGGCGGTCTTGGTAGGTACCGTGCCCTGTGGCGTCTGGGTATTGACGGCTTCGGGCAGCAGGTGGGCCAGAACCGGCAGGATGGTGGCGGCCGGCAGGCCGGTCTTGTCCACCATGGCCTGCACCTGCTGGCTGCTGAGCAGGCTGCGCAGTTCATCGGTGGAAATGGGCAGGTTGTGGCCATCACCAATCCACGAGCGCACCTTGTCCCCCAGCCCGGCCTGTTCCGCCTGCGCCACCAGCGTGTTCAGGGTGTCAGCCGTCAACAGCTGCGACAGGTAGGAATGCACTTGCTGTGACAGGCCCGATGCGCCAGCCAGGTCGCTCAGCTTGCCCATTACATCATTGAAGATACCGCTCATTCTGCTTTCTTTCCCGTCTCTCGTATGTGTGGGGTCTCGACTATACTACACGACATACAGTTATAGGAAATTTATATAAAACAGACCAAAAAAAAGCGGTGCATATGCACCGCTGAGTTTAGGGAGGAAACGTCCAAGAAGCAGTTGCACAAGGCAGCCTGCTTCCAGCCTTTATGATTGTCATCACAGGGTTGTGTCAACAAAAAAAGCGGAGCTTACTGACGCGCCTGATACATGTGCCATGAAAGCAACGTTTTTGCGTCCGTCATACCGATATGCGGCACCGCCGACAGGTCAATGACATGCAGGTGAATATATTCATGTTCCCGCGCAAGGCCGGTCTGGCGGTCGGACAGGGTCCGGGTCAGTGTCTCATTTATGTGCAGTTCGGCATAATAAAGACCGATCGCTTCGTCACATCCCCCGGGTGACAGCCAGACATCGGTCAGCTTCACCAGGTCCTGCGCACGGACCTGCAGGTCCGCACCGACTTCTTCTGACAGTTCACGCAGCGCCGTGCTGGTGAATGCACCACCATCCAGCATCCCGGCGGGCAGTGCCAGCAGGTCAGGCCGCGCCACGGGCACCCGTGCCTCGCACGTCAGTACGGTGCGGTCGGGATAACCGGGGCATTTCAGCACCAGCAGCACCGACACGGAATCCCCGCGCAGCAGGGCTATGCCGGGCACGCGGTGGCCATCATGCAGGGCATCGGCCTCGACCAGTATGAACCCCATGCGCTGTGCATCAAACGCGATGGCGTCGCGCACCAGTACGTGACGCAGGCTAAAACGCGCGCGCATCCCGTCATACCACCGTCGGAAATGCGGGGCCGCCAGCACCCGCGCCTGAAGGCCCGCATCAATGCCGGGGACGAAGGAAATGTTGTCCATCTGGGTCATGGTTTCCGGTTCCTGTCGGTTGCGCGCCGGAAACAGGCCCGGCTGCTAGCCCTGCGTGAATATGGCGTCCATGATGGCCGTCACCCGGTTGCGGTAATCCTGTGGGGCATGTTCGGTCGCGATGCGTGTCAGCGCATTGTCCCGCACCGTGTCCCATAATGCCTGGTCATGATACAGGCGGACGACCTGCTTCGCAAAATCCGCCGGGTCCGTGATGCTGGCGCACAGCATGTCCTGACCGTCGCGCCAGCCCGCCTGCTGGCATAGTAGCGGCGATCCCACCACCGGCAGGCCATTGGCTGCGGCTTCATGCAGTTTATAGGCAATGCCTGCGCCATAACGGGTGGGGGCCACGAATACGCGGTGGTGGTCATAAACCGGGGCAGTATCCGCAACGCGACCCAGCATGCGTACGTTGGGATGGTGGCGCAGGGGGCCAAGGTCAACGCGCGGGCTGGTATGACCACACACACTGAAGCGGATATCCGCCCCCAGCTGCGCCACCAGCAGGGGCAGGACCTGCCCACTGAACCACGCCAGTGAATCAAGGTTGGGTGACGCCATGTCATGCACCGCGCCAAGAAACAGGATATCCCGCCGCGCCGCCCATCCGGGCCCGGTGGGACGCGGCACCTGCACGTGTCCAAGGACGGAGACATTATCAAATCCGGCACCGCGCAGCAGGTCGGCCTCCGCCGCGTTGACCGCCACCACGCGCTGCGCCAGAAACAGGGGACGCAGTTCGTCCTCCAGCCGCGCGTCCAGCGGGCGGGAAGGGGTGATGGCGTGCAGGCGGTCATAGGCCACGTCCCGGCAGGCGGCCAGTGCCTCGGTATCGACCACGATCCGGCTGGCGGAAATGCAGGATGCGGCATCGTTCAGGATACTGGCCACACGGGCGGCATTATGGGTGCGGGCGATCCATATCGCATCGAAACACCCGCTGCGCGCGCGCAGGAAATCAGGCAGGTCGGGCAGTTCGCGGTCGTGGATGACCTCCACATCCTCAGGGAAGGCCGCAGCCAGTGTCGGGGCATCCTCGATCGGGCGGAAGATGGGATAGACCGTGACATGGTAGCCAAGGTCAGCCAGCGTGGTCACGATGTCATTCGACCGGGTAAAGCCCGAACCAAGGTAGCGCAGCGGCAGCCTGTCCTCGATAAACAGGATGTGCCGCCCGCCATCCGCGTGGCGCGCGCGTGCCTGTGACGGGTCATGGCGCAGCAGCCTGCGCCGCAGCGTAGGGGCATGGCGACGGGTGAACAGGTTACTGTTGCGCGCGATCAGCCGCGACGCGCTGGCCCTGTCCGACGTGCCACATTCATAATGCACAAGGCATACTGCAGGGTCATACAGGATCCGGTAGCCCAGCGCGCGGATGCGCACGCACAGGTCTGTTTCCTCGAAATAGGCGGGGGCGAAGCTTTCATCAAAACCGTCCAGCACCTGCGCCACCTCGGTCCGGACCATCAGGAATACGCCCGAACAGAAATCCACCGTGCGCACGAAACCAGCTTCGGGCACGCAGGGGTGGGCGTCGCGCATGTAGCCCTGCACCGACCCGTCACGCCAGATCATGCTGCCCGCTTCCTGCAGCATGCCGTGCGTGCGGATGACGCGGCCACCGACCGCCCCCGTGGTGTCATCCGCCATAAGCCGCGACAGGGCGTTTGCAATCGCGCCGTATTGCAGGTCCACATCGTTATTGAGGTACAGCACGGCAGGTGCCGTTACCCGGCGCAGGGCGGCGTTGCATCCGCGCACGAAGCCGATATTGCCCGCAAAACGCAGGATTTCGATTCCGCGCACATGGTCCTCGATCCGGGCTACGCCATCACGCGATCCGGAATCCACCAGCAGCACCTGGATCGACCCGTGATAATTCGCCCGTAGCGAGGCAAGGGTAGACATGGTCAGTTCAAACTGGTTGTGCGCCACGATAATGACGCTCAGGGCAGGGGGCGTGGCGGCCGTGAAATCAATCCCGCCATTCAGCAGCAGCGGCAGGCGGGCGGTACACATGTGGCGGAACAGGGCGCGGGCCTGATCTTCCGTGACTGATGGCGGGGGCGCGGGCTTCAGGTCAGGACGGGCGGCAAGGTAATGGCCCAGCCCGTCACGCGCGCGGCGTCCGGCAATATCAGCCTGCACGGTGGGGTCGCGCATATACTGCGCCAGATCCAGCGTTGAACATGGCTTGCGCTGTTCATACACCCCGTCACCCAGAAAATGGGCATAACCATTGCGCAGCGCCCCTGCCTCGATCGCGGTCAGCACGTCGGGGTTGACCATGGTGTAAAAGGATTCGGAAAAGAACGGTCCCGGGTCGAACGCCCGTGGTGTGGTGTTGCACAGATAATGGTGCAGGGCGCTGCGCCACAGTCCCTGCGTAATTTCAGCATGGGATTCGGGGTAAGTCTGCACGTACCATTCCGCATCGAAATACAGCGACAGGCTGCGACACGGCAGGGCGTCCATGCCCCGGCGCAGGTAATCGGAAAAGGGGCGCTGCGTGCTGCCCTGGTCACATTCCGCCAGCAGGGCGACACAGGTTTCAGGATCGAAAAAGCATGACCCGCTGCGCATTTCCCCATCACCCGTGCGCAGGTAATGGTCATAGGCATTGCGGTACCCGCCCGCGTCCAGCGTTGCGGGCGTTATGTCAGGGTAGGCAGCCAGATAGGCGCGTTCGTCAAACAGCCAGTGTGGGTTGTGAGTGCGCGCGCCGGCGTTCAGGTAATGGTCGAATCCGCTGCGCCATGTCCCCGCCGCCACCTGTGCCGCGACGTCGGGATAGGTGGCGCGGTACCATTCCTCATCAAAAAAGGGATTGGGGGAATGCCCCAGCGCCGCGCCGTGCGCTTCATGGAATTCGCGCACCTGTCCGGCGGGAATATCCATAAGGTCCAGCATCGCCGCATAACGGGCGCGGTACCATGCGGTATCGAATGTGGCCCACCCATCAGCCATTTCCGTATTGTCCGAGGAAACAGCCATCGTGCATCCTGTCCCTGTTCTGTTCAGGGACGGGTTATGGACAGCAAAGGTTAATTTTTGATTGGTTCCGCCGGGACGGGGGCTGCGGAAATATCGGCCACCCGTGCATTCGCCGCCTTCTGTGCATCTGCGGGGGCAATGCGTACCACCAGCCCCTGGTCGCCCGCGTTGATATAGACATGCGGGCATGCCATGGCGTCTGCCGACAGGATAACAGGCAACTGGTGTTCCTGACCGAACGGGCTGGTCCCGCCGGAGCGGAAGCCGGTCAGTTCCGCCGCTTTTTCCGGACTCATCATCCGCGCGTTGCGACCGTCGAACAGGGCCGCGACCTTCTTGAAATTCACCTTGTGATCAGCAGGCACCACCAGACACGCCGGTATCCTGCGGTCCACTTCCACCACCAATGTCTTGAGTACACAGCCCGGGTCCGCCCCGATGGACTGCGCTGCCTGTATCCCGATCAGCCCGCCGCCGGGGGCGTATTCATAATCATGCACCGAAAAGGGCATGCCGCTGGCAGTCAGGAATTCTGTGGCTTTTGTCTGTTTCGTCACGTGCTGCTCCTGGCCCGTCGCGGGATTGCCCGCGTTTCCTGCCACCAAGGATAAAATAGCACCTGGTGCCATGCAAGCCTTTGCCTGCATGGATCAGCGGTGCCGCATCGCCCGCCACAGCCCCGGTACCGCCAGCAACACCAGCCCGCTCCCCATGAATATCAGCACCCCCATGCCGTACATCCGGTAGCCTGCGCCCCCCATGATCCCACCAAGCACGAAACAGGCAATGATCGCGCCATGCAGACGCAGCCGTTCGCGCACCCGTGCCGCATCGGGGTCGAGCAGCCACTGGCCCAGCTCCATGCCAAGGTCAGTCAGCATGCCGGTCATATGGGTGGTGCGTACCCGCGCGCCGGAAATATGGGTGACGGTGGCATTCTGCAGTCCCATCAGGAAACCCAGCCCGCAGCCCAGTCCACCTGCTTCCATCCATGCGGGCAGCGCCCGCGACAGGATACCAAGGGCGATCAGCAGCGTGCCCTCCAGCACAATGCTCGCGGCATGGACCGCGCGCACGCCCCGCCTGCGACCCATACCTACCAGCAGTGCCGCAATACACCCGCCCGTGGCAAACGCCACCAGCACGCCCATGCATGACAGCACGGACACCATACCCCCGTCGCCCACGCCAACAGCCAGCGCCGACAGGTTGCCGGTCATGTTGGCGGTGTAATAGCCGACAGCCAGAAACCCCGCTACATTGACCGCGCCCGCCGCCGCCGCCAGCGTGCAGCCCAGGCGCAGGTCAGTGCCGATACTGCGTGTTGCCCCTTCGTGAACCAGCATGCCCCTTGTTCCATTGATGGCGGGAGGGTCCCCGCACTGCATGATGGTATCCGCCACAGGGTAGGGGAAATGCAACCCGCAACCTCCATGTCAGGATATAATGTGGCACGACCCGATCACATCATGGCGAGGGAAAGGCGGTATGGTGCGACGAAATGCAACCATGAGTTGCTGCTCTATTACATGTAATAGATATTTATTATAGATTTTTTGACGTGAAAATACTGTATACACAAATATACAGACAGAAGGATATCCGTTCCAGAACAGCCATATTTCCACAACCGGAATATGCCCGGATCAAGGTAGTGCGCGATCGGGAAATGTTATGAAACATATGCCATCCGATCGTGGCTTCATTTATATTTATTAATAAAATGGTTACAGAAAATCACAAATGAGCAATACCCCGTCCCGGTTTAATCTGTCACATGACTTTATAATATTTGTTTACATGGCCTGTTCAGTGTAGAGTTATAGGAAATTATACCTATAATCGATATGATGACAGACTTTGTTCTTATGATGTAATCAGGTTTTAACTGACAATTAATTTTATGGACCTATCTGGATAAAAGAGCATATCTGCCGAGGGGAGGAAGAGTCCTTACCTTTTTTGGTGTACATAAATGAGGATTCTAGTTAATTGTTTGTAATCAATGCAACCATAAGGTGCAATTCAATGCATCTGATGCATTGAATTTTCACAATCCGAGGTTGTTTTAGCTGACATTTCTCAACCTGCGAACATCTATACATATGGACAGGCACGCATGATGATGGCATGTTCAAAAAAACACTTAAATAATTTACTTAAATAGTGATTGATTCAATATTCAGGTTTCCGGTTTCCCGCTGTGTCGGATTTCCCCCATCCCACATGCATCGGGGGTGGAACAGTATGGTTAAGTAATGATTGATATTCTGATATGTGATGCCCACCTGTACATTGACCGCGAATGGGAAATTCCCGACGGCTGGATCGCCATTGAAAAGGATCGCGTCCATTCCGTCGGCGGTTCCGGACAGCCACCCCCTCCGGCCGCGCGCGTCATCAGCGCGCGCGGCCGGCTGGTCACGCCTGGCCTTGTCAATGCACACCACCATATGTTCCAGAACCTGACGCGGTCCTACGCTCCCGTCACGCGGATGCGGCTGTTTCCATGGCTGCAGACGCTGTACCCGCTATGGGCCGGACTGGACGCGGATTCCGTATATGCGTCCAGCTATGTCGCCATGGTGGAACTGCTGATGGGGGGATGCACCACCTCCATGGATCATATGTTCATCCATCCCCGCCCCCGGCTGATTGATGAACAGTTCCGTGCTGCGCGTGAAATCGGCTTTCGCTTTTATGCGACCCGCGGCAGCATGACGCGGGCACAGGAAGATGGCGGCCTGCCCCCCACCGGTCTTGTGCAGGACGAGGATACGATCATGGCTGACTGCGAACGGCTGGTCAGCACGTACCATGACCCCGGTCCTGGCGCGATGGGACGGGTGGCGCTGGGCCCGGTATCGCTGTTTTCGGCGTCCGAACGGATCATGCACGAATCCCTGGCCATGGCTGAACGCCTCGATCTGCGCCTGCACACCCATCTGGCCGAGGATATGGAGGAAGATGATTACTGCCTGAGTCTGTACGGATGCACCCCTACCGAACAGTTCGAACGCATGGGCTGGGCCAGTCCGCGCACGTGGGTGGCGCATTACATCTATCCCTCGTCCTCGGAAATCGACCGCATCGCTCGCGCGGGGGTCAGCGTGGTGCAGTGCCCCAGTTCCAACATGATGATCGGCGGCGGCTGCGCTGATGCGCTGGACATGTGTGAGCGCGGCATCCATGTGGGCCTTGGCTGCAACGGGTCGGCCACGACGGACCATGCTTCCATGTGGATGGAAACGCGCAACGCATTGCTGCTGGGCCGCATAAACCATGGCCCCCAGGGCATGGGTGCGCGTGAGGCGCTGGATATGGCGACCCGTGGCGGGGCGGCCTGCCTGGGCTGGGAAGACGAGATCGGGCACCTGCGCCCCGGTGCCTGCGCCGACCTTGTGATCTGGCATGCAAGTGATGTCGCGCTGGCGGGCGCGCTGACCGATCCGGTCGAGGCATGGCTGCGCTGCGGCCCCACCGTAGCGGGCACTACCATTGTGGCCGGGAAGGTACTGGTGGAAAACTGCGAACCCACGATGGCGGGTCTGGGTGAGGTCCTGCGTGAACATGCGCGACAGGCCCGGCGCATACAGCAACTCGACTAGACCACTACCGGAAGAAGACGTCCCTGCCGCAGATATTGACGTGGCAGGGACAGGTGGGCGGCCACATGCCTGCGGGCGGTTGTTTTCTTTCGCCAAGCTGGCGGTCTGCTGCGCATTGTTCCCCTTGTGTCCGGCACGCGCATGGTTACCATGCATGTCGGGTATACGGTTAACCGGACAGCCCCGGAAGGGGCAGTCGCGCATCTTCCGCCCATTGCCAAAGGACAACATGCATGATCCTGCCGCGTCGGCAGCTTCTGGCCACAGCGGGGGCAGCGTTTTCTACCGGTCTTCTGCCCCGGCATGGATGGGCAGCAGGCTCCATCACTACCGAACGGCTTCTGGCGGGACTGGCCGCCCCTTATGCCAGCGTGCCGCCCATGCCCCCCGTAGCGGAGGAAGACGCCCTGCTGGCGCTGGGCTATGTCGGTCCCACCAGCGATGGTGGCTGGACCGAAATGCACCATGTGGCGTTGCAGGCCGTACGCCGTACCTTTCCGAAGCTGCGCACGGTCTATGTGGAAAGCGTACCGTATTCTGCTGACGCCACTCGCCTGTTGCGTGAATTCGTGGCCGAGGGCGCGCAACTGGTCCTGACGGGCGCAGATTATGGGGATTTCCTGACGGATGTGGCGGTCCGTGCGCCGGAAACCGCCTTCATGCAGTGCGACGGGCGACCGCTGCGCGGTAATGTCAGCTGGTATTATATCGCGCACTGGTATGTCAGCTATGTGATCGGGGTGGCGGCGGGCCTGCTGAGCAGGGATGGGAAGCTGGGCTTTATCGCCTCCTTTCCGCTGCCTTCGGCTTATGCCGGGGCCAATGCAACGCTTCTGGGCGCGCGCAGCGTCAACCCCGACGCCACCATGCAGGTCATCAGCATCAACGCCTGGTTCGATCCGCAGGCCGCCATTCAGGCGGCCAATGCGCTGGCGGACAAGGGGTGTGACTTCCTGTTCGGCATCATGGACGAAGCGGGCTACCTGCATGTGGCGCAGGAACGCGGGCTGTGGGCGGCCATGTGGAACAAGGACATACGGCAGTTCGGGCCGGATGCGTATGTGGCGTCGGTCGTGCTGGATTTCACGCAGTTCTATATCGCGCAGGTGCGCGCGCGGCTGGCGGGCACGTGGCGGCCGGTCCCGCAACTGCTGATGATGGGACAGGGCGTGGACCGTGACCCGTGGGGCCAGCGCGTGCCGCAGGCCGTGCGCGACCGGGCGGATGCCGTGCGCGCACGGATCATGGGAGGCTGGTCGCCGTTCAGTGGCCCCATCCGTGACCAGCATGGCACCCTGCGCGTGGCCGAGGGCGCGGTCATGAACGATCTTGACCTGTATGACTGGAACTGGGCGGTGGATGGGGTGAGCGGCCTGCCGTAGCCGTTCATGACCGGCCCGCATGACACCACCAGCCTGATCAATGGTTGTGCATGACTTCTTTTATTTTAAAAAGGAAAGGTAATTATATCAGACCGGAGCAGTTTTTTTTGAGTGATATCAAGCTTTTCCAGATCAGTGATAACAAGGCGAGCGAGCTGTCTGGATCATCCGCACCGCTTGAACGGGCATTGCAGACCCTTTTTGAGAAAAATCTGGATGCGTTACTGGGTGTCCGCTTTCTGGCGTCCGAATATTCCACGACGCATGGCGGCCGGATGGATACGCTGGGGCTGGATGAAAACTGTTATCCTGTTATCATCGAATATAAAAGAAACATAAATGAAAATGTCATCAATCAAGGTTTGTTCTATCTCGACTGGCTGATGGATCACAAGGCAGATTTCCGGCTTCTGGTACAGGAAAATCTGGGAAAGGAAAAAGCCGACGCCATTGAATGGAGCGCGCCGCGCCTGATCTGTATCGCTGCCGATTTCACGCGTTATGACCTGCATGCCATCAAGCAGATGGGACGAAATATCGAACTGATCCGCTACAGGCGGTTTGGGCAGGACCTGCTTATGCTTGACCTGCTGACAAGTGTTTCGTCCAATGTCAGCCAGCCGGTATCACACACGTCCATGTCAATGTCGGATTATATTCCGACTCCTTCGGGTGGAACAAAGGGCCCTGCGCGGCACAAGACAAATTCGGAAAGTCTGGCGGATGCAGGGGAAGCCCTTACAAATCTGTATTCAGATACGGTAGCCTATCTGCTGTCACTGGGTGATGATGTCACACAGAAAACCCTGAACTGTTACTTTGCGTTCAAACGCATAAAGAATTTTGTCTGTCTGGAGGTAAAGCCAACCCTTGATGTCCTCCGGCTGTTCCTGAAAGTCGATCCGGATACCATCACGTTGGAAAAAGGCTTCACGCGCAACGTCAGGAACAAGGGACATTTCGGAACGGGCGACCTTGAGGTCACGCTTCGTACCCCCCACGATCTGGATCGTGCCAAACCCCTGATTGAAAAATCATACGAAAGTTCCTGACCCAACGATACCAGAGCAGCCCGGACCTGTGTCAGGCCTCTGTTTACTCCGGCCCAGGCACCTTCCGTCCCGCCACCCATACGGTATGTATGTTGGGCCTGCCGATATTGCACAGGATCTGCTGTACCACATCTTCTGCTGCGCTGTCCGGTTCGCCATGGGTGGGGGGCAGGATGTTGCTGCCGGGAGCGGCGCGATCGATCAGGATGGCATCAAATGCCTGGCCGGTCGCGAACTGACCGGCTTCAATACCCAGTGCCGCGGTGCCGCCACGGGTGGCGAGCCACAGGGCATTGGTAAAGGTCAGGCGTGAACCGGGCGCGCCACGCGCTGCTGCAGGCCGGTCGGGATCGGTGCCGCTGTCCAGCATGCGGGCGGCTGTCACCGCCATGGCGGCATTGACCGCGACGGATGGGGAATACCCACCCGAAATATCCGTGCCCAGCCCGACATGTACGCCCGCCTGCCACGCTGCGCGCAAGGGCAGCACCGCGCCCGCGAAATAGGCGTTGGAAATGGGGCAATGGGCGATGGCCGCGCCGCGCGCGTGGACCAGCGCCATGTCATCCGCCGTCATGAAACACGAATGGGCCAGCACCGTGTTCCGGCGCAGCAGGCCAAAGCGTTCCAGTGCCACGGTATCGTTCACGCCGGTCCGCTGGCGGACATAGTCATGTTCCCAGTCACTTTCGGAACAGTGTGTCTGGATCAGGCAGCCTTCCGCCGCCGCCAAGTCGCCCAGTCCCCGTAACAGGCCGTCAGTGCAGGCGGGGATAAAGCGCGGCGTGACCATGGGGCGCACAAGCCTGCTTTCGTTGCCCGGCAGGGTCCGCACGGCATGGATGAAGCGGCGGGTTGCCGCCAGCGCCTGTTCCACGCTGGCATTGCGATAGGTGGGTGGGCACAGCGCCGGGTCATCCATCGCCACCAGCCCGACATGGGCACGCAGGCCGTGGCGCAGGCAGGTGCGCGCCAGCAGCAGGCTGCTCTCTTCATGAATGGTGGCGAAAAATACGGCAGTGGTGGTGCCGTTGGCCAGCAGGGTGCGGACCATTTCATCATAGACCGGGGCGGCAAAGGCGGGATCGGCAAAGCGGGCTTCCAGCGGGAAAGTCCGCTGTTCCAGCCATTCACGCAGCGGCAGGTCCAGCGCCCGACCCATCTGTGGCCATTGCGGAGCATGGACATGCAGGTCCGCAAATCCTGGCATGAGCAGTTGCGTGGACGAAAGTGTATGCACGACCATGCCATGACGGTCGGCATGGTCCAGAATCTGTGCCGCCATGGGGGTACTGGCTTCATGTCGGGCAATAATCATGCCATCCGCGCCGACATGCACCACGCTGTTCGCCATGGTGGCCCGGTCGATGGCAACCGGGTTGATGATATGACCGCGGATAACGAATTCATCCATGCTGCAGCAGGATCCCCATATTACGAAAACGAATTATTATTTCCGTAAAACCCCGCCCTGCACAGCCCAAAAATCACACCCACCCGCCCATGTGGGGCGGAAAGGGGCAGGTGTGCGGGCAAACTCGACAGCCACGGAAAAAATCATTGAAAATACAGGGGGAATGCGGATCTCCCAATTTTTTCCACAGGGTTATCTTTCTCCCTATCCCCGGAATCTGTGGATAAAGCGGGGCGGTTGCCCGAACGCCAGCAAACCCATATTCCTGAGAATAACCTGCTGATAAATGATAAAAATTTCTGGATGCCTCTTTTTGAAAAAAACGGCGTCTTCCGAAGCTGTTTGGAAACAGTTTCACCAAAAAACCAGGTGATTTCTTCAATCAGTGTCAATGATACCGGCAGGGCTGGTTGATGACCGGCTCATTAGCGGACTGGATAACCATTAGCGTCACTGGCCCTTTGCCGACATTGCCTGCGTCATGCCCCTTCTGGCCCCGGTACCGGCCGGTTTCCATGGGACGCACGCCCTGATCCTCGCCAAACAGGATATCGCCCGGCCCCATTTCCACCCGCGTGCCATCCATGGCGCGCACATACCACCGGCCCTGCAATGGCACGATCCACTGCGGCTTGGGGTCGGGGTGCCATGTACCGTTCCAGTGCGCGGGCTGCACCGTCACCATAACGGTCGCGACCTGCGGTTCCATCGGGTCCTGCCATTGCGGTCCTGCGGGCGGAGACATGCTTTTGAGGAAGAAGTCATGCACCGGGCAGGTGGTGATGTGGCTGATCCCCCTGTCATCGGTCCATAAATGTCGGTACGACCGCTGTGGTGGTCCGGGCTGCGTGGTATCAGGCAGGACGGCGGGTCGGGGGGATGCAGGGGGCACGGCGGCCATGACAGGTACAGTACCCAGCAGGGTGACAAGGGCGGCGGACAATGCGGTGGCGCGCGGGAACATCGGGGGCCTCCGTAACAGTTGAAGAAAAAAGGGGCATGGTCAGTGCATGGGGGCGGCGTTCCCGTAGGTCAGGCGGTATATGGCGCCCGACAGGTCATCGCTGATCAGCATGCTGCCATCGGGCAGGGGCAGGACATCGGCCGGACGGCCCCATGCCCGCTGCCCCTGCCGGAAGCCGCTGACCAGTACGGTGGGCGGCTGTGGCCGGTTTTCCGCGTTAAAGCTGACACTGACCACCTGATAGCCCGATAGCTGGCTGCGGTTCCATGACCCGTGTTCGGCAATCATCAGGCTGCCGTGATAGGCTGCGGGAAATGCCATGCCTTCATAAAACCGTAGCCCAAGGGCCGCGACATGGGCACCCAGCAGCAGGGCGGGAGGGGTGAATTCGCTGCATGGATGAAGGCTGCCAAACTGCGGATCGGGCACGTTGCCCTGATGGCAGTAGGGATAGCCGAAGGACTGCCCCGATACGTCCACCCGGTTCAGTTCATCGGATGGCACGTCATCGCCCATGTTGTCGCGGCCGTTATCGGTAAACCACATGACCCCGGTGCCCGGTTGCCACGTGAAACCCACCGAGTTACGGATACCGTACGCAACGTCGTGGCGGTCCGTGCCATTGGCGTTCATGGAAATGATGCGCCCGAATTCGTGGCCCACGTCACATATGTTGCACGGCGCGCCAATGGGGACATACAGGCGGTTATCCGGCCCGAAAGCGATGAATTTCCACGAATGGTCTCCGGCGCGGTAGGGCAGGTCATCGGCCACGACCTCCGGCTTTGGCGGTGCATCCAGATGGTCCTCGATATCGCGCAGCACGACAATGCGCCGCATGTCGGACACATACAGGTCACCATCGTGGTAGGCCACGCCCACCGGCAGGTCCAGCCCGTGGGCGATGGTCTGCACCCGCACCGTACCCCCATCATCAACCCCGCTCAGGGCATAGACGTTGCCCGCCGCCATGCTGCCGACGAATATGGTGCCGCGTGCGCCACGTGCCATTTCACGCGCACTGGGCACATGATCGGACACCACGCTGACATGAAATCCCGGTGGCACCTGCAACAGGTCCGTGCGCGGGGCCGCCATGGCAGCCATGGCCGGGACCAGCAGGGCCGCGACAGTGACGGCGGTCCGCATGAAGGCTGCGGGGATACGGGGCATCGGGTTGCTCCCTGGTGCGGCGGGCATGGTCACGAGACAAGCTGGCGGATACGTTCGGCCAGCGCCGTGGCGGAATACGGCTTGCGCTCCACCGGGACATCACGCAGGTCGGGAGGGATCATGGTGCGGTCGGCATAGCCGGTGGCGAAAATGAAAGGCACGCCGCGCGCACGCAGCATATGCGCGATCTCGATCGAGTTTTCATCGCCAAGGTTGACATCCAGTATCGCGACATCGGGCACGCGGGTGCGGATGGCGGTCAGGGCTTCATATACCGATGCCACGGTGCGGACCTGCCCCAGATTGCTTTCCTCGATCGCCCATTCGGCTTCCATCGCAATCAGGAACTGGTCCTCAACCAGCAGGATATCGGCGTCGGTCACTTTCTTCTCCTTTCCCGGCGTGGGGGATGTGGCGGGGGTGGCCGCGTCCTGCGCCTGTACTGGCGGGGCGGGGTTTACGTGGCGGGCAGGCAGGTCCAGAACCACCTCCAGCCCGCCAGGGCTATAGTTGACGTGCGCGCGTCCCCCCAGTTCATGCGGGAAGCCACGCTCGATCAGGACGGAGCCGAAGCCCCGGCGCGCGGGGGGCGCGATACCCGGTCCCCCGCTTTCGCGCCATGAAATACGCCACCCATCCGCCACCGCGTCATGCGACCACGTAATGTCCAGCCGCCCACCCGCATGGGCCAGCGCACCATATTTGACGGCGTTGGTGGCCAGTTCATGCACCACCAGCGCCAGAACCGACAGGGCGCGGCCCGTCAGCCAGACGGGCGGCCCGTCGCAGGTGATGAAACAACGTTCGCGATAGGGGGCAAGTTCCGCATCCAGCAGCGCGCGCAGCAGGCCGCCGCCCTCGCTGCGCACCGCCTGGTCATGCGCCAGCGCCAGCGCGCGGATGCGCCCGCGCAGCCGTTCGGCATGGCCTTCGACCGTGCCCCCGGGTTCCAGCGGCTGGCTGACCAGCGACTGCACCACCGACAGGATGTTCTTGACGCGGTGGTTCAGTTCCTCGTTCAGCATGCGCTGACGCAGATCGGCGGTGGCGCGTTCGTTCAGCTGCAGCTGGTGGTACGCGCCCATCACCTCGATCAGGGCGGAACGGACAAGGGTCGCCGCCTCCATGTCGTCACTCGACCATGGCAGGCATTCGCCCATGACCTGCTGGGTCCAGATGGCAAAGCTGGTGCGCGGGCCGAAATACCCGTCCTCGGCCTGCTTGCGGGGGCGGGCAGTGGGGTCCGCGCCCCATTTCAGGGTGCGGACCACCTCGCGCCGGAACACCAGCAGGTAGTCGCCCGGCTGCGAGGAAATCGGAACGACCATCACCCCTGCCGCCTGCGCCGCGTAATCCGCCGCCATGGGAATATGCGCCGCAAGCCGGGTGGTATGCCAGATCTGCGCGCCAGCATACGTGCGGGCCAGCGCTAGCAGGTCGTCCATCGCTCCGGGTGGGGGATGCGCGCCATGCAGAGTCCATTGCCCCCCGACCCACAGCGCCGCCCCGTCGCACTGCACGAATGACAGCATGTCCGTCAGGTGCGACGTAAGGTAGGCGGGCATGTCCGCCACCGGGGCCGCCCCCTTCAGCAGCGTTTCGATCAGGGCATGCGTCTGCCGCGTCATGGCCAGGCGCTTGGTGCGCAGCAAGTTGGTGATCTGCAGCGAGAGGAATTCGCCAAACATGCGCGCCACGATCCGATGGCTCATGTTCAGTACGCGCGCGCTGTAATGGTGCCCTGCGATCATGCCCCACAGCCGCCCGTCCACCATGAGCGAGACGGACACGCACCCCGCCACCCCCATCGTGCGCAGGTAGTCGGCATGGCTGGTGGTGGCGGCCCGCAGGTGGGCGTGCGACAGGTCGGGGGGCGCCATGCCAGGGGGCGAGATGATGGGAATGGGGGTACCGTCCACGTCACCGATCACGCGGATCAGGTTGGTGCTGTACAGCCTGCGGGCGGGATCGGGAATGTCGCTGGCGGGAAAATGCTGTCCCAGGAAGCTTTCAAGGTTGGGGACGTGATATTCCGCCGCGACTTCGCCCGATCCGTCCTCGGCAAAGCGGTAGAGCATCACGCGGTCGTAATGCAGCACCCCGGCAAACAGCCGGACCACGGTGCGGAACAGGCGGTCGAAATCCGTGATTTCGCGTATCCGGTCGATCATGGTGCGCAGCAGCGACAGGTGCGCGCCATCCCCATCCGGGTCGGCGGAAGGTTCCCATTCCAGCAGGATATCCGACCCGGCGGTATGGATGGCAATGTCATAGCGCCTGCCATCCGGCGCTTCCTGCCCGAAGACAAGGGCGGGCCGGCGGTGGGCTTCCCCATGGGTGGCAAGGGCGTTGCGGATGCTGTGGGTGGCCTGCCGCCCCACGACATCGCGCAGCAGCAGGCCCCCTGTCAGCCCTTCGCGCCCGAGACAGCGCGGCGCATTGGCGGACCAGCGCACGATGCGTTCCAGCCGCGCGTCACATGCCAGCAGCCACCCGTGGGGCTGGATATGGTCGATGGCCATTTTCATGATGCCGCGCGTGCCCCGGGCAGGGGGACGGCATGCGACAGCCCGGAAATGCCGGTTGCCATCACCTCCGCCTGATCGGCCCGTGTCAGTGTCATGCCTGCTCCTGCCATGGCCGGGGCGGGTGCAGGCCGCACCTTGCCAGCCGGGGTTACGCCGCCCCGCATGGTCCCGGTGGGGGCGCATGATGGAAGGCAGGACAGCATACCCCCATGCCACGTGGCGCGACAGCTTACTTTTACACACCTCACTTTTATGTAAATTCGCGCGGCCATCACCTGTCCCGCCCATGGGCTGCCCTGCAACAGGGGTGAATACATGAATGCATAATACAATATTTTATATTTACTTCCATATACCTTTTCTTAACCCCTTCATGTGCATGAAACATCATGCTGGCTGTCGCTTATTGCAGTGCCCCGGACGGTTTCGGACCGGGGTCACATTTCAGCTTCATCCCCGTTCGTTTCCAGTCAGCAGGAGACCAGCAGCCCGATGCCCCGCGACATGATAGATGACATGCAGGTAACCGTCCTTCCTGCACTGGAACAGACCATCCTTGGTGTTGTCCTGATTGATGAAAACAACACCGTAACCTTTTTCAACCGTGCGGCGGAAAGGTTGTGGCACTGCGCGCGCCAGGACGTGATCGGGCGCAACGTCAACGTGCTGGTGCCGCGCAACATCCGTTCCACTCATGACGACCTGATCCGCCACAACCGCGAAACCGGGATCAACAAGATCGTCGGCACCAGCCGCGAGGTGCTGGTGGAACGGCTGGATGGCACCAGTTTCTGGGCCAACCTGTCGCTGTCGCGCATCGCGGTGGATGGCAAGATCGGCTATATGGCGCTGATCCGCGACATTTCACAGGAAGTGGACGACCGCGAAAAGATCCGCCTGCTGTCGCTGGTGGTGCGTGAAACCGACCGAGGAGTTGCCATCCTGGACCCGGAATTCCGCATCATCTATGTCAACCGCGCTTTCAGCGACATGTTCGGTTTTGGCCCCGAACGGGTGACGGGGCATGGTCTGTCTGTCATCCTGGCGGGGGATACGACGGATATCGGCATCCTGAACAAGCTGCATGAAGGCGCGCGCAACGCCCGTGGCTTCACACTGGAAATCCGCGCCCGTCACGCCAGCGGCCGCGACATATGGGTATCGGCGGCGATGAACCCCGTGTTCAGCGAAAGTGGCGAGATCGAGAACATTGTCGTTGTCCTGACCGACATTACCGAACAGCATTTCCTGGACAGCCTGCAGCGCGATACGCTGGAGGCGATATCAAGTGACCTGAGCCTGCATGAAGTCATGGACTTCATCTGCCGCCGCATCGAACATTATATCCCCGACGTCATGCCCGCCATCTACCTGGTGGAAAAGGACGAACACCTGAAATGCAAGGGCCGTGCCAGCCTGCCGCTGTCGCTGGTCAAGCTGTATGACACGCTGCCCATAGGCGACGGCGCCGCATGTTCAGGCATTGCCGCCGCCACCGGCAATGTGACCGAATGTAGCGACATCGCCCATGACCCAAGCTGGCAGCACTTGCGTGAACAGACGCTGCATAACGGCATCAAGACCGCGCGCGCCACCCCCATCATCCTGCGCAACAACCGAGTGGCGGGGGTGTTCACGTGCTATTCACGCACCGACATGCTGCCCGATGCGGCCTGCCAGAAGGCGGTGGCCACCAGTCTGCACCTGTGCACGCTGGCCATTGAACGGCACGAGGCGAAGGAACACATCAACCGCCTGTCGGATTTCGATCTGCTGACCAGCCTGCCCAACCGCCGCTGGCTACGTCAGAACATGGCCCGCATGCTGCGCCGCCACGTGCGCGGCAACCTGATGCTGCTGACCGTTGGGGTGGACAATTTCAAGCATATCAATGATGTGTTCGGCCATACGGCGGGCGATGAACTGATTGCCCATATCGCCAGCCAGCTGCGTGACGTGCTGACCATTGATGACACGCTGGTGCGCAGCGGGGGGGACCAGTTCACTATCGTCACCAATGGCGAACAGCAGCATGCCTCCACGCTGAGCGCCATGATCCTGCGCGTGCTGGGCCAGCCCACCCATATCGGCGCGGTACCGGTCAGTCTGTCCGCCAGTCTGGGTGTGGCCGTCCACCCCGAAAATGGCGAGGACGGGGACACCCTGCTGAAAAATGCCGAAACCGCCATGTTCCAGGCCAAGGCGAATGGCGGGGGGCATTGCTGCTTCTTCAGCCCGCGCATGAACCAGCAGGCCAGTGACCGGCTGATCCTGGCTGCGGCCCTGCGCGACGCCATTACTCACGACCGGCTGCGCCTGTTCTACCAGCCGCAGGTCCATGCCCGTAGCGGCCAACTGTACGGGGTGGAGGCGCTGTCACGCTGGATCGACCCGTCACTGGGCTTCGTTTCCCCCGCGCGGTTCATTACCGTGGCGGAGGAAACCGGACAGATCGAGGCCATTGGCAAATGGTCCCTGCGCGCGGCCTGCATGCAGATGGCGCACTGGATGCGCGATGGGGTGGATGTGCCGGTGGTGTCGGTCAACCTGTCGCCGCTGCATTTCCGTGACGAAACGCTGCCCGAATTCGTGGACAAGCTGCTGAAGGAAACCGGTATTCCGCCCGAACGCCTGACGATCGAAATTACCGAAAGCACCATGATCGACAATTACGAACGCACCATCCGCGTGGCGCAGAAGCTGCGGGAAATGGGGGTTGGCATGTCGATGGATGATTTCGGTACCGGGTTCTCCAGCCTATCCAACCTTGCGGGCCTGCCGGTGAACGAGGTCAAGATCGACCGGAGCTTCATGACGGGTCTGGAAAGCATTGAGAAGGTCCGTGCCGTGGTCATGGCCGTGGTCCGCATTGGCCAAAGCCTTGGCATGACCGTGGTGGCCGAAGGCGTCGAGCACGAGGAACAGCGCCGTCTTCTGGCGGAAATGGATTGCGACGTGCTGCAGGGGTACATGTTCTCCAAGCCGCTGCCGGCGGAAGAACTTGCGGCATGGTTTTCCGCCTATCAGCCTGAATCCTGACGGTTTTCAGGGCGATGGCGCACAGGGATGGCTGCACCCTGCCACCTTCGTGATCCACAACCCGCCATGGCCGTGACCGGGCAGAGCGTCGGGCAGGGTAATGCTGATGCCGTGAATACTTCACGCATGTGCTGCCTCGCTCCCTTTTCCCACCAGACCTGCGACAGAATTATCCGTCGTCGCCCGTGCCGCCACCGGCGACAGGGCAGGGGACAGGCCAGCGCCCGGCAGACGCATGGAAAACCGAAATCCGTGCCGGTCACATCATCCGCGCATTCGGTAATTTTTTTCCTGCATTGATATGCGGCCGGTCTGAATTTCCCGTTCGTTGTCAGTCCGTATCGTCGTGCCGGGATGGCTGCGATATATCCGACAGGTTATGGCATCCGCCGCGCCAACGCGGTAACACGCACATACAGCGTCAACTTATGCGAACAGGGAAAGCCGCACCGTGAACATTGATGGCCATATCGTCCTGCCAGACCGGGTCATGCCGGGTCGTGTCGTGTTCGATACCTCAATTACTGACGTGCGGCCCCTGTCGCACAATGTGCCCGACCGCTACATCCTGCCCGGTTTCATTGACGGCCATGTTCACGGTGGCGGTGGGGCCGACACCATGGATGGCCCGATGGCAATCCGGAACATGGCCATGTTCCATATGGCGCAGGGTACCACCACGCTGCTGCCCACCACCATGACCGCCCCATGGTCGGACATAACCGAGACCCTGTATGCGGTAGCCGATATCCTGCGCAACGGTGCCTTTGGCGGTCCCAGCATTCCCGGCGCGCATCTGGAAGGGCCCTTCATCAATCCCCACCGGCGTGGCGCGCAACCCGCGCATACCCTGCCGCCCACGCCCGCGCGGGTCAGTGCGGTGATCCGGACCGGGGCGGTAAAGCTGGTGACGCTGGCGCCGGAAGTGGAACATGCCGATACCGCCATCCAGCAGTTCGTGCAGGCGGGCATACGGGTCAATATCGGCCATACGCAGGCCGATCATGAACAGGCCGAACGCGCCATCTGTCGCATATGCGGCGGCGGGGGCGTGGCTGGTGGCACGCATATGTTCAACGCCATGCCGCCGGTCATGGCGCGCGCGCCGGGGCCGGCCACGGCGCTGATGTGCAGCGAGGACGCCTATGCCGAGATGATTTTCGACACCCATCACGTTCATCCTGCCCTGTTCCGCCTTGCGCACCGGGTCATGGGGCGACGGCTGGTTTTTGTGACCGATGCAATGCGCGCCACCGGCATGGGTGATGGCCCCAGTTCGCTGGGGGGGCAGGATGTGATGGTGCTTGACGGTGTGGCGCGCCTGCAGGACGGGACGCTTGCGGGTAGCGTGCTGACACTGGATCAGGCCCTGCGTAACGCCATACAGGCCGGGGCGTCCCTGCCGCAGGCGGCAGCCCTGGTCAGCACGCATGCCGCCAACTGGCTGGGACTGCATGACCGTGGCGTCATCATGCATGGGCGTCGCGCGGACATGGTGGTGATGGGGCCGGATCTGACGGTACAGGAAGTCTGGGTCGCGGGCCGCCGTAGCGCCTGATACAGATAAAAGTTTGTGGTGAAGCTTTTTTCAGAAAGCCTCGAAGAACGGGGCACCCAGAGACTTTTATTATTTTCTGTCAATCAATTATCGCCTGCCGATCCATGTCCATCACCGACATCTGACCTTGAGTGACCGCACGACACGGACAGGAACGGCCTGATGCTGCATCTGGCACGGACTGCTACATGTGACAGCGGAAATGCGCAACGCCGACGGTTAAGATCACGGGGCGCATTTCCGCTGGCCCGATGGGGTGGAGCGGCCTAATACTCATTCCCGCTGCATCAACGGATCAAGGATCACTTCAGGCCCGATGGCCCCCGATATCGCTTACCATTCCCTCAGGGCCGTCCCATGTCCCGGCTGGAACTGACAACGTGCCAGGAACGCGCGCTGGCGGAGATCCTGACCGCGCGCGAAACCTGCGCCACGCATCTGCTGACCGGTTATGCCGGGACGGGCAAGACCACGCTCATGCAGCGCGTTGCCCGTGCGTTGCGCAAACAGGGGGCAGAGGTTGTCTTTACCGCCGCAACCCACAAGGCCACTGCCGTGCTGAAGGCGCGCGTGGGCAACCTTGCCCCCTGCCGGACCATCCATAACGTCCTGTCGCTGCAGCCCGGCACGCAGGATGGCGGGCGTGAGGTGCTGCAGCGCGCCGATCGGCCCGAACCGATCACGGCCGATGTCATCATTATTGACGAATGTTCCATGGTGGGGTCAGAACTCATGCGCTGGGTGCGCGAACTGGTGCCCGACCGTTTCGTGCTGTTTGTGGGCGATCCCGCACAACTGCCGCCAGTGGGGGAGGCGATCAGCCCGTCCTTCGCCATCCGCTCGGCCTCGCATCTGGAAACGGTGGTACGGCAGGCGGCGGGCAACCCGCTGGTCGCCGCTGCGACAACCATACGCGAAAGTCAGGGCGGCCCGCTGGACTGGTCATGGTGCCGCGCCAATCACCACGGGGGGGCTGGCCTCTTCCTGCCCCGTGAACCCGATACGTGGATGCAGCGTGCCTTCACATCCGATGAATTCCGCACCGACAGCGATGCGTTCCGATACCTGTGCTGGACCAATGCACGGGTGGAGGCGGTCAACCGCATGGTGCGCCGGTGGGTGTATGGGGGTGAGACACCAACCCCTTTTGTCACGGGTGAACGCGTGATTGCCCGCGCGCCGGTCATGGATGTGGAGGGGCGGCGCGTTGTCGTCGCCACCAATGAGGAAGCGGAAGTCATCGACATCCGCCCCACCATCCTGCGCCATGCCTTTCCCGCCACGTCAAAGGTCGCGGGCTGGACCACGGAACTGCCGGTGCATGACGTGGTGCTGCGCACCCTGACGGGGGAGGAAGTGCCCGTGCCGATCCTGCGGCCCGGCGCGGACATGGCCGGTGTCGAACGCCGCCTGCGGCGCGAGGCGGCGGAAGAACGCGCGCGCTGGCAGCACCGTTTCGTATTCCGCCGCGGTATCGGGCGGCTGCAGGCGGTCTATGCCATGACCGTGCATACCGCACAGGGCAGCACGTTCGGGCGCGTGTTCGTGGATATAGGTGACATCACCCGCCGGGCCGCGACAAACGTGCTGGAAACGCAGCAACTGCTATATGTAGCGGCGACGCGCCCGTCCACCGCCCTGATCCTGACGGGCCTGCCCGGTCATCCACCCCCAGGAAAGGGCTGAGACCGGCCCATGCTCGTGCGCCGGAATATCTCGTGTCGAATGATTTTATGGATATTGATACGTCGGACAGATAGAAAATATTTCAAACTGTGTATTGATGCCGCGCGGTCGACGCTCAACATATGTTGATATCATAAGGAGTTATTCACCATGAGCGAACATCGCGTTCCCCATGCCGCCGGTTCCATCCATGATCTGGTACGCAAGGCCACCCATTCTCCCGCCATCATGACAAAGGCGGAAACCATCCGTCTGGCCGAACACGTCCTGAAGGGTGGCGAGCACGCCACGGAAGAAGAGCAGGCCATCGCCAGGCAGGCAGCACTGGATCCCGAAGGTGTCAATGCTGCTGAAATCGCGCTTCTGGGCAAGTGTGCGGCAGCGAAAAAATAAGTCGCCGGTTCTGACATGACGACAAAGGGGCGGGTACGCAGGGCGCGTGCCCGCTCCTTTGCGTTTCCGGGCCGCATCCGCATGTAACTGACCCGATGGATTGCATCACCCCATCGAACCGGTGCGCAAACATCATGCTCTTCCGGTTGTACCCCCGTGCAGGCATCCGCACCATTTAGCATCCGTATTGCACAACCTGTTGAGACGACTCTTTCGGCACGATCCGTTTTTTTTGCCCATGACGGGAGGATTTCCTACGATCCGATGGTCGCGAGATCGTGTGCGGCATAGGGCACCCTGACACGTGACCGTGATTTTGACCGACCGAAGGCAATTTTTTTCATATGCCTGCGGCATATCGTACCAGAATATTCCAAAACAATTCATGACACTTTCATGAATTGTTAAATTATCCATGCGATATTCATGGCTCATGCTCACCGCGTGAAAGGCATACCGATCAGCATGCGCCAGGCCACCTGCAAGGTATTGGCTGGCGTAAGTAAAAATAGAAAATCGTGACCGCCTGTCCCGATACGGGGGGCACCATTATTTGACCAGACCGGCCTTTTACACTGACCACGCGGGTGTAGGCAGGCCGCCCGAATCCCATCCTTACCGGGTAGGGACACCGGGCACCCAGATCGCACCGGGCGCATTGAACCCGGTTGCAACAGGCGAGGCAACCGTACTGGCACCGTACCCAGCGGGCAATATGCTCCTGCGGTGCAAGGGGAGACGAACTGCGCGATTCATTCCCGGACGGGGCGCGGAAAACCGGGGCAGGCATCCGATAGCCACCGGCCGGAGACGGTAACGTAACCGTAACCTGGCCTGGTTCATGGCGTGGACGGGATGGGGGACGTATCTAGCCCGTACCGCTCATGTCCGGCAGTGCAGGCTGGCGGCCCGGACCACACCATTGCAGGTGCGTTGTGACACAAGTCCGTGTAGCGGAATACTTACAGCGCAGGCTGCAGCAGTCATCCGACAGTTACACAAAAATATAAGGCGTACGGGAAAATAAACAATTCCGTTTGTTTATTCTGCATATATTTTACAAATTAACTTATGGCGAAAATATGTCTTTAATCAGAACTGTCGCAGTCCTGTCGGGAACAGAAAAAGATAAAAATGTCCTTAACGCAGCCTCATAATCCTTTAGCCGGAGCGGAACGCCATTATGCGGACCGGCAGGAATTCATGACGGAAAGTACGCCCGCCAGCATGCATTTCCATGTGGTGAGTGGCGGGGCGCGCCTGTTCAAGTCACTTCCTGACGGACGGCGGCAGATTATCGGTTTTGCCCATAAGGGGGATGTACTGCCCGCCTATCCCTGTAATCATTATGGCTACAGCGCCGAAGCCATGCGCACGCTGCGGGTGGTGTGCATGCCGGCACCCTACCTGCGGCACCTGCATGAAACGTCACCCGACGCATGCGCCGCATCACTGCATACCGCCCGCCAGCTACTGATCGGGCTGCATAACCGGCTGCTGATGCTGGGGCGGCAGACGGCGCGCGAACGGCTGGCCGCCTTCCTGATCGGGCAGGGGACCCGCATGGGGCAGAATGAACTGTGGCCCGTCGACCCGGCCATTTCCCGCACCGACATAGCCGATTTCCTTGGTCTGACCACCGAAACTGTCAGCCGCCTGCTCAGCACGTTCCACCGGGAGAAGCTTATTTCCCGGCAGCGGCGCGCCATACACATCCTCGACCTAGACCGCCTGCGCGCGATCGTGGCCCATTCCGAATGACAGCGAAGAAAGACAGCCCGCAGATGCCCGAGATCACAGCCCTGACTACCGAAATCCTGTTGCCCGCGCTGGAACAGGCAATCGACGCCACGGTCATCATCGGCCAGGATAACGAGATCATTTTCTACAATCAGGCGGCGGAATCATTATGGGGCATTCCACGCGCCGATGTCATGGGCCGTAACGTGGACTGCCTGGTGCCCGTGCGCCTGCGCCATGAACATGACCGTTATATCGATCGCAATCGTGAAAGCGGTCACAACCGCATTGTCGGCACGTCGCGCGAAGTTGAATTCACGCGCGCGGATGGCGAATATATCTGCGGTGAACTGTCACTGTCGAAGGTACAGATCGATCAAGACGGCCGGAAGCTGACCTATTACATGGGCGTGATGAAGAACGTCACGGAAGAAAGCCAGCGCCGCAAGATCCTGATCCTGCAGAACGATGTGCTGCAGGCACTGGCCAGTGACATGCTGATACAGGATATCGGTGAACTGATCTGCCGCAAGGTCGAAGCCTTCGTGCCCAATTCTGTCGCCGCCCTGCTGGTGCTGGATGATGCGCAGCCGTGGCGGGTGATCTGCACGTCTGCCCTGCCGCCGCGTATCCGCAATGCGCTGGAAACCACCGTGCCGTCCCCTTCCGATGTGGAAAAGCTGAAGGCCAACGCGTCCTATACCGGTCGGCTGGTGTGGGACAATTACCAGTCCATGTGCCGTTCACTGGGGCTGCAGTCCTGTTACGCCGCCCCCGTGCTGGCGGGTGACGGACGGATAACGGGCATTTTCGCGCTGTACCTGCGTGAACCCAACCAGCTTGGCGCATGGCCACAGCGGCTGGTCGGGTCGTGCCTGCCGTTCTGCGCGCTGGCGCTGGAACAGCATGCCACCAAGACGCACATGACCCAGCTTGCGCGTTATGATTCCCTGACCGGCCTGCTGAACCGTGGCGCACTGCACCGGGTAATGGAAGACATCATTGCCCAGCCGGGCAACCGGACGCTGGCGATCTTCATGCTGGATATCGACCGTTTCCGCGATATCAACGACGCGCTGGGTCATGTCTATGCTGACCAGTTCCTGGTCGAGATCGCAGCCCGCATCCGCTCCATCGCCCGTGATGATTACGTCATCAGCCGCTCCGGCGGGGATGAATTCGTGGTGGTGGTGCCCGACTGCGAAGGCAAGCGGATCGAGGAAATCGCCCAGCAGCTTCTGGACACCATCGGCCGCCCGCTGCAGATCGGCCAGAACACGCTCTCCATTTCATGCTCGATCGGCATAAGTACGTTCCCGTCCAACGGGCCGGACAGTGAATCGCTGCTCAGCCATGCCGACACCGCCATGCGTCAGGCCAAGGAAGACGGGCGCGGCATCTTCCGCTTCGCCAACCTGGAAAAGAACCAGGTGGCGCAGGACCGGCTGGTGCTGGGCTCCGCGCTGCGTGATTCGCTGGCGCAGGGTATGCTGCAGCTGCATTACCAGCCGCAGGTGCGCACGCATACGCTGGAACTCAGCGGGGTGGAGGCCCTGTCGCGGTGGCACCATCCGCATCTTGGTAACATCTTCCCCTCCCGCTTCATTGCCGTGGCGGAGGAAACCGGACAGATCGAGGCCATTGGCCGGTGGTCACTGCTGGAAGCCTGCCGCCAGATCGTGAAATGGGACCGCGACGGCATCCATGTCCCCACCGTTGCGGTCAACCTGTCGGCGGTGCATTTCCGTAACCGCGCGCTGCCTGAACACATCGCAACCCTGCTGAAGGACCATGACCTGAAGCCTGCGCGCCTGACGGTGGAAATCACCGAAAGCGTGATGATGGACAACAGCCGCGATACCGAGGAAGTGCTGCAATCCATCCGCAACCTTGGCTGTGGCCTGTCGATGGATGATTTCGGCACAGGGTATTCGTCCCTGTCGCGGCTGACGCGCCTGCCGCTGACGGAAATCAAGATCGACCGCAGCTTCATCAACGACTTTGAATACGACACCAACGCGCAGGCGGTGACCATGGCCGTGATCGGCATCGGTTCGCGCCTGGGCATGACCGTCGTGACCGAAGGGGTCGAGACGGAACAGCAGCGCGAACTGCTGGAAAAACTGAACTGTGACGTGATGCAGGGTTACCTGTTTGCCAAGCCGCTGGCCCCGAAGGACCTGGAACAGTGGGTCCGCAAGGGGGGCGCACCTGCCGTTATCCGTAACATCGAAGCTGCCCGCGCCAAGGCGCGCGCTGCCGGGGCGTCATCCTCCCAGCCATTAAAGAATACCGAAAAACAGCCTGCCCCCACCACAGAGGCAACCGCCACCGCAGCCACGCAGTCCCCCGCTGCCAAAGCCAGGTCCTGATCCATTCAAGGCGAAAGACGGAGCAACGCCATGTCACTCAAACACGATGATCGCCTGCGCGCGCTAACCCACAAGGATTCCGATTTCTGGGCCGATGTGGTGGACAATGTCCTGATCGTCGCCATTACGGATGTGCGTGGCGTGATTACCTACGTCAATGACCGCTTCTGTGAGATCAGCCGCTACCCGCGTGAGGAACTGCTCGGCTCGACGCACCGGATCGTCAATTCGGGGTATCATGATGCCAGCTTCTTCAGGCAGATGTACCGCACCATCCGGTCAGGGGAAATCTGGCGCGGCAACATATGCAACCGTGCGAAGGACGGGACGCTGTACTGGGTGGCGACGACCATCATGCCCAAGCACAACTCGCTTGGCGCGGTCGAGGGCTATGTCGCGACCCGTTTCGAGATTACCGAGTTGATGAACACCCGTGACCGGCTGAAGTCACTGGCGGCGACCGACCCGCTGACGGGACTGTTCAACCGTGGCGGCTTCAACACCGTGCTGCAGGCGGCGGTGGAGGAGAAAGCCCGCAACATCACCCGTGAAATCATGCTGGTCATGTTCGACCTTGATGGTTTCAAGCAGATCAACGACATTCACGGTCACCATGCCGGTGACGTGGTACTGAAAACCATTTCGCACCGGCTGCTGGAACTGGTCAGCCCGCAGGACGCGGTATGTCGACTGGGTGGGGATGAATTTGCGCTTATCCTCAACCACACGTTGCTGGCCACGCCGCTGGACACAATGCTGGAACGGCTGCTGGCGGCACTTGAAGCGCCGATCGAGGTCGGCAATACCATGGTCAACGTATCGGGCAGCATTGGCGTATGCCCGATCGCTAGCCAGGAAAGTGCTGAATCCCTGCAGAAAAATGCGGATATCGCGCTGTATGCCGCCAAGCGCGCGGGCGGCCATCAGTCGCGGATGTTCGACATCACCCTGCACCAGCATGCCCTTGAGCGCGCTCAGATCCTGACCGATGCGCGTGATGGCGTGGAAAAAGACCAGTTCGAGCTGTATTACCAGCCGATCCTGAACCTTGCGACCGGCAGGTGCGACCAGATCGAGGCGCTGCTGCGCTGGCACCACCCCATGCGCGGACTACTGGCGGCGGAAAGCTTCCGTGACGTATTTCTTGATGCGACACTGGCGCAGGCCATGAGTCCGCGGCTGGTGAAGTCGTTCCAGAATGACATGCGGCTGTGGAATACCAGCCTTTCAAGTTATCCCAACCTGACCATTAATCTCTCGCGGCTCGACCTGCTCAATATCGGGTTCCAGAACGATCTGGAAGCCGAGATAAAGCGGCAGGGCGGCACCGCCAGTGATTATGTGCTGGAAATATCGGAAAGCGTGCTGGCGGGGCGCCGGTCGGATCGCGTGCTGCTGCGGTTGCAGGAACTGGCCAATCTGGGCTTCCAGCTGACACTGGATGATTTTGGGCAGGCCACGCTGCCGATCGCGGTGCTGCGCGATATCCGGTTCACGCAGGCCAAGATTTCACGCCACCTGGTGGTCAATATCGAACACAGCCAGGCGGCGCGCGACGTGATTGCCCATCTGACGGGACTTGCTCATGCCTTCGGGCTGAGTGTGACCGTAACCGGGGTGGAAACCAAGGGGCAGATGGATATCCTGACTGCCATGAAAGTGGACAGAATTCAGGGTTTTTACATTTCCCCCCCTATTTCTGCCGCAAATCTGGTGTTGGCGGAGCACATCCTTGCGCCAGATCATTCCGAAGTCGCGTTGCAGGCGTCATGAGGTACCATGCGCCTGACACTTTATACGGATTATTCCATTCGCACCCTCGTCTACCTGGGACAGAATCCGGGCAGGCGCGTTGCGATTCAGGAAATTGCCGATGCCCACGGAATTTCACAAAGCCACCTGGTCAAGGTGGTCAACCGCCTGTCCAATAATGGCATCGTCCTTGCGCGGCGGGGCCGCAGCGGGGGGCTGGAACTGGCGGCGGCGGCACATGAGATTTTCATTGGTGACATCGTAAGGCTGATGGAAGCCGATCTGAATACGATCGTGACCTGTGTACCGGGTAAAGGGCAGCCCTGCATACTGGTGGATGCCTGCCGTCTGCGGGGCCTGTTCGCCAAATCACTGAACGCCTTCATGGCCGTACTGGACCGTGTGACCTTGCATGATCTCATAATGGAGCATAAAAAATATTAATTCGTGGCAAGAAGAATAATTCTTGATTTTTTATTTGCATACCGCATAGAGATTAATTTGGAAACGAAACAAAATCGGCTCCTTTATATCGGTTCGTTATAATCTATGCTTATGATGTGATAAAAATAAGTTATGTGACAGGCGGCAGTGTGGTTTCCTGTTGCAGTGCGTACCAATACGGTCTTTTTTACCCTATGGTAATATCGTCACCATGTCTGACCACAGGATATCCATGTCCTATCTGTTGCAACACTGGACCATGCCTACCATTCGGGCCGGGAACCGTTACATCGCCATGACAGGTCTATATGATAACCGGAATGGGGAGGCCGTAAACAGCATATCATGCGTCTGACCCTTCATACCGATTACGCCATTCGCGTGCTTGTCTATCTGGCGTGCAATGCAGACAGGCGCGTATCCGTGCACGAGATTTCCAGCCATCACAACATCTCCCATAACCATCTGGTCAAGGTCGTCAACCGCCTGTCCAACGAAGGGGTAGTGCAGGCGCGTCGTGGCCGGTCGGGTGGGCTGCAACTGCCCCGCCAGCCACAGGACATCATTATCGGGGATATCGTACGCCTGATGGAAACGGACATGCTTTCCGTCGTGTCGTGCCAGCCAGAAAACGGCCAGCCCTGCGTACTGGCGGACATGTGCCGCCTGCGTCGCCTGCTGTCCCAGTCACTGGAGGCCTTCCTGCATGTGCTGGACCGCACAACGCTGCACGATATCATACCAGACAGGATATAACCGGTTCGGCATGATGCAATGAAGCATTGCCACCAACGAACTATATATGGTATTATACAATCAATACATATCGTTCATTCCATTCTGTTGATAAAATAAATTTATTAACAGATAAATATTTTTCATACATGCAAAATTATGTCTTTTGTAGTTGAAATAACAACAATCCTGCAGTTTCCTGCGTACAAACACGGAAGAACGCCATATCTGACAAGCCGGAATTCAGGCCCTATACCCATCCCGCCGGTAGGTGGGGGCGGCGAACGCCACCGCACGCGTGCTGATGGAACAGAGCTTACTGGTCAAGGGGGTCGCGCGCACTTCTGTCCATGAATTACCCGGACGGCTTCAATTGCCCAAACTGCGCATGGCCGGACCCCGATCGTGAAAAGACGCTGAAGATGTGGGCCGCCACAACGCCGTGGGACAAGCTGGGGGGCCGGATTGCGGACGGCATGGATTTTGGGCGCAGGTTCTGCGTGATTGTCAGCCGGTGTTCGTATGAAAGGATGCACAAGGCGATCATGGCGGGCATGCCGGAACTGGTGGCGGTAACAGCGCCCACGGCGCGCGCGTTGCGGGTAGCGGGAGGGATGCGGGGCTGTACCTGATCGCACCTGCGCGCGACAGGTCCGTAATGGTTCCCGATCTGGTCATGGATAAGTAAAAAAAATATTTCGTGTGCAAGCACAGCAGGTCTGGATTCCAAATACGTCATGCTGGGACCTGTTTTCTGGCGGAATACTTACAACCCTGAAACAATAGTAATAAAGTCGTGACCAAGCTCGCGATTTCGTTTTTTCGCGTTTAACAGGCGCGGGATTAGCCTCCGCTGCATGATACTGGAGGAACATCCATTATGTCTGCTTTTATGAAACCGCAGAGCGCCGCAGGATGGGCGACGCTTTTACTTGCGGTCATCATCATCCTGCTGGGCCTGCCACTGGTATACATGGGCGCTGAACTCGCGTTCCTGGGTGGCTCGCTTTATTACGTCGTCTGCGGCCTGGTGGTGACGGCCGCGGGTGTGCTGATGGCCATGGGTCGGCCAGTGGGCGGCCTGCTTTACCTTGGGGCCTGCGCCTTTACGTGGCTGTGGGCATTCTGGGAAGTGGGCTTTGACGGCTGGGGACTGCTGCCGCGCGTATTCGGCCCAACCCTGCTGGCCATTGGCGTGGCGCTGTGCCTGCCGGTGCTGCGGCGTGCTGACCACGCACGCACAACCCATGTGCGGGAGGTCGCATAATGTCCAATACTCCAATGCTGCGCACCCTGCTGCTGGGCGCCACCATCATTGCCGGTACCGCAGGCGCAGGTGCCCTGGCGCAGGTGCCTCCTGCCGACCAGCCACCCGGTAGCGGCAATGCCACCGTTGCCCCCGGCACGCCCACACCGCCGACGGACGCGTTTTCCGCCCCGTCGCCCAACAGCCCGCAGGCGCCGGGCGTCAACGCCGCCAACATTCCCGACGGTCCGCCTGCAGAACCCAGCGAGGCCACGCCGATGGTCGAGCAGGTTACGGCCAGCCCCGCGCATGATGACTGGCCCGGCTACGGGCGCGATGACCGGGCGACGCGTTTCTCGCCACTGGACCAGATCACGCCGTCCAATGTCAGCCACCTGAAACGTGCCTTCATCTACCATACCGGCAGCAAGCCGGGGCCGGGGCAGGTGAACAAATGGGCTGCCGAGACCACGCCCATCAAGGTGGGTGACGGGCTGTACATGTGTTCCGCGCTGAACGACATGATGCGTATCGATCCGGCCACGGGCAAGGAAGTCTGGCACTTCCACGCCAATGAGAAATACGAGAGCATTCCGTATACGGCGGCGTGCAAGGCGGTGGTGTACTACACGTCCTCCACCGTGCCTGAAGGCGAGCACTGCCACCACCGTATCCTCGAAGCCACGCTGGATGAACGCCTGATCGAGGTGGACAGCGAGGACGGCAAGGTGTGCGAGGGCTTCGGCTGGCACGGCATGGTCAACCTGATGAAGGGGATGGGTGAATCCGTGCCCGGATTCGTGGCCGAAACCGCGCCGCCGCCGATCGTCAATGGTGCGATCATCACCAATCAGGAAATCCTTGACGGCCAGCGCCGCTGGGCGCCGTCGGGTGTAATCCGTGGATATGACGCAGAAACCGGGCGCTTCCTGTGGGCATGGGATGTCAACCGTCCGCATGAACATGGCGAGCCGAAGGAAGGCGAGCATTACAGCCGTGGCACCCCCAATTCCTGGGCCGCGATGATTGGTGACAACGCGCTGGGGCTGGTTTACGTGCCTACCGGCAACTCGGCCGCTGATTACTACAGCGCCATGCGCAGCCCGGAGGAAAACAAGGTGTCCTCCGCCGTTGTCGCGATTGACGTGAAAACGGGCGAACCGCGCTGGGTGTTCCAGACCGTGCATAAGGATGTGTGGGATTACGACATCGGGTCGCAGCCTACGCTGATGGACTTTACCAAGCCTGATGGCAGCACGGTGCCCGCGCTGATCATGCCCACCAAGCGTGGCCAGACCTTCGTGCTGGACCGCCGCACGGGTGAGCCGGTGCTGCCGGTGGAAGAACGGCCCGCGCCCTCGCCAGGCATGGTGCCGGGTGATACGCGCGCGCCGACGCAACCATGGTCGGTCGGCATGCCGCGTCTGGGCTTCGCGCCGCTGAAGGAAGCTGACATGTGGGGCATGTCCCCCATTGACCAGCTGTACTGCCGCCTGAAATACCGCCGTGCGCATTATGTGGGTGAGTTCACGCCGCCCAGCATCGACAAGCCGTGGCTGGAATATCCCGGCTATAATGGTGGATCTGACTGGGGCAGTGTCGCGTATGATGAAAAGACCGGCATCCTGATCGCCAACTGGAACAACACGCCCATGTATGACCAGCTGGTCAGCCGCAAGAAGGCGGACAAGCTGGGGCTGATGCCGGTGGATGATCCCAACTACAAACCCGGCGGCGGTGGTGCCGAAGGGGCAGGGGCCATGGCGGAAACGCCGTATGGTATCGTCGTCTCGCCGTTCTGGGATGAATATACGGGCATGATGTGCAACCGGCCGCCCTATGGCATGATTACCGCCATCGACATGCACACGCAGAAGGTCCTGTGGCAGCACCCGCTGGGTAGCGCGCGTGCCAATGGGCCGTTCGGCCTGCCCACCCACCTGCCGCTGACCATAGGCACGCCCAACAACGGTGGCCCGGTCATTACTGCTGGTGGCCTGATCTTTGTTGCGGCAACGACCGACAACATGATCCATGCCTTCGACATCCATACTGGCCGTGAAGTCTGGAACGATGTCCTGCCCGGTGGCGGACAGGCAACGCCCATGACGTATGAATACAAGGGCAAGCAGTACGTCGCCATCATGGCCGGTGGCCACCACTTCATGATGACGCCGGTCACTGATGACCTGGTGGTCTATGCTCTTGATAACGTGAACTGACCTTACCCGTCATATTCGGGCTGACCCGACCGGGGCCGCATCGTTGCGGTCCCGGTTTTTTTATGCGCGCCTGCGGCATGCTGACGATTTATTATGAAATAAAATAACGTAACATATATTTATTCATTAAATGAGATTGACGGATTGTGACAATTTTATGTAGGCCGGTCATTCAATGCATAAAAATGGATGACGGCAATTAAGATTCATAAAAGAGCATTGTATATCTCTATCATTGGTATCATTTACTTTTTGTTAGAGTTTTACATTGCATGTCATTCAGACGGTAACCATCCGTATCACTTTGTAATACAGACATGCCTGCTGCCGCTTCTGTTTTTTAACTTTGGCCGCATTGGCAGCATGTGTCTCAACACCACGTTCGTGGTTCTGCTGGTCAGTAATTTCTATATTGCCCGTCTGTGTCAGGTTGTAACCGGCAACACGCTGGATGCGATCATGGGTACGAACCGGCACCTGACCATATCCATGATGGGTACGGTGCCCTGGCCTGCCTATGTGGCGGCGGCATTCATGCTGGCGGCGGTGGCCGTGCTGTCATGGCGGCTGGGGCGGTGGGACCGGCGCGCGGTCATGATCGCCATGGTGCCGCTGGTGCTGACGGGGGCCTATAATACATGGAAGCTGTATGCCACATGGCCGTTCCGCACCGCGCAATGGAACGATATCGGGGGGCTGGACTATATCGCGGCCAACCTGCGTGACCATTCGCCGGGGGTAGTGGGAAACGCAACCTACTTCATCATCATGACGGCTGAACGGGCGGTGGACAAACGCTTTGTTGTCCGGCCCCACCCCAATACCGACCCGCAGGTAACCGGACGGCATCCGGGCAGAGTGCATAACATCATATTTGTCATGGGGGAGTCCTCGCTGGCGTCGCGCTATGGCATATATGGCTACGACAGACAGGACACCACGCCCAACCTGCGTAACATGCAGGCGCGGAAACAGATATGTGTACTGGAAAAAGCCCATTCCAATGCCAACCTGACCCGTTATGCCGTGCCCATGACATTTTCGTTCCAGATCCCCGAAATCCGGGAAAAGCTGTTTCAGGAAAAGAACCTGATCGAAATGGCGGGCGAAAATGGGTACAAGACCTTCTGGATCGCGTCACAGCCGGGGGAGGGACCATATGCCCGCCCGTATGGCTACCTGTCTGAATACAGCGACTATACCACCCGCCAAGACTATAATAACGAAACCAACGGCGTGAACTGGAAAGATGAGTCCATCATGCCCGTGCTGGCGGACAAGCTGCGGGATCCCGCACCGTACAAGCTGTATGTCGTGCATATCATGGGCAACCACCAGCAATATTCGGACAAGGCGAGCAGTGACGATATCGCAGCCCTTCCACATGCGGATGCATATGACCGGAGTATTCACCACACTGATGAGTTCGTTCGGCGGATCATGGCCATGGCCGCGTCGCAACTGGGTGATTACACGCTGATCTATACATCCGACCATGGGGAAGTCGTAGGTATGGGCCACGGTTACCAGTATGCCGGTTATGACCAGTATATCATTCCCATGATCATCCATGACACCAATGGTGTGGGCAATTATTGCGACATGGCTGAACAGATGCGTAACCGCGACGGGTATTATACCTCCATCATGAACAAGTACCTGCTGCTGGACATGCTGGGGTATGATGTGGACCCTGCCGCCATGGATGCGGTACGCAACAAGGACCATGTGCTGCATTCGGATTCCAAAATATACGATTACAGCAATCTGCCGACTGAACGGAACCGGCACTGAAGCAGCCACGGCGGGCCGGGGATAAAATGGTTTGTAGCGGATAATTTATTATAAAAACAAATGAATTCACGTTAGTTTATTTTAATAATGCGCTTGATATGAGCGGTTTTGTTACATATACACGCCTGATTGTGTCAAAATATGTAAAACGGACTGCGGAAAATTTATAATAAAAAAAGAACGCTTTTCATTTCTATAATCAGTATTATTTACTTTTTCATAGAACTGTATATTGCGCGTCATTCAACTGGCAGCCATCCGTGGCATTTTACGTTACAGATGAGCCTGCTGCCGCTGCTGTTCTTCAGTTGTGGCCGCATTGGCAGCATGTGCCTCAACACCGTGTTCGTGGCGCTGCTGATCCTTGACTTCTATATTGCGCATGACTGTCAGTTGATAACCGACGGTACGCTGGATGCGATCATGGGTACGAACCGGCATGAAGCCGCGTCCATGCTGGGCACCGTGCCGTGGTCCGCCTATATCGCGGCCGTGCTGGCGCTGGGCCTGGTGGCGGTCCTGTCATGGCGTCTGGGTCGGTGGAACCGGCGCGCGGTCATGATTGCCATGGTGCCGCTGGTCCTGACGGGGGGCTATAACAGTTGGAAGCTGTACGCCAACTGGCCTTTCCATACCGCGAAATGGACCGATATCGTCTATCGCAGATATATTGCATCGGACCTGCGTGACCACGCACCGGGGGTCGTTGGGGACGTGACGTATCTTGCCATCATATCGACGAAATGGGTGAAAGACAGGCGCTTTGTCGTCAGGGCGCATACTGTCACTGACCGTCAGGTCATCGGTCGACATGCAGGCAGGGTGCGCAACATCGTCTTTATAATGGGGGAGTCCTCGCTGGCGTCGCGTTATGGCGTGTATGGCTACGACAATCAGAATACTACGCCCAACCTTCAGGAAATGAAGGACAGGAAACAGATCTGCGTATTGGCGAAGGTCCATACCAACGCCCCCATGACCCGTTATTCGGTGCCCATGAGTTTTTCATTCCAGACGCCGGAAATACGCGAAACGCTGTTTAACGAAAAAAACATAATCGAAATGGCGCGTGACAACGGTTACAAGACCTTCTGGATTGCGTCACAGGACGGGAAGGGACCATATGCGCGCCCGTTCGGCTATCTGTCTGAATACAGCGACTATACCACCCGCCAGGATTATAATAATGAAACCAACGGCGTGAACTGGAAGGATGAATCCATCATGCCTGTGCTGGCGGACAAGATGCATGATCCGGCGCCGTACAAGATGTATGTCGTGCATATTATGGGCAGCCACCGGAAATATGACGACAAGGTCACCCCCCGCGATGTGCAGGCCCTGCCCGACGCCGACACGTATGACCAGTCCATCCACCATACCGACAGCATCGTGCAGCAGATCATGTCCATTGCGACATCGGAACTGGGCGATTACACGATGATCTATACCTCCGACCATGGGGAAATCGTGAATGTAGGTCATGGTTACCAGTATGGTGGTTATGACCAGTATATCATTCCCATGATCATCCATGACGCAAACGGTGTGGGCACCTATTGCAACATGGCTGAACAGATGCGCAACCATGACGGGTATTATACCTCCATCATGAACAAGTACCTGTTGCTGGACATGCTGGGGTATGATGTGGACCCTGCCGCCATGGATGCGGCACGCAGCAGGGATCATGTGTTGCATGCCGATTCAAAAGTATACAATTACAATAACCTGCCAACCGAGAAAAACTTATGGTGACCAGATGCCGGTTTTGATCCAACAGACTATATGAAAATGAAGAAAGGGTTTTTAGGCGCTGCCTTTTTGAAAAAAGGCAGCGTTCTCTGAATCTTTTTTAAAAAAGATTCTTATAATGCGCAGGATGTCTCGAAGGCAGGCTTTTTAAACAATTCCAAGGAACCCGTTCCCATGTCACCTGATCCCACCCGTCCACGGTGCCGATGGGCGCAGACGGATGCAATGATGATGGCCTATCATGATAACGAATGGGGCCAGCCAGTGCATGACAGCCGTCAGTTATGGGAAATGCTGATATTGGAAAGCTTTCAGGCCGGACTGTCATGGCGCACGATCCTGAAACGGCGCGAAGGGTTCCGCCGTGCCTTTGCCGGGTTCGATCCCGACAGCGTAGCCCGTTTTGGGAATGCTGACATCACGCGCCTGCTGGCCGATCCGGGTATTATCCGCGCACGCGCCAAGATTGTCGCCACCATTGGCAATGCCCGCGCCTATATCGCCATGCGTGACCGGGGCGAGGACTTCGCCACCTTTGCATGGGCCATGGTGGGCCATGCGCCCGTGCATAATCCCGGACCGGTTCAGGCGTCATCTCCCCTGTCATACGCCATGTCCACCGCATTGCGGGCGCGGGGTTTCCGTTTCGTCGGTCCGGTCACGGTCTACGCCTGGATGCAGGCCGCCGGGATGATCCACGACCATGAACCCGGGTGTTACAGGCATGTATTGCCTGCTGGCGAATAACCTACACGCTCTGGTCAACCGCCTTTTGTTTCCAGCACTTCGGTGCCATTTTTCCACGCCTGCTGTCTGGCGACCATCATGTCGGCGCCATGGGCCGCAAGCGCAATGCAGCCAACCTTGCCAGGCAACTTCAGGGGCAGCCATCAGGCCCGCGGCACTGGCCATTTCCGCAGCGCCAATGCCCATCGTGGCCAGACCTTCGGCCCTGTTGATACTTTCGTGGCCTGGTAGGTATCGCCCGGACGACACTGACGAGTTGACGTTCGCTCATGGTGAATATCAAGGCGGGGTGCTGCTTGATATCTGTGAAATACAGGCACAAAAAAAGCCCGCCACGCCGGGGAAGACCCCTTGGCGGGCGGGCCAGTCAGGCGGCACGCATGTTGCCGCCATTTTTTAGGGGTTGCTTGTTATTCGCCAGCCACCCGCTGCTGGGTGGTGGCATCTGTCTGGCCCATCTGCTGCCAGCCCGCGCGGGCGTTCAGCGCGCGGTGGCGGATGGCCGAAGGCAGCAGATCGCGCAGGATATTCATCGCCGCGCGTTCCGACAGGCCGGTCTGGTTGGAAAAGCGTTGCAGTTCCGCCGGCCTGAACAGGGCATGGATGGTGCTTTCATCCGCGACTGACGTGTTGTCACGCTCCTGCCATGTGCGGATCAGCGGCAGCATGCCCAGTTCCTGCGCGCGATGTTCCAGCATGCTGGGCTGGTCCGGTGCGGGCAGGGGACCAAGAATATCGTTCAGCACCGACAGTGCCCCCGAACGGTCGCCCTGTGCGCCGGTCAGGAAATCACCGATGGCGGTGGTCATGTTGGAGATATTTCCAGTCAGGCTTCGTGAGATTTTCATGTGAGCCTCCGAACGTCGGCGGGGTGGCCGGGCCTGTGCCACGGCATACCCCCGGAGTTTGCGGGACGGCGTCATTTACCCTGCACGGTGTCCCGGCATGCAGGTGAAAGATCGGCAATCCGGCGTTGCATGCAGGCTTCGACCAGTCTTGTATCCGGTATGTCCAGCGGGCATAGCCGCAGGGCATCGACCTTGCACGCCGCGACCTGTTGCGGTGTGCCGGGATCGGCGGAATATGCATTCGCCGGTAGTGCCGTTCCCAACCCTGTCACGATCGGGAGGGCGCAGAAAACGGATCGCCTCATTATCTGTCCTCCTGTCTGTTTTCCAATGGGGTGGTATGGAGCAAACGTGGACTGTCGGCATGGGTTTGCCGCCATCATGGCCGCTGCGGACACATTGGTGTGACCTTGGGAATGCCCGCCCGGCCGGACCATGAAACGTCAGCCCCGCGCCACTACATGCGCGGCGTGCCCGATGCTGCTGATCCCTGGCTGTCCGCCGATCGTGGGCCGGATATGCCATGGCTGCCTGTGGCATTCGCGCCCGGCGCGCCTGCTTCGGCATGATTTTCACCCGCGCACGAAATGCAGAAATCTTCCCCGATCTTTCCATGGCTACACCCGGCCAGTGGTAGTGCAAACCCCAGCATAAGGGGCAGCAGGCGACGGGTCGCCCTGATACGGGGCAGGTGGTTCATGGGCACGGCTGGCACGTTATCCTCCATCTGTTATGGGGGGAGGAACGGCACAGCCGCGCTGGGGTTGCATCCTACCACATGGGCGGCGGCGGCATCATCGGGGGTGGGGGCGGTGGTGGGGGGCCGTAAAACCGCCCCATCCGCATGGGTGGCGGCGGCGGTGGTGGCGGGGGCGGCGGCGGATAACGCCGCATGTAGTGCCGATGATGCGGTGGCCCCCATGCCGGTCCCCATGGCCGTGCCCATGCACCGACAGGCAGGGCTACGATAGCCACCATGCCTGCAATCAGGGTCCCCTGCCGCAGCGCGCCGCGCAGGACGGAAAGGACAGAAGGGAAATTATGCGGTTTCATACCAGTATGACACACTGTCAGTTGGGCAGCAGTAGGGAAATATCAGGGCACAAGATGACGGTTTAATGGCCGCGAGGCACAATCGTCCACCCCGCTACCTGCCCGCCGGGTGGCAGGCGGCACAGGCCGTTATGCCCATTATCACTTACCTGCCATGTCCCGCCCCGGCGCGCGCAGTCCGCGGGCGGAGGCGTGCGTCGGGCCATGAGCGCGTCATCACACGCGCCCAGGCCCAGAAGCGCTGCCAGCGCCACGCCACGCAGGGCGGCAACCCCGATCATGCGCGCGGGGGGCATGTCATGGCGTGGTGGTGGCGTGATCCCGGCGGAACAGTGCCCATTCTTCCATCACCGTGCCATCGGGCAGGTGGCACCAGCCTGTCACGCCCTGCGATGTGGTGCGCATTTCCACCGTGCCGCCACGCTGCTGGCAGTAAACCGAGGCCGGATTGGCCATGCCGATGCGCGATGCATGCGCCGGGGTATGATGGCCGGTCGCGCACGCGCCCAGCAGCACGATACTGCCAAAGGCCACGCACCGCGCCAGCCGCCGCATGAAGGGAAAGGAATATGTCATGGAGCCTGTTCGCCTTGCCTGTCGTGTTGCACATGTCACTGCCGCCATCAGGTATCAGCAAACGCCTGATGGTGCCAGCATGCGATGCCATCGGCGCTGGTCAGGATGCGAACAGTGGGGACAGGGCGTTTCCGTGGCCCAGCGCACGCAGCATGCTGCACAGGTTGGGATGATCCATCACCGCGCTGTATGTCACACGGGGCGGCCTGCCGCGTCGTACCACATCAGCCAGTCAACCGTGCCTGACCCACCGGCCACGTATTCCACCCACAGTGTGTCCCCCGTATCCGCCCATGTCACCAGTGGCGCAGGCGGCACGCTGCTCCGCGCATGGCCAGTGCCATGGGGGCGACCCGATGACGGATGGCTGCTGGGTCTGCCCTGGCGGCCAACGTTCGCACAATCGCGGCTGGTCGTTTTTGATGTGGGGCGTGTGGCTGATGGGTCCGGTTGGCCAGCGTAATCCTGCCCCAGCGGATACCGGACGGTTTCTACGGCAGTTTCGTACCCGATATTTTTCTTGCCCCGCGGACAGGCCCATGACCTGTCAGTCAGCCTTTGTGGGTATTGCGCCCGAATTGGGGGGTGCTGCTGTTCCGGGAATACGGGGCGCGTGGACTGGGGCGTGTTTGTTACCGGCGACGGGTTGATGCACGGCGGAATCTGGGCCTTCCATGTGTGTGGCTGCTGTTCAATGGACTGGCGTTGATGCTGGCGATTCTGAGTGTGGTTTGCAGGGGCAGGCGGGGTTGTGGATCGAACCCGTTCTTGCCAACGCTCTTATTGCCATCGTCTTCACGATTGGGGCGATAGGCCGCACGGTCCCGTCATGCAGGATGTGGTCGAGCGGCGGCGGGGGAGCGCCTTTGCCGAAGACCAGCATGACCTACGAATGTTTTTCCAGGTCTTTACATGGATCCGGACGGGCTATTTCTTTATCAGGGGTAGTGCCGTCCGAACGGGCACGCCTGCCAGAAAACATCATTGGTCCGATCAGCCTGCTGGCCATGGTCCCGACCAGCTTTCAGGAGAAGGCGCTGTTTCAGTCTGGACGACGCGCAGGCCCGGTCTGTGCGCCCATAAGTCGCGTAAACGATTACGTTTTTTTTGAAGAAAGAACGCGTGGCGCAGTCTGTTTTCAGGCCATGTTGTTATGTTTCAGGCAACAGGCTGACAGCCTTCATCCATTCACCGGTATGGTCAGCACGGCACCCGGATTTTTGGTGGTTTTTGAAAGCTCCATCAGGATCTGCAGCATTGTAAACCCAAGTTTGCTGGGAAAATCGGTATCCGATATATAATAGAATTTGTTATTGTATTTTATTGATACAAAAGAAAGGCGCGGCCGTTCATTACTGACATGAACAAAAACCGTTGGCTTTGTATTGCGTCCTATCAGGATGATCTTGGGAAGGGTACGCCCTGAATCAATATCTTCCTGCGGAACATCGATCTGGTAGGCAATCTGCCCTAAAACGCCCAGCATTGTACGGGTAAGCAGCCTGATCTGGCCATGTTGCGGCCTTCCCGCTCCGTATATGACTTCGACACGTTCATCTTTCGGACCCATTTCAAAAAAGCGCCGTGTCGACTTCACAACTTCGGCCAGAAGGGGGTCCGTAGTCGATGATACCGTAAGGAATACCCGGTCAAAAGCCGGGGTTTTTCCTGGTATTTCCTCGCTATGTTCAAGTTGTATGCCCAGAAGGCCCGCAATCTGCAGCCGACGCAGGTCATAGATCAGTTCGAAAAATTCAGGCGAACCCCGGCCAACGTCGCCCCCGATGGAGCCCGCGTTATTGATAAGATTGACTGACTGGACCGACAGGCGGAACAAAATATCTATGGGCAGCCCCCCCATGGCCAGGGGCAGCAGGCTACCCGGCGGAAGCGGGCGCAGGAAACTCTGCGCATAGGCATCACCCGTAACAGGCTGGAATGTAAAAGTCGGACTTTCCTGTATCTGCGCCCCGATAGCGCCCGCGGGCCTGATCGGATTGGAGTCCGAGCCAACACCGATGGAAATATTGCGCTGCAACTGGTAGCCGGAAATCAGCTGGGTCGTGTCCAGAAAGCCCGGCGTGTCGGCATATCTCAGCCGGACGACATTAAGGAGTGTCTGTTGTTTGGAAGATCCAATCAACGCCTGAGAATAGTCAAGTTGATCATGGTCCAGTCTCTGGGAGCCAACGCCATAACATCCACCCAGCAATAAAATGAGCGGCACCACCGTAATTTTTTTCATAACAATAGAACTCTACATTTCTTAATATGACGTATTATCTTGTATTTTCACTGCTTTTCGATGGTGGTCGGGCGACTGACTTCATGAACTGACCTGATGATACCCTGTCATGGTAACACGTGACTTTCTTGAATTGTAACGACATTGATTTTTATCTGGCAATGACGATAAGCACAATCGCCGTCATTTCATACATATTTTTCAATAATATAAGGCAGATACCCCAGAACGGCACCCCGGCTGCCGGAGTGTAAGGCATTATTAAAATAACGTAAGTTATACTGAATCTATATGCAGCCATGCCAAACGGCCATGAACCCGTGCCCCGTTGTCGTCGGTTTCGGGGGAACAGCCCCGCCATACCGGACAGGAGAGACAACAGGTCGGACGCTGGCGCACAGCATGCCCTGGAACCGGGAGGATACAAAATGTGTCAGATGTGAAGAATGCAAATATGGTCCTGGGCGCGCTGCCTGTTTCAGCCGCAGGCATGGCAGATGAAAACAATTTCCAAGGGGTAGGGTTATTATATAATAATGCGTTATCTGACCGGCACGGCTTCATCATATCCTGTGCAGGGGAGAGAATTTCGCGTATTGAACAGGATTGCACGGTTGGCTAAAATTTCCCGTAAGGTGTCTCGTACCATGAGTAAACGCTTTTTCGCCTTTGTTCCGGCACTCCTGCTGACTGGCCAGGCGTATGCAACAGACGTGAAGCTGCCCGATAATACCCCGGCAAGCGTGACCGTCCAGACACCCTGCACAAGCGAGAGCTACAGGGAATACGAAACCTGCATTTCCGCTATCCTGAGCCTGCCATCCAACCGTGGTGGCGATATCGATATCAGGGCGATCGAGAGCTTGCTGCCAAAAGACATCCAGAAAGCCGCCATCATAAGCGGGATCACGGCAGCACCGGTCGTGCCAATGACGGTGTCGTTAAAACATTATGATGACAGGAATATCATCTGGTCTTCAACGGATACGCCACTCGATCATATCATAATTCCAAATAACGGAACCTATCAGGTCGTACTGACCACTGCTGATGGCGGAAAGACATGGGGCATTCGGGTTATTATCGAACAGCCGGGATCGATTGATCAATAAAATACAAGTAACTTATTGATAATTATTTTTTAAATATCATAATTTCAGTAAGTGAAAACAATATATCCTGAATTCCTGTGTGCGGGTCAGGATGCGCATGCCGGTCATATTGCCATGCAATACGGTCCTGATGCCTGCATTACCGAGTAAGATCCTGCACCTGCGAGCAGGCCGCCCGGATGGTTGTAAAAAGTTCTGCACTGATCCCGGCAGGAGGATGCCGGACCGACCACGCCCAGTGCGACAGGATGCGCATTCCACACTGCATGGATGCCTATAGACCGGTCGATTGCACCTTCTGTTCCGGCGCAATGCCACGGCAGGGCATGTGCCCGCTGAAAACAGTCGATCCACATGCATGGCATTCCGCTGGCCTGATGCCGCCTCGATATTTCGTTATTAAAAAAAAATGATATATATGGGGCGACAGCCGGTCTGGGCATGGTTTCCCTGTCCCGGCCTGTCACCACAAAAGCTGAAGGTCGCATGGATACGCATACAGAAAGGGATACCGGCATGCAGGGTTTTCGTTCCGGCCGGAGCATGCCGGTCAGTTCCGCGCGGTGCAGGCGAAGGGCAGGTGGCATGAAACTGCCCACCGTCGCGTTTTCAGTGCTGCTGGCCTGCACTGCCGTTTTGCCGGGATATGTGCATGCCGCACCAGCGCATACGCAGACCGTAGCCCCCTTCAATCCCCTGCGCGGGGACCGGGGCTATGGATGGACCGGACAGACGCGGTCCGAGGTGCTGGGTACGCATGGCATGGTGGCGACCAGCCAGCCACTGGCGGCGGATATCGGGCTGGATATCCTTAAACGCGGTGGTAATGCCTTTGACGCAGCGATCGCCACCGCCGCCGCCATCAACGTGGTCGAACCGGAATCCGCCGGGATCGGGGGCGACCTGTTCATGATCGCGTGGGTGGCAAAGGAACATCGACTTGTCGCGCTGGATTCCGCCGGGCATGCGCCATCGGGAGCGACGCCGGAACGTTTTAGCAGCCGGGGCCTGAAGGAAGTTCCGTACACAGGCATTGAAGCCGCCGTAGTGCCCGGCACCGTGGCCGGGTGGGACGCCATCCGGGCCCGTTATGGCACCATGTCGTTCCGTGACACGCTGGAACCCGCCGCCCGCCTGGCGGAAGACGGGTTTGGCGTGACCGAAAGGGTGGAAGCCGAGTGGGAGGAATATGCCAGCCTGCTGGGCAAGGATCACGATACGGCGTCGGTTTACCTGCCGCATGGCAGACCACCGGGACTGTATGGTGTATTCCGCAACCCCGATCTGGCCCGTGCATTGCGCCTGCTGGAAACCGGGGGGGCTAATGCCTTCTACCGGGGACCGATCGCGGATGCCATCGTGAAGAAATCACAGGCGCTGGGCGGCACATTCACGCCCGCGGATTTCGACCGGGTCAGACCGCAATGGGTCAGGCCGCTGACCACGTCCTATCGTGGGTACGACATTTATGAAATGCCACCCAGCACACAGGGCGTTGCCGTGCTGGAGGCCCTGAATATCGTTGAACAGTGCGGGCCCAAAATCGGGATCAATCCGCGCGGGGAGGGGCCACGTTCCCCACTGTTCTGGCACCTGCTGATCGAAGCGAAGAAAATCGCCTATGCCGATCTGCGGCAGTATGTCGGGGATCCGGACTTCGTGTCCGTGCCGACCACGAAACTGACCAGCAAGGCCTATGCCCGGTCACAATGTCCCCGGATCAACCCGCGCCATGCCTCTACCATTACGGCGGATCGCGACCCGGTGGGGGGCACCGTGTACCTGACCACGGCTGACCGCGAGGGCAATGTCGTCTCGCTCATATTCAGTGTCTATGACGAATTCGGCTCTGGCGTAACCGTGCCCGGCTATGGCTTCCTGCTCAACAACCGTGGCGCGCAGTTCAGTCTTGATGAAAAAAGCCCCAATGTCATCGCCCCGGGCAAGCGGCCGTTCTATACGATCATTCCCGGCTTTGTGCTGAAGGGGGGCAGGCCGTTCCTCAGCCTCGGCGTGATGTATGGCGACCAGCAGGCGCAGGGACAGTTGCAGGTGCTGGAAAACATGCTCGACCTCGGAGCCAACCCACAGGCCGCATCCGACGCCGCACGGTTTTCTCATTCACAGTCCAGCAACCATGTCGTGCTGGAATCCGGACTGTATCAGGCTGTCGGCCCCGCGCTGAAGGAAATGGGGCATGAAGTGGATGAAGGCAACGGCCTGATCATGGGCGGTTATCAGGCAATCATGATCGACCCCCATTCGGGCGTGTATCGCGGTGCGTCCGACCACCGCAAGGATGGCGCAGCCGTAGGGTATTAGGCGACCCCGCATTTACATGGCGCATTGGTAATACAGAGTGACCCCGGCCGCACCGGAATGGCGATCCCGGTGCGGCGACAGGCCCTGAAAGCTGCGCATAACTCCCTGTCTGATAAGGAAGTTTCATGCGATCTTGAGCAGGAATCCCTTTGTCATGTGTCGCTGACTACATATCCGTATATAGACAGACACAGCCGATAGCTCACCATTCCGACATGCCGTCACATGCCTGCGGGCCAATCCGGCTCCGAATGCAGGGATGGCTGTAGGCTGGCTGACAGAATAAATGGGGGCTACTGTGCACCGTGCTTTACCAGATCATAAATCCGTACACGGAAGAAACGCCACGAAACAGTCTGAAAAGTCAGTCCAGGAAGCATCCTGCAATCATAAGGAAGTTTTGTGGTGAAGCTTTTTTCAGAACGCGTCAAGAAATGCTGCCTTTTTGAAAAAAGTCAGTAACTATCGAAAGTATAAATGAGAACCTATACGTTATACATGCCTTAAATCGTATAACCGATCAGAATTTTTCTGTTTATTCTGTAATTTTTACAAGTTGCTCAAGTCTGCTTTCGGAACGTAGTATTGTCGAATTGTGTTTCCGAAAAGAAGGCGATTGCTGTCCGTCTGCTTGTATGCGCAGGCAGTCACCCCCGGCAACCTCCACCATCCGCCACCCATACCGGGGCCGCCAGCGCATTGCGCGATGCATCAACAGGTGCTTAACCTGCGGCATGACACGCACCCCCACGGGCGCCCGGCACGCGCCGGCACGCAGCACACGCCGTCCTGTCCATACGGGCCATGCCGCACGCGGCGGGATTGTAATGGCGCTTGTGCTGCTGGCCGGGTGCGCGGGGCCGGTTACAGTACGGCATGTGTCGCTGGTTCACAGCTATCGTGACAGCGCGCGCACTGCATTGCAGGGTGGCAGACCGGGCGATGATACGATGATCGTGCTGCGCCGCCACGGGTTGCTGCCCGCATGGCGCAGTGATCCTGACCGGGCCATCGCAACCCTGCGCACGCAGGCGAAGGACCATGATGATGAGGCCGACGTGCTGTTCGCGCTGGCGGAACTCAGCTACCGTCAGGGCCTGCGCCACCACCATGTGCAGGATTTTCTTGCGGCGGCGGTCTATGCCTATGCCTTCCTCCAGCCCGGGCAGGCGGACAGCCCCAGCCCGTATGATGAACGTTTCCGACAGGCATGCGACCTGTACAACCTTGGGCTGACAGCGGCCTTTCCTGCCCCGGTCAATATCACGGCGCAGACCCGCGTCCTGCCGTTTGGTGATATCGTGCTGGATGCCGACCCCGCGCAGCTGCGCTGGCACGGGCGGCTGCTGGAACGCCTGCAGCCCACGGCGACGCTGGGGGTTGGCGGCATACCCAATGTCTATCGCACCCCTGGGCTGGGTGAACCCCTGACCGCGCTGGCCCGTCCCGATCCTGCATTCGCGCCGCCGCCATCCGCGCCCTCTGTCCCGCATGACGCGAAACACCTGACCCAGCCTTCCGCCGTGGCCGACCTGACCGGCCCCGCGCATGACGATGCCCTGCGCGCCATCGCCACCCCCGCGCCGCATGACGGCGACACCCGCACCAGCGGCGACCCCACAGGCAGCGGAGCCAGCACCACAGGTGATGGCAGCTTCAGCGTATCGGACAGACTGCGCGTGCCTGCCAGCCTGCTACTGGAAATAGACGACCCGCGTGCGCAGGTGCTGGGTATGCACCTGACCGGGCGGCTGGTGCTGCGGGTGATGGATGAAAGCCCGGACACCCCCATCGGCCATGCCCGCGTGCCCGCCGAATATGACCAGACCGCCGCCCGTGCGCTCAGCCTGGTGGATACCGCGCTGTGGACAAAGGAATATCGCGGTTTCTTTGACGGCACGACCTATGACGGCACGCGCCCGCGCCTGATCGCCATGACGCCGCACCGCCACGGCAACATGCCGGTGGTGTTCATACACGGCACCGCGTCCAGCCCGTACCGCTGGGCCATTATGGTCAATGACCTGCTGGAAGACCGGCGTATCCGTGACCATTTCGATTTCTGGTTCTTCTCCTACGCCACATCCAACCCCATCCCGTATTCGGCATGGCAGCTGCGGCATGCGATCACGCAGGCAGTGGACAGTCTGGGCGGGGTGAAGGCGGACCCGGCGCTGGGACATATCACGCTGGTGGGACACAGCCAGGGCGGGCTGCTGGCGCGCATGCTGGTCATCAACCCCGGTGACCGGCTGTGGGACGGCACGGCCGGACGGCCACTGTCCTCGTTCCATCTGAACGACAGCACGCGCGACCTGGTGCGCGAAACCATGTTTCCCACCGCCATGCCCGAAATCCAGCGCGTGGTGTTCATTTCCACCCCGCAGCATGGCAGCTACCTTGCGGCCATGTCCATCGCACGCCTGGTCGGCAGCATGGTCAGCCTGCCGGTGCGCGTGACCGAAACCGCGCGCGACATCGTGACCGGGGCAGGGGACAGCACGCACCTGAACAACCGCGTGCTGCGGCTGGGCAGTGTGTACGCCATGTCACCCCGCAGCGCGTTCATGCGTACGTTGCCCACCATACCCATGGCCCCCGATGTGCAGGCCAATTCCATCATTCCCGTCTGTGGCAACCCGCGCGACCTGGCCCATGCCGATGATGGGGTGGTAACTTATGAAAGCGCGCACATCCCCGACGTGCAGTCCGAACTGGTGGTCCGTAATTCCGAACACTCCACCCAGTCCAACCCCGCCACCATAGCCGAGGTCCAGCGCATCCTGCTGCTGCAGCTGGCCCAGAACCCGCTGCGGGACATGCCCCCGGCGGCAGCCCCCGGCACACCCCGCCATACGCGGCGGACCGTGGTGGCGCGGCCATGACATGCCCACATGGACAGGATGCAGCCATCAATGGGACAGGTGGGCATGCGTCACATGGGCCACCCGACCGTCCCGCCAGGCCGTGCGGGTGGCATCGGATGTGGTACTGGGGCACCCGTGCGTTACAGGGGGCGGCCCTGCTGCCGGGTGTGGGAGCGCTGTATTATTCCACCGTTGAACCTGATGCACTGCGGCTGGGGCTGTCGATGGCGTTTCCCGCCATCATGGTTTGCGCGCGCTGGCTACGCCCGACGGGCCTGATCTTTCCGGTGCGGGTGATGACGGTGAGCGCGCTGGCGATCTGGTACGTGACCGACCCGCCGCGCAACGACCGGGTCTGGGCGGGTGAATACGCCGTCCCGGCCGATGCATGGCGGGTGGGGGATGTGGTGCATGTCCGAAACGTGCGCAATTTCCGCTATCGCACCGAAACCGATTACATTCCGGCATGGTATGACGCGACGTATGACCTTAACCGGCTGGACAGCGTGGACCTTGTGACCTCCTACTGGGCGGGGGAGGCGATTGCGCATGTGTTTCTCAGCTTCGGGTTTTCCGATGGCAAGCATCTCGCCATGTCCATCGAAACACGCAGGCAGGCCCGTTTCCCCTATTCTACCATTGCCGGGTTCTTCCATCATTACGAACTGTTCTACGTCACCGCCGATGAACGTGACCTGATCGGCGTGCGCACTGACGTCCGGCGGGAACGGGTGTACCTGTACCGCCTGAACATCGCGCCCGAAGTGCGCCAGCGCCTGTTCCTCAGCTACGTTGGCGCGATCCATGACATCATCTACCGCCCGGTATGGTACAACACCCTGACCGACAACTGTACCACTGGCATACTGGCGCGTGCGGGCGCGCGGCTGCGGTACCGGTTTGACTGGCGCGTGATCCTCAGCGGTCATACGGCGGCCATGGCGTATGATATGGATCTGCTGGGCCCGTATGATCCGAAACGTTATCCCGGTTTTGCAGCGGTGCATGACGCAAGCCGCATCCACCGCTCACAGGATGCAGTGATCGGTCCCGACTATTCCGCCGCCATCCGTGCAGATCTGCCTCCGCCGGAGAGACCGCAGCCCTGACCCCGAGGCCGGGGGCCACCGCGCGCCATGGGCGGTACGGCCCCGTGGTTCTACATGCGGCATTCCCGCCTATTCCTGATGTGAGGGGCACGGACATGGCCCCTGCTTATCGGTGCGAAACCATAGAACGTCCGGACGGGCCTGTTATCGGCATGCCGTGACAGGTAGGCGGGGGTGCGTACGCGTCGGTTTAGACAAATATGTACAAATTAATGCTGCAAAGTGGAAAAACCTGCCCGCCATTTATGGACCGGGTGGTAACAAAAAATGCCATACGCTTTTGTTCATTACGATTTATAATATGGAGCGCCCGGCGAATTTCCTGATAAAGGTGAAAAATTACTATCGTGAACTTGGCCAGATGTTCGGTCCGGACTTCGTGGCAAAAAGCTTCGTCATAGCGTTTGTGTTCGAAGGCCTGATGATTACCGTCATCACACAGCCGAGCCGACTGTTGCATCCATTCACGACAGTCATGACCATCGCGATGTACACGATCAGTTCCCTACTGTTCCTGTTTACCAAGGCGGGATGGGAAGCCTTCAAGGACCTGTTCGCAAGCAACAGTATCGTGTTCATGTCCGCGTTTTTCTGGGCACTGCCTGCGTTCCTTGTAAACGCCAAGCTGTGGACATCATCCATATTCCTGGAGACAAATAACGATCCATACCAGACTGGACGGTGATATCGCATACCGCACCAGATCCAAACTTATGATCATGGTTATTACGTTTCATTACCTGATTGCCTTGCCCATCCTATCCATAATAATGATGATAAAAGGGGTACGGGGCCTGTCGCCCATGCTTTCATGCTGGTCTCGGCGTCCTATATTGCCTTTGGCCTGCTTGCGGGGCCTGATTATCCGCAGGCCCGTCATCAACGCTCGGATACAGGCTGCCCGGCCGGACAGATACTTCAACACCCTGATTGAAGAACGCCTGCAGCCGCTGATGAAACATCCGATCATCACCGGTGAATGCACCCTGACCGATAACTACCCCAATGCGCTGATGTTTGATGGTCATGAAATCATGATTATGGAGAAGGGGGATCATGTCATCGCGTGCCCTGATGAAATCGCAGATGTGCTGTTTGACGTTCCTGAAAGTGAGGAAAAGCAGAGATATGAATTCTGGGATGGCGGGAGGATCGGCACGATCACTGCGTGCGAAACCGCATTGTCCAGCATCCGTAACCAGCGCAAGAGCCGCGAGGCCGGCATTACGTTTGAAATGAACGATCCCGGCCACACGCAGATATTCTATCGCACCGGGCTGGGCGACGGAGCGGTGGAAACCTGCAGAAAACGGGATGTGCTGCTGAAAAAGGCGGGCGCATGCCCGTAATGCGGCCAGTGTCGCGCATGCGGGTTGCAGGCAGGCGATGATAGGCCCATCATCCGCGCCAGAACGAACCGTGGAGACGCCCCATGCCAACCCTGTTCACGCCGCTCAAGGTCGGTGCGCTGACCCTGCCCAACCGCATTGTCATGGCGCCGCTGACGCGCCTGCGCGCAGGTGCCGGGCATATTCCCAACGACCTGATGGCCGAATACTATGCCCAGCGCGCGCTGGCGGGACTGATCCTGTCGGAAGCGACGCCGGTCACGCCACAGGGCATCGGGTACGAAGGCGTCCCTGGCATCTGGACAGATGCGCAGGCGGAAGGGTGGAAGAAGATCACATCTGCCGTACACGCGGTGGGTGGGCGCATTTTCATGCAGCTGTGGCATGTCGGACGAATTTCGGACCCGTATTTCCTGAAGGGGGAAGCCCCGGTTGCCCCCAGCGCGATTGCGGCCAGGGGGCATGTCAGCCTGTTGCGGCCGATGCGTGATTACGTCACCCCCCGCCCCCTGCGCACGGAAGAGATCCCAGGCATTGTGGATGCCTTCCGCCATGGCGCGGAACTGGCGAAGGTGGCCGGGTTTGATGGGGTGGAAATCCACGGCGCGAACGGTTACCTGCTGGACCAGTTCCTGCAGGATTCCACCAACCACCGCACCGACCAGTATGGCGGATCAATCGAAAACCGCGCGCGGCTAATGCTGGAAGTGACCGACGCCGCCACTGCCGTGTGGGGCAGTGACAGGGTGGGAATGCATCTGTCACCGCGCTGCGACCTGCATGACATGGGGGATTCCAATCCCGCCGCAACGTTCGGCTATATCGCCACCGAACTGGGTCGACGCGGAATCGCCTTCATATGCGCGCGTGAAGCCGAAGGGCCGGACAGCCTTGGCCCGCAGTTGAAGAAACTGTTTGGCGGCGTGTATATCGCCAACGAAAAGTTCACCGGGGCCAGCGCCGAAAAAGCCATTGAGGCCGGACGCGCCGACGCCGTGGCCTTTGGCCAGGCCTTCATCGCCAATCCCGACCTGCCCGAACGTCTGCGCGCGGACGTGGAGCTTACGCCACCGGACCCATCCACCTTCTACACCCATGGGCCGGAAGGCTATATCGACTATCCCACCATGGGCGCGGCGGGAGACTGATATTGCCGTTTGAGCGATAAAAACAAAAGTTTTTGGACGCTGCCTTTTTTTTAAGGGCAGCATCTTTCGAAGCTTTTTGAAAAAAGCTTCACCAAAAACTTCTTTATGATCTGCACGATATCCCGGCTGCCAACACCATCATGTGAGGAGCCGCTTTTGCGATTGCATGCCGTTCTACCCGTTCTGCATCATGTCGCCGGCCAGCTGCAGGGAAGGGACAGGCATGATGTATATGAACCGGTTCATGCTGCATGCCCTTGTCGCAGGGGGACTGTGCGCCAGCATTCCTGCCCATGCGCAGGGGCATGTGGTCATGACGCCCAAGCTGGACTGGATGACGGCGGCGCATCTGGCGATCGAGGCCGTGGATGCGTGTGCGAAGCAGGGATATTCCGTGACCGCGACCGTGGTGGATACGACAGGCCACCAGCAGGCCGTCATCAAGGGCGATAGTGTGCCGTTGCAGTCGCTGTCGGTGTCCTATCGCAAGGCCTATACGGCCTATTCCTATGGCATGGCCTTCAACATGGATACCACCAGCGCGCTGATCGCGGCCAAGGTGACGGGACCGGCCAACGGGGCGCTGAATACCATTCCCGAAGTCCTGTTCGTGCCCGGTGGGGTCACGTTGCGCCGGGCGTCGGACCATGCCGTGCTGGGCGGGATTGGCGTGTCCGGCGCGCCAGGCGGGGAAAAGGACGAAGCCTGCGCACAGGCTGCCGTAGCGAAATACCGCACGGATTTCCAGTAATGCGCCCCACCGGCGGACCGCATGCGACCACCGTGGCGTGACACCCGCGCACCAGGTTGTTGTCAGCATATGACGGGATGCCGACAGCCATGAAACAGGACAAGCGTGCATATGTGCGCGGCGGGTTCAAAGCCTAATTAAGGGATTTCGACAAATTTAGCAGGAGTATCCGGATTTTTCGTCTATTGCCCGACAAGACATGCATGTGATGGCATGGTCCGGGCGGTAGCCAGCGAGAATGGACATTCCTGCCCACCCGGTACATCCGTACAATTCACGCCTTACCCTGATGATTCCCATCAACAGGGGATAGCCCGAATGGTATCAGGTTGAATGCAGACCGGTCCTGGCATGCCATTCTTCCAGTGATCCATCAAAAATGCCGATATGTCTGAAACCTTCAAGTTCCAGTCCGAGCGCCAATCCGGCTGCATTGATACCGCCCCCACAATACAGAACAATATCGTCGTCTTTTTTCAGATTGAGCCGCTCCGTCTCACGTCTAATGGCTGTGGGATCAAGCTTGCCGGCATCATCAAGCAGACCACGATATGGAAGGTTGTAGCTGCCCGGTATGGGAGCGCAATGTGCGTCGCTATTTGAATTCGTTATTGTCAGGGCACATATAAGATGTGCCGGTCTACGTCCCTGAACAATATCGACCACTTCAGGAAATGACGTGAAACTTCGCGGTGCAATCGGTGTGGGTATCCATGATCCGGTCTTGGGATCAGCCGGGATGCCGTATTCCAGGGATCCTCCCTGTTTTTGCCATTCTGTCAGGCCACCGTTCAGTACGGCCACATTCTGATGACCATATACCCGTAAAATCCACCATATGCGCGCAGCCCAGGCGCCGGTCAGGGCATCATAGATAACTATTCGATTATGTGGATGCAGGCCAAGTTTTCGCGCGGTTATCCCTAATTGGGTAATGCCGGGACAGGTAAATGCAAAGCGGGCGCTGGGGGCGGAAAAGCCGTTGAACAGGTCCGCAAACCGCGCACCGGGGATATGTCCTCCATGCTGGAAACATGCTTCACCCGGTTGATAGGTTACGCTGCCATCTGTTTCCACCTGGCGAACGACGCGGGCATCCAGAATTACAAGGTCAGGACTTTCAAGCCTGCTCATCAGCCAGTCAACCGGTACAAGAAGTGGTAAATCACTATTTGTCGTATGTGTCATGATGACGGATCCTGTTCCACGATATGGGATGTTATTAGAAACCAGCACTGATGGAACCAAAATAAGATCGTGGCGATCCCGACATGATCGACTGATAGTCACCGCTGAGCGGATTTCCGTTTTCGCCCATCTGTGCGACATATTTTGTATTGATCAGATTGTAGACGTTGAAACCAACAGTCACGTCCCGTATCAGGCCATAATTCCCAAAACGATAGCGTGCGCCAAGATTTGTCATCCAGTAGCTGGGAACCCAGGTATCGTTCACGTAACTCAGATAACGGCGGGAAATGTAATTGGCGTCAAAATAAGCTTCCGCCCCATGATAGGTATATGAAATCCGTGCCTTGTACATAAGTTCAGGGTAATTGACGACTTTCTTTCCCTTCAGCGCATAGGAAACGCCGCTGCTGGCGACGTTCTGGCCATAAACTGAATGATTGTAGCTGATACTGTTTGTAATTGATAATCCTGCAACTGGCTGGACAGTCAGGGCGGCATCCAGACCATTCATTGTCACGCTACCGACATTGATCAGGGTCGAGACTGGCGAGATGATCGAACCCGACGTCAGGGATTGCAGGCGGTTGGAAAAATCAACATGGTAAAGGTCAAGTGAGGCACTGAGCAACTTCGAAGCATAGCGATAGCCAATGGTGTAATCCCAGTCCGTTTCGGGTTTGAGTCTATTATGAATCTGCTGGAATGTCTGCTGGTTGGTAACGCCCCAGGCAGATCCATATTCATATGCGCCGTAATCGTACGCCCGCATGTTTTTTGAAATATCAAAATAGACTTCATGATGCGGCAGAAACGTCCACAAAGCATTGAAGTGTGGCAGGGCAGGGGCTGCCGATGTCAGTGAACCACTGGCCAGCATCGCCTGACCGGTATAGGCGGCATCGTTTTCCTTGGCACCCCCATGTGTCGTGACAAGCAGCGATTTGAATCCGGCCTGCAGTCGAAGTGAAGCCAGGATCTGGAAGACATCTTCCAGATGGAACTGGAAAGTATTCGTATTGTATTGCATGCCCCAGTTCTGCTGAAATGGTGTCCCGAAGCGGTTGGCAAGTGGATTGATCGGGCTGCCCTGTCCCAGCAGGGGTTCCTGATACATGAATTCACCAATGGAATTGGAATTGTTTTCGTACCAGACGCCACTTTCAAAATGGTGGCGGCCGAACCGATATCTGACGGTGGAAGTCAGGCCAAAACGCCGGGTCTGTGGCTGGATGACCAGTTCGGACAAGGGGGCGCCATTTGGCGACGGCAGATAGGGGTCAGTCCAGGTGGACCACTGTCTGGACCCATGTCCATACACGGTTGTCAGCCAACGGATATGCTTGTTCAGTTTGAAATCGAAATTCAGGCCACCAAGATATTCGCTGGATAACGTAACCCCGTCATAATAGGAGACATCCGTAGCGCCCGGATAATTTTGCAAGTTTTTGGGAAAGATACCCTGAGCCGCGCGGTAGGCCGCTGTATAGTTGGGATAATAAAAATCGTTCCGCTGCCCCAGGCTGGACAGGATATCCAGCGACTGATCGGCGTAAGAGAAATAGGCCTGTTCATCCCAATCGAAGAAGGCAGATATCTGGCTTGATTCGCCGACAGGCTGGACAAGCTTCGCATTCAGCTGCTGATTGAACTGATTACCGCTGCCTTTCCACCTGCTCTGGTCGGATCGGACATAGGACACATAGAATTTCGTGCCGGAAGGATTTAATTTTCCACTATCGAACCGTACGAAGGTCCGGAACGTGTCGCGACTTCCGAACATCTGGGAAACCTTTCCCCCCATACGGTCGGCAGGGTCACTGGAGAAATACTGGATGGCACCACCAAGATTTGTCGTTGCAGGGGTCGCGACCATCCCGCCACCGTCCGAGACGGTAATATGGTCAATATTCTCCGATGTGATGGCAAAATTCGCCAGTAGTCCATTATAGGTATTATATTCCTGGGCACCAAGCGGTACGCCGTCGAGTGTGACGCCAAGCTGGGCCTGTGTAAAACCGCGCATCCAGAGGTTTGATCCCCAGCTTTCATTCCCCAATGCATCATCGGATACAAAATTGAGTCCCGGAACCTGATTGAGCATCTGCATCGGGTTGGTGCCGGGTGCATAATGACCAAGGGAATTCTGGGTTATGACTTCGAGCGCGCCACCTGCCTGATGCCGGATCGCAGTGACCACGACGTTCTCACTTTGTGGCGTAGCCCTGTCTGCAGAATGTACGGCGGCATGTGGTCGGGCAGTTGAATCCGATTCAGATTTTTTACCGGCAGGGCTGGGGCGCGCGGTCGGTGACGGTTGGGGATGAGATGATATGGTCTCGGCGTTTGTTTCCCCTACGGCAAGAATGGACAGGAAAAACAAGAATGTGCCCGGGCGATATGTCTGTTTCATCTGATATGGTCCCGCAATTCATAATAGGCTGCATAAATCAACGGAATATACCGTGGATATATATTAACCCTCCCAAAACAATACGATCATAATAGTTTTTTAAAATAGATTGTTGTTATGCACGCTGATAGTCGACATGAATTATGAAGTGCATATATTCGTGTCAGAACTCATTCGGACAATTGCCGTGCTCCGCCGCTGCGGACGCGGAATATCTGTTTTGTGGTGGGTAAGCCTGTTCAAAAGCCCGTTTTTTTCGAATAATTCCGCGGATCGGGTCGATGGAATCCGTCGCTCTGCTGGTGTGCCGGGCCGGTCAGCATATCAGTGGCGTAGACAAGGGTACTGGTAGGGTGTCAATGGACTTCAATGCCATTGACGGGCAGAAGAGGGGTTGCCTTCGCGGCCATCCTGTTCATGCGATACTATCCACAAACCCCGGCATATTCTGCAAAAGGCGGCGGCAGTCGCGGTAACTGCTCCCTACCGGTAATCTGGCATGACAATATCGGGAGCCCTTCCGGAATACGCTGGAGCCCCCGGTGTTGATGGTATCCTGCCTGTTTTCTTAACGTATTACATAAGTAATAAATAGATGATTGCATTATAATTTGGCAATTATGGGCAGATGAACCACAATATCAATTATCAGCCAGACATGAGAGCGCATCGACGAATTCCATTGTAAAGGATGCAGGCCCCCGGGCCCGTTCAGCCGCCTGTTCTGCTGCGATGGCATAAGCTGCGTGTGCAACCGTGGCTGCTTCCAATGGTGTCGCGGCAACACGAAGCAGTGCAGCGACCAGCGCTCCCAGACTGCATCCGGCTCCCGTGATACGTGTCAGCATCGGTGAGCCGCCCGGAACCAGCCTGACCGATGTACCATCCGTAATGTGATCAACCGGGCCGCTGATCGCAACCACTGCACCGGAACGGCGGGCCAGGTCGCGCGCGGCAGCCAGCGCAGCCGCGGGAGAGAGCGTGGCCTCAACACCTTTTGTGCCGCCAGCCCCCCCCGCCAGTGCCATCAGTTCGCTTGCGTTGCCGCGAATGACTGCCGGGCGGTAGGTCAGCAGTTGCCGGATCACGTTGTCATAGGTCTCCGCCCCAGCCCCCATGGCGACCGGGTCTAGCACCCATGGAATGTTCTTGTCCTGCGCGATGCGTGCGGCAGCAAAAAGCTGCTCCGGCGGGTCTGTTACCTGTGCTGCTGCGTTTATCCATATAGCGTCAGCGTTGCTGGCAAAAATTTCGACAGCCGATGGAATCGCCCCAATCGCCGTTACGGCACCAGCAGCCAGCAGGACGTTGGCGCTGAGGGTCGCCGCGATATAATTGGTCTGCCCATAGATGAAAGGTTTGCGCACGGGTAGGGCTTGCCAAGTCTGGCGGACGTTGTCGTGTTCCCATGTTACATGTTTCATCAGGGGACTCCATTCATCCGGGCGGCACTTTGCGGGACCCGGTCGCGCCATGCGCCGCGCGCTGGTCGAGCCAGACCCAGATGGTTGCGCAGGGTCGTTCCTTCGTATGCTGTCCTCACCACATTTCGTCGTCGTAATTCTGGCAGCAGCAGTGCGATGATATCTTCAAACGCACCGGGTACATGGGTTGGAATGATCATGAAGCCATCTGCCGCCCCCAGTTCCTGCCATCTGATCATCGCATCGGCTACCTGCTGTGGAGTGCCGACCATGTTGCCCTCACTGCGCGCGCCATACCATTTGCCCAGTTGGCGCAGGGTGGCGTTCTCACGCTGTGCAAATTCAACGATTTCGCGATAATGCCCATCAATGCCAACCTCATCGAGAGGCGGCAGGGGACTGTCGAGATCATATTGCGTCAAATCGACATTGATATGGTAGGCAAGGCGTGAAAGGCCCGCTTCGGGCAGGACGAGGTCCTCGGCGATCTGTTTTTTGCGCAGCGCGTCTTCTTCGGTCGTCCCCACAATAATGCAGGTTGCGCAGAGGATTTTGAGCTGATCGGGATCGCGTCCGTAAGCGGTAGCCAAGGATTTCATGTCGGTATAGAAAGCAATGGCCGATTCAAGGGATTCATGGCTGCAGAAGATCACGTCTGCCCAACGGGCCGCAAAATCACGCCCGCGCGATGACGCGCCAGCCTGAACGAGAACAGGGTAACCTTGCGGTGGTCGCGGGACAGCTAACGGACCACGCACCTGCACGTAAGTGCCGCAGTAGGACACGTCTGAGACTTTTTCCGGTATTCCGAACTGCCCCGTCTCCCTGTTTTCGACGAGCGCGTCATCAGCCCAGCTATCCCATAGGCGTGTCGTCGCCTGCAGGACTTCCTCTGCCCTGTCATAGCGTTTTTCCCGTGAAGGCAGGCGGTCCATGCCAAAATTCTGGGCTTCTGCATCCTGAAAACTGGTCACGATGTTCCATGCGGCCCGGCCACTGGACAGATGATCGAAAGTGGCAAAGGAGCGCGCAATATTATAGGGCTCATTGAAACTGGCGGACATCGTTGCCGCTAGCCCGATATGGCTGGTTACGCCCGCCATTGCCCCCAGTGCGACCATTGGGTCCAGTCTGGGCGTGCCCGCGCCCCAGCTTATGGCGGGGGCAGTGCTGTCGGACATGCTGCGGGGAACAGCCAGCGCGTCGGGAATGAAGATCAGGTCAAAGCATGCATTTTCCAGCATTCGGGCGATCCGGGCATAATAAGCGGCTGAAAGAAAATCAGGTGCGGCACCCGGCTGGCGCCATCCCGCCGTGCCCTGAGGGCCAGCATTCAGGAAACCGGCGAGACAAATCTTTCCCTTGATCGACATATGTACATCCCTGTTGTCTAGACTGATCTTTGGAATGAAATTTAGCGATATATAATCGTTATATTTTTCACGATTTCTATTATTAATCATATTAATTGTTGAATAAATAAACTCTTGTTGTCTATCGTGATAGCCGAAGGGCATGACGGCCCACGCATGACCCGGTTTGCGGCGGAAGGATGTTCGCAGATGTCTTTCACTTCCACTCCACTGCTACCCCTCGATCGGATGCAGAACGCCAATCTCGAGCTTCTGCGATCGTTCGTGGTTCTTGGTGAAACAGGTCATTTCGGGCGCGCCGCGTCACGGCTTCATCTGTCGCAGCCATCATTGACCAAGCAGATCCGACGGCTGGAAGATCTGCTGGGCGCGGCGCTCTTTGACCGCAGTCGGCAGGGTACGAGCCTGACGCCTTTCGGCCAGCGATTTCTGATTGAAGTCAGGCCATTACTGCATCATGCAGATAAGATATGGCGAAGCGGGATACGTGAAGCGCGGGGGGAATGTGGCCATCTGAGCCTGGGATTCAACCTTTCGGTTGTCGATATCATGGCGTCACTACTGCCCCGTTTCCAGAACCGTTTTCCTAATGTGACCTTTACGCTCGATGATGCGCCGTCCCACGACCAGATCGCAAAGCTCCGTAGCGGCGACCTTGATGTCGGTTTCATGCGCCTGCCGGTGGAGGAAGATCTGGAAGCCCGTCCACTGACCCGTGATGCCCTGGTCCTGGCGATCCCGCGCAAATGGTCTCATACCATTGAAGAATTCGATGATTTATTACCCAAAGAATCGACATACATACTGTTGCGTCCTGAACTGTCACCAGACCTGAATAAGAGGATTGAACGACTCTTCGCAGCGCATAATTTTTTTCCAGCATCTGTTCATCGAGTTAACACGATCTGGACACTTGTTGCGCTGGTTTCAGCGGGAATTGGTATGGCTCTGATCCATAAGTCAGCTATTGATACAGTTACTGCAGACACTGGATCTATCGTTATCCGGCCTCTTCCGGGGCAGGAACTGTCATGGGATATTGGTGTCGTCTGGCGCGCAGGCAGGTCCAATCCTGTTCTGACGCATTTCCTGAAGATGATCGAATGAATTCGGTTCCTTTTCTCGGGGATGAAGACAGTCCTGTTGCTGCTTGGCTATTGCGCCATATTGGACAGCAGTGAACGGCTATGGTGTGCCGGAGACTACACACCTAAGCCTTGCGCATGGCGAACAGGCCCGATGCCAAAGCAGGCATCACGCGGTCCAAAAAACCGACATCGTGTCGTAGCCCGATCAGTCGTTGCGGCACATGCCGTCCAGCAACACGTCCAGCGCGGCCGGGACCGGAGCTGACCCGACCTTCTCTTCAAGCAGCTGATTGTTGATCGCCAGCATGGCGAGACCGTGCACCTGCGCCCAGCAGGCCGCCGCCAGGGCGCTGACGGCAACCGACCGGAAGCTTCCGTCACGTTGCCCGCGTTCCAGAAGACCCAGAAGAATCCCGAAGGTACTCATGGCCGCGTCATGTAGATGCGGGTCTATCGTCTTGTCGGCATCGGCACTGAACATCAGGCGATAAAGGCCGGGATTTTGACAGGCAAACCCGATACAGGCCTGCGCTGCGGCCACGAATTGCGCGCGCATGGAAGGCAGGCCTACCGACATGGCCTCTGTCAGGCTCTCCCCAAGCCTGATGAACCCGATCCGGGCCAGTTCCCGCAGTAGCATCTCACGATCACGAAAATGCTTGTAAGGGGCTGCGTGGCTGACACCCGTGCGCCGCGCCACCTCCCGCAGGGTGAAAGCCCAGTTCTGATCTGCGGCCAGCATGTCCATAGCCGTATCGATCAGGGCACGACGCAGGTTACCGTGATGGTAGGGGCGGTCCTTGATTTCACTCATTCGTGAGACCTATGTTTGCAAAAGAAACTTTCATTGACACCAGATCGTCCTGCTCCATATCCTGCCTGCATAAGTTTCTCCTGTAAACATGGAGGGCACGATGTCCGATGTTACGCCCGCTGACCTGCGCCGCATTCTTGATCAGCAGCGCGCTGCATTCCTGCATGCCGGGCCACCCGACCTGAAACAGCGCCGGACCGATCTGCGCCATCTGAAAGCCGAAATCCTGAAGCGGCGGAGTGACATCCTGGGCGCCCTGAAAACGGATTTCGGCCAGCGGTCGGAACGGGAAAGCGCCATCGTGGAACTGATCCCGCTGGTGCAGTCGATCAATTACATGATCGCGCATCTGGGACACTGGATGAAACCGCAGCGCCGTCACGTATCGGCCTATTTCCAGTGCGGCCGCGCCTGGGTGGTCCGACAGCCGGTGGGCATCGTGGGGATTATCGCACCGTGGAATTATCCGGTCTCCCTGGCACTCGTGCCGCTGGCGACAGCCATTGCAGCTGGCAACCGGGCCATGCTCAAACCGTCGGAATTCACGCCGGCCACATCGGCGGTGATTGGCGAGATCGTTCAGGCCGTTTTTCCGACGGAACAGGCTTCTGTGGTCACGGGCGGTGGCGAGGTGGGAGCCGCGTTCTCGGCGCTGCCCTTCGATCATATCCTGTTTACAGGCAGCACGGCGGTTGGAAAGAAGGTAGCCGAGGCGGCGGCGCGCAACCTGACCCCGGTCACGCTTGAACTGGGGGGAAAGTCCCCGGTGGTGATCGAGCCCGGTTTTTCCATGCAGCGGGTGGCGGACCGCGTGGCGTTCGGCAAGCTGACCAATGCCGGGCAGACCTGCATCGCACCGGATTATGTGCTGGTTCACGAAGACGACAGGGACGCTTTTGCCTCGGCCTGGCAGGAGGCCGTGAAAAAGCAGCATCCGGGCGGTTACGTCGGGTCACCTGATTATACCGCCATTCTAAACCAGCATCATTACGAGCGACTGATCGGTCTTATCGGCAATGCTGAAACACAGGGCGCACGGGTGATCCGGCTGGGGCGCAACTCAGCTGCAGATCATGTTCTGGCCCCCGTGCTGCTGCTGAATGTGACACCGCAGATGGCGGTGATGCAGGAAGAAATTTTCGGCCCCGTCCTGCCTGTGCTGACCTATCGCACACTGGACGAAGCCATCGCTTTCATCAACGCCCGGCCGCGTCCTCTGGCCCTGTATTATTTTGGCGACAACCGCACTGAACGCGACAAAGTGTTGAAGAGCACGGTTTCAGGAAACGTCACCATCAATGGCACCCTGCTGCATATTGCGCAGGATGACCTGCCGTTTGGCGGGGTTGGGGATAGTGGCATCGGGGCCTATCACGGCAGGGAAGGCTTCATCGCACTCACGCATGCCCGTGGTGTGTACCAACAGGGTCGTTTCAATGCAGCAACGCTGCTTCAGCCGCCTTTCGGCAAACTCACCGACGCCATCACCAATCTGATCCTGCGATGACAACGCGAGTGCTGCTTGTCGGTGGCACCGGCCTCATCGGGCATTTTGTCCATGCGGACCTTGCCACGCGCCCCGACACCGTCGTCACCAGCCTGACGCGTCGGAAATCATGTGAAGCTGATCATGTCATGGATTTCGAACGCCTGTGCGCTGCGCCCGAAACGACATTACATGCTGCGGCCCTTTCCGGCGCTGACGCAGCAATTTCCTGTCTGGGCACGACACTTCGTGCCGCAGGATCGCAGGCGGCCATGTTCCGTGTTGATCACGATTATGTCGTCGCTTTTGCCAGAGGAGCCCGTGCGCTTGGTGCGCGTCAGTTCATTCTCGTGTCCTCCGTCGGGGCAGGTGGTCCCGGTTTTTACCTCAGGACCAAAGGCGCGATCGAACACGGCATCAGGGCGCTCGGCTTCAGCCGTGTAGACATCATACGCCCCGGCATGCTGCTGGGTTACCGTGCGGAAGCACGGCCGATGGAGGCGATCGGCCAGCGACTGGCGGCGGTGCTGGCACCGCTGATGGTTGGCAGACTCGCCAGATACGGTGCAATTGATGCGAAAACCGTCGCGAAGGCGATTGTCAGGCTTGTGGGGCAGGCGGGGGACGGATGCCGGGCGTATGACAATACGGACCTGCGTCGCATAGAGGTGGTCCCGGATTTTTGGACAGGTGATTAAGCTATAATCCGACCTGAGAGAGGACGGGTTTTATACGCGCAAGAGGTCTGCGGTGGAGTTCAGATCACGGGTCGTACTGGAGGCGATCCGTGAGGAGCTGACACTGGCGGAACTGGCATCGAAGCACGACGTGCAACAGACGATGATCGCCCAGTGAAAGCGCCTGGCGATCGAGGGGATGGCGGCGACCTTCTCTGGGAAGGCGCTGTCTGCCGCCCCGTCAGCGCTGCTGCAGCTTAGGACGTGTCGTCAGTGAAGCGGGAGGATTATGCCGCTTGTACTCCCGTTTGATCTGTGATGTTTTCTTCCTGTTTCTGGTCGGTGGCACGGCTGCGGATAACTGTCAGTTTATCGAAGCCGTGCTGTATCGTTACCGTGCTGGCATCCCCTGGCGTGACCAGCCTGTCCGGTTCGGGGACTGGAAGAACGTGCACCGGCGGCTGCATCGCTGGTGTGAAAGCGGTGTGATCGAACGGATTTTCCGGCATCTGGCTGCTGACCATGACAACGAATACATGATGATGGACAGCACGATTGTCCGTGCTCACCAGCATAGTGCGGGCACCCGTAAAAAAGGGGCGCGGATCAAGCTATCGGACGGTCCCGTGGCGGACTGACCACCAAAATCCATGCCATTGTCGATGCTGCGGGAAAGGCTGTGGCTCTTTCCCTGACACCCGGGCAAAGGGCGGACATCACTGAAGCAGAGTCATTGCTCGATGAAGTCGATCCCGAGACCTTCATCGCCGATAAGGCTTATGACGCCGATCCCCTCATCGAAAAACTCGAAGAGCGGGGGATCACACCGGTTATCCCCCCAAGGAAAAACCGTATCTGTCCACGAAAAACCCGTTTTTCAATTTATGAAAAACGAAACATCATCGAGCGGTTCTTCGTCAGACTGAAGCAGTTCAGGGACATTGCAACACGCTATGACAAGCTGAAATCAATCTTCTGTGCAGCAGTGCAACTCGTCTCCGCTATCATCGGATCTAACTGACGACACGCCCTGGCGGCGACAGAAGGGTGGGGTCGGGTGGTGTAATGAACTGTTGGATGGCGGCGCGGCCGATGCGGTTGGTTTTCAGGCCGTCGAATGTCCCACCAATCATGCCGCCCAGTACGGGTATGGCCGCTGCCGCCCCGCCTGCCAGCCCCCGTGCGGCGACCGCATGCAGGGCGTGGCGGGCGATATGTTTCCTGGCTTCGGCCGCGACGCGGCTGCCGATATTGTTGACGGCGGCAGATCCGGCAATGGACAGGCCAATATTCTTGGCCATTTCCTCCAGCCCCACTTCGGTCAGACAGGACAGGCACGCGGCTTTCACGTCCGCATCACGGATATTATGCCCGCCCATGGCGGCGATGGCCGTAATCATGCGGACCTGCACATACAGCACGCCCGCAACATTGGCGGGCAGGGCAAGGGGGAGCGTGGCCAGACCGCCCAGGCCGCTGATGAACCCCGCCGTCGCGGCCTTGAGGTTCTGCCTGCGGATCAACGCGTGCGCTGCCCGCTGCGGATCGTCCCCATGGCGGGCAAGACAGGTCCGCGCCATGTCTTCTGCCGATCCGGTTTTCCCCATGCCAGCCACGGACGCCTGATACGCCCAGTCAATAAAGCGGGCAAGGGAGGGATCAAGACTGCCGTGTAAGCCTGTCATCATGCATCCGTGAAAATTTACTGATCCTTATGGAAACACGCCCGGAAAATAAATGGTTTTATGCCCCATGCGATGCCGGTCAGCTGGGCTGTTCCTTTTCCATGGATCGGGCCGACATGGATATTGCCCGCAGCGCGGCAGGTCCATAAAACCGTTTCCATGCAACCTCCCCATCACAGGCTGGTCGGGGAAAGCGGGCACTGCCGTGCCCAGACCCCTCGGCTCTTAGCGCAAGGGCCGTTCACACACATGAATATACGATCATGGATAGTGGCTGACCATTGTGGAATTCCTGAACGTGCAGGCGCACTGGCTGTGGCAGGACCAGGACTACATAAGCTTCGATTATGCTGACGCGTACGCACGGATAACGGACTTTGTCGAATATGTCCCGAACGTGCAATTTGAACCCGAGATCATGCGCCTCGCACACCTGGCCGCCAACACGGCGCCGGTCCCGGCGGCGCAATTGAGCACCATTGCCACAACCGCTGATACACTTGTCGCAGCAGAGACAGCGTGGGGTCACACCGTACATGGGCAACTGGTCTACCTATAATGTCGGGGTGGCGCTGGGCCTGTGTGGTCGGGCGGACGAGGCATGGGCCATGTTCCTGTCCATCAATGATGAACACAACCTTCCCCGCATGGACCTGCTGGAACCGTTCTCGGCAGGTCCGGTCGCCTTCCGGCACAGGGCGCATGAACTGGTCGCGGCAAAGCGCCAGATCCTTCGGCTGCCTGCGCTGGGACACGATCCGTTTTAAAACAGCACATGAATGAAAAACGGAATGTTTTGGTGATGCTTTTTACGGGAAAGCTGCACAGGAACGCCGCTTTCCCGTAAAAAAGGCAGCACCCGACATTCAGGCAGCCAATTCCGGCACCGACAACCTACACCACTGTCTTCCCATCAGGCTGCGTATTGATTTCACCCACGCCATCGGGTTCGAACGTATGTTCGGGCAGGCGGTCGGACAGCAGGGCACGGGGGCGGCCGATCCACATGCCGTCACGCATGTGATCGCGGCGCGGGTTGATGGTGCCGGGATGGATCAGGATGCTCAGGCCATTATGGTTCAGCATCAGCCACGGCACCAGCTTTGCAAACAGGTCCAGCCCGAAGGCCACCTGGTACATGGGGGCGACATGCGGGCCAACCGCGACCTCATGCCATCGCCCCAGCCTGACGGGAAAGCGCGCGGCGATCTGGTCCCGCAGGCGGGCCGCCATGTCGCGCGTGGCAGCATCATCAAAATAGACATGGGCGTGGAAGCTGGTGATTTCAGCCAGCGTGCGGGGGGCGGTCATCTGGTCGGTCATGGAGGACGCGCTTTCTGTGCGATTTAGCCGTGGGGCGATATCAGCCGTGGGCGGCAGGGGTGGCGGGCAGGGTGATGCGCGTTTCTGTGCGCATGCGGGGTTTGACGGTGTGCAGCATGGTGGACATACCCCACTGGCGGCCATCGAACGTGCCGGTGCTGTCCAGCATGGTCAGGGTATTGCCGGTAAAGACCATCTGTGTGCCAAACGTCATGGGATGGGTCTGGCCCCGCATGGTCAGGCGGCCAACCATGCGCGACTGGACCTGTCCCTTCACCACGCGGGGGCTGCAGTCGCCCACGTACCGGGTGGTGGGAAAGCGGTCACTGTCCAGCATGTTGCCCGATTTTGCGGCCTTGCGTTCCACCACGGTATCCATGTGCACGCTGGTGGCATCCATGGTCAGGTCAACATGGCAGGTCTGCCGCGACAGGTCATAATCCAGCGTGCCCGAAACCTTGGCGAACTGCCCCTCCATCGCGCCCACCACGCTGTCTGCGCGTAGCAGGACGGTGGTGTTGGCAGGTGTCAGGGTCAGATGCTGGCTTTCGGCGCGGGCGGGATGGGCAGTCAGTGCGGCCATGCACAGCAAGGTCATGCCGGACAGGCAAGGGCGGATGGAAGGGAATGTAATGTCGGTCATGACCTGGATAACGCCCGTCACGGCGTGGGGTTGTAACGCAAAGGGGGAGCGGGCAGCAGGCATGAAGCATCCGGACAGCGGTGGCGGGCGCAGGATGAGTGCCTAAGGACCGAATGCGGCGTCAGTAGGGCAGGAAAGACAAAGGGACCAGTGACATCGTAAACGGCGCAATCACTCACCATCATCGGCCTGATCGGTACAAGGGTGTTCCCGTCAGGCAGACCAGAGGCTGGGGCGGGGTGGTACAATTGACATCAAAGCCATCCCCGCCACCACGACATCCGGAACCTGAAGCTGGTAAGGGATTTCCAGCCGCTACGACCTGGGGATCTCTGGAAATGCGGTGCTGCGGCATCGTGACCGGCACAAGCCGGATAGGTGCCGCAGCGTGGAGATTACAGAAGGAACGGGATGTGGGCACAGGAATAAATCTGCGCCCATCGAGAGCCCGAATCCTTTCCCATGTCCTGGTCACGTTCTATTCTGAAATGTCCATTCCATGACAATCTCCAACACCGCATTCCATTGAAAAATGGCTATTCCAGACGTTTTTACTTCTTACAGTTCTTGTCGAATTCGTTATGCAGATCTTCTTCATTGATCTTGATTTCGCCGCGATAGACTGTCTGGGGTTTCAGGTCCACGCGCGCACCGCCAATCATGACGGTGGTGTCCGTATTGATTTTCCATTCGCCGCTGGGCTGCTTGCTCACCGCCTTGCAGAAATCATTTGCGCCTTGCGCCATGGCCGGAGTGGCAATGGCCAGCGCGGCCAGCGCCACGAATGCTGAAGCAGATTTGAACATTGTTGCGTTCCTTTCCTGGTGCCCCGGCGTCACATGCGTCGGGCAGGGCAGTAGGAGACCCTGAATATGGCATCCATTTGGCAACAAAAAGTTACAATCTAGCGGTCACACCCCGCGCACCCGACGATGACGGGTGATAGGGAACACATTCCCCGATCATAGTCGATGTGGGACAAATCTGGCTCATCCACGCGTGCGCAGCGACCTTTCTTCATGGAACCATTTGATTCAAAATGTTCTTTTACGAATCAGAGAAGCGGTTAACCATAATGGCCTTTCCGCCCCATTCCATTGCGGTCGTGACAGGTCCGGCCATAAAAAACGCGTGCCGCGACCGGCGCAAACGCCATGGTTCATGCAACGTGGTGGCGGGTTCCGGCCCGTCCTGTCTGTCGGCGCCCCCCCTATGTATGGCGGCAATCACGGAAATGCCGTGCCTATTTCCACACCCATTTACCCACCACCCGACCGTTTATCACCAGGTCGGAGGCATCGACTTCATCAACAGGATAGGTGGGGTTGACGCTGATGATGCGGATGCGCGGCGGGCGGGAATTGGGGACCAGCATCAGCTGCTTTATTACCACACCCATGCCGTTCCATAGCACGTACACCCCGTCGGGTGAGGGGATGCGGTGCCCGGTATCGACCAGCACGCGGTCGCCCGCGGCAAATTCCGGCTCCATCGAATTGCCCGCCACCCGGATGATCGCAAGGCCACCGGTATCCGGCAGATAATTGCGGATGAAGTCGCGCGGGATGCGCCATGAATCCAGCGTTGGGTGGCCTTCGCCATCACCACAGGCAGTGTGGTCCACGATCGCACCCGCGCCGGCCTGGGGCGAGATGTCGTATTCATGTACCGTGATCGCCCCGTCGTCATTCTGCGCGGGCATGGTGGCGCGTTCGGCGCGGCTTATGCTTTCGTTCAGGTCGGTCGCGCCCGGCACGATACCGGACAATGCCCAGACCTCGCTTGCGGCAATGGGGGGATCACCCCGGTCGGTCAGCAGCGGCACCAGCTTGCGCACAAGCTCGACCGGGATGTATTCCTTTTTCAGCTTGTTTTCATAAAAGGCATAGCTGGAAAATCTGTCCCCCAGCCCCACGTCACGCGCCAGCGCGCGCACGGTATAGCCCGCGCGTTCACGCAGCGCCTTCAGCCGCGCAGCCGCAGGCCCCGGATTGCCAGCCAGCCCCCCGCGCAGCAGGTCGCTGGCGGTGCAGCCCAGCACGGCAGCGACCTTTTCCAGTCGGTCGCCACCGGGATTGCGCGACTTCCCGCGCAGGATGTCGTGAACATAGGTTTCGTTCAGACCTGCCAGTTCGGCAAGGCGTTTTTTGTTGAGGTTCAGCAGCGCCATGCGGCGTTCGATCTCGGCGGCGGCGGGAGAGCGTATATCCATAATGGGAACTGTCCCATAATCCGCCCATCCTGTGTAGAGGGGATATATCCCATTAATGCTTGAGATTATGGGATATGTCCCATAAGTTTACTCATGACCCACGCCATCCCACCCGACCTGTATCGCGTGGCCCGCATGGCTGGCACGTCCTGCCCATGCATACGCGATCCTGCGCCGCATGTTTCCGTGGCGCGGTGGACCATGCCACCTGCAACCTGGACACCATCGTCCACTGGGCCGCGCGCTGGCCCGGATGCGGGTGGTGGGTGGGGTAAGTGCCCTCTGCTGGGCCCGGTACAAGCTGCGCTGTGGCACATCAGATCCGCAATGGGTATGGATCGCGCCGGTCGGGCGTGATGGCGGGGCATGGTTTTCAGACCAGCCCGCGTGCCGGGCCTGTTTCACGGCACCGCCAATGGGTAATGACCCCGGACAGGGATAAAAGCTGAGAAACAGACATCGCCCATCCAGACAGGGCGATGTCTGCAAACGGGTTACGGCACCGTGCCGGCCACGGCTTTCAGCGGAATGGATCCATCGCGGTTATAGACAACCCTGCCGCCCACCATGGTCAGCAGCACCTTCGTGTCTGCGATATCCACAGCGGGAACCTGCATGACATTACGGTCCAGCACGATCAGGTCCGCCAGCTTGCCACGTTCCAGCGATCCCGTCAGCGTGTCCGAACGCAGCTCCCATGACGAATTCATGGTGATCGCGCGCAGTACCTCGGGCCGGGGCAGGCCGGGAGCGTCGCCCAGCGGGTGGGCATATTTCTCGCCCGCTTCGGGGGCATTGGTGCGGGTGACGCCAACCTTCAGCGCGAACCATTCGTTCAGGCGGTCCACCGGCCAGTCGGAACCATAGGCAATCCGCGCCCCGGCCTTGTACAGCGGCCATGCGGGTTCCATCGCCTTTGCCCGTTCTGGACCGAGGAAATCGCGGCCGGCATCCACCGTGTCCGGCCCTTCCTTTTCCCACTGGAACGACAGCACCGCCACCGCGCCCAGCGGCCTGTAACGCGGCAGATCGTCAGGGGAGACCAGTTCGTCATGCGCTAGGGCGGGGCGAAAATCGGCATGGGGCAGGTGCGCGCGCACGTACTGCACGCCATCCAGCGCAATATGTACCGCGCCGTCGCCATCGGCATGCATGTGGGGGTCAAACCCTGCCTGCACCACGCCCTGCAGCAGCGGGCCAAGGACCGCGGGCGGGAAGTAGGGCGCAGGCCCCAGCGACGTGCCGGGTACCCAGTCGGGCGCGTCCTTCGTGCCGGTATTGACATAATAAGGCTGTAGCACGCGGCCGGTCAGCTCGGGAGCCGCGATCACCCCATCCATGAAAAACTTGACGTTGCGCACGGTAATACCGGGGTCCACGCCAATCGGCCCCTGGTCATATTTTGCCGCGATGGATTTCAGCCGCTGCACATTGCCCGCGACATCGGTGCCCGTGGCAGGTTCGACCAGCGGAGCGAAGTGGGCGCGGGCCGTAAGTTCGCCGCTTTTCTGCAGGGCGGCATAGCTGGACAGGTCGGCATCCAGCGCCCATGCGTCAAGGAATCCGGTAATACCCTGTTCACGCATGGCCGCCAGCGATGCGCGGGCCGCCTGAACGTTTTCATCAGCGCTCAGCGGCGGGTCCACGCGTTCGATCAGGTCCTGCGCCACGTCCTCCAGCACGCCGGTGGGCTGGCCTTTGGCGTCATGCACGATCTCGCCCCCCGGTGGGGCCTTCGTCGCCGCCGTGATGCCCGCCATGCGCAGCGCCACCGAATTGACCAGCGTGGTATGACCAAAGGTGGACCGCACCACGATGGGACGGCGGGGGTCGATGCGGTCAAGATCTTCCTTCGTCAGGCGCACGCCCGCAGGCTTCATTGCTTCCTGAAACCAGCCACGCACCACCAACGTGCCATTGGGCCGGCGCAGCGCCGAATTGGCGACACAGGCGCGCACGCGCTGGCTGAATTCGTCGTGCGTCAGGGCCTGATAATCCAGCGAGCAGCCCATAAGGCTCTTGCCCCCCTCCAGCGGATGCATGTGCCCGTCCACCAGTCCCGGCATCATCATCCGCCCGCCAAGGTCCACGCGCTGCGTGGCGGGGCCGACATAACGGGCCGCCTTCACATTGCTGCCGACATAGGCGATGTGACCGTCCTTTACCACAAGGGCCTGGTACACATGGTCCTTCCTGTCGACACTGTAGATATAGCCATTGGTAAAGACGACATCGGCCGGTACGGTCTTCGCCATGGCGGGTGCTGCGCATGACAGCAGGGCGGCCATGCCTACGGCATGGCAATGCAGCAGTCCCATGAAACATAATCCCCATAAACATTACGGAATAACAATAGATGACGCTTCCGGGCCGCTGTCAAACCGGGGATGTTATGCAAAAACTCAAGTATGGTTATATATTTCCTTATATAAACCATGGACCCGCCAAATACAGGTGGCCCGCATGAACAGGGGCGATATAACCTCCATCCCCCTTGCCCCCAACATTATACAACGATCCATATTCATGGCCTCAGACTACAAATGACTTTTCAAGGGGCACACCATTGCGGCCAGACGCGGGAAACCGGGGCGTGCAGCGTGTTGCACGTGTACCCCGTGGCCCCGGCAGTCGGGTGTACGGACGTGCCGCCTGCATGGACGGCGGATAGTATGAAAATATCATACAGACCGCACAGGAAACGCCATGTCCATACCCCTTGCCCGTACCCCTGATGCCGCGCGTACCCTCCATGATGGCCCCGACGGGGAACACCGCCGCGTGGCCGCCATCCTGCGTGCCGACCGCCGGGCGCGCCTGGCCGCACGCGACATCGCCATGGGGCTGAAACTCGACATGGGGGCTGACGGTCCCGCCGCCCGCGCCCGCATGGTGATGGAAGACCGCGTTGAACTGTCCCCGCGCACCCCGCAGCACATCGTGCGCCGGGTGCGTGACACCTGCATGCTGGACCGCCTGTTCTACCGTGCCAACGCCGCCCTGACCGCCGACCAGCACGCGGCAGGACTGCGGTTCCGCGCCAGCTGGCTGCGCGCGACGCGTGGCGGGCGGCTTGTGCAACGCTACACACCCCATACCGGCACGGGCGGTGGCGGCACGATGGAGGACACCGAGACCAGCGTTCACGCCCGCCGCGCCATCGACCGCGCCCTGTCGCTGCTGACCCCGGCACGTACCCGTGTGGTGTGCGCGGTATGCGGCATGGACGAAGCCCCCGGCACCCGCATCCGCACGTTGCACACAGCACTGGATATTCTGCATGAGCGGTGGTGAGGCCGCAGCAATCATACGTCCCGCATGGGGATGCCACAACGACCGGCAGCGATCCTGAATCCTCCGGTTCCAGTGATTCTTGTGCAAGCAGTTCCGTCATGACAACGCGCGGCAACACCCGGCGCATTGATCTGTGGGGCCGTGACCACATGTATTATCCCCCTGCGGCAGGCAGCGCCGACATGCAGGGATATACGACCTTAAAGGCTGCGGATGGACCGTCGGGGTAGGGTCCTGTCTGTCCGTTTCCGCAGAAACTCGGGCAGTATCATGCTTGATAACGCCACCATGATCATGTTCATGAGGCAGACGATTCCGCTTGACCTGCACGCGGAATTCGTCGGCCATGCCGATGTCACGGTCAATTATACACTGCTGGAATGACACCGGGGCAGGCCGCCTGATCACGCTGCCACAACCCCATGGCCCGACGCGAAAACGGTGTGGTAAGGATGGGGGATGAACAGAACCGGTCTTGTCCTTGCCCTGATGTCCGCTGTGCTGTTTGGCGCCAGCACGCCATTTGCCAAGCTGTTGCTGGATGGCATGTCGGCACAGATGGCGGCGGGGCTGCTTTACCTTGGCTCTGGTATCGGACTGGCGCTGGTGCTGGGCGCGCGGACGGCGCTGCGGCTGCCCAGCCATGACGAGGCCGCGCTGACACGCGCCGACCTGCCATGCCTGCTGGGGGTGATTGCCACAGGGGGCGTGCTGGGACCGCTGCTGCTTATGATCGGGCTGACGCGCAGTGATGCGGCCAGTGCGTCGCTGCTGCTGAATATGGAAAGCATCGCGACCCTGCTGATCGCATGGGTGGTGTTTCATGAAAACGTGGACCGCAGGCTACTGTTTGGCGCCGCGTGCATCGTGGCGGGGGCAGCCGTGCTGTCATGGCAGGGGCATGCGGCGCTGGCGCCAGGCGCGCTGTACATCATTGCGGCCTGTATGTGCTGGGGCATCGACAATAACCTTAGCGGTCAGCTTTCAGCCGCCGACCCGGTACGCATCGCCACGATCAAGGGGGTTGTGGCGGGTAGCGTCAACCTGGGCGCGGCCCTTGTGCTGCAACATGCCCGCCTGCCTGGCGCGGGGGTCGTGGCGATGGCGGGGGGCATCGGCTTCCTTGGCTACGGGGTCAGCCTTGTGGCGTTCATGCTGGGGCTGCGCCACCTTGGGGCGGCGCGCACGGGGGCATATTTCGCAATGGCTCCCTTTATCGGGGCGGTGGTGTCGGTCGTGCTGTTTCATGCGCATGACGTGGAGCGTCTGGCCATTGCGGGGGCGTTCATGGCGGTAGGGCTGTGGCTGCACGTGAGCGAACGTCACGATCACGAACACGTGCATGAAGTCATGGAGCACACCCACCGCCACGTGCATGACGAACACCACCAGCACAAACACGGCCCCGATGACCCGGTGGGTGAACCCCATACCCACCACCATGTGCATGCAAGGCTGGTCCACAGCCACCCGCATTACCCCGACCTGCATCACCGCCATGACCATGGCGAGGGCACCCATTCCCACGACCATGATCCCGATCCCGGCCATACCCATGGCCCGGGCGGGCATACCCACGCGGCCTGACCCCCGGGAGCTGTCCGCAATTTTCTGGTGAAGCTTCCGTCAGTGCGTGGCCGGACGGTGTGTTTTGCGGCGGGCCAGTCCGTCGGCACGCCATACATCCGTGCATATAAAAGTTTCTGGTGAAGTTTTCTCAAAAAAACTCTGAAAGACGTCGTCCCGTACGCACGTGCAAGATTTGTGTTGCGTCGGACGGCGACCATGATACCCATTGCGAAGAAGTAATAAATCAGGATCTTACAGCATGCGCGTGGCCGGCCTACAGACAGCGGGAACCCCGGGGGATATTGATGCCAATCTGCGTGAACTTGACAGCACGCTGGCGCGCGCGGCGGGGCAGGGGGTGGACCTGCTGATTACGCCTGAACTGTTCGTGACCGGCTACGATATTGGTGACAGCCTGTATGACCTGGCCCGTTTCGACGCGGTGGGGGCGGTGCGCGCCATGGCGGTGGCCCATGGGATGGCGGTCATGCTGGGATATGCCGAACATACGCCCGCCGGGCTGTATAACAGCGCCGTGCTGCTGGACCGCAATGGGGCCGAGGTGCTGCATGTGCGCAAGTTACATCTGTTTGGCGACATGGACCGCGCGTATTTCCTGCCCGGCACGCATCCTTCTCCCGTTGTGTCGTTTGGCGGGCTGCGTGTGTCGGGCATGATCTGTTATGATGTGGAGTTTCCCGAATACGTCCGCTACGTGGCGCAGGCAGGGTGCGAACTGCTGCTGGTGCCCACCGCGCAGATGGAGCCATACCTGTTTTCCGCCCGCGAACTGGTGCGCACGCGGGCGTGGGAAAACCAGATCTACCTGGCTTACATCAACCATACCGGGCGCGAGCGGGACACGGTTTACGTGGGCAACAGCCGCATCATCGCGCCTGACGCCACGGTGCTGGCGCAGGCGGGGCTGGAGGAGGCACTGATCGTGGCCGACATCCAGCTCGGCGTGGTGGAACGGGCACAGCATGAAAATCCCTTCCTGACTGACCGCAGGCTGGATGTGTATCGCGAAATGGGCCTGACGGCGTGAGCGTGCGGGCAACAGTCTCCACTGCCACCGACACACGCAGCCCTGCCGACATGGGGCGGCTGTCGGGCAATCTTGGCGTGGCGGAAATCATCTTCATGGTCATCGCCGCCGCAGCACCGCTTACGGTCATAAGCGGCAACGTGCCGCTGGCAATCACCCAGGGCAATGGCGCGCTGGCATGGACCGGGTTCGTCGCGGCGGCGATGGTGCTTCTGCTGTTCTCGGTCGGGTTTGTGGCCATGACGGCATACATGACCGAAGCAGGGGCGTTCTTTACCTATATCCGCGCGGGGCTGGGGGCGCGGTGCGGGCGGGCGGGGGCGTTTCTGGCGCTACTGACCTATACCTCCATCCAGCTTGGAGTTTACGGGTTTTTTGGCTGGTCCATGGATGACGCGGTGCGGCAGTGGGGTGGGCCTGCCCTGCCATGGTGGCTGTATGCAGCGGGCGTGCTGGTCGCAGTGGCCGTGATGGGCTACCGGCATATCGACCTGAGTTCGCGCGTGCTGGGCGTGGCGCTGGTGCTGGAAATCGGGGTAGTGGTGGTCATGAACGCCGCCATCATGTGGCACCCCATGCCCGTGGCTCCCATGGCTGACGCGGGGCAGGCAGCGGGACCATTCGCGGTGGCGCTGCTGTTTGCCATTACCGGGTTCATCGGGTTCGAGGCCACGGCCATTTTCCGTGACGAAGCCCGCGACCCGCAGCACACCATCCCACGCGCGACCTATGGCGCGGTGATCATCATCGGCCTGTTCTACGCCATATCGTGCTGGTGCGTGATTCATGCATGGGGGGCAGACAGCATTACCGGGATCACGCGCGGGTTCCTGGCGCACGGGCAGAACATCGTGCTGGAAACCGCAGGACGATATGCGGGGCGGGTAATGCAGCAGGCCATGCAGGTGCTGCTGCTGACCAGCCTGTTCGCGTGCCTGCTGTCGTTCCACAACATCATCGCGCGCTACCAGCTTGCACTGGGGCGCGACGGGATCATGCCTGCCTTCCTGGCCCGCACGCATGACCGCCATGCCTCGCCGCACGTGGCGTCCGTCGTGCAGACGGGCACTGCGTGCGTGCTGCTGTGTATCGCCGCCCTGTCGGGAGAGGACCCGCTGGTGGATATTTTCGGGTCGATGGCCGGGATCTCGACCATTGGCATTGTCGTGCTGATGATCCTGACATCCGTGGCGGTGGTGGCGTTCTTTGCCCGCAGGCGTGATCTGTCGGGGGGGCGGCCATTCAGCGCCGTGGTGATCCCGTGCGTAGCGGCCGTGGCCCTGTGCGCGGTGCTGTGTGTCATTCTGGTCAATTTCACGCGCATTACGGGCCTTGCCGCCCGGACCAGCCTTATGCTGGCGGTACTGCCGTTTGCGGTGACAGGGCTTGGGTTCTGTGTAGGGCGGACGGCTATGACAGATTAGCGACCGTTTGAAAAGTCAGATCAGGAAGCAGCATCCTGCAATCATCAGGACGTACTGGGTGAAGCCTTTTTTCCAAACGCTTCGAAGAACGCAGTCTTTTTGTAAAAAGACTGAGCCCCAAAACTTTTGTTTTTTATCAGGGGCTGTTGGGAATTGAGTTTTCTAAAGGGCCATGATGTGTTTCAAAGACCATATGGATCGCTTCATACTGACGGATGCCCAATGGGCGAAAATGGAACCGCTGTGCCTTGGCAAGAAGACGGATCAGGGACGCAGCGGGAAGGATAACCGCCTCTTCATCGAGGCGGTCCTGTGGATCGCCCGGACCGGTAGTCCGTGGCGGGACCTGCCGACGTATTTCGGACATTGGAACTCGGTTTATTCGCGCTACAGCGACTGGACGAAAGCCGGTGTTTTCCAGAAGATTTTCGAGGCTGTCTCCGATGATCCCGACATGGAATACGCGATGATTGACGGCACGGTGGTCCGGGTTCACCGCCACGGCCAGGGCGCAAAAGGGGGACCCGAAGCCAGGCGATAGGGCGGAGTGTAACGGGGTGGTCAACGAAGATCATCGCCATGACCGACGCCTTGGGTAATCTGGTCCGCTTCACGCTTATCCCCGGCCAGCATTACGATACGGTCGGCGTTGCGCCTCTTCTCGAACCAGCTGATTTTAAAGGAATTCTTGCTGACAAGGCTTTCGATGTCCACTGGATCGTGGACGCCATACGCGCGCAAGGGGCCTGCGTGGCCATCCCCCAGCGCAAAAACCGCCTCGACAGACGCCCGTTCGATGGGGCCCTGTTCAAAGCACGCCATCTCATTGAGAACTTCTTCTGCAAGCTCAAGGAGTTCAAGCGCATCGCCATGCGCAGCGAAAAAACAGACAGATCATTCGAAGCCATGATCTATCTCGTTGGCGCAATCATTAATTCAAGATAATTCCCAACAGGCCCCAATTATTTGTTTTCAAACAGCTTCGGAAAAGACGAGATCCTGGACCTTTGGTCTGTCTGAAACAACCCATGGTTTAAAACCGGCAGGAGCGGACGATGGTCCATCGGCCCGCCGGATTGACACACCGTCCATCCGCCACCCATCATGACCCCGAACCGGCACGGGGGGACAGGGATGGACGTGTACAAGGGCTGGACTGAAGCTGACCTGCCGGGCTGGCTGGCCACGCCACGGCAGGATTTTGACCGCCTTGCCGGCCATCTGCGTCCCGAAGTGGAGCGGCTGCTGGCCCGGCAGGGCGTCTTTGCCCCGTTTGGCGCGGTCATGGTCCCGGGCCGCTATCTTGGCACGATCGAGACGGTAGCGGGCCCAGGCGGGCAGGCCGACAGCACCATACAGCTTGATCGCGCGCGCGACGCGGTGCAGGACGCGGCACGGCAGGCATGCGCGCGGGCGGCGGCTGTAGTCGCCAACTGCACCGTGCTGTTGCCCGGTGGCGACGGGCCGGAACAGGCCGCCGTCATCATGTGCACCCACCGCGACGGCACGGCGGAAAACATCGTCTATCCCTATCGCCTGGGGGAGGCGGGCGTGACCTTTGCCCCAGTCCAGATGACCGAAGGAACGCAGGATATCTTCCCCCCCATCCGGCTGCGTTTCTACATACGTGAAACCTGTCCGCCCCGACCGGCGGGTTATGTGGTGACGGCCTTCGCATTCCACGGCATCAACCGCGTCACCGTATGCGCCCGCATGGGCCTGACGGACACCAGCACGCCACAGGACGACGCCCGCCCCGCGCCAACAGCCATCGGCAGCCTGCCCGATGGATGGACGGTGGTGCTGTGCAACGATCCGGCCATGGCGCGGGCACATGCAGCGCGACTAGCGGCGTATTCCGCCGGGGCCACGGTCGTGACCTGCATGGTGGATGAACGCCGGTATGAAAGTGTCACCTGCTTCCACCATGACGGCACGCAGATCTGGTCCGTAATCCACCACGGACAGGGCGCAGGTCCCCACGACCTGACCATAACCGGCACGCCGCCCGCGCTGTTACACGAAACCATCGCCGCCATGGACCGCGAGGAAACCGAAAGTGGTTATCCACCGGGGATGCTGGATTTCTATTTCGATATCCCGGTGGAGGTGATGTTTGCGCTGACGGGTTTTCGGTACTGTCAGCGTGATTATGCAGATGTTGTATTTGATGTTGCGCGGGAAATACCCGACGGGCTGGTGTGATGCCCATGGTGGCCATCAGGGTCGCATTAGGCTCAGGACTCATAACCAGAAGATGACGGTTGCAGCGAGGCAGATGGCTGAGAAGAAGCCATTCGGGCATCTGTCATAACCTGTTGCGACCCGTCTCCTGTCCTTGATTCTTCCGAACATGATCTCGATACGGCTGCGGCGTTTGTATTTCCGCCTGTCGTATCTGACCGGTTTCCCGCGAGATTTGCGACCAGGAATGCAGGGCTTTATCCCTTTCTCCTCCAGGGCGTTGCGGAACCAATCTGCGTCATGCCCGCGATCGGCCAGCGGGCACAACAAACCGGTTCCCACCTGCACGCTTTTTCACGATAACAACCCTATCATGACACAACCACGCCCGGACCGCCCCACACGGTAGCCCGGGCGTTTTCATGTCAGCTGGATAACAGGGAAGAATAACCATGCCCGAACCCGCCATACCGGGCGCACGGCGCGGAGCGTATAGCCGCAGGGTAGCTGAGGATATCTGCACCCGGCTGGCTGATGGGCACAGCCTGCGTGCGATCTGTGCAGATCCGGCCATGCCACACCGGGCCACGGTGTTTCGCTGGCTGCGCGATAACGCGGGGTTTCGCACCCTGTATGCCACCGCGCGGGAGGCAGCGGCCGATACACTGGCCGAGGAAATCATAACCATAGCCGACCGCGCCACCGGCCGTGACGATGTGCCCGCCATCAAGCTGCGCATGGAGGCACGGATGTGGGTCGCGACCCGCCTGCGCCCACCGGTTGACCGGCGGGAAGGGGGAAGCACCATTGCCATTACGATTACGACCGATGATGCGGAATTGTGAAGTATTTTCTAGTAAATAAAATTTTTTGGGTGCCAGATTTTTTAAAAGGCAATGTTCTTCAAAAATCTAAAAAATATTTATTAAAAAACTTTTCTACTTTCAAAGTATTTCAGGGGGGCAGGCTTTTGAAACACGCCTTCAGCCTGACACCAGACCAGCGCGCGGCCAACCGTCTGCTGGGCGGTTCCGCCACCCATATCCTGCTGCGCGGGGGCGCGCGGTCGGGCAAAACGTTTGTGCTGGTGCGCGCGCTGGTTATCCGGGCGCTAAAGGCGGCGGGCACGCGGCACGGCATATTCCGTCACCGGCTGAACGCGCTACGGGCCACCGTGCTGGCCGATACGTTTCCCACTGTCATGCGGCGGTGTTTTCCTACTGTCCCATGGTCGCTGTCGCGCACCGACTGGACAGTGGAAATGCCCAACGGGTCGGTCATTTTATTTGGCGGGCTGGATGATGAGGACCGGACGGAAAAGATACTGGGGCTGGAATTCGCCACCGTTTACCTCAACGAAGCCAGCCAGATCACCTATGGCGCGCGCAACATGCTGCTGACACGACTGGCGCAGAAATCGCCTCTGGCGCTGAAGGAATATATCGACGCCAATCCCCCCACCACCGCGCACTGGCTGTACCGCGTGTTTGAGGGGGGGATGGACCCTACATCCGGCACACCGCTGGACTGCGCACGTTATGCCACCATGCGCCTGAACCCCGATGGCAACCGCGCCAACCTGTCGCCGGAATACATGGCGCAGTTGGAAGCATTGCCGGAACGCGAGCGCAGACGTTTCATGCTGGGCGAATATCAACAGGCGGTGGATGGCGCGTTGTGGCGGATTGAGGATTTCCGCCGTACTGCCGCTGTCACACCTGCAACCCATGCCAGCGTGGCAAGGGACATGCGCCGCATTGTCGTGGCGGTAGACCCGTCGGGCTGTTCGGGACCGGAGGATACGCGATCGGACGAAATCGGCATTGTCGTATGCGGCGTGGATGCGGGCGGGAATGGTCATGTTCTGGCTGACCTGTCGCGACGGGACAGCCCGGCAGGATGGGCGCGCGCGGCATTGCAGGCGCAAATGGACTGGGGGGCGGAACGCATCGTGGCCGAACATAATTTTGGTGGTGCATTGGTCGAGGCCACGTTGCGCGGCATCAACCCCAACGCCGCCCTGCGCATGGTCACCGCCAGCCGGGGCAAGGCCGCGCGTGCTGAACCTGTGGCGGCATTATATGAACAGGGTCGCGTGACCCATCACGGCAGCTTTGTCACGCTGGAGGAGCAGTTATGTCAGTTTTCCGCCAGTGGCTACCATGGCCCGCATTCTCCTGACCGGGCGGATGCGCTGGTCTGGGCGCTGACGGACCTCATGCTGTCCGCACCGCCCGCCGCCCCCGCGCGATGGGTGCCGACGCGGTTTACACTGGGGCGATAGGGACGGAAAAGACCAGATATATGAAAGGCGTTTATCATGTCCTTATCCAGATCCCTTAAAATCATGGCTTTCGTTGGCAGGGGCGGCATGAACCGACGTGAAGATGTTATTGCCGTTCAGGAACTGCTGAACACACGGTTTCCGCAATCCGCTCCCGTCTGCGTGTCGATGGCGTCTGTGGATATTGTACCATTGGGGCGATCCAGAAGATTCAACACAACCTTGCTGGCATATCCTGTCCTGACGAAAGGATTGACCCGCGGGGCCCGCGCCTTGCGCCTGTTGAGTGATCCGGGACAATCACGCGGGACACTCCGCGTCAAGATGGCGTCAGGGACGTCCCGGCATCCATCACGATTGCCCAATGGATGCTGGAAAGCGGTTTTGGACAACACATGCCACCTCATTTCAATAACCCGTTCGGAAGTTCGAAATAAAGGCTGCACGTGACCAGAATTTTGTCATGACACCAACGCATGAGGAAACCAGAGACCACAGACTGCTCTCGACCATGGTACCATTTCGGGTCTTTTCTTCAATTAATGAAGCGTTCGACCTACACTACACGGACGCTTACTGGCGACACATCCGGCCTACAGGCTGGCAAGAACGTATCTGAATAATCCTGATGCTTATGCCAATGCCTTGACTCTCCACCATCACGGGCCAGAAACCTTTGTCCGTCGCTGTCACCCGGTTCTCCCTATGGCTTCAGCAGACGGGACGGATAGCAGATCTGATACTGATACCGCACATTAGCGTAAATTTTTCACCCGTCGTCCGCCTGTATGGATGTAGCGAATGCGCGATCAGATGTCTGTAAAAACACGATGCACGGGAGCAGGAATAATATTATCCGCCTTAAACATGTCATGCGGTATTTCCAATACCATTCAGCACAATACGCACCATACCTGATCCGCCCGCCACCACGGTGATACGGCGCAGGCGTCGGGCGGGTCATACCGGAGCCGCACGGAAATATCCGCTGATATCCACCCGTGCGCCGGGGGAAAAACGCAGCAGGGCGATACCGGTATGGGCAAAGGCGGCGTCAACCAGTCCGTCACGATACTGACGTTCGGGGTGGGCGTGGGTGCTGTCATCCAGTTCGATCCCCAGCACTACAGTGCAGCTTTGCACATGCACCACCACGAAATCAATTGATTTGGAGGCGATCTTGAAAAACGCCTGTCGGTTGGCGTCACGGTCCGGCCCGCGCGGGACCATGAAATCCGCCAGCCTGACCTGCGGGCAGACGTAATAGCCATGCGGCACCTGCGTCACCAGTATGGACAGCACCCGCCGCTCCCATTCCGACAGCAGGGCGGTGGGCTCATACAGCCGCACTGCCCAGTCGTAATCGGTCATGGAAACCGGCACGTTGAAACCCGCATCCACCACGGATGAGGACTGTACCGACGGCGGCGCCGGGGGTTGCGATGGCGCGGGCTGGAACAGGACCGCTACGGGCGGGTGGCCATGCCGCCTGCGCCATGCGCCCACAACCACCGCAATGGTCACGCCTACGACGCCAATTTCGACCGCCAGGCGAACCGGGGTCAGTAGTAGGTGACTGATATCCATTTTCTTTTTTTCTCCATCGCACGGTCATATGCCCCCAGGCGGCCTGTCTATCGCGGTTCTGCCGCCGCATCACCATCAAATCCACCCCCCTTTGCCCAACACATCGGAGAGACAGCATGGACTGGCAGGAACTGAGGAAAACCTACCCCCACGATCCGGACCTGCCCCCCCGTGCAGGGCGGCTTGCCGCACTGGGCCGCGTGCTGGCCGGCACGCAGTACGATGCCATCCCCAACCCGTTCGGCACCGAATATAACGGGGCAGGGGAATACATCCCTTTGTCACAGCGCAGGCCGTCGGTGCGCACCAATATGTGCCGCGCAGTGGTGGATGATGCGGTGTCGCTGCTGTTTGGTGCATTGCACTGGCCCACTACGGCGGCCACCGATCCCGTATTGCCGGGCATACTGGCGCAGGTTGCGGCGGCCACGGCGCTGCCAGCGCTAATGATGGACGCGGCGACCCGCGGGTCGGTCGGATCGGTCGCGGTGCTGGTGGAAGCGGTAGACCGCCGCCTGCGCTTTGCCGTGCATGATACGCTGTACCTGACCCCGCAATGGGATGGCACGGGTGAACTGTCCCGCATGACCGAGTGCTACAAGGTCACGGGCGCCACGCTGGCGGGGCAAGGGTGGCAGGTCAACCCCGATGATGCGACAACCGTTTTCTGGTGGCTACGTGTATGGGACCGCGCAGACTGCCATGTTTACGTACCCCAGCGGGTCGATGCGGGCCTGCCCACGCGGCTGGACCCCACGCGCAGCACCCACCATGGTCTGGGTTTCGTACCGTGGGTATGGATGGCCAACCTGACCGCCCCCGGCGTGGTGGACGGGCCATGCACGTTTGAAGCTGCCATCGATACGGTGATCGAGTGCGATTACCTGCTGTCCCAGTCCGGGCGCGGCCTGAAATACAGCGCCGACCCACGGCTGGTGATCCGCGCTGGCCCGGACCCGTATGCCGATGGCACGCCCGCGTCATCAGGGGGGGCTGCATCGGCGCTGACACTGCCGCTGGATGGGGATGCCAAGCTGCTGGAAATCAACGGCGATGCGGCGGGGGCAATGCGGGACCATTACCGCGAACTGCGTGCCAGCGTGATGGAGCAGATCCACGGCAACCGCGCGCAGGCCGACCGCCTGAGTGCCCCCACATCGGGCCGCGCGATGGAGATGCTGTACCAGCCCCTGCTGTGGCTGGCGGACCGGATGCGCCTGTCATACGGCGAATACGGACTGCTGGCGCTGTATCGCATGGTGTGCGCGTTTTCTCACGTCATTGCCGGTGGCCTGCGCATTGGCGGGCGCGATTACGCGGGGCTGGATGCCGATGGTCTGGCATTGCAGTGGCCGCCCTATTTCCCGGGGACGGAAGCCGACCTGGCGCAACTGGCGCAGGGGTTGGATACGGCGGTGCGTGGGGGATTCCTGTCACGGCAGACGGCGTGCATGATTCTGGCCGCCCGCGCAGGTACGCCCAGCCCCCATAGCGAATGGGCGCGCATCGGCACTGAAAACCCGAACTGATCTTTTATTCCTGAATGGAGGCATGACATGACCCGATCAAGCGTTCCTGAAACCCCTGACATGGACACAATGCGCCGCGAACTGGCCGCCCTGCGCGCCGAACGTGATGAAGCCATGCAGGCCCGCACCACGCTGGAAGCCGACCTGGCGCGCGCCACCGAACAGGCCAGCACCGCCCGCACGCGCGCCAGCCGCGCCATAATCCGCGCCGAAGCCCGCGCCATGGCTGCCCGCATGGGGGCGGTCGAACCCGCCGATGTCGTGCGGCTGGTGGACCTGTCTGCCGTTACACTGGCCGAAGACGGTACGCCGCAGGGGCTGGACACGGTCATGCAGGCTGCACGTGACAGCCGTGCCTATCTGTTTACCATGCCGCAGCCCGCATCGGGGGCCGCCAGCGGCACTACTGCAGCTGGCCCCGCACCACGCGCGGGCGATCCCACTCCGTTCGATGCCCGCACGGCAGGTGCGCGCGATGTGAAGGCAGCCGCCAGTGCAGCGGGCCTGCGCTGGCCGGTGGCGACCTAGAACCGTAACCGAAAGGGACGGAGTAATTTCCTGTTTCCACTATTTGAATAAAGAACGTGGATAATACTGAAAGATTGTAATTTTCTCCTGAAAAGCAAACAGGATTCCGTTCTCTTTTGTCCGACGATAGGAAGAGGTGCCCACTTTTCTGGAAACCGACCCGCTTATGACAATAATCCGCATATACAGCAATCACGCCTGGATTTTTCAAGGGCGCTATTTTTGTTTGTTTTTTATGTGTGTCTTCTGTATTTTTCCTATTTGGGGGCATAATCAGATTGCACAGGCGTAAACAGAACTGCTTTGCATGATGTTTATAAGGCCCATTATCGTGACAGGGCCATCGGAATGAAAAACCGTAACCTGTCAGACATGATATTATCGGATTTGTGTATTCTTTCGATAACGCTATCCCGAGCATCTGCACAGGCCACGACATCAGACCAGACGGTTCTGTATTTATTATAAAAATACAGAATTCCATTTGCTGGAACAATAAAAAATACAGCCTCTTCTCTGTCATTGATATCAAAAAAAAATACGCTAAAAAATAATTATCAGGTAAAATAATCCACACCCATAAGGTCCCAGCCCATGGGTGAACAGTCTGCTGAGTATGGAAGCTGATTATTTTACCCGCACGCAGGATTTCGATGCGCTGTGAGTGTCGCTTAAAAACTGTTTGAAAATAATCTGTTGATAAAAAATAATAAAAGTTCTTGGGCGCCGCCTTTTTGAAAAAAGGCGGCGTTATACAGAGTTTTTTGAAAAACACCTCACCAAAAACTTCTTTATCATTGGCACAACCTTCCAACAGTTCAGAATACCAGTCCGACGGACTGCATGCCCACCAGGCGCAGGATGCGTTCCCACAGGTGACGAACGCGCGGCTGCATGTTACGATCCCGGTCTGAAATCCGCCCGGCGCGACCGGGCGGTTCCATATTGCTTGCAACAGGGTGGACTGCAAAACCATCCGCCTGAAGGACTGTACTGAATGACCCCGACCGACGTGACCGTACGCAGCTTTGTTGACCTGCGCGCCTTTGCCGACACATCCATGCCTGCGCCGGGTGATTTCCTGCTGGCACGCACGAAGCTTGCGGGGCAGGGGGACGGTCTGTCAGTCATGGCCTGCGCACCGCAGGATGCGGGACTGGTGACAGCCATGCCCGCAGATGAATTCGTGATCGTGCTGACAGGTGAATTGAACATTGGCGCGAATGTTCTTGGCCCGGATACCAGCATTGTCATTCCTAAAGGCAGTGCCTTCAGCTGGGCTGCCGCACCGGGCACGCGGGCAATCGCCATGCGTTGCGACACCAGTACGCCAGGCGCGCAGACGCCGGTGGTGATTGACCCCAACCCGGTCATGGCTCCGTCGGCATCGCCTTCGGCTGCGGTGTTGGTTGGACCGGCGCCTTCCTGCCACAGCTTCAACGATTACAAATCCGCCAATGGCGAACTGCGCTGCGGCACATGGTCCGCCACCCCTTATGCCCGTCGCGCGGTGCGTTACGATCATGCCGAACTGATGTACCTGATCGAGGGCAGCGTGACGCTGGTGGATGGCGCAGGCAGGGAAAAGACGTTTGTGAAGGGCGACATCTTTTTTGTCGAACGGGGAGCTGAGTGCGCATGGGACAACCGGGAAACGGTCAAGAAGGTTTATGTAATCTTCCGCCCGGCGTGATCCATGGCGGAATATGCGGGCTGGCGGGCGTCATGCCCCGGCCCGCATGCCGCCGCGTATGGCATGAATTGTCAGTAAGACAGGATCGCACCGGGTAATGTTGCATCGCAAGCCGCTACGTTGAACTGGCGTAAAATAACGCAGTTCATGAACAATGGTTTAAAAAGTCCATTCCTATGCCATCATGAAAATCGTAAAGAAGTTTTTGATGAATATTTTTCCAAAAATCTTCAAAAGGCAGAACCGGGAAATTTTTATTTATTATATAGTAATAATACTAATTTCTTCTACCATGACCATGGCTGCGGACAGATACCCGCCGGATGTCACGACCTTTCTCCATGATGCCGAAATCTGCCAGTATCTGGGCGGGGAATGGGACAGCACGCTGCCCGACGACCGGAAAAAAGACCTGACGGAAGAAATAGGCAGCCGTTGCGACACGATTTATGAAAAACAGAAATCCCTTCGGAACAAATATAGTCATGATAAAAACATACTCTCCATAATAAACGTTTACGATTTCGGGAACTGAAACCGCAACGGGATGCGTCCCCGTATCGTGAAAAATGCGCGCCCTTACACCACCCTTTACCTGTTCCGCGTCCCGTCATGCCGCGCGGAACGGGCAAGGGGTCCATAACCGGCCACATGCGCCACGCCTGACCTCTCCCACCCGGCCCCTTCATGGCGCAACCCGCCATGGCCGCCCCTGCCGCCGCCAGTGCATCCGTGCATGGTGGCTTTTTTTGTTCTTTCAAGGAAATGAACTTCATGGCCATTGCCAATTTCCCCGCCTCCCTGCAGCCGGTCATCCAGCAGGGGTTCCTGTCGCGTGCGTTCCAGGATGCATTGCAGTCGCGGCTGGGCTTCCGCTCGATTGCCGACCAGATGGAATTCCCCGCCCGCATCGGCCAGACCATTACCGATACCCGCGCGGGCCTGCTGCCGCCTGCGACAACGCCGCTTAACCCTACCGCCAACACCAGCTTTGACAACGGCATGACGCCCGCCGAATGGTCAGTCGAACAGTACACGCTGACCATCAACCAGTACGGCAACACCATGGACCTGAACCAGGTGACCGAAGGTGTCGGCATCGCCAACCAGTTCCTGGCCAATGCATCGCGCCTTGGCATCAATGCGCGGCAGACGCTGGATCGCCTGGCGCGCAATGCGCTGTTTGGCGGGGCGCAGAACGGGGTGGGTGGCTACCTCGGCGGCAATACGCGTATCACCACCACGCTGGGGGCAGCAGGCAGCACGGTGGCCGTAGATGACATCCGCGGTTTCCAGAACATCCTGTCCGATGAAGGACAGGTGGTGTCCGTTGGCGCGTCGGCTGGCATGACCGTCACCATCGGGACCGGATCCTACACGCTGGTAGGCACGGCTGCGGATGCCACCAATACCTCCACCGCGCCGGACGGGATTTCGGGCACGCTGACGTTCTCGGCATCCGTCAAGGTGGCGGACGCCACGGCGGGCAACGCGGTCATCGCCGCCACGGCCCCGCTGGTGCTGCGCCCCAATGCACGCGCCACCACGGCGGCCCTTGTGGCGGGCGACCTGCTGACGGTCCAGTCGATCCTTGGCGCGCTGGCTACCCTGCGTGACAATAACGTGCCGACACCTGATGGCGGGGTGTATCACTGCTATCTGGACAATGCGCAGCTTCTGGGCCTGTTCCGGGACGAGGATTTCAAGCTGCTGTATCGCGGGCAGTACGGGTCCGACACCTACCAGAGCGGCCAGATCTTTGACCTGCTTGGCGTGCGCTTCATCCCCACGACCGAGGCCCCGCAGCAGGCCAGCATGGGGGCGGGCAACATCCATCGCGCCATCATCTGCGGACAGGGCGCGCTGATCGAGGGCGATTACGCCAATATCGGCACCCATTACGCGCCCCTGCTGGATGGCGGCGAACTGACGGATGTGGACGGCGTGTGCATGATTACCCGCCCGGCACTCGACCGCCTGGCGCAGATCATTGCGCAGTCATGGTCGTGGATTGGCGGCTTTGCCCTGCCGACCGACCTGACCGCCGATACCTCGGTCATTCCCACCGCGACCAACAGCTATCTCAAACGCGGGGTCGTGATCGAAAGCCTTGGCGCGGGGGCATAACCCCCCGGCGGGCGGCGGGATCATGCTGCCGCCCGCATCATGCAAATTATAAAGAAGTTTTTGGTGAAGCTTTTTCCATAAAGCTTTGGAAAATACCGCCTTTTAAAAAAGCATCCAAAACTCCCATTTTCAATGACCTGTTTCCGGGACCACTGCCAAATACAACGGGCAGGCGGGCCGCATCATGCAAGAAGGCGACAGCAACGGCCATGACCGATACGGATACGACCACGGCGGCCAGCGAGGCCACCACGGATACCGGGAATACGACGGACGTCGTCACCACCACAGCCACGCCGCCACCCACCGCCGCCACGGTTGCAGATACGCCGCTGGTAGACAATGAACTGGCGCAGGCACGCCGTTACATGGGCTATCCCGCGCTGGGCGGTCAGGACAGCGGCATGCAGTCGTGGCGGTTTTTCCGGGTTTACGGCTTCAACGAATGGCGCCTGCGCAACCTTGCCCCGGCCGAATGTGCGCAGGCGCGGGCGTTCATCATGCAATGCCAGATGCTGGAAGGTGCGATCATGGCGGCCACCGCCAACCTTGATACCGACCGCGCGGCGGTATGGACCCGCAACCGCACCGAGGTCATCGACCGCTTCACGCTATACACGCGCTGGCGGGTGCAGTTATGCAATTTCCTCGGTATTCCGCCAGGACCGGGCCTGCGCGGGATGGGGGAGATCGTGATCTGATGGACCAGCCATCCCTGTGCCACCTTGCCGCGTGTGGCTTCGCGCGGGCGGCGTCCCGCGTGGGTGCGCGCGCTGTGCAGTACCGCCCCACCGCCGCCGCCAGCCCGTGCGCCACGCCCTATGCCCGGACCATGGCAGCATTCAGTAACGACCGGGCCTTCGGCTTTGCCGGGCCTGCGTTATGGGATGTCCCCTTTGTCTATGCGCTGATGGATATGACGGACGTGCGGGCGGGGGATATCCTGACCTGTGAGGGCGAGACCTATTTCATCGCCCGCACCGAACCGTTTCGTCCGCCCCTGTGCGTGCTGTGCAATGCGGTGGTGGACATTACCGCCACCATGGCGCAGGTGGCTGATGTGGCTGATCCCGGCGGTTACGCCACATCGGGCGATGCGACAATGCAGGCACCCTGCGCCACCGGTTGGCCCGCCATGATCCGTCCCGGTAGCGGGGCGGGCATTCCTGGCCCGACCCAGCCCGGCGCAATCCACGCGGGCGGGTTCGAGATGTTTCTGCCCGCCATTCCGGGCGTGACCATCCAGCCCGCCATGTGGGCGCGGGACGCAGATGGCACACGCTACACCATCGGCGGCGCACGCGCCGGGCCGTGGGGCGTGCGCTGCCAGCTGGGCCAGCAGCAGGTCTGACGGTACCCCGTAACCCACGTTGCGCGTAAAGGAAGGGAGGTATTGCAGCGATATGCCTGCCCACCACGCACCCACCATTCGGGCACGCAATGCCCATGACCTGCATGGAGCGATGGCGGTGCACGGACCAGATGCCAATCCATGACCGCATCCCCGGCAGGGGGACAGGAACCGATATGACATGGCCGATATTTCCACCATCTCCACCACCATCGCAGCAGCCCTTGCCACCGTCCTGTGCCCCGATGGCACGGCGTCAGGGGCCATTACCGGGCGGCCCCTCATTATCCGTCGTGGTGGCCTGACGCAGGCCGACCTGGGTGCGGCGGTCCGTACGCTGCAACAGGGCTGTGACTTCATCACCATTGCCGATCTGGCCGAAAGCTGGGCGCGCGTGGATGAACCGCTGGGACGCCCGTGGCGCATGGATGCGACAGCACCCGCCACCGTGCACATGACAGTCAGTGGCGCCACCGCCACTGTAACCATGGATGTGGGGACAGTACCCTGCGGCACGGTGGGGCTGCGCGCCCACGGCCTGCCCGGCATTACGGGCGACGCGTGCAGCCTGCATGTCGCAACCGCGACGGACACCGCGGCCACCATTGCCGCAATCATTGCATCCGCCCTGCCGGGGGCTACCGCCAGCGGGGCCTGCATCATGCTGCCCGCCACGGCCGTGGCGCACCCCATCAACGCAGGCACGCTGCGCGCACGCTGTGTCGCGCGCAGGCAGCAGCAGGTCTTTGTCATCACAGCATGGTCGGCAACGCCCGCCGCGCGGGATGTGATGGGCTGCGCCATATCCGACGCGCTGGCGCTCACCGACTGGCTGACGGATGAAAACGGTTCCACCTTCCGGATTGAGGCGCGAGCAACCACCAACGACGATACCGCAATGAACCGGGGCATCTTTTCCCGGCCTGCGCGGTTCCTTGTCACCTATGACTCCGACCTGACCCGCGTGGTCCCAGCCATGCTGGCCGGTGGCACGGGCATCGGGCACGATGTCATGCGCGGGGACGTGCTGATGAACGACCCCGCCAGCTGACAGGCCGTAATACATCCCCCGGCATTACGATGCTGGGCTACGCCATCACGCGCGGCGATGGAATGCCGGGGACCGCAAGTCCGGTCATGCCGTCCAATGCCATAAGGGCAGTACACACCATGCCCTGTGGTTATGGTGATGGATGCCCCTGACCGGATGGCGCACATCAGGCCGGTGGTGCCTGACCGTGATGGCCTGGGCATGAAACGCCACGCCTTGCCGACGGGCACATTCATCGCCCGATGTGATCACGCCAGCCGGGCATGGTTTTGGCCATGCGAACCTGATGCAGCACGGGACATGTCGTGTCCGATACGCGTTTCACCCCAATCAGGCCCGGCCATGGGATGAAACGTGGCGCTGCGCACGGCTGCATGTCGCCCGGCTGGCATGCACGCCACACCCAACCGACTTCTCACGCGGCCATGCCGCGCAACAGGGAAATACAGATACAATGACCATTTACCAGTCCGGGCAGCTCAACACCAACAGCCTGAACGTGCCTGACCTGTATGTGCAGATCCTACGCCCGCAGACGCTGGCGCTGAACGGCGTACCGTCGGGGCGGATCGGCCTGGTCGGCACCGCTGCGTGGGGGCCGGTGGGCACGCCTGTCATCATCGGCGCGATGGGGGACTGTCTGTCCGCTTTTGGCCCCAAGCAGGCGCTGGCCAGCGACATCGGCACGGCAGTCAACATCGCGCTGCTGCAGGGGGCTGCGGATTTCCGCTGCGTACGCGTAACCGATGGCACGGACACGGCCGCCACCGCCACGCTGGATGGCGTGACCCTGACCGCCATTCATACCGGCAGCGCGGGTAACGCCATTGTCGCCACTGTTACGCAGGATGGCATCATTACCACCAACTATACCCTGACCATCACCCATGCGGTGCTGGGCAGCCGGACCTATCGCGGCACGACGTGGACCGTACTGGCGGCGGCCATCGCTGCGGACAGCACGGCGCTGGTGCACGTGACCCTGCCTGCCACGGCTCCGCTGCTTTCCGCCGGAACGGTTACGCTGGCTGGTGGCAGTGATGGCGTGGCACCAGGTACGATGGCGTTCATCGGCACGGATGGCGTAACCCGCACGGGCATGTACGCCCTGCGCGGACAGGGCTGCGCGCTGGGACTGCTGCAGGGGGTGAGCGACAGCACGTCATGGACCATGCAGGCTGCCTTTGGCATGTCCGAAGGAATGTACATGATTGCCTGTGGCCCTGCAGGCGACACCATTGCCAACGCGGCTGCCATGAAGGCCGCGGCTGGTGTGGACAGCTACGCCATCAAGCTGATGTTTGGCGACTGGCTGTGGTGGGATGATGATACCAACGGCGACATGCTGGTATCCCCGCAGGCCTTTGTTGCCGGTATCCTGGGCGGCCTGTCGCCCGAGCAGTCGAGCCTGAACAGGGAACTGTCAGGCGTGATCGGCAGCCAAAAGGCGGGGCTGGTGTCCAGCGGGCAGGCCGCGACCTATTCCACTGCCGAGCTTTCGGCGCTGTTTGGCGCGGGCATCGACGTGATCTGCAATCCGGTTCCTGGCGGCAGCTACTGGGCGGTACGTGGCGGGATCAATACCAGTTCCGATGGAGATACGGATGACGACAGCTATACCCGCCTGACCAACTACATTGCCGAAACCATCAATTCCGGCATGGGCACGTTCGTGGGCGCCGTCATCAGCACCACGCTGTTTGGCGATATCCGCGCCGTGCTGCTGGGCACGCTGTCCAACATGGTAGGCAGCGGCATTCTGGGGGCGACCACGGATTACGCAGTGGTGTGCGACACGTCCAACAACCCACAGGCAGCTACGGCGCTGGGTTACGTGCGGGCCGATGTACAGGTGCGTTACCAGGGCATCAACCGCTTCTTCGTCGTCAACCTGCAGGGTGGGGCGAGTGTCACGGTCAGCACCGGCACACCCGCCACCTGAAGGGCATCATTTCGCGCGGCGGTTTTCTTCCGACAGCACGCGACCGCACAGTTCCTTTATTTCCTCATGCGTCAGCTTTTCCGGGTGGCTCAGCCCCCGTGCGGCAATGGCGGCGAGGTCTTTCGTGGGTGGTTTTTCGGGGGTGATGCCCATCGGGGTGCTCCATACGTGGTGAGACAGTATGTTCACGCCCCCGCGACCCGCGCCGCCAGATGCAGATATGCATGACACCCATACACAATACATCATGGGCTGCCCGTTTGGCGGTCCTTTTTCATGGAGCGAAGAATGTCCGCCAAACCCTTCAATATCGGTCGCGACTGCCGCGTGGTGCTGGTCTATGACGGCAGCCGCGTGGACCTGCCCACCATTACCGGCTTTACCGTACAGCAGCGCACGCACCAGCTGACATCCAACCCGCTGAACGATATGCCCATGTTCTATGACGTGCCGGGCGGCTGGAGCGGTCAGTTCACCTTCCAGCGCGACGGGGCGGGGGCGGATGACCTGTTTACCGCGATCGAAAGCGGTTTCTGGTCGGCGGGCACGGTAGTGCTGGGCAGCATCTACCAGTACCTGACGGAATGCGACGGGTCGCTGAGTACCTATGAATTCGTGGGCGCGTCGCTGCAACTGTCCGATGCGGGGCACTACCAGTCCGAAATGCTGGTCAGCCAGACCATCACGTTTGCCGCCCGCGCGCGCAACCGCATTTCCTGAATGTTTTTGGGCGCCCTTTTTTTCAAAAATGCGGCGTTCCCTGAATCTTCCTCAAAACAGTCCCTGATAGCCAAAAGGCCTGCAGCATGAGCGAACACACCATAAAAACCAGCGATGGCCGGACCCTTACCTACCGCGAACGCGGGCCGGGGGATGTGCTGGCGCTGCTGGAATTCGGCCCCGCCAGCCCATCGCCCGCATGGGTGGAATATGCATTGATGGTTTCGTCCGTCGAAGCGATCGACGGCGTCCCCGCCATGCGTCCCACCAGCCGCGTGCAGCTGGAGCAGTTGGCTAACCAGATCGGCAATACCGGCATCACCGCCCTGTCGGATGCGCTGTTTGGCACGAATGGCGAAGACATCGCGGCCGCGGAAAGCAACGCCGCAAAAAACTGAGCCGGCACCCCGCCCTGATCGAGGTCGCGGCCCTGGTCAGGAACGGGGTGCCGTGGGACGTGGCCATGACCATGCCGCGCGTGCGGCGCATGGCCTTTCTTGTAGCATTTGGCGAGCTTGCGGGCGGGCGGTATGACTGGACTACGCAACAATGGAAATACCCTGATGACTGATGTCTTTCAGGCCACGATCCGCCTGATCGTACGCCTGCCGGGGCAAGTTGCGCGCCTGTCACGCGTCGCCGGGCGGTCCAGTGCGCCGGGACGGCTGGCGGCGGCGGTGGGGCGCATCGTCGGCCATGCCCGCGCGGGTCGACGCAATGTAGTGTTTCCCGCGCGTCCCGGCGGGACGGGGGCCAGGGCTGTGGCATCCCCCGCATCCGCGTCCGGCAGGCCGTTTCCTGCCACCCGGGCGGGACACGCCGCGCCTGCATCCATCAGGGAAATGGAGGGATACGCCACGCCCCGTGGGGATGGGCGGGGGCTGCCTGTGTCCCTGATGACCATGGTCCGCCGCGCGGATGCCATCCGTCCCGCCACCACGCCATTGCCAGCATTCTCCGCCCATGCGCAGGCGGCGGTCCCTGCAACAACACATATGCCTGCGCGCGCCATTGCCATGCCATGGACCGGACGGGTTATGGCCCGTGCCGACACCCCCCACATGGCAATCCCTGCGTCATGGGGCCGGACAGGTCCCATGATGGCTGCGATCATGCCACAGGGGCGTACCCTGTTATCCCCTGTTACCCCGTCCATTATGGCACGGAATCATGCATCTGATATCGATACGCCCCACATAGGCCGGAGTGCCGATGGCGCAATGGCTTTTCCCATGCTGCCTGTCCGCGCCGCGTCCGGTGCCGCACTGCCATTGCATGTCCTGCGGGCTGACGGGACACCGGCTGGCATGGGGATTCCCGCCCCCTGCGCCATGACGCGAACAACGGCCCACACCAGCAACTGGCCGGTCATGCCCATGCCCCACACCATGCCCACCCAGCCCGTACCGGCACGCAGCGTGCCCCCGTTCCCGGCATCCCTGCCGTCACGGGACAGAGGGCAGGGCAGGCCGCCCTTCATCAGCCAGGGCCCCATGGAACGGGCGGGCGGCCTCCCGTCATCCATACCGGATGGCAGGCGGAGTGACAGGCTGCCGGTCATGCAGGTCACCATTCCCGTAACACTGGACCACCAGACGGTAGGACAGGCCATGGCCCGGGTCGAAACCGCCGCCGCCCGGCACGAACTGCGCGCAACCGGCACGGCGCCCGACGTGATCCGCTACCCGCAGATGCCGGGACGTGCGGTAGGTGTGTGAACATCCGGAACGGGATGTGTTGACAGTGACGGTCCACGGTCATACCGCTCAACCCGTCTTCGATACTGAAAAAAGACTTTGGGCAGCGGTTGCGACTGCCATCCCCATCAGCACGACAAGCACGACCTTGCGCACTACGGTCTCGCTCATTCGTCCAGCCAGCCGCGAGCCGAGGTAGATTCCGGCCACCAGCGCCGGAAGCGAGATGATCGCCAACCTGACGCTGTCCCGGGTAAACAGGCCGAATGCGAGCAGCGCAGGCAGGCCCGCCATATCCATTGCCAGGAATGCGGCAATGATCGAAGCACGACCGGCCTGCAGGGCAAGCGGCGATCCAAGGAAGAATATGATGATGGGCGGCCCACCGATCCCCAATGCACCGTTCAGGATGCCCGCGGTGGTCCCGGTTGCCGCTGTCTCCGCCATTGTCGGCATGCGTTTCATCCGGATGCCAGCCATAAACACAACGGCGGTCGTGAAGATGAGGGCGGCAAGCATCAGCTTCATTGGCCCGGCCGGGACATTCGCCAGAAAATAGACACCTACCGGCGTGAACATGACCGCAGTTCCAACCATGACGACAATCAAGCGCCAGTGAATGTCCTTCCAGATTGATGGAAGAAGGTGAATCCCGGCCGCCACTTCCAGAACAAACATGGCCGGAACGATCGTGGCTGGTGGCAGCACGAACGAAAGGGAAATGATCGTAAGCAGGGCGAAGCCAAACCCGGAAAAGCCACGGACGATGGCCGCAAAAAAACACATGTAAAGGCATATGAAATTTCATATGGCATTGCGCGTTCCGCACCTGTGCAACTGAATTGCGAAAGCGTGGACGTTACCCCGATATTTATCTCTTTACCCTAACAATCTCATGCTTTCCGTCAGAAATTCCGTAGCCAGCGCTTCATCATCCCTACGACCTGGGACTGTCTGAACCGTCAGTCCATGCGACATCATGCACATCACCACGAACGCCACTTTTTGAAAAAAGGCGCCCCCCGGAGGTTTTATTACCGTTTCATCAAACAGTTATTCTGAAGCATGCCATGGGGAAAGAAAACACATGCCGCGATCATCCTTCCAGCCTGCGTGGTCTGGCGTTAGACCGGGGTAATGATGGCACGGCTGCGTGATAGCGCACGCGCCATGGCCTTTTCTTCATCTCCCTATTTCCATTCCATCCCGCCCACGCGTCGCCTGTGGGCGGCAGCGGGCCAGAAGGGGAAGCGTACCCATGTCCCTGACCCTTATGAATGCCCAGACCGCGATCGGTTCGATCGGCCGGCTGTGGGCGTCGGCTCCCGTGACCATTGGCGGGCTGACCCTGACCGGCATGGAAGTGCCGCACCTGATCCGTGATGGAGGCACACAGCAGGTTGCAGTCCACCGGTTACCCGGCGGCAACAAAATCATCGACGCGGTAGGCAACGACCCCGACCGGCTGGAACTGTCGGGCACGTTTGTCGGCCCTACCGCCATTGAACGGGCGTGGATGCTCAAGCAGATGCGCATTGCAGGCCAGCCTGTGGCCTTCATCGGAGCGGGGCTGTCGCTGCTGGTGCGCATCGTGCAGTATTCGTACGATTACACGCAGAAGGGCATCGTCATTCCCTACCGGCTGGTACTGGAACAGCCACCACAGGTTGCCAGTACATCCGGTGTGTCATCGGACCTGTCGGCGCTGGTGGGGGATGACGCGGGGTCCGCCCTGTCGGGTATCACCGGCGCGCTGGATGATGTCTCGACCATCGCCGGCAACATTACGGGCCAGCTTTCAACCGTCATGGCGCAGGTCACGCCCGTTGCCGACATGACGGGCGCGGGTGGGGTATTTGCAGGTGTGCAGGATCAGCTCGGCATGGTCGGCGGCCTGTCGGGGGCCGGGGGCAATCTGGCATCCGCGCCCGACAGTGCGGCCAGTGTCATATCCGGGCTGGAAGCATCGGGCGCGGGCCTGACCACGGCCATTGGCTGCAGTGGCGCCAACCTTGAATCCATCTCGCCCACCAACGCCGCCAGTCTGTCGACCCTGACCCAGAACGCGCAGCTGCACACCGCGTCGGTCACGGCTGGCGCGCTGGTCAACCGGGCCTATGCCAACACGCTTTTGGCCACCAGCGGCACGCAGGACGGCCCGCTGGTCACGCCGTGACAGGAGCCAGACATGCCAACCACGATCAAGGTCACGGCCAATGATATTTCCCTGTATCATGTGGCGGCAAAGCAGCTGGGCAATGCCGCGCAATGGTGGCGCATCGCGCGGCTGAACGACATGGACGACCCTGACCTGTCGGCTTTCACAACGCCAGTCAGCCTTATTCTGCCTGGCACTGACGCGTCACAGGACAGTGGCATGCCGGGGGTGACGGCATGAGCGGGAGCCTGAACACCACCCCATCCACGCCGTCCGTATGGCGCATGCCACGCGCGCGCGTGCTGGTGAACGGAGTCGAGCGCGCAGAAACCGGTCTGGAACAGTTTACCCTGACCCGCACGCGCTACAGCCGCGCCGATACGCTGGACATGACGCTGGCGGTGGACCGGACACGCATTCCCTCAGGCGGACTGTGGTTCGACCTGCAACCGGTGGGGCAGGGCGAAACACTGCCCGATATCGACATTGCGGTGCAGATGCGGGACGTGGCACAGGCTGGCGCGCAGTGGGTGACGATGTTCCGTGGCATCGTGGACCATGCGGGTCTCAGCCCCGCCGCGACATCGGTACAGGTGCAGTGCCGCGACTACCTGGCAAAACTGCTGGACATGCGGGTGCGTGACGGGTGGATGAACATGACCGGGGCCGACGTGGTCCGCGCCATGATTACGGCAGCGGGCCTTACGCCCGATGTCACCATGACCGACGGCATGGTGGGGCAGTTCTGGCAGGTGGAACACAAGTGCGCATCCGCTGCCACCCACAGTCGGTTCCAGACCGCGTTCGACCTGGCCCGCACCATGGCCACCATGGCCGGGTGCGACCTGTATGCCAATGACACCACCATTGTCTGCGCGCCATACCCGACCGCCACCACGGCAAATACCCATGTGCTGGATTATGCCGACAGTGGTCCCGACACGCCTGTCGCCATGGGGGCATACGGCCTGCATTTCGCACGGGATTACCAGGTGGGGCGTGGCGTGATCGTGCATGTCATGAGCTGGGACAGCCGCCAGCGCACGCGGGTTGAGTATTACTGGTCCGCAGGCGGCGGCGGTACCACGCCCGGTGACAACACGGGCACGGTGCACAGCTTTGCCATGCCCGGGGCACGGCTGGATGACCTGAAGCTGATCGCGCGGCAGAAATATAACCAGATCACGGCGCACGCACGCACCATAACCGGGCAGATACCTGGGCGCGTCACGCTGGCTCCGCGCGACTTCATGCGCCTGACCGGCACGGGCACGACATGGGACGGCACGTTGGATGTGGACGCCGTGACCAGCAGTTTTTCATGGCAGGGCGGCTTTGCCCAGCACGTCACCCTGCGCGCGCGCAGCACCACACAGGAGGGGGAAACGGATGGCTGACACACGCATGATCGCAGCCAGCATGGCCGGCACGCTGGCACAGCCCCGCTTCGGGCTGGTCAGCGCAGTGGACCCGGTAAACCATGCGGTCAAGGTGCTGGTCCAGCCATCGGACATCGAAACCGGATGGTTGCCCTATGCCGCCCTGCAGGTCGGCAGCCTGCGCATTGCCTGCCCACCCGATATCGGCGCGCATGTGCTGATGGTGCCGATCGAAGCCGATGCCGAACACGGCGTTGCCGCCTGTCCGATCTATGACGCGGTGATGATGCCCCCCATATCCCCCGCCACTGGCAAAGCAGCCCAGCCGGGCGAACTGCTGGTTGTGGCGGGCACGGGCGCACCACCGGCCAGTGGTGGCGCGGCACCGGGCACACCCGCTGGGAACGCGCCATGGTGGCACCTGACCGTGGACGCGATCCACAGCGGAGCGGGCGACACGACCGAGACGCTGAACAGTGACGGCAAAACGTGGCAAGTGGGTAGTGTCGGCATGATACTGGACAGCAGTGGCCTGTCCATCACCGGCGGGTCCATCACGACCGACAGCGACATCACGGCACAGGGCACGATAACCGGCCAGACGGACGTGAAGGCCGCGGGCATTTCGGGCAACAGCCACACCCACCCGGTCACGGATGCGCCAGGCACGACGGGGAAACCACAATGAGCACACTCTCCCATACCATGGGCGGTGACCTGGACCTGTCGGCCACGGGTGGCGTAGCCATTGTCACAGGGGCAGATCAGACCCGGCAGGCGCTGCTGCGTCGGCTATGCACCAATGCGGGGGCCTATATCTGGCAACCCGATTATGGCGCGGGGCTGCCCGCGCGTGTCGGTACGGTCATGGACGAAGCCGGCATCCGCGCCCTTGTGCTGGAACAGCTGCAGGATGAATCGGGGGTGGACCAGACACAGCCCGTAACCGTGACGGTCACCAGCCCGAAAACCGGGGCCTGCCTGCTGGCCATATCCTACACCGATGCCACGACCGGTGCGGTGCAGGAACTGGCGCTGACAACGTAATCCTTACGAAACCGGCCGGAAATCCTGATTTTCATGCTGGTCAGGACGTGACTGTCCTCCATCAGGAAAATCACACCCCAGCCTTCGCCCATGCCGAGGCACGAACGGTCCAGTCCCGGTCGCGCCCATCCGTCTGGCCGGATAGCACCATGTCGCGCAGGATGTCGCGGCATCATCCGGACATACTCCGCCATTGCACAAACCGGTCCTGAATGACCGGGACAGCCACCACCAACATTCCGGGCGCATGTAACGCCAGTGCTGGCATGGACAGGTCAGACACCCGACACATATTTCCCGCGACAGGGGAAGACAGTCATCCAGTCCCGTATGCGGATTTCAGGAAAACACAGGGTTCATCCCACAACCACAACGGAGAGTCCGGGTGGCCATCACCTTCCAATCCTTCAAGACCACGCTGGGCAACATGGTTGCCAGCGCACAGGGCGCATGTCCTTCCCTGCTGGACCTGAATGTCGGCTCACCCGGTCGCGCCATGCTTGAAGCCGTGGCGGGGCTGGGGCTGTGGTTCCAGTTCATTGCGCTGCAGATCCTGTCCCGCACGCGGCTTGCCACCTCCATCGGGTCGGATGTTGACAGTTTCGTGCAGGATTTCGGCCTGTCGCGTGAACCGGGGACAGCGGCGACCGGCACCGTCACCCTGACATCGTTCACGCCGTCCAGCCAGTCCGCCACCATTGCGGTGGGCACCACGGTCAAGACGGCGTCGAACCTGATTTATGACGTGGTGGAAGACAGCACGAATGCCGCCTGGTCGGCAGCCGACAGCGCCTATGTCCGGCCAGCGGGCACGGCGTTCATCACCGTGCCAGTCCAGTGCGAGACGACAGGCGCAACCGGCAACGTCGCGGCGGGTGCCATCTGCCTGCTGGGCACGGCGGTTGCGGGCATTGATACGGTCACGAATGCCGCAGCCCTGACCAACGGCAGCGATGGCGAGACGGATGCGGCCCTGCGCACGCGCTTCGTGGCCTATATCAACAGCCGGTCCAAGGCGACGGTGGCGGCAATCGAGAACGCGGTAACGGATGTTTCCGCCGACCTGATCTATCAGGTGGTGGAGAACGTGGACACGTCCGGCGCAGTGCTGCCCGGCAACGTGGTGGTGTTTGTCGATGACGGGTCGGGCGACGTGTCCGACAGCGTGATTGATGAAGTCTATACCGCCGTGGACGATGTGCGCCCGGCGGCGGTGTCCATTCAGGTGGTGCGTCCCAATGTGGTGCGGCCGCCCGTGACCATGACCATCAGCGTAAACAGCACTGGCAACCTTGCCACGATCGAGGCCACGATCAGCACCAACATCGCAACCTACCTCAATGGCCTCGCCATCGGGGATGCGGCCAGTTACTCGCGCCTGATCCAGATTGCCTATGCGTCCAGCACGTCCGTCACCAACGTGACCGGGGTCACGCTGTCCGGCGGCACGGTGGACCTGCCTGCAATAACCGGCACGGCGTATCGTGCGGGGACGGTAACCTTTGGCTGATGTAACGCAGAACGGCTTTGCCCTGCGCATCCGCAGGCTGCTGCCGACCGGCTGGTTTCCATCGCCACCGGCTACGGGTGAAGTGGAACAGGCCCCGGTGCTGAACGCCCTGCTGCAAGGCTTTGGCAGCGTGTTTGCATGGATATGGGCCATACTGACTGGAACGGCGGACCAGACCCGGCTGGCGACCATGAGTGGCGCATTCCTGGACATGTTCGCCGCCGACTTCTTTGGCACGCTGCTGACCCGCAACCCCGGCGAAAGTGACGACGCCTTCCGCACCCGGATTGAGGAAGCGCTGTTCCCCTCGCTGGGCACGCGGCCCGATGTGGTGAACGTGATTGCCGATGAAGTGGGTAGCGCAGGCCGCGTGATCGAGCCACGCAACGCCACCGACTGCAAGGGTCTGGGCAGCCTTGCCACCCCGGCCATCGGCGGTGGCTACGGTTATGGCGTGACCACCCTGCGCTACGGGTCACGCGCGGTTCCCTTCCAGTTATTTGCCCAATTGCCAACCGGCGACACCAGCCAGCCCGCAACACAGACACTGGACCGCATTGCCGATGTGATGCCCGCAGGCGCCATCGCGTGGGTTCAGGACGTGGAGAACCCTGAATAATGGACAGACAGATCGTCTACCCGGCGCAGATACCGCTGGACAGTGACCAGTTGAATGCCCAGCGCAATGCCTATGTTGGTCTGGGCCAGCTTGCAGCCATGGCGTACGGATGGGCCACGGTGGCCGCCAGCGGGTTTGCCTGCACGCCGGGCAACGGGCTGGCGCTGGTGATTGGCCCCGGATCGCTGCTGGCCCCCGGCGTGGTCGATGCATCGACCTATGGCACGCTGGCGGCGGTAGCCAGCGCGCTTGTGCGCCAGTATGTCAGCCGCGACCCGGTCACACTGGCTGTGCCGGGGGCAGGGGCGACCTATACCGTATATGCCACGCCCGCCACTGTGGACACGGATGACACCGTGCTTCCGTTCTACAATGCAGCCGACCCGTCCGTGACCTATGCTGGTGCTGACAACAGCGGAAAGACCGCACCAACCGTGCGGCAGGACGTGGTACAGATCGGCATCGGCACATCGGTGCCCACGGGTGCGTATCCGCTGTGGACCGTCACCGTGGCCGCCGGGGCGACAGCCATTACGGCGGACATGATCGCGCAGGCGGCTGGCGCGCCGTTTTATGCAACCATCCCGGAACTGGCCAGCACTGCTTATGTTGATGCTGGTCTGGCCACGGCGGCCAGTAATCTCTCTGCCGAAGCCGCCATCCGTGCGGCGGCGGACGCCACGCTCACGACCAACGTAAACGCCCGCGTATCCGGGGTCTATGGCGTCGGGACGGGAATGTATGATGGCAAGGCCCTGATTCAGGGCGCGGCGGGACCGTCCTTCTGTTACAATAACGGTTCATCCGATGTGTGGTTGGGGCTGCTGTATGGCGTGCAGTCCTCCATATCTGGCGGCACCAAAACGACGATCAACGGCCAGAAGATGTTGATCTATTATATCAATAATGTTGAGGGGACCAACTTTCAGATTACGTTCCCTGAATCCTTTTCAGCCGTTCCGTCGGTCTTCGTGACCGCCACATCCGAATTCACCACCAATCTTTCGGCATGGATCAATATCGTGGCCGGAACCGTGACCGAAACCGGCTTCGAAGTGAACGTCAATGCCAATGAACCCGGCGAGGCCAGCACCCATGGCGCTGGCGTATGGGTCTTTGCATTTGGAGCGGCCTGAAATGAACATCAATGCGCAACCTGAACGCCAGCAGGCTTTCCCCGCCCGCTATTACGCCCAGTATGACCCTGCAACACGACAGGTGACGGGCTGGCATGACACATGGGCGCTGTCATCCGTCGCACATGTGCCGCCCGCATCCGGCATGCACCCTGTCACGCCGGAAGACTGGACCAGCCTGCCACGCCATCTGTCGCACCGCATCGGTGAGGATGGCGTGATCGTGCGCCACGTCCATGTGATCCCGCTTCCCATGCATGCGCGCCGCGCTCTGGCGGATGCCAGGCGGCATGTCTGGAACGAATACGGCGCGCTTGGTGAAACCGTTCCCGCCGAATGGATTGCCTACCAGAAGGCGCTGCTGGCCATCCGTGACGGCGCGGATGCCACCAGCGCGGTGCTTCCGCGTCCTCCCGCTGCAGCCTGACCGGAGACCCTGACCCATGGCCGATACGGCACAGAACTACATCCTTTACCGCACCACGGCCCTGACTGCGCAGCCAGCCAGCTACACGGACCAGTCTGGTACCACCGTGACACCTGCGGTTGTGACGCTTTTGCCTGCGGGAGAAGTCATCGCAACCCAGATGCTGACAGGTCTGGACGGTGTTACAGCGCCTGCCGGTCTGGCTTTCGCGCTGGATGCGGACGGCAGATATCCGGTCGGCAGCATCTACACGCCGCCTGCCGCTGCGTCCTGATCCCGCGCCCTGACAGTACGCGCCTGCCCGACCGCCCTTGAGGCGGTTTTTTTATGAGAAGATGAATGAGCGAATACATGACACCGGCCGTGCAGGCAGGGCAGGGCGCATCTGTGCGCTGCGCCACGGCAGAAGAAATGGCGCAGGTCCGGGAACGGCTGGCGAAGGTGGAAGGCGGCCATGACAACCTGCGTGATGGCCTGAACACGCTGTCGCGGCAGTTTTCCGACCTGCGCCGCGACCTGACCCGCACCGTGTCTGACAATGCCGCGCAGACGCGGCGCGAGATCATGGAACGCGTTGACGACATGACCGACACCGCCACCGCCCGAGACACCGAAATATCCGGCAGGCTGGCCCGGATCGAGGGCGGGCTGAAACTCACATCATGGGTGACGATGACCTTCATCGTGCTGGCCACCGGGCTGCTGGGCTGGGGACAGATTGGCGATGCGGCATGGTCGTTCTGCAAACGCGCATTTGGGTATGGACCATGAACGGACGACTTCCCCGAGGCATCCGCAACAATAACCCCGGCAACCTGGACTATGTCGGCCAGCCCGGCGCGCATCTGGAAACGGATGTGGGCAGCCCGCGCTTTGCAGTGTTTCCGACGATGGATGACGGCATCCGGGCATTGCGCGACCAGCTTGTGCGTTACGCCGTGCGCGGCCTGAAAACGGTGGCGGCGATCATCTCGACATACGCGCCCGCGGGCGAGAACGATACCGCCGCCTATATCGCCACATTATGCCGCCAGATGAATGTCGCGCCGGACACGGTGCTGGACATGGACGATCCAGCCATACAGCAGCACATGATCTACGGCATCACGATAATGGAAAACGGGCCGGGCCATATCAGCCTGACACAGATAAACCGCGCACTCCATACCGCATCCGACACGACCGGGACGCTGCTGACATCTGCATCATGGCGCGGCACGGAACACGACCATGCGCCCTGAACGCCACCAGTCAGTGCCGGATGTGGCGGTAGATTCACACTTCCAACCATGGGGCAGGATTAGCGGATGCGGCGCATGTCGCCCGCTCCCCGCAGGCTATCAAGGTGTCATATGAATCCCAAAACCAGATCGGTCACGCTGCTGCTGGCTGCAAATCAGGCCATACGCGGCAATTACGCAAAAATGGGCGGTCTGAGCGCGGCCGTTGTGTTCCTGCTCAACGAAGTGCCGGAGCAATACACGTTCTACGCTTGCGTTTTCGTTATCTCGTGCTCCGTAGCCTCGGCGCTGATAACACCGCCGCATGCAGGCAGCCGGTGGGTCCCAGCCTATCAGCTTATCACCACAATCGGGCTGAACATCGGCTGGGCGGAAAACCACTTCAAGCCCGGACAGTCAGGCGTGCGCGTGCCGCTGGTGGACAAACCCGCGGCAAAACAGGCAGTCGCCTTGGCTGGCATCCCGGTCCTGAACAGGAAGGGCAGACCTGAAACATCGTTGAAATAAGGGAAGACAGCCCCGGCGCTAGGTGGATGGCCGATGCATTCCGGGGCTGCATCCCTGATTGTACGTAACTTCAAGGCAAAAATATGTCTGCCGCCCACAAGGCGGTTTTTTCATTGGAGCATGCCATGCAGAACCTGTCCCGCCGCACTTTCCTGCGCGCGTCTTCCGCCCTGGTCGCCGCTACTGCACTGGTAGCGTGTTCCAGTACCCGGTCCGGCACTACCGCCACGATCACCTTGAACGTGGCCGAGGTCGTGGATTACGGCAACGCGATCCTGTCCTTTGCCAGCACGGCCATCAACGTATCGTTTGTGGCGTCAGCCATGGGGGCGGCAGATCTGGCACTGGCCAGCACGGTGATTGCCTCCCTCAGGGCCGCGCTGGCTGCATTCCAGACCGCAGCCGGCTCCAGCACGTCGGTTGCCTACGACAGTGCCAGCGTCAGGGCGGCGTTCGACAGCATTCTGGCCGATGTGGAAAAGGTGGATACGCTGATTATCGCGGTCATTACCGGCACGGCAGCCAACCTGTCCAGCAGCGTCGTGTCCGAAGCCAGAACGGCGGCAGGGGCGGCGGAGACGCTGATCTCGCTGCTCAGGGCGATGATCGACATGTCCGGCCCGCGTCTGCGCGCCGTGTCGCCCCTGAATGGGGATGCGGCCATCGGGCAGATCGCCATCTTTGCGGCATCCGGGGAATGACTACCCATGCGTTTGCCGGTCTGGGACTGTTCCTGACCGGCGCCGCGTTCTCGCAGGTGCTGGCGTTCGGCATCGCAGCATGGCGGGAGGGACATCACAGGCGGCGGATTATGGATACACTCGGCCCGCCTGCTCCTGATTCATCGGATCACAACAGCCTGCCTTTGTAATGTCATGCAAATTATCCAGAAATTCCTGGGGACGCTTTTATCTGTCAATAATTTGCATTTCCCGCTGTCCACCTGCGCATCAGGATGTCGCGTTGGATTTCTTTTTGTGCTCCGGCAGTCGCAATTCGCTGGCCAGAACCCCCGCCACAATGCACGCTGCCCCCGCCACCGATGTCGCGGGCAGCACATCGCCCGCGATCCAGCCGACAATGCCGCCCCATACCGGCTCACCCGCGTAAATGATGGTGGCGCGGGTGGGGGAAACAGCTTTCTGCGCCCAGTTCATGGCAAGCTGGATCAGAACGCTTGCAGCGCCAAGGCCCACGCCGCCCGCCAGCCATACCCACGAAAACGCGGGGAAATGTTCACCCGCCATCGGCATGGCCAGTAGCGACAGGAGACCTGTCACCACCAGTTGCACCACCGTGATGCGTCGGCTGTCGCCACTGCCGGCGAACCGCCCGATCAGGATGATTTCCCCCATCGTGGCCACGGCTGCCAGCAGGGTCGCGCATTCACCAAGACCAAATCCGCCCGACGCCGCCCCCGTGCCCGACAGCAGCATGAGCCCGCAGAAGGCAAGGCCGATGCCAACCCAGCTCATCAGATGGGGCGGGCGCCGCAGCATCACCCATTGCGCCAGCGGCACCATGGGCACGTACAGTGCGGTCAGGAAGGCGGACCGGCTGCTGCTGATGGTCCGTAATCCATAGGTCTGGCTGACATAGGCCACGCACATGCACAGACCGATTGCAGTGCCTGCACGTATTTCCGCCATTGTCACCCGCCGCAGCGCACGATGAAACATGGCGATGCCCATGAGGGAGGCTGTGACAAAGCGCACCCCGACGAACAGCAGCGGCCCGCAATACTGCTGCGCCTGATGTACTATCAGGAACGTGCCGCCCCAGAAGAAGGTCACGGTCATAAGCGCCACCTCCTGCCGGGAAACACGGATCAGCGATGGCATGACCCGCGTCCCTTCCTGCTGGTGGCCGCGACATGCGCCCGATGCATCATAAACATTTCCATAGGGCTTTTTCCCCGCGCCGGACAGGGGCTGTCCGGCAATGCCGTCCTTGTTGTTTCCATCCCGTTGTGACCCGTGCGTGGCGTACAGGCAACCCCGCCCGCATCTATCGTGTTGATGGAAGGACACTTTGCCACATCACACAGGGACCATGACCGCACATGACCATACAGCCATCATTCACACCGACCACCGTGGGGGAAGGATGGCTGCAACTGGGGGAACTGGCGCTGGCGTTCGTGCTGTCGGCACTGGTGGGGCTGGAGCGGGAGTTCCGGCAGAAAAGTGCCGGGCTGCGCACCTATACGCTGGTCGGGGTGGCGTCGGCGCTGTTCATGCTCGTGTCGAAATACGGGTTCAATAACATTCTCGACAGCGGGCGGGTGGTGCTGGACCCGTCACGTATCGCAGCCCAGGTAGTATCGGGCATCGGGTTCATTGGCGGCGGCGTGATCTTCATGCGCCGCGACGTGGTGCGCGGTCTGACCACGGCGGCGTCCGTATGGCTGACGGCGGCGCTAGGTATGGCGTGCGGGGCGGGGCTGATCGCGCTGGCGGTGGCGACGGCGGTAGGACACTTCATCATCATGCTGGGGTTTCCACGGCTGGCGCATCTGGTCCCGCGTGACCATGCGGCGCGCTCGGCCGGGCTGTTCATCTCCTACCCTGATGGGCAGGGCCTGCTGCGCAGCATCCTGATCCGCTGCACGCAGCTACGCTTCACCATCCACCGTGTCCGTATCGAACCACCGGCGGGTGCCACGGTGAATACCGACACATTGCAGGATCTGCATGACCGCCAGCATGATTTGATGTCAGCCCCGGGCCATGATGCCCATGCCACGGTCACGCTGTTCATAAAGGTGCGGGGCAGGCGGCCGCTGTCGCATCTGGTGGCGGCATTGTCGGATATTGATGGCGTGATTGGCGTGGAAACCGAAGAAGCCGACACCGACCCCGACTGAACCGCACCCACAGGACCAGAAGGCACGGACGCGCAGGCCGGGGTAATCAGGTCCGGGGTCGTCAGACCGGCAGGCTGACCCCGCCATCAGCCGTGCGTGCCACAGGGGCGGTGGCCACCACCGCGCCAATGGGCAGCGACGCGTACAGGTGGGGGAAAAGCTGCCCCCCGCGTGAGGGTTCCCACCGTACCACCGCCGGGTCCAGCAGGGACAGATCCACCGCCACCAGCACAAGTCCGGATTTCATGCTGAAATGTTTGTCCAGCGTGCCCGCCACCTGTCCGGCGGCCGACAGGTGAATGAACCCGTCCACGATATCGGCGGAAGAGCCGGAAAAGCTGCCCGCACGCGTCAGGGCATCATATTCGTCAGGCGTCAGGATCTTGTATACGATACGATCGGTCATGGAGGCTTTCCTGTCTGCACGGCGCGACCATAGGCCATGAGCGTGGTCCCGCCAACCGGGTCAGCGTGGGACCTGCCGCACGTAATGCCGCCCCGCGCGCAGCACCCATAGCGCGACCAGTGCTATGCCCACGCTCCAGCCCAGTATGGCGTAAGACCCGGCGGTGGACAGCACCACGCCCCCACACAGTGCACCCGCGCCAATGCCAGTGTTGAAGCCGGTGACACAGAACGAACACGCGGCCTCACGCTCCGCCGGAGCCAGTTCGATGGCGTAGCTTTGTGGTGTCAGGTTCAGCAGGGCCGCAACCACGCCCCAGATCACCATGTCCACCCAAACAAGTCCCGGCACCCACCCCGACGCCACCAGCAGCCCGTGGCACAATACCATGGCAATGATGGACTGCCCCATCGTCCTTCCCGCCGACCATGGCAGCCGCCCGCCAATCCAGTTACCGCCAATCCCCGCAACGCCATAGACCAGCAGCAGCAGCGGTACCAGTTTTTCCGGGCTGTGCGGAATGTCATGCAGCAGCGGGATAATGTAGGTATAGGCCGTGAAATGCGCCATGATGACCAGCATGGTCAGCATCGCGATATAACGCAGCAATGGCTGGCGCAGCAGCAGCATGATGTTGATGTGCCTGCGTTGGGAGGGTAGCGGCGGCAGCAGCGCCAGCAGCCCGGCCATGACCACCAGGGCTGCCACGCCGCATATGATGAACGCCGCCCGCCAGCCCAGCCATTGCCCGATGGCGGATGCCATGGGAATACCACAGGCGAACCCCATGGCCACGCCGGTAAACGCCAGTGCCGTGGCGCGCGTGACCGGCAGTTCGGGCGCCAGCCGGACCGCGACCCCCGATATGATTGACCAGAAAATGCCATGCCCCAGCGCCAGCATGACACGCAGCACTGCCATGACCGCGTAGCTGGTGACAAATGCGCAGGCAATGTCCACCACACCCGCCAGCGCCAGCAGCCCCGCCACCAGCACGCGCCGGTCCATGCCCGATGTCAGCAGCGTAAGCGGGATGGCCGTCAGCGCCACCAGCCATGCATAACCCGTGACCAGCATGCCCACGGAGCCATCAGAAACATTCAACCCGTGGGCGATGTCCGTCAGCAGGCCAATGGGCAGGACTTCGGTCACCAGCCAGACAAATGCTCCGATCGAGAGCATGCCGATACGCATCATGATTATGGACACCACAGTGGATTACAATGGATGCAGCACCCTGCGCGCAGGCAGTGGTATGCCCGGCCGCTTTAACCCCATCGGGGCGTTACGGAAAGGGGACAATCATGAAATCGTACCGGAAAAGGACGATAGGGGCTGGTCTTTGGCGTCGCGACGCGGCACCCTGTGATCGCCCCGCGCAGCAAGCCGTGCCATGCGCGGGTATCCAGAACAGAGGTCCAAGCGTCGTGATGCGCCCCCAGAATGACAATGCCAGTCCGGCCGTGCTGCATTTTCCACGCCGCAACATTCTTTCGCCACACGAAGCATCGCATTACCTTGGTATTCACCCGTTCCAGCTGCGCGTCATGAGATGGCTGCGTTGCGGACCCAAACCCATCTCCATCAACCGCCAGTCGCTCTATACCGAAGCCGAACTGCGCAATTTCCGCCTTGGCCTGCTCAGCGCGGTGGGGGTGGAAGAACACGGCGGCCCCTACCGCGAAATACACAGCCGCGCCGTGGCGGAAGCAGTCGGCGAAGAAGGGGAAACTTCTGCGGCAGACCCACTGCTTGTCCTGCTGTCAGCCAACCTGATCCGGCGACGGGCCATGGGGATTTCCCTGTGGGGCATGCTGGTGCTGGGTGTCGGTATCGACCTGATCCTGTTCTGACCGCAGGGCTGCACACGCGACACGCACGGCAGGGCAGGGCAGGGAGCTGGAAACAAAAAAAAGGGGCGTCCCATGCCGGGACGCCCCCTTATTCGCGCTACGATCGCTGCAGATTACTGCTGCTGACCTTCGTGGTCATGGTCGTGTTCACCGCCATGCTCACCTTCGTGCTCACGGTCACCGTGTTCGCCATGTTCGCGATCACTGTGTTCGCCGTTCTGGCCGTTTTCTTCATGGTGCTTACCATGATGCTTGCCGTGGTGTTCACCGTGGTGCTCACCATGACGGCCCTGTTCGTTGTTGTCTTCAGCGTGGGCAACAACCGGCAGGGAAAGACCGAGAACTGCCGCCAGGATAAGGGACTTTTTCATGTATATAATTTCCTTGTTTACCAATCGGGTTTTAGAAAACTGCCAACCCCCTATAAAATAACAACCAGTAGCAAGGAAGCCTTTACCGGTAAATTATTTGTAACAGAATGCATCATACCAGCGATTATCGCAGAACATTGTTGCCTGTACGATATATTATGCTTCCTCATGCATGAAACCGTCTTCAGGGCGGATATGGGCCGCTTCATGCGCACGCACATAGCCGCGCCGGTTTTTCCATGCATGGATCAGGGCTTCGCGCCATTCTTCATGCGGCTCTTTACGGGGTTTGGGGGTAGAGACGGCTTGCGTATTCATGATCCGGAAACCTCCTGAGGGAGCCAGCACAGGCGCGGGCAGGAACAATCTAACAAAAACACCTGGTCATGAATGTGATGATTATATGAATCCGCCATCACTGCTACGCGACTGCCACACCAACCGGACCTCTGGCATACGCCCAATTATTACCAATAAATTAATCAGAATTACACAAAACTGTCATGCGACCGCAGCATAATTAAGGAAATTATTCCTTTCCTATAAATTATTACCACGTGTTCCTGATAACAGGCATTGGCTGTATCTTTTTGTAAAAATGTGATGCCTTTCAGTTCCCGACAATCCAAAAATATTACAACTTTGTAATCTAAAGAAGGCATTATGAAACGTACGGTCATCATGCCTGTACTCGCCGTTGCCGCATCCCTGCCGGCAGCCGCATGGGCACAGTCCTTTTTTTGGTGAGCACCGTGAAGGGTACTACGAAGGCCATTACGGCCGACGCTAAAACAGCCGTTTTCGTCTGACGGACTGCAAGAAACTGATCCCGGCCATGCCGGGCCTTCCCGTCCTGTCATCCGGTCGGACGACAGGCATGAAAGGCGTATCCAGTCCTGCCCATATGGGGCGGTGAAACCGGATACACCTTTCGCGTCTATGCGGATGCCGCCAGCAGGGGCAGGACGGTATTGGTAACAACATGCCCGGACAGCGCCACCCGCGCCTGCGATATATCACTTGACCGTTGTGCCCCGACATCAGCCTGGTTCAGGTGTGCGCGGCGGTAATCCGCTGCCATGTCCTGAAATCCCGTCCCGGTGGGGAACATGATGGTGTGGCTTGCCCTGATCGCAGCAGGCATGTTCGAGGTAATATGGGCCACCATCATGAAGGCTTTACCCGCCTCTGGCCTACGGTGGTTATACTGGTGGCGGCAATGATCACCTTTGCCCTGCTGCTGTGGTCCATGCGCCGATCTATGCGGTGTGGACGGGGAAGCCGGGCGGTGGGGATTTTCCTTGCCGGTATCGTCCAGTTTGGCGAAACCGCCAGCCTGGCCCGCATCATTGCTGCGTTGCTGATCCTGACTGGCGTGGTCTTCATGAAATCCGCAACCGCGTGAATTCATTCATCCATGTTGCCCGTAGGCGGCGTGGATGAAGATGAAGGGGCCGCTCCCCCACCATGCCGGGTGCCGGGTATGTTCGGGTTGCTCGGGTCCTTGCGCGGACAGGGATGGGAATGGCCGTGTCCGGTATCCTGTGTCCGGCACTGGCTTTCCGGGGTATTGGACATGGATGTCGCGCTACCATGTTCGGGCATGGTCTCGACCGGCATTCTGGGGGGTGTGTTGCCCTGTGCATGGGCTGTCGTGTCCACGCATAGCGCGAACGCCACAAGCGACGCGATACGAAGGGGGCGTGCGGTCATTATCGTTCATCCTTGTATGGTAACGTCGCGACACGCGGCGTCGCATTGTAACGCCCGTCATTATTTCCAGTTCTATTTCATATTCATTCCAGAGCATATGAAAACGGCTGGCCGCAACCAGCAGTCCCGGCCGGATTAATCGCAACCCCTGCCATGGTGTCACGTTCACCCGCCAGCACGACAAACCAGTGTCTGGAGGCATGAAATGACACCTGACAGCAACACCAGAAAGGTCCGTTATGCCGTAATCGGGGGCGGGCAGATTTCCCAGCAGGCCTTCATGCCAGGCATGGCGCGGGCAAAGAATTCCGTGCTGGCCGCACTGGTGACCGGTGACCCGGAAAAGGCCCGCAGGCTGGCAGCGCGCTATGACATCCCGGCCAGTCATTATGATGACCTGCCCACCCTATTGCATTCGGGCAATATCGACGCGGTTTATCTGGCCACCCCCAACGCGCTCCACCGGCAGTATGCGGTGCCCGTGCTGGAGGCAGGGCTGCATCTGCTGCTGGAAAAGCCCATGGCGACCAGTGTTGCGGATTGCGAAGCCATTCTGGACGCGCGCAAACGCGGCGGCGGCAAGCTTATGGTCGCTTACCGCCTGCATTGTGAACCGGGGACGGTGGAGTTGATCTCACGCTGCCGCAACGGGGATTTCGGGCACCTGATGGCCTTCAGTTCCATGTTCGGGCAGAATTTTGCCGAAGCCAATCATCGCGGCCATTCCGGCTACTGGTCCGGGCCGGTGCCCGACATGGGCACCTATCCGCTGAATGCGGTGCGCAACCTGTTTGCACGCGAACCGGTGGAAGTCCACGCCATAGGCACGAAAACGCCGGGGCGGGGCTTCAACTTTGATGATACGGTTTCCGTCACCCTGCGCTTTGCCGAAGGGCGGATGGCGCATTTCCTTGTCAGCTATGCCTGCGCGCCGGTCGAGAATTTCTCGCTGGTGGGGGACAGGGGCAGCGTGACCGCGGGCCCGTGTTACATGTTTGGACCCGATACCGGCATTACCTATACCACCAGCATAAACGGCCGCAAGGAAACGCGCCGCCATGATCCGGTGGAGCAGTTTGGTGGAGAAATAGCCTATTTTTCCGATTGTATCCTGCATGATCGCGACCCCGAGCCGGATGGGGAAGAAGGATTACGCGACGTACGTGTCCTGGCTGCAGTGGAGCGCGCGCTACAGACCGGCCAGCCGCAGAAGCTGGATCCCATGCCACCCGCACGCGTGGCGCTGCCCGATCAGATCATGACCCTGCCGCCGGTCCGTGAACCGGGTATTCAGGAGATGATAGGCATTATCCCACAATCAGCCTGACGTGGCATTCCAGAATAAAATTCTGATCAATAAAGAATTTCTGGCTGCCGTCTTTTTTCAAAGAGGCGGCATTTCATGAAGCTTTCCGAAAAAAGCTGTCTCAGAACCGCAGGATGCTCACAGGCAGGCCTTTCAAACAGTTGCCTATGTATTCAGGCGCATGATGGTCATCCCGACTGGCCCCGATCCCGCTAAACACCCCTGATCCATGCCGGATTACCAGCAGGTGGGCGGCCCGTAATAATCGTCCTCGCCCTGGTCGGACATGGGGACCATGCCGTCAGCCCCACCCGGTGATGGTGTCACCGCGGCAGGAAACCGGTCCCTTTTCATGTCTTGCCGGAAAAAAAACCGCAGTCCACGGCATGAAGCTGCGGCCTGCGGTTATATCCGCCGTAATTTTTACCCAGCCTACATTTTGGGCAGGTCACCGTAATAGGTATCGACCTGACTTCCGTACTGGCTGTTTGTCCAGTCGGGGGACGTATCCTCGGCATAGGCAGGAGCGGCCTCAAGCTGTTCGCGCGTCAGGGCAACAATGTAGCCACCACGGTCCTTGTCGTAATGCAGGTTTTTCCACGGCAGGGGATGGTAACTGTTGCCCATGCCCAGGAAGCCGCCAAAACTCATGACGACATACGCAACGTCACCACTGATCTTGTCCACCATGAAATACTTGACCGTGCCGAGTTTTTCACCCGACGGGGAGTACACGGACGTGCCCTCGACCTTGTCGGAAGAAATCAGGTCATGTTTGTCGGTCATGCCGGTGGTTATGGAACCATTTGTCGTATTGTTTGTCATTGAAGCAGACATGATGCTTCTCCTTGAATGTCATGAAGGCCACGCCCCCATCGGGGCGGATCGCACCGGACGGGGGACGGCATTCATGTAGATCAGGCAGGTCGGGCGGAACCCGGTTACAGGTCCCGCCCACCCGGTTACTTACGACTTGCCATGACTATGCTGGCCGCCCTTGCGTCCGGCTTCCGCCGCGCGTTCGGGATCATCCGCAAAGTTGCCCGAACCGTGCTGCGTGGCCTTGTGGGTGCCTGCGGCGTGGGTCGTGGCGGAGGATGTCGATTTTTCCGCCGTATGCCCGCCATGGCTGTGCTGGCCCCCCTTGCGGCCGGCTTCGGCTGCACGTTCCGGATTATTGGCGAAGTTGCCGGAACTGTGCTGCCCGCCCTTATGCCCGGCTTCGGCCGCGCGGGCAGGGTCGTTGGCAAAGTTGCCGGGATTGTGTGCGGCCCCCCCACCACCACGGCTGTCGGCCGGTGCGAATACGGGCTGGCTGGTGCGTGCGTGCAGGGAGATATGATAACTCATGATCCTCACCTTTCCATATCACAGCGGCTACAGAAGGTCCTTGTTTTTCCCCGGTACCCTGCTGGGCCCCAATGGGGAAGCGACCCCGAAAATGCGCGCTGTGGGAAGATCAACGGCACATCATCCCGACGGTTCCGCAGCAGCCATATAAAATAAACAGGGCGACACCACACTTCATACAGACACGAAACAGGTCGGTTTCATAATACAATTAAGACCATATACTTTATAATTCCCTTATACGCATCATATACGGATTCAGGTAAAGGAACTGAAGCCGCTTCGTTTGTGCCAGAGATTCGTCATTTTATGGGGAATACAGGGAATATATTTGTTGCACGGCATCATTACTTCCATTCCATATATGCAACATTATGGATGCCACACACGGTCATGCCCGGACGGGACACGGTCCGGGTGGTGTATCCGTGACATGCCACATGTTGCCCCGACGCGGACCGGACACGCAAAGGCCCCTTATCATGACAGACGACCTGCATTTCCCGTGCCGATGCATCTGCCGAAGCCGCCCATGCCAGCATTGGGCAGACGCACAAATACAGTGGTGATCCGTATATCGTCCCTCCACGCTGCGTGGCGCGCATGGTGGCGCAGACTGGTGCACGCGACGAAGTCGTGGTCGCCGCCCTGCTGCACGACGTGGTGGAGGACACACCCGTCACCCTGGCGGATATAAAAGCTGCGTTTGGTGCTGACGTGGCGACACTGGTTGAAATGGTGACGGATGTCAGCTGCCTCGCAGATGGTAACGGCAGGCGGCGCAAGACCATGGACCAGACAATCAAGCTGGCTGACCTGATCGACAACACGGCTTCCATCACACGGCACGATCCGGGATTTACGCGGGTTTACATGCATGAAAAGAGGGAACTGCTGGATGTGCTGACCCGAGGGGATCAGGAACTGCACCAGCAGGCGGCGGCGCTGGCCGCGCAATACACCCGGCAGGAGTAAAAGGGCAGGGGAAAGCATAAACAGGTTTCTGGTGAAACTATGAAAAAAGGCGGCACCCAAAAACTTTCCCGCTTATCAACCAAGCAGCACGGGCATTTCGTCGTATGCGCGATGGCGGGTAAGGATTGAAGAGGTTGCTACGGCCCGGCATGCGGCGTGGATCATGCCGGGCATGTTGTGCCTTCGATTTGTGGTCCAGCAGAAAGCGCCGAGATAATCGGATGTATGCTGCGGGGCGATGGCCTTGTGCGTTGCCTTGAGGGCCGTGCTCAGATTGGCGATGGCGGTATTGAGGCCGTGGAACGGCGCGGTGCGCTGTCGGGAGGGGCGTCTGCTGCCGCTGACAGTGACCACATGGGATCGCACAGATGTGCCGAAAGCCAGAAAAGCCTTCAGGCCATCGGTATGAACCCTGACGGTTGCCGTCAGGCAGGTATCGGCGAATGCCCGCACCGCCCTGCTGGTGAAGCCAGCCACCATCCTCATGGCGACATGGCCCATACGGCCGTCTTCATATCGCTCGGTCGCGGCGATCATTCTGGTCTTGCCTCCCGGACCCGAGCCCTGGTTGCGCTCGCCGCCCAGATAGACATCATCTGCCTCGACCACGACCGGGGCACCGTCCGGACCAGAACCACCGAGAAGATAGCGGGTTTCCCGTTCGGTCATGGCGCGACGCAGGCGTTTGGCGAGATACCACGCCGTCGGATAGCTCACGCCCAGCCGACGGCCCAGTTCGATAGCCGAGACGCCCTGTTTGGTGCTGGTCATGATATGCATGGCCCGGAACCAGGTCGTGAGGGGAAGTTTTGTCCCGTTCATCACCGTGCCGGCCGTGACCGACCAGCGACGGTTGCAGCATGTGCATCCCACCCGGCGACCACAAAGGTAATTGCGATCGTGGCCGCAGGACGGGCAGGCCATCAATGCCTCCCGACGCGCCATCATCAACGCCTCGATACAGGCTTCTTCCGTGCTGTAGAGACGCTCGAACTCAACGTCTGTCAGACCTTTCATGACCTTCAACATCACCAGAACTCCAGCCACTCAAGTTCATATGGGATGTCAAAACACGCCCGGTAAGGCCGTGCTGTCTTGTTGATACGCGGGAAGTTTCTTTGATTTGCGGTGCAGGCTTCTATGAGAACAATGTCGTGGCGCGGGCTATGCCCGCCACAGTCCCCGTCGAGGTCGGTATCGCGAATGATGCCCGTAATCGTCTAGTGTATCGTCGCAGACGCCGTTTCGCCTGATTCCACAGAAGTCCTCCCTGCCGTTGATATGGTTATGCCCTTCGCTGAAGCATCTGGCGTGGTTGATCCTTTCATGCTGGAACTCAGAGACATCAAGCGTCCGGTAGGCATGCCATGAATCCGAATAAACGATTGAAGCCGGTCGTATCTTCCTGCGGATGACCGACATGAGCGTTTGGCTTCCCGTATCGGGGATCATCATGGAGTGGAGGTAGTCACCGTGCTTGAGAAGTCCGGAAACGGCGACCTTTCCGGCAGTAACCAGGCCCTTTTATCTTTGCGATGTCTAATAAAATAGCTCTTATCGACTTCGACCTCTCCCGCAAGCGACGCTTCTAGAGTATTATGCCTGGCAATGATTTCCCGAATCTTGCGGTAGAACAGGGTCGCTGTATTGCAGTTGATGCCAATGATCTCCGCAGCGCTGCGCGCAGGCGTACCCGCCGCCACGTGCTCCAGAATTCCGTTTTTGGATGACAAGTGCCAACCGGCTGCGACGGCGTACTTTCAGATGATATGTCAACCCTTTATTGGCTTACCTATGCCAGCCCCTTATAATTTAAAAAACAGACCCGTTTGATCCAGATGACACGACGGCTGGAAATACCGATCGGCTGTGTGCAGAGTCAGAGGTTACGGAGCGACTTCTGACCCGGACCGGCAGGAGGCGAGCGCGTGTTCCAGATAGAGCCGCAGCAGCGTAACGGCTTCCTCATCCTGGGCAGGGCGAGGAATCGAATGATCCTGTGGCAGGGCAAAGATCGCCTTGACCAGATGCAGCAGCATCACCGCCCGTTCGTCATGCGGGCCCGGAGAGCCACCGAGCCGTGACAACAGCTGGCTCATGCGCCCGATCAGCGCCTTGCGAAGCGTTCCTGTCCCATCTGGCAGGGTAATCCCACTGTCGATCAGGGAAAGGACGACTGAGCGTTCCGTCCGCAGACGCCGGATGATGTCCAGCAGTCCTTCCGACGCGTCGGTTGGTGACAGCGGCGGATCGCGGTCGATCAATCCATCCAGAGCATGGAGTAGCCGCGCGCCATAACGTTCGAGCACTGCGGCGGCCAGCACGTCCTTGGTCGGGAAGAAACGGTAAAGCGAACCGATCGCCGTGCTGGAGCGGGCAGCGATCTCGGTCATTGTCGCCGCCTCGTATGACTTCTCGCCAAAGACCGTTGTCGCGGCTGCGAGGATCGCTTCAACGCGGTCCCGTCCGCGCTGCCGTTTGGGCGCGAGTGGCGATGAACGGGGTGGGCTTGACATAATGCGAGGGTACCCTCAACTTTCTTTTATACGAGACAGTCCTCGCATAACCGATTTCCCATTGCGGGTCGATGTTCGACCCGACCATGTATCCGTACCTAGCCTGAAGGCGCCGATCCGTGAACAGATTTGACCCGCGAACCACCGCCCTTGTCCTCATTGACCTGCAGAATGGCATACTGGCCCTGCCAACCGCCCCGCGGCAATCGTCGCAGGTGCTGGAGAACGGTAAATCGCTTGCTGCCCGCTTCCGGGATGCAGGTGCTACGGTCGTATTGGTTCGGGTCGCGTTTGCACCCGACTTTGCCGACGCACCGCCGGGTTCCGCCGACCAGCCCTTAAGCCCGCCGGAAGGCAGCCTGCCAGAGGATTGGGCGCACCTGGCCGACGGGCTGGTGGCGCCCGGTGATATTGTCATCACCAAACATCAGTGGGGCGCGTTTACAGGCACGGAACTCGACCTGCAGCTTCGCAGGCGGGGCATCCAGACGGTCGTGCTGGGCGGCATCGCCACGAATTTCGGTGTTGAATCCACTGCACGGCATGGCTGGGAACTTGGCTATCACATCGTCATTGCCGAGGATCTCTGCACCAGCCTGTCAGCAGACCTTCATGATGTTTCCATCCGCTCCATCCTTCCGCGGATCGCACGCGTGCTGCCTTCCGATACAATCGTGTTTGGCGGTTAAGCGGTGAGGGTGGGGCCGTCTGCATGGCTGCTGGCCGGCCGATGGGGCGTACTGGCATTGCTTTCGCTGGTTTTCGGTACGCTTCTGGCCGCCTTACGCCTGCCCGCCGCGCCGCTGCTGGGACCACTGGGGGCAGCGGTTGTACTGGCCATACGAGGTGGTGCGGTCCGTATTCCCCGTTGGACCTTTCTCGGCGCACAGGGCGTGGTCGGGGTCATGATCGCCAGCTATCTTTCAGCCTCGATCTTTCACGAAATGGCAGCCAGTTGGCCGGTCTTTGTCGCCGGGACATTTTCTACCCTGTCGGCGGCAGCTCTTCTCGGCTGGCTGCTTACGCGCTCACGCCTGCTTCCCGGCACTACCGCGATCTGGGGCTCGTCACCCGGTGCGGCCACGGTCATGACATTGATGGCGGAATCATACGGGGCGGATATGCGGCTCGTGGCCTTCATGCAATATCTGCGCGTGGCCTGCTGCGCCGTCATAGCGGCTGTTGTTGCGCGCGTGGCAGGAACGCCGTCCGCCCCACTGGTCGTGGTGCAGACTCTCTCATGGCAGGGGGCTTTACTGGCGCTGGTGATTGCACTGGCAGGGAGCGCCCTGGGCACCCGTCTACGTGTGCCGGCCGGGGGACTGCTTGTGCCCATGGGGATCGGGATGGCCGCAAGGCTTGGTGCCCATCTGCCGATCGAACAGCCGCGTCTTCTGCTGGTCGCGGCCTATGCCCTGATCGGGTGGGGCATCGGCATGCGGTTTACGCCAGATGTGCTGGCTTATGCCGGACGTGTCTTTCCGCGCGTGCTGGGGTCTATCCTCGCGCTGATTACGGTGTGTGGCGGCTTTGCATTGGTGCTTGCCCGACTGGCGCATGTGGATCTGCTGACGGCTTATCTTGCAACCAGCCCTGGTGGGGCTGATTCCGTCTCCATCATCGCCTCGACCACGAAAGTGGATATGCCTTTCGTCATTGCCATGCAGGTCGCCCGGTTTTTCTGCGTTCTGGTCACCGGGCCGGCCCTGGCGCGTTTTCTATCACGTAGATCGTCGGGAAAAGGGCAACACGACATGTCGCGAAAACAGGCGAAAGGGTAAGAGGGGACTGCTGAAGAACCGATATGGCAGCTCCCTCCCTTGCACACTCGCAGATGCTGGGACTTAACGACTGTTGCTGGTGGATGATGGGAGCAGCCATCTGTCCACCGGGGTATGGTCATTCGCTTCAGTCACAGATCTCGCCGCGTCTTCGTTCGTCGTATTCCCGTTTTAACGGTCATACCCTTTCCAAGGGCGTCATAGCTTCGTTTACCACACGCATGTTGATCCTCTGGTGCGCGTTGCTGTAGGATTTTCGCCATTTCCGTACGGACTGGGTAGACGCGGTAGAAATGCTGGAGGAGCAGACAGGCGAGCCACGCTACCGACTGCTTCGGCACCGGGAGGTATGGCGCGCATCAGAACGTGCAAGGGTTACGAATAAAGCAGGCTGACAGCCGTTGCCTGCATCTGCGACTTCTCCGTCCGGGAGCAGGAAATGGCGGGTGCGATGATCGACAGACGTGCTCAGGGCAACATCACCCAACCCTGACAGCGAACCCGTTGCCCCGACCTTCATCCAGCGGCAGCATCTGGGACAGATATCCATTTATCGGGTTATCCAGATAAGCGAGGTAGTCCGGATCAAACGCATTTTCGCCGAAGACCACCGCACCGGGTGCCAACCAGGGCTCAATCAGTTTCAGAACCGGCAGATAGAGCGAGAACGCGCCATCCAGCAGGAGAAAATCAACTGGTTCCTCAATGCTGCGAAGCGTTTCAAGCGCATCCCCTTCACGGATATCCACCAGATCCGCCAGCCCCGCCGCATCAAGACTGGCCCGCGCCCGTGTCACCTTGGTGTGTTCCATTTCGCTGCTGATTAACTGCCCACCGCTATTGTCACGTAAGGCTGCGGCCAGATAAATGGTCGAGATTCCCATCGACGTGCCGAATTCCACGATCCGACGGGCTTTGCAGGCCCGCGCCATCATGTAGAGAAACTGACCGTAGCGCGGCGAGACGGCGAGAAAATTGTCGGCATAGTCGTGATAGACGCTCCGATAGTCTGCTTTTTCCTTGGCAAACAGGTCTGCCATCACCTGATCTGCCGATGTTTCCGGTGCGTTAAGGCGCGCCATCATGGTTTCCATGAGTTCACGGTCCGAGATTGCTGCCTCCCTGTGCAGCGTTTCCAAAATGGTGACGACTGGATTGGTGGCCAATGTGTTCATGGGGTATCCTTTCGCAGATGCCCGGACCCTGAAGGTCTCGCTCGATTGCGTGCTCAGGAATAGCCCTGCATGGATATGGCGTCATTCAGACATCAGGTCAGATTGTTATTCAATCTTGCCAGACTGATCCCTGCCGTCAAAGATACGTCCATGCCCATGCTGAACGCATTGCCGAAGACGGAAGACTGGATCGAACCGGATGACGTTCCCCGGGCAATCGTAACCTACGGTTATGCGGCCGGGCAGGCTGAGAGCATGGAACTGGACTTTCACAGTCATGCCAAAAGCCAGATCATGCTGGTGCAACGCGGCGCGCTTACCTGCGAGGGGGAGGGCGGGTTGTGGGTGGTTCCTCCGCGTAGTGCCATCTGGATACCGGGCGGGACACGTCATGCGATCAGGACAAGCGGCGCGCTTGAGGGTTATAATGCGTTCATTGATCCTGTTCTTGGTCCTGCCCTGCCTGAAACCTGCTGTGCGGTCGCCGTAACACCGCTGCTTCGTGAACTGTTGGTGCGGGCATCTGAACTGCCGCTCTACTACGAAGAAAACGGCGCAAACGCACGCCTGCTGGACGTGCTGCTTGATGAAATCGCGCGGGCCAGGGTTGAGGATCTCCATCTTCCCATGCCTGCTGACAGGCGTCTTCGAGGGATTGCCGGCATGATGACAGATTCCCCTGGTGAGCGGAAAACGCTCGATATCTGGGCCAGACAGGCTGGAGTAAGCGAGCGCACCCTGTCACGCCTGATCAGCCGGGAGACCGGCATGAGTTTTGGTCGCTGGCGCCAGCAGTTGAGCGTCATGCTTGCCGTCAGATGGCTGGCGGATGGCGCAACGATCCAGCAGGTCGCAGGGGATCTTGGTTACGAAAGTGTCCCGAGTTTCGTGACGATGTTCCGCAAGGTGCTGGGCATGTCTCCGGGGCGCTATATGGCCGAGCGATATGCCGGGCGTCATTAGAGAGTCCGGTATGACCGGACCTGCAGGATCGGATCATTCGACGGCTGGATGCCTCGCGGTAAAACGAGAGGGTCAAAGGTAATGACTGTGCAGGGAGCGCCATCCTCGCTTTTAATGGATTCAGGGTCAGGGTTCCGGCGTCAATTGTCTGGTCATCCTGTGCCTGGATCTGGCTGGGATCGTTAATGACATCATGCGTACCGGCCTCGGCCGTCACCAGATGCCACTGCAGGGGACGTTCATGGATGTAACTGATCAGTTTTCCATTTCGGCCCATCTTCGGCCTGTCTACCGGGCGTTTACGCCGCATTATTTCAAGACAACCGATAACAGGAACGGATTTGGCTACAAGGAGGAATGGGACGCGGCAGGGTAACAGGCTGCCGGATACGGTGAAAAGTTACCTTTGTTGCAAATCCATACATTCTATTCGGTGCGGCATCGCGTAATTCTGGTTCATGAACCGAATCAAACGGACGACTGAACGGGACATTTTACCTGCGATGAAAAGAATACTTCTAAAGCTGACGGCCTTTCTGGGGATTGTGGGGATGGGGACCGGTTTGTTCTCCATGCATCCTAACCCGGCGCGGGCCGCGGATATTGCCATCCTGCCTGTGGTGAAACCCGTCCTGTCATGTGAGGCACTGGGCAATTTCGATCTGACACATGCCGTTGGCGCTGGGATTCACGGCCAGAAGGCTACCCTGCTCCAGACCCCAAAGGGTAAATTCTGCAAGGTCACGGGCCAGATCGCGCCAACCATTTCCTTTGAAGTCGATCTGCCCATGGAGCACTGGACCCAGCGCTTCCTGCTCGGTGGTTGCGGTGGTCTGTGCGGGATGACCCATGTAGGCGTCAGCAATGCAGGGGCGTGCGTCCCGGCGCTAAATGGCGAATTTGTCATGGCGGGTGACGATATGGGGCATACCGGTTCCATGATGGGGCTGGCACAAGGCGAATTTGGCAGGAACCCGCAAAAACGTATCGATTTCGCCTATCGCGCCAACCATGTCACCACCTTGGCGGCCAGGGCCCTGACGGCAGCCTTTTACGGGCAGGCTCCGAAATATTCCTATTTTGTCGGCTGCTCTGATGGCGGGCGTGAAGCGCTGATGGAGGCGCAGCGTTTCCCCGAGGATTTTGACGGTATTTCCGCAGGGGCTCCGGCTGCGCTGTTTACCGTGCAGAATTCCTTCTACCACGCATGGAACGTGCGCGGGAACCAGCGTGCCGATGGCACCAGTATCCTGCTGCAAAGCCGCGTTGGTGTGCTGCATGATGCCGTCATCCGCCATTGCGATACGCTATCGGGCGTAAAAGACGGTATTTTGGAAGAACCACGCACCTGCCATTTTGATCCCGCATGGGTGCAGTGCCCGGCAGGGCAGGGCGATACGTCACACTGCCTGACGGCGGAGGAGACGCAGGCAGCACTGCGACTGTATAAAGGGGCTACGGACGGGGAAGGGCATCCCTACATCATCGGTGGCCCGCTGCCGGGATCGGAACTGCAATGGGCGCTGCCAGCCACAGCGCGAGGTGAGTCCATGAGCCAGGGCATTGCTGCCTCCGCCATTGCTTACGTCATTCCGCCTGAAGTGGATGAAAAAGCGGCTGATCTGGCCCGCTTCCGCTTTGATGACACATCCTTCGCCCACATGACCGAACTGGCGCCGCTGTATAATGCCGAGAACACAAACCTCCACCCGTTTCACAAGCGTGGCGGTCGCCTTATCCTGTGGCACGGTCTGGCAGACCAGTCGATCTCGCCCCTGAACACCATTGCCTATTATCAGGGCGTGCAGCGGGAAATGGGGACGGAACAGACCGACAGTTTCCTGAAGTTCTATCTGCTGCCCGGTGTGGGGCATTGTGGCAATGGCGAGGGCTTCCCGCAGGTTGATTTTCTCACCCCGCTCATGGCCTGGACGGAAACGGGGGCTGCACCCGTTGCCATCCGCACCGAACGGACGGCGCAGGGTAACGGACCGATGGGCCCCCCGCCGGGCGGGCACGGCAAGCCGCCAGCAGGGGGACAGATTCACATGGCCCCCATGCCCAGCCAGCCTTACGCCCGGCCGGATGCGGCAGCGATCGCGAGCCGGCCGGTTTATCCCTACCCCTACATTGCGCAGTATGTCGGGGCAGGGGATGTGAATGATGCAGGGAATTACCGCCCCGTAAAGTCACCCGTCTCCCTGCCCATGACGTTTGCAAGCCATGCCTCGTCGCTGATCGGACCGGATAATCAGAAGCAGTATGGCGTCCGGGACGGAAAGCTTGCTGGAGAAGACACGAAGTAACCGGAACAGCCAGCCGCCCGGCATCTGATACCGGGCGGCGTGAGGCAGGCGACGGGCGCGATATTCACACCGGTTCCGGCGCACTGACCTCGATCAGCAGGTCGTCACCTGCGGGGTGATAGAACAGGGTCCAGCGGTCACGCCCACGCGTCATGACCTCCACCGGTCCCGGCAGATAGCCGTCGGCGCACAGGCCGGCATGTCTGGCGCGCACCTCCTGCGGATCATCGAGAATGAACCCGATATGGAAATTGCGCGGGTAGGTCTGGGATGTTTTGCTCATGTCCATCAGGATCAGCGTCATGCCATCCATGCCAGTAAGCTGGGCAAAGGCGTGCTGCCCGCGTGTCTCCTCAAGGACAAATCCGAAATGCTTTTCAAGCAGGGAAGACAGTGCCAGCACATTGCTGGTGCAGAGGTTGATATGGTTCAGCTTCATCCGAAAAGCCCTGTATCATGCGTTGCAGGCGGACCTGTGAACGGGTGATCCATCCTGTCCCCGTGAGGACAGGACGCGCGACAGCCGTCACATCATGGCGTCTGAACCATGTGATCCGGCCGCGGGATCTGCTCTGGCAGGAGAGCGTGATCAGAACCATGTTCAGGGCGTCGGGCTTACCAGACCGACATACGTCTTTTTCGGCGCTCTCTTTCTGCCAGACTGCATTCTGGCCGTAAAGTCGGAAGCTGGAGCAAAGACGTGGGCCGCTTTCAGGTCTGTATATGTGCCTCGGCTGGAAAGCGGGGAGAGGGACTGACCGGCGCGCCGCAACCCATTCGACCCAGCATATGAATGCGGACAGACACTGATACCCTTGTCCGATGAAGCACCTTACATCAACGGCGCACATCTCAAGGCGCACCGTACGGCAGCCTCTCTACGTAAAAAAGGATAACACCCCGCCTGATCGGACGCACACCCCCCCCCGCCGGCTCCTGAGAGAAAAACCTATCCATCAGCGTGCCTGTCTGTTGGATGCAATAGACAGACAGGCAATTTCCGCCGCCTTCATCGCCAATGCCTGTAATCTCGTTACACAGACGCGTAGTCTGACAGACGTAACGAATTATGCACCCTCGCCTTGGTATTGTCGAACATGCCAGCCGTGCCGTTCCGCGTAATTTCGGTAAGGACCCGGTCGCGTGTCTCGATATCCTTCTGCGTTCTTGGCAGGAAGAAGGCCCCGTTGTCATCGGTTGCCAGTGCCTGGTTCGCCTCGACAAAGGGCCGTGCAATGCGCTCATAGGCTGCGAACGCCTCTTCCGGACTGTCATGCGTAGCCAGTTCGCCTGCCAGAACATAGGCGCCCACCAATGCCAGGCTGCTACCCTGTCCTGACCGGAAGGATGGCGCGAATGCCGCATCGCCCACCAGCGCCACGCGCCCTTTCGACCAGTAAGGCATCCGGATCTGACTGACAGAATCGAAATACAGATCGTCGGCTGTCGCCATCGCACCAAGCAGACGTGGAACTTCCCAGCCCATGTCGGCGAAGGCGGCCCGCGTGCGCCGGATCTGTTCTTCCGTATTACGGCAGGCGGAACCTGGCGCTTCGTCTGTTGTAAAAGCAAGGAAGCCGAAAACCCTTGGATTATCCTGAACCGCCCAGATGCCGGCCGTGCGCCCCGCCTCGGCATGAACGATCCCGCCGTGCGACAGGCCCTTATCGTTTGGCATGGAAAAGAGATTGAAGCAGAAACCAAGGGAATGGTTGAACGATGCCTCGGGACCAAAGACCAGACGGCGGGTGCGTGAGTGCAGACCGTCCGCACCGATGACGATATCGTATCGTGCCCGCCGGCCGCTGGCGAACCTGATATCGACGCCCTTACCGTCATCATGGAGAGTGTCGATTGAATCGTTGAAACAGTAATCGACGCCGCCGTTACATGTCGCGTCATGGAGCAGCGTCGTCAGCGTGCCGCGCGGCAGTTCGACATCGCGTTCGGCCTCGCTGCCGATTGCCTCATAGATCGGCACGCTGCCAATGACCTGGCCTGCCCGGTCCACGAAGCTCATTGTTCGGGATGCGATATGGGCGGCGCGGATCTGCGGCAGCAGACCCATCCGTTCGACCACGTCAATCGCCGTGCCACGAACATCGATCGGGTATCCACCGGTCCGGATGGTCGGCGCCCGCTCGACCACCGTCACGTCGAACCCATAACGGTCGAGCCAGAAGGCGAGCGCCGACCCCGCGATGCTGGCACCGGAGATGAGGACGGACCGGCGCCGTGCTGGCATCCTGGCTTTGCTCATGCTATTTCTCCATAAATAAGATTCAATGTGCATCTTAATGAGCGCGCGACGGGAGGCAATAAGATTCGTAATGCATCTTAACGAAGTATCATGAGAGTGCGAGGACGGACGCGCCGACGCGGCGCAGCGCTGGAACAGGCGATCCTGGAAGCGACATGGGCGGAACTGGCGGAACACGGTTACGCCGGCCTGACGATGGAGAACGTCGCGCGCCGTGCGGAAACCAGTCGACCGGTGCTGCACCGGCGCTGGCCCAGCCGCACGGCACTTGCGACGGCGGCACTCGCGCAGCAATTCGCGCGGGCGAATATTGTCATCTCGGATATGGGCAGCCTGCGCGAAGAGCTCTGTCATCTTCTCCGCTGCATGTCGGATCGCGCCGGATCCCGGGACCTGCAACTGTTCTTCGACATGCAGAAGGATCTTGTGGCCGAACGGTCGAGCTTTGCCGACATACGGGCGCGCATTGTGGACGGCAGCCAGTTCCATGCCGTCATCGGACGGGCAATCGAACGTGGCGAAATCGATCCAGCCCGTCTCACGCCGCGGATTACATCACTTCCGCTGGATCTCGCCCGGCATGAGATGATGATGACATTTCAGCCCTTGTCTGATGACGCTATCCGCGAGATTGTCGACGACATCTTCCTGCCACTGGTGCGACGGGATAAGCCTTCTTCTCAAATATAACGTGTCTTCACGTATTGGCGGCTCCATCCCCCTGAAGGGAGGAATTCGGTATGGTCTTGGCGACAGTCAGTGGGAACGAATACCGGCAATAACCATCGGACTGCTCCATTGCGATAGGCCGTCCACAATATGGTAACGCAAACCGCAAGGCGGATACTGCCTTGTGGCAACTGGCGCTAAAAATCTCCTAAACTGCGGGACAATTCCAATAAATCGGGCATGATTGATAAATGCCTGCCATGTGAAAAATCAGTCTGTCAGTCGGGGACTGACAGACCCGCAAAAATTCGAATTTGATCGCAAGGTTCGGAGTGCCGGGCTCTGGGGACGCGGTTACGGTCGCAAGCAGAAAGACAATCGACCGGAGATCACCATGTCATTCCGTATAACTGGCCAGCCCCCGGCTCCTTTCCGCCGCTTCTATGGCATGAGCGATGCCGAACTGAATGCCCGGAATGTACGACGTCATATCGCCGACAGACTTTCCGGTTTTCCCGATCGTATTGAACTGCGCGATGCCAAACCGGGAGAAACGGTGCTGTTTCTGAATCACATGCATCAGCCCGAACAGACGTCATGCCGGTCAAGCCATGCCATCTTTGTCAGGAAAGGTGCAGAGGCGCAGTATGATGAGATCAACATCATTCCAGACTCACTCAGAATTCGCCTCGTAGCATTGCGGACCTTTGATATCGGGCATGACATGATTGAAGCTGAGATCGCGGAAAGTACCCAGTTGAAATTTCTGATCAAACAGTTTTTTGACAGGCCGGAAACCGCGTATCTTCATGCTCGCTATGCCACACACGGGCGTTATGCAGTTCGCATTGATCGGGTGCAGGAGGAACAGCCGTGAGACCGATGCACGCAGGGACACCAACGGTTGTTCGGGCGGACGCACCTTCATCTGCCGCACGGGATCCGCGATGGGAGAGGATACTCAGGCGCGACAGAACGGCCGATGGCCTGTTCTGGTATTCCGTCATCACCACGGGGATCTACTGCCGACCGTCCTGCCCCTCGCGCAGACCGCGCGCGGAAAATGCATGTATCCATGGTACCGTCGATGAAGCGCGTGCGACAGGGGCACGTCCATGCCGACGCTGCAACCCGGATGGCGCGCTTGCTGAAAGTAGTCATAACGGACTGGTGGTGGGGGCCTGCCGAATGATCGAAGCCAGCGAGACGCCTCCAACGCTCGATGTGCTGGCACAGGAAGCGGGTCTCAGTCCCACCTATTTGCAGCGTGTCTTCAAGCGTATTATCGGGCTGTCGCCCCGTCAGTATGGCGAAGCCTGTCGCACGGAACGCCTGCGTGGTGCTCTGCGCTCCGCTGCGACCGTGACGGAAGCCATCTATGCGGCTGGCTATAATTCCAGCAGCCGTTTTTATGAAAAGGCTGACAGCCTGCTTGGCATGAAGCCCGGTGCCCTGCGCGGTGGTGCTCCGGCAGAACGACTGCGCTTTGCCATCGGACAGTGTTCGCTCGGCGCGATCCTTGTCGCCTCAGGGGAGCAGGGGATCGTGGCGATCCTCATGGGGGACGATCCGGACCGGCTGGCCCGTGATCTTCAGGACCGCTTTCCCAATGCGGAACTGGTCGGCGCGGACCCTGATTACGAGGATCATGTTGCACAGGTCGTAGGTCTCGTCGAAACGCCCGCCATCGGGCTGGGGCTACCGCTTGATATCCGGGGAACGGCCTTCCAGCAGCGGGTATGGAACGCGCTCCGGGCCATCCCGGCGGGCCAGACTGCAACCTACACCGATATCGCCAGGGCCATCGGTCATCCGGAGTCCGTGCGGGCGGTTGCCAATGCCTGTGGCGCCAATGCCCTGGCTGTCGCCATTCCCTGCCATCGCGTCGTGCGCAGGGACGGCACATTATCGGGTTATCGCTGGGGCGTTGCGCGCAAGAAAGCACTGCTGGAACGGGAAAAGGACGCATGAGGCCGGACAGTCTTGCAGCGATGGACTGGCAGGACATTTCCGGCAGGCTGGACGGGGATGGCTGGGCGCTGCTTCCCGGACTGTTGGATAAGGCCGCGTGCCAGTCCCTTTCGGCCCTCTATGCCAATGAGGTAGGATTTCGCAGCCGTATCATCATGGCGCGGCACGGATTTGGGCGCGGAGAATACCGCTACTTCTCCTATCCCCTGCCGCCTCTGGTCGCGACATTGCGCGAGAAAATCTATCCATTGCTCGTTCCGACCGCGAACTTCTGGATGGAACGCATGGGACTGATGCCCCGTTTTCCTGCGGATCACCAGACTTTCCTCGCCCGTTGCCACGCGGCGGGGCAGGTGCGGCCCACACCGCTATTATTACGATATGGGCCAGGTGATTATAACTGCCTGCATCAGGATCTTTACGGGGAGCATGTTTTTCCAATCCAGCTTGTCGTTCTGCTGTCGTGCCCGGACAGCGACTTCACCGGGGGAGAATTCGTCCTGACGGAGCAGAGGCCCCGCATGCAGTCGCGTGTGGATGTCGTGCCCCTCAGGCAGGGCGACGGCGTGCTGTTTGCTGTCAATCAGAGGCCAAAAACAGGCACGCGCGGCAGTTATCGCGTCACATTGCGCCACGGTGTCAGCCCTGTCCGGACCGGGCTCCGTCATACGCTGGGGATCATCTTCCATAATGCAGCCTGACCTGTTTGGCGCAGCGCGTGATGATATGGTGCTGTCCACCGGTGCCCTGTTCCTTCCCGGTTTTACTGCGGCAGAGGTGGCGACGTTGCTTGCCCACATCCGGACCATCGCGACCTGTTCGCCTTTCCGGCACATGCTCACGCCGGGTGGGCGGCGCATGTCGGTTGCCATGACCAGTTGCGGCAGGTTTGGCTGGACAAGCAGCCGCATGGGATATCGTTACACATCCTTTGATCCCGACACCGGGCAGGCATGGCCGCAGATGCCGTCTGTATTCTGCGAACTGGCGCGTGAGGCCGCTACGCGCGCAGGCTTCGTGGATTTTCTTCCCGATACCTGTCTTGTCAACCGGTATGCCCCGGGCGCCCGGTTATCGCTGCAGCAGGATCTGGATGAGGGGGATATGAACGCGCCAATCGTATCCGTATCGCTCGGGCTTCCGGCCATTTTCCTCTGGGGCGGCTTGATGCGGAATGACCCAGGACGACGTATAATGCTGCATGAAGGGGACGTGATGGTATGGGGAGGAAAGGCACGCCTGAATTTTCATGGGGTTGAACCGCTACCACCCGGCAATGGCACCTATCGCTACAATCTGACATTCCGCAAGGCGCGATGACCAGCGACGAACGTACACGCTGCCACTGGGCACGCACGGATGCCCTGCTGCAGGCCTACCATGATACCGAATGGGGGGTGCCGGAGCATGATTCCCGGGCTTTGTGGGAAAAGCTGATGCTCGACGGTTTTCAGGCTGGCCTGTCATGGCGGCTCATTCTGAGCAGGCGGGAGGCTTTTCGTGAGGCCTTTGCCGGGTTCAGGCCGGAAATCGTGGCAGGCTATGGCGAGAAGGAAGTCGGTCAGTTGCTGGCCAATCGGGGCATCATCCGGTCGCAGGCCAAGATCAGGGCGGTGATCCGCAATGCCCGTGCCTATCTGGCCATACAGGAAGCAGGTGAGGATTTTTCCGGTCTTGTGTGGGACAGTGTGCAGGGAAAACCGGTCATGGGGGACGGGTCAGGCGCAGCAACGCGCTCGATGGCAGGGAATGAACTCTCTGCTTCGTTGAAAAAGCGCGGGTTCAGCTTTGTAGGACCGGTGATCGTGCATGCATGGATGCAGGCCTGCGGCCTCATCAATGATCATGAAACTGAATGCTTCTGTCGGACCAGGGGGAAGTGAAGGACACGATACCCTGTAGGGTGGATCGTGCCTGGTCCCGTTTTCGCCTGACCTTCTATCATCGATAGAAACAGTCCGCTTGCGCCTCATGTCGGTCATAAGAAAAGCCGCTTAGGCCTCCAGAAAGCGGTCATACCTTCGCGTAAAAATATGGATATACAAATGCGCATAAACATGTGCTACATTCTGGCTACCAGTATATAGGAGCAAAGTTATGGTTCGCGTACATTCCGGCACTCCATCACGTCGCCCCACAAATGTGACGCTACCTGCTCAACTGCTCGAAGAAGCCAAGTCGTTAGATCTCAACATATCGCAGGCCTGCGAGCAGGGGCTTAAGTCAGCTATCGCGTCGATCCGTGCTCAGCAATGGCTGGCAGACAATCGCGCTTCTCTCGAAGCCTCACGGCAGTATGTTGAAGAGAACGGGCTTCCCCTAGCGGACTATCGGAACTTCTAAATGGCCCGTTTTGACGTGTATCGTCTGGCTGGACGGGGAGAAGCACGTTTCGTTCTGGACGTGCAGGCAGATCTTCTGGACGCCTTGGGTACCCGTGTCGTTGTTCCGCTGCTGCCGCAGCGAACCGCACCAAAACCTGCAAAGAGGCTGAACCCGGTGTTTATGGTTGACGACTGTCCCTTCGTCATGATGACGCAGTTTATGGCTGCAGTTCCTGACCATGATCTGAAGAAGGTCATTGCTTCATTGTCGCTTTGTCAGGACGAAATTACTCAGGCGCTCGATCTGCTTCTCACAGGTTTCTGAAACGCGACGGTGATCGGCTTACGCCGTCATGCTGGACACAGGAAGCACCATGCTAAATTCCGAAAAGCGGACGTAAGTGTCTGTATCTGCCAATCTGGAAAAAGCTGAAGAGCGCCGCCAGTAAAGGCAGTAGAGATGAGAGCCGGGCGGCCCAGATACCTGCACCGGCTCTATCTTGCTCCTAACTCTCCCCCAACCCCGATTTCTCACTGTCGAGCACCGCCATCTGTTTCGCATCGTAGCGTTCTCCGGCCGCAGCCCCTTTGGGAACAGCCTGCTCGATAGCAGCCAGATCGTCGGGCGTCAGCGCAAGATCAAGCGCACCCAGCGCCTCGGAGAGCCGATCGCGCCGGCGGGCTCCTACAAGTGGAACGATGTCGTCACCCTGTGCGGCCACCCAGGCAATTGCCAACTGGGCCACGCTCGCGCCCCTGGTGGCTGCAATTTCGCGCAATGTCTCCACAAGGGCCAGATTGCGCTCGACATTGCCTTCCTGAAAGCGGGGACTACGAACCCGAAAGTCCCCTGGACCCTTCGCTCCCTGCCAGTGCCCGCTGATCAGACCACGCGCGAGCACGCCATAGGCTGTTATGCCGATGCCGAGTTCACGACAGGCAGGAAGAATTTTGTCCTCAATGCCACGTGAAATCAGCGAATATTCAATCTGAAGGTCGCTGATCGGATGGACGGAAGCCGCGCGACGGATGGTTTCCGGGCCAACTTCCGAAAGACCGATATGCCGGACATAACCGGCCTGAACCATCTCGCCCATGGCACCAATCGTCTCTTCAACAGGCACTGCCGGGTCCAGCCGTGCAGGCCGGTAGATGTCGACATGATCAAGCCCGAGCCGTTGCAGGGTATAGGCCAGGAAGTTCTTCATGGCGGCAGGCCGTGCGTCGTAGGAACCCCAGTTGCCACCCGGGTCGCGCATCGCACCAAACTTGACGCTGACGAGGAATCTGTCGCGAGGAATATCCCTGATCGCCTCACCGATCAGCATCTCGTTATGGCCCATGCCGTAGAAGTCGCCGGTGTCGAGAAGCGTGATCCCGGCGTCCAGCGCGGCATGGATGGTAGCGATGCTTTCTTTCCGATCAGCCGGACCATACATGCCGGACATGCTCATACACCCAAGACCGATTTCGGATACCTGAGGGCCGCTCTTACCAAGTTGCCGCAATTTCATACTTAAGAAAAATCCCTGTTTCCTGAAGCAGAACCCTACCACACAGGCTATCTTTCGATAACCTCTCTTCCGTGCAGCTTTTCGTCCTTTGGAACGAATCTTCTATTTGATGAAACAGGCGGACGGACGATAACCGCCTCATGGCGGACTGGACTTGTAACGATTTTGTGCCGGTCAGGAAGTGATTACGCCCCCCTTGCTTCGAAAGCGAGGGGGCTGATGCCGCCCAGGTATGAATGGCGTCGGCGTGGATTGTAGAACCCATTGATATACTGGAAGATGGCGGCGGTAGCCTCGCGACGGGTTGACCAGTTCTGTCTCCAGAGCCGTTCCGCCTTCAGACTTTTGAAAAATGTTTCGACAGCAGCGTTGTCAAAACGGTTTCCCTTTCCGGACATTGAAGCCGGCAGCCCATGGGCCAGCAACTTTTCCTGAAAATCATGAGAGCCGTACTGGCTGCCACGATCAGAGTGGAAAATGCAGCCGGGCGCCGGATCACGCAGCCGTACCGCCATGTCCAGGGCACGGATGGCCAGATCCTTTTTCATCCGGTCGCTGACAGCCCACCCGATCACGCGACGACTGAACAGATCGATAACGACCGCCAGATAGAGCCAGCCCCCGGCGGTCCAGATATGGCTGATATCTCCCGCCCATTTCCGGTTGGGCCTATCAGCAGGGAAGTCGCCATCCAGAAGGTTGGCCACAATGCCAGTCTGGTGGTGGCTGTCGGTCGTGACCTTGTGGCGACGGGTGCGCACGGGCCGGATTCCGTTGTCCTTCATCAGTCGGCCAACGCGACGTTCCCCGACATCCGGCCCGGCTTCCCTGAGTTCCAGGGTCATGCGGGGCCGTCCGCAGGAGGCGTTGCCCAGGGCATGATGTTCACGGATATGCGCCAGTATCTTCAGATCGGTGCGCAGGCGCTGACAGGCCGGTCGGGATGCCGGGCCCGGTAACCGCGTGCCGGGACCTGCAAAACGCGGCAGAGCCTCCCGATTGACCATTCTTGCCGATGCCCCTGGATGAAGGCGAACCTCATGGCTTCCGGTTCGCGAAGAACCCGGATAGCTTTTTTCAGGATTTCCCTCTCCTCCCGCAGAATCCGGTTCTCCAGACGAAAACGTTCATTCTCACGGGCCAGGTCACCCTGAGGCTCGGATGTCGGCCTGGTCGGACGGTACTTCCCTATCCATTTACCCAGAGTGGATTTGCCAATACCAAGGTCGGCCGCAATGCACGTGCGTGACAGCCCGCTGCTCAACGCAATCCTCACGGCCTCGCGTTTGAAATCTTCCGTATGCTTCATGATCTCGTCGGTCTCCTGATACAAGCTTAAAACGCTCAGATAACCGGCACAAAACCGTTACAAGTCCACAAAACGTCGTCTGACTTTCCTGCCGGGACAGGAAGCACCCGTTTCCGTCATGAGGCGACGCTTTGTGCTGTTTACTGATTGGCCCGACGGTAAAGCCATGAAAGCGTCAGGAGGGGGGAATGCTCATCGTGGCCTCAATGTCACCAGATGATAGTGCGGCCATATCGTAAAGGTGAGGGTGGTCTGGTCAAAGTCCAGTGGACCCTCTACCGGATGGTAAAACCGGCGAGGACCGCCTTCCCGTAACAATACACTCTGGTTATGCCACAGGCGTTCAAAATCCGGGCTGCGGGATCTAAGCGTCTGCACGAGTGCTTCTACCTGCTGTTTGTCGCCACGGATGCTGGCAGCCCGGAACTCGGCCAGAACCCGCCGTGCGCTGCCTTCCCAGTCATCCAGAAAGGTACGGGCTGCAGGGTCGAGAAACACATAGCGCAGCAGGTTGCGCTCCTCACTATCCAGCCATCCGACAAAGAGACGCCGGGCTGCTTCGTTGGCAACGCAGGCATTCCACAGGGGATCCAGCACGTAACAGGGTACGGTTACCTGCTCAGGGAAAGTCCGGACAGGTTCCGGAAGACTGAATGCGATGACGGGCCGTGAGGCGTCGGGGTCCTTCAACTGGGCCAGTTCGAACAGATAAAGTCGCTCGGCCGGAGACAGATGCAGGGCCGTGGCAATGCGCGCCAGTGTTGCCGCCGAGCAGGAGACGTTCCGACCCTGTTCCAGCCACGTATACCATGTCGTGCTGATACCACAGAGTTGGGCAGCTTCTTCCCGTCGCAGCCCCCGGGCCCGACGCCGTCCGGGCAGGACATGCAATCCAACATCTTGAGGAGACAGGACATCACGCCGCGCACGCAGGAAAGCCCCGAGGGCGCGGTACTGTTCAGAGAGACGGGTCATGATGGTGGTTTTTATACCAGTATAAAATGAGACCTTATACCTGATTTTTGTATCCGTCAGTCTGATGCCACGGATTAAACAGGAGGCAGAAGATAGAAGATGACGGACTCATATGCGGCAAGGCATTATGGTGACCGGGCGCAGGGTTATGTTGCCAGCACGGTGCATGGTCAGGGCAGCGATCTGGACAGGATCGAGCACCTTGTCGCGGGCAAAGACCTGCGGCGTGTTCTGGACCTGGGCTGTGGAGGAGGGCATGTGACCTACCGTCTGGCGCCCCATGTCGAAGAGGTTGTTGCCTGCGATGTCACGGCTCCCATGCTGGAGGCGGTGACGCAGGAAGCCGCACGGCAGGGTCTGGACAATGTTACAACTCTGCAGGCTCCGGCAGAGGAACTGCCGTTTGAAGCCGGAACCTTTGACGCCGCGTTCTGCCGCTTCACCACCCATCACTGGTCGGATGCTCTGGCAGGTCTGCGGGAGGCACGGCGTGTCCTGGCTCCTTCAGGCATGGCCCTGTTCATTGACGTGACGGCTCCGTCTTTAGCCCTGCTGGATAGCTGGCTGCAGTCGATGGAACTGCTGCGCGATATCTCGCATGTAAGGAATTATTCATCTGCCGGATGGACGGCCTTTCTGGGGCAGGCGGGGTTCGCGCTGGAGGCCTTTCAGACCCATCGCCTGCGGATGGATTTCGCAAGCTGGGTGGCACGCACGAAAACCCCGACTGAGCGGGTCATGGCCATCCGTTCCCTGCAGCAGGCCGCACCGGAAGAAGTGAAGCACTATTTCGGGATTGAGGCAGACGGAAGTTTCATGATCGATGTTGGCAGTTTTCAGGTGGCACCGTTGTGAACCGGGCTGTGATTGTCTTGAAGACGTGCAGGATGTGTAATCATTCAGATCAGGAACTGTTTTCGAGCATCGTGAGGGAATAGAGATGAGCCGGGAGTCCGTGCAGACATTTTTTGAGGCAAACGCACCTGATATTGAACCCGTGGTGCTGACGGACAGTACCGCAACGGTGGCTGAAGCCGCTCAGGCGCTTGGCGTACAGGAAGGGCAGATTGCCAAGACGCTGGCGCTGAAAGTCGGGGATGAGCGAATTCTGGTCGTCATGGCCGGGACAGGACGTCTGGATAACCGCAAGACGAAGGCTGCGTTCGGAAACCGTCCCCGTATGCTGCCAGCGGAAGAGGTGCTGGCACTGACCAGCCATCCGGTCGGTGGCGTATGCCCTTTCGGGCTGCCACAGCCGGTCCGGGTGTTCTGCGATACCTCTTTACGCGCGTTTGACGTGGTCTGGCCTGCCGCCGGTGACCGGAACAGTTCCGTGTGTCTGACGCCGGATCGGCTTGCAGAACTTGTTGGCGCAGAATGGGTGGATGTCAGCCAGCATTGACGTTGAAACTGCCTGCAGACCCGACATAATCGTCATTTGTGTTTCTGCTGGACGGACAGGACCTTACGGGAAAGAAAGACAGAACCAAACGGGACAATCGAAAACACTGCGAACACCCAGAAGGCGGCATCCTGTATTCCGGCTGTCCCGTCCGGACTGGCCAGACCGGCCGCATTCGCGATGGTTCCGGCCACGGCTGCTGCGATGGCAGTCGTGTAAAGTTGCACGGTGGTCAGGGACGCTGAAGCCACGCCCTGTTCGGGCTGCGGTGTTGCACGAACAATACCGCTGAGCAGATGCGGCCATGCCATCCCCACACCGGCTCCGACAAGGATAAAGGCCATGGCAATCGGCAGGATGTCGGTAACGCCACCGTGGACGTCGTGTGGCATCCACCATGCCAGAAACAGGATTGCACCCAGTCCCAGAACAGGAGCAGCAGCCAGCAGTCGGCGCGCCTTTCTTCCCGATGCCCCAGAACCGGCAAAAGAACCAGTAGACCAGCCTGCAGCCATCAGCGCGGACAGATAGCCTGCGACCAGAGGGCCCTGGTGATGCAGGGTCTGCAGGAATAACGGCGCAAAGATTTCAATCACCTCCACTGGACTGCACCGTGGGCTTGATGCGCTGCCCGGTGACTATCAGGTGATGATCAAGGTCTCGATCCCTGAAAAGGCCGATCTCTACCTTGACCTGATCAGGCACTCGCGCGTGCAGCGTGTCGTGGTACTGTCCGGTGGGTATCCATGTGACACAGCGTGCCAGCGTCTGGCGAAGAAGAGCCATGGCATGATCGTCAGCTTCTCGTGCGCGCTGCTGCAGGATCTACGCTACACCATGACGGATGCGGAATTTGACGCAGTTCCTACAAAGTTCATCGAGCAGATCTTCAGGGCTTCAACGCAGAAGGTCTGATCTTCGTCTTTCTTTCATCTCAAACAAAAACGGCTTCCGTCCTGTGTCAGGCAGGTGGACGTGTGGGCATCTTTCCACCCTGCGGCAGGGAACGTGCACCCAGGTCACGCAGGGGCCATCCCGCCAGCAGGTGGGATTCAATATCTTCCAGCGAAACCCCCTTTGTTTCCGGCACGTAAAACAGCGTGATTACGATAAACAGAGCATTCATTCCGGCAAACAGCCAGAACGTATGGGCCTCCCCCAATGTATCAAGCACGCTGAGGAATGTATTGCTGACCGCCCAGTTGGTCGCCCAGTTGGTAAAGGTGGAGCAGACAATGCCAAAGTCACGACCCCGCAGCGGCTGTATTTCGGCGCACAATGTCCAGACCAGCGGCCCGGCACCGATGGCGAACCCCAACACAAACACCAGCAGCGACCCGACCATGGCGACCTGGGCTGTGGTGTCATGGCCACCATATTCAACCAGGCTACCCGCCAGCAGCATGCTACCTGTCATGATGGCGCAACTGAGCAGCAGCAATGGCCGACGGCCCCAGCGGTCAACAGTCACGATTGCGACGCACGTGGCGACCAGGTTGATCAGGCCGATCAGCGCCGTGGCCCAGCCTGCAGCGGATGCGCCGAAATCGGCGGCCTGAAAGACCTTGGGCGCGTAATACATCAGCACATTGATACCGGTAAGCTGCTGCATGATCTGCAGCATGATACCCAGTCCGACCGAACGCCGGAAATTGGCGTTATTGCGGAAAAACGAAAAACCTTCCGACCGGCCGCGGGTCAGTTCCGTGGCAATATCGGATATTTCCCGGTCAGCCTGCTGCGGGCTTGGCCGCAGGTAGCGCATCACCGTGCGTGCGCGTAGCCTCTCCCCACGCATCATGAGCCAGCGCGGGCTGTCTGGCAGAAACAGGCAACCAATCAGGAATATGGTCGCAGGCACGGTCATGAGTCCCAGCATCCATCGCCAGTGTGCACCATTCGCGAGCATGCCATCGGTTACATAGGACAGGAAGATGCCGCCCGTCATCATCAACTGGTAACAGGCGATCATCGACCCGCGCTGCGTCACGGCCGAGACTTCGGATATGTAAAGCGGTGCCGTAAAAGCCGCGATTCCCACCGCGAAGCCAAGGAAAATCCGACCGATGATAAGCATGGCAACGGACGGGGCCAGCGCACTGATCAGGGAACCGACAAGAAAAAGAACGGATGAACCCAGCAGCGCGCGCCTGCGTCCCAGACGGAACGAGATCGTCCCGGCGATCAGCGAGCCTACGGCTGCCGCCGCCATCATGGAGGAGACGATCCATTCCTGCGTGCGTGGTGATGCATTGAAATCCGTGCCGATAAAGCGCAGCGCGCCCGCGATGACCCCGGTATCCAGCCCGAACATGAGACCGGCAAGGGCTGCCAGCACGCCCACGACAATGGCATGTCCCGCTGCGGGCGTGTCGTGGGCGGTCGTCTGACCCTGCGGTGCGGCACATGTCATGTCATGGGTAAGCAGGTCTTCTTCGGGCATTGCGGAGTACCTTCTCTTTTTATTTATTGAAATACGTCTGTCCCGTTACGTGACTGTTGCTGAAGGTTCGTGATCGTCAGGATTGGCCATCATGAACGGGCAGGTCATTACAGACGCTGATATGCATGCATCAATGCATGGATTGTCCCCTGCTGAACAACAGATATGAACCCGATCGCCAACATTTTTCTGTGACCCGGATATCTAAAATTTTTATATAAATCTAAGAAAATCCTGATAACGGCGATAAAGGGCCGTTCGTCAGGTCTGATACCCATCATTTTCAGAAATGGTGGACGGGAAAATGTCCAACGGAATGGTATATGGAACAGATTATATGAAACCTGTATTGCAGATATAAGTAACGAAATTGGCACCGTCATAAGAATCGTGTGCTGATCTGAGTCGGCTCCATGAACGTATTTATGTTCACATATATTATATTCATAAATTATAAAAATACATTCGATTCTATCCTTCTGTTATTTCTGAAATATGCAAACATGCACATATTTTTGTGTACTGGGGCTGTATCCGCGCCTGTTTCATGGCGTCTGGCACGGTCCATGCGCCTATGCATTCTTGACCTCTGTTCTTTGCTAAAAAACGTTGGGAAACAGCACATTTTCAGGATTTGCCATGTCTTGTCACACGGCCATGACAGCATATGGAAAATGTATAGCTATGCGTAAAAAGAATAAATAAATATCAAGGACTCGTGAATGAACGAGGCTGGCGTTAGGCCCGGATTGGGACTTCAATGCAGGAACTGCCGCGCCAGACATGACGCACTGTTCCATATCAATAAACCGCAAGACTGAATCAATTACATCTGGCCTGCGGGTTGTACTGGAAATACGTCGGCGCATCAGTCCCTGTACTGTCATGGATGGCAGCAGGGTAATGGATCTCGGCACAGGTATGTGACGTACGTGGCATGCAGGCATGACCGGATGAAGGCTGTCCCCTCATGCAGTTCCATGTAACGCCCGTAGCGAACAGGGCTGGCCGTGATAACGGAGGACGGTTTTCATGCGTTCACTATTTCCTTGTCCCGTATGGGCACCTGATGGTGCCGGCAATGCACGGGCGGATATTGATACCCTCTGCATCAATACAATCCGTACACTGGCTATGGATGCGGTGCAGAAAGCCAATTCCGGCCACCCGGGCACACCTATGGCGCTTGCCCCGCCAGCCTATGCGTTGTGGCGCGAGGTCCTGAATTATGACCCCGCCAATCCCCTGTGGCCCAACCGCGATCGCTTCGTACTGTCGATCGGCCATGCCTCCATGCTGCTGTATTCGCTGATCTATCTGAGCGGTATCCGTGACGTGAAGGACGGGCGCGTGCTGGCGGACAGGCCTTCGCTGACCCTTGCGGATATCGAGCAGTTCCGTCAGCTTGATTCCCGTACCCCCGGCCACCCGGAATATGGCCACACCGCAGGCGTCGAGACCACGACCGGCCCGCTGGGACAGGGGTGTGGCAATTCCGTCGGCATGGCCATCGCCCAGAAATGGCTGGCCGCGCATTTCAATAAACCCGGTTTCGATCTGTTCACCTACCACACTTACACGTTCTGCGGCGATGGCGACAATATGGAAGGCGTGTCCAGCGAAGCTGCGTCCATTGCGGGCCACCTGAAGCTGGGGAACCTGACATGGATCTATGACAGCAATCATATTTCCATCGAAGGCAATACCCGCATCGCTTTTACCGAAAGCGTGCATAAACGCTTCGAGGCCTATGGTTGGCACGTGCTGGAACTGAAGGACGCCAACGATACCGGCGATTTCCGCCGCCTGCTTGCCGAAGCGAAGGCTGAGACATCGCGGCCGACGTTAATCATCGTGCATTCCATCATCGGCTGGGGGTCGCCACACAAGGCGGGCACGGCTGCGGCGCATGGCTCGCCCCTGGGGGTGGAGGAAATACGCGAAACCAAGAAATTCTACGGCTGGCCGGAAGACAGAAGTTTCTATGTGCCCGAGGGCGTGCCGGAACATTTCCAGCAGGGCATCGCCACACGCGGGGCAGCCGCCAGCAGGGCATGGTACGACCTGCTGGCGCGCTACCGCACGGCGCACCCCGACTTGGCCGCCGAACTTGACCTGATCCTGGCCGGGAAGCTGCCCGAAGGCTGGGACCGTCAGATCAGCGATTTCCCGACGGATGCGAAAGGACTCGCCTCCCGTGCCAGTTCCGCGACCGTGCTCAATCAGGTGGCCGCCAGCTACCCGTGGATGATCGGTGGCTCGGCCGACCTTTCGCCCTCCACCAAAACACACCTGACATTCGATGGTGCGGGTGATTTCCAGCCACCGCAATGGGGCGGGACCTATGGCGGACGCAACCTGCACTTCGGCGTGCGCGAACATGCCATGGGATCGATCTGCAACGGGCTGGCGTTATCGTACCTGCGGCCCTACTGCTCCGGCTTCTTCATCTTTTCCGATTATATGAAGCCGCCCATCCGCCTTGCGGCGCTGATGAAGCTGCCGGTGCTGTATATCTTCACCCATGATTCCATCGGGGTGGGGGAAGACGGCCCGACCCACCAGCCGGTCGAACAGCTTGCGCAGCTGCGCGCGACACCGGGGGTGACCCTGATCCGCCCGGCGGACGCCAACGAGGTCGTGGAGGCCTGGCGCACCCTTGTCCCGTTGCATGACCGTCCCACCGTTCTGGTACTGACCCGCCAGAACCTGCCTACCATCTGCCGCAAGACCTATGCCCCGGCTTCCGGGCTGGCAAAGGGTGCCTATGTTCTGGCTGACAGCAGCGCTGACATGCCCGACGTCATCCTTATGGCAACGGGCAGCGAGGTCGGGCTGATCGTGAAAGCGTTCGAGCAGCTCAGGGCCGAAGGGGTCAGGGCCCGCATTGTCTCCATGCCGTCATGGGACCTGTTCGAAGCCCAGCCCCAGTCCTATCGCGATAGCGTGCTGCCGCCGGATGTCACCGCGCGCGTGGCAGTGGAACAGGCAGCACGGCTTGGGTGGGAACGATATGTCGGCCTGCGGGGGGCGACCATCGTGATGCACACATTCGGCGCGTCCGCCCCGGCGGATGAACTGGAGGTCAGGTTCGGCTTCACGGTGGAAGCCGTCATGACTGAAGCCCGCAGACAGCTTGCCGCGCGCTGAGCGCAACCACCATTGCGACGGGACCGCTATCGGACATCGCCTGCCGGGTGGCTGTTCACATCCGCAATACCATAAAGGAAATACACCATGACTGCGTATGACGCCGGCACCACTGAGGCCGCCAATCCGCTGAAACAACTGGCCCGCTTTGGTCAGTCCCCGTGGCTGGACTTCATCCAGCGTTCCTATACCGAAAGCGGCAAGCTGGAAAAGCTGGTGGAGGAAGACGGGCTGAAAGGGGTCACCTCCAACCCGTCCATCTTTCAGAAAGCCATGGGCCACGGCACCGATTACGATTCACAAATTCGCCAGATCCTCGAACACCAGATCGTTGACGCCGGGACGCTGTATGAAACACTGGCGATCCATGACATCCGTGCAGCGGCGAAGGTGCTGCATCCGGTCTATGAACAGACCGCGAAGGTCGATGGCTATGTCAGCCTTGAGGTCTCGCCCTATCTTGCGCGTGATACCAGCGCCACCATTGCCGAAGCGCGGCGGCTGTGGCTTGCGGTAGGTGCACCGAACCTCATGATCAAAATCCCCGGAACGGATGAAGGCGCGCCTGCCGTGCAGGCCGCCATCGCTGCGGGGATCAATGTCAACGTCACACTGCTGTTCTCGCTGAGTGCATACAAGAAGGTGGTGGAAGCCCATATCGCCGGGCTGGAGGACCGTCTGGCGCGCGGCGAAAGTGTGAAAGGGATCGCAAGCGTCGCCTCCTTCTTCGTCAGCCGCATCGATGTAAAGATCGATAAGGAAATCGATGATCGCGTCGCAGCGGGGGACAAAGACGCAGCCGCGCTGAAGGCCCTGCGTGGCAAGGTCGCAATCGCCAATGCCAAGCAGGCCTATGAATACTGGCAGGGCGTGGTAAAAAGCCCACGCTGGCAGAAACTGGCGCAGGCTGGCGCCATGCCCCAGCGCCTGCTGTGGGCCAGCACCAGCACGAAGGACAAGACCTTCAGCGACGTGCTGTACGTTGACGGCCTGATCGGCCCGGAAACCGTCAACACCATTCCCCCTGCGACCTTTGATGACTTCCGCAATCACGGCAACGTTGCCCCAACCCTGACGCAGGACGTTGCGGGCGCGCACAAGGTAATCACTGAGGTCCGGCGCCTTGGCCTTGATCTGGATGGCGTGACCCGGACCCTTGTGGATGAAGGGGTGCGCGGCTTCGAGGAGGCGTTCGACGCCCTGCTTGGGTCGATTGCGGCCAAACAGGCGGCGTTCCTGGGCCACAAGGTCACCACAACCACGCCCAACCTGCCCGCCGACCTTGATACGGCGGTCCGGGCGGAACTGGAAACATGGCGCACGCAGGGCAATGTCCGCCGCCTGTGGGCGAAGGACGCCACGCTGTGGACGGGCCGTGACGAGGCAGGCTGGCTGAAATGGCTGAGCATTGTTGATGACCAGTTGCTGGACCTGTCGAAGTTCGAGGAATTCCAGGCCGAAGTAAAGGCGCGCGGCTTCCGTGATGCGCTGCTGCTGGGCATGGGTGGATCGAGCCTTGGGCCGGAAGTCCTGTCAGTGACGTTCGGCAAGCATGAAGGCTTCCCGCACCTGTATGTCCTGGACAGCACCGATCCTCAGCAGATCCGGGATTTTCAGGGGAAGATCGATATCAGCAGGACGCTGTTCATCGTTTCCTCCAAGTCCGGTGGCACGCTGGAGCCGAATATCCTTAAGGCCTATTTCTTCGATCAGGCGAAAAAGGTGCTGGGGGACAAGGCCGGGTCGCACTTCATCACCGTCACTGATCCCGGTTCGCACATGGAAGACGTGGCGAAGAAAGATGGATTCTGGAAAATCTTCTACGGTAACAAGCAGATCGGCGGTCGGTATTCCGTGCTGTCCGATTTCGGCATGGTGCCCGCAGCCATCGCTGGCCTGCCGCTGAAGCGGCTGCTGGATTCCGCGCTGCGGGGTGAAAAATCCTGCGCTGCATCGGTTCCGCCCGCGCAGAACCCAGGCGTGGTACTGGGCAGTGTGCTTGGCGTGGCCGCGCGCAATTTCGGTCGGGACAAGGTCACGCTGCTGGCGTCGCCTGCCATATACGACATGGGCGCGTGGCTGGAACAGCTTCTGGCGGAATCAACGGGTAAGGATGGCCGCGGCCTGATCCCCATTGATGGGGAAACCGCCGGACCTGCATCCGTTTATGGCAAGGACCGCGTGTTCATCTACCTGCGCCTGAGCGAAAAGCCGTGCGAGAAGCAGGACGCGGCGGTCAAAAAGCTGATCGCGGAAGGTGAGCCGGTTGTAACAATCGAACTGCATGACCGCTGCCAGATTGCCGAGGAATTCTTCCGCTGGGAATTTGCGACCGCCGTCGCCGGTTCAATCATCGGCATCAATGCCTTCAACCAGCCTGATGTCGAGGCATCGAAGATCGAGACGAAAAAGATCACCACCGCCTATAACGAAACCGGCAGGCTGCCGCCGTACGAACCGTTCGCGAAAGACGGCAGCTTTGCCTTCTATGCCGATCCGAAAAATGCGGCGGCACTCAGGGTCGGCCATACGGCGGAAGGGATCCTGAAGGCCCATTTCGCTCGCGGCAAGGCGGGCGATTATGTCGCCTTGCTGGCCTATATCGACCGCGACACGGCCACGCGCGAATGGCTGCAGCAGGTGCGGCTGTCGGTGCGCGATGGGCTGAAACTGGCCACGGCGGCCGAGTTCGGCCCGCGCTTCCAGCATTCCACCGGCCAGGCTTACAAGGGTGGGCCCAACACGGGCGTATTTTTGCAGATCACATGTGATGACGCAGTAAACCTGCCGGTACCGGGAGAGAAATACACCTTCAGCATCGTCAAGGAAGCGCAGGCCCGAGGGGATCTCGAAGTACTGGGCGAACGCGGTCGTCGCGTCCTGCGCGTGCATATCCACGGTGACCTGAAAGCCGGCCTTGAAAAACTGGCTCAGGCCATCAGGGCCGCCGTCTGATCGCGCAGCGCAGCAGCCCCGCCATGACCATCGGAAATGGTGGGGCCCATTTTTTTATCAGCCCGAACGCGGGCTGACGATGCGGGGCATGTCCCTGCCACGGGAGCAGTAAGAATTATGCAGATTGGTATAGTAGGTCTGGGCAAGATGGGGGGCAACATCGCCATCCGCCTGACACGTCACGGGCACGAAGTGGTGCTTTATGACCGTACGCCCGCCGTGATTTCCAAAATCGCGGAACAGGCCGTGGCCGGAAAGACCATTGCTTCATCCGGCCTGAAGGACATGGTCTCCAGACTGACAGCGGAGCGGCGGATCATCTGGCTCATGCTGCCCGCAGGCCCCGTGACCGAAGCGGCGGTAAAGGAACTCGGCGGCCTGCTGGACAAGGGTGACATCCTGATCGATGGCGGCAATTCCTTCTATAAGGACGATATCCGCCGGGCTGCCGAACTGGCGAAGAAGGGCATCCATTATGTTGATGTCGGCACATCGGGCGGCGTGTGGGGGCTGGAACGTGGCTACTGCATGATGTACGGCGGCACCCAGGATGCCACCGACCATATCGACCCCATCCTGTCGGCCCTTGCACCGGGCCTTGGCGATATCCCCCGCACGCCGAACCGCGATAAACCCGGTTTCGATCCGCGTGCCGAGCAGGGCTACCTGCATTGCGGTCCTGCGGGGTCCGGCCATTTTGTAAAGATGGTCCATAATGGCATCGAATACGGCATCATGCAGGCCTTTGCCGAGGGCTTCCATGTCATGAAGTCCAAGAATTCCACCGACCTTGCCGAAGACCAGCGGTTTGAACTGAACATGGCCGATATCGCTGAAGTCTGGCGGCGCGGCAGTGTGGTTTCGTCCTGGCTGCTCGACCTTTCGGCGCGTGCGCTGGCGGGCAACCCGGACCTGTCCAATTACAAGGGCGACGTGGCGGATTCCGGTGAAGGTCGCTGGACCATAGAGGCCGCGATCGAAGAAGCCGTTCCCGTACCGGTCATGACGGAAGCCCTGTTCACGCGTTTCCGTTCCCGCACGGGTAACAACTTTGCCGAAAAGATGCTGTCTGCCATGCGTTTCGGCTTTGGTGGCCATATCGAAGGCACGAACAACTGATGTTTCGCGCCTGATAACGCACCCGGCAGGCCAGACCACGTTGGCACCATAACGACCGCGGGCGGTCTGGCCGGGTTTTACACGCTGAAAAAAGTTCAGGGAGAAGCAAGATGGAGAGCATTGTCGCATCCGCGTCCTCGCAGATTGACGACACCCGGCATGAAAACGTGCCGCGTCGCGGGCCACCAGGGGTCTTTGTCATATTTGGCGGGGGCGGGGACCTGACGCATCGCCTTCTTGTGCCAGCACTCTACAATCTGGCCAGTGCGGGGCTGCTGGACAGCCATTTCTCCATCATTGTGGTGGACCGGGCCGATGTCTCGGCTGCCGACCTGCGCCAGAGCTTTCATGCGTCACTGGAAAATTTCGTAACCAGTCGCGGGACCGAAGCCGTCACCCTGCATGATGATGTATGGAAGCGCCTGTCCTGCAGCATCGACTATGTGCGCGGCTCGTTCGAGGATAACGCGACATATGATGTCCTTGCCCGGAAAATCGGCAACCAGAACTGCATTTTCTATCTTGCGGTGGCCGCCCGTTTCTTTGGCACGATCGTGGACCAGCTTGGCGTATCGGGCCTTGCGAAGGAAAGCGGGAAGGCCTTTCGCCGGGTCATTATCGAAAAGCCCTTCGGCAGCGACCTGCAATCCGCCATCGCGCTGAACGAACGGCTGCTGCGCACGCTTGATGAAAGCCAGATCTACCGGATCGACCACTATCTGGGCAAGGAGACGGTGCAGAACATCCTTGCCCTGCGCTTCTCCAATGGTTTTTTTGAACCCCTGTGGAACCGCGACAATATCGACCATGTGCAGATCACCGCAGCCGAGACGGTGGGGGTGGAACAGCGCGCGCGGTTTTATGAAAGCACGGGTGCAGTGCGCGACATGGTGCCCAACCATGTCATGCAGCTTCTGGCCATGACGGCCATGGAAGCCCCCATTTCATTCGATGCCGACGCCGTACGTGATGAAAAGACCAAGGTGCTCAAGGCGATCCATACCGTGCAGCATCATGACGTGGTGCGCGGCCAGTACGCGGCAGGCAGGATCAAGGGAAAGCCAGTTGCCAGCTATCGTGACGAACCCGGCGTGGACCCGCATTCCCATACCGAAACCTATGTTGCGATGAAGCTCATGATCGACAACTGGCGCTGGGCGGGGGTGCCGTTCTATGTGCGCACCGGCAAGCGCCTGGCCGCGCGCAAGACGGAAATCGCGGTGCATTTCAAGTCAGCGCCTTATGCCCTGTTCCGCGATACACCGGTGGACAAGCTGACGCCAAACATCATGCTGCTGCACATCCAGCCGACTGAAGGGGTGACGCTGCAGTTCTCCGCCAAGATCCCCGGTCCCACAGTGCATCTGGGCGGTGTGCGCATGAAATTCGACTATTCCGAATGGTTTCACGAAGGACCAAGCACCGGCTACGAGACGCTGCTGTATGACTGCATGATCGGGGATGCGACCCTGTTCCAGCGCGCGGACAATATCGAGGCCGGCTGGCGCGTGGTCCAGCCTGTTCTTGACTGGATGCACGCCCCCGCGGGACTGGATTTTTACACCGCTGGCAGCGAGGGGCCAAAGGCCGCTGATGACCTGCTGGCCCGCGATCACCGGCACTGGCTGAAAATCGGGTCCTGACGGAACCTGATGCGTGCCCAAAAACTGTTTGATATAACGCTGACAGGAGGACACTTCCGTGTCTGATCCCGAAATACGCCTTGTCCTGGCCGATGTGGATGGCACCCTGGTCACGAAGGACAAGATCCTGACACCCCGCGCAATCCGGGCGGTCGAGCGCCTGCGTGAACGCGGTATCCTGTTCACCATAACCAGCGGCCGCCCGCCCAGGGGCATGAAGATGGTCATCGACCCGCTGAAGATTTCCGAACCGATCGCGGGCTTTAACGGCGGCATGATGGTCAGGCCCGATTTCACCGTGATCGAGGCCCGCACCCTGCCAGCCGATACCGCGCGCAAGGTGATCGGCATCATCCGCGACCACAAGGCTGACCCGTGGGTCTATAATGGCAATGACTGGATTGTCTCGAAACTCGACGCCCCCCATGTCGCGCGTGAGCAGTGGACGGTAAAGTTCCCGCCCGTGGTCGGCAATGTCGAAGAAAAGCTGGATCAGGTGGTCAAGATCACCGGCGTCAGTGATGACCTTGAACTGATGAAGCGGCTGGAGCACGACCTGCAGCAGGCGCTGGGCGATACGGCATCAGCCGCCCTGTCGCAGCCGTACTACGTGGATGTGACCAACAGGGACGCCAACAAGGGCGGCGTGGTGATGACGCTGGAACGCCTGCTGGGCATTCCAGCCAGCCAGATGGTGACACTGGGCGACCAGCCCAACGACGTGCTGATGTTCCGCAAGAGCGGCATGTCGATCGCCATGGGGCAGGCCAGCCCCGAGGTGCAGAAACAGGCGACCCATGTCTCGACATCGTGCGAGGAGGAAGGATTCGCCCGTGGTATCGAGAAATTCGTGCTGGGAGATGCATGACATGACAGCTGGACAGGACGTGAAAACGGGCGCGATGGTGGTCCTGCCCGATGCCGAGGCCATTGCCCGATACATGGCGAAATGGCTGACGGAACAGGCGCTGGCGAAAAAGGATGGCCCGTTCGTGATCGCGCTATCGGGTGGGTCCACGCCAAAGCGGCTGTACCAGATTCTGGCGTCCGACGCCTATCGTGACCGTTTCCCGTGGGCGAACACGCAGTTCTTCTTCGGTGATGAACGCTTCGTGCCCGACAGTGACCCGGCCAGCAACTATAACATGGTGGAAGCCGAAATGCTGGCGCATGTAAACGTGCCGCCTGCCAATGTGCACCCCATGCCGACATCGGGCGACCCGGCGCAGGCGGCGGCGACATACCAGGCGGAGCTGGAGAAGGTGTATGGCGGCACGGTGCTGGAACCCGGTCGCCCGCTGTTTGACGTGGTGATGCTGGGGCTGGGTGATAACGGGCATACCGCATCGCTGTTTCCGCGCCAGCCGGTGCTTGACGAGCGAAAGCTGTGGGTTTCGACCTGCGTGCCCGATGATGCGCCGCATACACGCCTGACGCTGACCTATCCCGCCATCCATTCCAGCCGCCATGTGGTGTTCATGCTGGCGGGTGCTGGCAAACGCGAGGCCTTTGCGAAAGTGCGCGCCGGTGATCCGGCGGAACCCGCCAGCCACATCACGACCGAGGGCGAACTCATCTGGCTTATGGACAAGGCGGCGGCGGGACAATGAATGCCGTGAACACCACTGCGCCTTCAGCGGGGTGCGGAAAGGATACAGCCAGCCAGAAGAACAGCAGGAGCCCGGACATGACAGCCCAGACAAGCGACCCGCGTGAGAAACAGAAACGCCTCGCCGCGATCGAGGCTGCATCCATGGTCAGGGAAGGGATGGTGGTCGGCCTCGGCTCGGGCACCACGTCAGCTTACATGATTGATGAACTGGGTCGCCGCTGGGCGGAAGGGCTGCGATTTGCCGCCATTCCCACATCGGAGCATTCGGCCGAGCAGGCGCGTTCGCACGGGATCAGGCTGGTGACGTTTGCCACCCACCCGCAGATCGACCTTGATATTGACGGGGCGGATGAAGTGGAGATGGGCACGCTCAACCTGATAAAAGGCCGGGGCGGGGCGCTGTTTCGTGAAAAGATCGTGGCCGCCGCCTCACGCCGCTTCGTGGTGGTGGTGGATGAAAGCAAGCTGGTGCCACGGTTGGGTCACCACATGCCTGTACCCGTGGAAGTCACGACATTCGGCTGGGAACTGACGGCCACCCGGCTGCAGGATCTGGGCGCGCGTCCCACCCTGCGGCTGGACCCGCATGGCATACCCTTCAATACCGATGGCGGCAACCTGATCCTGGATTGCAATTTTGGGGAAATCGCTGATTCCGTGGCGTTGGCACGCCAGATCCGCTCCATCGTGGGCGTGATCGAAAGTGGCCTGTTCATTGGCCGCACATCCGAGGTTATCGTGGCAGGCCGGGATGGCCTGAAGCACCTGATGGCCGGATAACCACGCCCTTTACGGCGGAAAGTAATCATGGTTGTTGGGCTTGATCCGGGCATATCAAGCCTCAAGGCCGTGCGAATGAGTGGCACGCAGCAGGTGCTGGTCCCATCCACCCAGCCATGTGGAGCGAACAGGTACCGCAGGACTGGTCGGCCGCGTTGATACAGGCAATGGACGCGCTGGCGGCTCATTCCATATGGGGGATGGCTACCGTCATCGCTATCGACCTGTCAGGACGGCAGCATGGCGCGGTGCTGCCGGGCACGCAGGGGACAGCGCTGCGGCCGTGCATATTATGGAATGACGAGTGCGCTGCACGGAAATACGTGGAAATCGCGCACAGGTTTCCCGGTAGCCGACTGAACCGCGCCGGGGGTGATGGAGACCTGTTTGATTAAATTACGCAGGCATGAGACGTGGTCCGGTGAGTATGTGATCGCGTGACCGATGGCGTCACGAAAGGCATCGGCGTCCCATTGCCCGCGATCGAGAGGCGCCTATTGACCGCCATGTACCGGGCTCTCCTGCCGCTTCCGAACGTATCCATCCCGTTTTGCGTGGTTCATTACCGATCAGGCCAACAGGGAAGGTACACGTAGAAGATGCGACACGCTTCTGAGTAAAACAGCGGAACGATCTGCTTGCTGGTTGCCTGAAGCGTGGACGCCGATAGTTCCTGCATCTATTCAGCTTATGTTCCATCATTCATGAAATACTGAATCATGGTTGCCCACAGAATATGAACGCATGCATAAAATGCAACTGTAGTGCCGGAGGGATCTGCAAGCCTGCGTATAATCAGCTGATATCACAATCAGAGTTCTCGATTGCTGCTCTTGCATATGTCATTTATTTATTACTACTTGTGAATATCATCTTTTCTGATTTTTAAGACTGTCAACATAACGTGATGTAAAGCGAGGTGTCGCATTGCTGCAACGTACTGATGTCGAAACGATGTGATGAGTATTTTTTTCTCGATAATCATTACGTCCCGTCAATATCGTAAATCGACAGAAGAATCGCGGGGCATCATGAACAGACGAACTTCTTTCCTGATTACAACTATCTGCTCTTTTGTTTCTTTCGGAGCAGTTGCCGCAACACCCAGTGGAAATTCTGTAACAGAGGAACAGAATCCAGAAAAAAACGGGACAGTCCGCGCACGTCGTGCAACGACGGCGCAGACGCATACGCGTGCTGCGCAGAACCTGAAGCAAGAAAATAACGCAGGTGTAAATAGTTCCGGCGTCGAGACAATAAACGTGTCGACCGGCACGCACACGGTCAATCGGAAGGCGCGTGACAGCATGAGTCCCGTCTCGGTCGTCAGCGCGGCAACCCTGCGCCGGTCGGGCCAGATGAACCTGGCTGATGCCCTGACCCGTACCTATGCCTCGATCAATGTCAGCACGATGGGGGCCGATGCGGGCGCCCTGACATCCGCCATTCGCATGCGTGGTCTGAACCCGAACGAAGTGCTGGTGCTGGTTGATGGCAAGCGCCGTCATACGACGGCCAATCTGTATGCTGATTCAGGACCGGATTCAGGTTCGACCCCGGTTGACCTGAATATGCTTCCGGCCAATGCCATCGATCATATCGAAGTGCTGGAAGACGGTGCGGCCGCCATGTATGGCTCGGACGCGATTGCCGGTGTGGTCAACATTATTACCAAGAAACAGGATCATGGCCTGAACCTGAGCGGCCAGACCGGCGCGAATGCCTATAACGGTGATGGCTGGGGCTACCAGCTTAATGCCGATGGTGGCATGAAACTGGGACAGGGCGGGTTCCTGCATATCAGCGGCCAGATGTACCATACGGACCATTTCGTGGCCAACAATGCGCGGGACCACCGCCTGCTTGGTTCCCAGCCTGCCGATGCCAGCAGTGCGACCTATACCGGTGTCAATGCTGGAAAAATTTCAACACGTTCCAACAAGATCATGAGCACGCCGGAAGAAACGCGTGAAAATCTGGCGATTGAATGGGGCAAGCAGTTTACGCCCGGAATCAATTTCTATGGGCTGATTACCTACGCCCATCGTCATGCGGAAGCGTATGAAAACTATCGCACGCCCACTGTCGGCGGTTCCTGCGAGGCCTGTGCCGCTATTGCGCCCTATGGTTTTTCACCGCTGGAAACCATGGAAGAAAACGATTTTGCCGCCACACTGGGCCTGAAGGGTGACAACTTCATGGGCTTCAATTGGGATATCAGTTCCACCTATGGTGAAGATATCGACAAGATCGGCAACAAGAATACCCTTAACACATCTTATGTCACTGAATACGGTTCCAGTCCGCGTAAGGCGCGGGCTGAAAGCTACAGCATGGTGCAATGGACCAACAACGTCGATTTCCGTCGTCGTTTCAAGATCGGGGACGTTGTTCCGATGACGCTCGCTTTTGGTGCTGAAGAACGGATGGAATCCTACAACATCACCGCAGGTAATCCCGTTTCGTACCTGGGGGGCGGCACGCAGGGTTATGCCGGCATCTCCCCCGGTTCGGCAGGCACATGGTACCGTGACATCTGGGCGTGGTATCTGGATGGTGATTTCCGCCTGACCAGGAAATGGGAACTGGATTTTGCCGGGCGGCTGGAGCATTACACCGATGTCGGTAATACAGAAAATGGCAAGATTTCAACACGTTACAACTTCACAAAGCGTATTGCCATCCGTGGCACCATCAGCACGGGCTTCCGTGCCCCGACGCTGGCTGAATCCCATTTCAGCGCCGTCAATGTTTCACCCACGGGTGCCAGCGGCCTGCTTGCCGCTGATTCCTCGGCGGCCCAGGCCATTGGCGCGACCAAGCTGAAGCCCGAGCGCTCCACCAGTGTCAGCGGTGGCATCGTGCTGGAGCCTGTCGATGGTTTCCACGTTGAAGCGGACGTCTACCAGATCAATATGCGTGACCGCATCGTGCAGGATACGAACTTCGGCGGTTCTACCCCTTACGGTAATACAACGCAGGGCGAGGTTGCGGCGCAGGCCATTGCCCAGCTGGCTTCCCTGCCAACCGGTTTTACCGGTTATAACGATGTTTATGCCGATTATTTCACCAATGGCGCCAGTACCCGCACACAGGGCGTGGACATCAAGGCGGATTACATGTTCCGCTTCCATCAATACGGCAATCTGGCGCTGTCGATGTCGATCGACCTCAACCGTACCCGCCTGCATCATAACGGCGCGGACCTGAACCTTTCGGATATCGCGGCAATCACAACCGATTATCCGCGCAGCAAGATCATCCTGAACGCATATTATACCTATCGGAACTGGGATTTTAATATCCGCCAGACCCGCTATGGCCAGACCAGCGACATGATGCAGTATCAGGACTGGGGTCCTGCGGCCCTGCAGTACTCCAACAACGCCCTGCAGCAGTTCATCAATACGCCACACTGGCTGACGGATATTGAAATTGGCGTCCGTTTCAAGAAAAACTGGCATATGGCAGTCGGTGCCAATAACGTATTCAACGTGCGTCCACGCATGGTCCCGCAGGCGCTTAATGCTTTGGGCGCCATGCCTTATGATGAAGATTCCGCCCAGATTCCCATGTATGGCGGGTATTATTACGGTCGTCTTAATGCCAACTTCTGATCCGGCCTGACAGTTGAAGTCAAAATACCCATGGCCGACACCATGGGTATTTTACTGACGATGGGCAGAAACCTTGCTGTTTCCTGCGGCCATCTGGCAATCCGTCCATGGCCGGAAAGGCATGATCTTCATATCCGCTTGCATTGTTCCCAGCCAGAATCAGTCCGGAGCAATGGAGGCAGGTTCATCACGGTTGTTGTTATGGGAATTTTCTGGTGACAAACGCTCATCCGCGCAAGGTACCCACGCGCAGGCAACTTTTGACCCGTATTGGCACGCTCGCCGGTAGTGCCGCCCTGTATCAGGCCATGACATCCCTGGGACATGCGCAGGGTACGGATTTCACGTCTCCGCCCGTCCTGTCCGGTGCGAAACGCGGGACACGCGTGCTGGTACTGGGGGCAGGGCTTGCAGGCATGCTTTCCGCTTATGAACTGCGCAAGGCAGGCTACCATGTGCAGGTTCTGGAATTCCAGAACCGTGCTGGTGGCCGTAATATCAGCCTGCGCGGGGGGGATACCGTAACCGAACTGGGGGGAGCCACCCAGAAGGTCAGCTTCGCATCGGGCAATTACATCAATCCCGGTCCATGGCGTATTCCCTACCATCATCAGGGATTGCTGCATTACTGTCGTGAATTCGGGGTGGAACTGGAACCGTTTGTGGAACTGAACCACAATTCATGGCTCCATTCGAGCACGGCATTTGATGGCAAGCCGGTCCGGTACCGGGAATTTGCCGCAGATTTCCATGGTTTCACGGCGGAACTTCTGGGCAAGGCGATTGACCAGCACAAGCTGGACGACATGGTCTTGGCCGATGAGCAGGAACATGTCATGACCGCCATGCGGCAGTGGGGCTGCCTTGATTCCAATCTGAACTGGACCAGGGGCATCATCAGTTCCGAAACCCGTGGATATGAAAAGGCGCTGGGTGGCGGCATAAACGGCGCGCCTGTTCCATCCGAGCCGTTTGCCCGCAAGGATGTCATGCGTTCCGGCCTGTGGACGTGGCTTGCCTTCCATGAACGTCTGGACATGCAGACCACCATGTTCCAGCCCGTAGGCGGCATGGACATGATCGGCAAGGGCTTCAACCGGCAGGTACACGACCTGATCACCCTGAACTGCAAGGTCACATCGATCCATCAGGACGACAGGGGCGTAAAAGTAACTTATAACGATATGAGCCATGGTGGTGCCGTGCGTGAGGCGGAGGCCGATTACTGTGTCTGCACCATCCCGCTGCCCATCCTCTCGCAGCTTGATGTGCAGGTCAGCGCACCGCTCAGGGCCGCGATCATGGCGGTGCCCTATGCGTCCTCCGTCAAGCTGGGGCTTGAGTTCAAACGCCGGTTCTGGGAGGAGGATGACCAGATATATGGCGGAATCAGCTTTACCGATCAGCCGATCAGCCAGATTTCCTATCCCAGTCACGGCTACTTCTCCCGCGGCCCCGCGGTCTTGCTGGGCGGGTACATGTTTGGTCCGGCGGCATATGATTTTGCCGGCATGACCCCGCAGGAGCGGATCGAGCATGCCCTGACGCAGGGTGAGGTCTTCCACAAACAATACCGCAAGGAATTCTCCAACGGCGTCAGTTTTGCATGGAGCCGCGTGCCCTGGACAATGGGGTGCTGCTCGATGTGGAGCGAACAGGCGCGCAGGACCCATTACAAGGCGCTGTGCACCATGGATAACCGTATCGTGCTGGCTGGCGAGCATGCATCCTATGTGGGGTGCTGGCAGGAAGGGGCCATCCTGTCTGCGCTGGATGCCATAACCCAACTGCACAGCCGTGCGCAGGGAGCCAGCTGATGCGCAAGTTTCTTCTGTTTTCCATTTTTGCCGTCCCGCTGCTTCTGGTCCCTGTTGGTCCAGTACAGGCGGACAGCGCCAGTTCGGTCGTGGGGCAGGTCCAGCCCCTGAATACGGGCGAGGACGTATATCGTCATGTCTGTCAGGGCTGTCACATGCCCGACGGCAAAGGGGCGGTCGGTGCCGGTGCGCAATTCCCCGCCTTTGCCAGCAATGCCAAACTGCAGGGCAGTGGGTATCCGGTTTATGTCATCATGAACGGATATGGCGGCATGCCATGGTTTTCGGGCACGTTGAAAGATGACCAGATTGCCAGTGTGGTCAATTACATCCGCACGCATTTTGGCAATCATTATACGGATACCGTCACGCCCGCCGATGTCGCGGCCCAGCGGCCTGCCGTACAGCAGAAGGAACAGTGAAGCGAATGTTCGATCTTAAAAAGACAGCCATGGTCCTTGCCATCCTCTCCAGCATGGCTGGTGCTGTCCCGGCCTGTGCCGATGACGGTATCGTGCGGCATTCCGCAGGCAAATTTCCCATTGCATCCTCTATCGAGGTTCCGGCCGGGGCGAGCACCATCTACCTCAGCGGCATGGGCGCGCCGGTGCAGGACAGGAAGGCGGATCCGCATACCCTTGCCGCCTACGGTGATACGCAGGCCCAGACCTATGCCGCGCTGCTGCGTATTCAGGATGAACTGAAAAAGCTGGGTCTGGGCATGGGCGATGTCGTGCAGATGCACATTTACATGGCCGAGGACCCCAAGCTGGGCAAGCTCGATTTTGACGGGATGATGAAAGCTTATACCCAGTTTTATGGTACCGACAGGCAGCCGGATCTGCCGGTCCGCTCGGCCTTTGGTGTGGCCCATCTGGCCAATCCGGGTTGGCTGGTTGAGATCGAGGTTACTGCGGTGCGTATGCCCGCAAAGTAATGGATCGGCATATCTCATCCCAGTGGCATGTACTGTGGTTGTGTTTCATAATGTAAGGAATTACCTATGCCAGCCCCAAATATTTTTCTCATTTGTGCTATTCTTGCAGGTATGTCAGGGCTATGATTTTGGTGGTCTACTTCGTCTTCGCGGCGCTGTTCGTCTTGGTGAGATAAGTTATAGTTTTTATCTTATCCATGGAATATCGTTGTTTTACGCTAATAGTATAATAAACGAATTTTCATTTGGACCTATATCCTATAGTTTTATTATCCTTTTATCCATTGTGATTTCCGAAATAATATCATGCTTTACATTTTATTTTATAGAAAAACCATGTATCGTATTTGGAAAAATAGTAGTAAAACGACTAGTTACCTCAGTTCCATAGTAAATTACTTTATAACTTTATTTATGTAGTTGTTCGAGGAATATCTTGAAGTCCACAAGAAGACGTTTCATTTCCTCTAATGAGAGGGTACATCTAAACGTCTTCTTGTTACCTTCCTTGTTCCAGAAATCTACAGACTGTATCCTCTTGATTTTGTCGGGGTTGTATCTAATATTACCATGTGCAAGTGCGTGACGAATACATTTCAAAAAACCATAATAGGAAATATTTTCTTCTAAAATGATCTTATATTGAACGTCTATAGGGACTGGCTTGTTCGAGAAATATTCGATGAACTGCTTCCCTTTTGATGACCTCTCAAAAGGGTGAATAAGCGCACCCAAGAATGTATTCAAGAGTTGGGTCACTTCATACAGGCCATGGGTCTCGTAATTCGCTTCGATGAATTCCAAGTTGGCTATAGACCGTCGAATGATGTCCAAGAGCGGATCACTCGGAATACCCATGCTGTACCGTCCTTATGGTAACCAGATCACCAGACGGATACCTTCTGATATGGCCTCGTAGAACGCAAGGCATTGGGGATGAAGACAGGGCATTAATCTACTTTTTTCAAACGTTTAGATTTTTGAAACAGTCTCTAAGGCTACCACTGTCGATTCACTTCCTCTTTCGGGCAACCTCAGGCCGCTTCCGGGATGCGACGGTGGTCCTCAGCACGATCTTGATGAGGGCAAAAACTGCTTGTCTGGTCACTTCGCCCGAACAAGAAGGGCAATCGCAGTGTAATGGTTGGAGCCTGCAGGGCGGTCGGTGGGGTGTCAGGCAGATGGATGAAAAAATGATTATTCATCGTACGAGAATGAAAGTCTGTATTTAAGCGCACATACTTTTCGAAATATTTCGAAATACATATTGATGTCATATTATGGGATTGCACGCTATATGTGTCTTGAGAACAACAGATCTTAAACGTATCCGGGTTGTCATTGGAGACGAGGCTATGCTTTTTATAGGATACCATGTCGCAATGCGGTTGAGGTCAGTTTTTTTGCTTCGAAGATACGCGCCACTGAGTTTTCAGCTCTGCCTGCTTGGCATGCCGTGGGGAACATCTGCAGCGCCAGTCAAGGCGCCGGGGTCGACCTGTTTTACTCCTGCACACGCTCCCACATCCCCATCGTCTGCACTTCCGGGATTTACCTCGTCCGTTGCGCCGGGTTCGCGTTCTCTATCGGAAAACTTTTATCAGAGCGCTCCGTTCCGTCGCCCCTTTGTTGCTTCTCCTGACCTTGACAATATGGGCCATGTTGGCCCCTTTGCAATCGAACATAGCCAGAGCAGCCCTATTCCGCTTGAACAGGGCAGAACGGTTACGGCAGCTTATCCCGTGAAAGGTGTTCAGGGCATGGATCTTGTCGTAAACGCATTTGGAGGTCATCGACAGACCAATACAGGTAGTAATGCAGGCTCAGCCGCCATAACCGCAGGCGTGCGTTTCAAATGGTAGAGCGCAGAACACGATGTGATGAGTGGATATAGATCTTATTGACCGCACGATGATCTACATGTTTGAAAACGTCATCGATCTGGCCGCCAAAATGCGTCAGGCATCCAAAATAGACGAGTTGAACCTGTCCCTGCGCGCACTTCTGGCGCGGCTTGGCCCGTTTGCCCATGCGGCTGGCACGATCCACAAGACCCGATTGGGTGAGCGTTATCTGATCGACACGACCTATCCCGATCACTGGCTGGAACATTACGTCCGGAACAATTACCAGAATATAGATCCAGTCATTGATCCCGTAAGCCACGGTCTGACGCCCTATGACTGGAACCAGGTCTATGTCAGGAATGCGGACCAGAAAAAAATAATGAATGAATTCCGGGATATCGGTTTTCAGACCGGACATGCCATCCCGTTTCATTTAACCCCAGGAATGTTACTTCTGGTGAGCGTGGCCTCGCCTGAAAAAGAAATCGACTTCCGGACGCAGGCCCTGATCCAGTTGATTGTCGGGCAATATCATACCCGCTATTGCCAACTCGCCAAACTTGCTACCTATGACGACCGACCGGTTATGACAGACCGGGAACGGGAGTGCCTTCTCTGGGTTGCCCAGGGCAAGGATACAACTGAAATTGGCTCCATCCTTTCGATAAGTGATAATACGGTCAAACATCATGTGAAGAATGTGATGCAGAAACTGGGTTGTCACAATCGTGTCCAGGCTGTTGTGCGTGCCATCCAGCTTGGCTTGATATATCCATGACGTGCGTGGACAGTCGCCACGAAACAATTTGTAACATACGTGACTACCCGAACGGGGAGTAGGCCATAGTTATCAGACTTCTAGAATGCAGAAATCGCTAATTTTGTGGTCTTTGTGTTCATGCCTCTACCGCTCGTCCACTTCATGTCCGGTCTGCCGCGATCAGGTTCAACGCTACTGGCCGCTATTCTGCGCCAGAACCCGGTTGTGGCTGAAGCGGGGTATATTTCTCCTGTTGCACCGATGATCGTCAAACTCAGCTCGGTTATGGTCGAGGGAGAATATCAGACCGAATTCGATACCGAGACCCGCGATCGTGTCCTGCGGGGCGTGTTGCTGAACTATTACGGAAAGCTGCCCGCTCCGGAAAGGCAGCGACCGGTCATCATCGATAACAGTCGCATCTGGTGTACCCGTGTCGGGTTGGCCAATGCGCTCTTTCCCGGTTCCAGGATTATATGCTGTGTGCGCGATCCGGCCTGGATCATCGACTCCTTTGAGCGCCTCATTCAGAAAAATCCGCTACTGGGATCAAAAATCGTGCCCATTGAACGACGGGGCAATCTCTATAGCCGCATAGACTATATCCTTGCGGCGGACGGTCCGTTCGGGTTCTGCTGGCGTGCTTTCAACGAAGCCTATTTCGGGGATATGGCGCATAATCTCATCGTTGTTGATTATGACCGGCTGGTGAACAATCCGGGTGGGACAATGGCGATCCTTACTGATGCGCTTCAGCTGCCCGCATGGCGCTACGATTTCGAACGTGTGCAGTTTGAAGAGCCGGTTGCGTTTGACCACAACCTGAACTCACCCGGTCAGCATATCGTCCGTGAACGGGTCGGTGCGGTCCATCGGAGACTGGCTATTCCCCCCGAAATTGCGTCGCGACTGGCGGGGGGCACATTCTGGCGCGATCCTAAAAAAAATCCGGGTGGAGCGACGATTATTGCCTGAGTCTCCGCCGCCCGGAATTGTTGCGACAATCGGTCCTGTTTCTGCAAGTCGTGAAATGCTGCAAGCCCTTTCGGAAGCTGGCATGACAATGGCCAGGCTGAACGGTTCGCATAACACACGCGAATGGCATCGGCAGACGATCAGGTTGATAAAGGAAACGCTGCCAGACCTGCCTGTTCTTCTCGATATTCCTGGCCGGAAGATCAGAACAGCGCCGCTTGCCCATGAACCGGCCTTCGAGGCCGGAGACCTCATTATCCTGACCACTGACAGCCAGCATGATGGCTCGATCAAGGTTCCGGTTAATTTTGACCGATTTCATGAATTCATGATGCCTGGCCTCGACGTGTATGCCGATGACGGTCACCTGTTTTTTCTAGTCGAAGAAATTAACGGACGTGACGTGCATATGCGCGCGAAAGTCGGTGGTGTACTGCGGAGCCGGAAAGGTATAAACGTGCCGCAGGCCCGGTTCGAGCGCCCGCTGGTTACACGGAGCGATCGCGAGATGATGGCCTTCGCCCAGGAAAATGCTGTGGACTACGTTGGCATCAGCTTCGTGGAAGGAGCGGAGCATATCGCGGCAATCCGTCATCTTATGGGAAGGGTTCCGTTGGGTATTGTTGCCAAGGTGGAAAATCAGGGTGGCCTGGACAACATGGCCGAAATTATCGGGGCATCAGACATGGTCATGATCGACCGGGGGGATCTTGCTGTCGAGACCAGTCCCGATCTGGTCTGTCTGTTCCAGAAACGCATACTTGCGGCGGCACAGAAGCAGAAAGCACCTGTTATCGTAGCGACTGAACTGCTCAATACCATGATTGAACATCCATATCCGACCAAAGCGGAGATTGGCGACATCACGACCGCAGTCCTCGATGGCACGAGCTTTCTGATGCTATCAGGAGAAACGGCGATCGGTTGCTATCCGGTGGAGGCAACGGCTCGATTGCAGCAGATAGGCAGGGCCGTTAGCACATATATAAAACAGAACGGATGGTGCTCGATAGCGCATCCAGGACCATGTTCGATATATCATTGCGGCCCTCAATCCGATCCAGATGGAGGCTGGAGCCTGCCTCCATGAAAACAACAGACACTGAATGAGCTGTCCGTTCGGCAAGCGGAAGGCACCGCAACCAGCGTCCTGACCGGGATTCGTGGCTGCCCGTCCTGTGGCAATTTCTTGCCATCGGCCATGCTGTCGACTGCCTCACCGATAAGAAAGCAACAGCCGCAACCGGCCTGTGCCGGTACGACGCGCAGGCGGGTGTCTGATTGTCGACGATGATGCGCGTGCGGCTTGATGAAAGTTTTTCCGCACATCTAAGGACAGGGGTGAGTGGCCCGGAAGTCATGGACCAGGGGCATGTGCTCCGTCGTTATCGGTCGTGGGGGATGACATAGATCTATGCCTCTGGGCCGAATAACCGTTGGCCATTTTTATGTCTCTGTTTGTTCATCCATTCCCCCAAATCGTCGTCGGTAGACTGCGGGTGTGATGCCCGTTTGCCGTTGAAAAGCGCGACGAAATGTGTCGATGTCCTTGAAACCAAAAGCAACAGCGACTTGCTTGGGATAGTCCCCGGCCTCCAGTCTGCCACGCGCAAGATCAATGCGGATCTGCTCGACCCATCGAGCTGGGGTCATGCCTAATTCCTGACTGAAAATACGTGCGAAATGGCGCGCGCTGAGCCCCGACCGGTTCGCAAGTGTCGCCGTACGGGCGTCTTCGTCAGGATGAGCAATGAGCCATCTCTGAATATCCTGGATGACCGAGCGTCCGGCAGGTCTGACTTCACCCCGTCTGCTGAACTGCAACTGGCCTCCAGGCCGTCGGAAAAACATGACTAACTGGGACGCGACGTCTTTTGCGAGCGCCAGACCGCAGTCTTCCTCGACCAGAGATAGTGCAAGATCAAGGCCTGCAGTCACGCCGGCGGCTGTGCGAAGCGGTCCATCTCGCACGTGGAGCGCATCGGGCTCGATTTCTGCAGCAGGACATGCCAGAGCAAGTTGATCGACTACGGCCCAGTGGGTCGTCACTCGCCGACCATCAAGAAGACCTGATGCCCCCAAGAGCAACGCGCCCGTGCAGATGGAGCCATAACGACGGCAATTTGGTGCGACACGACCAATCCAGTCGACAATTTTCGCTTCATAACGGGTGTTTTTCAAACCCGGCGCACCGGAAACAAGAAGGGTATCGAACCGATCGAAAGCGTCATCTACTGTACAGTCCGGTAGAAACCGCATTCCAGATGAGGATTCAATTGGCCGGTCAGAGACACCCACGACAAAAAGAGCATACGCTTTATAGCCGATCTGGATATTGGCTTCTGCGAACACATCCAGTGGACCTGAAATATCCAGCATCTGTGCACCGGGGAGCGCTAGAATGCCAATTTTGCGCATGTTCTTTCTGTGTCCAGCCATGACGTAAAATGTCTTGTTCCGTCGTCACACGATCATAGGAGACATTGTATCCAAAAGATATGATTCAGGCAGACATACAGGGAAAGGCAAACCGATGCCCACCATCAAGATACCCGACAGCAAACTGGTAAAAGAGATTGCCGAGTTCGTGCGCGACACCGAAACAGAGCTTCTGTTCAACCATTCCAGCCGTGTTTATATGTTCGGTGCCCTTGCCGGTGCACACAGAGGCCTGAATTTCGATCGTGAGCTACTTTACGCGGGGGCCATGTTTCACGATCTTGGATTAATGGCGGCTTACAGCAGTCCCCATGAGCGTTTCGAAGTGGATGGAGCCAACGCGGCGAAGGCGTTTCTTTCCGGTCGTGGGATTGCTCCGCAGGATATTGACCTGGTCTGGACGGCGATTGCACTGCATACCACGCCCGGCATCCCCAAACATATGCATCCGATTGTCGCTCTCGTGACTGCAGGTGTGGAAATGGATGTCCTCGGGCTTACCTATGATGAATATACGGCTATTGAACGAGACACGGTCGTCAGGGCATTTCCTCGTACGCCGCATTTCAAGGAAGACATTGTTCAGGCGTTCTACGAGGGTATCAAACATAAGCCAGAAACAACATTTGGTAACGTGAAAGCCGACGTCCTGGCTGACAAGGATCCGCATTTCCACAGAGGTAATTTTTGCAGCGTTATCCGCTGTTCCCATTGGAGCGGGTGATAATGTGGTTATTGTATAACGACAGCTCTGGTGATCCTGAAATACACGGCAAACACAACGTCGTGCAGGTCTGGGTGCGGATCTTCACGACATACGTGCTGGTACGTTTCGAGGCAATCCATCAGGCCGTCAACGGCGCGAGCGTGCTGGCCTCACAGATCCATCACCTGACCCTGCCCGGTCGCGGATCCGCGGTCATCCGCAACCGTAATGCGCGAACCGGGAGGTCCAGAAATTCTCTCGCTCTCTCTCCAGTCGAGAAACCCGACCTGGTACCAGGTTCCGGTGAGATTCTGGTCGATGTGGCGGCGGCCTGTGTTAACTTCATGGATACCGGCATCCGGCGCGGTCTGTTCGGGACGGAAGCCGGCCGGAACCTCCTTGGCGTCGAGAGTGCGGGCCGCGTTCTGTCCGTCGGCAATATTGCGCCGCTTGATTTGGTGCGTGCTCTGGCGGGCGTTTCGAATTCTTCTGCCGGACCGACCGGGTGACCAGTACAAAGAGGCTTGTCGACATTTTTATTGCCCGATCACGAGCGTGATGTGTGCTGCACCTGACTTTCAGCGAATAAGGGTCGCCCCTGCCAGTAAGGCCAGGAACACCAAAATGTTCATCTTCGGCTCCCAATAACGCATGAAGGTGAACGTGATCGCAATCCAGCCTGCGGCAGCGGCAAATGATATCGCTGTGACCTCTCTTTGATCACCGAGTGCTGGCGCCTGCCACGTCAGCCAGAGGCAGAGGAGACCAAAGACAACCTGACCGAGTGCAAATGACGTATTGAGGCCATAATACAGGGTTGTCTCCGGTCCCGGTACACGCTTGTGGCGCACGTATTGTGAGACGACGTCGACGAGAAAATGCAGTGTTCCACTGAAGGTCAGCCAGATGTAGGCGGCAAGCAGCAAAGTCCTGTGCATGTTGCTTATCCGAAGCGCACATGGGTTAGCTTTTCAGAAATATCCCACAGACGGGCTGAAGCCTCCCGGTCGAGTGCGGCGGGGGGGATTCTGGCGGCGGTGGGATATCCGCGTGTCTCGCTCAGTCTGTCGGGGCCATAATAGCCGCCCCCCTTTGCCTCGGGTGACGTTGCGGCGAAAAGGGTCGGCAGCGCACCCTGGGCAGCTGGCTGGAAAAGAAACCACAATACCCGTCGCGCGATGCTGAAGATGCTTGAGGCGCCAGTACCATTAGGAAGAAGGTCTGTACGCGAAATACCAGGATGAGCGGCGATACTGGTTACCCCCCAATGCCCGGCTTCGCTGCGACGCTGGAATTCCAGTGCGAACATCAGGCAGGCCAGCTTGGACTGGCTGTAAACCGGCATGGGCTTATAATCATGTGCTGCCTGAAGGTCATCAAATGCGATCCGGCCGTCACGCGCCGCGATGCTGGAGAGCGTTACAACGCGCGGATTGCGACCCTTGCGAAGCAGGGATAGCAAATGCGCGGTCAGTGCGAAGTGCCCGAGATAGTTGGTTCCGAACTGCAGTTCGAAACCATCCGGGGTGAGTTTGCGTGTGGGGGGCATCATCACCCCTGCATTGTTAATCAGCACGTCGAGATGGTCGTTCTGGTTGCGCAGACGTTCACCAAACGCGGCAATTGACGCAAGATCAGCCAGATCAAGAACCTCAAAGCTGATGGAAGCTTTGGGCGCTTCCCTTTTTATCCGGGCAACGGCGTCCGCGCCTTTGCCGGGGTTTCGTCCGGCGAGAATGATCGTTGCCCCGGCGCGCGCGAGCGCCAGTGCATCCTCAAACCCGAGGCCGCCCGTCCCGGTCACGACGAATGAGCGCCCGCGAATGTCTGGAATGTTTGATGTCGTCCATTTTCTCATGTTGGGCTCCTGTATCAGCAAGGAATTCTCTTCGGGGAGAGGAGGCCGGCATTTCGACGGCAGCGCGCTATTGATCCCGGCAGATACCCCATATTTAGGCGTACACGGCGACAGGACGAATGCCCGAACTCTCAAATTTCTTGCCCGATCCTGTAATGCTCTGGCTCAGACGATGAGCCGCGTGTAGATGGGAACTGTTGGAATTTTGGCTGGAGCAAGAAATGTCTTCATCTCTCGCCAGGGCTGTAACCTGCTATCTGGACGGGCGGGGTTGTGGCGCAGACGGGCTTTTCACGACGTCTTTCGACGGCCTGAATATCATCAGGCTGAGCGGAAAGACGTCACCGAATGGCATGGTTTACAAACCATCACTCTGTATTACCCTTCAGGGCGCGAAGGAGGTAGAGTTTGGCGACGCCATCTTCGCGTATGGCGCCATGGGGTTCCTGCTGGTTAGCGTCGAAATGCCCGCTCTCAGCCGTGTGACGCAGGCAAGTCACGCGTGCCCATATATTGGCATCACCCTGGATCTGGATGCAGGTATCCTTCGTGAGGTCATGACACAACTGACGCAGCCACCTTTACCGTCGAATGATCAGGGAATTGGAGTATTCGTCGCCGAACTTTCTGAAGATCTGGCCGACTGCGTCCGGCGGCTCATACGGCTATTCGATAATCCGATGGCGCCTCCGGTCCTCTGGCCTGCGATCATGCGGGAAATCTGTTTCTGGCTTCTGACCGGACCCCATGCGGGCGAAGTCTGTAAACTCGTCCTGCCTGACAGTCACCTGCAACGGGTTGCGGAAGCCATTCATCTGCTGCGCGCGAATTTTACAAAGCCGGTGCGGATCGAGCATCTTGCTGCCGTTGCACGCATGAGCCTCTCGTCCTTCCATCAGCATTTCAAGACACTGACGTCCATGACGCCGCTCCAGTATCAAAAGCAGTTGCGACTGCTTGAGGCGCGTCGCCTCATGGTATCAGAGGATGTCAATGTCTCGCACGCGGCGTTTGAAGTTGGTTACGAAAGCGCGTCGCAATTTAGTCGGGATTATGTTCGCAGGTTCGGGATAGCGCCCAAACGGGATGTGATGGAACTCCGGTCCTTCATCATCTGACTATGCTGGAGCGAATGCGAAGGTTTGTCCGTATCAGATTTCCTGTGTCAGGAACTACAGGCTTCCCCCGCTCATCTGCCTGTCTGCTAAATAAAATTAACAGACAGGCAGCATTTTCGCTTACAGGGTAACCACTTTGATGCCCCCGCGAACAGCCACCCGCCTGTTGCCTTACCGTGCTGGTATTCCGTAGTGCGACCTTCCCGGTCGGTGATCAGGCCGTCCCGTGGCTGACTGACCACAAAAATCCACAGGATCGTTGATGTTCGAGGAATAATGGCCGCCTTTTCCCTGATGTCCGGGTAAAGGACGAAGATCACTGCAGCAGAACCATTATTTGATGACGTCGATATCAGTACCTTCCTGCAGGTCAGGAGAATACAGCCTGATGGGCGACAAAGGAAACGCAACCTGTCGATCCACCGGGCATGTAAGGCGGATCGACAGGCAGGAAATTGTTAGCCCATTCATAGGGGAGCCTGACCCTATGGACAGCAGGTTTCTTTCAGATCAGGATGGAACGCTGATGGAAATTATGACGTAAACCGCTCTCCAGTCATTTCTTCGCTTTTTGCCCACAAGGCCTCGGCATGTGCCAGATCGACAGCATAGGCACGCACACCCCCGTCAAGCAGTCCTTTGGGCGCGTCATTGGGAATGACCTGTGCGACGTGGCAGTCCTCGCAATAATGCCCGCCTGTCGCATTGGCGTCTGCAACAACACCAGCCCATACCGAGGTCGCGGCGCCCTGTGGGATTGTTTTGAACTCAAAGGGCGGTTTGCCATCAGCAGCAGCCTGCGCGTTGATCTGCGCCACCATTTTTTCAAGTTCGCCCTGTGGCAGGTGGCGCACCAGTTCCGTCATGATCCCGCCAGGGTGAACGGCAGTGGCCCGTATACCCTGAGCCCGGTGCCGGGCATCGAAAGCAACCGCGAACAGGATATTGGCGGTCTTTGACCGGCCGTAGGCAACCCATGGATCGTAAGGCGTGTGTGCGAAGTTCGGATCGGCGAGATCGACATCCGAAAAACGATGCCCGGCGGAGGAAAGATTGACCAGACGCGAGCCTGCCCGCAGCAGGCCGGCAATCCGGTTGACCAGCACGAAATGCCCCAGATGGTTGGTGCCGAACTGGGTTTCGAACCCGTCCTTCGTATGCCCGAAGGGGGTCGCCATCACGCCCGCATTGGCAATGACCAGATCGAACGGTTGGCCTGCCGCGTTCAGACGGTCCGTGGCGGCCCGAACGCTTGCAAGATCCGCGAGGTCAAGTTCAAGCAGTTCAAACGATCCGCCGCCTTTTTCCGCATCAGCGCGGACCTGTGTGGTTGCGTGTTCCGCCTTTGCAACGTTGCGTACGGCGCCCACGACCGTGGCCCCATGGGCTGCCAGCGCACGGGCTGTCTCAACACCAAGCCCTGCTGAAACGCCGGTAACGAGAACGCGCCTGCCGGCAAGGGAGACGCCGTGCAGGACATCCTCGGTTGTGGATGTTGCGCCAAACTGCTGTGTCATAGTCTGTGCCATGATAGGCCTCCAGCATGAAGGGAGCGCCATTTCCTTGCGGAAAGAGCGCCCGGGGAGTTATGTGGAAGCATGCTCCGCTTATTTATATACGGAGCATCCATCCGTTTAACAAGAGGGAAAGACGTGGAAGAGGACCAGACGCGCCGTCGCAGGCCACGCAGCGATGGACGTAAAAATCGCGAACGCCTGCTGGAAACGGCCAGGAGCGCCTTTGGATCAGGCGAAATCGACATTCCCCTTGATGAGATCGCGCGGCGTACCGGTGTAGGGATCGGCACGCTTTATCGACATTTTGCCAACCGCGATGCCCTGATCGAGGCGGTCTATCGCGATGAACTGAACAGGCTCGCCGCAGCAGCCACCCATCTGGCAGGGACACAGCCGCCCGTCGAAGCGCTGCGCGCGTGGCTGAACCTGTTCGTGGATTATATCGCGACCAAGCAGGTGATCGCCCCCGCGCTCAACAGCCTCCTGGGCGGAACGGACGCGATCTATGCGGACTCCCGCACCGTTCTTACCGCTGCGATTGACGGGCTTGTCGCCCGCGCCATGGAAAGTGGTGACATCCGCCCTGACATTGAACCGGTAGACCTGCTGTGCGCTCTCGGTGGTGTTTCGAACTACGCGACAGGCCCCGGCTGGGAAACACGGGCGAAACGCCTTGTTGATGTTCTGATTGCAGGGTCGCGTCCCGAAGGATGAGGGTTACGGCCAGGGGCGGCGTGACATGTCCTTTGGCAGCCGGAACGTCGCCAGAAGCAGCAGGCCGCGGAAGACATAGAGCAGACCGAATGCCGCCGTAAAAGCCGCTGAAACCGAAAGCGGGCCCGCGGCATGTGACAGGCCGCATCCCGGCGCCGCGGTGCAGGGCGTGGTCAGGGCCGGACCGCGCGATACGCTGCACGATAGTGAGGGTGACGGTCGCCATGGAGATTTCCGAAAGCGGTCATTGCGTCCTGGCGCCCCGTTTGCATGATGACTTCACCTCGTCGTGTCGAAGAAGCACACGGCGTATGCGGTAACCTCTCCTACTGCCTTGATGCCCGGAAGGAAAACCTCAATGATCCGTTTGCGTCATATCGTCATCGCTGCACTGCCGTCTCTTTTTGCCGGGCACGCCAGTGCGCGCATGGTCGACAGGCCAGTCTCATGGACATTCGAGGGCACGCGCTATGACAGCGTCCTCGTCTATGACGACGCGACGACCGCGCGGCGGCCGGCGCTGCTGATGGTTCCCGCATGGTTTGGCGTGAACGCGAATGCCATCCGCAAGGCCGAAGGCGTCGCGGGGCAACGCTACGTGGTCCTGCTGACGGACATGTATGGCGCCACGATCCGCCCGAAGGACACTGCCGGCGCACGTGACGCCGTTGCTCCTCTGCTGTCTGACCGTCCCATGATGCGTCGTCGGGCGGCCTTTGCCCTGACGCAGCTCAGGACGCTTGCATCGCAGGCACCGATCGACACGACCCGCCTTGCCGCCATCGGCTACTGCTTCGGCGGGGCGGCGGTGCTTGATCTTGCCCGGTCCGGCGCGGACATTGCCGCCGTGGTTGCGTTCCACGGCAATCTGTCGACGGACGACCCCGCCCTGGCGCACGCGATCCGCGCGCGCGTCCTGGTCATGAACGGGGCGGACGACACCACGACCAGTCCCCAGTTTGATGCCTTCCTGACCGAAATGCGCGGCAGTCCCGCCCCGTGGCAGTTTCTGGCCATCGGTCATGCGGTCCACTGCTTCACCGAAAAGGAGGCAACGGCCGCAACCGGCCTGTGCCGGTACGACGCGCAGGCGGATGCCTGGTCGTCGATGATGATGCGCGCGTGGCTTGATGAAAGTTTCTCCGCCCATTGAGGCTCCGGTACATGGAATAACGCACCATACCGATGGAGCGATGCGATGTGCTGCGGCATATGCGCTGCAATGCGGCCATCGAGGGCTTCGTGCATTTCCGTTTCACATCCGGGGCCGGTGCAAAGACGCAGGGTTTGCAGAAAATCCTGCGTCTGTATGGAGCCGGACGGTCCTTGATCCCGCTATCGATGTCAATGGTCCCGTGTGGGGAATCGCCGTTTGGCGTGACCAGTCCGTGCACCATGAACAGGGGCGGTCCAGTGGTCACGGGTTGCGGCTACGTGATCCATGATCATCGGTCGTGGTGGCCGCTCCGTCTGCGGCACCCATCTGGAACAAGTCCACTGCACGCCTGTCCCATCCGGAGCCTCATATGGTCTTCGTGATGCCGGGACAGAGCCTGTATACAGAGGAGGTCGATCCTCGCGAGTTTATCCGCAACCTCGACCGTCACGATGTGGAAGGGCAGGCTCACGCCATGAACCTGATTGGCTCGGTCTGGAGCATATGCCGCAAAATTGACGGGGCAATGTATGGCTCCGCCGTTCTTCAAAGCGGCGTAGATCGGCAGCATATCCGGCTGTGTCGTTACTGCCGTCCGGGAAAAAACATAGCCTTTACCCATCAGGCCATCGAGCTGGTGACTGACGCGCATTCAGAAGGCGGCATCATCCACAAGGCCCGCCTCGACGCATCGGCCAATGTGATGGCAGGCCCGTTCCCTGGCGCCCGGCAGCCCGTATGCGCACAGAAGGGCCACCATCATGACGTCCGTATCCATGATTTCATGGGCTGGCCTGTTTTGTGCAACCGTCATGCATCCATCCTTGCCTCCCGCCTGTCCTGTGCAATAGCCGGGGAAGGATGACAGGTGTGCGCCTCCTGCCCGCCCTGGCGTCGGGCGGATGATGACGTGTTTGCATGAGGCATAGCCGCGCCCTGCCTATTTCTACGACGGTGAACAAATCTCTCCATGCACCGCTGGACACAGGTCCGGGTGTCGTATTCGGCAGGCTACCCGACAAGGAGGCCGCCTCAGTGCAAAAGGTGTTATCACGCGCCTGTTTCAGGATATCACGCCCCGCCTGGCTGAGCTGCCCGTCCGCAGCCCCGGCGTTGGTGCTGGTGCCTCTGTCACCAGGGCATGGCTCTCCACGGAGTCGTTTCCGCGTCTCTCGGGTGTCATGGCAACTGAGTATTATGTAAATAACAGTTATTCTATATAATAAAGAGGGAGGGATACCAGACAGTCTCCCTGATTATATCAGGGGAGTTTCTTATAAAATGTATAGAACAGGCCGTTATTCAACCGCTAGTTGAATGAATTCTTCTGTTGCCGTCTTCTATGTCAAACTGTATCCATGAATGACGAAATATGTCGTTTTCAAGGCGACGTTCCATTCAATGCAGGACCGACCGGTTATTGCCGGTCAGGCTGACCGTTCAGGGGGGTACTGATGCAGTTCAGGGCCGTGGCGAGTGCTTTTCTTTTTTCTGCGGTCCTGACGGGGGCTGCCCATGCGGCGGGTACGGCATCGGTTCCTTCTCCGGCAGCCACGCCAGCGCCTGCAAGGTCTGCGGGGACGGCTGGTGCGCCGCAGGCCCCGGCCCAGCCGTCGCCGATCACCACGCAGCAGAATTTTGGCGCCTGGCAGGCCAACTGCACCTATGCGCCCACGACGCGCGCGGCCGCGCTGTGCGTGGCGGCCCAGCAGCTGAGCATGCAGCAGCAGGGCAAGACCGTGCCGCTGGGCATGGTGATCGTGGCGCGTGCCGCGACCGACAAGGTGGCGATGACCGCGCGTCCCTACGAGCTGAGCATCATGACCCCGCTGGGCTTTGACCTCACGAAGCCTGCGACCCTGTCGATGGATAACGGCAAGCCGCTCAGCCTGCCCTATCTGGTGTGCAATGCATCGGGGTGCCTGTCCACGCTGCAGGCGACGCCAGCCATAATCGCGGCGCTGAAGGCGGGCAAGACCGGGCATATCCGCGTCAGCCGCGTGCCTGCGCAGGGCGGCGGGACGGTCACCATCAATTACGACATGAGCCACTTCTCCGACGCCTTTGGCGCGATCGAGACCTGGTCCAGCCAGAAAGCGCCTGCCTGACGCAGGCGGCATAGTCCGGATTGCGCATGATGCGCTGGCAGTTTGGGGCGGCCGCAGCCGTGATGGTCCTGCCCGGTGTGGCAATGGCCCAGGTTCCTGGCCTGCCCGGCGGCGTGATGCCGGCGGGGCCGGGCTCGTCGCAGGATCAGTTCCAGCGCTTCGAGCAGCACCAGGAGCAGCTTGACGCGCTGCCGCCACCGTCAAACGACATCCAGGTGCAGAAGCCGGCTGCCCTGCCGCAGGCGTCAAAGACCTGCGTTACGGTGCATGACATCACGGTCGAGGGCGCGCAGCACCTGTCGCGCGGCACGACGGATGCGCTCACCCGCCCGCATATCGGCACCTGCATGGCGGTGCGCGATCTCAACGGGCTGATCAACGCGCTCAATGCCGCCTATATCCGCCAGGGATTCATCACCTCGCGGGCCTACCTGCCGGAGCAGAAACTTTCCAGCGGGCATCTGCGGATCGTGGTGATCGAAGGGAAGCTGGCGGGCGTCGAACTGAAGGGCCGTCCGACCCGGCTGGCGACCGTCATGGCCTTCCCCGGCCTGCACGGGAAAATTCTCAACCTGCGGGATCTGGAGCAGGGAATCGAGGACATGAACCGGCTGAGCCACTGGGGCGCGCGCATGCGCATTGCACCCGGTGGCAAACCGGGTTCCTCCACCGTGGTGGTGACCGCGCCAAAACGTGGCGTGCTGCATGGCCAGGTCTGGTTCGACAATTACGGCCAGCAGATCACCGGGCAGGAGACGGGCCATGCCATGCTCACGGCGGAAAACCCGCTGGGGCTGCTGGATTTGTGGTCAGTGGAATACGACCATTCGCTTGTCGGCCATGCCGGGCAGCGCGGCACGTCCTACCTGTCGGTCAACGGGTCGATCCCGTTCGGCTACTGGACCGTGTTCGGGTCGTGGTGGCGCTCGCAGGATGACTATCCGCTCGCAACACTCAGCGACATCTACCACCTTGGCGGCGGCCGACGGGACTGGCGGCTGGGCATCTCGCGCGTGCTGCTGCGCAACCGTATCGGCGTGACCACCTTCCAGGCCAGCTACGAGCGCAAGTCGTTCGGCTCGGAGATCAACCATACGGTGATCGACACCGAGACGGCGCGGCAGGCCTTCGTCAACGTGCAGGTCAGTGAATCGCTCAAGGGCTGGGGCGGGGTGTGGTACATCACCGGTGGCCTCAAGGTCGCGGTGGATGGCGCGGGCACGTGGTCGAACTTCATCCGTCCAGGCTGGCAGGACCCGCATTCCTCCTACCTCAAGCCCTCGCTCGACATTGACGGCTACAAGCCGCTTGCGCGCGGCGTGCTGTGGCATACCACGCTGCACGGCGAATACAGCACGCGCGACCAGTTTCCCACTAATGAACTGCAGGTGGGTGGCCCCTATTCGGTGCGCGGCTTCCTCGAGCAGGTCCTGCTGGGCAATGACGGCGGCTACATGCGCAACGACTTCTCGTGGCAGCTGCCCACAAAGGGCCTGAAGTGCGGGAAGTTCGCCTTCATCTGCCACCAGGTCATCGAGGGCACCCAGCTTTACGCCGCCCTTGATGTCGGCGTCGTGCGCGCGGGTTTTGCCTCCTCCTCCACGCCGCCTGCGCTGAAGGGCGGCGAGATGGCGGGCGGTGGCCTGGGGCTGCGCAAGACCACGGGGCCGTTCTTCTGGAACGTCTCCCTGACCCATTCCATGTATACCGGCCCGCTTCCCTCGGAAGGGCTGATCCCGCTGTTTCAGGTTGGAGCGAAGATATGATGAAGACGCCCCGCAGGGTTGCCGCACCCGATATCATTCCGGGTCCGTCACGTCTTCAGCGCTGCGTGCATGTCTTTGCCGCCGTCTCCCTGTTCCTGGCCTCGACCGTGTCCGCCGCATCCGCCCAGCAGGCGGAGCCGCAGATCGTGGTCGATCCCCATGCCGGCGGCCCCGAGCCGACGCTGGACAAGACCCAGAACGGCATCGACCAGGTCAATATCGCCACCCCCAACGCGGCGGGCGTGTCGCATAATGACTTCATCCAGTATGGCGTGCCCGAAAGCGGTGTGATCCTGAACAACGCCACCACGGCGACCGAGACGAAGATCGGGGGCGTGGTGTATGGCAACACCAATCTTGACGGCCATGCCGCCAGCCTGATCCTCAACGAGGTGACCGGCACCCTGCCGACACAGATGCTGGGCTATACGGAAGTGGCGGGGCACCAGGCCTCGGTGGTGGTGGCCAACCCCAACGGCATCACCTGTGCGGGATGCGGGTTCATCAACACCGCCCATGTGACCCTTGCCACCGGCACGCCGGAGATGGATGCCAGCGGCAACCTGAAGGATATCGTCGTCCGGGGCGGCAACATCACCTTCGAGGGGAAGGGCGGAGACTTCACCACCGTGCCGGTGCTCGACATCCTGTCGCGCTCGGTGACGCTCAAGGCGCAGGTCAATGCGGAGACGGCCACTATCGTGGCCGGGCGCAACCGGGTCGATTACGGCACCAACGCGGCCCATCCGCTGGCGTCCGACGGCACGGCCGCACCGGAATTCGCGATTGATACGGCGGCCCTTGGCGGGATGTACGCCAACCGGATCTACATGGTGGTCAACGAGGCCGGCGCCGGCGTGCGGGTTGACGGCACCATGGCGGCCAATGCAGGCGACATGACGCTGACCGATGCCGGCGACCTTGTGCTCAACGGTTCCATGGCGGCTTCGGGCAACCTGCAGGCGCAGGTGGGCGGGCAGGTCAGCAATGCCGGGACGCTGCAGTCAGGTGGCGGGATGCAGCTGGCGGCAGGCGGCGCCCTGAATAACAGCGGGACCATTGGCGGCGGTACGACCCTGGCCGCCCGGGCGGCTGCGATCGGCAATAGCGGGACGGTGACGGCCGGGGCTGGCGCGCTGTCGCTTTCTGCGACCGGTGCGCTCGATAACAGTGGCGGCATCGGCGCATCCGGTGGCGCCCTGTCCGCCCGGGCAGGGTCGCTCGCCAATACCGGCACGATCGCAGCCCAGGCGGGGCTGACGCTGGCCAGCGCCAGCACGCTGTCCAATGCCGGTGGCCAGATATCGAGCACGACCGGGCTGGCCTCGATTGCCGCCGTGGGGGCGCTGGATAATACGGGCGGGAAGATCCTCGACCAGTCGGGTGACATGACGCTGTCAGCGCAGGCCGTCACCAATAATGGCGGGGCCATCCAGGCCGGGGGCAGCCTGACTGCTGCACTGGCCAGCTATACATCCGACACCACGGCTTCGCTGACGGCGCAGCAGGCCCTTGCCGTCACCGCCACGGGGGCGGTCGATAACGAAGGCACGCTGGGTGGCGGCACGGGCGTGACCGTGACGGCGGACCACATCGCCAACGGAGCATCCGCCCTGCTGCTTGCAACCGCGGGCAACCTTACCCTCAACGCGGCGGGGACTGGTGGCCTGGCCAATACGGGGGTCATAAAATCCCAGTCGGCATCGGGCAGCCTGACGATCGACGCCGCCACGCTGGCCAACAGTGACAGCATCCTTGCCGCCGGCACGCTTGGCGTGCGCACGGCCGGTACGGTGACCAGTACGGGGACGCTGTACGGGGCAGCCGGCCTGAGCCTTGCGGCGGGTGGCGCCCTGTCCAACAGGGGCGGACAGCTTGGCAGTGATACGGGCATGGTGCAGCTTGCCGCCGCCAGTCTCGACAATACCGGTGGCAGGATCATCGTGACGGATGGTGGCCTGAACATTGATGCCGCCAGTGTCGCCAATAATAACGGCTGGCTGCAGGCAGCCACCCTCATGTCCATCGTGACGACCGCGCTGGACAATACCGGCGGGACGGTTCTTGGCGGGACATCCGTCAGCCTTGCGCGCGATGCGACGGGGGCGGCCCTTGACCACCTGACGAACGCATCCGGTCTGGTCGAGGCTGGTCGCGATCTCACGATCAGCGCGGTGAGCGTTGACAATACATCCGGTGGCCTGGTCGGGAAAACCGGTTCTGTTGCCATCACCGATAATGGGTCGGGACAGGGGCTGTTCACCAATACGGATGGCGCGGTCCAGGCGGGTGGCGCGCTGACCCTTACGACCGGCCAGTACGCCAGCGACACATCTGCTGCCCTTCAGGCAGGAACCGCGCTTGACCTGTCGGTCACGGGGGCGGCCGATAATGAAGGGGCGATCACGGCGGGTAACGGGCTGACCCTTTCGGCGGCCAGCCTGGTCAATGGCGCGAAGGGTACCATTGGTGCGCTGGCCGGGGACACGACGATTGCCGTCCATGGGAATGCGGCATCGCCTGCCCTGTCCAACGCTGGCGCCATCGAGGACGCGGATGCCGCCGGTGTCCTGAAGGTTGATGCGACGTCGCTCGCCAACACGGGCACGATCATCTCGCAGGGGAACCAGACTCTTGTCACGGCCGGTTCCCTGTTCAACAGCGGCGAAATCGCTTCCCTTGGTGGCGGTGGCACGCTTTCGGCGGCGGATCTGACCAATAGCGGCCTGATCGCGACTGCGGCGGGCCTTGACGTGTCCACGACGGATGACCTGCTCAATACCGGCACGCTGTATGGCGCGACCGGGCTGACGCTTGGAACCGGGGGCACAACGTCCAATCCGAGCGGTACCATCGGCACGGGGGATGCGGGCGCGCTGGTCCTGACGGCGGCACAGGTCGCCAATGACAATGGCACGATCCAGGCCGGGTCCAGCCTCGCGCTTTCCACCGCAGGTCTCGATAACGAAGCCGGCACGATCCTCGCAGGGGGCACCATCGGGATCGGCAACGGCAGTGCCACGACGCCGCTGACCGCCCTTGATAACCGCGGCGGCGCGGTGCAGGCGGGCGGCAATCTGACCATTGCGGCGGCCAGCCTCGCCAACACCGCTGGCACCCTGGTCAGCGTGGACGGCAACGTCACGCTCTCCGCAGGGGCTCCCGCCACATTGATGACAACGCTGGACAACACTTCGGGCGGCATCATCCAGGCGGCCGGAAATGTCTCGATCGCGGCCGGTACGATCGGCAATGATAACGGCCGCATCCTCGCACTCGATGGCAACATCGCGCTGGACGCCGACAGCGCGCCCGTATCCGCCCTGGCCTTCTCGAACGCCGGTGGCGCGGTCAAGGCGGCCGGGAACCTGTCGCTGGTGACGGGGACCTGGTCCGATGATGCCACAGGCGTCATGAGTGCCGGTCAGGATCTGTCCGTGGTGGCGGCGGGCGACATGGATGTTGCGGGCACGCTGGTGGGCGGGCAGGGGTTGACCCTCACGGCGGCTGGCCTGACGACCGCGTCAGGCGGGCTGATGGCAACCGAAAACGGCGTGCTTGACCTCGTCCTGACCGGAACGGGTAGCGGCGATGGTCTGTCCAATGCCGGGCGGATTGAGGCCGAAGGCCGTGGTGCGACCCTGAACGCCAGGACGCGTGCCGCCCTGGCCAATGGCGGCACGCTGGTCTCGCAGGGGGATGTGACGCTCGCGGCGCAGGGCGTGACCAATAGTGGCGAGATCGGTGCGCTGGCCGGTCTGGTGGACCTCAATGCGGCCTCCCTTGCGAATACCGGAACGCTGGTCGCGTCTGATCAGATGAACGCAACCCTGTCCGGTTCCGTGTCGAATTCCGGTCTGGTCTATGGCACGCAGGGCGTGACACTGAAGAGTGGCGGCGCGATCGACGATACCGATGGACGGATCGGGGGCAATGGCGCGGTCGCCCTTTCGGGGACCAGCCTGACCAACACATCCGGCGCGGTCATCTCGGGTGCGGGCACTGTGAGCGTCACCACGACTGGCGTCGTGGGCAATGAAGGTGGTGCGATCCAGGGCGCGGGTAATGTCGTGCTGGTGGCGGCGTCGCTCGATAACACCAGCGCCGGCCGGATCGTCAGCACCGGCGGCACGCTGGATGTCCGCAACGCAGGCGGTGGCGCGATGGCGCAGGTCGCCAATGACGGTGGCGCGCTTCAGGCAGGCAGGGATATCACGCTGGTTGCCAATAGCCTGACCAACGGGTCGGGCGGGCTGGTCAACGCGGCCGATGGCAGCCTGCTGGTCTCCGCCGGTGGCACACAGGCTGCCGCCAGCATCAATAACGCGGGCGGCACGCTGCAGTCATGGGGAGACCTGACCCTGGTGGCGGCCGGGCTGGACAATGACGGCGGCAGCGTGATCGAACGCTCCGGCCAGAATACCCTGTCGCTTGCGAATGCCGGCGGCGGCGCCATGACCGGGTTCAGCGATACGGACGGTGTGGTGCAGGCGGCGGGCAATCTTTCGCTTGATACGACCTCGCCTGGTGGCGCTGCGCAACTGGTCGCGGGGAACACGCTGGCCGTGACGCTCACGGGGGGCCTCGACAGTGGCACGCTGTTCCAGTCCGGTGGCGATACGCTGCTGCGGGTCGGGGGCGATTACACGGCCGAGGCCGGTGGCGGGGTACTGGCCGGGGGCAATGCCACCGTCACGGCGGCATCGCTCACCAATAACGGCGCCCTGATGGCCGAAGGCGGGGTGCTGGACGTATCCTCGGGCGGGGCAATCACCAATACCGGCCTCATTGATGGCGCGGCCGGGGTGGCCCTGGACCTGCCCGGGACGTTGACCAACCAGCTCGGGGCCATCCTGTCGGAGAACGGGTCGATCGGGATCAGTAATGGCGCCAGCGGGGCGGCCACCGCCGTGTTCAACCGCTCCGGCGAAATTGTTGCTGACAGCGCCAGCGGGGATGTCCTGATCAACGCCGGCACGGTCACCAATGATGTTCTGGGTGGGGTGACGGTCGTCAAAAACACCGTGCTGTGGAGCCATAGTTACAAGGGCGGCAGCAATGTCGATATTCCCGTGCCGGCAGGCCTGCTGGACACGGCGACCGGCATGCAGGGCACGGGCCAGCTTGTCGGTCATTCCAACGGGGGCACGATCTATGTGCAGGAAGATGGCGGGCGTGCCACGCTCAACAACGCCGCTTCCCTGATCTCGGCCGGGCGTGATGTCGATATCACCACGACGGGTGGCATCGTCAATGACGCCAGCCATATTGCGGCGGGGCGCGACATCAACCTCAGCGGGGGCAGCCTCGACAATATCGGCTATGCGGTGCAGCACGCTTTCTACGTTACGTGCAAGAATTACTGGGGGTGCACCTGGAGCAGCCAGTCGGATCCAGCTTTCACCGGGGCTGCTACATATGCTCATCATGTCCATCATTTTCTGGGTATAGGTAGCCATTGGGATCCGGCACCGCAGCCCAAGGAAAAATGGGGATCGAGCGAGACCTATTACGGCCCGACCGGCACCATCGTTGCAAAAGACAATATCACCGGCACCTTCACGGGCACGATCAACAACCAGACGGAAATCGCCAACGCGAGTTCCAGTGAATACACCACCTATACCGGCGAGACGCCAGGTGGCCTGTCTCCGGTCGCCGCCGCGTCAGCCGCATCCGGGGTTGCGGCTGACGCCGCGCTGAACGGCGGGGCGACGGCGGCCCTGGCGGATGTCAGCACCGGGGTCACGGGGGCGACCGGCACGCGGAGCGGTGCGGCAGCGCCCGCCACGGCGGGTGCTACCCTGGCCTATCAGGGGGTCGAGACCGCGCAGGTGAAGGCCTCGGCCACGGCGCAGGAAGCGGCGATGACGCTGCCGGGCTTTGCCACCAGCAGCGACCCGACCATCCCGACGGTGATCTCGGCCATTCCGGGCGGCAGCGCGCTGTTCATCGCCGATCCGGACCCCGGCGCGCATTACCTGATCGAGACCAACCCGAAATACGCGACCTTCAGCGGTTTCTACGGCTCGCAGTACCTGGTCAACCGGCTGGGCGACAACACGGCGGATTACGAGTTCCTGGGGGATTCGTATTTCGATACCGAGTTCATCCAGCAGCAGATCGTGGCGTCCACGGGCCAGACCTTCCTGGGCAGCAGCTACGAGACGGCCAACGAGCAGATGGAACTGCTGCTCGACAACGCGGTCTCGGAATCCAATGCGCTTGACCTGACCTTTGGCGTGGCGCTGACGGCCAGCCAGCAGGCGGCGCTGACGCAGAACATCGTCTGGTATGTGCCCGAGACAGTGGACGGGCGGACCGTTCTGGCGCCGAAGCTGTATCTGGCCCCGGGCCAGGCGACGCTTTCCGACGGGGCGGAGATCTCGGCCACCAACGTGTCGCTGACCGGCTCGAGCATCAACAATACCGGCACGATCAACGCCAGCAACGCGCTGTCGCTGACGGCGACCAGCGGGGATATCGTCAATGCGGGCGGGACGCTGTCGGGTGGCAGCGTGGCGCTGGCGGCGCTGAACGGTTCGGTTGTCAATGAGGACCAGCTCAACACCTTCATGGTCGATGGCGGAAAGGCGCAGTCGCTGGGCGCGCAGGGCACCATCACCTCGGGGGGCGATGCCCAGATCTATGCGGCGAAGGACATCACGTTTGATGGCGGGTCGCTCAGCGCGCTGGGCGATACCACGCTTGTGGCAGGCCAGGGGATCACGCTGGGTTCGGTTGCGGCGAGCGCGTCGCAGGACATCGAGCAGCATGATTACAGCCATCGCGCGGCCGAGACGGAGAATTTCGGGGCGTCGATCAGCACGGGCGGGAACCTGACGGCGGCCGCCCTTGGGGGTGACCTCACCCTGGCGGGGGCAACGGTTGCGGCCGGGAAGTCGGCCACGCTGATGGCGACGGGCAACGTGAACCTCAACGCGGTCACCGACAGCCAGTCCTCCTATACCCGCACGGTTGAACACGGGTTCCTCAACAGGACGACCACGACTTCAAGCGAGAGTTCAACCGACCAGGTCGGCAGCACGGTGGCGGCCAATGACAACGTCACCATGGTCTCGGGCAGGGACATGTCCGTGGCGGGTACGGTTGCAGGCGGCGGCAATGTCACGCTCCAGGCAGGTGGAACGTTCACCGAAAACGCGCTGAAGGATACGGCCAATGCTTTCTATGAGCAGAAATCGTCCGGGCTGTTCCTTGGCACCAGCGGGGCTTCTGCCAGGATCGGTTTTGGCAAGACGACCGATACCGACAGCTATTCCCAGACCAGTTGGACCCCCAGCGAGATCGCGTCGACCGGGGGCAACCTGAGCATCACGGCGAACGGGCCGGTCACGATCAACGCCTCTGATCTCGGAGCGGCGAAGGATGCGACGGTCACGGGATCGTCGGTGTCGTTCAATGCCCTCAATGACGTCACCACCCAGACCCAGACGCACAAGTCGCTGTTCATCGGGCAGACGACCGGCCTCGATCCGAACTCCGTCGTGGGGCAGATGGTGGATATTGCCCTGTCAGCCTCCCAGGCGAGTGGCAAGGATAGCGGGCGTCTCGCCGGGCTGGACGGTGCAGCGGCGGCGGGCATGGGCGCCCAGGTCGGTCTGCAGGCGTCAAAACAGGTCAAGTCCGTTTCTAGCCTGTTCGAGAAAGGCGACACCGCCAAGGGCAATATCGACCTGATTGCGGTGCAGTCGAATATCGGCTTTGACCTCGAGAAGTCGAGCACGACGCTGACGACGGGCACGGTGCAGGGTTCGACGGCGGCGGCGGGCAATACGCTGGCCGTGACCGCGACAGGCGGCGTGCCGACCGACAGCCAGTCGGGCAATATCGTGGCGACGGCGTCCCAGCTTTCGGGCCAGGACGTGACCCTGACCGCGCCGGGCCAGGTGACGCTGCAGGCGGGGTATGACACGACGCACGAGGTCGCCAGCTCGAAATCGATCGAGGCGAGCGTGGGGGCCTCGGCCAGTATCGGCACGAAGGGGGCCGGAGTCAGCATCGAGGGGCAGTTCGGCTTCTCGAAAAGCAACACCAATGCCGCGTCCAGCACGGCGGTGGACAGCACGGTCAGCGGCACGGACACCGTCACCCTCGCCAACGCGACCGGCACGACAACCCTGAACGGGGCGGAGATCAGCGGGAAATCGATTGATGTCGCCAGCAAAGACCTGACCATCACCACGGCGCAGGATACGTCGAACTATAATTCGAAGACCACGGGTGTGGACGCCAGTTTCTCGGTTCCGGTCTGGGGCGCGGGGGACATCGGGGGCAGCGCGAGTTTCAGTCACACGACTGTCAGGGACAGCTATGCCTCGACCGAGGCGACGCAGTCCGGGCTGTATGCGGGCAGTGGCGGTCTTGATGTCACGGCGAGCGGTATGACGACCCTGAACGGGGGCGTGATCGAAAGCACGGCGGCGGCCGCGCTCAACCATCTGTCCACGGGCACGCTGGTGGCCAATGACATCGCCAACCATGCCGACGCCACGGCGAAGACGATGGGCTACCAGGCCAACGTCATGAATCCCGAAGGGGCTACGGGCGGTGGCACGGGCAGATTCGCCACCGCGATCGGCGCGGGCATGGCGGCCAATGCCGGTGGCCTGCTGGGGGCCGCGACCCGTAAGGACGCCAGTTCGGTCACGCAGTCGGCCATCGGGTCGAACGTGCAGATCGCAGCCGGCAGCACCAGTGGCGACCTGTCCCGCTCGCCCTCGACGTCCAGCCACCCGCTGACCAACAGCTTCGACGCCCGGCAGATGCAGAACGACCTGCAGATCCAGCAGGTTGGATCGCAGGTCGTGGGACAGGTCGGGGGCATGGTTTCGGATGCGCTGGATGATGCTCATGTCGCCGGGTTTGGAACGGAGGACGTTTCAAATGCCTGGGGACGCATCGGCATCGAGACGGCGGGGAATGCGCTGATAGCGGGTCTTGCTGGAGGAAATATCGGCTCGGTGGCAGCCAGTACGGCGGCGGGCGACGTTGCCACGATTGCCACGCGCCAGTGGGCCGGATCCGTTGCCCGGTCCATGACGGATGATGCAGACGGCCAGCGCGTGATCGAGAATGTGCTGAGCAACGTAATCGGGGCTGGCGCGGGCGCAGCGGCCGGTGCGGCTTCCGGTGGCGATACGACAGTCAATGCCCTCAGCGGGGCCGGATACGCTTCAGCTATTCAGCAGTACAATGAAGATCATGAACCGGAAGGTAATCTAGAATTAAAATCCACTTCATTTAAGAAAAACGAAACAACAGATGAAGGAAATCAGTCGTCTGCATATGTGTCGGCACCAGTGCCTGATGATAGAATAGTAGACCCGCGTTCCGAACCTTATAGGCCTGGATACACTTCCGCTGGTTTGAAAGACAGTGATGGCAACATCGTATATATAGATAATGATACACACGTTAAATATGTGTTCGATGCTCACGGTATGCGCCAGTCGGCTAACTTTGGAGGTAAGGTCGAGAACGGAGTAACTGGAGATTCTTCGTCTTTCTTAATTAAAGAGAACGAAGTCGGGAGACAGTTAATAGAGGGGAAATTACCTCAAAGTGAAGATGGTATTAGGAACAATGTGGCGAATAACATTATTGGGAAAGATAAGCTTAAAGATGATTTGGCTTCTATTCAGGAAAAGCCGAAAACTTATGATAGTGAGTTAAGTAATCTTATGAATGACCTATACAGACCTCTTGCACGGGTCGGTTCCGGAAGTACTGCGGATGCTGTTCGGGCGGAGCGGACTACAGGTGAAGGTGTTGGCGGAAAGTTTCATAGTGAGAAGGCAGAAAACTATGTTAGAGCACTTGAAAGCTGGCTTAATACGCATCCCAATGCACTAACAACCGATAAAATGGCCGCTCAGAATGTGTTGCGTGATTTAAAAAATTCATTAGAAGGCAAGTAAACATGGACGAATTAATAAAGAAACTAAATGGTATTTCATGTATTTCTGATAATATTTCCAATTTTATCTCACGAAGGGGCGAGGATAATTGGCCTATGATTTTGGCAGATTTGGGCCGTTTACTTTGTAAGGACTTTAGTCGTTTTTCTGATAATGACAAAAAAAAGATCTTTTCTCTAATAGAAAATAAAATAGAAAATAATGAAAAAGAAAGTAACCTGGTGGCTACAATGTTTTTAGAGTCATTTATAAACTGCTGGATCGCTCGCGGTTATGAAGATACTTACAAAGAATTTGTTGGTCAGAAATCACTAATATTTATTAATAAACTCGATGAATATTACTCTTAACACCAGCGATTATCGCGATGCAGGATGCGTCACGCTATAATTCCTAGGGCCTGTTAGATCTTGAAAATCTTCCCATATTGTAAGGATGGAAAAAGGAGACGGAACAGGCACTTTTACGGATGAGACGTGGGCGATCTGGGAACCTCTGATCGAGGCGGTTCGCCCGAGGGGCAAGACGCCGCCACATGATCTGCGGCGGACGATAGCAGCGATTTTCTGGCGTCATGAGAATGGCGCGAAATGGCGGAGTATCCCCGCTGAACTGGGTCCGTGGTGGCGGGCTGCGCAGCTTTTCATCCGCTGGGCGAAGCTCGGCGTATGGGAACGGCTGCTCGCACTGGTTCAGGAACAACAGGGCGTGGCATTCGGAATGACTTTTCTGGATGGCACGAACATCAGGGCTCACCACAAAGCGGCGGGAGCCCAAAAAAAGGGACCTCTTTCGAAGAGCGGGACCATCGTGAAGCACTTGGCCGCTCTCGCGGCAGCTATGGCACAAAAGTCTGCGTGATCGCTGATGGACATGGAAAAGCCTTCGGTTTTGCGCTGGCCCCCTGGACAGGCTCACGAACTGCCTCTGGCACCAGCCATGCTCGACAGCCTTCCCGCCATTCCCCTGTGGGTAGTGGGGGACAAGGGCTACGCGTCGAACGCCATGCGTGAACGGATATGAGACATGGGAGCACGGCCGGCCATTCCTACGAAACGGCGCGATGGCCCGGTCGCCTGCCCCAAATGGGCCTATCGGTGTCGACATCTTGTCGAGAACCTCTGGGCTCGCCTCAAGGAGTGGCGCGCTGTCGCAACCAGATATGAAAAAACAGCAACGTCGTTCCTTGCCGTCATCCATATCGCTGCTGCAGCAGACTGGATCAAGCTCTAACAGGCTCTAGGAATGAAAAACCCATTTCCTGGGGAAGAAGAGGTTGCTGTTCCTGGTAAAATTTCAGGTAGCCAGATTCGAGCGATTACTATTATAAGTAAAAATATATCAATTTTAAATCCAGGGTATGTGCCATGATAGAAAGAAAAGAAGTAAATATAATGCTTCCAGATGGAGATATAAAAAAAATAACAATTTTAATATCTTGTGAATATCCATGGTCTATAGAAGCGAATTTTCCTAATGGTGTTTGTAGGCATTATAATTCATCGGATATTTTCTCGGCCTTTCAGGATATGAGAACTGAATTTGAAAAAAAGGAGATACGTTTTCTATGCGCGGGTGCACGTCCCGATGTAGTAACATCAGGAATGTCTAGAAGTATGAGTGGGGGGCGGAAAGCGTATATCATTAAAAAAGGAAAGCCAGCCAATCTATCAGATATGGTTGATATATTTGATTATGCCAAACCAAGTGTAATTGGAACAGTGGCGCAGCAAGAGGAATTCTTTAAATCATGGGTAAATTCGTTCCGCAATGGCGTATGATTTATATTCTATGTGTAACTATATAATAAAATGTATTTAGGTTTTGTGATTTTAAAATAAGAAAGTATTCATCGGTTGTTATTTTTTTTGGTAGGTTGCCATCCATCTCCTGACTCCATGCGGGCGCCCGTTAGTGCGAAGGATATGTCGTGGTCTACAAAAGAGGGCACGGCAACGATTGCCGGATCCGCATCCATGCGTCTCTTTGACCACCGGAGTTATCCCACCCTACAGGGCGGAAATATGCAATTTGCTGTTGGTAAAGGGCACGAACTGACCTGTGCCGGACACGATGTGCAACTGCTGCCGCAAAGTCCGGCGTCTGATCCTGTTGTGGACAATATGTTCCGTTATGCTGTGATGACCGGGCCAAAAATTGCTTCCGCTGATGTCGCACCCTTTGTTCGGCATGTCACATGTGGAGCGGATGGGCAGTTTACATTCTCTAACCTGCCCATCGGCGTCTGGTACGCGGTTACCGAGATCGGCAGCAAGAATATTGCCGTCAAGGAAGTCAGGACCCTGCCTGACCAGACAACGTCAATTATCCTGCAGCATCGCTGGAATTATCCCCCTTCGTGGCGACACGGACCATCTCTCTGGTAGGCTGATCTGGCGAGAAAATCCCTCACCTCTTTCTGGCAAACGGTTCAAGCGACGCAGGAAGCCGCGATGACGCTGCCAGGCTTTGCCACCAGCAGCGACCCGACCAATCCCGACAGTGATCTTGGCCACTCCGGACCCCAGCACGCATTACCTGAGCAAGGATGTGGCGAGCGGCGAGATCGAACTGGTCGGGGTAAGCGCCGAGGTCGGGTTCTCGCATGACCGGCAGGCCGAAAGTTCCACCACGACGACGGTGCAGGGATCGACGGCCGCTGCCGGAGATGCCCTGACGGTCACGGCGACGGGGGCCGGGGGTGGTACCACCGACAGCAATGCCGGTGACATCATTGCCACGGCGTCGCAGCTTTCCGGGCAGACGGTTACCCTGAACGCGCCGGGAACGGTGACGCTGCAGTCCGGGCAGGACACCACGCACACCACGTCCAGCCAGTCTTCGGAGTCCGCCTTTATCGGGGCGACGGCGTCGCTGAACGCGGATGCCCAGTGGGGCGTGAGTGTTACCGGTCAGGTCGGCGGCTCCCATGCGCAGAGTGATGCACGGAGCGCCACGCAGGTTGATAGCACGGTGACGGGTACGGATAACGTGACCGTCAACAATGCTGGCGGCGCGACCACGCTGGACGGGGCAAAGGTCTCGGGTGGATCCGTGGACGTGACGACGGGGAGCCTGGACATCACCTCGGCGCAGAACACGGCGAGCTATTCCAGCAATCAGGAAAGTGGCGGGTTCAGTTTTGCGATCCCGGTTTACGGGGTGGGGGGCGAGAAGGGCTTCTCGGTCAACGCCTCGGGCGGCGCGCTCGGTGATACCTACGCCTCGACGGAAGCCAGCGGGCTATCGGGGATCCATGCTGGCAATGGTGGTGTGAACATCGCCGTTGCGGGCAATACCAGCCTTGATGCCGGGGTGATCGAGAGCACGGCGGCATCGACGCTCAACAGCTTCACGACAGGCAGCCTTACGGCCAGCGGGGAGAAGAATGTCTCCGATTACGCCGGGGCGTCGGCCAGTTTCTCCTACAGCACGATGCAGGGCGGGGGAGATACGGGCGAGGACAACTCGGTGCCCCTGACGCAGGGTTTGGCGGATAACGGCATTCCCATGACTTCGGCTGCGGCGGTAGCCGGTTCCCATGAGACGGAAAGCCAGTCGGCGATCGGCTCGAACATTACGGTGGAGACGGGCGCCACATCCGGCAGCCTCTCGCGTGATCCGTCCACCGCCAACCAGGCCATCGCCAACGATTTTGACGCCAGCAAGGAAAGCAATGTCCTGGCGCTCGCCAATGAGGCCGAGACGGTCACCCAGGCGGCAGCATGGACGGCCAAGCAGGGTTATGACATGGCCAGCGAGGGAGCTGACGACAGGGACACGGTCGGAACTGACGCGCGCGACATACAGCCGAAGCAGGATAGCGTGGCTGGCACAGGAGATGCGACGTCATCAGGATTACGGCCTGACAGGTTTGGCGAAGATGGTGGACCTGGCGGCTTTGAGACTCTCGACTGGAGAATGGGGCCAGGGATTAAAAAGGGGGATAGCACGGGAAACAACGTCGGTGCGGACGTACCACAGCCAGTCGAACCCGACGTTGCAAATCCATGGGATACTACGACTCGGGTGCACCGGGAAAATATCCTGAGGCTTGATTCCTCGGGGGGGCTGACGGTTGCTCCCGATATGGCCAACGAGTATCCCGGTGCCGAGGTCGCAATGACTGATCGGTTTGGACCGGGAGTTGCCCATTATTCGCCGGATGCCATGGTTTCGGGGACGGGTATCGGGGATCTGGGCATTAGCATTCCTGACGCAGGAACATATCGTTCAACTGGTACGTTCACCAAGGACAACCAACTGAAATTCACCAAGGACGGCAGCAGTGATATCTACATTTTAGGGGCGCCGGGGCCGGTCGATTATACCAAGATAGTCGATTATACTAAAGCCACAGGCGGTAAAGTTTCTGCTGAGAAGCCGGTTGGTAAGAATGATATTTCTGGGAAAAATATACCGCCGCGCGGTCCGAAAGATCCGTCGTCTTCGGAAGGAAATGGCGGAGCTAGATTTATTACTGATCCATCCGGAAGCACAATTGATTTACACTATATTAGAAGTTTAAAGGAGGTGAGTGGAGAAAGTATAAATCTAAAATTAAACCGAGGTTCTACAACATATAATCATTATGGAGTTCCAAATACCTATGTGAATGCGGGGAATGGCCATGCTTACGTTTTTGGGCCTAACGGAAAAGCATTATATGATATATCTTCACAAAGAATAAAAGATATATCATACAACGTTAATAAGAAGACGGGAATTGAATATCCTAAAAAATCAGGAGAAAAAACTTTTATATCTAATGGAAAAAGCTTGGTTCCGGATGTGGTCTTGAATATACTAGGGATAAAGAAATGAAAAAGTGTAAAAATGGAATTGATGCAAAGGTAATGGAATTATTCTCAGACCCTTTCCCGTTTAATGATTTTTTCTTATATGTTAGTAATAATGTAACATTAGAACAGACGATTGGTGTCCTTGGTATATTGAGTCCGGCTTTTTTTGAGGCTGATGGGTGTATATTTTGGGAAAATATAGAATCTATAGGATATAAAGAAGGTAGGAAAGGTTTCATAGCAAACAAAAGATTAGACAAAGAACGGTATTTTAACCTATTTTGTGTAGAAGATTTTTTCCAAAAATATGAAGAAGTTAATAATTTAGAGGAAACCGAAGAAGAGGGCGGTATAAAATACAAAGAATTAAAGATAATATTCGCAAGGCAAATAGAGAAATACTGGAGACTGTCCTTGCGCGATTGCTATCCAGAAAAGAAATTTGAATTTGAAATTTCTGGAAATGGTATATGGCCTGAAGATGGCGTATGTTTAACGTTCTGGCAGGTAAACGAATAAATTTACAATAACGAAAAAAACATTATATATTTGTTTTTTTAATATGAATTGTATTCTGATATCTATTTTTTAATTATTTACTATATAATTCTATAATATGGATAATTTATAGAGAATATTATAAAATTACTGTAGGAATAAATTTATATGAAGAAATATATACCCATCATATTAAGTTTTTTTCTTGTGGGCTGTCACCCATATCCTGATTCCATGCGGGCGCCCGTGAGTGCGAAGGATATGTCGTGGTCTACAAAAGAGGGCACGGCAACGATTGCCGGATCCGCATCCATGCGTCTCTTTGACCACCGGAGTTATCCCACCCTACAGGGCGGAAATATGCAATTTGCTGTTGGTAAAGGGCACGAACTGACCTGTGCCGGACACGATGTGCAGTTGCTGCCGCAAAGTCCGGCATCTGATCCTGTTGTGGACAATATGTTCCATTATGCTGTGATGACCGGGCCAAAAGTTGCTTCTGCTGATGTTGAGCCCTTTGTTCGGCATGTCACATGCGGAGCGGATGGGCAGTTTATATTCTCTAACCTGCCTGTCGGCGTCTGGTACGCGGTTACGGAGATCGGCAGCAAGAATATTGCCGTCAAGGAAGTCAGGACCCTGCCTGACCAGACAACGTCAGTCACGCTGCAGCATCGCTGGAATTATCCCCCTTCGTGGCGACACGGACCGTCCCTCTGGTAGGTGGGCCTGACGAGGAAATCCCTCATTCCTTTTCCTGATATTCTTTCTGGCAACCGGTTCAGGCGGGGCAGGGAATCACGCTGGGTTCGGTTGCGGCGAGCGCGTCGCAGGACATCGAGCAGCATGATTACAGCCATCGCGCGGCCGAGACGGAGAATTTCGGAGCGTCGATCAGCACGGGCGGAAACCTGACGGCGGCCGCCCTTGGGGGTGACCTCACCCTGGCAGGGGCGACGGTTGCGGCCGGGAAGTCGGCCACGCTGATGGCGACGGGCAACGTGAACCTCAACGCGGTCACTGACAGTCAGTCTTCCTATACCCGCACGGTTGAACACGGGTTCCTCAACAGGACGACCACGACTTCAAGCGAGAGTTCAACCGACCAGGTCGGCAGCACGGTGGCGGCCAATGACAACGTCACCATGGTCTCGGGCAGGGACATGTCCGTGGCGGGTACGGTTGCAGGCGGCGGCAATGTCACGCTCCAGGCCGGTGGAAAAGTCACGGAAAACGCGCTGAAGGATACGGCGCAGTCTGCCTACAGCCAGGAGAAAAGCGGCCTGTTCGTGGGCACCAGCGGCGCCGGGTTCGAGGTTGGGTTTGGCAAATCGCGCCAGACCGCCAATGACAGCAGCACGACCTGGACCTCCAGCGAAATCGGGTCAACGGGCGGAGACGTAACCGTTGCGGCGGGTGGTCCGGTCACGATCAACGCGTCCGGGCTTGAGGCGGCGAAGGACCTGAATGTTTCAGGGTCGTCGGTTTCGTTCAATGCCCTCAGCAATGTCGCGAAGGATTCCCAGACCAGCGATTCCAGCTTTATCGGCCTGAAAGCCGGCCTGTCAGACTGAATTGCCCCGGGTTTTGTGGAGACAGCAAGACCCGTGAGGTAAGAGATATTCATGAGTAACAAATCGAAGCGTTTTCCGCCTGAATTTCGTGAACGTGCAGCCCGCATGGTTCTGGAGGAAGAGAAGAACCATCCGTCACGCTGGTCCGCAGTGATGATGATAGCGCCAAAGCTGGATATTCATCCTGACACGCTGTCAAAATGGACACGTCTGCATGAACGGGCCAATGCACCTGCGGTAAATGATCTGCCTGATCGGGAGAAGATCAGGCGACTGGAGCGCGAGAACCGCGAACTGCGGCAGGTCAATGAGAGCCTGCGCAAGGCGTCAGCATATTTTGCGGAAGGGAAACTCGACCGCCGCTTCAGGCCATGACGCGCTTCATCGATGAGCACCGGCAGGCATATGGTGTCGGGTCAATCTGCAGGGTTCTGCCGATTGCGCCATCTGTCTATTATGCTTCCGTGACCAGACAGAAAAATCCTTGTATGCGCAGCCAGAAAGACAAAGGACCGTGCGATGAAATCCGTAGAGTATGGAACGATAATTTTTGTGTTTATGGAGCGCGTAAGGTCTGGCATCAGCTCAGACGCGAAGGCAGGAATGTCGCCCGCTGCACGGTAGAGCGGCTGATGCGCCAGATGGGACTGAAAGGCGTCATTCGTGGCAAGGGGGGCAGAACCACCCGGCCAGATCCGCAACGCCCCTGCCCACAGGATCTGGTGCAGCGCCAGTTCCATGCGCCAGCTCCCGACAGGCTGTGGGTTTCGGATTTCACTTACGTTTCCACATGGCAGGGCTTTGTATATGTCGCTTTCATCATTGATGTATTCGCCCGCGTGATTGTGGGCTGGCGCGTCTCATCAACTGCCCATACCGACTTCGTACTGGATGCCCTGGAGCAGGCTCTGTGCCAGAGGCAGCCCGAGGAGAAAGTGACCCATCATTCCGACAGGGGCTGTCAGTATGTGTCCATTCGCTACACGCAAAGACTGGCTGAAGCAGGCCTTGTTGCCTCTGTCGGAAGTGTTGAGGATTCCTATGATAACGCCCTGGCCGAGACCATAAATGGTCTCTACAGAACCGAACTCATCTATCGGCAGGGGCCATGGAAAAACAGGGACTCTGTTGAACTGGCCACACTCAGATGGGTGGACTGGTTCAATAATCGCCGCATTCTGTCATCTATTGGAAACATCCCCCCGGCAGAAGCTGAGGCTCGCTTTTATGCTCAGCAGAAATCACATGCTTTAGCCGCCTGGTTCAGATAAAAAACGTCTCCACAAAACCCGGGGCAATTCATGTTGGTCTTGGCCCAGGTTTCGTCGATAAAGACCAGACGGGTGGGATCTATGTTGGCCTGATAGCGCTTCCAGAACCTGCGCTTGCGCGCGACGTCAGGCCGGTCCTGCTCGTAGGACAGCACGCTTTTTTTTGAAGCTGATCCCTTCGGATTGGAAAAAGCGTGAAAGCATGCCCGTGTCGGCCTGAACGCCACGCTCCTCGCGCAGTCGGATCGATAGCGCCGCGAGGGTGATATCAGGCTCGGCATCAATGATGGCCAGCAGCCAGACCCGTTCAGGTCTGGTTTTCGAGGGACGATGCCCGCCCGTGCCGGCACAGCACCGATCCCCGACGCGTCTTGCGCGCTGAACCCATTTGATCGCTGAAGCATCGCTCACGCCGAAGCGCCGCGCCGCTGCCCGGCAACTCATGCCGTCTTTCTCCACCGCATCAATTACACGGTCTCGTAAATCCTGCGAGTAGGCTTTCGGCATGAAGGCTGGCCTCCTTCGCCAGTCTTCATCTTGAATCACATCAGACACCCTTTGGGAATCCTATGATTCAATCTATTCGCAGCGCGCTCTAGCACTACAGTTGCATTTTGTGTCGTGAGTGAGCGCGGATAGCACTGGCCTGATGCGTTCGTCGAAAGACGGACCATCTGAGGATGTGAGAGACGGGTAGTCTGCGTTGTGCAAGTTTTACGACGAGGCGCCTGATCTCCTGAATGGACCAGCGGACAAGGACTGTCGTGTTCTGAGTTGTGTTTTTTTCGGTTTCAGTGAGTTTGCCTGGTAACGGACACTGGCCATGACGGCATAGGCCAGCATGACCAGAGAGACATGCCGATGCCAACCATGCCAGGAGCGGGTCTCGTTATGATCAAGACCAAATTCGTTTTTGGCCGTCTCGAACCCTTCTTCGATCCTCCAGCGCGTCCCTTCAACGTTCACCAGTTCCTGCGTGGTTGTCCCTTTCGGGCTCCAGGTCGTAAAATAGGCAAGGTCCCCGTCAGCGATGTTTCGGCGGATCAACAGGCCACGTGTCCATGGTCCGGCTATAGGGCAGTCAAATTCTTCAGCATCCAGATCAGCAAGCGGAAGATACGCCCAGTCATAAAGTCGCTCACCTTTTGTGCCGTGCCCCGCTGACAGACGACGCCAGGCCTGGTCTGGCAGTCCTGCTGCAATATCTTTCGCCTCTCCGGCAATCAGCGGTTCCGTTGCCCATGATCCGAACCAGTGATTGCCCTTGACCCCAAGCACATATCCAATTCCTGCCCGGCGAAGCGTGCGTTCTACGTCGCCCACGCCATACACGCTGTCTGCTGCAACCCAGCGGAACGGCACACCGGCCTCAATACTTCGCTCAATCATCATCGAGGCTAACGCCGGTTTGGTTGCAAACACCACGTCATCGGGAACGTGGGCCCGCTTCAGACGCTCAGGCTTTGATGTCCAGTCTTTCGGGAGATACAGGGCGCGGTCAATAAAGGCATGCCCCCGTTCCGAAACATAAGCGCCAAACACACCAATCTGGCAGTTCGTGATCTTGCCGGCAGATCCCGTATACTGCCGCCCCACACCGCAGGACGCCTGACCCTTCTTCAGAAAACCGGTCTCATCAATGACCAGCACGCCCTCTTCAGTGCCCAGATGCTCAATCACATAATCCCTGACGACGTCACGAAGGGCATCGGCATCCCAGTGCCCGCGTCCCAGAAGCGCCTGCTGCCGCCATGGACCAGGATCTCCTGCGGCTTCCGCTCGCATCCATCCCGTCTTGCGTGGTTCATTGCCAATCAAAACATCAAGAAAAGCACAGGCCGAATCTACGACACGTTTTTGCGTGAACAGCGGCGCCATCCGATCCTTGGCGGACCGAAGCGAGCGCGCCCATAATTCCAGCGTCTCTTCAACAGACGTACCGCCACTCATCATATCCTGAATCATGGTTACCCATAGATTCAGAACTCAACACAAAATGCAACTGTAGTGCTAGGTTCTGTCTGCATTCAACGTAGCCAGATCATGGCGCATGCGAGGTGGACGAACCCCATGAATGCAGGGAGAGTTTTCTCGCATCGCAAGGCAATCCTGCGGAAACGTTTGAGTTTGTTGAAGAAGCATTCGATCTGATGGCGTTCCTTGTAGAGGCTCCAGTTGATCGGAGGCATGATGGCGCGGCTGGGGTTGGCTTTGATTTGTGCGATTGCCCCGAGGTCATCAGCTATGAAAATGCGTAGTGGGTCAGCGTCGTAAGCGGCATCGGCAATGACATGGCCCACACCCTGCAAGCCGGACAGGAGCGCCTCGGCCTGTGGCCGGTCGCCCCATTGCCCCGGTGTCGGATGAATCCGGAGCGGTAGGCCGATCGCATCGACGACTGCATGCAGTTTGGTCGTCAACCCACCACGTGAACGACCGATGGCGGCAGTTTCAGCCCCCCTTTTGCGCCGGCCGCATCGGCATGGACTTTCGAAATGGTGCTGTCGATCAGGACGTATTCGAAGTCCGGAGTGTCGGCCAGGGCATGGAAAAGCCTTTCCCAGACACCAGAGTGTGACCAGCGTCGAAAACGAGCATGGACAGCGGTCCATTTACCGAACACCTCTGGCAGGTCACGCCAGCGCGCCGCATTGCTGGCCATCCACAAGATCGCATCCACGAACAACCGGTTGTCGACTCCACTCCGCCCAGGCGTTCCGATCCGGCCGGGAAGATGGCCTTCGATCCGGTTCCATTGCTCGTCTGTCAGTGTTCGTCTGCTCAAGGCTCGTCCTCCCTCGACAGCCTTGAATCAGAACTTCAACCCAAAGGGAATCCGTGAATGCAGACACAACCTAGAGTCAGCGCCCAGCCCACCATCCACGCCAGTCGCTCACCCATAACGGCATAGGTATAGGTGTAGGTGTAGGCCGATCCGGCAGTGGGCACCATAGACGCCAGTTCGGAATAACAGATCGCCGCGCACATGCAGATGAAACCGGCAAGGATGAAGCTTAACATCATGCCCGGACCCGCTTTCTGCGCGGCTTCGGAAGTCAGCACGAATATCCCGGTTCCGATGATACCGCCGATTCCCTGCATCGTGAGTTGGAAAGCCCCAAGCGACCAGTTCAGTGATTTCTTTTTGGCCGTCGCCAGGATTGCATCCAACGATTTTACACGATCAAACTTCATCCACCCGTTTTGCCCCTGACCCGGCATTATACGCTTTCATGCGGAGCAGAACCTACGGATAAAATCGCCAAGCGCAAGCACTGGAAGGGAATGCGCCCGTTCGTGCGGGGGTATCACATATCCGGCATTTCTATGTCGCGTCCGGCACACCATGGAAAACCCGGGTAACGGGGGTCAGCCCCCCGATCCAGTATGACAGTTCATGCGGGCCGCTGACGTTCCATGTTGCCATGTCCGCCACCATGCCGGTCGCCAGCCTGCCCCTGCTGTCCTGCAGGTTCAGGCCCTGCGCGCCGATGCGGGTAACTGCAGCCAGAACTTCCGCCGGTGTCATGCGGAACAGGGTGCAGGCCATGTTCATCACGGCTGTCAGACTAGTCACGGGGGATGTGCCGGGATTGCAGTCGCTCGCCAGTCCCATGGGCACCCCGTGTTTGCGGAACAGGGCGACCGGGGGCGCATGCTTTTCACGAATGAAGTAGAACGCGCCGGGCAGCAGCATGGCGACCGTTCCGGCCTGCGCCATGTCCATCACGCTGGCTTCACTGACATATTCCACATGGTCTGCGGACAGGGCGAGGTACTGCGCGGCCAAGCTGCCGCCACCGGTATCGGATAACTGGTCGGCATGGATGCGTACGGGCAATTGCAATTCCATGGCCCTGTCAAACAGCCTGCGGACCTGCGCGGGACTGAAAGCAATGTTTTCACAAAAGGCATCGACGCTATCGACCAGCCCTTCGGCTGCTGCGCGTGGCAGCACGACATCAATCAGGAAGGAGACGTAATCGTCCTGCCTGTCCGCATATTCGGGGGGGAAGGCATGGGCGCCAAGGAATGTTGTATGTACATATATGGGCAGGGCCTCGCCCAGTCGTCGGGCAACGCGCAACTGCTTGAGTTCATCTTCAAGCGTCAGACCGTAACCTGACTTGACTTCGATCGTGGTGGTGCCCGCGCGGATCATGCGCTGCGCGCGTTCCATGGCAAGGGAGAGGAGGGTCTCCTCACTCGCCGCGCGTGTGTTGGTGACGGTGGACAGGATGCCACCACCCTGCCGGGCAATTTCAGTATAGGAAACGCCATTCAGCCGTTTTTCAAACTCGGTACTGCGATCACCCGCATAAATGATGTGAGTATGTGCATCAATCAGGCCCGGCGTCATCCAGTGGCCATGGCCATCAATGACCGTGTGGGCCAGCGTATCGGGTGCAGCGGGCAGGTCCGCGCGCGCACCAATCCAGACAATCCGGCTGCCGTTTGTGGCAATGGCGGCATCATGACTGCACCCGTACGGATCATCCGATGCTTCATGGGCGGGCATCATCGTCGCGATATTCAGGTTGATCCAGAGTCTGTCCCACATCGTACGTTTTCCTTCGTTCTCCACGTTCTGTAGATAAGTATATACAAATAAGTCAAATCTGTTATCAATCCATAACAAAACGCAGGATTACCTGCCTATCAGGCATGAGAGTGGAAATGGTCACGATTTTTGCAAGACAGGCCATGCTGCCCACCGGGTGGCGCAGCAATGTGCGGATTGAAGTGGGAATGGATGGCTGCTTTTCCGCCATAGTGCCAGATTCTTCTCCCGATCCTTCCGTATTATGCGCGGATATTGTCATTCCCCCACAATACAGCCTGCATTCCCATGCATTCCAGCGCGCTATGGCCGGCCTTGCGGAAGGGCGCAGCAACCCGTCCGATACATTCTGGACATGGCGCAGGGCCATGTACCGTCTGGCTGACAATGTGACGCCGGAACAGATGCAGGATATTGCTACATTCCTGTATATGGAAATGCTGGAACGCGGTTATACGCAGGTTGCCGAATTCCATTACCTGCATCATGGCAGGGGTGGCACGCCGTATGCCGACCGTGCGGAAATGTCGCTGCGTATCGTGCAGGCCGCGCGAAACGTGGGCATGGGCCTGACCCTGTTGCCGACATTATATGCCCGGTCGGGTTTCGGAGCGCAGACGACGCTGCCCCAGCAGCAGCGTTTCGCCAACACGCTACAGACCCTGGCAGATATCGTCAGTCGAGTGCGGCAGGCAGGCGACCATGCCATGCCCCCCATTGTCGGGGTCGGGCTTCATTCCGTCCGCGCCGTTGACATTCGTGAGGTGGGGGAGGCAGTCAACCAGATGGCGGCTGGCGCACCGATCCATATCCACGTGGCCGAACAGCAGGCCGAAGTTGCGGAATGCCTGCAGGCAACCGGTGCGCGGCCTGTGGAATACCTGTTTGATCATGTGACGGTCGATGCGCGCTGGTGCCTTGTGCACGCCACGCACTTGTCAGCAACCGAAACGACATTGATCGCCCGGAGTGGCGCCGTGGCTGGCCTGTGCCCGATTACGGAAGCCAATCTGGGGGACGGACTTTTTCCCTTCCCGGATTGTGTGGCGCAGGGTGGACGTTTCGGTATTGGCAGCGACAGCAACATACTGATCAGCCCCGGCGAGGAACTGCGCCTGCTTGAATACGGTGCACGTCTTGACCGCCAGCAGCGCTGTGTCTGCCTGCCGGAGGGAGAGATGGGTTCGGTTGGTGGCTACCTGTACCGTGCGGCATTCGAAGGCGGCCGTCAGGCCTGTGGCCTGCCGCCATCTGGGCTGGTCGTAGGGGCGCGGGCTGATCTGTGCGTGCTGGACCCGGAAAAACTGTCCCTGCCGGAACTGCAGGGGGACAGGATTCTCGATTCAGCCATTTTTGCCTGTCCCACGCTGCCTGTGCGTGATGTGATGTGTGCGGGGCAGTGGGTTGTGCAGGACGGTCGCCATCCCGATCATGACGGCATTACGCGTAATTTCCATCGCGCCCTGGCGATGCTGGCAGCTGAATGAAAGGTTACGATCATACGATGACCAATCTTCTTTCGGATTTCCCGGTATTCGATTTCCAGCCCGGCCATGTGCCCGTCCTGCTGACCCTGCCACATTCGGGCACGGACCTGCCCCCCGGCATGGCAGCGCGCATGACCCCGTATGGCCAGCAGCTGCCTGATACGGACTGGTATATTGACCAGCTTTATACAGCCCACGCGCGTGAACGCGGCATAGGGGTCATCCGTGCACGTTATTCGCGTTATGTGGTGGACCTTAATCGTGGCGCGGATGACGCCATCCTGTATCCGGGGCGGCCCAGTACCGGGCTTGTCCCCAGCCTGACATTTGACGGCACGCCGATCTATCAGGCCGGGCAGGAACCGGACCAGAACGAGATTCACGACAGGACCGCCGCGTTCTGGAAACCTTATCATGATGCGGTCGGTCAGGAACTCGAACGGCTGAAGTCGCAGCATGGCTGGGCAGTGTTATGGGACGGACATTCCATCCAGACCCATATTCCCCGGCTGTTTGAAGGCCGTCTACCTGACCTGAATATCGGCACCAATAGCGGTACATCCTGCGACGGACTGCTTCAGGACCGGATCAAGGCCCATGCAGAAAGCCTGTCCGGCTACACCCATGTCGTGAACGGCCGTTTCCGCGGGGGGTACACCACCCGGCATTATGGGCAGCCGGACCGGGGTTTTCATGCCGTGCAGATGGAAATTGCCCAGAGTACCTACCTCCAGCGCGAAGAAGCCCCATGGCCGCTGGATGAAACAGCCTTTCGCAAGCTTTCCACAGCCATGGCAGGATTTCTTGACACCGTTCTGGACTGGACACCGCAGGTTCGGTGACCAGCAGAATACCACGCTAAAGAGGTGGCAGATGCAGGCAGCACGTTTATACGGAATTGAGGATATCCGCATCGAAACGGTCCAGGCACCGGCAGAACCGGGTCCGGATCAGGTGCGCATACGGGTCATGGCCGCCGGGATATGTGGCTCGGATCTGCATAACTTCCGCACGGGTCAGTGGATGACCCGTACCCCTGTCACGCCGGGACATGAGTTTTCCGGCGAAGTCATGGCAGTCGGCCCCGGCGTGACCGGCTTCCGGTCCAGGGACCGCGTGGTAGCGGATTCCAGGGTAGGGTGTGGGACATGCCACGCCTGCCAGCAGGGGCGGAGCAACCTGTGTGCCAGTCTGGGATTTGTGGGCGAGGTCTGTGATGGCGGGTTTGCAGGGGAAGTGACACTTCCGGCCCGTCAGTTGCACCGCATTCCCCCGGACATGCCGTTCTGGCTGGCGGCCCTGGCGGAACCCCTGTCCGTGGCGGTTCATGCCATAAACCGGCTTGCCCCCGATTCGGGTATGCCGGTCGTGGTCTGTGGTGGGGGGACTATTGGCGGCCTTGCCGCACTGGTGCTGTCTGAACGGCATGATGGCCGGGTTTACCTGGTCGAACGCGATCCGCAACGCGTGCGCCTGTTGCAGGAAACCTGTGGCGTGTCGCCCGTGGCGCTGGATGCCATCGGCCCCCTTGTCGATGGTCAGGCACCACGCTTCATGCTGGACACCACGGGATCGGTTGCGGTGGCGGGACATCTGCTGGACCACGCCGCGCCTGGGGGGCGACTGGTTCTGGCCGGACTGACCGCGACAAAGCTCAATCTCGACCTGAACCTTATTGTCGAGCGTGAACTGGAGGTGCGCGGCGTCAGCGCCTTTGCCGATGAAATGCCGCAGGCCATCGCCCTGTTGCCAGACCTGCGCGAACGTCTGAAGGCTTTCGTCACCATGATACAGGGGGTGGAGCAGATACCGGATGTCTATGGGGAGCTGCTGGCACAACAGCGTACAGGGCTGAAGACACTGATCTTTCCCCATCCCGTTGCGGAGGAAGCATAATGAAAAACCCGTTCTGTGTCCGTGGTCGCGTCATTGTCGTGACGGGGGGCGGTCGTGGCATTGGCCGGGCGGTGGCATTGCATCTGGCAGGGCAGGGCGCGCAGGTGTTTATCTGTGGCCGTTCTGTAGCACCCTTGCGTGAGACCTGCGACATCGCGCGGGATGATGGTCTGGAAATGGACCATTTTATCGTGGATGTCGCCAGTACTGACAATATTGAACGGGCTTTTCATGACCTCTGCGCAAGAGGTCTCCATATCGATGCATTGGTGAACAATGCCGGCATGGAAGAACTGCGTCCCGCCATGGATGCGGATGACGCATTGTGGGACAGGATTGTCGATACCAACCTGCGCGGGGCGTTTTTCTGTGCATTGCATGCGGCGCGCGGGATGCGGGCGGGTGGGGCAATCGTCAACCTGTGCTCACTGGCGTCCGCGGTTGGTATTCCGGGGGCGGTGCCATACGGTGCCTCAAAATCCGGTCTGCTGGGTGTGACGCGCGGGCTGGCCACGGAATGGGGGCCAAAGGGTATCCGGGTCAATGCGGTGGGGCCGGGATATTTCCGTACGGAAATGACGGAACCCTTTTTTCGTGATGAAAAATGGCGTGAGACAATGATGCCGCGCATTCCGCTGGGACGGTTTGGCGAACCTGCGGAACTGGGGGGCATTGTGCAGTTCCTGTGCTCGGATGCTGCAGCCTATGTAAACGGTCAGATCCTGTATGTGGATGGGGGTTTTCTGGCTACCATCTGAAGGTTGTATATATATGTATGATATTATCGTTGCTCATTCGTTTTGAAGTTGATATGAATCGGATGAACAGGGCCAGACAGATCTGTAGTGCGTGGTAGGGGACAGATATGGTTTTTTGCCCGGCTACGGTTGTCACTCGCCTATAATGCGTTGCCTGAGTGGAAGCGACCAGATGAACAAGACTGTCAATTTTGTCGATTTGCGGAATGCTAAAAATATTCCCGCCCACCTTCTTGACCGTACGGAAGCCGACCTTGGCCCGTATCTGGAACGCGTCAAGCCGATTATCGAGGCTGTCCGGACCGAAGGTGACGCAGCCCTGCGCCGTTTTGCGCAGGCCTATGACGGCGTGACCGTTCCGGACATGAGCATCCGCGCCACGGAGGAGGAGTTTGAAACCGCCTTCCGCGAAATGGATCCCGAACTGATCCGTTCAATTGAATATGCAATTGGCAATATCCGCAAATTCCATGAGGCCCAGAAGCCCGAGGATAGCTGGATGATCGAGGTCCAGCCCGGCGTATGGGCAGGAGACCGGAATGTCGCCATTGAATCGGTGGCCTGCTACGTGCCGCGTGGCAAGGGTGCGTTTCCCAGCGTCGTGAACATGACCGCCATTCCGGGCATTGTGGCCGGTGTGCCGCGTCTGGTCATCATCACGCCGCCTGCGCCGGATGGGCGCGTGGATGCAGGCACGCTTGTCGCCGCGCGCCTGATTGGCGTGACTGAAGTTTACAAATGTGGTGGTGCGCAGGGTGTGGCCGCCGTGGCCTATGGCACGGAAACCGTCCCGGCCTGCATGAAGATCGTGGGACCGGGCAGCCCGTATGTCGTCGCGGCAAAGAAGCTGCTTTCCCATATCATTGATCCTGGCGTGCCCGCAGGCCCCAGTGAGGCGATCATCCTGGCCGATGACAGTGTCGATCCCGAACTGGCTGCGCTGGATCTGGTTATTGAATCCGAACATGGGCCGGATTCCTCCGCCTGGCTGGTGACGGACAGTCCGCGCGTTGCGCAGGGCGTGAAGGAAGCCCTGCCCGGTCACTGGCAGCAGATGGACGCCAAACGCGCCGAATTTTCATCCACCGTCCTGTGCGGGGCGTATGGCGGCATCGTGTTGACGTGCGATTTTGATGCGGCAGTGGAATTCACCAATGCCTATGCCCCTGAACATCTTGAAATCCTGACACAGGATCCGATGGCTGACCTTGGGCGTATCCGTAACGCGGGCGAGGTACTGCTGGGCAACCACACACCCGTCAGCCTTGGTAATTATGTCATTGGTCCCAATGCCGTGCTGCCAACCAACCGGGCCGCGCGCACGCATTCGCCGCTTTCCGTGCATGATTATATGAAACGGATGTCGTTCGCCCGTGTATCCGCGCGCGGATACAAGGAAATGGCAGCCCATACGCACCGCTTTGCATCGTATGAAGGGTTTTCCGGCCATGCGCGCGCGGTATCTTCCGCCCGTCCTCTATCCAAAAGCCAGTAAACCGTCCGTTGTGAACAAAGGCTGTATTCATGAATGACTCAGCATCCGCACAGGCGCTACAGGCCTTCCGTGCGAAAGACGTAACGCGGACATGCACGATCCTTTCCGACCTGATACGGGAAGAATTCGGTCTACGGGTCAGCAACATCACGCTGGGGAATGATGGATACAGCCTGAATTCCGTAAACGGCTTCCTCACGATCCCAACGGGAGAAGAATACTTCTTCAAGTTCCATCATGAGGAAAATGAGGAAAGTACCCTTCAGGAATTCTATCGTGGGGAAGTCCTGCGCGACGCTGGTTACCCGATCGACATGCCAGTTTATGTGTCGCGCGCAGTCGGTCGGCAGATACTGCTTTATACAAAACGGTCAACGCCACGACTGGCGGATCTGTGCCGTACATATGACGCGACGGATGCGGATATCAGACCAGTCGTTGCGGCGCAGCGTGAGCTTGATGCGCTGACGGCACGCATTTACCGCGAAACCTTCCACCCGATATCCGAAGCCGAATGCGCAACCGAACCCTTTCACCAGCTATTCCACCATCGCCTGACAACCGATGACAGGCAGCTTGGGGCGCGGGCAGCACGTTTTTTCGCATCGGGCCGTACATTTGCGTTTCCGGGTGTAAGTGTTGCCGATCACGCGCTACTTGACATGAAGTGGCGCATCAACGGGGTGATGTATGCCGATACGCTACGGACCGTGCTGGAACGCAGCATGCGGCTGCTTTCCCCACGCATGCTGGCCCGTTTTGGCGGGGTTACGGCACATGGGGATGCGCATAATGCCAATGTGTGGTGGGAAGGGGCGGGCAGGAGCCTGACCTTCTTTGACCCGGCCTTTGCCGGGCAGGATATTCCTGCCATCATGGCGGAGGTCAAGGCAACCTTCCATAACATCTTCGCCCATGCAGACTGGTTGTATCATCCCCATGACCTGCCCGCTGATATGGTGACCCATGCCAGCATGACGCCTGACGGCATACTGGATGTCACGTCGGGGTGGGAAATGAACGACCTGCGGCGCGCCTTTCTGGATTCCAAGGCGGTGCTGCTGTGGCGTCCGCTGCTGAAGCATATGCGCGCCATGGGGCAACTGCCAGCCGACTGGCGTGCGACGATCCGGTGTGGCCTGTTCTGCTGCCCTACGCTGGTAATGGATCTGTGCGCTGATGGGGCTGGTGGCCATACGCCGCTTTCATCCCTGACGGGGCTGGCGGTTGCTGTCATGTGCGGCAGTGAATCCGTGCCACCAAGGCAGGATGTGGTCAGCCGCTTCCTTGATGCAATTGATCCCGGAAATTAGAAATATCATTTCGGAACCAATCTGATAACAGTGATCCCCTGTTATTGAAGGAGTTGCCGTATATGGACATTGACGCACCATTGCGCAATTCGGTTCTGGCCGTTGAGGAAGATACGATTTTCCCCATACCGGCAGACCGGCGCCGGGGAAATACGCGTGGGCTGTGTCTGGTCTGGCTGGGGGCGAACCAGAACATACTCGCGATCCTGACAGGCCTGATCTACTGCCAGGTCTGTCATCTTTCGCTGTTCTGGGCGGCCCTTGCCATTCTGGTCGGCAATGGGGTGGGGGGCATGTTCATGGCCCTGCACGCCGCGCAGGGGCCGCATCTGGGTATTCCGCAGATGCAGCAGACACGTGGTCAGTTCGGAGCCTATGGGGCGCTGCTGGTCATTGTTGTCGTCATTGTCATGTATGTGGGGTTTACGGCGACATTGCTGGCCATCGGACGTGAACAGGTGCAGCAGGCCCTGGGCGGTCCACCACACCAGTTACCCGTCTATGTCCTGGCTGCGGCCATCCTGTCGCTGTGTATTGTCGGACATGGGTGGATTGAACGTTTTGTGGTTGGCTTTACCTATGTGGCAGCTACGGCGTTCTTTGCCCTTGCGTCTTTTTTCCTGTTTTACCTGCATGCCCTGCCGGTCCAGCCGTTGATGGCGGTTCCCGGCATGCATGATTTTGTGGCGGCTGTCTCGATCGGGGTGCTGTGGCAGGTAGCGTATGCACCGTATGTATCGGATTATTCGCGTTATCTGCCAGCCGATACACCCGAACGCGATGCATTCTGGTCGTGCATGACGGGCAGCATCATTGGAACTGCGGTCCCTACCTTTCTGGGGGCCTATATCGGTAGTACCGCATGGGCTGGGAATTTCTATACCGCGATCCAGGTGCATTATGCGCTGCCGGCCTATGTCCTGCTTGGCATTGTCCTGATTTCGATCACGGTTTCATGCACGATGCAGATCTATTGCGCGGCCCTGTCCTGCATGACCCTGTTTTATACCATGTGGCCGACATGGCGGCCTTCGGCGCGCAGTCGCGGGCTGCTGGCGGGTGGACTGCTGCTGCTGTCCGTACTGCTGACCATCATGCTGAGCGGCGACATACTGCATATCCTGAACAGCTTCATTGAATTCCTGCTGGCGGTCCTGTCCCCGTGGACGGCAATCAATCTGGTTGATTATTACCTGATCCGGCATGGCGATTATGATATCCGGTCCTTTTTCCAGCATGATGGCGGCATATACGGGCGTTTCAACCGACCGGCCATTTTCTGTTACATCATGGGTATTGTTGTGCAGGTACCCTTTATTTCAAATGATCTGTATTCCGGCCTGATGGCACGGCAGATGGATGGGGTTGACCTGTCATGGGTGGTGGGAATCCTGCTGCCCGGCCTGGTTTACTGGCTGATATGCCGACAGTCGGATGCCCCCGCGCGCCCTATCGTCAGATAAGATCGTGCACAATACGGCCTGCCGTGACCGTCAGCATGCATTTCAGGTCCGGCAGGCTGTCCGGATCCATCCCGAAGGGGTTGCCCGACAGCACGGCAATATCCGCGCGGTAGCCCAGTGCAATACGACCTTCATACCGTTCCCGTCCGGCGGCCACCGCTGCCTTGCTGGTATAGCTGTCGAATGCTTCGGGCAAGCTGATTGCCTGTGTCGGGATCCATGCTTCTGATGCAGGTGCCCCGATGGGACGGCGCAGGACGGCCTTGCGCAGCCCGCGCAGGGGATCAAGGGATACAATCGGCCAGTCCGTCCCGAACGCCAGCATGCTATCCGCATCCAGCAGCGCGCGCAGCGGGAATGCCAGTTGCGCGCGATTGTCCCCCACACGTTTTTTCCATACCCCTTCCATGCCCATCCATTCATCGGCTGGCGCAATCATGACGGGCTGCATGCTGGCAATGGTGGAAGTGCTGGCAAAGCGGGTAATATCATCGGGATACGGCAGTTCGGCATGTTCCACGCGGATACGCGCACGGTTCGGGCTGTTGCCTGCGATTTCTGCCGCATCAAGGGCCAGATGGATCGCGCCCGGCCCGATGGCATGGGTCCATATGTCCAACCCGTTTTCCACGCCGGTCCGAACCGCATCAATATAGGCCGTGCGGTCCCATAGCAGGGTACCGCGTGCATCAGGCTGGTCCGCATATCCTTCGGGCATGTAGCCGGTATGGGATTCCAGCACGCCATCAAGGAAGAACTTGATGCCGTCCAGGCGCACCATGGCATTGTCATAACGTGCACGCAGGTCCAGTGCTTCGCGCAGGCGCTGCGGCGTCAGGCCGGGATCGGGTTCTATTTCCGTCATCATCCCGATGCGGACCGGCAGCGTGCCTGCCGCATCCCGCGCCGACAGCAGCGGCAGGTAGGCTTCGTCATACGCGGCACTCTGCATACGGGTGATGCCCAGCCGGGATGCCGTATCCAGCACCAGACCCAGCGCGTGATCCATTTCCGGTCGGGTCATGGGCGGGATATGGCTGGTGACAAGGCTGACAGCGTCTTCCTTCAGCCAGCCCGATGGCGTGCCATCGGCGCGGCGGACGATTTCACCATTTTCCGGGTCGGGGGTATCGCGGGTAATCCCGGCAATTTCCATGGCACGCGAATTCGCCCATGCTGCATGCGCCATGCCCGATGTCAGGATTACCGGACGGTCTGGCAGGATGCTGTCAATCATGCGCGCATCGAATTCGCCATCGGGCAGGTCGGGATAGCCATAGCTCCATTCCAGACCGCGGATCCATGGCGTGTCGGGATGTGCCGCCGCCCATACCGCCACCCTTTCCAGCAGGGCCTTCATGGTCCGTACATCCCGCAGCCCGATGGCGGAAAGATAGTCAGCGGCCATGGCAATATGCATGTGGACATCAATAAAGCCCGGCATCAGGAACATGCCGCCCAGATCACGGATGACGGTTGTCGGGACACATTGCTCCATGATGTCGGATGATGTGCCGATCGCCACGATATGTCCGTCCATGATGCCGACTGCATTGACGGGTGGGGCATGGCCGTGAATGTCAGCATTGATGATGGCAAGGTCGAGGGGCATGGATCTGTTCCTGAGATGGAAATATGGTGTGATTAGAGCATATTGTTTCTTGAATGTAAGGGTATGCCATGGCCGCTGACGACACGTCGGTTCACGAACCGGCGGCAACAGGCAAGCCAGACCTGCTGACAGAATGAATCAGTGAATAGCATATTGTTTTCAATTGGTTGGTTGTGCCGCTTCCGCCGGTTTGAGAACAATGCGGGCAGAGGCATGGTGCCATTGTCAGGCCCGTTGCCTTACATGGATGCAGCCCATCGGAAGTTTCTCTCTTTGGCATAGAAACTTCCGAGCAGGCGATGCCCCCGGACTGTCTTACGATAACGTGCATGGCCCTGATGATGGAGCGAACATGACATCCCTGCTGCATGACAGTAATCCGACCGTTGCAGCCCTTGCGCATCTGGTTGCATGGCCAACCCTGAGCAGGGAAAGTAATCTTGACCTGATCGAATGGTATGCGCAGCAGTTCCGTGCGGTGAACGCCACCCTTACGGTCGTGCGGCATGAGGAGACGGATCGTTATGGCCTGTTTGCCACGATCGGACCAGACACTGGACAGGGTATTGTCCTGTCCGGTCACAGTGATGTTGTGCCGGTGCAGGGGCAGGCATGGACGTGCGACCCATTCAGCCTGACGGATCGCGACGGAAAGCTGTTTGCGCGCGGCAGCAGTGACATGAAGGGTTTTCTGGCCTGTATGCTGACTGCGGCACGATATGCGGCTAACAGAGAATTGCGGCGCCCCCTGCATTTCGCCATTTCCTGTGATGAGGAAATCGGCTGCGTGGGCGTGCGTTCCCTTCTGGCGTTTCTGCGTGAACACGCAATCACGGCGCAGGGCTGTATCGTGGGAGAGCCAACCGGTCTGCAGGTAGCCGTAGCCCATAAGGGAAAAGTGGCCGCACGCATCATATGCCACGGCCGCGCGGCGCATTCCGCCAATCCCATGCTGGGGTGCAACGCCATCCAGATCGCAGCACGCATGGCACAGGAAGTCGCCCGCATCCAGGTGAAGATGATGGATGCCCCGACACAGGACCCGTCATTTGAGGTGCCATTCAACACGGCACAGGTCGGGTTGATAAATGGCGGGGTTGCACTGAATATCGTCCCCGATCGGTGCGAACTGCAGTTCGAAATGCGTCTGCTGCCCGGACAGTCGGCTGATATATGGCTGAAGCAGTTGCGCGAACGCGCAGCGGTTGTGGTGGCCGATTATCCCGGTGGGACAATCGATTTCGAAATCATCAATGAATATCCCGGCCTTGTGCCCGAACCGGATACCGCCATCCGTAATATTGCCCTGCAGGCCAGCCAGCATAATGCGGTGACCACCATCGGCTTCGGGACGGAAGCGGGACTGTTCCAGCAGGAACTGACATTGCCCACCGTGATATGCGGCCCCGGATCAATTGACCGTGCCCATAAGGCGGATGAATACATTACCCGTGATGAACTGGCTGCGGGCGACGCCTTTCTGGCCCGTATTGTTGATACGTTGTGCGTGGCGTAAGGCGGCTGGCCCTAGTCGCTGCCCGGCAGGGGCTTTCCCGCAAGCAGTTCACGGCACACCTGCAGGAAGGCCGTCGCCCGCGCCGTCTGCCGTATGTTTGCGATCGTGGCCGTACCATACAGCAGCGGCTGGGGTGTGTCCTTGAGCGCAAGATAGGCCAGCGGCCTGCCATCCAGCGCTGCCTTGTTGCGCGGGCGCGCATTGGCCAGACTGTAGCCTTCGCCGCGCGCAACCAGCGAACGGATGACATCAATGCTCTGGAACCGTCCCATTATGCTGGGCACGATGCCCGCATGGGAAAACAGGGACAGGAAATAATCCCGTGACAGCGGCAGGTCCAGCAACAGGAAGGGTTCGTGTTCCAGTTCCGACAGGACGATATGCCGCCTGCGGGCCAGACGGTGCTGTGCCGATACAAAGGCAAAGGGAGGCAGGGCGGCCAGCGGGAAAAAATCAAGATCCTGCGGCATGTTCAGGTCATAGGCCAGCATGGCGCAGATTTCGCCATTGCGCAGCTTTTCAATCAGTTCACTGTGATGGCCGGCGATAATGCGCAGTTGGGCATCGGGGTGGCGGGTTTCGAATTCCTGCAGCAGGTCCGGCACGATCAGGGAATACAGCGTTGCCATGCAGCCCACTTCAATCAGGCCACTGACCTGCCCCGACAGGCCGGATGCGGTCATGTCCAGTTCGGTGGCATGAAGCAGCAGGTTACGGGATTCACGCAGGAAGCTGTGGCCTTCCTGTGTCAGGGACAGCCCGGCGGCATGGTGGCGGATGAACAGGGTAATCCCGAACACGGCCTCAAGCTGGGCGATGGCGGCGGAAATGGATGGCTGGGAGATATGAACCCGCCTGGATGCTGCAGTAATCGACCCCGTTTCGGCAGCCGCGACAAAATATTCGATCTGTTTCAGTGTGAAACGCATGGGGTGGCTCCGGCTGCTGTGTCTGTCACGACGGGACCAAGGACCGCATGGCGGCAGGTGGCGCCGGATCGGATGAAACAGGATAAAACAGGAAAGGCAGGATCATGACATTTTCCATCGTTGCGCATTGCGCGCGCACCGGGCAGTTCGGGGTGGCGGTCGTATCGTCGTCGCCCGCCGTGGCGGCCCGCTGCGCCTATGCCCGCGCGGGCGTGGGGGCGGTCACGTCGCAGAATGTAACTGACCCGCGACTGGGGCCAATGGCTCTCGACCTGCTGGAACGCGGACTGACACCCGCTGAATGCCAGGTTGTCATGGCCCGCGTCGCAACCCATGCACCATACCGGCAGATGACCTTTATCGACAGCAGTGGCCACGGGGCCGCATGGTCTGGCGACAGCACGCTGGGCACCCATGCCGAAGCCTTTGGCAAGAATATCGTATCCGCCGGCAACCTGCTGGCCAATGCGGATGTGCCGGCAGCAATTGTTGCTGCGTTTGAAAAGGGCGACCCATCCCTTGAACTGGGGGAGCGGATACTGCTGGCATTGCAGGCTGGTGCGGATGCGGGCGGCGAAGCCGGACCTGTCTATTCCGCTGGCATGCTGGTGGTTGACCGTGAACAGTGGCCGCTTGCGGATCTGCGGGTGGACTGGGGCGAAAATCCGGTCGCGCGTCTGACGGAACTGTGGGCTGTATGGAAACCCCAGATGTATGATTATGTCCAGCGTGCGCTGCATCCCGCCCAGGCCCCTTCATATGGTGTGCCGGGAGATGAATAGAGCATTGCAATAACCTTTGATCAATCATTATTGCTTCGGTTTTTCTGAGGTGCATCTTCGATATATATTTCTTTAGCGGAATGAATCTCCGTTCGAATATCCCATGGTCATAAGCACTGGTTTTCGGGAGACGTGCCATGTCCACCCAGACATCGGTATCACAACATGGGCAGGGATCATCCGAACGTGAACAGTTTGTCGCGGCCATGGGGCATGTTGCAGCTCCCGTGGCCGTGATCACCACGGACGGCCCCGCCGGGCGGTTGGGCATTACCGTCAGTTCCGTCACATCCGCGTCCGCTGATCCGCCAATGATGATGGCGTGCATCAACCGGCGCAGTCCGGCTTTTGCCGCCATTATCGAAAATGGCTGTTTCGTCATCAATATGCTGTCGCACGACCATGTCGGGGTGGCGGAAAACTTCGCTGGCCGGGCCGGGGTCTTCCCAGCATTCGATTTCGGCTGTGCGGCCTGGAAGCCGGGGCAGGCAGGGGGATGGCTGCTTGACGGGGCGCTGGCATCCTTTGACTGCACCCTCGAACAGTCCGTCGATGTCGGGACGCACGGGGTGATTATTGGTGGCGTCCAGCATACCTATCTGCAGCCCGCAATGACGCTGCTGCATTTCCGTCGGGCATTTCACCGGCCGGAACCCGTTCTTCATAATTCTTGAGCAGGAAGATAATTCATGATCCGTACAGGACAGCAGTATCTGGACTCCATCCGTGATGGCAGGCGGATATGGATGAATGGCGAACGGGTGAAGGATGTCACGACGCATCCGATGTTCAGGCCCATCGTTTCCATCCGTGCGCGGATGTATGACATGCAGCATGAAGCGGCTTTCCGTGACCGACTTGTCTATACGGATGACAAGGGAAACGAAGCCCCGCTGGCCCTGCAGTTGCCCCATACGCAGGAAGACTGGAAGGCGAAGCGTATCGCCACTGACACCGTGCTGGATGAAGTAGGAGGCATCGTCACGCGTGTCGGTGACGAGACGATTGGCGAGATGTGGTCCCTGTATGACGGGCAGGATATCCTGAACGAGGTCAATCCCCAGTTCGCGGAAAATATCCGTCATCACGTGCATAAGGCGATGTATGCGGACCCGTTCCATGTCTCGGCCAATACGGACCCCAAGGGGGACCGTTCCAAGCGGCCGCAGGACCAGGATCCGGACATGCTGCTGCATGTCGTGCGCGAAACGGATGCGGGCATCATTGTCCGTGGCGCCAAGTATGAAACGGCGGCGGCTTACGCCAACCAGGCATTCACCAAGCCCACCATTGCCAACTGGGGTGATGCCGAACTGTCTGATTACGCGGTCGGGTTCATCTGTGATTTTTCCTCGCCCAACCTGAAATTCATCTGTCGCACCGGATTTGCCGGGCGCGCGCCGATCGAGGATTATCCGCTGTCCAACCGGTATGACGAGGTCGAAGCCCTTGTCATTTTCGATGACGTGCTGATCCCGTGGGAAAACGTGCTGTTCTACCGGCACACCAAGGCTGCAACCTTCATCCGCGCGACACTGCATCGCTACAGCGCGTTTGCCTTTGTGCAGCGTAACCAGAAGCTGGCCGACATGATGATCGGCGCCGCCATGTTCAACGTGCGCCAGACCGGACTGGACCGCCAGCAGGCGGTGCAGGAGAAACTGGCGACCCTTGCCTGTTACCGTGAAGGGATCAATGCCCACCTGACGGCGTCCATTGCCATGGCGGAAGAAAGCCCCGGTGGCCTGCTCATGCCCAACCAGTCGCTGCTTATGGCCGGGCGTGTGCTTGCATGTTCCAAGCTGCATGAAATGATGCACCTGACGCGCGAACTGTGTGGTGGGCAGATCTGTGTCACGCCGGACGTCGCGACATTCCGGGATCCCGAAACCGCGCCATGGATGGAAAAATTCTATTCCATCAATGAAACATGGCAGGCCGAGGACCGGCGCAAGCTGCTGGCCTATGCCCGTGACATGCTCAATTCCGATTATGCCGGCCATCGTCTGACATTCCAGCTGTTTGCGCAGGCCCCGCCGTTTGCGCATCTGGCTGCGGTCTATCGTAACTTTGACTGGAACGGCGCACTGGAATTCGTGCAGCGTTCAGCCGGGCTGAGCGAAGGTGTGCTGCAGCAGGGCAAGGGAGGGAACAAATAATGACAGGCCAGATAACACATAAGCGGATCCGCTGTTTCAACACGCGTGATACCTATCCCGAACAGAACCTGGACAATGACCTGTGCCAGGCTGTCGTCGCGGGGCAGACGGTTTATGTACGCGGTCAGGTGCCGCAGGATCTTGATACGCGTGAAAATGTTGCGGTCGGCGATCCGGTGGGCCAGGCTGAAAAGGTAATGGACAATATCGAACTGCTGCTGAAGGAAGCCGGTTCTGAACTGTCCCATATCTGCAAGGTTACGGTGTACCTGACCGATATCCGTTACCGGGAAGCAACATATCGTGTTCTGGGGCGGCGTATGAAGGGGGTCTTCCCCGTTTTCACGGGGCTGGTAGTTGTGGCGCTGGCTCGTCCGGAATGGCTGATCGAGGTGGATGTTATCGCCGTCATTCCGTAAAACATTTATACATCAGAGTTTTTTATCAGGGCTGCTGTTGTTGGTACGACAGCAGCCCTGAGCGTTTGTGGCAAATATTTCAACGAATGATTATATAACAGTCAGGATAATTGCTAAAATGCAACGTGTCCCGATAAATGTATGGACAGCCCATATCGATACGTTTGGGATGCAGGAATTCTGTTGCGTTACCATTACGGAAACATAATAATGCACCAATGATATCTCTGCTTGTACATACATGCGGTTATGTGTCCGGCCCTAGGTCGGAAAAGTCAGCAGACACATGCATGGCGCATGTTGCTGGTACAAGCAGATATTTTTCCTGTCGTGATTTCTAAAGGGGGCAGTATGCGCAGACGTTCGACTGGCTTGACTGTATGTATGATACTGTCATCAACATTCCTGACTAATGGACTGCGTCTGCACATGGCCCATGCGGGCGATACCGTGCAAAAAAATTCTGTCAATGCAAAGTCGACGGCCGCATCCGGTGGCAAGACGACGGCGGTCAGGGCAGGGGACTCGACGGTCAATACGGGCATCAATGCCACCGGTGCGGGTGAACAGTTGCATGTTACGCGTACGCGTTCATATGGGGGCTTGATCCGTAACGAAACGGCGGCAAAATCGGTCAGTACCGTGTCCCATGATTATATTGCCAAGCAGGCGCCTGCATCCAACGCGCTGGCACTGGTGGCCATGTCGCCGGGTGCAAACGTGTCCATGGGTGACCCGTTTGGTGTCAGTGATGAATCCGATATCAATGTCCGCGGTCTGAACCAGCAGGAAATTGGCTTCACCTTCGAAGGGGCGCCAATGAACGATCCGGATGACTATACCCCCAATTCGTCCGAATGGGTCGATAGCGAGAACATGGACAACGTCCAGCTGCAGCAGGGCGCCCCCAGCATCGAAACCCCCACCACCACGTCATCTGGTGGTACCATGGCCGTCAAGATGCGTGGCCCCAAGCATACCCGTGGCGGCGAATTCGATGTCAGTTACGGCACGCACCAGATGAACCGCCAGTTCATCCGGTATGACAGCGGGGATATCGCCAATACCGGCCTGCGGGCATTTGCGTCCTTTTCCGACCTGACCAGTCGCGCGTGGCGTGGTCCCGGGCGGAACAACCGCTGGCATGTGGACTACAAGCTGATCAAGGAATGGGGTGACGGGAATTACATTTCCCTGTCCGGTTCCTACAACAATGAACATACGGCATGGTACAGCACCCCGACCCTGAGCGACTGGAACAAATACGGGCTGAAGAACAACCCTAATGACATGCAGGGCAAGTATAGCTTTGGCGAGGCGAATTATTACAAATCCTACGCTACCAGCTGGACCGATTATTTTCTGAGCGCACCTTCGCACTTCAAGCTGGCGCGTAATCTGACACTGGACGTAACGCCCTATTATTACCACGGCAGCGGAAACTATCCCTTTGGTGTGACAACAGTTCCGACAACCGGGCCGTATTATAACGGAACATCGGCCAATTCTTCACCGCTGGCCGGGAATAACTATTCCGAGGATGGTCAGACCGCGGCAATCCAGAACTGGATTGGCGTGGAAGGCTATACAGGATTCAACTCCACCCTGCATTACAAGGTGGCCAACCATGATCTCGTTTTCGGGTACTGGTATGGCTATACCGACATGCATGTTGATGAACCGCTTAGCGGGCTGGATGCGTCCGGCAATTCAACGGGCTACCTGCGTCAGCAGGATGGCACCACGCTGAATGAATGGTCCTATCACACCATTACCCAGACGAATGCGCTGTATATTGGTGATACCATGCATTTCCTGAACAGGAAGCTGACGCTGGATGTTGGTTTCAAGGAAGTCATGGCGGCACGAAACGGCACGCTGAACCAGCCCGGCCCGCAATACAACGCCAATTATTATTCGGCACAGCCCCTGCCGCGCATGTCCATCAGCTACAAGTTCAATCCGAAGATCATGGTCTTCGGCAACGTGACGACCAGTTACCGCCTGCCGCTGGGTTCCGCTTTCTACAACCAGTATAACAGCCCGTGGGATGGCGGGACGTATCAGACTGCGAACAAGAACCTGCATGATGAATACAGTGTGTCGGAAGAAGTGGGTGCACGATACCATGACAATTGGATCACGGCGTCACTGACCCTGTTCAATTACAACTTCTCGCACCATCAGATTAACGAGTACATCGGTAACGTGCCGTATTATCAGGATGCGGGCAGCATGACGACGCGCGGTTTCGATGGTGAACTGGCGCTGCACCCCTGGCATCACATCACGCCTTACGGGTCGGTTGAATATCTGTATGCCCGTCAGGATTCCAACATTACAATGGACGGCGTGACCTATCACACGGCAGGCAAGATGGCGACCTCCGCACCCCGCTGGATGGCGGCGGCTGGCCTGCAATATGACGATGGTCGTTTCTTTGGCAGCGTTTCACTGAAATATGTGGACAAGGAATACGGCACGTTCATGAACGATGAACAGATTGCCGGCCATAAGCAGGTTGACATGATGATCGGTGCCCGTGCGCCGGATATCGGCTTCCTCAAGGCGCCTTCACTGCGGCTGAACGTCATCAACCTGGCGGATCATCACTACCTGTCCGGGGTGTATAACACCGGACCGGTCGCGGGCACCGCGCAGTACTACACGGCGCCGAACTTTGCGTGTCTGGGAACATTCAGCACCGGTTTCTGATCCGTTGCATTTCATAAAGGGGTCATGCCTGCAGGCATGACCCCTTTTTTGTGGGGCTGGATAGGTTTTGACTATCCAGCCGGTACGTTTTTTGTTGTTGCCCTGTATTGGGCAAACATTACGATTTCAATGAACTGAAATACATACATGATATCAAAGGCTGTTTGAAAAAACAGGTCAGGAAGCGCCCTGCAATCATAAGCAAGGTTTTGGTGAAGCTTTTTCCAGGCAGCTTCTTATCATGATTGTGACAAGGTATGTAAATCGATGCGGCAGGCGTCCTTTCCTCGTGAATTTGACTATATCATTGTCGGGGGTGGCTCCTCTGGTTGCGTGCTGGCCAATCGGTTGAGCGCCGATCCGCGTAACCAGGTCTGCCTGATTGAAGAGGGGGGCAGTGATAACACGCCCCGTATCCAGATCCCCGCTGGTACCCTGACCCTGTATAAAAGCTGTAAACTGGCCTACCAGTTTTTCTCGGTGCCACAGGCTGATCTGGATAATCGCCGCATCCACGTGCCGCGCGGGCGGGGCCTGGGTGGTTCCAGCATAATGAACAGCATGATCTATATCCGTGGTGAGCGGTCAGATTATGATGGCTGGGCGGCACAGGGATGTACGGGGTGGGACTATGACTCGGTCCTGAAATATTTCATGAAATCAGAACATGACTGTCTCGGCCTTGATCCCCGTTTTCATGGGACGGGGGGGGAACTGGATGTCACTACCCCGCGTGAGGCCAATCCCCTGTCACGCATGTTTATCAAAGCGGCCGAACAGGTCGGGCAGAAAGAAAATCCCGATTTCAATGGAAATACATTTGAAGGCGTGGGCATTTACAATGTCACGCAGCGCGATGGAAAACGGCTGAGCGCCTACCGCGCGTTCGTGCATCCGGTCCGTAATCGGCCCAACCTGCATATCCTGACGGGCATGACGGTCAAATCTCTGATTACCCGGCAAAACACGGTGCTGGGGGTCAATGTGGTCCATGGTGAACAACAGTTTGGCCTGTTTGCCCAACGGGAAACGGTGCTGTCCGCAGGAGCCATCGGCTCCCCTGTCATCCTCATGGCGTCGGGGATCGGACGGGGAAATGACCTGGTGGGGGCGGGGATATCCGTCATTCACGAATTGCAGGGGGTAGGACAGAACCTGCAGGACCATGTGGACGGTCTTGTTACGGTGCGTTCGGATGAGGCGCGCAGCCTCGGCTTTTCATGGCGATCACTTCCGGCCGTCCTGTCTTCCCCACATAAATATGCCCTGTGGCGCAAGGGGTGGCTGACAACCAATTACGTGGAGGCGGGCGGCTTCGCCCGTACGCCCCTGGCGGATGGCGTGCCGGATGTCCAGTTTCATTTCGTGCCAGGATTCCGTAGTCATCGCGGACGCCTGTTTGAAATGGGACATGGCTTTGCCATCCATACCTGCGTGCTGCGTCCGCGTAGCCGGGGCGAGATCCGTCTGGGCCAGAATGGCATGCAGGATATCCAGATCGATTTCCGCTTTCTGCAAGATCCCCGTGATGGACAGGTTCTGAAGGAAGGTATCTGTCTGGCGCGCAAGATCCTGGCGGCTCCGATCTTTGATGGCATTCGTGGGCGCGAAATGGCGCCTGGCCAGGATATCGTAACCGATGATGAACTGATGGCCTATATCAGGCGCGGCGCGAGCACTGTTTTCCATCCGGCCGGCACATGCCGGATGGGAACGGATGCGGACGCGGTCGTGACCCCGGACCTGAAGGTGAGGGGAATGACGGGACTACGGATTGCCGATGCCTCGATCATGCCGACACTGGTTAGCGGCAATACCAATGCGCCCTGTATCATGATTGCTGAAAAAGCTGCCGATATGATCTTGTCAGACCGGCAGCGATAGACAGGCAGGGAACAGGCGCGGATTGAGGGACGACTTCAATCCGCTGTGGCGGCCAGGCCAGCTGGTGCCGAGCGTGCCTGCCGGTCGGCGGCCCACCAGTACAGTGGCGTGGTGACCACCAGCCCCACAATCCATGACAGGTCCACCCCATGTACCAGTCGGGCCATGGGGCCGGTGAACAGGGCATTGGACAGGAAGGGAATCTGGATCAGGATACCGACGAAATAACAGATGAAGGCCGGTTTGTTGTAGCGGCCATAACGTCCGCCCGTGGGGTGGAAAAAGGATTCGACATCATACTCGCCCCGATGGATCAGGTAGTAATCCGTCAGGTTGATTGCAGTCCACGGAATCATGACCGACATCAGCAGTTCAAGGAATTCGCTGTACAGCGCCATGAAGCTGCGGGCCATGAATACGGCCATAAGCAGTGCGATCGTCAGCAGCACGGATGTGATGGCAAGGCGCAGCGCCTTCTGGTGCCTGCGCGTGGAAACAAAGGTCTGGATGATCGTCAGGGTGGACAGGGCGCCGCAATAGACATTCATCGCGTTGGCGACGGCAATGCTCAGCGACAGGGCACACAGTACCGGCACGGCCGCACCATGCAGCATCTGCCCCAGGGTCGCGACAATATTATGGCCGCTGGCCAGCAGGCCGATCATGGCCCCCAGTGTCATCGGCAGTACGGATCCCAGCACGGCGCCCCAGAAACTGGCATGGAACGCCTTGCGTTCCCCCTCGGGACCGGGGGGCAGGTAACGCGATGAATCGGATACGTAAGGGGCATAGGCAATCTGCCACAGGGCAGCGGTTGAAATCGTGCCCAGTATGCCACGCGTGCTGATATGGGCGTGGCTGGCATGCAGCAGGTCGGCGCCATGTTCCCAGCCGACCAGGCACAGGCACAGCAGGATGGCGACCCCGCATACCCATGTCATGATCCGCGCAGCCGTATGGATCATGTGATAACCATAAATGGCGGGAATGACGGACAGGGCCTGAATGATCAGGATCCCCCCCAGACGGTTGAGATGCGGCACGATAAATTGCAGCCCTTCGCCACCCAGTACCAGGTTGGATGCGGCAAAACCTACATACATGATGACGATCAGGGCCGTGATCGGCACGGCGCCGACAATGCCGAACTGGCCGCGTGTCTGAACCATCTGCGGTACGCCCAGTCGCGGACCCTGCGCGGCATGCAGCGCCATGAAAATGGCGCCGACCATGTTGCCGGTGATGATGGCAGCAAGGGCAGGCAGGAAAGGCAGGCCAAAGACACCTGTCGCAAGCGCCCCGGTCACAACCGTCAGCATCATCAGGTTGGAACCGAACCATATCGTAAACAGGTCGCGGGGCCGTCCGTGGCGCTGGTCCAGTGGAATACGGTATATGGTCGCGGATTCGATTTTTGTCGGAACCGTCTCTGCCATCAGGGAATATACTCCGTAACGATATGGCGTTCCCTGCCGCGCAGGGGTTTTGTACCTATCGTAAGTGACGCATAGCATTTGCTTGCATAACTTATTCTGTCTCAACAAAACAAAAAAATATATGCGATGCTGAAGTTAAGGGCAGTCCGCGCCCTTGAACACGGTTACCACCGCATCTGTCAGCACAGAAAACCATCATATCATTTCGGGTATGGATTGACAGGGCAAAATCGATATGTGCTAACTATTGATATATACAAGTGCATGCAAGGTGATCCGACGCTATGACCGAGACCTCTCCTCCCTTTAATGATCGCATGGCAAATGACCGCGTTATCCGTGCCCCCCACGGTTCCCAGTTGACAGCGCGTAGCTGGCAGACTGAAGGAGCCTTGCGCATGCTGATGAACAACCTTGACCCCGAAGTGGCAGAAAACCCGTCCGAACTGGTTGTATATGGGGGTATCGGCAGGGCTGCCCGCAACTGGTCCTGTTACGACCGGATCGTTGAATGTCTGCGTGGGCTGGAAGATGACCAGACGCTGCTGGTGCAATCGGGCAAGCCTGCGGGCATCTTCCGTACCCATGCCGATGCGCCGCGGGTGCTGATCGCCAATTCCAACATCGTTCCGCATTGGGCAAACTGGGATAAATTCAACGAACTCGACCGGCTTGGTCTCATGATGTACGGCCAGATGACGGCCGGCTCATGGATTTACATCGGCTCGCAGGGGATCGTGCAGGGCACGTACGAAACCTTTGTGGAAATGGGGCGCCAGTACTACGGCGGCAACCTGCAGGGCCGCTGGATCCTGACAGGTGGCCTTGGCGGCATGAGCGGGGCGCAGCCACTGGCCGCGGTCATGGCGGGGGCGTCCATGCTGGCGGTGGAATGCCAGCCCGGTCGTATCCAGAAACGGCTGGAGACCGGCTATCTGGACCGTCGCGTGGACAACCTTGACGAGGCGCTGGAACTGATTGCCGAGGCCAACCGCAGCGGCAAGCCCGTTTCGGTTGGCCTGCTGGGGAACGCGGCTGAAGTATTCCCTGAACTGGTGCGCCGTGGCATCCATCCCGATGCGGTGACGGACCAGACATCGGCGCATGATCCGCTTAACGGCTACCTGCCTGCGGGCTGGACGCTGGAACAGGCGGAAAAAATGCGCATTACCGATCCGGCTGCCGTGGAAAAGGCGGCAAAGGACTCAATGCGCCTGCATGTCGAAGCCATGGTGGCGTTCCATAAACTGGGTATCCCGACCTTCGATTACGGCAACAATATCCGCCAGATGGCATATGAGGCCGGTTGTGCGGACGCCTTTGCCTTTCCCGGTTTCGTGCCTGCCTATATCCGCCCGCTGTTCTGTCGTGGGATCGGCCCGTTCCGCTGGGCAGCACTGTCCGGTGATCCCGAAGATATCTATCGCACGGACCAGAAGGTGAAGGAACTGCTGCCTGACGACCATCATCTGCATAACTGGCTGGATATGGCGCGTGAGAAAATCCAGTTTCAGGGTCTGCCGTCGCGTATCTGCTGGGTTGGCCTTGGGGACCGGCACCGCCTGGGCCTCGCATTCAATGAAATGGTGGCCAAGGGTGAACTGAAGGGACCGATCGTGATCGGTCGTGACCATCTGGACAGCGGTTCGGTCGCCAGCCCCAACCGTGAAACCGAAGCCATGCGGGACGGAAGTGACGCCGTTTCGGACTGGCCGCTGCTGAATGCGCTGCTTAATACGGCGTCAGGTGCGACGTGGGTTTCCCTGCACCATGGCGGTGGCGTGGGCATGGGCTTCTCCCAGCATGCCGGGATGGTGATCGTGGCGGACGGGAGCGAGGGCGCGACCCGTCGCCTTGAACGCGTGCTGTGGAATGACCCGGCCACCGGTGTGATGCGCCATGCGGATGCGGGCTACGACATTGCCGTTTCCTGTGCCAATGAAAAAGGGCTCGACCTGCCCATGATTACGCGAAAGAACTGAAATTATGACAGTAACAGACAAGCTGGTGCTTAAGCCCGGTCACCTGACACTGGCACAGATGCGTCAGTTCTATTTTGACGGATCGGATGTCACGCTGGCGCCGGGCGTTGTGGCGCACTTGCATGAAGCCGCGGCTTCCGTGACCCGGATCGTGGAACGGGGTGAACCGGTTTATGGTGTCAATACCGGCTTTGGCAAACTGGCCAAGACGCGTATCCCTGATGACAAGCTGCGTGACCTGCAGCGTAACCTTGTCCTCAGCCATGCGGCGGGGATCGGGGAACCGATGCCTGCGCGTATCGTGCGCCTGATCATGCTGCTGAAGGCAAACGGCCTGGCCCGTGGCTTTTCGGGCGTCCGGGCGGAAGTGGTCGAATTGCTGGTCACTATGCTGGAACGCGGTATCGTGCCGGTTATCCCGTACAAGGGGTCGGTGGGCGCATCCGGCGATCTGGCACCGCTTGCGCATATGAGCGCGGTGGCGATCGGAGAGGGCGAAGCCTTTTTTAATGGCGAAAGATACGCCGGGGCCGAGGCGATGCGTCTGGCCGGGCTATCGCCACTGGAACTGGGCCCGAAAGAAGGTCTGGCGCTGCTGAACGGCACGCAGGTTTCCACCGCGCTGGCACTGGCGGCGCTGTTCGATGCCGAACGCCTGCTGCAATGCGCCCTTGCGACGGGGGGGCTGACCCTTGACGCCGCGCGTGGAACGGACGCGCCATTCGACCCGCGCTTGCATGAGCTGCGCGGCCAGCGTGGTCAGATCGAATGTGCCAGTGTCTATCGTACGCTGATGCAGGGATCGGCCATTCGCGCGTCCCATGTCGAGGAAGATGAGCGCGTGCAGGACCCGTACTGCCTGCGCTGCCAGCCTCAGGTCATGGGCGCATGTCTGGATAGCCTGCGTCACGCGGCGGGTATCCTGCTGCTGGAAGCGAACGCGGTTTCGGATAATCCCATTCATTTTGCCGATACGGATGAAATGATTTCCGGCGGTAATTTCCATGCTGAACCCGTGGCGATCGCATCCGATCTGATGGCGATCGCGGTATCGGAAATCGGGGCGATTGCCGAACGGCGCCTTGCCCTGCTGGTCGATGCGCAGATGAGCGGCCTGCCGCCGTTCCTGGTCAATGACAGTGGCCTGAATTCAGGCTTCATGATTGCACAGGTCACGGCAGCAGCCCTTGCGTCGGAAAACAAGACGCTGGCCCATCCCGCCAGCGTGGACAGCCTGCCGACTTCCGCCAATCAGGAAGATCACGTCAGCATGGCGACCTTCGCCGCCCGCCGGGTGACGGATATTGTCGATAATGTCCGTGTCATCCTGGCGGTGGAGTATCTGGCGGCGGTGCAGGGACTGGATTTCCTTGCCCCCCTGTCTTCGTCGAAGCCTCTGGTTGCGGCAGCCCAGGTCCTGCGTGCAAAGGTGCCGTTCTTTGAACAGGATCGCCTGTTTACGCCTGATATCGAAAAGGCGGCGGAACTGCTGGCGGATGGCAGTCTGGTGACAACCATTGGCCAGCATGTAGCCCTGCCGCAGGTTGGATAGGGACAATATACCCCTTTCCGTATCTTTATTATTATAAAGTAATAGATTGGGGGGTATTCTTGGTAATGACGCAACAGGTGGTGGAGAAAGCGGGCAATGGAATTTTCAGGCGTTGATGACTTGTATCAGATGGCCAACCGTCGCCTGCCGCGCCTGTTTCGGGATTATGTGAACGGAGGCGCGCATGGCGAAGTCACCATACGCGCGAACCGCCAGGCATTTCTTGACTGGAAAATTATCCCGCGTTGCCTACGTGATGTATCGCAGGTGGATATCGGGTCTACATGGCTGGGCAAGTCCCGTGGTGCGCCGTTCATGCTGGGGCCGGTCGGTTTCGCAGGCATGATGCATGCAGGCGGGGATGTCATGGCGGCGCAGGCGGCAGCGCGGGCGGGTATTCCGTTTGCCGTTTCCACCTTCTCCATCGCTGCCATGGAAACACTTGCCCGCGTGCCGGGCGTGGATCTTCTGGCGCAGATCTATGTCTTCAGGGACCGTGAACTGACGCGTGACATGTTGCGCCGCGCCCAGGCGTGCGGGATTGATGGCATTATCCTGACGGTTGATACCGCCATTACGCCCATGCGGGCGCGTGATGTCCGCAACGGGTTCCGGCGCATGACGCGGCCTTCGGTGGCCCAACTGCTTTCCATGGCCAGCAGGCCGGGATGGAGCCTGCGCATGCTGATGGCGGGAAAAGCCCGCATCGGCAATCTTGCCCCGTACGGCATGGGCCAGAACCTGCTGGAGGAAGCACGCAACGCCGCCGCTGAAATTGACCCCTCCCTGACATGGCAGGATCTGGCATGGCTGCGTAAGGAATGGGGTGGCAGGCTGATCGTCAAGGGGGTGATGGATGCGACCGATGCCCGTCAGTGCGTGGAAAACGGGGCGGACGCATTGATTGTCTCCAATCACGGTGGGCGGCAGATGGACCCGTCGCCCGCAACACTGTCCGTATTGCCGGAAATTGTGCAAGCTGTCGGGGATCGATGTGAGGTCGTGCTGGATAGCGGCGTGCGGCAGGGGGGCGATATTGTTATCGCGCTGGCATTGGGCGCATCCGGTGTGGCACTGGGTCGTCCATGGGCATGGGCGCTGGCGGCAGGGGGACGCAGGGGCATGGACGCCCTGACAACCGGCCTGTCGGGCGAAGTGCGTGATATCATGGGACTGGCCGGAATTCGTAATATGCAGGAACTGGCGACCCAGCGGAAGCAGTTGCTGCGCCGGGCCTGATGATCCTTACATATACTGGCGGCCACCCAGGCTGTATCGGCTGCCGGGATAGGTAAAGATGCCTTTCATCACGATCCTGTCCTGCACCCATGTGCGCCGGACCAGTTGCAGGCAGGCTTCCGGCGTTTCCAGTTCCAGCAGGTGCTGGAGTTCCTGTGACGGCGTGATGGCGAAAATGACGTGTTCGATCTCGTCCGGACCGGCAATATGGTACAGGTGCCGGTGCGGATGCGCGACGGAAAAGTCCTGATTCAGGTAATCCGGCGCGAAATGCGGAGAGACATAACGTTCCTCCACCTGCAGTGGCGTATCATCCTCGTAATGCACGATCACGGAATGGAACAGCTTGCTGCCCGGACGCTGGTCGAATGACATGGCCAGGTCAACATCGGCCCGCGCTGTGTCCAGCGTGATGACGCGGGAGCGGTGGGTATGGCCGCTGGCAATAATGTCATCGGCAATATCATGTAACTGCAGCAGTTCGGCGCGCGGGGCTGGGCGGGCGACAAACGTGCCAACACCTTGTGCGCGCGTGACCAGTCCTTCCGTCATCAGTTCACGCAGGGCACGGTGTACCGTCATGCGCGATACGCCAGTGATCTCCACCAGTTCACTTTCCGACGGCAGGCGCTGACCGACTTTCCATTCTCCCCTTCTTATGCGTGCCGTGATATACTGCTTGACCTGTTCATAGCGTGTGATTGCCTGAGTTTCAGCAATACCTATAGCCATATTACAGCACTCAATTCATGGTCTATGGCAGCCTGCGGGGATGCCGGATGGAAGAAGGAATGATCAGGCGTCATCATAACATGGTCTTACATACATGATGAAGCAACGTAACACAACGTGTCGTGGTCGGCTATTGGCGCGATATACTGTATTCTGCCGCGCATGATGTTGCCTGTCGTCACGTGGCGGACGACATTATTGATGCATGTTACGCGCCACGAACCACGTACGGGAACAATAATCGTATCCTGTATCGAATCCGGAATAAATGCCGTCGTGACTGACCGGATTCCGGCATGGGGAAACCTGTCGGGTACAAACATGACGTTCAGCACGGTCACCGCACCGCCCTTCAACCGGCAGGTAAGGGGGACAGCGCCGGAAAACGATAGCACGGGCCCCGCGCGTTCCAGTTGCAGGCTTTCATGCGTGGGTGTGATCTGTTCCAGCCCGTCACCGGACAGCAATGCCTGCTGACGCTGCATGCCGGAATAGGTGGAAAAAGGGCATGACCGGTCAATGGTTGCGATACTGACCCGCCAGCCGGGTGCGTCCATGAGGGTACGTGTTATGCCCTGTCCATTTTTCCAGGCGCTGACGGGCAGCGTCTGGATGGAAAATACGCGGGGTGTCATGGGATGGTGGGGGCAGGTAGCAGTATGCCGGGGTTAAGAATATTGCGCGGGTCCAGCGCCTGCTTGATGGTGCGCATGACTGTAATGGCGTCATCACCATGCTGGTTATGCATGAACATCTGCTTGGCAAGGCCAACGCCATGTTCCCCGCTTATGGCCCCTCCAAGGTCAAGGGCGCGCTGGATGATCTTATGATCCAGCGCCTGCGCGCGCGCCCATCCGTCCTGTTCGGGCGGGATCAGGATGACGGTATGGAAATTGCCGTCCCCCACGTGGCCGACAATGGGGGCAACCAGCCCGGATTCCTCAATGTCCTGTTTGGCCAGCGTGATCATGTCCGTCATGGCGGAAATCGGCACGACCGCGTCGGTGGTCATGCCCTTGTGCCCCTGTCGGTAGGCCAGGCAGGCCCAGAAGGCGTCATGGCGCGCTTTCCACAACTGCGTGCGCTCCTCGGAGCTGGCGGACGCACGGAATGACAGGCCATGATGGTATTCGGTGATTTCGCGTAGCAGGTCCGCCTGTTCCGTTACCGATGCGGGGGATGCATGCAGTTCAAAGAACAGGGTCGGCAGGGGTTCGTATCCCTCCAGTGACGAATACCTGATACAGGCATCCATCTGCACGTCATCCAGCAGTTCCAGCCGCCCGATGGGCAGGCCGGCCTGAATGATGGACGTGGCGGTATTCACCGCATCCGCCAGCGTGCCGAACTGACAGGTCGCGCCCAGAACGGTTTCGGGCAGCGCATGCAGGCGGGCCTGAATTTCCGTAATGATGCCCAACGTTCCTTCCGATCCGATCAGCAGGCCGGTCAGGTCATACCCGGTCGCGGATTTGCGGACATTTCCCCCCGTCTGGATGATTTTGCCATCTGCCATGACGGCGGTCAGCCCCAGCACGTTTTCGCGCATCGTGCCATAGCGAACGGCACCGGTGCCGGATGCGCGGGTGGCGCACATGCCACCCAATGTTGCTTCCCCACCGGGATCCACGGCAAAAAACAGCCCGTCACTGCGCAGCAGCCCATTCAGCCGCTGGCGTGTCACCCCTGCCTGTACCCGGCAGCTCAGATCCTGCGGGCGGATGTCGAGGACAGCGTTCATCTGCGACAGGTCAAGGCTGACACCACCTTTCGTCGCGGTCAGCTGTCCTTCCAGTGATGTCCCGCCGCCGAAGGGAATGACCGGCAGGTACAGGTCATGACAGACGGAGACGATGGCCGCGACCTCTTCCGTTGTCCGGGCGAACACAACCACATCGGGCTGGGTGGCCGGATCGGGAGACTGCCAGCCTTCACCATGGGCGTGATGTTGCCGGACCGTCGCGTTGGTTGAAATCCTGTTGTCCAGCCGGGGGCGGAGCCGCGTGATAAAGGTTTCAATGGCTGTCATCGGTCTGTCCGGTTTCAAGGGCGAGGGCGCGGAGGAAGCGGTCATTGTCCGTGGGCAGGCCGACGCTGACGCGTAAATGTGTCTCAAACCCCTTTTCACGCCAGGGCTTGATGATGACACCATGCCGCAGCAGGCTTTCCGCCAGGACCGAGGCGTTCCGCCCGACATCAAGGAATATGAAGTTGGTATGGGATGGCACGGGAGTATAGCCCAGTTGCGTCAGTTCGTGCATGAAGCGTTCGCGTTCAGCCACGGTTGTTGCGACACTGGTCTGCATATGCGTCCTGTCCTGCAGGGACGCCAGCGCCATGTCCTGTGCCGCCATGTTGGTGTTGAACGGGTCACGCACCCTGTTCAGGGTGGTGATGACACCGGTATCGGATGCGAGCGCATAGCCGATCCGCAGCCCGGCCAGGGCATAGGCCTTTGAAAACGTGCGCAACACCAGCCATGGCCGTGCCTGCCGGGGCAGGATTTTCGTGGCGTCGGGATAGTTCTTGCTGCCCAGGGCGTATTCATAATAGGCCTCGTCAATCACGATCAGCGTGTCCGGTGGGCAGCATTCCACCAGTTCCAGCATGTCCTGTGCCTCCATCATGCAGCCGACCGGATTGGATGGATTGGAAAACATGAGGATTTTCAGCGGAGCGGCCTGAACCGCCTGCTTCATGGCGGGCAGGTCAAACTGGCCTTCGGCGGTAATGGGAACCGCGTCGACCCGCGCGCCCATCATTTCAGGCCATATCACATGCAGCCCGAAGGAAGGCAGGACGGTCACGACCCGTTCACGGGGGGAAAGATAGGCCTCGCTGATCAGGCGTATGATCTGTTCAGACCCATTGCCCAGCATGATATGGTCCGCAGGCACGTCCGTTACCTGCACCAGCGCCTGTCGCAATGTGGATGCCGTTGCATCGGGGTAGCGGAACATCCGCTGTATCAGGCAGTCCCACTGTTTCAGGGCCGTAGGTGAGGGACCGTAAGGATTTTCGTTGCTGCCCAGTTTTGAAATATGTGATGCATTATATTTCTGGCGCACCTCATCTTCCGACAGGCCGGCATTATAGACGGGCAGGGCGGCAACCTCGGGACGTGAGGACACGCGTATTGACCGGGTGGGCGTGGAAGAAGCAGCCATGGAAACAGCCTTTTTCAATAAATTTGCATCTACTTGTATATACATAAAGGCTGCAGTTGTTGTTGTAAATATGCAACGAGCATCCGGTATTCCCGTCCCGGGATAAAATATGCATGACGTATCGGGTCACATGATAACGGCCCCTGCCGGATGGGCAAGGACGGTGCATTGTACCGAGAGAACCGTAACCTGAACGTACATGGCAGCGGCCGAGCGGTAGTCCGGATACGTGCCGCAGCATGATTTATAATGTCGGGTATGCTGGCTTAATAGATTGTGCGATCGAATAATATTAGGGGCTGGCATAGGTAAGCGAATAAAGGCTTGATATGTCACATGAAAGCACGTCGTCGCAGTCGGCTGCCTGTCAGCATCCAAAAGCGCCTTCTGGAGCACTTCGTTGCGGGCACGCCCGCCCGGAGCGCCGCCGAACTTGTAGGCGTCAATCGTAATACAGCGACCCTGTATTACCGAAAATTACGAGAGATTATCGCAGAACAGATTGCTCATGAGGCGCCGGTCTCGGGTGAAATCGAAGTCGATGAGAGCTATTTCGGTGGGCATCGCAAAAGAAAACGAGGTCGGGGCGCTGCCGGGAACGTGGCCGTCTTCGGCCTGCTGAAACGGCATGGCCGTGTCCATGCCGTCATGATCCCCAATGCCGGACATCAGACATTGATGTCGATCATTCGAAAGAAAGTACAACCCGATTCAATTGTTTACAGCGATTCCTGGCACGCTTACGACAAGCTGGATGTCTCGGAATTCCATCACGAACGCATTGATCACAGCAGGCATCCTGCTCTGGGCAGAAACCATATCAACGGCATCGAGAATTTCTGGAGCCAGACGAAGCGGCATCTGCGGCGATACAATGGAATACCACGTAAAGACTTCCATCTCTTCCTGGCCGAGTGCGAGTGGCGCTTCAACATCCGCTCACCTGCAAAACTCCTGAAAATCCTCGCTCAATGGGTTAAACTGCCCGCGTGAACCGTCGCAAACAATGCTTACCTATGCCAGCCCCAAACTTTTATCCAGTACCCCGCCACAAACGGGCGGGGTATCCGGCCGGTTCAGCCGACGCTTACGCTGACCTTATGCAGGTCTGCCTTCGTCTTCGCATCGGGATGGCCGACGTGGAAGGGTTCAGCGGACAGCAGGCGGATGCCGGTGATGTCGGACAGCGGCAGTACGCTCCATTCACCCGTGGGGGGCACGCGCTTTTCATGTGCGTCCTCGCCACGATAGATCAGGACATGCGGCATGCCATCGCGCTCACCCAGCGCATGGGGAGAACCGGTACAGGTCTTGCCATCGAACGTGAAACCCACAACAGACTTCTTCTGGATGGCATCACGAAGCGTGTTTTCAACTGACATGCATATTTTCCATTCTGGTTAAACCCGATACGGGTTGCCGCATGTTATAACGGATCACTCAAGATATAGCCTTTCTGCGGCATGCAGAAGCAGCGGAGGTGGTTTATTGCTGCAATACTGCCCTGCATTGCGAAAATTCTGCCGCGTACTGGCATAAATCCAGAATCGTTTTGTTTCGATAAAGTAAAGAGCAGCCCTGCATGGAATGGACCGCATGGCAGGATTGATCTGTATCACTGTAAGGTCCGGATATTGGCCCCAGCATTCATGGTGCAGGGCGGGAATGACCCAGAACAGACCGCTCAATAGTATGTATTGAGGAGCAATGACCATGATTGCACGACCGACATTTGTCGCAACCCCGGTTCGTACGGCCACGACGCGGGCAACCGATCCGTTCGCCGTGCTGCAGCGTCAGGTGGGTCGGCTGATCGATGACTACCGCGCACCCGACACCTTCGGCTCGGGCCGGATCGGGTCCACGGACATTACCGAAGACGCAACCGGCTACCATATCTATATCGAAGTACCCGGCTGTTCGGAAAAGGATATCACGCTGAATGCCAGTAACGGCGTACTGAGCATCTCGGGCGAGAAGAAAAGTCCTGTAACGTCTGAGCAGAAACAGCACGTCGCCACCCGCAGCTTTGGTGCTTTTTCCGAACATTTCAGCCTGCCCGAAGGCGTGGATGAAGACCGGATCAGCGCCCGCATCAAGGACGGGGTGTTGCAGGTCACCCTGCCGCGCCGTGAACCGGCCAAGCCGAGCGAACGCAAGATCGAAATCCAGCCCGGCTGACCGCAACGACCTGTTTCCAATACCACATGGCCCGGGTACCGATGGTGTCCGGGCCATCCGCGTGTATGGTTCAGTCCAGCCCTTCCTCCCGCCGGGCCTTCTGTGCCGCAGGATGGGCCAACACCGCATCGCGCAGGGCACTGGCACGGGGATAGGCCGAAAGGTCGATCCCCAGTGGTCCAGCCCAGCTCAGGATCACGGCCATCAACGCATCCGCCTGCGTGAAGCCTGCGGGCAGCAGGTGCCCGTTGCCACCGGCTTCCAGCAGTGCTTCGACCTGCTTCAGGCGACGCGTAACATTCGCCAGCAGCCGCTCGCGCATGACATCGGGCAATTCAGGAGCAAACAGCGCACCAAATGCGCCATGCACGTCCTCGCAGAACCCGATGGCTTCCAGCAGGCGGAAGAATTCGATCGAATCAGGGGCAGGGTGAAAGGCAGCATGATCCGACTGCTGGCCGATATAGGTCAGCACCGCCACATTCTGCGTCAGCACCGTGCCCGGTGCGATTTCCAGCGCGGGCACGGCCCCGCGCGGGTTGATTTTCAGATAATCCTGACCACTGGCGGTCTGCTTGGTCTTCAGGTCCACCTGCTCAAGACTGTGGGGCAGCCCGGTTTCATTAAGGATGATATGCGCGGCAAGCGAGCACGCGCCGGGCGTGTAATACAGCTTCATTGAAACGGCCCTCCGTCTGGATCTGGCTGGGGACAGGACGGTAGCATCCTGCGCCCTACGTCCTGAAAACACTGACACATGAAACAGACCGTGAAAAGCGCAGGCCCATGCGCCACACGCAGGACAGACGGACCGGCCCGATTGTAACATTACACAGGGAACCAACAGCCCATCGGCACTGTTTGTGCCTGCAGGTGGACAGCACATGGGTTCTGTCCGGCCTGTTCCTTTTCCGCCTGGAGACTGTTTGAAAAGTCAGCGCATGACTACACCTGAAAGCTAAAAGAAGTTTTTGGTGAAGCTTTTCCATAAAGTTTCGAAAAGACCCTGCCTTTTTTGACAAAAGGCAGCACCAAAAAGTTTTTATCTTTTTTTATCAACAGGTTGGTTTCGAATTGTCTCCTGATACATAAAGGCATTGCCGCCATGACCTTTCCCTTCGATGCCCTGACCGCCTGTCGCGCGGAACTGGAGGAGGAAGCAACGGTCAACGACGCACAGGCCGCATTTCCCACTGGCGGGCTCGACCGCCTGCGCCAGCTGGGCGTACTGGCCGCCCCCCTGCCACAGACGCTGGGCGGCCGGGGCTTTGGCACCGAACCGCATGGTGCAGCGGGCCTGCTGCACATGCTGCGGCTGGTGGGGCAGGGCAGCCTTGCGCTTGGCCGCGTGGTGGAAGGCCATGTCAATGCCATCCGCCTGATCGCGCTGTACGGCACACCCGAACAACTGGCCCATGTCGGGGCGGAGGTGCATGAAGGCGCGCTGTATGGCCTGTGGGTCACCGATGACGTGACACCGCTGCGCATGGAACAGACGCCGCGTGGCATTACGCTGCATGGGGGCAAGGCCTTTGCGTCCGGCGCGCGGCAGGTCACCCGTGCCCTGGTCACGGCACGGGCAGGGCAGGACGGAACGGGGCAGGATACCACGCGCATGCTGCTGGTGGCGCTGGGGAAAGACCGCGCCATCCATAATGCCAGTGGTGGACTGACCGGCATGCGCGGGGCGGGCACGGGACAATGCGACTTTACCGGCATGACCGTGCTACCCGCGGGCCTGGTGGGGCAGGCGGGGGATTACCTGCGCCAGCCTGAATTTTCAGCCGGGGCATGGCGCGGCATGGCCGTGGCACTGGGCGGGATCGAACGCCTGACCGCCCTGCTGCGCAGCCAGCTTGCCGCCCGCGACCGGGCGGGCAGCCCGGCACAGCAGGCGCGTATCGGCCTGGCGCTGATCGCGGGAGAAACCGCGCTGTTATGGACACGCCGCGCGGCCCTGGTGGCCAGCAGTCAGGACCGTTTTGATTCAGGCGATATTTCCGGCACCGTCAACCTGGCCCGGCTTGCGGTGGAACGCGCGGGACTGGAGGTGATCGAACTGGTCGAACGCGGGCTGGGGCTGTCAGCCTTCGTGCGTGATAACGTGGTGGAACGAATCATCCGCGATCTGTCCACCTACCTGCGCCAGCCAGCCCCGGACGAGACATTGTGCGAGGCAGCAGCGTGGTTCACCCGGCGCAACCTGCCGCAGCCGGACGTCCATGCATGAAGGCGGCCGACCTGCACGCGGCCCTGCGCGACCTGCCCGTTACCCCCCTTGCGGCCATTGCGCCCGGCACGGCCCTGATCCTTGCCCCCCATCCCGATGATGAAAGCCTGGGCTGTGGCGGGCTGATCGCCGCGTGCTGTGCAGCGGGGCAGCCGCCCCTTGTCGTCATCATGACCGACGGCGCGGCGTCTCACCCGCATTCGCGCCAGTGGCCTGCTGTGCGCCTGCGAGCAAAACGCCAGTGCGAAGCACGCAACGCCGTTGCGTGCCTGGGCCTTGCGCCCGATCGGCTTGTCTTCCTTGGCCTGCCCGATGCCGCCGCCCCGCATGAGGGGGCAGTGTTTGACCAGATGGCGGCACGTCTGGCCCATCTGGCCGCCACGCATGGCTGCACCACGGTTTTCGCCCCATGGCGCGCAGACCCGCATTGCGATCATGAAGCGGCGTGGAAAATGGGCGTGGCCGTGCGGCGGCTGTGCGGGCTGACGCTGTTGGCCTATCCCGTATGGGGCTGGCTGCTACCGCCCGACAGGGATCTGGATCACGCCCCACCGCGTGGCATGCGGCTGGACATTACCGCCCATCTCGCCGCCAAGGCCCGCGCGATCAGCAGGCATGAAAGCCAGTACGGCGGCCTGATTACCGACGACCCCGATGGTTTCCGTCTGCCGGACACCCTGCTTGCGGCGCTGGTAACGGATTTTGAGGTTTTTATCCATTCATGAATGCCACAAGCTGGTCCCGGACCGTATTCGAACGTCTGCACAAACGTCGCCCCGACCCATGGGGTGTGGCGACGCGGACCTATGAACATGATAAGTACCGCCGGACGCTGGCGGTGCTGTCAGGCCAGCGTTTCCATCATGCGCTGGAACTGGGCTGTTCCATCGGCATGATGACGGCGCGGCTGGCGCGGCAATGCGACCGGCTGCTGGCGGTGGACGTGGCCGAAGCCGCCCTGATCCGCGCGCGCCACCGTTGTGCCGGGCTGCCGGGGGTGTCATTTCATCGCGGGCAGTTGCCGGATGCATTCCCGCCACTGCCCGCCCATGCATGTGACCTGATCGTGATTTCGGAGCTACTGTATTTCCTCTCCCGCCGCGATATCCGCAGCCTTGCCGCGCACTGCCTGCGCGTACGGCAGGCGGGCGCGCCCGTCGTGCTGGTCAACTGGACGGGACCGACCGATACACCATGCACGGGTAACGAGGCCGCCCGCCTGTTCATCAATACCTGCCGCGCCGCCGACCTGCACGTGACCCATGCCCGGCGGTACGCGCATTACCGGCTGGACGTAATTAACGGACCGGAGACGCCGGAACCTGCAAACCACACACCGGACTGATTTTGGAAAAGTTTTTGGTGAAGCTTTTTTCAAAAGCTTCGAAGAACACTGTCTTTTTGAAAAAAGATCCCCGAACCTTCTATCCGTTCCATCTGGCGATACGCCCCATTCAGTGCACCACGGATGTCACTGCCGGTACAGGGGCGGGCATGATACCGGACGCTACCAGAAGGTCGTGCACGATTCGCCGCGCCGCGTCCATATGCATGAGCAGGTCGGCACGGCGGACGGGTACGCGCACGAGTGCCGGGCTTGATGCCTCCAGCCTGTCCCACGCCATGCCGCCAAACCGTGCCCGGGCCATATGGGCCACGGTCGCGGCAGGCAGGCACAGCAGGGCCGCAAGATCAGCCACCGCGCCATGCCACGGGCCGGTTGCCGGGGGCAGGGCACGCAGGCGGCGCAGTACTGCACGCGCCCGAGCACGGCGCAGGCAGGCCCGTGGCGGCTCAAGGCTGTCATCCAGCATGTCATCCTGCCGCACCATGCGCCGCGCCATGGTATCAGCCATGCCTCCACGCGCCCGCCCGGCAATGCGGCCCGAAACACAGACCGTAACATCAGGCGCGTGGCGGATGGTGGCATCCACACGTCGCAGGGCACGCAGGAAACCCCGGTCCTCGCCCAACGGTATGGCAGGGACGCCTCCCGCGCGCCGCCAGGCCGCCACCGTTACCGCAATGCTGGCACCGGAATGTTCCGTATGGCGCGGCCATGGATCATGCGGGTCAGGATCAACCAGATCATGGATGCGGTCCAGCATGGTGGCATAATCGGTTTCTGCCCGGTCATCTTCATGCAGGTGCACGGGGATAAGGCGTGACTCCTCCGGGTCGATCAGGGCACGGCCACAAACCGCATCAACGCCCGTATCAAGGGCGCGCAGGGTATTGGCCAGCCAGTCGGGCGCGACACGGCCATCCGCATCGGTGGTCAACACAATACCATCCGGCCCCGCAAGGCCCGCGGCAACCTGCATGGCCGCACGCCGGGCCGTGCCCGCATGCGCCACCGGCGGGGGATAGGTCCGCTGCGCCACAATCACGCCAAAGGGCAGGGACGGGACCAGCGCACGCACCACGCCGCGCGTATCATCCGTGCAGTTGTTAAGCAGCAGGACAACATGGGACAGGCAGCCCCCCTGCTGTGCCGCAAGGGCGCGCAGGCAGGGACCGATACGCGCAGCCTCGTTACGTACCGGAATCGCCACGATAGTGGGGTGGGCAGGCGGCATGGGTCACCTGTTGGAAGGGAAAATGGTAAACGCCGCGCGGGCCGGTCAGGTTGCAGGGACCGGACAGACCCTTTCAGCCTTTTTCAAAATAACCAACTGATAAATAAGGATAGGAATTTTCGGGTGTCGCCTTCTCCTGAAAAGGCAGCATTCTTTCTAATTTTTCCAGAAAAAACACTTCACCAGAAATTTCCTGATGTTTTTCAGGCCGGTTTCTGTCCTGTTCGCCCCGTTACATGACACGGGGCATGAATGCCATAATTTTTATTTTAAAATGCATGCATGCGGGAAATTTACTGCATCGGCCAATAGTTCCCTGATGACGTATTTTTTATTCATTCATTTTCAGAAGTTATAAATTATACTTCATAAATTATTGTAAATAATAATGTATATTTTCGGTAATGAAGATTATTTTAAATCTTATCTGTTCATACTTTGTAAAAAAACGCTGTATCTGTCATTTCAGCCAGATGCCGCATGCCCCCATGCAGCCCCGCCTGTTACCGATCATGCCGGAGCATCGTCCCATGTCCACCACCATGACCTGTAAACCCTAGGGGCCTGCACGCCACCGCGCGGAAGGCGGCCAGCCCATTCATACAATAAAACCGCATGCCGGTACCGTGGCGCATACCCACGATACCGGCACGGTTCTTCGTGCTACAGGGAATTATCCATTCCATGAACGCCATCGTAGTGACGGCACTACGTCGGCCCTATACCTTTGTGGTGCTATCGATCCTTATCGTGGTCTTTGGCATCATGTCGGTATTGCGTACGCCGACCGATGTGTTCCCAAATATAAAAATACCGGTCGTATCCGTTGTCTGGACCTATGGCGGCATGCTGCCGGAGGAATTTGCGGGCCGTATCATCTATAATTACGAACTGATGGTGACCTCGACTGTCGAGGGCATCGAACATATGGAAAGCAGTTCGTATTACGGGCGCGGTATCGTCAACATATACTTCCAGCCCGGCACCGATATCGGCAAGGCGGAAGCCGAGGTGACCGCCATATCCCAGACGGTCATAAAGCAGCTGCCCGAAAACATTCCCTCGCCGATGGTAATGAGCCTTGACGCATCATCCGTGCCGGTGCTGACCCTTCAGGTCACGTCCGACAAACAGACACCATCCGACCTGTTCAAACTGGCCATGATCCGCGTGCGCCCGCTGCTGGTGACCGTGCCCGGTGCCGTGGTGCCACAGGCCTATGGCGGGATGGACAGCTTTGTCATGGTAGCGCTGAACCAGCAGCAATTGCAGGCGCATCACCTGTCGGCCATGGACGTGCAGAACGCCCTGCGCGGACAGAATATCGTGCTGCCGGCAGGTGACCAGAAAATCTCGGCCACCGACTGGATGGTGCAGACCAACGCCACCCCGCGATCCATGAAGGAACTGGGCGATATCCCGGTCAAGCGCGTGGGCAATGCCGTAATCTATGTCCATGACGTGGCGGAGGTCTATCGTGGCGGCCACCCGCAGACCAACCTTGTGCTGGTGAAGGGCAAGCAGGGGGTGGAAATCGTCGTGATGAAAAGCGGCGATGCCTCGACGCTGGATGTCGTGGCAGGGGCCAAGGCGCTGCTGCCGCGTATCCAGAAGCTCCTGCCGCCGGATGTGAAGGTCAGCATACTGGGGGATGCCTCGATCTTCGTGAAGGATTCCATTTTCGACGTCGTGCGCGAAATGCTGACGGCCGCCGCCCTGACCGGCATGGTGGTGCTCCTGTTCCTGGGGTCGTGGCGGCCCACGGTCATCATCGCCACCTCCATCCCGCTGGCCATCCTGTGCGCCATCATCGGCCTGCACTGGGCGGGGCAGACAATCAATGTCATGACGCTGGGCGGTCTGGCGCTGGCGGTGGGCATTCTGGTGGATGACGCTACGGTGATGATCGAGAACATCGACGCGCATCTGGAAATGGGCAAGACGCTGGAACCCGCGATCATCGACGCGGCCAACCAGATCGTCATTCCCACCTTTGTCGCCACCACCTGCATCTGCATTGTATGGCTGCCGCTGTTCGGGCTGAGCGGGGTTGCGGGCTGGCTGTTCATGCCCATGGCGGAAGCCATCATCTTCGCCATGATCGCATCCTTCATCCTGTCGCGCACGCTGGTGCCGACCATGGCCAAATACCTGCTGGCCGGTCACAGCGTGGCAGGACACGGGGATTCCCACCATTGCGAGCCACAGGTCCACAACCTGCAATACCCCAGGCGGCTGCCCGAACGCTTCCAGCAGGCGTTTGAACGCGGGTTCAACACTTTCCGCGAAAGCTATGCGGGTGTGCTGAAGCGCGCGATCGCGGGGCGCAAGCGGTTCGTGGGCGTGTTTCTTGGCATTTCGGTCTGTTCGCTGGGGCTGTACCTGATCGCGGGGCGGGATTTCTTCCCCGAAACAAAATCGGGCACGATCCAGATGCACATGCGCGCACCACTGGGCACCCGTATCGAGGTGGCGGGGCGCGAAGCATCGCTGGTGGAAGACCGGATCAACGCCCTGTTCCCCGGCAAGGTGGACAGCATGATCGAAAACTGCGGCCTGCCCGAAGGCGCCCATAACCAGGCCTTCATTCCCACGCCAACCATCGGCACGCAGGACTGCGACATCACCATTGCGCTGAAGGATGAGGAAACACCCGTCTGGGATGACCGCACCATCCTGCGCCATGACCTGTCGGCCCGTTTCCCTGGCACGGTGTTCACTTTCCAGCCTGCCGACCTTACGGCCAAGATCCTGAATTTCGGATCACCCGCGCCCATCGACATCCAGATTTCGGGGCCGGACCTGCGCGACAACTATGACTATGCCCGCCTGCTGGTGAACCGCCTGCGCGCAGTTCCCGGTGCAGCTGACGTGGTGATCCAGCAGACCATGAAGACGCCGACCCTGTTCGTGCAGGGCAACCGCACCTTCGGTCAGGCCACCGGCATGACCGAAGCCGACCTTGCCAACAACGAACTCATGACGCTTTCGGGCAGCCAGACGGTGGACCCGCAATACTGGCTGGACCCGGCCACGGGCATCACGTTTCCGTTGAATGTCTATGTGTCACAGGACCAGCTGACGCATTTCAACAACCTCATGACCATTCCGGTGGACAAGGGCGATGGCGACCCGCAGGGGCGACACATGCAGTTGCTGGGCGGTATCAGCAATGTCAGCGCCACGGGCACGCCGGGGCAGGTCTCGCACTTCAACTCCATGCCTGAAGTTGACATCTATGTCTCTGCCGAGGGCGCGGATCTGGGGCAAGTCACGACCGGCGTGCAGCACGTGCTGGACCAGACGCGGGGCAAGGTGCCTTCCACCGCAGCCGTCGTGGTGCGTGGCCAGACCGAGACCATGCGCCATGCCTATGTCGAACTGGTGTTCGGGCTGGTGGTGTCGGTGCTGCTGATCTACCTGCTGATCGTGGTCAATTTCCAGTCATGGCTGGACCCTTTCATCATCATCACGGCCCTTCCGGGTGCGCTGGCCGGTATCGCGTGGGCGCTGTTCCTGACGCATACGCGGCTGTCGGTCCCGGCACTGACGGGGGCCATCATGTGCATGGGCACGGCGACTGCCAATTCCATCCTTGTGGTGTCCTTCGCCCGTGAACGGATCGAGGAGCATGGCGATGCGCTACGGGCGGCACTGGAGGCCGGTTATGGCCGTATCCGCCCGGTGCTGATGACCGCGCTGGCCATGGTGATCGGCATGGTGCCCATGGCCATGAGCAATTCCCAGAATGCGCCGCTGGGCCGCGCCGTCATTGGCGGGCTGCTGGTGGCCACCGTGTCCACGCTGCTGTTCGTGCCGTGTGTTTACGCAATCCTGCATAACCGTCCGTCCCGCGTCCGGGGGGAAATGAACTGATGTCCACCCAGAACAACAGAAAAATCATCATGCTGGCCGGTGCCGCCGTCGTCGTGGGGTGGTGCGGGTACCTGCTGGTCGGGCGCGTGCAGCATGCGGCGGCCCTGCGGCGGGAAGCCGCCATCGCTTCCGTGCCTGATGTCATGGTCATCTCGCCACGCAAGGAGGCCCGCCATGTCAGCCTGGACCTGCCCGGCACGATCGAGGCCTGGTACCAGGCCCCCATCTACCCACAGGCATCGGGCTACGTGCGCATGTGGTACAAAGACTACGGCGCACGGGTGGCCACAGGCGACGTGCTGGCGGAAATCAACACCCCGGGCCTTGATGCCCAGTTTGCGCAGGCACAGGCGGACCTGCAATCCTCGCAGGCGAAATACGACCTTGCGGTGGTCACTGCCCAGCGGTGGCGCCTGATGGGCAAGTCACAGGCGGTATCGGGCCAGTCGGTATCCGTGCAGGACGCGAACGAGAAATCGGCCGCAGCCGATCTGGAGGCCGCGCGCCACAACCTTGACCGCTACGCAGCCCTTGAACGCTTCAAGGTCATTGTCGCCCCGTTTGACGGCGTGGTGACGGAGCGTGACATCAACGTGGGCGACTACGTGCATGAAGGCGGCGGAAACCTGAACGCGTCGGGTGCGGCCAGCGAACTGTTCAGCGTGGCGGATACGCACCAGATGCGGCTGTTTGTCTCGATCCCCGAAAACATGTCCTACATCCTGCAGCCCGGCCTGCAGGCCAGCGTGCAGGTGCCACAGTTTCCCGATCGCCGGTTCGAGGCGAAATTCCTGACCGTATCGGGTGGCTACGACCCTGACACCCGCACCAGCGTGAGTGAGTTCATCATCGACAACACCGATCACGCCCTGTGGCCCGGAACCTTCGCCGCCGTCACCCTGACGGCACCTGAACAGACCGCCCACCAGACCATCCCCACCGGCGCGCTGGTGTTTCAGGAACACGGCATGCAGGTGGCCGTGGTGGACGCGCAGAACCACGCGCATTTCCACACCATAACCGTAGGGCGCATGGGCGATGGGGCGACGCAGGTGCTGTCGGGTGTCGCGCCCGATGACCGGATTATCGACAACCCGCCCGCCGACCTGCTGGAAGGCGAGAGCGTGCACGTGGTCCGGCCCGTGACCGGGTACAGCAACGACATCGATGAAAAGGACGATGAATGATGGCCCGCACCATCCACCGTTCGGCATGCATGGGGGGCGCATGCGCCATATCGCTGCTGTCGCTGGCGGGATGCGACCTTGCCCCCACCTACCATGCGCCGCATTACGTCATTCCCGCCACATGGCAGGGACAGGCCCCGTTTGGCGTGGCCCACCCCATGGACGACACCATTCCCGCGCAGTGGTGGGAAAGCTTTGCCGACCCGCAGCTTGATGACCTTGAAACCACCGCCATGGCCCATAACGGAGACCTGCAGGCGGCCAGCGAGCGTTTTCTGCAGGCACGTGCGATCGTAAGCGAGGCCCGGGCCGACCTGCTGCCGCATTTTGGCGTGGCCTTTGGCGGCAGCAACAACAAAAGCTCGGCCGAACGGCTGTTCCGCTACAAGGGGCCGATTACGGATTCAGATGAATTCTATGGCGGCATGGCATCGTGGGAGCCGGATTTCTGGTCCTCCATCCGCAACCGGGTACGCCTGCAGAAAGACTATGCGCAGGAACAGGCCGCACAGTATGCCGCAGCCCGACTGAGTCTGCAGGCCGAACTGGCCAGCGATTATTTCACCCTGCGCGGGCTGGATGCGCAGGCGGCGATCTATACCCAGTCGATCCGGTATTATCAGGAATCCCTGCGCGTGACCCAGACACGGCTGGTGGACCAGGCGGCGTCACAACTGGATGTGGCGCGCGCGCAGAACCAGCTTTACACCACACAGGCCCGCCTGCTGGACATTCAGGCCCAGCGCGAGGTGATGGAACATGCGGTGGCCGTTCTGGTCAACGTCGCCCCGTCTTCATTCCATATCACAGCGGATGCACACCTGAATGCCACGCGTTTCGGGCTGCGCGCCCCCATGCCGTCGGACCTGTTGCAGCGCAGGCCCGACGTGGCCATTGCCGAACGCCAGATGGCGCAGGCCAACCGCGCCATCGGCATCGCACGCGCCGCATTCTATCCGCATGTATCGTTCCAGATGAACGGGGGGTTTGATGATAACGGCTTCAACCTCGCCAACCTTGCCAACTCCATGTGGTCCTATGGCGCGACCGTGACCATGCCGGTATTCGAAGGGGGCCTGCGCCGCGCGCAGCTGCAGCAGAGCTGGTCCGCCTACCGTGAAACACGCGACCATTACCGTGTCACCATCCTCAACGCGTTTCGCGATGTGGAGGACGGGCTGTCGCGCACCAACCGGCTGGATGGGGAAAACGGCCGCCTGCGCGCAGCCGTCGGCGCCGCCAGCCAGACACAGGATATTACCATGAACCTGTACAAGGGCGGCCTTGCCACCTATCTGGACGTGCTGATCGCACAAGTCAGCACACTGGATGCGCGCATACAGCAGGCGGAAGTCCAGACCCGTTACCTGCAGGCGCAGGTTGGCATGATCCGTGCCTGTGGCGGGGGATGGGATGCGGCCAGCCTGCCTGCGTCCAATAAACTGTTCGGGGTTGATCCGTTGCAGTATTCGGGCCTGCATAATGCGCCCCCCGTAGGCGACGTGCCGGCGCCGCACAGCCACGGCCCCGACCCGGATGACAACCTGATCCGACCGCTGCTATCGCCCGGCATGGGCCAATAATAAAAACAGATCAAAGTTTCTGGGCACCGCCTTTTTGAAAAAAGGCGGCGTTCCCTGAAGCTTTTAAAAAAATATTCACCAAAAAATTCTTTATTTGTCATCGGCTGCCATGCTGCGGCCAGCGGATTATACCGATCCGTAAATATGGAACCTGTAAAGATACAAAACCCGCCAGCAGGACCAGCGTTACCTGAACCCGGACATATATGAACGCAGGACACGCGATTATTTGCACATCCATAAATAGTCGCAACATTACGCGTCATATCCCGCAGACAGGGAGCAGAACAATGAGCACAAATCGCGGTGTGGTCTATCTTGGGCCAGAACATGTGGAAGTGCAGGATATCGCCGACCCGAAAATGGAAACGCCAGCGGGCCGCCGGATCACACATGGCGTCATCCTGAAGGTGGTTTCAACCAACATATGCGGATCGGACCAGCATATGGTGCGCGGCCGCACCACGGCACCCAGGGGCATGGTGCTGGGTCATGAGATTACCGGTGAGGTCATTGAATGCGGCAGCGATGTCGAAATGGTCCGCAAGGGAGATCTGGTCTCGGTCCCCTTCAACGTCGCCTGCGGACGGTGCCGGTGCTGCCGTGAAGGGGACACTGGGGTGTGCCTGACGGTCAATCCCGGCCGGGCGGGCGGCGCGTATGGTTATGTTGACATGGGTGGCTGGATCGGGGGGCAGGCGAAATATGTCATGGTGCCCTATGCCGATTTCAACCTGCTGCGCTTTGCGGACCGGTCAATGGCGATGGAGCGTATCCGCGACCTGACCATGCTGACCGATATCCTGCCCACCGGCTTCCATGGGGCCGTGACGGCGCGGGTGGGCGTGGGGTCGGTCGTGTATGTCGCGGGCGCGGGGCCGGTTGGCATGGCAGCGGCGGCATCCGCACGCATTCTGGGGGCTGCGGTAGTCATGGTGGGCGACCTGAATGAAGAACGTCTGACCCATGCCCGCAAGGTGGGGTTCGAACCGGTCGACCTGCGCCAGCATGACCGGCTGGGGGAAATGGTGGCCCAGATTGCCGGCACGCCGGAGGTCGACAGCTTCATTGACGCGGTCGGCTTCGAGGCAAAGGGATATGGCGGCGGGGCCAAACCCGCCATCGTGCTGAATCAGGCCATGGAGGTAACCCGGCCGGCAGGATCGGTCGGGATACCGGGGCTGTATGTCACCGAAGACCCTGGCGGGGCGGATGAAGCGGCAAAGACGGGCAACCTGATCCTGCGCTTCGGCCAGGGATGGGCCAAAAGCCTTGAATTCCATACCGGCCAGACGCCGGTGCTGCGCTACAACGCACGTCTTATGAACGCCATCCTGCACGGGCGGCTGCCCATTGCGGATATTGTCAATGCAACGGTCATCCCGCTGGAGGACGCGCCGCAGGGATACCGTGATTTCGACCAGGGGGCTGCGAAAAAATTCGTCCTTGACCCCCACGGCCTGCTGGCGGCGTGAATGCCCCGTCAGGATGCGTTGCGCACGTCATCCGCCGTTGCCATGTTGCGGTCCACCTGATCCAGCAGCGCCGCGTGCTGCGCCCCCCAGCGGTAGAGCATCTCCAGTGGTTCGACAAACCGCTGCCCCAGTTGTGTCAGCCGGTATTCGACCACCGGCGGCATGACCTGCATGATCTCGCGTTCCACCAGCCCCATCCGTTCAAGGTCACGCAGGGTCTGGGTCATCATCTTTTTCGACAGGCCGGGCAGGGCGCGTTGCAACTGCCCCGGCCGCGACGTGCCGCCCGTAAGGTGCAGCGTATGCACGATCATGGTGGTCCATTTGCCCGAAAACAGGCGCAGCAGACGACGCGGTGCGCAGTCCTGTGCAAAGGGCGCATGGCGGTAGACGTCGGGCAGGGGGGCGATATCCATGGGCAGGCTCACGGGAACGTTCAGGTAACCAGGGCACAGAAAGGTGCCGGATTGTCTTTTATGGTGTTTCCCAACACCGTGTGAAGCCCACAACCCCATCCATGGAGGAACATAATGTCCCACAGGGCGCTTATCATCGGCGCGACCGGTATCGTCGGCCAGAACCTTGCCAACCGCCTGATCGCGGAGGGCTGGAGTGTCTACGGTCTTGCGCGGCGGACGGCAAACCTGCCCGGTACCATCATTCCCGTCGCGGCCGACGCGCTGGACCCCGACAGCCTGCGCGCGGCGCTGGCGGGGATTGTGCCGACGCATGTGTTTTTCACCACATGGACCCGCCGTGAAAGCGAGCGTGAAAACTGTGTCGCCAACAGCGCGATGCTGCACAACGTGTTTGCCGCCCTGCCACGACCACACGCGCTGGCCCATGCCAGCCTTGTTACAGGACTGAAACACTACCTGGGCCCGTTCGAGGCCTATGCACAGGGCAATCCGCCACAGACCCCATTCCGAGAAACCATGCCACGGCTGGCGGCGGAGAATTTCTACTACAGTCAGGAAGATGTCCTGTTCGAAGCCGCGGACCGGCTGGGCATTGCATGGACGGTCCACCGTCCGCATACGGTCATCGGGTATGCGATCGGCAATCTCATGAACATGGGCACGACGCTGGCGGCCTATGCCACGCTGTGCCGCGAGACGGGGCTGCCCTTCGTCTTTCCCGGGTCGCCCGTGCAGTGGGAAAGCCTGACGGACGTAACCGACGCCCGCCAGCTTGCAAGCCAGATCGTGTGGGCGGCCACCAGCCCCGCCGGGCGCAACAGGGCGTTCAATGTCGTCAATGGCGACGTATTCCGCTGGAAATGGCTGTGGGGGGAACTGGCCGCCTGGTTCGGTATCGATGCAGCCCCCTATCCCGGCCATGCTACGTCGCTGGAACACATGCTGGCGAACCGGGGCGCGCAGTGGGCCGATATCGCGCAGCGCCATGGCCTGCGGGAGGCTGCACTGGGCCAGCTTGCGTCGCCATGGCATACTGATGCCGACCTCGGCCGCCCCGTCGAATGCGTGACCGATATGAGCCTGAGCCGCAGGCTGGGCTTCACCGGTTATCAGTACACACCAGATTCCTTCTTCGACCTGTTCGAACGCCTACGGGCCGAGCGTTATATTCCCTGACCTTACGGACCGGGCCTGCAGGCACACGGCAGACCGAGAGGGCAGAGCAATGAAAATAAAAGTTTCCGGGTGTCGTCTTTTTTCAAAAAGGCGGCATTACCTGAAGCTTTCTGGAAAAAAGCTGCACCAAAAACACTTTATAGTTTCCACGAGACCTCAACGGATGAATTTTTGCAAAGGGCTATTTGCCCGTGCGACCAGGCCGCCTGCTTGCATGTGGACCGGATTCCAGTCGGCGTCGGGCAGGACAACCAGCCCCATTGCGATCATGCGCAGATTTTTGATGGCAATTGATCTACTGCGCATGCCATCCGCTCAATAAAACATGAATATAAAATTCATCTTTTCTTGCTTCGGCATTTGGAAATTATGCGGTAAATGGTCGCCTTGTGTACGTTGAACCGCTCGGCAACCTCCGCAACGGACAGGCCATCCCGCGTGACCATTTCATATATCCGTACATTTTCCGCCGGTCCCAGCTTGGCGGGGCGTCCCATATGTATGCCGCGCTGACGGGCATTCTGACGGCCGATCGCCGTGCGTTCACGGATCAGGGCCCGTTCAAAATCAGCGATCCCCGCGAATACCGTCATGACAATGCGGCCTTCGGGTAACGTTGTATCCAGCCACGGTTCACTGATGGACCGAAGGCCGACATCCTTCTGCCGCAGGCATTCCGCGATTTCCAGCAGGTGCTGTGTCGAACGCGCAAGGCGGTCGAGCCGATACACGGTTACGATATCGCCTTTTTCCACTTCCTGCAGGAGACGGCGCAGCGCTGGCCGCACCTTCTCATCCTCCAGAAGGGAATCTTCGTAGATCACTTCACAGCCCGTGTCATGTAAATGCCACACTTGAACGTCAAGGGTACATTCATCCGTACTAACACGCGCATAACCGATCAGCATTCTATCATCAAATCAGAATTAAATTTCAATCGGCTATGTAGTCAAAAAAGAGGCAGACTGAACAGGTACTATATGGCGACACGGCATAAGTCCGCTTTCTTTTTATACAACATAGTGCAGTGTTAAGGAATATATTCCCAGCATTCAATTAAAAACGCGTTTATTCATATGTGTCGAAATATGTTGCGTTAATGAGTAGTAAATAGTATTTGGAATACCACTTATCAAAACACTCAGACTTTTGCGAAGTGGGATTCAGGTTTTATGGGCCGCCGAACAGACAGACTGCATGACCTGCCCGGCACGCAGTTGGATCAGGAAATTCGTGGTGGTTTTTTTGTCCTGCGGCACACCCTCATGGAAGTCGCGCGCGACGCCTCCATGTTTGGCGGTAATCCAGGTATTTCGGAACGACCTGTCATAAGCACCGGCGCATTACTGCGTAAATCGCTGATTGATATTGCCCGGACCTGCCAGCGTGACTACGTCCTGCGCGGCGGCACGATGGAATTCGAAAGCACAGGCGCGCTCCATGTCCTGTGGGTGCGCATCACGGCGGCAACAGGTGGGGGCAGGCTGGTCTTCGGCCCGAAATCAGCCGATCCCGGACTGCTTCTGGTTGACCTTACCCTGAATGACGAAGCCGACAGCACTGCCGTATCCATCGTGTTCAGGGATGTCACCCGCCTGACCGTCACGTACGATGTCGGCACGGACATTACCCTGATCGGCCTGCTGAGCGGCGCACCGACCACGCTGGACTGCAATGCATGGGCGGTGGTCAGGCTGCGGGGCAATGTCTGTGGCCTGACTGAAGACAACAGCCAATATATTGCAGGCGATAACGATTTTACCAACCTGTACATCCGCCATTACCAATCCAGGGACAAAAAAGAAATCTGTATTACCATAAAAAAATAAGACGTCCCGGTATCGTCAGCAGACAGTCATGGACATGAAGCAGAACACATCGTACTTCTCCCACCGCAATCATTCCCTTTCCGGAACGGGTGCGTTACAGGTCATGCATGGTGCCAGTGATGGCGTTGTGGTGATCGATGAACATAACCGGATCGTCTTTTTCAACGCGGCGGCCGAAAAGCTGTGGGGCTACAGCCAGCCCGAGGTAATCGGGCATAATGTCAGCATGCTCCTGCCCGCTGGCATGCGTGACGAACACGACGCCTTTGTCGACCGCAATCGCCGCACCGGCATCAATACCATTATCGGCACATCGCGTGAGATCAGGTTTGAAAACCGGGCAGGGGATTACGTGGCGGGCGAGCTGGCCCTGTCCATGATCACACTGCAGCCCGATGGGCGCAAATACTACCTGGCCACCATCAAGGGCATGCCCGAAGAAAGCCATCGCAGAAACCTGCAGGCCCTGCAGAACACGGTCTTCCGCGCCCTTTCTACCGATATGACGGTGCATGACATTGCCGACCTGATCTGCCGCGAAACGGAGACTTTCGTACCCGACACCGTCGCCGTGCTGATGCTGGTGGAAAAGGGCCACCGCCTGCGTATCCTGTCGGGCGCCAGTTTCCCCCGGCGGTATGCCGCGGCACTGGAAAACATCACTCTGTCGGACAGCGATATCGCGACCCTGGCCCACGACCCGGCACAGGCGGGGACTATGGTATGGAAAAGCTATTCCTCGCTGGGTCGCTCGCTTGGGCTGCATCACTGCCGTGCCTCGGCCATCATATCGCCAGAGGGGACGGTAAAGGGTATTTTCGCCCTGTTTTCACGCAACCCCCGTCAGGGGACCGATGGGCCGGACAGGATCGTAAACGGCTGCCTGCCATTCTGCGGTGTGGTGATCGAACAGCATGAGGCCCGCCAGCATATCGCGCGACTGGCCAGCTATGATCCGCTGACCGGCTTCCTCAACCGCTCGGCCGTGCAGGGTGTCCTTGAAAAACTGGTGGGACAACCGGGGGATAACCAGTTTGCTGTACTGCTGCTCAATATCGACCGGTTCCGCGACATCAATGAAGCCCTGGGGCATGCCAACGGCGACCTGTTCCTGCAGGCACTGGCCGCCCGCATGCGCGCGCTCAGCCCCGTCGGCTATATCCTCAGCCGGTCCAGTGCTGATGAATTCATCATCGTACTGCCCGACACGCAGCACGACACCGCTGTCGCATTCGCGGCAAACATGTTGCAGGGGCTGACGCAGCCTGTTGAAATAAATGACAATTATATCGTGCCCTCCTTCAGCGTGGGCATCAGCATGTTTCCCGATATGGGACCAGACAGTGAATCCCTGATCGGGCTGGCGGAAACCGCCATGCGGCGGGTCAAGAAAGACGCACGCGGCACGTACCGTATCGCGACACCGGTGCTGCAGGGTACCGCCCGCGACCGGCTGCTACCGGGCGTCCCCCTGCGTGAAACGCTGGACCGCGGCCTGCTGCACCTGCGTTACCAGCCGCAGGTCATGGCGCGCTCAGGGCAGCTTTATGGTGTGGAGGCACTGGCGCGATGGCACCATCCACATCTGGGTGACATCTTTCCCGCCCGTTTCATGGCGGTTGCGGAAGATACCGGCCAGATCGACACCATCGGCATCTGGGCGCTGGAGAAAGCGTGTCGGCAGATCGTTGCATGGGACCATGACGCCATCCATGTGCCTACTGTGGCGGTCAGCCTGTCCGCCGGACTGCTGCGCAAGCGCCAGCTGCCGGAAATGATTGTCCGCATGCTGGAAACCTACCAGCTTGCGCCGCAGCGCCTGACGGTGGAAATGACCGAAAATGTCGCGATGGATGAAAATGGGGATACGATGGCGGCCCTGCGCGCCATCCGCACGCTTGGCGTCGGCCTGTCCATGGATGATTTTTGCACGGGGTTTTCCAGCCTGTCGCGCCTTGCACGCCTGCCGCTGAGCGAAATCAGGATCGACCACAGTTTCATCACGGACCTTGAACACAACGCCAACGCGCAGGCCCTGACAACGGCTGTGGTCGGCATGGGCAACATGCTGGGCATGACGGTGATAAGCGCGGGCGTCGAAACCGAAGCCCAGAAGACCCTGCTTGAACAGCTGCATTGCGACGTGATGCAGGGCCTTCTTTTTTCCCACCCCCTGACCGCCACCGAACTGGGGCAATGGGTACAGGACAGGCGAATAAGTAAAACAGAAATATAATATCACCACATTATACAGATTTAAAATAAAAAGGGAAGAAAATATGGGCAAGGAAGTTTTTCCGGTGACGGACGAAAACGTCAATTCCGATATCTGCATGGACATGCTGCAGCAGGCGCGTGATGGCGTCATTATCATTGATGACAGGAACTGCATCGTCTTTTTCAACCAGGCAGCGGAAAAACTGTGGGACTATACTGCGGCTGAAGTCATGGGGCGCAATGTCAAATGCCTTGTGCCCATGGAATACCGCGACAGACACGACGGCTTCATCGCGCATAACCGTGAAACGGGCATGAACCGCATTGTCGGCACATCGCGCGAGATCACGTTTGAAAGCAAGAACGGGGACTACGTCTCGGCCGAGATGTCAATTTCCACCGCGCTGATCGGTGCGGACAAGAAACGGTATTACATGGCTTTCATGAAGGGTGTGACCGAAGAAAGCCACCGCAAGAAACTGCTGGACCTGCAGAATACGGTCTTCCGTTCCCTGTCGGGCGACATGATGATCCAGGATGTGGCCGACCTGGTGTGTCAGGGCGTGGAGGATTTCGTGCCCAATTCCGTCGCCGTGCTGATGCTGCTGACCGCGGACAATACCCTGCAGATCCTGTCCGGGTCGGGCCTGCCGCGCCGTTTCGCCACGGCGCTGGAACACATGACGCTGACGGAAGCCGATATCGCGGCGCTGGCCAATGACCTGGATGAAGCCAGTTCCGTGGTGTGGGAAAGCTATCGCTCGGTCGGTATCTCGCTTGGGCTGCATGACTGCTGGGCTTCGGCCATCAAGGCGTCCAACGGAAAAATCGCCGGTATCCTGGCGCTGTATTCGCGCAACCAGCACAAGGTCGCGGAATGGCCCAAACGTATCGTGTCGGGGGCCGTGCCGTTCTGCGGCGTCGTGATCGAGCAGTATGAGGCACGGCAGCATATCTCCCAGCTGGCGAATTATGACCCGCTGACCGGCTTCCTCAACCGCACGTCGCTGCACAAGGTGCTGAAGTCCATGATAAGCCAGCCGGGCGACAACCGCTTCGCCGTACTGCTGCTGGACCTTGACCGCTTCCGTGACATCAATGACGCGCTGGGCCATGTGCAGGGGGATACGTTCCTGAAGGTCATTGCCGAACGGCTGAAAACGCTGTGTCGCAGCAATTACGTCCTCTCACGCGCAGGCGGGGATGATTTTGTCATCGTCATACCCAACGCGACACCGGACATGGCGGTCGATTTTACCAAGACCATCATCAAGGCCATGGAACGCCCGCTGGATGTGGCGGGAAACCAGATTTCCGCGTCCTTCAGCACCGGCATCGCGACCTTCCCCGAAAACGGGCCGGATGGGGAGTCCCTTATCAGCCATGCCGAAGTGGCCATGCGGCAGGCCAAGAAGGAAGCGCGCGGCGGCTACCGCCTGGTCAACACGATTGACAGCAAGGATGCGCAGGACCGGCTGGTACTGGGCAGCGCGCTGCGTGATTCCCTGTCCAAGGGCCTGCTCAACCTGCATTACCAGCCACAGGTCGAGGCCCGCACGGGTGAGATCTATGGCGTGGAAGCGCTGGCGCGGTGGAACCATCCCACCCTTGGCAACATCTTTCCTTCCCGCTTCATTGCCGTGGCGGAGGAAACGGGACAGATCGAGGCGATCGGCCGCTGGTCACTGGAAGAAGCCTGCCGCCAGCTTACCCTGTGGGAACGCGAGGGCGTGCATATACCCGTCGTGTCGGTCAACCTGTCGGCAGCCCATTTCCACAACCGTGGCCTTGTGCCGATGATCGCGGGACTGCTGGAAAAATACGGGCTGGCGCCTGAACGCCTGACGGTGGAAATAACCGAAAGCGTGATGATGGAGGAAAGCGAGGAGACGATGAACGTGCTGTCCTCCATTCGCAAACTGGGGGTCGGCCTGTCCATGGACGACTTTGGCACCGGCTTTTCCAGCCTGTCACGGCTGACACGCCTGCCGCTGACGGAAATCAAGATCGACCGCAGCTTCATCATGAACCTTGAAACCGACCCGAATGCGCAGGCCGTCACCACCGCCGTGATTGGCATTGGCAACCGGCTGGGCATGACGGTCGTGACCGAAGGGGTGGAAACGGAAGCCCAGTACGACCTGCTGGAAAGCCTGCATTGCGATGTGCTGCAGGGCTACCTGTTCGCCCGTCCCATGTCGGCCACCGACCTTGCGGCATGGGCGCGCCAGCCCCGCCTGCTTATGCCCGCGATGGTCAGGAAAACCGACGAAGGCAAAAAATCATGACTGCCCGCGGGCGGGGCGCGCACCGTGCGCGCGCCGCTTGCGCCACCAGATCATGACACCCGTCACCGTCAGCATGCAGACCACAATGCCTGACAGGCAGATGACGATACGACCGGCCAGCCCGGCAATTTCACCACTATGCCATTGCGGCTGCACCTGCATCACCAGATTGCCCAGCCTGCCCTGACCGGGGATAGTGCCATCAGTGACCTGCCCGGTTGCGAGGTCGATGGTCACCATCGGGCTACCAAGGCCCGCAGGCTCCGTCCCATCATTGCTGAACAGATAGAACAGGGCAGTCCCCCCATCGGGATCCAGCAGCACGGCGGCCGGTTTTTCAGCCCGGCCATGGGCGTGTACAAAATCCGCCGCCAGACGTTCGGCCTGCGCAACCGTGACCGGACGGGGCGGGGACGGCCCATCCGTCACCGGCGGGGCCACTGGCAGGATGGCCCGCACCACGGGGTTGAACACCTGATCTTCCAGCGCCAGCGCTACCCCACTTATGGCAATGCCCAGCAGCACGACCCACAGCCATAGCGAGACGGCGCGGTGCAGGTCGAACACGATGCGTATGGATGAACGGGCAGGGGAAATGGTCCACGTTTTACCCCATCGCCGCCAGAAGCCGGCCCGCCAGACAGGCTGGTGCAGCGGAAATGTCAGGATCAGGCCCACCACGCAGTCAATCGACCACAAGACAGCCGACAGCCCCATGATCCACAGGCCGATCCGGCCCAGATCAAGGGAATAGTGGATGCGGTAGATAAAGGACATGAGCGCACGGCGGTTGATGCAACATCCCTCCGACGGGCGCATGCCCTGTATCCGCCCTGTAGCGGGATCAAGGAACATCTGGTTTTCAACCGGTTCCGCAGCTCCCGGCGCCGCCTCGGCCGCATAGACCTCGACCGCGCGTCCCGCCGGGGGACGATACAGCACGGCGGTCACCCGCGCCGCAGGCCGCTGCGCCTGCACGCGCGACAGGACGGCGGAAAGCGGCAGGGGCCGGTCAGTTGTGGTCGCGCGGAACAGGTCGGGGTTGAGGGCCGCGTCAATTTCCCCCCGGAACACGCTGATACTGCCGCTCAACCCCGCGATGAACAGCACACCGGACAGCAGCAGCCCCACATACCGATGCAGGCACACAAGGACCGGGCGCAGGGTTTTCAGGGTCGGAACAGCCATGTGCCCCGGCTTGGCACGCCGGTTGCCAACGGGCAATAGGAGAAAATAAGACGCGTTCGCATATATATCCTGCAATTCCATGTTACGTATCGAAACATCACGGCGCGGTTCTTTTATTGATAATCATTCTTAAATCGGTCTACAGGAAACCACGTACCCCCGCCACGGGGGCGCTGGCGTATGCTGTGTCAAGGAACCTTAAGGCCGTGGCGTCGACCGATCACCTTCTGGAAGCCTATCTGGAAAACCGACCGCGCTTCATCTCGCTTGCCACATCCATGGTCGGGTGCAGGGCACAGGCGGAAGATATTGTCCAGGACGCCTTCGTTCAGGTGGCCAGCGCCCGGCGGCGGGGGACTGTCTTCAACCCCATGGCCTACCTGACCACCATCGTACGGCATCTGGCTCTGGATCACCTGCGCGCCGCGCGCAGGCAGGTGCCGACCCAGATCGACCATTCACTGCTGGCCGATACGGGGGCGGGGTCCGTCTCGCCCGAAGCACAGTTCGGGCACCGTCAGGACCTGCACACGGTGGCGGGCGTGCTGGACAACCTGCCGCCACGTACCCGTCGCGCGTTTGAGATGTATCGCGTCAGTGGGTATACACTGCACGAAATCGCAACCGTTCTGGGCGTTTCCACCACCCGCGTTCACAAGATGATCCAGAATGCGCTGGTCGCCTGCGCCACGGCCCTGCCGGATATGGAGCCGTAAAGATTTTTCCCCAGCCGTTGAAAAACAGGTCCCTGCCGCGTCCCTGTTCAGCAGGGCACGTTCAGCGCCTCCGGCGCAGAACGAAAGGAAATGGAACCCGATGAGCGCACGACCGACGCAGGGCGCGGATACGGCCATGGCGGAAGCCGCCGCATGGAAAATCCGCCTGAATGACGCACCGCATGACAGGGCGCTACAGACGGAATTCGCGGCATGGCGCGCACAGGATGCACGAAATGACCGGGCGTGGCGCAGGATGGAACGCGTATGGGCCGCAACCGGCGCACTGGCAGACAATGCCACCCACCATGTCCGCCCCGCCATCCCGGCAACATCGTCCACAGGCAGGCCACGCATCGCCGCCACGCGGCGATGGCCCCGGCGGGTGGCGGTCTGCGCCATGGTGGCGGCCGCGGCCTGTGTGGGGGCGTTCGCCACACCCGATCTGATGGTCCGTCTGCAGGCTGATTATTACACGAAAACAGGCGAGACCCGCTCGGTCAGCCTGCCCGACGGGTCCAGCGTGACGCTGGCCGGGCACTCCGCCATCGCCCTGCATTATGCGCGGCAGGAAAGGGGGGTGACGCTGCTGGCGGGCGAGGCGTTTTTCAACGTCGTGCATGACAGCCAGCGCGGGTTTTCCGTGACGGCCGACAACGTGACCGCCCGCGATATCGGCACCGCCTTCGATATCCGGATCACCGGTCCCCATGTGACTGTCGCGGTACGCGAAGGGATCGTGAGTGTGGCGCGCCCGTCGACCCCCGCGCTGCACCTGACGGCGGGGCAGCAATGGACGTTAAATTCCACCACCGGGCAGGCGCAGCGAAGCGCGGTTGACCCGGAGGATGTCGGCGCATGGCGGTCGGGCCAGATGGTGCTGAACGGCGTCCCCCTGTCCGAAGCAGTGGAGATGCTGGGACGCTACTATCCCGGCATTATCGTAACCCGCGGACTTGAACGCGATATCACGCCGGTGGGCGGGATCTATGACCTGCATCACCCGAAGGAAGCACTGGAAGCCCTGTGCGCACTGCATGGGGGCAGGCTGGTGTCGCTGCCTGCGGGGTTCGTGCTGGCTGAAGCCGCCCCGAAAACGCCCTGATCACCCCGGCATGGGCGGCCTGATCATTTTTTTGCAAAAAAAAGTTCGCCCCCCGTTAAAAAAAATTCGTCTCAACGGACATGAAGATACGCGAATGCAATTCGTTTGCATCTTTTGCCAACCGTCCGCCCGTGAGACCAGACCATGCCGTGTGTTTTTCCGCCGTGCCGCCACAGGGGCATCCGGCAGTCCCGCAATACTCTGCTGGGCGGCTACTCCGCCCTGATGTTCGTTGCGTGGGCAGCGGCCGGGCATCCGGCCGCTGCCGCACCGGTCGGGGAAAACCTCGCCACCACGTCGGCGCCCACGGAGCACTTTGACATCCCTTCCCAGCCCCTGTCCCATGCGCTGTCAGCCTTTGGTGCGCGGACGGGCATGCAGATCGCATTTGACAGCGCCACGGTTGCAGGCGCGCGATCAGGAGCGGCTACCGGCCAGATGACCGCGGAACAGGCGTTGTCCAGCCTGCTGTCCGGCACGGGCGTCACCTATCGCAGGACTGGCGCGCATTCCATCGCCCTGATCCGCACCGCCACCCCCATTTCGCTTGATCCGGTGCGGGTGGAAGGACAGCAGGAAAACGCAGGCCACAGGGCAGCGCGGGAGGAGCAGATCGCGGTTTACGCCACCTCTGGCCGCGCAGGGCTGGTGCCCAAGGCGTCCAGTGCCGCCACCAAGACTGATACGCCCCTGATAGAAACCCCGGAATCCATATCCATCGTAACCCGCGCGCAGCTGGACCAGCAGAACGCCCGCACCATTACCGAAGCCCTGCGGTATAATGCCGGTGTGTCGGGCGATGTGGCTTCGGGCTACACCACGCGGTTCGACATGGTCGAAATCCGTGGCTTTCAGGGGGCCGCGGGCGCGGATGAATTTGTTGACAACCTGCGCCTGTTCAACGGCGCCTATTACGCCACACAGCAGATCGACCCCTACCTGCTGGACCGCATCGATATCCTCAAGGGCCCGCCATCGGTCCTGTATGGCCAGTCCAATCCCGGCGGGGCGATCGTACTGACCACGAAACAGCCGACGGCAGCACCCGTCCACTCCGTCTCGGTCGAAGGGGGAACATATGGCTACGTGCGCGGCACCGCCGATTTCGGCGGGCGGATCGACCGCGATGGCAAGTGGCTGTACCGCGTGGCCGCAACCGCCACCACGTCCGGCACGCAGGACGAACACACCCGCAACGAACGTTTTGGCGTCCTGCCATCCCTGTCATGGACGCCCAATGACCGGCTGACCATGACGCTGTCCGCCTTCTGGCAGCGTGACCCGCGTGGGGGCAATTTTGACACCGCCCCCCTGCAGGGCACCATCCTGCCCAACCCGAACGGCAAGATTTCGGACCATTTCTATCCCGGCGATCCGAATTTCGAGACCTACAAGCGCACCCAGACGGCGGTCAATTACCACCTGAGCTACCGCATCGCCCCCAACTGGACCTTCAAGTCGTTTGCCCGTTACGCGAATGTGGGGGCGTTTTTCCAGCAGGTATCTTCTGGCGGGATGCTGGATGATGACAACCGCACGCTGGAACGTGCGGCCTACGGGTCGGAGGAGCATTTCGACACGATCACGGTGGAAGAACAGATTCTGGGCCATTTCCGCACTGGCCCGGTCAGGCACAACGTGATCGTTGGCGGCAACTGGCAGAACATCCGTGATTCCGCCAACCTGTATTACGGCGATGCCCCTTCGCTGGATGTCTTTTCCCCCACCTACGGGCAGAGCATTGGCAAGCTGGACCTGTATGAAGCCCAGAGCATCACCACCAATCAGGAAGGCATATATGGCGAGGACCAGATGACATGGGGCAGGCTGCATGTGCAGGGCGGCGTGCGCCACGACTGGTCCACCATCGATACCCGTGACCAGACCGATGGTGGCGGCAGCTTCAACCAGGCGGATCAGGCCACGACGTGGCGCGGCGGCATCCTGTATGCCTTCCCCATCGGGCTTTCACCCTATTTCCATTACGCGGAATCCTTCCAGCCCGCGAACAACCTGTCGTTCAACGGCACGCCGTTCAAGCCGACCCGGGGGCGGCAGTTCGAGGTGGGGCTGAAATACCAGCCGCACGGTTTCAACGGTTTTTTCACGCTGGCGCTGTATGACCTCAAGCAGAGCAACGTGCTGGTCACCGACCCGGTCCATATCGATTTCTATACCCAGACCGGGGGCATCCGTTCGCGCGGGATCGAACTGGAAGCCCATGTCGACCTGACACGCAACCTGAACATCATCGCGGCCTATACCTATCAGGACGTGGCCTATACGCGCGGCAGTGGCGACCTGACGGGGGAACGCCCGATCGCGGTGCCCAAGCAGACGTTCTCGGTCTGGGGGCATTATGACCTGCGCAACGGTCCGCTGCGTGGGCTGGGGTTCGGCGCGGGCGTGCGGTACAACGGCAATACGCTGGTGGACAACACGCTGGAATATGTCACACCCAGCTATGTGCTGGTCGATGCGCAGGCCCAGTATGCGCTGGACGCCGTGGCGCCACGGATGAAGGGCATGCTGTTTCAGGTCACGGCGCAGAACCTGCTGAACCAGCGGTACTATCCCGGCTGCGCGGGTGCCGATACCGGCTGCTATATCGGCGCAAACCGCAATGTGATCGGGAAAGTGACCTATAGCTGGTAAGGCGCGGATTGCGGCCAGACAATGGCCATAACGGCAGGGGACCGGAGCCGTGACGGCGGCCCGGTGCCCCGCTTTTTATCAAACTATCCGCGCACTGGATCATTAACCGTCATGCACAGGCCACCGCGCACCCCGCGCGGCGCGGCACGACAATCCCATGCATGAAACGGAAAAGATACCATGAGCAGGACCATCCTTGTTACCGGCGCTGGAACGGGATTCGGCAGGGAAATCGCCTTACGGCTGGCCGCGCGGCAGTGGACAGTTATCGCGGGTGTTGAAATCCCGTCCCAGATCTTTCAGCTGGAACATGAGGCCGAACAGCGCGGCGTGGCATTGCAGGTTGAAAAGCTGGATGTAACCAGTGCCGCAGACCGCGCCCGGTTCAGCATGCTGGATGTTGACGTAATCCTCAATAACGCAGGCATCGGGGAAGGCGGGTCCATGGTCGACATACCCGAAGAACACCTGCGCAGGCAGTTCGAGGTCAACGTGGTCGGCCCGGTGCTTCTGACGCAGGGTATTGCAAAACGCATGGCGACACGCAGGGCAGGGAAGATCGTTTTCATGTCGTCATGCGCGGGGCTGACCTCGGACCCGTTTACCGGGGCCTATTCCGCATCGAAACATGCCATCGAGGCGATTGCCGAAGCACTGGGCAAGGAACTGCAGGAATTCGGTGTCGCTGTGGCGACGGTCAATCCCGGCCCGTTCCTGACGGGTTTCAATGACCGTATCTTCGATTCATGGAAAAGCTGGGGAAAAAGCCAGTCGGACAACCTGTTCGATTATGAACACATTGCCTATCCCTACAAACAGTTTGACATCAAGCCGGTTGTCGATACCACGATAGGCGTAATCGAAGGCACGATTGACACCTACCGCAACGTTGAACCCAAACAGAACATCGAAATGCAGCGCAAGGAAATGGACGCCGCATGGACCCGGAAATCCAGCGAGAATCTGGGCAAACGGTTCCCGCTGGTTGAAACCACCTATGAAATGCGGCCAGGGACACCGGTGGATAAATAACGGGGCGCGACAATAAAGGTTTTTCGGGTGCCGTCTTTTTTAAAAGGCGGTATCTCCTGAATCTTTCTGGGGGCTGTTGGGAATTGAGTTTTCTAAAGGGCCATGATGTGTTTCAAAGACCATATGGATCGCTTCATACTGACGGATGCCCAATGGGCGAAAATGGAACCGCTGTGCCTTGGCAAGAAAATGGATCGAGGTCGCAGCGGGAAGGATAACCGCCTCTTTATCGAAGCGGTCTTATGGATAGCGCGGACCGGCAGTCCGTGGCGGGATCTGCCGACGTATTTCGGACATTGGAACTCGGTTTACTCGCGCTACAGTGACTGGATGAAAGCCGTTGTTTTCAAACGGCTTTTTGACGCTGTCTCTGACGATGCCGATATGGAATACGCGATGATTGACGGTACGGTCATTCGGGTTCATCGCCACGGCCAGGGCGCAAAAGGGGGACCCGGAATCAGGCGATAGGACGCAGTGTGACGGGGTGGTCGACCAAGATCATCGCCATGACCGACGCCCTGGGCAATCTGGTCCGCTTCACGCTTATCCCTGGCCAGCATTACGACACGGTCGGGGTTGCCCCCCTTCTCGAACCGGCGGATTTCAAGGGGATTCTCGCTGACAAAGCGTTTGACGTCCACTGGATCGTGGACGCCCTACACGCGCAAGGGGGCTGTGTGGTCATTCCCCAGCGCAAAAACCGCCTCGACAGACGCCCGTTCGATGGGGCCCTGTTCAAAGCACGCCATCTCATTGAGAACTTCTTCTGCAAGCTCAAGGAGTTCAAGCGCATCGCCATGCGCAGCGAAAAAACAGACAGATCATTCGAAGCCATGATCTATCTCGTTGGCGCAATCATCAATTCAAGATAATTCCCAACAAGCCCTGGAAAAAGCTTCATCAAAAATTTTTCGTTATTCCAGAACATTTTACAGACAGGATAGCACCACAGACACCCTCTTATCTGGATGGATATCCAGCCGATAGGCTGTAGTACTACCGGCAGGCACGTATCCTGTCGGGACAGGGCAGGGTCAAGGCGGCCAGTACGGCATCAATCGCCAGCCAGTCCCCCCGACGCGCGGTGGCCGCGACGTAACCATCAGGCCGCACCAGCCAGATGCCGTTTTCATCCGGTGGATGACAGATTTCTGGGCCCAGCACGCGGGCATGACGTGCAATCATGGCGCGGGCTTCGGCATCATCCAGCGCGGCCAGCGTAAAACGGGGCATATCGCCTGCGCCGATGATGCAATCGGTGACAAACCGCTGCCCTGGCCGTGGACCACGCAGCCCCCACGCAGAACCCCCGTTGAGGGGCGTATCATCATAACGGGTCGTCACCCCAGAAAACCGGCTGGCGATGGCGTGGCGGACCACCGGGATGCGGAACATTCCCCGCACGACCAATCCACGCAGCAGACGGGCCACGGGATTTTTTAGCAGGACAATCCGTGTCATGCGCCCCGAATCAGACAGGACCTGCCGCGCAACCGCGCTGCGTTCAATACTGTAGCTGTCCAGCAGGTCCGGGCTGGCCGCCTGCCGTTCAACAAGCGCCAGCTTCCATGCAAGGTTGAAGGCATCCTGCATGCCCGTATTCATGCCCTGGCCGCCAGCGGGACTGTGGACATGGGCCGCATCACCCGCCACGAATACCCGGCCCGCACGGTACTCGCGCACCCTGCGTTCATTGACCCTGAAATCCGACAGCCACACCGGATCAGACAGGATAACGCCACCCGGCCCGCGCTGGTCCACAATCGCCTGCACCGCCGCCAGATCCGGTGCATGCGCGGGAACCGTGCCGATATCGGCAATGATGCGGTAGCGACCGGGAATTATCGGGAAGAACATGACGGCCCCGTCAGGATGCCAGAAGATCGCCAGTTCATCCGGGGCCATGGCAAGACCCACAACATGCACGTCAGCAATGATAAAGCCCGTTGCCAGCGTATCCCCGCCAAATACCAGCCCGAGCCTGCGGCGGACAAGGGAATGGGCGCCATCACAACCGATCAGCCAGCCAGCCTCCATGCGCGTGCTTTTACCATCAGCCAGCCTGACGGTGCAGGATACCCCATTCCCGGTATCAACAAAATCCGTCAGTTCCGTATTGCGCTCGACTATGCCGCCAAGGGTCTGGAAATGCGCCTCCAGCAGCCGTTCGGTTTCCGGTTGCGGGATCATCAGCAGATACCGGAATGGCGACGTAATATCTCCAAATGTAATACGGGCCAGCACGTCATGACCGGAACGGATGCCAACGGCCTGTGCATGCAGCCCGCCTGCCGCGAACGCATCGGCACAGCCTGCGGCATCCAGCAGTTCAAGGGTTCGTGGCCAGATGGCAAGGGCTCTGGATTGGTCGGTGCGCGCGGCCGTACTGTCGATCAGCCTGACGGGTATGTGGTACCGTGCAAGCTCGGCAGCCATGGTCAGGCCGACCGGCCCGGCACCAACGACAAGAACAGGCTTCGACATGGGTTCCGTCCGCAGGGGAAAGTGCCTATCCCGACACACGCACACCCAACCGCGCGATGCGTCAATGGTTGCCGGACGACCTGAATATCGCGCGGGGAAGGGTCGGCAAGCTGGCACCGGGCATGACCAAGCCGTTCCCATGTCGTGGAAAACGCCATGGGCACACCCGTCACCCGGCCCATGCCCGGCTTTTGCCCCTGCCTACGGAGGTTTCTGCGGGAAGCGGCTGCCTGGCATCTGGCAGCCACCGCTCAGGGCGAAACGCCATTGCGGGAAGATACCGGAACACAGGGGATAATCCAGACATGGCCATGCCTGCTGTCAGTTTTTTATCATCACCACGCCCGCTTCTTGTATGGGATTGCCCTTCTCGAACCGATCCAGCGCGAATGGCCGCAGGATTTCGTCCACCTGTCCCTTCGCAATGGCTTTCGCCATAAGCAGTCCGGCCCCCGGGGCGCCAGCAAAGCCATAGGACCAGCCTGCGCTGAACCACAGGTCCCGGACCCGTGGATGCTGCCCCAGCAGGGGGGCAAGATCGGATGAGATATGTAACAGCCCGGCCCATTGCCGCAGGATCCGTATATCCGCAAGCTGGGGAAACAGACGAGTATAGACACGGGCCATGGCCGCCATGGCCGGCACATCGGCGCGCAGGTTTGTCTGTGGTGTTTCGGGCACTTCCGTTCCCCCCACCACTTCGCCACGTGCTGTCTGGTGGAAATAGGCCAGACTGTCGATCAGCGCCAGCGCCGGGCCGATAAGCGGCCGCATGGGTTCCAGCGCCATCGCCTCGATGGGCATCATGTAGCCATCAATTTCGGCCTGTGCGTACCGGGCCAGTTCGGGCGACTGGGGACCCGCCGCGATAACGACCGTATCGCAACGGATCAGGTGGTCATTGACATACACCCCACGCACGCTGTGATCATGCATGTCAAACCCCGTTATGGCGGTCCGATAGCGCACCTCAATGCCTTTTTCCCCGCACGCATGCAGATATCCCTTCATCACGCTATGGTGGGGGGCCATGCCCCCGCGGGGCTGGTGCAGGGCAGCCGTCACATATTCCAGAAAAGCGGCATGGATTACGCCCTGCATCATTATACACGACCAGAGGAAACCAGCGCGTTCAAGGCAATATTGTCACCCTACGATCAATCAAGGATAAGGGTAAATGAAGGACGGCAGAACGCGGTTTCATCATTAAGCATGCTGCTGGAACGGGAGCCGATTACGTCCCACCTGTATGTCTGCGGGCCGGACAGTTTTATGGAATGGGTCCGCCAGACTGCGGCCGAGGCTGGATACGTTACGGCAAAAGTTCATTCTGAACGCTTTGTCTCACCCGCAGGTGGTCGCGTGTTTGAGGTCAGACTGGCGCGCAGCGGAAAAACCATTACGGTCGGAACGGATGAAACGCTGCTTGAAGCATTGGAGAACGCAGGCATTGCCGCTCCATGCCTGTGCAGGGGAGGAGCATGTGGCATGTGTCGCGTGGCGGTGATTGATGGCAGGCCGGACCACAGGGATCATGTCCTGACCGCAGATGAACGTGATGGTGGTAACGTCATACTGACCTGCGTTTCAAGATCCATGTCCCCGACACTGACACTTGATCTGTAAAGAACGGATTGAATAGCGAGTAAAAAAGCATGAGCATCGACACCACGTTCAGGTCGGCAGGCAGTTACCGTGCGCCCTATCTTCTGGAAAATAGCGATGCTGCGATCCTGCGCTTTCCGTTCCCGTTTCCCGAAGATACCTACATGTATTCCATGAATATCGAGCCGCATGTAAAGGCGGGGGAGGTTGATTCACTACGTCGGACCTTTGACGTGGATGAACATTATGTCGTGGAGTGTCAGGAAAAGGCACGTATCCTGTCCGAAGACCCCAAACGATGCATCGTACTGCCCCACATGCAAGAAGCAGAGTGGGATTTCATTGAACTGGCAATGAACAGCCTGTCGGAAGACTATCCCGACCTGTTTCACCTTTCGCGTGATGGCATGCGATGGCACTGGATCAACCGGCCCCTGAATATCGACCAGCATTTTGTTTTTGGGGATGCGGGCACACTACCCTATGCACCGTTTGAATTCATGGCCCGACAGATGCAGGGAGATTTCACCCTGCAGGACCAGAGGGACAATGACCTGTGGATGGATGGCGGAATGGTCACATCCCAGGCGGACTGGTCCCTGAAATTTGATCTGGGCATGTCATTCAAGCAATGGCATGCCCCCGTACCCAAAGCAGGAGAAATGGGCATATTTGACCGAGGACTACGATTTTTATTGATGTTGCAGCATGGTATGCCGGTCCGTCGCCTGAACTGGACCATGACAATCAACCCACGCCTTGATACATCCCCGGAAAATTTCACCATCTGGGGCAGGGATCGAACAGTCGTCACTGACGACAATGCCAAAGATCTGGTACATTTACGGGTGGAATTGCAGACATTATTTCGCCTGCCACGTTCCAATGCCATTCTATTCGCGGTCCGCTGTTATCTTCTGCCGTTACGTGATATTGCGTTAGTACACAAATGGCGCATTCGCCTGCATCGTGTCCTGCGCGACCTTGATCCAGCCCTGTCAGCTTATAAAGGGCTGGACCTGTACCGCGCTCATGCCGTTCATTACCTGTCTCAGTTTGATAATAATGAACTGACATCAAAAGGCATAAGCCCGGATCAGGATATTATTGTTCATATGTAATTTCTTATTGATAACAGGCATTATTTCTCATGAGGGATTGAGCCGACCATTGGCTATGACCTTATGCCTGCCATATGTTTCTGGACGTGCTCTCACCGGGCTGCATACATACGGGCAAGACATCATCCAAAGATGCCTCTGGTAATTTACCATATAGTAAACCCGGCATCGACATTGACAATGGCCCCGGTCATCAGGCTGGCGGCGTCCGATGCCAGAAACTGCACGACCGAAGCGACCTCGTCTGGCTGGCCCACGCGGTGCATGGGCGTGCCATCCAGCCATGCGGCATACAGGCGCGGATTTTCCATGCCAAATCGGGTCAGGGTCGTCTCGATATAGGTGGGGGCCACCGCGTTTACCCGTATCCCGCGCATGGCCCATTCTGCTGCAAGCGAACGTGTATACTGATGCACGCCTGCCTTTGATGCGTTATAGGCCGCCTGTTCCTGCGGGCGGTTGACGATCTGGCCCGACATGGATCCGATATTCACGATCGTGCCGTGACCCTGTTCCAGCATGATGCGACCAAATGCCCGACAACAGCGGAAAATGCCGTTGAGGTTGATATCGACCTGTTTCAGCCACTGCGCATCCGTCATGTCTTCGGCCCGGACTTCGGAAATGCAGATCCCGGCACTGCAGACCAGTATATCAACACGGCCTTCCTCGGTCCCGATGCGTGCAGCGCAGGCATCCACCTGTCCCGTATCGGTTACGTCAAGCGCCATGGCCGATACATTCAGCCCCTGCGCTGCCAGTTCGGCCACGGCGTGTGCCGCAAGTTCCGTATCACGATCGGCAATGACGACGCGGGCACCGAATTCCGCCAGCGCCGTAACACAGGCCAGACCAATATTCTGCGCGCCGCCGGTGACAACCGCGACACGTCCGTCAAGACGGAGTTTTTCCGTATACATATGTCTATATCCTGAACAGGAAAGTCGTTTTTCATGCACCCGCAAGCAGCGGATGGTCCGTACTGAGGGCCAGCGCCATACCGTCTGCGTCAAACAGATGGCAGTGTTCTTCCTCAAACGTCATGCGTATGGGGGTATCGGCATGGTCTGCATTGTCTCCGCCCGTCTGCACGACAATCATCTGTCCGTCAGGCAGGCGCACATGCAGGAGCGTGACAGCCCCCAGCCGCTCGCTGATCTCGATCACGCCCTGTACTGCGCCTTGCGGGTCAATGCGGATATGTTCGGGTCGAATGCCCAGCGTAGCAGGTGCACCTGCTTCCAGCCCCGTCTGTTGCGTGGGGATGGACACGCTGAGCGTTTCCGTCCGTACCTGCACACTCCCTTCAGGTGTTTGGGCGTTGATGGTAACGGGCAGCAGGTTCATGGGAGGGGACCCCATGAAACGTGCGACAAACAGGTTGCGCGGCCGGTGATAGAGTTCCAGCGGGGTGCCGATCTGCTCCACGACACCTTTGTTAAGGACCACGATCCTGTCGGCCATGGTCATGGCCTCCACCTGGTCATGGGTTACATAGATTGTGGTCGCGCCCAACCGCCGGTGCAGGCTGGCCAGTTCCACGCGCATCTGCCCACGCAGTGCGGCGTCGAGATTGGACAGCGGTTCATCGAACAGGAAGACCCTGGGATTGCGCACGATCGCGCGTCCGATCGCAACACGCTGCCGCTGCCCACCCGAAAGCTGGCCCGGCTTGTGATCAAGATAGGGATCAAGCTGCAGAATGCGCACCACATCACCGATACGCTGCCGCCGCTCGGCTTCGGGCATGCCGGCAAGCCGCAGCGAAAACTCCATGTTGCGGTAGACATTCATGTGCGGATATAGCGCATAGGACTGAAAGACCATTGCCAGGCCGCGTCGTGCGGGTTCGGTGTCGTTCACCCGTTGCCCGTCAATCAGCAGGTCGCCAGCACTGATATCCTCCAATCCCGCGATCATGCGCAGCAGGGTGGACTTGCCGCACCCTGAAGGGCCGACAAAGACGATGAATTCCCGCTCGGCAATGACAAGCGATACACCCTTGATGATTTCCTCATGCAGATAGGTCTTGCGCAGATTACGCAGTTCTACTGTCGCCATGGTATGTTCCTGTTGCTGCCGCGCGGGCTGCCCGCCCCGGTTCTATTTCACCGCCCCGAATGTCAGGCCGCGCACAAGCTGTTTCTGGCTGACCCAGCCAAAGACCATGATGGGCGCCACCGCCAGCGTGGAGGCCGCTGACAGCTTGGCGAAAAACAGTCCTTCAGGTGACGAGAAGGACGCAATGAACGTGGTCAGCGGTGCTGCGATGGAGGAAGTCAGGTTCAGTGACCAGAAGGTTTCATTCCAGCACAGGATCAGGGAAAGCAGTCCGGTCGAGGCGATGCCCGGCAGCGCCAGCGGCATAAGCACCTGTGTTACTTCCTGCCAGCGTGTCGCCCCGTCCATCCGCCCGGCCTCCAGTATGGCGACAGGCACTTCCCTGAAAAAAGTATAAAGCATCCATACCGTAATGGGCAGGTTGGTCAGCATGTAGATCACGATCAGCCCTGTCCGGCTATCCAGCAGGCCAGTGGCGCGGGCCAGCAGATAGATCGGTACCAGCACCCCGACCGAAGGCAGCATGCGGGTGGACAGCATCCATAACAGGGTCATGCGCGTGCGCGGCCCCGGCAGAAACGCCATGGCATAGGCGGCGGGAACGGAGACAAGCAGGGCCACAACGGTTGCCATGGCCGAAATCACGACGCTGTTGGTGGCGAAATGCCAGTAATTCTCCCGCGCGAATACGTCCTGATAACTTGAAATCGTGGGACTGAAGAAGAAATGCGGCGGTGTGGAGATGGCGTCAGGCTCACTCTTGAAGCCCGTCAGGACCATCCACAGGATCGGGAAAAACATCCATAATGCAATGCCCCAGGCCAGAACGGTAATTGCGGCATGGCGTATGTGTGTGCTGGTTCTTGCCATGTCAGGTCTCCAGATTGCGGGCCACGGCACGTAGCAGGAAGGCAGCCACGACATTCGCGACGACAATGGCCACGACCCCGCCAGCCGAGGCGCCACCCACATCGAACTGCAACAGGGCGCGTGAATAGATGAGAAACGCGAGATTGGTGGAGGCGACACCGGGCCCACCTGCCGTAGTGACCGAGATTTCGGCGAATACGGTCAGCAGGAAAATGGTCTCGATCATGATCACGACAGTAATCGCACGCGACAGGTGGGGCAGGGTGATGTTGATGAACTGCGCCACCATGCCCGCGCCGTCCATGCGCGCGGCTTCCTTCTGTTCCGTATCAAGCGACTGGATGGCGGTCAGCAGGATCAGGACCGCAAAGGGCAGCCATTCCCATGCCACGATCATCACCAGCGTTGCCAGCGGGTAGCGTGACAGCCAGTCGACCGGTGTCAGGCCCACAGCCCGCATCATGGCAGAATACACGCCATAGATCGGGTGCAGCATAAGGTTCTTCCACAGCAGGGCGGCAACCGTAGGCATTATGAAGAACGGGGAGATGACCAGAATACGGGCAATGCCGCGTCCTGCGAACTCCTCATTATACAGGACCGCCAGCAGCGTTCCCAGCCCCACCGATATGGCCAGCACGCCGCCAACCAGAATGGCCGTGTTTTCCAGCGATGTCATGAAATCCGGATCGGTCAGCAGGTACCAGTAATTATTGATGCCCGCAAAACCCTGCTGGGTCGGGTCCACCAGATTGTAGTTACGCACGGAATACCACAGCGTCATGAGCAGCGGCACCACCGACCATACCAGCAGCAGTACGATCGCGGGGGACTGCAGCACGAAACCCTGCAGGCGTCGGCTGCGGGCGGCGCTGGCAGCGGGACGGGCCATTACGGATGGATGTACTGCCACTTTGTCCATCTTCGCCCCCTTAATGCAGATAACCGGACTGGCGCATGGTACGTGTCACGGCAGCTTGTGCGCCAGCCAGCGCCTGTTCGACCGTCATCTGGCCCGACAGCGTTGCCGCAACGCTCTGGCCAACCTGGGTGCCGATGGCCTGGAAGGGGGCGATGCCGACAAACTGCGCGCCACCATACGGGCGTGGCTGCTTTGTCTGACCATTGGGGTCAGCGGTGTCGATGGCGGTATGGACGAACGTGGCGAACGGAGCCGCCTTCTGGTAATCTGGATTGTCATAGGTGGACACACGGGTTCCCGCCGGCACCGCCACCCAGCCTTCATGCTGTGCCACAAGCTGGACATAGGCTTTGGACGTCGCCCATTCTATGAAGATGCGCGCGTCATCTGCATGTCGGGATGATGCAGGAATGGCAAGGTTCCAGCTCCACAGCCATGTCGGTCCCTTGCCGTACGGACCGGTGGGGGCGGCGGCAAAGCCGATCCTGTCCGCCACATGCGACTGTTTGGGATCAAACAGCAGGCCGCCCGCAACGGTTGAATCCACCCATATGCCGCAATGACCGCTGGCGAACAGGGCCAGGTTTTCATTAAAACCGTTTGACGTGGCGCCGGGTGGCCCGTCGGCTTTCATGGCCGATACATACCACTGCAGTGCCGCCTTCCATTCCGGGCTATCAAGCATCGGCTTCCACCCTTCGCCAAACCACTGCCCGCCAAACGTATTCACCAGCGAGGTGACATAGGCCATGTTTTCACCCCAGCCCGGCTTGCCACGCAGGCACAGGCCGTAGGTCTGACTGTCCTTATCCGTAATCCTGTCGGCATAGGTGCGGATCTGGTCATAGGTGGGGCGCTGCGGCATTGTCACCCCGGCCTTCCTGAACAGGTCGGTCCGGTAATAGGTCATGACGCTTTCCGCATAGAACGGCAGGGCATACAGCCTGGAGTCCACACTCAGCCCGGCGCGCACGGAGGGCACGATGTCATTCATATCATAATCCGGCCCGGGTTTGAGTTCAGCCAGCCATCCCTGTTTTGCCCATATCGGTACTTCGTAATTGCCAATGGTCAGGATATCGAACTGCCCCGCATGGGTTGCGATATCGGTCGTCACACGCTGGCGCAGGACATTTTCCTCCAGTGTGACCCAGTTCAGGTGAATATCGGGATGGGCTTTTTCGAATTCGCCTGACAGCCGTTTCATGATGATCATGTCACCATTATTGACCGTGGCGATTGTCAGCGTACCGGCCGCCTGCGCGCCACCGGCCACCAACATGCCAACAGCGGTCATGCAGGCCAGTATCCTGGAAGTTGCCATTACAATACCCTTTATTGATTTATTCCGGTTTTTTTGCGGTATTTGGCCTGAAAGTCCGGTGCCCGGGTTTTTCTGTAAAGCGCCACGGAAACCTTCCGGTTCCCCTGATGCCTGTCTTATTTGTTCATGATCTGCCTGTAACGGATCTGGTCAGCATACATCTGGGTAAAGACCGCATATTTTCTGGCATGAAAAGCGGCACTCCCGGCACAGGGCCGTATTTCCGCCCGTATGCGCGTCATGCTGGTCATGGCCGCCCGGATCGAGGGATATGCGCCCGCCGCTACCGCACCCAGTATCGCGCTGCCCAGCAGCACGGAATCAGGCTCTTCCGGCAGCACGATACGGCAGCCGGTGGCGTTGGCATGTTCGCGCACGAAAACGGGGTTTTTCGTCCCCCCCCCGGTTGCAACGATCGTATCGATCGCATAGCCCTGCCTGTTCAGCACTGTTATGATATCACGTGTGCCATAAGCCAGTGCCTGTATTGTCGCCAGATACAGTAATGCCAGATCATGTGCCGTGGCGCTTAGAACAAGCCCGCTGATCATGCCACGCAGGGTCGGATCGGCATGGGGGGAACGATTGCCATGGAAATCCGGCATGATGTGCAGGTCTTCCGTCAGCATGCCTGCGGGCCTGTTGCCTTCGGTTTCGGCAAGCAGGTCGTTAAGGACCTGGTAGATCGTCCTGCCTTCGTTTTCAGCCTGCTGGCGTAACGCCGGTGTGGCGGGATGGGTGGCAATGATGAAGTCGATCAGGCTGCCTGTAGCCGACTGGCCTGCTTCATTCAGCCACATGTCAGGCAGCATGGCATCACGGTAGGGCCCCCAGACACCGGATACGAAGCGGGGCAGGGAAGAAATTGCCATATGACAGCTCGACGTCCCGCCAATCAATGCCAGACGCTGGTTGAATGCAGATGGCTCGTTATCCGTCGTTCCCCCCATCACGCCAATGCCGCCCGCATGTGCATCAATGGCGGACACCGCGACCGGGGTGCCCACCGGAAGGCCAAGTTCCATGGCTGCCCGCGCGTCCAGCCCATACCCGACACGTTCGCCCAGAGCTTTGATATCCGTGCCGATGCGGCGATACCCTTCATCAGCCAGCACGCCAAGACCTATGGCCCGGAAATAAGTGTCATCCCAGCGGTTTTCATGCGCAAGGTAAGTCCATTTACATACGGTTGAACAGCGTGAGCGCGAACTGGCCCCGGTCGCGCGCCAGGTCAGGTAATCCGGCAGATCAAGGAAAAGGGCGGCATGCGCGAACACATCGGGCAGATGGCGTTTGAGCCATAACAGTTTTGGTGTTTCCATCTCGGGCGAAATCACGCCACCCACGTAACGCAGCACGTCATGATGGCCTGCATTGATCTCGGCGGCTTCGGCCATGGCACGGTGATCCATCCACAGGATCACGTCCTGCCCCGGCGCACCATCAGCATCAATGGAAAGTGGCTGTCCATCAGGACCAACCACCACCAGCGAACAGGTCGCATCAAACCCGATGCCACGTACATCCAGCGCTTCCCCGGCAGCATCCCGCGCCATGGGCATGGCGATGGCAACGCTGTCGCACACCGCACGCCATATATTAGCGGAGGACTGCTGCATGTAACCGGCGTGTGGCTGCCACGTCCGGGTTGGCGTGCTGCCTGCGCCCAGCCTGTAACCACCCAGTGTAAAAATTCCCGCACGTGCGCTGCCTGTCCCCACATCAATGCCAATGACGACATCCATCTACCTGGTCCATTCCTTCGTATTGAGATGTCAGCCCCTGTCCGGCTATGGAAATCCTGTCCTGATGATATCAGGGGAAAGGATACACAGGGGAGGGGATGCCTTATTTCCCCATGATAACCGTGTCTTCTTCGACTTTGCGCTGCAATGCCTGCTGCGCGCGCAGCTGTGCGGGCAGGAAGGGATAAATCAGGTATTCATAGACGGTTGCCCCCAGCAGGCCGCCAATAAGGGGCCCCACAACGGGCACCCACCAGTAATGACCTGCTGAGGGAAGGGCGGCTTCATGCCAGCCGGCAATATAGGCGAACAGCCGTGGCCCCAGGTCACGCGCCGGATTTATGGCCCACGCTTCCAGATATCCCATGGAGGCACCAATGGCCGCGACCAGGAAGCCGATGATCAGCGCACCGAAATTGGCGCCCGGCGCCATTTCGTTATACTGTTCGGTAATGGTAAAAATACCGAATACCAGTATGGCGGTCAGGATGATTTCATCACTAAAGGCATGCCATATGGTTATACCCGGCGCGGGTGCAGTAAAGAATACCCCTGCAGCACCACCCGCCATGCGGGTCAACTGGTGCACGTCATTGAAATGGTCAATGACAGGATAATACAGCGCGTAAACCAGTGCCGCCCCCAGCACGCCACCCACGACCTGCGCGATCCAGTAAGGCACCACCTTTTTCCATGGAAAAGCGCGGTAAGTAGCAAGCGCCAGGGTCACCGCCGGATTGGCATGCGTACCCGAAACCGATCCGGTGGCGTAGATGGCAACAGTGACGCCCAGCCCCCATACGATACACACCCCCCAATAGGCATGCAGGTAAGGGCTGGGATCGTAGAGAAGGTACATCGCCGCCACCGAATCACCAAAGGCGATAATGATGAACACGGCAAGTGCTTCGGAAATAAGCTCGCCCAGGAATGCCCGATTCATTGGCCTGTTTCCTTATGTATTGAGCTGAAACCGGATTATTCGGCCCAGTCAAAGGATTTCTGTACTGCCTTCTTCCACCATGCCAGGTAGCGTTCGCGCTGCTCTGGTGGCATGGTGGGTTGCCACGTGCGGTCCACCTCCCAGTTGGCGCGCAGGTCATCGATATTTTTCCAGTAACCCACGGCCAGACCTGCGGCATAGGCCGCACCCAGCGCGGTTGTTTCCACCACCTTCGGGCGGACAACCGGCACATTCAGGATATCGGCCTGAAACTGCATGAGCAGTTCGTTCGCCACCATGCCGCCATCCGTTTTCAGGCTGCTCAGGATGATGCCGCTGTCTTCCTCCATTGCAGCCACAACATCTCGCACCTGATAGGCTGTGGCCTCCAGCGTGGCGCGTGCAAAATGCGCGCGTGTGACATAACGGGTCAGTCCCACGATGACCCCGCGGGCATTTTCTTTCCAGTATGGTGCGTACAGTCCGGAAAACGCAGGCACGATATAGATGCCGCCATTATCCGCAACACTGCGGGCCAGCGGCTCAATCTGCGTTGCCAGATCGAACAGCTTCAGGTTATCGCGCAACCACTGCACCAGCGCGTCGGTAATGGCGATGGAACCCTCCAGCGCGTACCGGGGTTCTTCCGTGCCGAACTGGTAGGCCACCGTTGTCAGCAGCCCTGCCTTGGACTGGACCGGATCGGTACCGGTGTTCATCAGCAGGAACGAGCCGGTGCCATAGGTATTTTTGGCCTCTCCCGGTGAAAAACAGGTCTGCCCGACCAGGGCCGCCTGCTGGTCGCCCAGAATACCTGCCAGTTTCGTACCCTTCAGGCTGGGGATGGTGATCGTGCCATATACCTGTGATGACGGTACGATGCGGGGCAGGCAGGCAGGAGGAATGGAAAATGCCCTGAGCATGTCCTCATCCCACGCGCAGGTTTTCAGGTTCATAAGCTGGGTGCGTGAAGCATTGGTCACGTCGGTAATATGGATACCGCCTCTGGCGCCACCCGTCAGGTTCCATGAAAGCCAGCTGTCCACCGTGCCGAACAGCGCCTGCCCGGTTTCGGCTTTCTGGCGCGCGCCTTCCACATTATCCAGCAGCCAGCGCAGTTTAAGACCGGCGAAGTAACTTGCCAGTGGCAGGCCGGTAACGGCGCGGAAGCGGTCCTGCCCCCCATCGCGGCCATATTCGCTGACCATCTGGTCCACGCGGGTATCCTGCCATACGATGGCGTTATGCAGCGGCTGGCCCGTTGTCCTGTCCCACAGGACGGCGGTTTCACGCTGGTTGGTGATGCCCACCGATACCAGACTGCCCGCACCCAGATTGGCCCGCGCCATGGCGGCACCAATCATTTCATTGGTATTTTCAAGAATTTCCACTGGATCATGTTCGACCCAGCCCGGCTGGGGATAGATCTGGCGGTGCTCCTTCTGCGCCACGGAAACGATTGTTCCTTTCCGGTCGAATATCATGAACCGGGAACTGGTTGTGCCCTGGTCTATCGCGCCAACGTATTCCGTCATGCTGCATTCCTTTTTGTTTTTATTTTTCACAATAAATTTCTACAATGCAGGAAATATTATGGTGTCCACAGGATTGTTTGTTCTACATAACCGGCGTGAAAACCATGTCCCTCTTTTTCTCCTGCTGGCATTCAGGATGTCTGCTGCAGTGAAACGTTCAGAGATTGGTAGTGAACTGGAACCCGATCACCGCCGCATCATGGAAGGTTGTCGTGGCTCCGGGGCGCTGCAGGTACTGGAAATCCGGCTGGAAGGCCGTCGCACGGGCAATATGGATGCTGTAGAAAGCTTCCCAAACGTTTTCATGGCTCTGTATGCCGTAAACGGCGCCCCACTGGTTGGGCAGGTAAGGCAGGCCGAGCGCAAGTGAGGATTCCTGCTGCAGGGCCACGGTGTGGCTCATTTCCATATGCTGGAACATGACGCCTATCTGATCCAGCGGGCGGCCCCAGGGGGTGCCGCTCTGCAGCAGGCCGATCCATTCATGATCCCGCATGGCGACCTGGCTACCCTGTGTGTAATCAACACCCCCGATCACGATCAGGCCGTTCGCCAGGCCGTCTCCGCTGCGATGAATCATCTGGTTGAACATGACCCACGCCGCGTTCATGCCGGATTCATACCGACGCGGCAGGCCCGTCGCCTGAAACGAATTGCCGTTTATGTCGGCATACAGGTTGGGATAACGGGAATTGTCATACCAGTATCCGATCTTGTAATGCCCCAGCAGATGATGCCTGCCAAAGGAAGGGCTCCAGCCGATCTCGACCTGGGATGAGAGCTTTCCCAGCCCGTCCTGCCCCAGCGCCCAGCCCGAGATGCCGCCATTATAGGCGTGGGGGCTGACGGCAAAGATGCCACCCATAATATAGGTCCGCAGCGTGGGCCGCACCCGCAGGACTGCCCCAAGATTGCCCGAAGGCCAGTCCCGGCCACCCGGTACGTATTTGGATGGGGCGGGATTGCCGCACACCGATACGTTCATGAACGCACAGACAAGATAATCCTGATTGAAAAAACTGCCTGTTGGTATGACACCGACCGACAGGATGATGCGGTCGCGCAGGAAACCCTTGTCAGCATACATGTCCACCAGATGGGCTACCACATTGCCGCGCGCACCGTATATTTCTTCAGGATTGGTGACCGAATCCCCTATGGCGTTGGACAGGCTGTTGCCATGTCCGTTGACGACCAGCATATGCGTCCAGAAGGACGGAATCCCTGCAAGACGTTGCCAGTCTATGTCCAGCGCACCGGCGACCTGACCAGCCAGCACGTTGGCGCGCTGTTTGCCCCCAGTAATATTGCCCATATATTCTTCATTGATAGTAACATTAAGGAAAATACCCCGATTTGTCAGCCATGGCTGTATGCCACCCCAGTCACCAAACAGGTGGGGGCTGGCCGTCAGCATGGGCACGATGGGACCGATTGCCACCTGTCCACTTTCGGTCATGGGAAAGGCGGCAGGTTCGTAATGGGTAGTAAAGGCGGTCTTGGCGGTTTCTGTCTGGGCCAATACTTCGGAAGTGAGCATGCAACAGGCGAACAGCATTCCCACCATAACGGCCAGCAGCCTGATAAGGGCAGGAAAGTTGTTCCATGTTATTGCAGACTTGTTCTCGTTCTTGGCGCATGTCGTGATGACACACATTGTCTGCTCTCCCTTCCCGGGCGGTTTTGGCCACGGGTTCGGTTATCCGGAACAGGATGTGTATCGATTTACGAATGGGAAAGATTTAATTTATAAATAACACAATTTTGTGATTATTTATATTATATTGAGAAATTTTTATATGTATTTTTAAATTCATAAAACAATTCATTAATGATACAGAATAGTTTTCTGACACTGATGTGCGATTAATTTATTCGAAACATTAACAATATACCCTATATCCGTAATTTTTTATTGAACTTTATGCCAGACACAGGACCATGGCCCGAACATGATGGTTGCTGCGAGGCAGATCGCTGAGAAGAAGACAGACGGGTATCTGCCGTAGCGTGTTGCGACACGCCTCCGGTCCTTGAGGCATCCGAACATGACCTCGACGCTTATATTGTCTCCTGTCGTATCTGACGGGTTTCCCGCGTGATTTCCGGCCAGGAATGCAGGGTTTTATTCCCGTCTCCTCCAGAGCATCGCGGAACCAGTTGGCGTCATACCCGCGTGGACCGCCATTTTCAGCGGTTTTAACCGACTGGCTGTCGATAATGCCCACCGGAGGCGCGGCGTCTCGCCCGTCCTGCTCACGCGACAGGATCACGAGAATATGGTTCATGGCTCCCCATCGTCCCTCGCGGATCCAACGGTAGAAATAGCCCTGTACGGTCGTAAAGCCGGGAAGTGACGCGGCAATTGCCGCCACTGGCAGCCCGTGGTGACGATATAGCGGATCGCCTGCGCCAATAAGGCAATCGGTGACAAACCGCTGTCCCCTCGCAGAACCTCGTTTAGGGACATGTCATCTTAACGGATCGTGCCCCCCGGAAGTCAGCTGGCGATGGCATGGCAGACCACCGGGACGCGGAAAACATCCCCCCGTACGATCAATCCGCGCGGCAGGCGGGCCATGGGATTTGTAAGCAGGATAATCCCATGTCATGTCCCCGGACAGACAGAACGCGCACACCCAACCGTGCAACGCGCCGACGGTTGTCCGGTGACCTGAATATCGTGATCCCCGCACGCCTAAACAGGCAGGTCGACAGTCTATTTCCAGACATGGGATAATCTGACAGCCTGCAGACAGTCATGCCCATGGAATTGGGGTCGGATATCAGATGTCCGCATGCATGTTGGCGGCAGAGGTAAATAATATTTCGTTGCCTGTAAAAATGCAGCGGATGTTGTTTCACGAAGTCCGTGAATATCAGCCGATAGCGTCGATCAAATAACGAAAATAATACAACATAACATAAGCAGAATTTCCGGCATTACAGAGAATTTGCAACCCGACAGGTGTTTCAGGTGTTTTCTGATTTCCTGGCATGAAAGAAATGGACAGCTTTCAGTGCCCGTCCGTTCGGGGGAACACAGTTGAAAGGCTGTGGATACATGAATGAAAAAACTTACTGACGCACAGAAACTGGTTACCAAAATTGTTGTGGTCGTCACGATGGGTGCGCTCGCGTTCGGCTATGATACAGGGGTGATTGCCGGGGCGCTGCCGTTCATGCAGCTTCCGCCCGCGCAGGGCGGGCTGGGCCTGACCCCATTGACCGAGGGCCTGGTTACGTCCGCGCTGGTACTGGGTGCCGCAGTCGGATCGTTGCTGTGCGGTATCATCGCGGACCGGGTAGGGCGACGTGACAGCCTTATGGGACTGTCCGTCATTTTCATGATCGGTGCGATCGGCACATCGCAGGCCCCGACGGTCCCGGTCATGGTCGTGATGCGCGCCATACTTGGCTTTGCCGTCGGCGGCGCATCCGCCCTTGTTCCTATGTTCATTTCGGAAATGGCGCCCCCAAGCCGGCGCGGACGGCTGGTAAGCCAGAATGAAATGATGATCGTCACGGGGCAACTGATCGCCTATATCCTTAGTGCCCTGCTGGCGCGGTATTCCGGCGCCAATGATATCTGGCGCACCATGCTCCTGATCGCGGCGGTTCCGGCCTTCCTGCTGGGGCTTGGCCTGATCTTCGTGCCGCGCTCCCCACGCTGGCTCGCCAGTCGTGGCCGGACCGACGAAGCCAGAACGGTACTGGAACTCATCCGGTCGACCGACAGGCAGGTCCACAAGGAAATGGTTGAGATCAAGGCACAGGTGAATGAGGATTCCGACCAGTTGGGATGGCGGGAAGCCCTGGGCGAAGTCTGGATCCGGCGCCTGCTGCTGGTCGGGATCGGGCTGGGGTTTGCTGCCCAGTTTACCGGCGTGAATGCCTTCATGTATTTTACGCCAATCATCCTGCGCCAGACCGGCCTGGGCACCGAAGCCGCCCTGACCGCAACAATCGGCGCGGGCGTCGTCGCCGTGGGCGCGACCTTTCTCGGTATATGGATGATCGGTCGGTTTCCGCGCCGTTTCACGCTTATGGGTGGCCTTGCCGGTGTTGTGTGCGCGCATATGGGCCTGGGGGGGACATTGCTGGTCATGGGTGGCTCCCCATTGCAGAGCATGATGGCGCTGGGCTTCATTCTTCTGGCCCTGCTTTTCATCCAGATGATGGTATCACCACTTTACTGGCTGCTGATGTCGGAACTGTTTCCAATGCGCGCGCGGGGTGTCCTGACCGGGCTTTCCGTTGCGGCACAGTGGGTTTTCAATGCTACAGTTTCATTCCTGTTCCCGGCCGTCCTGCACTGGATCGGTGCATCGACCTTCTTCGCCTTTGCTGCGATCAACCTGATTTCTCTGATTTTCGTGGCAAGGTTCCTGCCAGAAACGAAAGGTATGTCTCTGGAGAAACTGGAACAGTACCTGGAAGATCACTTCTCCCCCGAAAACAGCTCCACTGGCCGCACCGGTAACAACCAGCATGGTCTGGCGCGTAGCCTGTAACCTGGGTTACGTTGGCAAAAGGGCGGTCAGGCTGGCCTGAGGTCCGATCCACTGGCGCCGTGTAGAGGCAGAACGGTGGAGCAGACATGGCACGCGGCGATCTGCCGGATAATGAGCGGGCTGTAATTGGCCCGCTTCTTCCCGCCGGGCGTGGACTGCCAGAGATAATCCGCGGTTGCTCAATGGTATGCCGCATGTCCTGCAGACGGGTTGCTTCCGGCTGATATGCATGAACACTATGGCAAATGGGACTTCGTGCAGATCCGCTTTCATCGGTGGGCTGAACGGGTGTCCGGGATGCCCTGCCGCAACCCCTTGTGGATCTGGAACCGAGCGCTGACTGGCAGCGTATATCGTCCAGTTACACTCACGGCCCCACTGGCGCAGAAGGGGGGCTCGTTCGGAATCTTCCGGTCGATCACGCTGCGGCTTTACGGGCAGGGACCACGTCCGATGCGACAGTCAGGAACTGTCCTCCCGACTTTGTCCTGACCAGCGGACAGATCCCGGATTACAAAGCGACAAAGCTGTCGGTTCCAGCCCCCGGCACCATGCTGGCTGATCGGGGATATGGAAGCAGCGCATTGCAACCCGTTACGACAGAACCGCCCGTTCTTCATGAGCATCCTCAATTTCACTGCGGCAAGGCTTGGGATCGGATACGTTGTCAACAGAACCCGGCGTTTCATGCGCGGTACAGGCACTCATGCCGCATACTTTGAAGTAAGAAACCGGATTTCAGAAAAAACAACAGATATTATATACTCCAAGAAAATATAATATTCAATAAATGCACAGAACATACATATTTTAAATGGAACAGAATGATATTTTTCTTTCATGAAATGTGAAAAAATTATGGCAATTTGGGTCATTATATCATAGCAACACTTCGTAATTTTTAATGGAAATCATACATTCATGAAACTGTTTAAAACTATCATGCCGATCGTGCCGCTCTGTGTCCTTGCAGCCTGCAGTAACCCACAACGCCCGGTTCCCTTTGCAATCGAGCCCGGCGGCACGCTGTCGGCCGCGACATATCATGATTTTGCGGTCATGGCGGCCAAACAGAAGCCAGACCTCACCATTCCTAAAAAGCAGGACATCAAGGCATACCCCGAGCCTTCATGGGTTTATGAATTCTCGTCCGATTTCAAACCGCATGCAGCCCCGCTGCAGATCGGCACATTTACCGCCGAGGCCGGCAACCCCCGCGCGCAGGAAGTGGCCGACCATCTGCCCAAGGCCCTGTATGAGAAGATCAACAGCAAGCATGGCGTGTTCCCCTCGGTCAGCCTGACCCCGGTGCCCGATGCCTATGTGCTGACCGGCTGTGTTACCCGCGTGCAGAAGGGCGACACCATTGGCTACCAGAGCTGGAACAAATCCCCCGCGACCCAGGTCGAGGCGGTCGTAACGCGCAATAACGTGGTTCTCGGCTCCATCCAGGTCAACGCGGTGCAGGCAAACCCCAGCATGCACGGGATCGGTGGGCTGATCGTCACAGCCATCGCATCGGGCGTGCAGGGCACGCGTTCGCAATTCGTGGCCCAGAACATGAACAGTATCTTCAGACATGTGGCCAAAGGCCAGATGACCGGCTTTGAAACCGAACAGGGCGACGGCACACTCGACAACTCGCTGCACCATGAGCCGGACGCCCGCTTCCTGTTCGCCAAGCCCGATGAGATCGTGCAACTGGATGATGGCGCCACGTCGGCCACCGGCGGTGCAACCGGTACCAACGCGGCTCCGCCCGCAACAGTCATACCCGCCAGCACGCCGGCTGCCACACCCGCTGCAACACCCACGGCAGGCACGCCCGTTGCAGCCAATACGTCCGCCACGACCGCGCAACACTAACCCATACAATCCCCGTACCACCATCAGCCTGGTGGTGGGAGTGGATGGTCGTACCGCCTTGCCGAGCCCGCAGCGCCGGGCATGGTATCCGGCCCCGCATATCAGGGCAGGCAGGCGGTACCAGCGTCGGGGTGCATAGGGGTCCGCTGCATGCATCCTGCATGGCTGTCCTGGCAGGCTCTGCGCAGCGTGACACGGATGGCGGTGAAAAATCCGGCCCGATCGCCACATGCTCCAGCCGTATTATGCGGCCTGCATCAGGCGCGGCAGAAAAATCGAGGTAGTACGTGCAGTCGTAGGGGCCGGGCAGATCCATGTCATATGCCATGGCGCTGATATGGCCGCTCAGTATAATTTGCAGGATGTAGCCCTGGGTTACTTTTCAGACAGTCTCCTGCAATAGGGCAGGGGAAGCATCAACGTGACGGCACATTGCACAATGGCTGTCCCGTTGCGCTAACTGCCGACTTCTGTTCCCACCAGTCATGAAGGATATCATCCGGTCGGCATATCCCCTTGCAGCCCATCCTGACGTTTCCGATATCTGCGTGTCTGAACAGACCCGGCAGAGAAACATGCAGGCAGGCAGGGGCATGGATGCAACCTGTCACCTCCTGTTTCCGTTGCACGCAGACCTACCAGCGGAGGAACATCATGCTCAGGATGCAGGTAAAGGATAATCCGGATATTCCCGTGCCGTTCGACCCGCCGCCCACGGTGCCACCCACGCCCATTGGGGACCCTGGGCCCGACCCGGATGACGATCCACTGGATGACCCCGAACCGGATGTACCGGACTGGGATAATGATGACGAAACAATTGACCCGGACACCGATGATCCACTTGATCCCTTTGAACCGGATGAGGAAGACAGCGGAACGGTTGAAGACTGGTAAGCCGCAGGTTTACATTTCGTGACGGGCACACAACAGGACAGCAGGTTAAGGTTTCCCCCCAACAGGTGAGATACCGCTGCTGTCCATGCCCGACCGTACCATCACGTTCTTCCTGATTGTCCTGCTGGCGACGATGGCAGGCTGCCAGCAGCCCCCTGACCATACGGATAAATGCTGGCGTGCCCCATCTTCGCGTAACAGCAGCCTTCATGGCAGCATAACCACCGGCTTTGGCGTCGGTAGCGGACGCGGCATGACGGGTGGTTTCCCCATGGGAGGCAGCGGCATGACAGGGGCAGGCGGCATGCCCGGCCCCGTACCAACAGGTATGGAGCCAGCGATGGATGATGGCAGTCCCTTCGTGGGAGAGCAGACCAGCAGACCTGGCCTGCCGAAAGACTGCATGCCGCCAGATTTTCCCACGCGTGTACAAGGGCCGTCCCACCAGACTGCCAGGCCGCAGGCATTGCCCGCGGCCTGGCAGGCGTCCGATACCGTAGACGTATCCGGTATCCGCATTGGCCCCTGAGACAGCCCTTTCTTTGATTAGGGCGTGTCGTCAGTTAACACACGGCCCGATGAGGCTTGTACTTCCATATGATCTGTGGTGTTTTCTCTCTGTTTTCAGGGAGAGATGTGAATGCGACGGTATGGTCTGGGCAGCAGTCAGTGGGAGCAGATACCGCATATTTAACGAAGGCATGATCAAGGCCAGCCGCGCCCTTCATATGCCTGGGCGTTCCGATGATGTCGTCAAGGTCGCAGGCCAACGGATTTCGGGCGTGCAGGTTGAAAAGATCATCGCCACCCATCCAGCCATTCATGCCAGTGCCGTCGTTGCAATCCCCGACGGGTTGAGAGGGCAGCAGCCTATGTGGTGCCTGATTGCGGGGTGGAATATGCACCTTCTTCCGAGGGAATCATCAAACGGGTCAGTCAGATGCTCGGTCGGTGGATCGGGCTGACAGAAGTCCGTTTCACCAAGCGATCGCCGATCACCATGTCGGGCAACAGCGCGCAAAAATGCCTGCTGGTCTCCTGATGATCTCGCATCAACGATTTTATCGCTCATATTCCATTTACCGAGGCATTATTCATTTCTCTTTTCATGGATACGTGCAACGGGGAATACCCCCGGCACGCATCGGGAAACCAAGCCAGGAAAGAAGCCTGAGACGCACATCGTCAGTCCGCTTACGGCTCCATAAGGCTTGCACTTCCACCCGGCATGTGATGTTTCCCCTAACCTTTCAGGGGAAACATGCTTTCAACAATCTTGCGGGTTTCATGGTGACCAATCTGACCAGGTTCGCTGGGATATCTGCGGTCTTTGCCAGATGTGTCGCCGACAGGGCGATCCTGATTGCCACCATGCCGGACCGGCCAATCCATGCTGCCAGCCCCCGACGGAACACAATGGCTGACGGCGCCCCGGCCAGTGACCTGCCGGTTGCACGCCAGAAACAGGCGGAACCACAAAAGGCTGCAATGCACCATGGATGGGACAGACAACACGCCCTATGTCACCGATGAACTGCATGAGCAGACCGGCTACCTGCTGCGCCGGACCGACCAGCGCCATACTTCCCTGTTCCAGACCGCCATGCCCGATGATCTCCTGACATCCATCCATTTTGCAGTTCTTGCAGGGGTTCAGGGAACAGGAAAGGTCGCTCATTCTGACACTGGACGTGCTGGCCACGTCCATCGGGCCGCTGATCGCTATTTTACTGACAGATTACTATTTCATGCGTCGCGGTATGATGGATGTAAACGCGCTTTATTCTGGACACACCACGTTGCCTTACCGGCACCACACGGGGATCAACCCGGTGGCGATGGTCATATCGGTTGCGGTGGGCGGCATGATCGTCTTCCTCCCCGCATTCGATGCCATCCATCATCTGTTCCTGTTTATCGGCGGGGGCCGTGCCGCAATACTGTATGGCATGCTTATGGGCCAGTCTGCACCGCGTCCGATTTCCATACCAACGAATAGTGAAACATGAACATGGAAATCGGCAATCCGTCCTCGACGGAGGGCTGCCGGTTTTTCCATGGTGCATGTCGATCCGGCGCAAAGCTTTTGGGCAAGGAAATCACTGCAGTTTATTCCCCGCTTCACGCGGCCAACCAGTTTGCGGTCATAAGCCCGTACCCAACCTGTCGCGCGGCGGACACCATGAAAGCGCCAGCCATTGGTCGGGCGATCGCAGGCATCTTTCAGGGGGGCCGGGCTTTATTCTGTCACAGGATGGCGAAGATGCATCATATTGATTGCGGAATGCTGCTGATAACATGAAACCGGGAGAACATCATGAAAACATGGAAACGTTGGGGCAGTGTCGGCGTGATCGGCCTTGCGGTGCTCAGTGCCGTAACATGGAAACTTGTGGCGCATCCGGAAGTGGCCTCGCTTCCTGTCATGGCTGGAACCGGTCCCCATCCACGCCTGCCACAGCCAAACCATACCCTGTTCCCGACCGTTAATGTCGCAACGCCCATCGGCTGGTCGGGCGAACAGAAACCCGTACCGGCAGCGGGGCTTTCGGTTGCGCCGTATGCGAAAAACCTCGACCACCCGCGATGGCTTTACCGGTTACCCAACGGCGATATCCTTGTCGCGGAAAGCAACTCGCCGAAAACGGACATTGCGACGATAAAAAATCGTATTGCGGGGTTCGTGATGGGAAAGGTGGGCGCAGGAGCGCCCAGCCCGAACCGGATCATCCTGCTGCGCGACACCAAGGGAAATGGTTCAGCGGATACCCGCACGGTTTTCCTGGACCATCTTTATTCGCCTTTTGGGATGGCGCTGGTTGGCAATGACCTTTATGTCGCAAATGCCAATGAAATTCTCCGTTTTCCCTATCATGACGGTGACACGCAGATTTCCGCACCAGGCATAAAGGTCACGGACCTGCCTGCGGGGTATAATCATCACTGGACGAAAAACCTGCTTGCCAGCCCGGACGGTCGTTTTCTGTATGTGACAATCGGGTCCAACAGCAATGTCGCCGATAATGGCATGAAAGTGGAGGAGGGGCGTGCGAGGATAGACAGGCTCGATCTGACCACAGGAAAGCTGACGCCCTATGCGACGGGGCTGCGCAACCCCAATGGACTGGCCTTTGAACCGGAGAGTGGCGCGCTGTGGGCAGCCGTCAACGAACGGGACGAAATTGGCAGTGATCTCGTGCCCGACTACATTACATCCGTGAAGGAAGGGGCCTTCTATGGCTGGCCCTATAGTTATTATGGCCAGCATGTTGATACACGTGTCTCACCACAGCGCCCGGATCTGGTGGCAAAGGCGATCGCGCCTGATTATGCGCTGGGTCCCCACACGGCTTCGCTTGGCATTGCGTTTTCGCATGATGCAACCATGCTGCCGGAGACATGGCGCCATGGACTGTTTGTTGCCCAGCATGGATCATGGAACCGGCGCCCCAAAAGCGGCTACAGGGTCATTTACGTGCCTTTTGCGAATGGGCAGCCATCAGGGACGCCTGTTGATGTGCTGACCGGTTTCCTGACGCCCGACGAGGCGCATGTGCATGGTCGTCCGGTGGGGCTGACGCTTGATCGCGTCGGGGCATTACTGGTCGCCGATGATGTCGGCGGCATTGTGTGGCGCATGGCAGGCACGGCCGACTGACAGATCCGTCCGGGCAGCATGCCCATAACAGACCTGACTGACACCGCGTGATGCCAACCAGCCCGGCAACAGCATCCACGTCACGGTTCAGGTCGCACGGAACCGTGCGCAACCCAGATTTTCCCTGAAAGCGATGGAGATGGCGGCAACGTTGAAACGGTGCCGCCAGTTCTTAACTATTTGTTTTTACATATTTTATTCGTGTTCATCCTGCAACTGAACCCGCACGGGCCACGCAACCACGATAACTGCCAGGCTATTTTATATATGATATTGCAAATCGTATATTATCGTGCGATGGAGATATCATTCTGATGCCAGAACCTTCTGTACCGCGTGCCAGAAGGATACCTTTTCACATACCGGAACAGACACTCATGTCATTTCATGACACGTTCGCTCCCGCGTTTTCATCCCGGTCTCCCTTACGTCAGGCTGTTATCGAGGCAATCCGCAAACCGGAAGCCGAATGTGTTGCGGCACTGACATCCGCAGCAACCCTTGACCCCACTGAAAACGGGCGGACTGACGTCCTGGCGACCCGTCTGGCGGATGGCCTGCGCGCCGGACGCAGTCCTGGTCTTGTGGAAACGCTGGTGCAGGAATTTGCCCTGTCCTCAGCCGAAGGCGTGGCCCTGATGTGTCTGGCCGAAGCACTGCTGCGCATTCCCGACATGGCCACACGTGATGCACTGATTGAAGACAAGATCGGCGATGGCGACTGGCTGGCACATATGTCACGTGACCGGCCGCTTTTTGCCAATGCCGCCGCGTGGGGACTGGCGCTGACGGGGACGATCGTTGCCCGGCATGACGAAAACAACCTGAAATCCGCCCTGCTGGGATTTGTCTCCCGCGGTACGAAGCCTGTCATCCGCAAGGCGGTCGATGCTGCGATGCGGCTTATGGGTGAGCAGTTCGTACTGGGCGAGACGATCGAACTGGCCCGTGACAACAGTGCAAAGCTGGAAGCAGCCGGTTTTTCCTATTCCTATGACATGCTGGGCGAAGCCGCCTTTACCGCGCCTGATGCCAACCGTTACCGGCAGGACTACCTTCACGCCATCCACGCCATCGGGCGCAGCGCCCGTGGCGCCAACGTATATGAACGCCCTGGCATTTCCATCAAGCTCTCGGCTCTGCATCCCCGTTATGCCCGTGCCCAGCGTAAACGGGTCATGACCGAACTGCTGCCCGTAGTGCAGGAACTGACCCTGCTGGCACGCAGTTACGATATCGGCATCAATATCGACGCGGAAGAAAGTGAACGGCTTGACCTGTCACTCGACCTGCTGGAAATACTGTGCCACACGCCGGGCCTGGAAGGCTGGAACGGCATCGGTTTTGTTGTACAGGCCTACGGCAAACGTTGTCCCTATGTGCTGGATTACATAATTGATCTGGCGCGCCGCAGCAACCGTCGCCTGATGATCCGCCTTGTAAAAGGGGCGTATTGGGATAGCGAGATCAAGAAAGCACAGGTTGACGGGCTTCCTGACTTTCCCGTCTATACCCGCAAATGCCATACCGATATCAGCTACATTGCCTGCGCACGCAAGCTGCTGGCGGCACGCGATGTGATCTTTCCCCAGTTTGCCACGCATAATGCCCGCACGCTGGCGACCATCCACACGCTGGCTGGTGAACCGTTTGACGTGGGATCGTATGAATTCCAGTGCCTGCACGGCATGGGGGAAGCGCTATATACACAAGTGGTCGGGCGAGATGGGCTCAATCGCCCGACCCGTATCTATGCCCCGGTTGGCACGCATGAAACCCTGCTGGCCTATCTGGTGCGGCGGTTGCTGGAAAATGGTGCAAACTCATCTTTCGTAAACCAGATCGGCGATGAAGCCATTCCGGTTGCGAAGCTGGTAGAAGACCCATTGGTCGTCGCACGCGGCTTTGTCCCTTATGGCGCACCCCACCCTGAAATACGCAGGCCGTGTGATCTGTTCGGCACGAAACGCCGCAATTCAGCAGGTCTGGATCTGGCTGATGACCGGGTCCTGTCCGAACTGGCGGCCGGGCTAGAAAAAGCCCCGGAAAGCTGGACAGCCGTTCCCCTTGTTGCCGGTGCGCAGCATGATGGCATGGCCATGCCCGTAACCAACCCCGCCGATCATCGCGATCAGGTCGGGACAGTCGTCGCTGCGACACCGGAGATTGTCAGACAGGCGATAACGGGGGCAGGGGCCGCGTGTGCCGACTGGGCCAGTACGCCGCCTGCAACCCGTGCCGCCATTCTGGAAAGAGCATCCAGCCTGCTGGAATCCCGTCAGAATGAACTGCTGGCCCTACTGTCACGGGAAGCCGGGAAATCCCTGCCAAACGGCGTTGCCGAAGTGCGTGAAGCCGTGGACTTCCTGCGCTATTATGCCGCCACCATCCGCAGGGATTTTGATAACGCCACGCATGTCCCTCTTGGCACGGTGGCGTGTATCAGCCCGTGGAACTTCCCGCTTGCCATTTTTCTGGGCCAGATTGCGGCAGCACTTGCGGCTGGTAACGTGGTTGTGGCCAAACCGGCGGAGGAAACTCCACTGGTTGCGGCCCTGGCCATAGGAATACTGCACGAAGCCGGGATTCCCGAAAACGTTGTGCAACTGCTGACCGGAGCAGGGGATATTGGCGCATTACTGGTGGGGGATGACCGGATCGCGGGCGTCATGTTCACCGGTTCCACCACCGTGGCGCAGGGTATCAACCGCCAGCTTGCGACACGACGCACGCATACCGGCCAGCCTGTACCGCTTATTGCGGAAACAGGGGGGCAGAACGCCATGATTGTTGATTCATCGGCATTGGCCGAACAGGTGGTGGCGGATGTCGTGGCATCGGCTTTTGACAGTGCCGGGCAACGTTGCTCCGCCCTGCGGCTGCTATGCTTACAGGAAGATTGTGCGGATCATGTCCTGACCATGCTACGCGGCGCCATGCGGGAACTGGGCATGGGCAATCCCGCCCTGCTTTCCACCGATGTCGGCCCGGTCATTACGGTAGGGGCGGCACAGGACATTACCCGGCATATCGACGCTTTTCGTCACAAAAACGCACCGGTCTTTGCTCCCCCCTTGCCGAAGGCCTGTGCAGGTGGCAGCTTTGTTCCTCCCACCCTGATCGAAATCCTGAACGTGCAGGACATGGGAAAGGAAGTGTTTGGCCCGGTCCTGCATGTATTGCGGTATTCCCGCCGCAATCTTGATCAGCTACTGGCTGACATCAATGCAACCGGGTATGGCCTGACATTTGGACTGCATACACGTATTGAATCCGCAGTGAAACATGTTCTCTCACGGGTGGATGCAGGCAATCTGTATGTAAACCGCAATACGATCGGGGCGGTGGTGGGTGTCCAGCCCTTTGGCGGGCGTGGCCTGTCGGGTACCGGCCCGAAAGCGGGCGGCCCGCTTATCCTGCGCAGGCTGCTGGCGCAGGCACCCGTTCTGCCGCTTCTGATACAGGGGCACACACCTGTAGCAATGTCCACATGGACAGACTGGCTGCGGGGACAGGGGGAAACGGCTGCGGTCAATACAGCCGTGACCCTGCGTGACAGACCCCTGACCGGTGGCACGTTGGCCCTGCCCGGCCCGGTCGGGGAAGAAAACCTTTATAACCTGACCGGTCGCGGCAATGTCCTATGCCTCGCAACCTGCACGGCGACGCTTTATGACCAGATATCCCTTGTGCTGGCCGGGGGAAATACCGCACTTGTACTGGGCAATGTCATGCCGCCTGCATGGTACGCCACGTTGCCTGATGCCGTGCGGGCAAGGGTCCGGCCTGTGGATAGCGCCACGGCGGAATCCTGTAGCATTATCCTGAGTGACAAGGATGATGCGGCCTTCGCCACCGCCCGACAGGCACTGTGTGACGAAAACCGGCCGATCGTTTCCGCATGGCTGACGGGGAGTGGGCTGCCCTGTGCTGAATGTATGCTGGAAGAACAGTCCGTGAGCATCAACACCACGGCCGCCGGTGGTAACGCCAGCCTGATGACGCTGGGCTGAACTGCTTCCTGTTCCTTTTCGGCCAGGTTATCGGGAACGATGTTTGATGGCTGACGTCTGGTCAGACCGTAGGGTCCTAGCTTGTCCATTACCATGCAGCGGTGACCGTTATGCTGGCAACCGGAAAGACTTCTGGCGGCACACCATAAACAGCGTGACCGGACATGAATAACGATGCGGGTTCTATCCTGAACAGGCGAGTTGGTGCCCCGATCCGCGAATACAGGGCTGCATTCTATCGCAGCCAGATTAACGCAACACCCCTGTCATGTGCCCGCCAAAGGGTGCCTGTCAGTCCAGTATGCGCCCGCGAATGACCTGCAGGGAAATATCGGCGGCCTCCAGAATATGCCGTTTTGTCAGGCGTGCAACTTCTTCCGCATCGCGACGGCGACAAGCCTGCATGATGGCCTCATGTTCGATATCCGTGACTTCCTTACGCCCTTTGATTTCAAGATGGCTGCGGATATAGCGGTTAAGCCGTATGTGCAGGTCATCAATCATTTCCAGCAGACGCGGGCGTTGGGCGGCGGCATAAATCGCGTTGTGGAAAGCACGGTTCAATTCGCCTGAATGATGTCTGCCCGTTGCCCGTGCCGCACCCTGCACAAAGGCATCATAGGCGTCCTCCACCCGCGCAAGATCAACGCGCGACATCCGGCTGACGGCATGACGGGCTGCCATTTCTTCCAACGAGGCACGGATTTCGGAATATTCGATAATATCCTGTTCCGACATGCCCGTAACCATGGCCCCCCGGTTGGGCATGAAGGTGACCAGCCCTTCAGCTTCCAGTTGCTTCAGTGCCTCCCGCACGGGGATGATGCTGGTGCCGAACCCCGCCGCCAATTCCGACTGTGGCAGGGGCTGGCCCGCAGGCAATATGCCTGACAGGATGGAATTACGTAGCGCCGCACTGACCATTACCGAGGCAGCCCCCCGTTTCTGCCCGCTGGCTGCATCGAAAATGGAATCTGGCAACATACGGTTTCTGTCCTTTCCTGAGGGAGGCATCACATTCCTCACCCGTATAAGCGTTTACAGGCTGCTATTGAATATCAGGTCATTAAAATAGTCTGGAAGGAAACAGGGCACGGTCTTATCAGTCATCTCTGGCCTGTTGTGAACAATCACCAGCAGAACATATGATGAAATGCAGATCATGACTAAAGAATTCAGCCTGATGGATTGCTGGACGGCAAACTCCATTTTTAAATTATCTTTTGATTTACAATGTATTTTTTTCGGCCCGCTGACGGTGGCCGCATCAGATTCAGCCCTGTGGTGCCGACCATCGTACGCTGGATGAAAGTACTTTCGTCAAGCATAATGGACCTGTCTGTGTGCTGCCACCACGGACAATAGTCCGTACAAGACGTTTTATAAACGTTTGAAAAGCTGGGAGGACGGGGGGCTCTGCCCCGATCATGGAAGACCTGCCGACCGGGAATGCTGTACCAGAAACGGTCATGATTGGCACGACCTCGCTGGAGGGACGCCGTTCGGCTGATCCGTCGCACCAGAGGCCGCATGAACATGAAGCTTTATGCATGACGGGCAGGGATGGACGTCCACCCGGTTCCTTCATGACCACTGGCCATATCAGCAACCACGCTGGCCGGTATCACTTTGCCGGATGGTTTGTCCAAAGCAGCAATGAAGGCTGACAAAGCTGGCCATAACACAGACTGGTGCTGAGGGCCGGGATGCAAAAAGGCTCAAACCCTGCATTTCCAGACGTAAATCACGTATCAGCCCACCAGATATGAAAGCTGCCGATATAGACGATGGAACCGGAACAGGACCATATTCACATGCGTCACGGATATAGACATCTCGCCACATCCTATAATCGATGCCGGATAGCTTTTTTCCTGACCACATGTCTCGCTGTTAATGCCCTGTTCTGGCAATATGTCCCGCGTCTGGCATTGCTTCGGCAGAAAATGTGGTCGAGGATTTAAAAACGTGCACTCGGTGCCCTATGTATGGAACCGGAGCCATGTAAAGACGCTGCCCCAGAAGCCCATTTCCCGGCATATTCAATGCCGGGAAATTCGTTGTCCTTGTTCCGCGTCAATGCATCTTTTCTGGTTAGAAATCAGCTTTCACACTGCCGAAGAACTGACGCGGCGCACCAAGCAGGATAGACTGGTTCTGCCCCTTCGGATCGCTCATCAGGAAACCATTCTGGCCAACAGTCGATGCGTATTTCGTATCAGTAAGGTTGTAGATGTTGAAGGCAAAGGTCACGTTATGCATGAAAGACAGGTGCTTGTTATAATGGCCCATCTCACCCATTACGTAGCGCGCGCCAACATTGGTCAGCCAGTAGCTGGGTAGCTGGTAATCCCCTGTATAGGAATAGCTGCGCTGACCCATATACTGCGCATCGACATAGAACTCGGCATTGCGCCAGTTATAGGCCGCCCGTGCCTTATACATAAGGCGTGGGTAATCAACCACCTGTTTGCCGTGGGTTGCGTACGTGGTGCCGGAGGCATTCATGTCGCTATCGTATGTGGAATGATTGTAGCTGATGCTGTTTGTAATCGCCAGACCACGAACCGGGGTCAAGGTAACACCGGCATCAACGCCGTTCATGGTAACGCCACCCACGTTACGTACTTCGGACAACAGGCTGGATACTGTGCCGCCAGTCACGATCTGCTGCATGCGATTGCTGAAGTTGGTGCGGTAGGCATAGATCGATCCCTGCACCAGACGGTCATGGTAACGGTAGCCAACTGCGTAAGTCCAGGCCGTTTCCGGCCGGAGCGAGCTTTTGGCGTCATTAAATGCAGCCTGTGACACAGCCATGGGGGATGCCGTCAGGTTGTAGCCCGACTGGGAATAAGCATGCGCATTCTTTGAAATATCAAAGAACAGTTCATGATTGTGCAGGAAGGTCCAGTCCGCGCTGATATGCGGCATGAAGGCCTCTGCCGTTGTCAGGCTTTCCCCCCCGGTGATGGCGCTGACACCCGTAAACGGTTCATAATTGCCATCCTGACTGACGCGGGTCGTGTTAAGCATCGACTTGAAGCCGAAATGCAGCGCCAGATTGCGTACCGGATGGTACGTATCCGCGACAAATGCAGTAAATGTATTGGTATTATAAGTCTGGCCCCACAACTCGCGTCCACCTGACGGCAGGTTGCCATACTGGTCCCACATCTGCCCTTCCTTCGGGAAGGGGACGGCATAACCATATTCGTCCGAGACGTATTTGTTGTTTTCATACCAGACACCGCCGGTGATCTGGTGATGGGCGACGTTATAGCTCACGGATGACAGGATACCGTAACGGTGGTCTGTCGGCCGCTTGGTCTGTTCAAACAGTGGGTTACCGTTCAGACCAACCCGATTATTGGTACAATATGCTGCATCGGCGCTTGTACCAGTGGGATCGGCGATATAATAGTTCGAACCACATCCATAGGGGTTGGTATAGGTGCCGCGGGTCAATTCCTCATGTCCGTAGATGGTTGTTTTCCAACGGACGTGGTTCGTTAGCGCCAGGTCCGCCGTCAGCCCGCCAAAATAGTCATAGGACATGGAGGTGCTGTCATAATAGGACGAATCACGCGCATCATAGACATTTGAGGGCAGGCCATGACCTACAGCATAATTATAAGCATTCTGGTAACCATTGGGCGTGCCGATAAAGTTATCAAGCCCGGTGCCGTTATGCTGCATCCAGTAAGGCGAATAATCCTGATAGTTGGTCTGCTGCAGGTTATCCCAGTCAAAGAACGCGGTGATCTTGCTGTCCTGACCGATGGGCTGCACAATTTTGGCATTGACCTGCTGCATGAACTGGTCGCTGCCGCCTTTCCATTTTCCAGTTTCATTACGCATGTAGGACGCGTAGAATTTGGTGCCCGTCTTGTTCAGCACGCCGCTGTCGAAACGGAAGAATGTATGGTACATCTTGTTGCTGCCGAAAGTCTGGGCCGCCTGGCCACCCATGCGGTCTTTCGGGTCGCTACTGACATAATTGATGGAGCCACCAAGGTTATTGGTGCTGGCGGCCCCTTCCGCGCCAGCGCTCTGGGTTACATCCAGTCGCTCGACGTTTTCAGATGAGATCGCCTGTACGGGGTTAAGGCCGTTATAGGCGCGATAGACCGGTTCCCCCAATGGGATGCCATCCATGGTCATGCCGATTTCGTTCTGGGCAAAACCATGCATGTACAGGTTGACGGAATAGGTATCCACACCCTGCGGGTCATCCGACTGAAACACGACGCCCGGGGTCTGGGCCAGCGCCTTGAGCGGGTTGGTGCCTGGCACCATGGTGCGCAGCACCTGTTGCCCCATGCTGATCTGGGTGCCACGTGCGCGCCTGCGTATCCCGACGGCGTTCAGCGTTTCAACCTTTGGGGTCGGAGGGACAGACTGGGTCGCGGCAGCCGTATGTACGGGTTTCGCGGTGGTACGAACAGTTTTTCCGCTACTGACAGGCGCTGCCCATCCAGGTTCCGAAAACGCAGAAATAAAAGCTGTCGTAACGAGAAGGGAGCAAAAAAATTGAGATCTTATCATTTTTTTCTCACGTCGAATGCGGAACAGATATTGGCCCTAGCGCGAAGAAATACCCATAAGAAATGTGTACCCACGAACGTTTTTGTTTCTGTTGATTTGTTGTTTTATACTGTTTCTCATGAACCATAATTTCGTTATCGATCCTATTTTTTGAAACGATGAACTGTCAAACGTTCAAACCCCGCTGAATGATGAACGGTTTTGGGTATGGCAAAATTACAACACAATTTTTATTAACATTCATCGTTTGCAATACATGCCGTTTCGAGATCAGGTTGCGACTGAACTCAATCGAGTAAATTTGGCAGGAATAAAAGCAAAAATTTCTACGTTACTATAAATTGGTAACGTAAATATCCTTATGGCGCCAACGCCAATTTCTACATTTTATAATGCCAGATATCGAACCCAAGGCGAATGAGCCGAAGCCGACTGGCTGTACGTAACCAACAGCACATGTCCCAAGCATAAGGTGGAATGACGCGGGGCAGGCAAGCCGCCATCTAACGCAGGAAACTATTTTTGGAACATTTTCAAAACAAAAAAAAGCCGTATAATGTATATAATATACATTATACGGCCTGTCTGAATACATAGAACAGAAAATGGTAAAATTAATATTTTATATATTATAATATCAAATATTAATTCCACGCTGAAGAACAGGTTCGATTTTTGTAAAATTCTTCAGATCAGCCAGAACACGAGGTGTTTCAGGGGATGCTAGAGCAGCCTGAAGGGCGCTTTCATCCTTGAACTGACATTCACAGATTGCAACCGTCCCGTTGGTGGTGTCAGTCGGGAAAAAGGCCGTAGCGGATTTCAGACCAATGCTGCTCCATGCTTCCATAACCAGTGGCATATGATGCGTCACATAATAGTCGCGATCGAACCATGCGTCAGATTTTCCAGGGTAGGTAACGTACATTGTAGTCATGATTTTTCCCAAAAAGTCATCAATCTGGTGCGCCGCCACCTCTGGCGGGGCCATGCCCGCCAGAAATATGCCGCACATTCATATGCTGTAGCTCATTAATCAGGAAAACAAAACAACCGTTCAATAATAAATCACCTACATCACGAAGTGGTGAATAAATAAAATTATTGATACAGACCTCTATATATGCCGGATAAAATCGTGTTTCAAGAATTTGTGGTTATAGTTTCTTAAAAGTAATTATAAAATATGTACAGGTGATATGTGACGCACCTGCACATGTATATCATATCATTATTTCATAGATTGGATAACACGCGTTCCAGTTCTTCTATCAGACGGGAGGCATCATTTTCAGAGAAAACCAGCGGTGGTCGGATTTTCAGAATATTGGCATAAAACCCAGTAGCGGAAATCAGGACCCGACGTTCGCGCAGACCATTTACGATGGCAGACGCCAGTGCCGCATCCGGCTGTTTGCCAACTGGATCCTTTACCATCTCAACGCCGATATACAGTCCGGCACCCCGTATATCGCCCATTTGCGGGTAACGTGTCTGAAGTTCCCGCAATCCCTTGCGCAGAAAGACACCTACCCGCTGCGCGTTTTCGATAAGCTGTTCATCGCGGATCACATCAAGGGTTGCCTGTGCTGCCGCAATCGCAACCGAATTTCCGCCAAATGTATTGAAATAGCGCATATCGCCGCCAAATTTTGCGACAATTTCTGGACGGACGGCAATAGCAGCGACAGGAAAACCATTTCCCATCGGCTTGCCCATGGATACAATATCCGGATCTACACCATGACGCTGATAGCCCCATAATTTGTCCCCGGTACGACCAAAACCAGATTGTACTTCATCAGCGATGAACACCCCACCAGCTTCACGCACGACTTCCGCAACGGGTGCCAGCAGATCGGTCGGGAAGGCATAGATTCCATCGGACGAAAAAATGGAATCCGCGATGAAAGCGGCAAGTCCGTTACCATGTCGTTCCAGATCATGGATCTGTGCACGCACGCAGTCGGCAAACCATGCCCCCATATCCTTGCTGGGCAGGCGATAGGAATCCGGTGCGGGTATGCGCCGAACCCACGTTCCCAATGGGGAACGCGCACCAAGGGATGGAGACAGCCCGGCCGTCAGGTACGAATTGCCATGATAGGCTTCGGATGTGATGATGATGCCATTCCTGCCGGTATGATGCTGCGCAATCCGTAAGGCCAGATCATTGGCTTCCGATCCGGTACAGGTATACATCATGTGACCGGACATCCCGAGTTGCCCGCCAAATGTACTCAGGATTTCATCGGAATAACGTAAAATGCCATCCTGCACGTAACGGGTATGCGTACATAATGTATGGGCCTGCCTGCAGATGGCGTCAGCAACGCGCGGATGGGCATGACCAACCGAGACCACATTATTATAGGCATCAAGATATTCCTGCCCGTCGCGATCATACAGATGTACGCCGGCCCCTCTGCTCACCTGGACAGGGTTCTGGTAAAACAGGCGATAGGCCGGACCAAGCAGACGGAGACGCTTTTTAACGGAATCCTGCATCACTGGATCAAGTGATGCCATATTATCCGGGCTGAAGGCATTGACCATGGTGGCATGTTTGGGGGGCATTGTCATTTACGGGACACCTTTTGATGGGATTTACTGATGAAAACCTGAAATGAACGACCGTGAGACTTCATCCGGACTACGCATGAGAAACCAGTCAAGCTGTGCCCAGCCCTGATGGGTATTTCGCAGGATATAGGTTTCGTTATCGGGGAAAAGACGGGCACGCCATAACGTAATCAGGGTACGCGCGACGATACGCCCCATGACCAGATGGGGAAGTAGCCACATTTCCGCCTGGGTCAGATCCGCGATACGCAGATAGCCACGCAGAAGGTCATATCCATACCGGAAGATATTGTCACGGACGGGATCATCAATGCGGGAAGGCAACTGATTAAGCAGCGCTGTCGAAACATCTATGGCAATGGCCGTATAGACGGCATCACCAAAATCGATAACGCCCGTGACAAATTTTTCGGCGTTATGATCGACAATGATATTGGACCGGCTGAAATCATTATGCACGACCTGCATCCGCAACTGGTTAATTTCCGGCTGCATTTCAAGGAAGCGCGTCATCGCACCCGATAGTGCCAAGCGTTGGCTGTCATTGGTTATTTCGTTTAGCAGCGGCTGCAGCAGCGCAAGATTGCGGACATCCCATAATACGGTCCGATTACAGCCCGGATGCGTAAAATCTGCCATTGCCAGACGCAGGGCCGCCTCCAGTTCCCCCACTTTTTCGCGTTCGGTGCCGTTCGTATCCGTGCTGTCGAGTGGTCTTCCAGCCAGATAGGACATAAGCCGCATACGCCGGGTCTGTCCTGCCGCATCGATAACGACCGGCAGGGACTGACCATCATGATTGGGAATAACGCGCGGGACCGGTAATGTCGGGGCGTTGAATGCCAGGTGTTCAAGCAGCGCAACCTGTGCTGCAATTTCTTCTTCCGGTTCAGCCGGATTGGCAATCTTGAGAATGTAATGACGGTCATCCGACGCCGTGAGGCGGAATGTGTCGTCCTTTTCCGTTGAAAGCCGCTCGGCCGTTCCCTGTATGCCATAATGGGAAAGACCAATCTGTCCAGCTTCCGTTTCGGGCATCCTTACGAAATCGGCTGCCAGATCCCCCATAAGTGTGGGGGACGGATCATATGATCTGGAAGGAGCCATAAGTATCTTACCTGACCTTTGTCTTGAATAATTTTATTTCTTATCCGAATCGGACTATCCGGGCAGCATACGCATGCCTGTAGGTTGTCTACAATCTCCAATTTTAATTCCGTCGCATGAATGCACTGTCAAGCACCCCGGCAGGGTCTGATAACAATGAAAAACCATGAAAACGCCCATGACGGCCCGGAACCCTTTTGGAAATTCGATGTGATAGGTTTTCAAGACGGTTTGAGCGTGATTCAAACGCAGGATGTGGATACCAGCACAACGAGACCGTATGACCAGCATTACGCGCAGGACGAAACGCTATCCCTCTGATCTGACCGATGAGGAATGGGAGCGCATAGCCCCTCTGATTCTGCCTGCGCATCACCGTGGCGGGAAGCGGACAACCGATTTACGCGAGATCATCAATGCGCTGCGCTATCCTGTCCGCTCAGGGTACGGATGAGAAATGTTGCCGGTTCATTTTGGTCCATGGCAGACTGTCTATTGGTCGTTCCGCAGGCTGATGCGCCGTTTCGTGGCCGAAACCATCCATGATGTCTGCCTGATGCTCGATTGTGAAGCCACGGGACGCGAGGCCACTCCATCCGGTGGTTGTCATCGACAGCCAGGGCATCAAGGCCGTCCATGCAAAGGAACGGGGTTAGGACGCCGGCAGGAGAGTCGTTGGTCGCAAGCGGCACATTGCCGTCAATACGGATGGCCGCCTGCGGTTGATGGACAGGGCCGCCTTTCCTGACTTCACGGGCTGGATCATTCACCGGTTCGATACGGCAAAGGGGTTTGAAATCCTGCCGCGTCGATAGGTCGCTGAACGGACATTAGGCAGGATGATCCGCTGGCGCCAACTGGTGAGGATTACAAGCAACGTGTCGACGTGGCAGAGGCCATGATCCACATCGCCATGGGAAGCCTCCTGTTACGCCGAAATGCTCATCCATGAATTTCCAAAAAGTCTCTCAGGCAGCAGATGGTTTTTTTTCATAATCATCAATGAGTGCCCGACCTTCATCCAGAATATGTGCGCGTAGGGTCTGCTGGCTCAGGACTATGTCCTGTCGGGCAAAGGCATCGGCAATCGGCACATGCTGTGCAAGAAGTTCAGCAGAGGAGGGCAGGCGAAGGTTGGAGGAACTGATCAACATCTTGATCCGCATTTCCACACGTTCAAAATGTTCCACCAGCAGGCCGTGGTCCGACAGTTCGACAATCGTCTTGTGGAATGCAAAATCGCTGTTGCTGGTTGCCGCAAAGTCATCTCGGGCACAAGCATCCTCAAGCTTTTTCAACGCGTTCTGTAAACGTCGGTTTGCCGCAGGGGAAAAGCGCCGCATGGCCAGTTCGATCGCCAGGCATTCCAGTGAGGCCCGTAAAGTGAACAACTCCCATATATCCTTGTCAGAAAAGGCGATGACCTCCCAACTGGCATAGGGATGCTGTACGATAAGACCAGCAGTTGAAAGCTTGGTCAGTGCGGCCCGGACTGGTCCACGGGACAGACCCAGCTGTTCAGATAACGTCACTTCCGTAAGACGTGATCCCGGCTTGAAATGACCATTGATGATGGCCTGTTCAATCGCTGTCGTCGCCTGTGCCTCCAGACTTTGCCGCCCGATTTTTTTTAGTCCCGCCACCAGATCCAGCCTTTCATGACGATCATGCTCAATGACTGACGCACAATGTATACACTCACGCAAACAATAGCGAGGGCAGGGAAGACCGTAACGGTTCTCGCCACTGCCAGCGGGTCGTCATCCCGATTCATTTTCGATCACGTTTCTGGACATGTGCCATACGCCTGAACATTACTTGCCGACAGCATTGGCACGCTCTTTTGTCCCAACTGGCTCTATGATTTGCGGCGCGTGCAGTCACTACTGGCATCATCATGTTTTCACTGCCTGACGCAAGCGGAGAGATATAAATGCGGGGAACGGTTCTGGTTACAGGTGCTACGGCAGGATTTGGATGGGCGATTGCCAAACGACTGGTGGCGGATGGTTACCGTGTTATTGCAACAGGCCGCCGTATTGAACGACTGAAGGAACTGCAGGCGGAACTCGGGACGAACCTTCTACCCATACAACTGGACGTTTCTGATGCGACTGCAGTCAAGGCATTGCCCGAGGCATTGCTGGCGGAATGGCGTGCGGTCGACATTCTGGTCAATAACGCGGGGCTGGCGCGAGGGCTGGAATGCGCACAGGATGCGGATCTGGAAAATTGGGATGAGATGATCCAGACCAATGTTACCGGACTTGTACACATGACGCGCACATTCCTGCCCGGCATGATAACCCGGAACAAAGGGCATGTCATTTCAATCGGCAGCACGGCCGGCCGGTATCCCTATCAGGGATCAAATGTGTATGGCGGCACGAAAGCATTCGTGGCGCAGTTTATGCGTAACCTGCGCTGTGACCTGCTGGGCACGCACATACGGGCAACCAATATTGCGCCCGGCCTGTGTGGTGGTAGTGAGTTCAGTAACGTACGCCTGCGGGACGATAAAAAAGCCGCTGCGGTTTATGAGGACACCTTTCCGCTGGTGCCGGATGATATTGCCGAGACCATAAGCTGGATTGTCAGCTTGCCTTCGCATGTAAATATCAATGAAATCGAAATGATGCCGGTCTGTCAGTCCGCTGGTGGCATGGCTGTCAGTCGTGGCATCGGCAAAAGCTGAATTTCTAAAAAACATTACAAACTGGGAAAAATTATCATGAATTACATTCATGACGGCAATGACAACCGTCACATTATCGAAGCAGACAGGAACCATGTCTGGCATCACCTGTCGCAGCATAAGCAGTATGAGACTGTTGATCCGCCAATTATGGTGGAAGGCAAGGGGCTGCGGCTATGGGATATCAAAGGACGGGAATATCTCGATGCTGTTTCCGGCGGTGTCTGGACAGTGAATGTGGGATATGGCCGGGTTTCCATTGCCGATGCTGTGCGCGACCAGTTGGTAAAGCTGAACTATTTCGCCGGATCGGCCGGTTCGGTGGGGGCTGCCCTGTTTTCTGAGCGTCTGATTGAAAAAATGCCCGGCATGAGCAGGGTTTACTATGCCAATTCAGGCTCTGAAGCGAACGAAAAGGTTTTCAAGATGGTGCACCAGATTTCGGCCCGCCATCATGGAGGGCGCAAATGGAAAATCCTGTTTCGGGAACGGGACTACCATGGCACGACATTAGGGACATTGGCAGCATGCGGACAGCCGCAACGCAGTGCGGATTACGGGCCATTTCCGCCCGGCTTTGTCGAAGTGCCTCATTGCCTGGAATATCGCAACCAGTATCCTGATGCCCCGGATTATGGCCTGGCGGCGGCAAATGCCATTGAAGAGGTGATCTTACGCGAAGATCCCGATACGATCGGGGCAATATGTCTGGAACCGATCACCGCGGGGGGAGGGGTCATAACCCCACCAGTCGGTTATTGGCCGCGCGTTCAGGAAATATGCAAGAAATACAATATTCTGCTTCATATTGATGAAGTTGTCTGCGGGATCGGTCGTACCGGCAGATGGTTTGGCTACCAGAATTACGATATCAAACCGGATTTTGTAACTGTAGCAAAGGGCGTGGCATCGGGATATGCTGCCATTTCCTGCATGATTACGACCGAGGCTGTATTCGACCTGTTCAAGGATAGTCCTGATGACCCACTGAATTATTTCCGGGATATTTCGACATTTGGTGGCTGCCTGTCCGGCCCCGTCGCCGCATTGGAAAATATGCGGATTATCGAGGACGAGGAACTGTTGGAAAATACGCGGGTGATGGGCGAACGCTTCATGACCGGCCTGAATGGACTGATGGCGAAGCATCCGGTCATTGGTGACGTGCGGGGTAAAGGGCTGTTCTGCGGTGCAGAACTGGTCAAGGACCGGATAACGAAGGAACCTATGGACGAGAAACTTGTCCAGGCCGTTGTAAAAAAATGCATGTCAGACGGTGTCATCATTGGCATGACAAACCGTTCATTACCGGGCATGAATAACACGTTATGCTTCAGTCCTGCGCTTAGCATCAATGATGATGAAACAAACCAGATCATCGATACGCTTGATAAGGCACTGACCTCTGTTTTTGGATAAGTGAATTTAAAATCGACATCTGAATATTTTAATTCTGTCAGGCGTCATAAGATTTTTTGCGCCTGATAGAGATGTTTAATGGATTTCCAGGGTTTGCGGTAATGTCGCTGTCTGTTTTTTTTATTGTGATGTTTGCCGCGCTGTTGCATGCGACATGGAACGCTATTGTCAAGAAAAACACCGACAAAATTCTTATAACCGTTCTGGTTACAAGTGGGGCTGCCATAATCTCTGCGCTGATCCTGCCATTTTTAAAACAGCCGCAGTCAGCCAGCTGGATATTTATACTTATATCCGCCATGCTGCAGATCATATATTATATATTGATCGCACGGGTTTATCATCTTGTTGATATGAGCCTGGGTTATCCCCTGATGCGGGGAAGTGCGCCCTTCATTGTTGCTATTCTAAGTGCTTCCCTGCTGGGTGAATCCCTTTCCCTTATGGCCTGGCTGGGTATTGGTGTCATCTGTCTGGGCATATTGAGCATGGCGCTGGATAATCATCATGAGGAAAATAAGGATGGATTAAGACTGATATTGTTTACCGCCATCATCATCGCGGCATATACGATGGTGGATGGCATAGGCGTTCGTCGGTCTGGCGCCCCGATTACTTACACCCTGTGGATTTTTCTGCTGACAGGTCTTCCCATGGGTATCGGTACGTTCTGTATGATGCCTGACAGATTTAAGGAATATATCCGTCATTACTGGATGCAGGGCCTGATTGGTGGCGGGGGAACGACCGCATCATATGGTCTGGCATTATGGGCGATGACGGTTGCACCCGTTGCCATGATTGCAGCATTGCGCGAGACATCCATTCTTTTTGGCTCTCTGATTTCATGGATATTCCTCAAAGAACCGGCGACATCACGCCGTGTGATGGGCGTATGTATCATTCTCGTCGGCGCCATGATGTTACGCATGTCCTGATTCTGATAACCAGAATATTGGGTTATCCTGGATGTTACCACATTCGCATAACAAGGTTTCTCAATATGCCATAAATAATATAGCCATATATGAGACCAAATTTATTGGTTCAATGTAACGTTATGCAATTTCTACACATAATTTTTCATTGGAAAAAGAACCTATTGCTTTTTTCTTCCACATAAAGAATGATTGCGGTTCATGTTGGGATTTTGCAAATATATATGCAAGGTTATGCATTGATGGCTGATGAAAACGACAATACGGCAGGACAACTTCGTGAACGACATGTTTCCATGATCGCGATCGGAGGCGTCATCGGGGCGGGCCTGTTCGTAGGTTCCTCTGCTGCCATTTCCCGTGCTGGTCCTGCTGTCCTGCTGGCCTATATCTTTGCTGGTATCCAGACCATGATGATTATGCGGATGCTGGGGGAAATGGTTCTGAACTCCCCCAGATCGGGGTCGTTCATTATTCAGATCCGTCGTGGCCTGGGTCCGCATGCCGCCTTTGTCGCAGGTTGGGCCTACTGGATATTATGGGCCATCATAGCAGGTACGGAAGTCATCGCAGGGGCTGGCCTGATTGAAAACTGGATTAGCCTGCCCAGAGTAGCAATAGAAGGTATCCTGATTGCGATCATGACAGCAAGCAACCTGTTTTCAGTTCGCGGGTATGGCGAATTTGAATACTGGCTATCCTTCATGAAAATCAGCGCAGTCTGTATTTTTATAACAGTCTGTGTTCTGTCCATTTTTGGACTTATCAATACCTTTCCCATTCAATCGGCCGTGACAGCACAGAATATGCTACCGCATGGTGTCCTGGCTGTCATTACCATCATTCCGACCATCATGATGTCCCTGACCGGATCGGAAATAGCGACTGTTGCTGCCCTTGAAACGCGCAATCCCAGTGTAAGTGTCGCGCGTGCTGCCAATTCCGTGCCAATCAAGATCCTGCTTTTTTATGTCATTTCAGTCGCGCTTATTTTATATATTTTGCCTGTAAATGATGTTCATAGCGGCTTTTCCCCGTTTCTGGCCACACTGACCCAATTACATATTCCTTATGCAACGACAGCGATGGCCTTTGTCATGTTCATTGCGGTCATGTCGTGCCTTAATTCAGCAATTTATGTGACATCCCGCGTGATGATGGAAATGGCGACTTTCGGTGATGCTCCGTTCTTTTTAGCCAAGCGGGGAAGCACGGGCGTTCCAACCGCGGCAATCATAATGGCAGCCGGAGTTGAAGCTATTGTGGCGCTATTTTCAACCTTGTCCCCGGGGGGCATTTTTACATTCCTGTTAAGTGCAAGCGGTGCTTTGATTTTATTTGATTATTTTTTAGCTGCCCTGGCGCAGATCAGACTACGTAAAAAAATGATCCGCCAGAACCAGACGCCAGACTGCCCCATGTGGCTGTTCCCGATCTTATCTTACCTGACGGCTGGATCCTTTCTGCTGGTTCTGGTTATTATGATGTTCGAAGCACAGACACGTTTTGAGATAGAATTCAGTTCTTTTATTGTCATCGTGATAACCAGTATTTCACTTTTTCGTAACAGATGTTCAGGTATAAAATCGAATGATGGGACTATTGTTCGACAGGAAGTTCATAAAAAATCCGGGATTGGATGAATATTCAATCTTCACCTGATGGATTCACAAAATCCCTTGGTTTTGAGTGGTTTTTTATGATTTCGTCTTTTTCGTCCCAATGGGAGAGAGCCAAATGCAGCAGCTGTTTTCTGACATTGATGCACGGCGCTCCCGTCTGACCGGACTGTGGATCTTGAGGTATTGCAGCCTGATCTGGAGAAGACTTCCTCTCATCCGGATCTGAGCAAAGGCAGTCATTCGCCGTTTAACGCCATACTGCTATTCCGCATTCTGGTAATCCGGTATCGGAATAACCTTCATGATAGGCGGACGGAATGTCTGATCAACAACCATCTGGCCTCCAGTCTGGGACTGTCTGGCTGTTTTGCTGATACCCGGCGCAAGACGGTGCTATTGTGCCTCCGCTGGAACGCTTCGAAGTTATTCTGGCTATACCCTGATATCCGGTCAAATACTGGACGCAACGCTAATCGCGGCCCCAAAACAGCACAATACCGCAGATGAGACCGTGTCGGTATGCGGGCCTGGCCGGATCTCGAAAGACTGACACGATGAGCCCGCATACCGACATCATGATCAACTGGTTGCAGAAAATAGTTATGATGCCATCAGTGGGTCTCTTCAATCGCCCGGCCCAGGAGTTCAATCCCCATATCGATTTCCTCCTCGCTTACGGTCAGGGGAGGGGCGATACGAAAGACGCCCCCCATACCTGGCAACTGCACGACATTCATGCTCAGGCCAAGTTTCATGCAGGCCCGTGTAATGGCCTCGCCCCGTGCACCATCCGCTTCCTTTGTCTGACAGTCTTTTACAATTTCCAGACCGAGAAGAAGGCCACGCCCGCGAATATCGCCAATACATTGATGGCGTGCCTGCAGGGAACGAAGGCCCGCTTCCAATCGCTGGCCCATGAGCCTGGCACGTTCAACAAGATTATCGCGCTTGACGACTTCCAGAACTTTCAGCCCAACTGCTGCGGGCAGGGGATCCGACACATGGGTTGTATAAAAGAGGTACCCGAGTTTGTGGGCCTTTTCTTCAATTTCAGCAGATGTGATCATTGCTGCCAATGGCAGGCCCGCCCCCAATGTCTTGGATAATGTAAGGATATCGGGCACAATCCCGTCACGCTCAAACGCATACATCATGCCAGTACGACCTACACCGGTCTGGGCCTCGTCAACAATCAGAAGCATGCCACGTTCGTGGCATTTTTTCTGCAGCAGGGCCAGATAACCAACTGGCAGGTCAATAATTCCGCCAGAACTCAGGATAGGTTCCGCAATAAACGCTGCCAGATTACCAGTGGACTGCCGGTCCACCAGGTCAAAAGCATAATCCAGTTCAGCACTCCAGTCATAAATCCCGTTCTTTTCAAAGCGGGGTCGATAGGGAAACGGCGTGGGAATGGCGAAGGAGCCTACGGCTGATGGGCCCACGCCCCGGCGGCCCGCACTATAGGTTGCGGATGCAGCCGAACCTGTCATCCCATGCCACGATTGGGCAAAGCTTACGATTTCGTATTTTCCCGTGACCAGCTTGGCCATGCGGATTGCCGCTTCGTTGGATTCCGCCCCTGTGCTCAGCAAAATGGTGCGGTCCAGCCCATCGGGCAATGTCTTGGCCAGTGCAGTTGCCAGATCGACAACCGGACGTGACAGCATACCACTGAAGAGATGATCAAGATTACGGCTGCCCTCGGCAATGACGGCTGCGATATCCGGGTGGCAATGTCCCAGAACCGCACTCATCTGCCCGGAAGTAAAGTCAAGAATGGCGCGCCCGTCAGCATCGTACACAAAACTACCTTTGGCGCGTTCGATAATCAGATGCTCGAAGGTGCCGCCATAACGGATAATATGTTCCCGTGCATTTTCCCAGAACCTGGGATCATTGTTCTTGGATTCAGGCATGAATACGCGCTCCTGCGTGCGTGTGACCATGGTTTCCCGGAATGATATTGCATTGACAATATTAAGCGCAGCGAATAGTTTTGATACAAGGTATAAAGAAATTTGATATCGTGCCGTATAATCTGGAAATTGATCTATTGCGGTCCTTTACCGTCATATCCGATACCGGATCGCTCAGCCGGGCCGCCCTGCAACTGGCTAAAACCCAGTCCGCCCTGAGCATGCACGTCAAACGACTGGAAGATCTGACGGGTCGTTGCCTGCTTAACCGGGGTGGGCGTGGTGTAACATTGACCGCCCATGGACTTCGCCTTCTGACACACGCGCGTGATATTTTACGCGCGCATGACCGTGCATTGGCTGATTTAACAGGGCAGGGCCTGACCGGTAGTGTACGTTTTGGTTGTCCTGACGATTATGCAGCCGCTTTCCTGCCGGGCCTGGTCGGCAGCTTTACCAGTGTTCATCCGGATGTGCTTATTGAAATCGTTTGTGGGTCAACGCAAAGACTGAACAGGATGCTGGAACAGCAACAACTGGATCTGGCTCTTGTATCCATTGTCAACCCGCATACGAAACATGATATTATCCGTATGGAACCACTGGTCTGGGTGGGCAGGACAGGTTTTCCGGTCTGGAATAGCATACCACTTCCTCTTGCCCTGACGGAAGTTGATACGTTTGACCATCAGGCGGTCCTGAAGAGTTTGGAGCATGATGGCAGGAAATTTCGAATTGCCTATGCCAGTGCCAGCTTAGCGGGGCTGACGGCCGTTGTCCGGTCAGGTCAGGCTGTAGCCGTGCTTACCCGTGCAGCCGTGCCGCCTGACCTGCTGGAACTGGGGCCCGATGTCGGCCTGCCAGATCTACCGCAGTTGGGGATAGCCATTGCGTTTGATAAGGTTGTAAGCAGCGATCCGGCCGAACAGTTTGCCACGCATATTCGTCATACTCTGCCCAAATTATGATACGACGTCAGGTCCAAATATTGTTCTGCTAACGAATACGCGGCGTAAACCGTGGGCGGGATGTATATAATGATATCCCGGTTGTTCATCGTGGCTTTCGCCGTGATGTTATCGGCATAGGGGTAGCAACAGATGATGCATTCATTTCAAGTGTAATGGCATGAAGTGCATCCAGCAGGTTTGAAGGCGGCCGATCCGCGAGGGAGACAATATATTCGATCATTTCTTCCTCTGCCCCAATAAGTGGCACCAGACGAACCCGGTCATTTCCTATAAATTCGCTGGGAGATATGGCAGCGACACCCTGACCATGGGCAACGGCCTCAATCATGCCTTCGCGGCCATCAATCAGAAGGGTAGGTGTAACCTGGATGCCGCGCTTGCCCAGTTCCCTGGAAAGCAGGCGTTGCGTAACGGACTGCGCTTCCCGAAAAATGGGGCCATGTTGTACGAATTCTGAAAAAGTAAGACCGTGTTCATCAAAGTCATCGGTATTGGGAACGACAGCCATCAATTTTTCACGCCGTAATTCCTGACCACGAATACGGGAATCCGATGGATAGATAGCGCATACAGCTATATCCGCCGTATTATTCAGCACACGGGCCAGACAGGATTCCGCATTTGTAATGGATAGTGAAATGATGACATTGGGGTAATGTCTGCGGAAAGTGGCTATTATTTTAACTGCCAGATCAGGTGCGTCTGTTACCATCAGCAGGCTGCCTGCATCCAGTGCGCCTTCTGCAGAAAGTAACTGGCGGGCATTGCGCTCATAAATAAACATCTGCCGTGTGGTCAACAACAGACGTCGTCCCAGGTCGGTCAGTTTTACCGTACGTCCCCGTCTATTGAATAGGGTGACGCCAAATTCCTGCTCCAGACGACGCACCTGATCGGAGATTGCAGGCTGTGTCAGACCCAGTGCGCTGGCTGCACGGGAAAAGCTGCCATGTTCAGCAACAGCATGAAAAGCGCGAAGTTGGACATATTGCATTGGCGTGACTGATATATAAGTAAAATCGTTACAAGAATTAATTTTATCGATTTTACAAATCTATATCACTCCGCTTTGTTATGTCCATTCCAAATCAGGCGAGTGGTGACATGTCAGACACAATCGAGCACACTTCCCGTAATCCAGACGATCTGCTGATGGAACCCGATCATTATCTCCTGACCCCCGGCCCCCTTACAACCGCGCCCCAGACCCGTGCGGCGATGATGCGGGACTGGGGATCGTGGGATCAGGAATTCCGAGACCTGACAGCTGAATTGCGGGGTGCCCTGCTGGAAATCGCTGGCAACACCACCGTTTATGACTGTATTCCAATGCAGGGAAGCGGTACCTTCTGTGTCGAAGCCATGCTTGGCAGTATTGTGCCGCACGACAGTAAGGTGCTGGTGCTTGTCAATGGTGCCTATGGGCAGCGTATTGTCAAAACACTCGGCTATCTGGGGCGCGCCTGCCGCGTACTGGACAAGGGGGATTTCAGTCCACCGCGCGGAGCCGAAGTCGCCCGGATACTGGCGGAAGATGCAGCCATTACCCATGTCATTGTCGTGCATTGCGAAACAAGTTCCGGCATCCTTAACCCGATAGAGGAAATAGCCGCGGTTACGGCAGCCCACGGTCGCAAGTTACTGATTGATTCCATGAGCGCATTCGGGGCCGTTAATCTTGATATCGAAACCCTGCAGTATGAGGCCATGGTTTCATCCGCCAATAAATGCATCGAGGGTGTGCCGGGTTTTGGATTTATCATTGCCCGCAAGACAGCATTCGAGCAGGCAGAAGGACGTAGCCATTCCCTGAGTCTGGACCTGCATGAGCAGTGGCGTATCATGAACACCACCGGACAATGGCGCTTTACGCCTCCCACTCATGTTGTAGCCGCCTTTGTTGAAGCATTGCGGTTGTATATGGCCCAAGGCGGCCAGCCTGCCCGGCTGGAACGCTATACCGCCAACCGTGACACGCTGGTTGCCGGCATGCAGGCGCTGGGTTTCGAGACATTGCTGGGAGAACAGTGGTTATCCCCCATTATTGTTACGTTTCTTACGCCCGGACATGAGTTATTTTATTTCAGGAAATTCTATGACCTGATGAAAGAAAAAGGCTTCATCATTTACCCCGGAAAACTGACACTTGTTGACAGTTTCCGTATCGGCTGCATCGGTCATTTCGGGCCGGATGTCATGAAAAGGGTAGTTGCCGCGGCAAAGGAATCCCTGGCGGCGTTGGGTATTCCCCATGCCGCACCGTCAGCCGCCAGTCTGGCGGCGCGAGATGCCGCCGCGTTGGCCTGACCCGTTTTCCAAGCAGGAGATTTAAAAAATGCAGTCATTCAGACATCTCAGAGCCGTCATTTTTGACTGGGCCGGTACCTTGGTCGATTATGGATCACGCGCCCCGATGGGGGTTTTTGTCGAGGCTTTCGCGCAATTCGGTGTGACCATTACAATTGAGGAAGCGCGGATACCGATGGGCATGGCGAAACGTCCCCATATTGCCGCCCTGCTGGCGCAGCCGCGTATTCATGAGGCGTGGCGTCAGCGCCATGGCGCCCCCCCAACCGAGCGGGATATCGATGCGATATATGCCGTATTCGTGCCCAAAAATGTCTCGGTCGCCAGCAGGCATGCCGATATCATCCCCGGCGCGGCGGACGTGCTGGCGGCCTTGCGGCAGAGGGGGCTGAAGATCGGGTCCACTACAGGCTATACCCGCGAAATCATGAACGAAATCCTGCCTGTTGCCGCGCGACTGGGGGTTAGTGTCGATAGCCTTGTCTGTTCGGGGGAAACAACAGAAGGACGACCAAGCCCCTTCATGGTCTGGCACGCCCTGGCGCAGATGAACGTCTGGCCCACCCATGCCACCGTAAAGGTTGACGATACCCCCGTAGGAATTGATGAAGGCATCAACGCAGGCGCATGGACAGTAGGCGTGGCGCTGAGCGGCAATGCCTTTGGCTATGCGCCGGAGGAAATGGCAGCCCTGCCAGATCTGGAATTCGCAGCAAAGCGCGCAGCAGCATACGCCCAGTTGACTGCGGCGGGCGCGCATGTCGTTATTGATTCGGTAGCAGACCTTCTGCCTGTCTTATGGGCGTTCGATGGTCGTATGGCCCGTGGCGAGCACCCCTGATGGGCGTCTGCGGGAATGCTTGTACGCGACGGACAGGGGCATCAAGGGAATCGGCAGAAGAAAGCCGGGTTTCGTCATAAACGCGTTTTTGTTGCATTTCACGGCATAATCAGGATTACAAAATTCAGGAACGTAATAATATGTCATGCTCCATGAAGGGGAAAATATAGTGAGCGCGACAAAAACACTTCTGGCACCCCCACGGCAGATCCCCCTGGGCGTTTTATGTGGTGCTGGGGCAGGGGCCTTGTGGGGACTGGTTTTTCTGGCGCCAGAATTGGTAGGAACCTTCACGCCTATGCAACTCGCGGTCGGTCGTTATCTGGCTTATGGCGTGATTGCCTGCGTACTGATAGCGCCCCGCTGGCCTGTGCTTTCCCGCACCGTGACACGACAGGACTGGCAGGCCCTGTTCTGGCTGTCACTTTTGGGCAATATCCTTTATTATATATTGCTCTCAATGGCTGTACAGCTAGGCGGCATCGCCCTGACTTCGCTTATTGCTGGCTTCCTTCCAGTTATCGTAACCGTAGTCGGAAGCCGTGAGGCAGATGCTGTCTCCCTTAAGCAACTTGTTCCATCGCTTATTCTGTGCGGTGCAGGCATGTTGTGTATCGGCAGTCAGGCCATTCTTGTGGCAACACCTGCAGGATCGTCCATAACCGGACTGTTCTGCGCCTTCGCGGCACTTGCATCATGGAGCGCCTATGTGGTGTGGAACAGCCGGTGCCTCGGACGGCTTCATCATATTTCAGGACATGAATGGAATCTGCTCACCGGTGTTGTTACCGGCGCTCAGGCCGTGCTGCTTGTTCCTGTTGCCTGGTTGCTGACCAATATTCATCATACTGCGCAGGGATGGGAGCGTTTCATTTCCGTCTCGGTCGGGATTGCGTTCCTTGCCTCAATCTGCGGCAATGCCCTGTGGAACCGGATGAGTCGTCTCCTTCCTCTCACCATGGTCGGACAGATGATCCTGTTTGAAACCCTGTTTGCCTTACTCTATGGCTTTTTGTGGGAACAGAGGATGCCCCGTCCCCTTGAAGTGATGGCATTCTTACTGGTTGTCAGTAGTGTACTTTCGTGCATAGCAGCTCATCGGAAAGCATGATATCATTGATTTTTTAATTAACATTCAAAATAGAAATTATTACAAAGGCTAATTATTTTAAGAAATGCACAAATAAACTAGAAAACTACCCCTTTATTGAACGCATGAAACTGATTTAAAAACAGGTTATTATCCGGATTTTACGCTTATATTGCGATATTTTTTATTATATTTAATTAAACTTTTATCATATTCAGAAACAGGCTGTGCATCGAGCGTAATCTGCGTCAAATACATGCCTTTTTCTTATGTGAAAATTCTTACCGCCCCCCCCCCGCAATAAGTGTTATTAATAACAAATTTTTACAATAAATTCAGTACATTATATTATTACATAACATTTTTATTTCATTCACAAAACAACATAATAAAAAAACATCCCATACTGATCCAACTTCATGACTTATCAGGATGGAATGATAGACCCCAGTATTTTCAGACCTTCTTCTATCCGCTCGTAGGGAATAGCCGAAAAACCCATACGGAAGCATGATCGTCCTGCTTTGGGGTTATTAAAAAATATATTGCCCTGCTCGATTAATACACCGTGTTTACTGGCTTCTTGAGCCAGTTTCGTGGCGTCATGATGATCAGGCCCCTGAATCCAGAAACTGGATGCACCGGCAGATCGCATAATTTTATAGTTCGGCAGGTAACGGGGTAGCAATTTATCCATTAATATAGCGCGCTCATGTAATTGCGCGCCCATTTTCTTTAAATGTGATCTGTAATGTCCTAATGCAATAAATGCACTCAAGGTTTTCTGGTTATTACGCGGGGGATGACGAAGCATAAGCCGACGCAGAGCACGCAGTTCCTGTATAATGGCAGGCGGCGCTACGATATAACCAATCCGCAGGCCTGGTGCCAGTATCTTAGACAGGCTACCGATATGGATGACACGTCCATGCGTATCCATGCTTTTCAGGGCTGACCCGGCTTGTCCTTCTGAAAACAGATCTGCATCGTAGTCATCTTCTATAATAACGATATCTTTCTTTTGGGCGACCCCCAGTATTTCCATACGGCGTTGTGGAGACATGATTGCTGTAGTCGGACACTGGTGCCCTGGTGTAAGAAGTACGACCTGACATTGGCTAAAATCATCATTGGGTATGACCCCCTGATCATCCATTTTCAGATTTTTTATTCGGGAAGTCTGAAGCTGGACCATATTGCGTGAGTCAGTATAGGAAGGATCTTCAATCCCAAAATTAGTTGATGATGATACAAGTATCTTCAATGCCATAAAAAGGGCATGCTGTGCCCCGACTGTAATGATAATTTCCTGTTCCGATGCCCATATCCCGCGTCGGGGTAGAATCTGCAGACATATCTGTTCGAGAAGATCGGGGTCATCTTCATCAATCATGTCACCAGCCCAAAGACCAAGCCCCCTGAGATTAACCGTTTTTTTCATGCTTTCCCGCCATTCCCTTGTCGGGAAGAGGGTTGAATCAAGCTGTCCAAATAAAAAACAGTATTTGTAGTCCTGCCAGTTCCTGGGTTTGGAGATATTCCTAAGGTTTGATACCTTTAATTGTATATGCTTGTTCCAATTGACCCGATTTTCAGGGGGCGTAGCCTGTTCATCTTTCTGTTCGACAAGATGACGACTGACTTCGTCTTTCACATACATGCCACTACGCAAACGACTGACAATATATCCATCATCAATCAGGCGTTCGTAGGCCATGACCACCGTTATGCGGGCAATGCCAAGGACATCCGCCAATTGACGACTGGAGGGAAGGCGGGTGCCTGAACGGATCTTGCCGCTTTCAATGGCAGCAACAAGTTTTTTGCGGATATTTTCCTGAAGCGTTTCTTTCTCATCTCTCGGGTGCGAGGCAAAAATTTTTCTCCACCCGATATCCATTCTCACCTCCCTGTTTTAAAATGAAATTATATCAAAAGGTTGAATAATTATCGACGATAATAAACATAATTGTTGTTATTACGCAACAATCATGTTGTGGAAAAAACGATTTGAAAAATATGAAAGGGAAAAAGCGAACGGATTAAAAACCCCACGCTGTTTAGCATGTTTAGACCCGTTAGACCTTGAATGATGAGACGCACTGCATAGCTGTTTATGATGAGCACGATGCCGCCTGATCTATCTGGGAGCCTCTGATCGAGGAAGTCCGTCTCGAAGGGCAAGGCTCAAGGAATGGCAGGCTGTCACAATCCGATACGAGAAGACAGCCACGTCCTTTCTCTCCATCATCCTCACCGCAGCTACAGCAGATTACATCAAGACCTAACAGGTTCTAGAATTTTACTTACAATTCTGTCTACGTTTCCTGCGTCGTATCCATCTTGCCGTATCAAGAACGAAATGCGGAAGTATGTTCCGTATGAATATTTCTGCTATCTGCATGGTCGATTGTCTGCTGTTGGGCAGATAGATCGTGTTCTGTGCTGTCCTGTCGGTTTTTATTTTTGGTGCCGTATAAAAATATGTAATGAGTGTGCGCCGCAGGTACCCCGCTTGTGCGGCTTGAGGATGTCCGTGCCATGAATCAGGCGACTGGAGCATGAGAACACTGCGCCCGAACTGGGGAACGATTTTTCTGACAGGCCGGGGTGGATTGTTCTGCCACAGTTCCAGCTGGCCGCCATATTCAGGTTTCCAGTCATGATTGAGGTAAGTCAGCAAAGCCAGTCGATTTTCCAGACATGTATGGGGGTGATGACGAAAATCGGTATGAACCTGAAAATGTCCCTGTCCCGCCACTTCGTGCATGCCCCCCCCATAAAGATAGGGATCGGGAAGAAGATTTGTGATTCCTGTCAATCTGGTCAGTAGCCGGAGAAACGGTGCACCATTAACAATATCAAAATACCGTTGTATTTCTGCAGGCATGGCGGATTGTGTGCTGGTCGAACGCTTTGACTGAAGCTGGTTCTGGAATACATTTATATTATTTACATGATCGAGATTAAATGCCTGTAACGCTTCGTTCAGCAGGGCATGACTGAACATTCTGTCCATGACCAGGTGCGGAAATGGTCTGGCCGTCGAGAACTCCTGTGCAAGATTGTTCAGCAGGGGAGAGTCGGGCAGGTCCATTTCTTCTAACAGGGGTACAAACGACATCTGCTATCCTAATAATAGTCTTTTCGAGTAATGCAGGGTGTTGTGATGTCCATAGGAAGTCCGATCTGGTCAAAGGCAAGGAAAATTCAGAAGGGACTTCGATTCTGTATCTGTGAAGATGCGATTGCGTATTTATGATGTACTGTCCCAAGATGGCACCAAGCCTTGCCATATTCGACAGGAATGGTGCCCCTGCTGGCCTGGCTATTCAACATGCTTTCCAGTTCCGGGACAAAAAGGGCATGATTCTGCAGGGGGGCCATCAGTGGCACCTTGTAAGGAAGCAGGAAATGGCCCGTCACGGGAACGCAGGTCCCGTCCTCTGGCGGTAATGGGTCATTTATGGTGGTGCTGACAGCTTCTGCCAGTTTCAGGAAACTTTGCAGGAAATCATCATTATAGGCGAAATTTCCCGTCCCGCCCTGCGGCCGTATTTCTTTTTCGGAAGCAGGCGCATTGAGCCACGCAATATAATGCTTCGTATGTAAGGTATGCAGTCCGTCCGCGCTGGCAAATATGTGATCGATCTCCACACTTTCATCTGTTCCAAGTGGCAGGGTGATGCCATGCATTACGGGTAGACCGCTTGCCACAAGCATCTGCGTAATGGGATCATCCGCGGCCGGCTGTCCGCATAGCTGCTGCCACAGGGCGGAATCTTCGCCTGCAGAGAAATCTTGATTGCGGTGCGCACGTGTCATGTCCGGTCCTGCAACAGATAAAGCTCCAAATCCGATAGGAAAGCTTTTATTGTAAAGAATTGGTAACCGGGGGGCATCTTCCCGTCGTCATCACGCCATTATTCATGCCCGTCTCAAGCAGCATCATGTTGACTGCCGGGTTGTGAGCACCCGGTATCCGGGCGCGCATGCAGCCATGCTTCAAGATCCTGCACACCCAGCGGCCTGGAAAAGAAATATCCCTGTATCACGTCGCAGTTGATCTGCCGGAGCAGGTCAAGCTGCGCCTGCGTTTCCACGCCTTCCGCCACCACTGTCATGCCCAGGCTCCGCCCGATCCGGATGATGGCTGTGACTACTGAGTGAACCTTGCCCGTCGGTTCAAAGCCATCCATGAAGCTCCGGTCAATCTTGAGTTCGTTAAGCGGCAGGTTTGCCAGGTTCGACAGGCTGGAAAAACCGGTTCCGAAGTCATCCATGGAAAGCCCGATACCCATTGCCCGGATCGCCTGCGCGGCAACAAGGGTCTGCTCATAATTCTCTATCATCGCACTCTCCGTCAGTTCGATGGTCAGGCGCTGGGGAGGAATACCGCTTGCATTCAGAATATCACCAATCAGGCGCGGCAGATCAGGATTTCTGAAATGCAGCGCGGATATATTGACCGAGACGACCGGAATTTCGATTCTTGCCCGCATCCATATGGCCATCTGCCGACAGGCCGCACGCAGTGACCACAGTCCGATTGCTTCGATCTGCCCGGTTTCTTCCGCCACGGGTATAAAACGGCCCGGTGATATCATGCCCAGGGCAGGGTCGGTCCATCGGGCCAGAGCTTCCACCCCTTCCAGCCTGCCAGTCGCGGCATGGACCTGCGGCTGGTATACCAGATAGAGCTGATCTGTCCTGATCGCCTCCTTCAGCGCGTTGGCCAGCAGGATCTGGTCCGCCGCCTGCCGGTTCATTTCCTCGCTGAAAAAACGGTAGCAGTTTCGGTCGGAATTTTTTGCCTGTGACAGGGCCGTTTCCGCCTGCTGCATGAGTAATTCTGACTCCTCCAGGCCGCCGTTATTATCCGCAATACCGATACTGGCTGTAATGGTGACAGGAACCTCGTCAATCATGACCGGCTCCGTCACGGCTTTCATGACGGCATCGGCCAGTGCCGTGGCCCGTTCCACACCACCGGTCGTGATCAGGGTGAATTCGTCACCTCCGCTGCGGGCCAGCAGGTCATCAGTGGAAATGAGACCGGATAGCCGCCTGGCCAGCACCGCCAGCAGCCTGTCACCCGCCGGGCGCCCCAATCCGTTATTGATGGTCCGGAACTGATCAAGGTTAATGATCAGGGCCAGCAGGTTTTCATGCCGCGCACGTGCCGCCCGCTGCCTGATACCGTGGCGCAGCCCGGTCCGGTTGGGCAGGCCCGTCAGTGTGTCATACTGCGTAAGCCGTGCGAGATCCTCACGCGAGCGTTGCTGCTCGATGGCAAGTGCGCACAGATGCAGGCAGGCATCGGCAATCCGGCGATGCCATCTGCCCGGTGCGCGCTTGGCACGGAAATAGAAAGCCAGGCTGCCTCCTACCCGGCCATCACGCAGCAGGATCGGCACCGACCAGCAGGCCATGAGGCCATGCGGGACGACAAACTGCCAGAAACCCTTCCATTTCGGATCGGCTTCAATGTCTGGCGTGACCACTTCCCTGCCTGTGAACAGCGCCGTACCGCATGACCCGACCTCGGGGCCAATCTGCAGGTCCGCGCAGACTTCGGCAATCTGTGCAGGCAGCCGTGCCCTGCCTGCAGGGTGCATGCGCCGTGCCTCATCCACAACCACGATCTGTGTTACGACATCGGGCGCGATGCGTTCAATCTGCCGGCACATGAGAGCAAGGATTTCGTTGAAGGACAGGTTGCTGGTCAATGCCCCCATCATGTCCTTCTGGAGCGCCTTTATCTGCTCGCTGCCGGTAATGTCATTCAGCACCACGATCACTTCATGCAGTTCCTCATAGGGGCTGCATAAGGGCGTTATGGTTGCCAGAAGCCAGACGTCCTGACCCGTGTCGGTGCGGGAATGGATTTCCAGTTCAAAGGGCCTACAGCGCTGCAGGCGACGGCGGAATGCGTGCAATGTTGCAAGATCGTCCCGCCGGCCGGAAAGAAAAGCCGAGAAATCAGCCCCTTCCATACCCTCGGCACCGATACCCGAAAACCGGGCCGCCGCTGCATTGGCGTAGGTAATGCGGCACTGGCTGTCCAGTATCAGGATGCCACATGCGCTGCGTTGCACAATGGTGGCATACTGAAGGTCCTGTTCATGCCGGGACAGATTCAGTGTCACGTCGCGCAGGGAAATGACAAACACCGGCTGTCCGGCTCCCTCGATCCGTGCCACGGACAGTTCGGCGGAGAACGCCGTGCCATCATGCCGCAGCAGGGCCAGATGGCGGCGGTTTTCCGTAGTGGAACGACAGACCTTGTCCCCTGATACGCCGGATGGACACAGCGCGACATGTGTCAGGTTCTCACCAAAGGTACAGGGCAGGATGTCTGTCCCGGTGGGAAAGAGGATATCGAGTTTCCGGCCGACCAGACCGGGCGTGGGGCCACCCCAGATACGGGCCGCGTTATCATTGGCAAAGATGATTGTGTTATCATTGCTGACAAGCAGGATACCCGTATCAATGCTTTCCAGCAGTCTGTCCGGAATGGGATAGGTCTGTCGTTCGCCCATTAGTCTGGCCTGCCTGTCTGTTGTGTTCTGGTGGGTAAATGGATGACGATGCCATTCTGGGGGGTCTGTGTCCGGTAGCGTTTGAGGAAAAGCGGGGACATGTCCGTCCCTTCTTCTTCCTGCTGCCCGTTTTCAGGATGGGACAGTCCATAGGGGTCCCCATCACAACGCACGACTGCCCATGCCGCGCAGTCCTGTTCCAGCCCGCATCCTGCAAGCAGCCCGACCAGTGTGATGCAGGTATCGGAATCATAGGATGCCGTCAGGGTCTCGTTGCCGCGGAATACCAGGCTGAATGACGCGGTGCGGTCCAGGCTGCCAAATGTAATGTCGATCAGGATAAGTCCGGCTTCGGAATGCTTGGGTCCGAAAATGATTTCTCCCCCCGCCTGATCAATAATCAGGTGCAGCCACAGCACCTGAAGGGGGCCAAAACTGTCGATTTCCAGCGTTCCCCCCTGCAGGACGTATTCCCAACTGCTCCACCGGGCCAGATCAATCAGGTTCGTGCGGACCCAGGCCCGTGGCCCTATTATGAAACGATAGGAAGACAGATCCGACCTGCGTGACAGGGGAAGTGATCTTTTTACAATTTCGATCACGTTTCCCCAGATGAAAAAGCCGTCTCTGACTGCGGTCTCGTCTGTGCTGACCACAAGGGAGTGACCGTTATCCGTTACCATTTTCATATGTATCGCCTGTCTCAAAAATACTCGCACCAGCAAGGAAGTTCCGGTTTTTCTGACCGCTGGCTATTGGGCCAAAATATGAAATATTTGTGGCGTGGCCTTTCTGCCCGATGTGAAACCGCATGGTGGTGGAGGTGATGAGGAGGTAACGGAATTTATTGTTGCATAAGACCCGTCATTTGAAAACCAAAAAAATTCTGGCTATGCGTTTATACAATCGTCTATAAAATAAGACTGATGTGCCAATATAAACGAATAATATGATGCTGATCGGGTACGCGCGCGAAAATGCGGAAGAACAGACGCTTCTCCATCAGGTAGAAGCGCTCCGAAAGGCGGGTTGTAAAAAAATATATGAGGAAAAAGTTCCTACGATGAGCAGGGACTGGCCCGTTCTGGGTCGCATCCTGACGGAACTTTCTTCTGACGATACTTTGATTGTCTATTCTCTGGACCGTCTTGCCTGGTCAACGCCCCACCTGCTGGAGGTGGCCGATCGACTGCGTGAAAAGGGGGCAGGGCTGCGTTCCCTGTGTGAACCCTGGGCCGATACCACCGTTCCCTATGGACAGATGATTCTTGGTGTTTTTGCCGGCATTGCCGAGTTCGAGCGCGCATTAAGCCGGAACCTTACGGAAACAGGCAGGAAACGGGCCAAGGAACGGGGTGTGCATCTTGGTCGGCCTGCCAAGCTCAGCGCTGAGCAGATTGCGACGATCCAGAAGCTTGTCCGGGACGAGAACATCTCCATTTCAGAAGTCGCGGCCCGTTTTGGCGTGCATAAGGCCACCATCTATCGGGCGGTCACCAATAACAAGTAAGAATTTCTTGCGATGTGATACTGATATGATCTGTAGCAGTGGAAAGAGTTATGATTGTCGATTCACCTGCCAGATCAGATGCCGTGTATTTAGGATTTTCTGTTTCCCATTGCCATTATAGGCAGGTATTGCAGAATACATTATGTCCGACAGCACGATCGTCTCTGCCTTTTAGAGCCTGATTCAAAAAGCGACCTGAGCGATTTTCCGTACAACTCTGCGGATATGGGCAATGATCAGCCAGACATGTGAAGATGAAACTGTCGCCTCGACCTCTCTGCTGAGGCGACGGCTACGATCAGGCCAGGCAAAGCTGTGTTCCACGATCGAGCGTTTGGGCAGGACAACAAAACCCACCGCCCTGTCGGAGCGCCTGACGATTTCGATGGTCCACTGGCCGAGTTGCTCAGGAGCCGTGCGCAGTTTTTCACCAGCATAACCTCCATCGCCAATCAGATGCCGTAACCACGCAAAAGAATTACCTGATCCGGGCGGCCACCAGAGGCGCGCCACGGTCCTGGATATCGGCGGCATGCACGAGCAGAGCAAGCGAAGCTATGGGCGCCCACGAATAACAGAGGAACTCAAGGCTGCGGACGCCTGATGCATGAGAATGACATTCGTTTTGTCAGGACACGACAGCGCAAGTGACCACCAGTAGTACTTACCATCATGCCACTGAACCCAACCTGCTGGGACAGGATTTCTCGGCAACAGCCGTCAGCCAGAAATGGACAGCAGACATCACATACATCTGGACACGTGAAGGCTGGGTTTATCTGTCTGTGGTCCTTGATCTGTTCTCACGGCGGGGATTATCGGATGGAACCTCAATGTCCGTATGACGCGGATCCTGCTGTCACAGCGTTGAAACAAGCCATTGCCTTACGTCACCTACAGAAGGGTGTGCATCATGACGATCGTGGCAGTCAGTATTGTTCAGAGAATTATCGTCGGCTCCTTTCTGCTCATGGTTTTATCGTGTCCATGAGCAGAAAAGGAAACTGCTGGAACAATGCTGTCACGGAGGGCTTCTTCAAGGCCCTGAAGGCTGAACTCCTGTGGCGGCAGGCACGGATGACGCGTCAGAAGGTCGTGCAGGCCATCACATGCCATATCAACGATTTTTTGCAATCCGCAGAGGCGGCGTTCCGCACTATAATGGAAAAGCCCTCTGGATTATGAGCGCAAAGCCGCTTAACAGATCATCCGTAGTCCGGAATTAAACCGTGACACGTCCAGTCAGTAAATGAGCCGGGTGTTTCTCATCTCGGGGACCGTGCTCCGTATCAACGCTCAGGGCGCGTATTCAGCCGGCGCCTGATCAAGTGACCCGGTAGCAAATGCCAGGCTGGCCGCAGCGATCAGGGCGGCGTAATAGGCATCGGAATGGCTGAGGGTCGCATCCAGAAGGCCGTTCTGGGCCATGGATGTCTGTATGATGGACCCCACACCATTGCGATAGGCGGCATAAGCTGCGTCGAACGCTGTCCGTGTCGCTGTCTCCAGCCTGCCGGATGCGCTGTAGGCGCTCAGGCTGGTGTGCAGGGCGTTTTCTGCCGCCACGATCTGCTTGACGGATGCATCCACCGTTTTCTGTAATGTGGCGCTGGCGCTATCCGCCCGGTCCTGCGCCTGCCTGAGTTGGGCCGCCCGCATGCCGCCATCAAAGATCGGCACGCTGATCCCGCCCAGAATCACGCTGCTGAGCGCGTTGGAGGACAGGTTGAGGGTGGGCGGGCTATCACTGCCGACCCCCGGCACGGAAGACAGCGCCAGCCGACCGGTGGTATAGGCAACATTGCCAGTCACGAAGATCTTGGGCAGGAATTCGCTTCTGGCTGCGGCAACCTGACTCTGGGCGGCTTTCACGCTGGCGTAAGCCGCCAGCACATCCGCCCGGCGCGAAACCGCCTGCTGGACAAAGGCATCACTCAGTCGGGTATCATCCAGCATAAGGGGCCGGTCCGATACATTCTCGGTCTGCATACGGGTGCGGGGGGAGATGCCCATCGCATTGACCAGTTCCAGATAGGTATTCTCCACATCGCCCTGCGCCTGCACAAGACGGAGTTCAGTCTGGGCCGTGGCCTGGCCGGCCTGTGTCGCATCCACGACCGTGCCCTGCCCATGTTTCAGCCGCGCCTGTGCGGCATCCTCCACCCGCCGGGCATTTTCCAGCGCCTGTTCAAGCCAGTGCACGCGGGAAGCCGCCGCCGCGTGGGCATAGAAGGCGATGGTAACACCATAAATGATTTTCTGGTGGGCAGCGGTAAACAGGATATTGGCCCCGATCTGTCCCTGCCGCATCGCGGCCAGCACGGCTTCACGCTTGCCAAAATCAAACAGAAGCCATTCCAGTCCTACCGTCTGGATTTCGCCCGCACCCGAACCGGCGTTGCGAACGCCACCGACAAGATTATTGAAACTGGTCACCCCGCCATTGAAGGCATCGCCTGCCGCCCCGCCATTACTGATGGAAGGGTTGTCACCATTGTTGCGGGTGTGATTGTAGCCACCCACCACGGTTGCCGTCAGTCGGGGCAGGTAGGTACTTTTGGTAATGCCCACAGCCAGAGCCGCATCGCGCGCCGTATCCCACGCCCGGCGCGTATCGGGGTTGGCTGACTGGGCAATGTCAATCAGTTCCGCCAGCCCGTAGGCATGCCCGGCCTGTGCGGTAATGGCCGTATCGGGGGGCCGCACCTGGATCTGGCTGTTGGAGGGCAGGGTGAAGCCCGGTGGCATCAGCAGCCCATGCCGGGCCGCACGGCCGGGCTGGATTTCACCGCTGGCGGTCTGGCTGGGCTGCCACGGGCTGTCCGGACTGGCCGGGGCACTGGCCAGTTCATGCGTGGCGCACCCGCACAGGACAACAATCGCACAACCGGCCAGTATGGAAAAAGCAGGACGGTTCATCGGGCGCTATGTTCCAGTTGTTCGATCCGTGCAGCCGTATCAGGCAGAGTGTGGCCCAGCAGCGTGGTGCCCAGGCATCCGGCCTGCGCCAGCGTATCGTGCCATGTTGCAAGCTGGGTATTGCGCCGGTCCGCATCGTCGCCCGGGGGCACCGGTTCGGCCCGGGTGTATTCCACCGCCAGTTCCGCAGCCGCCATCGCGCCCTGTACCCGGGCAAACAGGGCTTCGCGATGCTGGAGAACGGGCGCATCCGCCTGCCGGTGCAGGAGGCCGAACAGGGCAGCAAGTTTCCCCGGTATCGCGTCACGCGCACTGGCGGGCCAGAAACTGGTGAAGACGGCGTAAGTAATGAAATTACCGATCATGATGCCCACGATGCGGTCCCGCGCCGTCGCCATGTCACTGGTTGGCCCATAGCCCTTGAGGTCGGTCAGGTAGAAGGCAAGGCCAATCTGGAAACCGGCATAGGCGATCCGGGCATCACCAGTCTTGATCCATGCCCCGAGCAGGGAGACGACAAAGACAAGAACCAGAAAACCCGTAACGCCATCCAGATGCGGCATGACGAAAATGATGCCCAGGATCCCGATCGCTCCCCCGATCAGCGCCCCGGTGATGCGCAGCGTCAGTTTGGAGATCATTTCGCCCATGGTGGGAAGTGCCACGATGAAACAGGTGATGATGCAGGTGTGGATACCCGGCCAGTCCAGCATCTTGAACAAAAGGTAGCTGCACATGACAGCAGCCGTGCCCTTGACCGCAAAGCGGACATGAGTGGGGCTTGTGAATGCATCAGGGGCAAAAAAACCTGCAGGGCCGCCCGTTTTTTCCGGTTGCGCTCCGGCTGGCGTTGTAAATGTCGGCAACAGGGCCGCAAGGTCATGCAGGGTGGCGCTGTCCTCAACGGGGGCGGGAAGGGGGATATCGACAGGATAGTCACCCTCTTCGAACATAGCCGCCATATCGCCCAGTGTTGCGACCAGTTCGGGCGGTGCGGTGGCCTGCGCGCGTGCTGCATCAATCGCCAGCGCCAGCACCGCGACGCTGGCATTGGCGGCCTGCTGCAGGCAGGCAAGATCATGAGGTGACCAGATCTTTTCCAGTCCCGCCATTTTCACATTGCCCATCATTTCGGCAGACCCGGCGCGCAGCAGACCCGTGGCATGGTCGATCAGCCTGTCATCAGGGTTCCGCAGCAGGCTGATGGACAGGTTGAGACGCGCTGCAATGCCATCCGTCAGAACCGTTTTGGGCGAAGGACAGATCAGCAGCCCGAGCACAACCATCACCACGCCGGGCACGGCAAGGAACAGATCGGCATACAGTACGGCACGGGTCACGATTTCACCCACCGGTACCTGATCGATGGCAATCAGCGCATACACGACGGTCAGGCCGAGCACGTAGGCGACAGGCCTGAGCTTGCTTGCCGAGCCCATAAAGAAAAACCCGAACGACAGCAGCGTAATGATGATGACCAGCCCCATCGGGTGGTCCAGAGTCAGACGGACCAGCCCGAACACGAAAGCCAGCAGGAACACGACGAAGATATTGATGCCCACTGCCGCCAGCACATTCGTCACCCGGTCTTTCTGCCACAGCGCCATGGTCACCAGAGCAGGCACGGCCAGGTCGGGCACCTGCCATATTTCTCCCACCAGCACGGTGGTGGTGCACCCCGCCGCCATACGCAGGGCATAACCCAGCCGACCGGGTGCCGGATTACAGACCAGCGCCCACAGGCGTGACAGCGACAGACCACGGGGCATACCCGGGCGCCGCATCTGTGCGACAGGGACGTTAGTGGCAGGCGGCGCCATAACGGATCTCGACGGTAGCGGTGGCGCCCATGCGCAGCAGGGCAGGGCGGATGTCATCCAGACGGATCCGCACCGGAAAACGCTGGGCGACGTGAACCCAGTCCATCTGCCGTGGCACGAGGGGCAGCGTGCGTGCAAGACCGGTCGTATCGGCGGACATAACGCCCCACCCAATGCTTTCCACGTGGCCCCGCAGGGGGGTATGGCGGTCGATCATGGAATAGACCGTAACACAGTCACCGGGATGAACGGGGGCAAGGTCGATTTCCCGAATGGTGGCGGTCACGTACCATGCCTCATCCACAATCAGCGTAAACAGCACCTGTGACGGGGCCAGCACTTCGCCCGGCTTTACACCAAGGCTGGTCACGTACCCATCCGCAGGCGCGGTGACAACTGTCTGGCGCAGTTCGTAACGGGCATGATCCAGCATCGCCTGGCTTGCAGCCTGTGCGGCCTGTGCGCTTTTCAGATCACCCACGGCCATATCCGCCGCTGCGGACTGCTGTCGCGCCTGTGCCAGCGAGACCTCGGCATCACGAAGGGCAACGCGGGCCTGGTCGTATTCCTGCCATGGAATATAGGATTTACCGGCCAGCGGCTGCAGGCGCCCGGTCGTACGGGCCGCAAGGTCGCGGTTGGTCTGGGCGCGGGTGACCTGGTCACGCGCGGCGGCGGCTGTTGCCGTTTTAACGCCAACCAGACGCTTCTGGTTCTCCACCTCCGCGCTGGCAAGGTCCAGATTGGCCTGCGCCTGCTGCACGCCCAGCGTGTAAGGCTCGGGATCGAGGCGGTACAGCACGTCGCCTTTATGAACATGCTGGTTGACCTGAATCGGAAGGTCTGTCAGCCGTCCACCAACCGTTGAGGCGATATGAACCAGTTCGGCATCAATGCTTGCGCTATCGGACCCGGGATAGGCATTTCCCCGGTGAGCCACATAAAGACTCAGCACGACGGCAGTACCGATGCAGCCTGCGGCAATGGCCATGCCAAGCGGCTTTCTGCCTGAAATACGGACGCGCTGCATCATCCGGGGCCGAAAGCCACCAGCCAGACCGCCAGCGCGGCAAGGACACCCAGTGCGACATAGGTAAAAAGCCGGAAGCTGAGGATGGCATCCACCCCCGTCAGCACGAATACCACCCGCAGGCCCAGCGACACCGCAACCCCGGTCAGCCCGCACACCATCCATGCCGGGAAATAGGCGCCCACCACTGGAAAAGAGGGCGCGCCCCGGAATGCACATCCCCCAAGCAACAGGGGGAAAAACGGCAGGGTCGTAAGTGGACGCACTGATATCATGACAGGGGAAAAATCTTCCTCAATCGTAGCGGAAATTTCCTGTTATCATATTTCCTATTAAAAAATAGTCACAAAAATATTTCTATTCCAGATTACCTAAATATAAACAATTTGTTAATCTAGTCCATTGAATGGATTGACGGACATCATTTTGAAATTTCAGAAACCTGACATAATTTTTTTAAGGAATATTTTCCCAAAAACCATCCGTGAAGCAACGCTGAAACATTCTGTCGCCAATCATACAGCGCACCGTATCGCAACGCGTTATGACCGTAGCGCCCATATATTCTGCCCGGCCAGATGCCTTGCAGCAACCATCACTTTCAAATACCACAGAGACAACAATCCGTAATAATGCCCATGGTAAAATAAAAATTCATATTTTTACTTATTGAATACGTTTCCAATAACCGATGTGACAAGCATGGCCATCACGCCCCAGAATATGACCCGCAACGCTGGACGCCAGGGTGCCGTACCTCCAGCCAGAGCGCCGACAGTTCCCAGAATTGCAAGACAGATCAGCGAAACGATAGAGACACTCCATGATACCAGCCTGAGTGGTGATAGCACGGCCGTAAGCAACGGCAGTATGGCGCCAAGCGCAAATGCACATGCGGACGCCAGGGCAGCCTGTATTGGACGCGCCGCCGTTACATCGGAAATACCCAGTTCGTCACGGGCATGGGCGCCCAGCGCATCATGTTTCATCAGGGCAACGGCGACCTGGTGCGCCAGAAGATCATCAAGTCCACGCTGACGATATATACCAGCCAGTTCGCTGACTTCAGAATCCCAGCTACTACCGAGTTCCTTTTTTTCACGGGTCAGATCCGCCTTTTCTGAATCGGCCTGGGAACTGACAGACACATATTCCCCTGCAGCCATGGACATGGCGCCAGCTATCAGACTGGAAATGCCAGCCAGTAGTATTCCTGCCTGCGCGGTATGGGCACTTGCAACGCCAATAATAAGGCTGGAAGTAGACAGTATTCCGTCATTTGCCCCGAGAACGGAGGCCCGCAGCCAGCCCATACGGGCGGCTGCATGTACCTCATCCGAACCAGATATGCCCTTATCACTTACGTCCATTCGATATATTCCCGGTCATGAACATGCGCTGCAGAACATTGTCGCGCAGGGTGAAGTAATGAAAACACGCCGCCAGCGCGTGGCCGGTAGCCAGAAAGATGATCAGCCAGCCATTCCACTGGTGCGGCTGATGCAGCAGGCCGACCCTGGCGGGTGCGAATTTTCCAAACGGCGGCATGACCTGCCCGGACAGGAAACTCATAGCCTGTCCGTTTCCCCATCGCCACAGGTAGCCAAGGCCGATTTCCATCATGGCCAGCCCATACAGGCTGTATTCCACGCTGCAGGCCAAGAGAGAGCCCAGCCAGCGGTCTGATGCGGACATCTGCCGCCCCCACCCGATCCGCCACGCGATGCGCACGGGCAGTAGCACTGCTTGGCACCATTCCCGCCGTCAGGTGACTGACCAGAAGCTGGTGACGCAGCGGATTATGGAACAGACCCCATATATCTGCGCTTATGAACTGCAACATGATGATTGCTGCACAGCTCCAGTAAAATAAAGACTGTCGGCGCATCATAGCGCCTGCGTGCCGGGAGTGTTTCGTGCGTCATGCCAGTCTTCATATCAGTTCCATATGACGTGAAACCGAACGCGCGGTCTCAGGCTGTGCCGGAGGCGCGGATCACATCCGGGTCGGGGAAAGTAATGTGGGCACCAAACCCCCTGCCTGATTCCGGCAGCGGGGAACGCAGGCGCATGGTCGCGTCCATCTGCCTGGCAATATTGCTGGCAATTGCCAGGCCAAGGCCGCTGCCGCGCGTGCCAGTCCCGCCGCGCACGAACGGACTGGTCAGCCGCGTCAGCATGTCCGCCGTCAGGGCCGGGCAGTCGTTAGTAATGTCAATGCACCCATCTGGCAGGACGGCCACATGCACGGGCGTCTCACGCCCCCCGTGCAGCAATGCGTTTTCCAGCAGGTTGCGCAGCATGATGCCGGTCGCATCCATGTCACCATGCACGAATATGTGGCTGATCCCGTTTACGTTCAGGATGATTCCGCACCCGTCACGCGGGTTATGGTCCAGATCGTCCGCCAGTACACGCAGCACGGTCAGGAGGTCGAAGCGGTTGCGGCGGAAGGCAACACCTGACGAGGCACGTGAGAACTGCAGCAGTTTTTCTACCGTCCGTCCAAGTCGGCGGGTCCGGTCGGCAATGATGTCCACCCTGCGCCCGGCCTCCGTTTCTGGCGATACCATGCGGCCCAGCATCTGCACCTGCGCCAGCAGGGCGCCAAGCGGGTTGCGCAGTTCATGCGCGGCACTTGCGGCAAAGGCCCGCTCGGTGGAAAGTGCGGTTTCCAGACGGGCCAGAAGGGTATTGACGGCATGCTGGATGGAGACGAGTTCCACCGGCAGGTCAAGCGAGGGGATGGGCCGCAGGTTGCCGCTGCCGCGCGATTGCATTTCATCATGCAGGCGGTCAAGCGGGCGCAGGGCACGTCGCACGATCACGCGTACCAGCAGCCAGATGACAGGCAGGAAAACCAGTATCGGCACAATGGCGATCGCCGTCGCGCGCCACGTCGCCCCCCGACGGTGCAATGTCGGCTCCCCCACCAGCACACGATAGGCCGTGGCGGTCGGAGCTGCGATATAGACCCGGAAACGGGGGATATCGACAAACCCGGTATGGATATCGGGCACAAACGGCTGGACCGGCGCATTCTGTGAGCGCAACACCACATGCCCGGACTGATCGACCACCTGGTAGGCGAGTGTGCGCGGTCCGACACCGGGCACCCAGGCAACAGTGTCCCGTGGTCCATGGGGCTGTGTAGCGATGGTGGCCTGCAGCCGTTCGGAGACTTCCTGCAGGGAATTGTCCAGCCGTTCCGTTATTTCGTAGCGGGTAAAGCCTGCAACGGCGAGGCTGAGAGCCAGCAGGCTGAGCGTCACCACGCTCAGGACACTGCTGACGATGCGGGTGGCGAGACTCCAGTTCTTCATACCGCTTCACCATCAGCCAGACAGTATCCACGGCCACGGACAGTCCTGATTACCGTGTTGCCTACCTTCTTGCGCAGGCGGCTTATGAAAACCTCGACAGTGTTGCTGTCCACATCGTGGTCCAGCGCATACAGGGCCGTGTCGATCTGCTGGCGTGAATGGATCCGCCCCGGATGACGTGAAAGCAGTTCCATAATGGCCCATTCCCGTGCGGTCAGGTCAAGCACCCGCCCGCTGCGCGATACCGAGCGGTTTTCCCGGTCGATCGTAATCTCCCCAATGCGATAATGGACCTGCCTGCGGGGAGCCGCATAACGCCGCGCCACGGCAGCGATACGGGCCACGAGTTCGTTCAGGTCGTAAGGCTTGACAATATAATCATCCGCCCCTTCGGACAGGCCGGCAATGCGGTCGCTGATCTGATCTTCCGCCGTGGTGATGAGGATGGCGATATTCGATGGTGTCCGGCGGATGTCACGCAGCAGGCTGCGCCCGCTGCCATCTGGCAGCCCAAGATCAAGCAGCATGAAATCATAATCCACGGTGGCCATGGCCGCACGCGCGTCCTCCAGCGTCATGAACCAGTCCACTGCATGCCCGTCCAGCCGCACGCGCTCCTGCACTGCCGCCCCAAGGTCACGTTCATCTTCAACAATAAGGATACGCATCAGTCCCGAACCCTCTCTCGCATGACCCGGGCGTAAAGCGATGGCAGCACCAGGAGTGTAAGCAATGTGGACGTAACCAGCCCGCCGATCACCACGCTGGCCAGCGGGCGTTCGACCTCGGCCCCCGCACTGTCTGAAAACGCCATGGGGAAAAAGCCAAGGCTGGCGACAAGGGCCGTGGCCATGACCGGGCGAAAGCGGGATTCGGCGGCGGCAAAGGCCGCCTGCGCCACCGCCATGCCACCCGCGCGCAGGGCTGCGATTTCACTGACCAGCACCACACCGTTGAGGATCGCCACGCCAAACAGTGCAATAAAGCCGATGCCTGCCGAAATGCTGAACGGCAGGCCGCGCAGCGTCAGCGCCACGATGCCGCCGGTCGCCGCCACCGGCAGGTTGATGAATACCAGAAGGGCTGGCCTGACCGCGCCAAAAGCCACCACCAGCAGGGCAAAGATCAGGCCAAGGGCAATGGGCAGGACGATCTCCAGCCGCAGCACCGCTGATTGCAGATTACGGAACTGGCCATTCCACTGCATGGCATAGCCTGCGGGCAGCTTCACGTCCCGAACCACCCGGGCCTGTGCCTCGGCCACGTAGGACGCAAGATCCCGCCCGCGCACATTGGCCTGGACCACCATGCGCCGGCGCACGCCATCGCGGCTGATGCGCGGCGGGCCATCGACTTCATGCACATGCGCCACCTGTGAAAGCATGACACTGCCTTGCCCGTCCATGCGCCGGACCTGCAGCGCACCAATCGCGGCAGCCGAGGTCACGCGCTTCGGTTCAAGGCGCACCTGCGTGCTGATGATGGCGTTATCCACGATCACCGGCCTCGTGCCGATATGTCCGCCCACCGCCTCTACCGTATCCAGAATGTCCTGCACCGCCACGTTGCGGCTGGCGGCCTGCGTGCGGTCGATATCGGCCACGATCAGCGGCACGGTGCCATCGCCCGCCGCCGCCACGTCCGCCGCGCCCTTCACGCCGGACATGGCGGCCACCACCCGGTCGCCCAGTTCTGCCAGCGTGGTCAGGTCATCACCGAAGATCGAGACGGCAATCTGGGTGCGCACGCCAGAGAGCAGGTCGTCCATGCGCATCTGCACCGGCTGGCTCCATGAATACAGCGCATCGGGCAGTTCGCGCCGCATTGTGTCGTCCATCGCGGCGACAAGGCCCGCCTGCGTGCGGGCGGTTTTCCATGTGGAAGGTGGATTGAGGAAGATGAAGCTGTCGGTCTCGTTCACGCCCATCGGGTCGGTCGGAATGGCGGATGTGCCGGTATTGCTGACCACCGTCCTGACCTCGGGAAAGCGGCGCAGGATCTGCTCCTGCTTCGTGACCGACGCCAGCACGGTGTCGAGCGAGACCGAGGGCAGTCGGGTGGTGGTGACCGCAAGTGCGCCTTCATCAAGCTGGGGAATGAATTCACCCCCCAGTCGTGTGGCAAGAACAGCCGATACGACCAGCACCGCGATCGTGCCGCCAAACAGGGTGCGCGGATGCATCTCCCCCCATGTCACCATATGGGTATAGGGGCGGCGCAGCCATGCGATCAGTCGCGTATCGCCCGCAGGGTGCAGCCGCCCCAGCGCAAGGCTGGCCAGCACGGGAATGCAGATGAAGCAGTAAGCAAGCGACACCAGCAGCGCCATGATGACCGTCTGCGCCATGGGACGGAACATGCGCCCCTCGATCCCCTGCAGGGTCAGGATGGGCAGATAGACCATGATGATGACCAGGATGGCGAACCCCACCGGGCGCATGACCTGCTGCACGGATGACACCACGAGGGGCATGAATTCCACATCCGGTTCCTCCTCGCGCCGTGACAGGACATGTTCGATCACCACCAGCGAGCCATCGACGATCATGCCGAAATCGATCGCGCCCAGACTGAGCAGGTTGGCCGAGATGCCGAACTGCCGCATCCCCGCCATGGCGCAGACAAGGGCCACCGGAATGACCGAGGCAATGACAAGGGCCGCCTGCCAGCTCCCGATCACCACCACCAGCACGCCCACCACCAGCACCGCGCCCATCAACAGGTTGTCACGCACGGTGGCGATGGTCTGCCCGGTCAGGGTGGCGCGGGTGTAGTAGGGGTCCAGCGTAACGCCTGCGGGCAGCGCCTGCCGGATACCCGGCAGGGCGCGGTCGATCGCGGCAAGGGTGGCGTTGGAACTCGCCCCACTTTCCATCATCACCACGCCGATCACGATTTCGCCCTGTCCGTCGCGCGTGACCGCCCCCAGCCGGGTGCGCGCGCCCGTGGTGATGCGCCCGAGGTCGCGCAGGCGCACGACCGAGCCGTCCGTATTGGTCCGCACGGCGATGTTGCCGAAATCCGCAAGGCTACCCACCAGCCCGCGCCCGACCACGCTCTGCTGTTCGGCATGATGCGTGATCCAGCCACCGCCGGACGCGGCATTATTCTCATCCACCGCGCGATAGACCTCACCGACGGAAAGATTGGCCCCGATCAGCCGTGCAGGATCGAGCGTGACTTCATAGGTTTCCTCCGCCCCGCCATTGACGTTCACGTCCACCACGCCGGGCACGAGGCGCATCTGCGGCACCACGGTCCAGTTCATGATGCGGTTGAGTTCCATGGGCGAGCGCCCCGCGCCCCGGATCTGGAACTGCATGATCTCGCCCATGCCTGTGGCCAGCGGCCCCATGCTGATGGTGATTCCGGGCACGGATATGTTCGAACGCGCCTGCTGCATGCGCTCGTTCACGCGGGTGCGGTCAAGGTTGATGTCGGTGTCGTCGGCAAATTGCACATATACCACCGACACCCCGCCACGGGAGACGGAGCGCAGGTCGGTCATGCCGGGAATGCCGGTCATGCTGGCCTCGACGGGAAAGGTGATGAGTTTCTCCACTTCTTCCGTCGCGAGGCCGGGGGCGACAACCGAGACAAGCACCTGACGGGGCGAGATATCGGGCACCGCCTCCACCGGCAGACCCAGCACCGTCATGATTCCAGCCGCCAGCAGCACGAAAAGACCGCCCAGAACCAGCATGCGCGCGCGCATCAGCGCCTCAAGGTATTTCCGCGCCATCAGTCCGCATCCATCCCGGCAAGGCCGATGACCGAATGCAGGGCGAAGCTGCCGTGGCCTACGACCGGCTCGCCCCCTTTCAGGCCGGAACGGACGACCGCTTGAATCCCGTCATCCAGCGCCACATCAACCACGACGGGCCGGTAATCGGTTTCGCTCATCCGCAAGAACACGACGCTCTGCCCGTCAATCTGCTGAAGGGCTTCGGACGGCACGACAATGCCCGCCACGCTATCGCGCTGCGCCAGTGTTGCATCCAGCACCATGCCGGGCACCAGTGCGCCGGTGGGGTTGGGCACGCTGCTGATGACGCGGACCAGCCCGGTCAGCGGACTGGCCATGCCATCCACCGTGTCGATACGCGACGTGAACGGGCCACCTGCCGCCTGCGTCACCTGCTGCCCGCCCGGTGCGATCCGTACGGCCTGATCGGGAGGGATGTCGGAGACAAGCCATATGCCGGACAGGTCCGCCACAGTCGCCACATCCATGGTCGGGTCCACGTCGCCCGCCACCGAAGTATTGAGCGCCTGCACCATGCCATCGACAGGGGCAATCAGGGTCGAGCTCTCGTCTTCCGTGCGCTTGCTGTCCTGTTCCGATGATGAATTGAACTCCTCCGCGAAACGATGGCCCAGCGTATCCACATCCGCCTGCCGCGCGTGCATGGTGGCGTCAGCCTGCGCCAGTGCATCCTGCCTGCGGCGCAGTTCGGCCATGGAGATGGTTTCGCCCGCCAGCGCCTTTGCCCGCTGCACGGCGCCCGCCGCATCGCTCCGGGCCGCGATGGCGGCTGTCAGCGCCGCACGCATCTGGACCGCCTGCAGACGAGCGACATGCAGGGAATGGTCCTGATAACGCAGCAGCGCCTGTCCCCGCCGCACGGGTGTGCCCGGCTGCGCCAGCACTGCCAGCACCTTGCCGCTGCCAGCGGGGTGGATATGCACGACCCGTGTCGTATCGGGCATGACCCGGCTTATGACCGGCAGCATGGGCACAACCCTACCGGGTGCTGCCGTGACAATGGCGATACCCGCGTTCGCCACGGCCGCCCCATCCAGCTTCACGACAGGAGGCAACGCCACATCCGTGGCATGGGCTGGCGGGCAGGACAGGACCAGAATGAACAGGGCAGGAATAAACAGGGCAGGGGTGAGCCGCTTCATGGTACGATCCCGGTTGCGATCAGCATGCGGATGCTGGCGACATGCCATTCCACCTCGGCCCGGGCGCTGGCCAGCCGGGTATTGGCCGCCGTCTGCCGGGCGGCAAGCGCCGTATCCAGACTGGCTTCGCCCAGCCGCCAGGCCCGTTCCTGCGCCTCGGCCCGCTTCTCCATGTTTTCGGATGCGGTGCGGGTGGTCTGCCGCGCCGTGGTGGCTGCGATCAGACGTTCCCGTACCCGCATCATTTCCAGATGCACCATGCGCCGCGCCTGCGTTTCTTGACTGGTAGCCGAAGCCAGCCGGTTGCGCGCTTCGGACATGATGGGCGTGTTGCGGACCTCGCTGGGCAGGGGAATGCTGAAATTCACGCCCACCCGGTCATCCCACGGGCTGCCGTACTGCTTTTCATGGATCGCATCCACGCCGATTTCCGGATTGGGCATGAAGGAACGGCGCGCCAGCTTCATGTTGGCCTCGGCAGCTTCAACATTGCGGTGCGCGACCCTGATGCGGGGGTCATTGTCCTCCATGTCACGGGGCGCGATAAAGCGGGCGTGGGTGACGTCGCTCGCCCCGTAACGCGCAAGATCCGGCACAACCGGGCGGCCGAGGAGCACCTCCAGTGCAGCCGTTGCATTCCGGGCCTCCTCCTGTGCCAGGGCCAGTTCATTACGGGCATTCTCCACTGCCGCCTGTGCCATCTGACCATCGGCCGAGGCCAGTTCGCCACCATGCACCGCCCGTGTGGCGCTGGTGGCCATGCGTGCTGTCACATCATAAAGGGTATGGGCCACCTCCACCCGCGTACGGGCGATCAGGGCGGCAGCGCCAGCGTCAAGCACCCGGATGGATAGTGCCATGTGTTCGACATTGAGCTGTTCATCAAACGATGCAGCTTCCGCGCTTGCAACCTGCCAGGTGGCGCGGCCCTGTCCTGGCAGCCATAGCGGCACGGACACCCCGCCCTGATACGTCGTATAGCCTTCGTTACTGCCCAGCATGTGGTCATCCATGTATTCACCCGACAGGGTAGGGCCACCGGCAAACCATGACCCCGCCGCACTCGCGCGGGCACGGGCGGAATGGTGACTGACCTGCAGTTCGGTGCGGACCGGATCAATGGCCCACGCCATGCCGACCGCTTCATGGAAGGATGGGCCGGACCGGGGGACCTGAGCCCGGGCCAGAGCCCCCCATGTCAGGGCGCCGGTCATGGCGACCGACAGGATGGGGCGCATGACGCGCTTCATGCTTCAGGCCTTCATGGAATGACGGGACCACCATGACTGATCCGTAAGGCGAGGTCGCTCCACAGCCGCGCCATCATGAGGTTGATGTCGGACGAAACCGAAAAAGGAGACTGGGAACGTGCCAGGGGGGAGAGGGACATACGTTCCCCTATGATAAAGTGCCCCTGCGCGAACAGCCGGGCGGAAATCGATCCCTGCTGCCCCTGTCCCATGGGCCTCGTAACGGAAATACGCAGATGAGGGGCTGACTCAGCGATAAGACTGAATGCATGCAGTTCAGCCTCATCAGACGGGCACGCCACCCCCTGCAGCACGGCATCGCGCAGTACGGAATGGGGATATCCGCCATACATACCGTCTACATGCAGGCGGATACCCTGCTGGACTGTCATGCATATGCCTTCCGTCCCGCTGTCTGCCCGGGTGGGCAATACCGACAGGAAGAAAATACAGGCTGCATACAGGCCACCGTGCAATATCCTTCGCATAATACGCGTCTGTTTCCTGTCAAACGTAGAGTTCCTGCCATCACGACGATGACTTCCTACCGATAACAGAGAAACCTGACGTGAACCTGAACATGTCACCTATGAAAGGAATTTATATTATGAAAATGATTATCATTATGATATTCGTGGGGACTATGGATAGAAATCCATTGATAAAATATAATATTATTTATATTAATTATTATATTACAATATAATATATGTTTGGTGATGTTTTTATAAAGCCTTCGCAATGACATCTGAAGATGAGTGGCCAGCATTCTCTGACGAACAGGCAGACTGTCCAGCTACAGACCCATTTCTTTAAAATACAAGGAATTCACCGAGGGAGTATTCACCAGACAGAAGTATTCCCGATCCATTATAACGCGCTTTCTGGTCATGTTCAGCAGCCGTTTCATAAAATGGGTCGATGCGAAGAAAGCGTGCAAAATACTGAAGGCCACGGGATCCTATGCCCTTCCATACGTCTGGTATCCGGCACGATGTTATGCCTGATATCTTTTCATCGCAGGAGAATACCGCCAGCTTCTTTGATACTGTGACAAATAATCTGCAATCCGCTCCACAACCCCGACACGCCCATAACACAAGCCACAATGGTGCGGGTATTACTGGATCTGGCGGCCCAGGCTGGCCGATCCAGCGAAGAAGTTGATGTTATCGCCAGTACTCATGTCAGGGAAATCGACCGCAAAATTCTGATCTGCAATCTCTACGGCATGAGTTGAACCATCTACTAAAGCAGTGCCAGCATGGCATGATTGGAGAATGCAGGATCATTGATGACTTTGGGCAGATATGAGGAAAAAGCTGCAGTTGCCTCATCCAGAACGCAAAGCTCGTAAAACGGGTATTCGAGAAGCGGACGTAAAAAGAAACATTATGACAATATAGCGCAGAACCTTTGACTTGTATGGAACCCTGTCCTGTTCAACAAAGAGAAATGACTGAATCCTTTATTGCGTCCGCCGCCCATCTTCGACGTTTCCTTGGCTCTCCCGCAGGCGGGGCGTCTGTTCTCCTGCTCGCCTCTCTTGCGGGTCTTGTCCTGGCAAATTCACCGTGGGCGCTGGGTTATACAGCCCTGATAACGACCCCCATGAAGCTTTCCTTTCTGGGCACGCATGGGCCGGAAAACATGGACGCGTGGGTCTCCGACGGGCTTATGACCCTGTTTTTTCTGGTGGTCATTCTCGAAATCAAGAAGGAAACCGTCTCAGGGCACCTCTCATCACTACGCCGCGTTGCCCTGCCGCTTATCGGGGCACTGGGCGGCATGATCGTGCCCGCCCTGACGTATCTTCTGGTGACATGCGGGCATCCGGAAGCGACGCGCGGCTGGGCTATTCCTGTTGCAACGGACGCTGCATTCACGTTGCCGATCATTCTTGCTCTTGGAAAGCATGTCTCGCCTGGCGCCAGGGCCTGGCTGATGGCGTTGGCCATTTTCGATGACGTGCTGGGTATCTTGGTGATCGCCCTGTTTTACGGGAGCGCTCTGTACTGGCCAGCACTTGTAGCGGTCGGGATCGTCACGGCAGCATTGATCGGAGCGAACAGGGCCGGGATCAGGACGTTATGGAGTTATGCCACCGCAGGCATTCTCCTATGGATAGCACTTCTGGAATCTGGCCTGCATCCAACTCTTGCCGGGGTGATAACCGGACTCTGTCTGCCGGCGACGACATCCGGAAAAGGCGTTGGACCAGTTACGCCTCTCGATAAAACAGGCTCCGCGCTGGCCCCCTTTGTCACATGGGTGGTTCTGCCACTTTTCGGCTTCATGAACGTGGGTGTTTCACTGGTGGGCGTTCATCCGGACAGAACGCTGGAGGCTGTTCCGCTCGGGATCATGTTGGGACTGATTGTTGGCAAGCCTGTCGGTGTCTTTGGCGCGACGCTGCTTTCGACCCGGTTGAAGATCACCACGCTTCCGGCCGAAACACCAATGGGAATGCTGTTTGGTCTTTCGCTGCTGTGCGGCATCGGATTTACGATCAGCCTGTTTATCGCGAACCTGGCATTTTCCGGATCAGATCTTGTGATCCTGGCCAAGATGGGCATCTTCGCCGGTTCTGTCCTGTCTGCCCTGATGGGGTGGTTCTGGTTGCGTTTCTTGCCTCAGCATGACCGGCCATCTTCCCGGTAGAAGGTGGCCGGCAAGAGGGAAATTGTCACCCACAGCCAGCATTCGCCTTTTCCTGTCGGTAACTGCCTGTCTGCTTAGTGAGAACAGAGCGGACAGGCTACTGATGTCCGCATTCAGGACATTACGTCCGTCAGAGACGTTTTCGTAAAGCCGACGTTGACAGACGAACTCCAGCCCAGCCACATTGCGGGGACTGACTTCACGACAAGGCAGGTAACGGGACAAAATCACCACCTACTGACGTCAAAGGCCACATCGTCGGGACGCGATCTTCAGTCGGTAATAAACGCCAGGATATCGGCATTGATGATATCGGCATGGGTCGTGTGCATGCCATGCGGATAACCGGGATAGATTTTCAACGTGCTGTTTTGAAGCAGCCTGTCCTGAAGGATGGCCGCATTTTTATAAGGCACGACCTGATCATCATCGCCCTGTAGCACAAGCACCGGGACGGTAATGGCTTTCAGGTCTTCCGTCTGGTCCGTTTCGGAGAATGCCCTGATCCCTTCATAATGGGCTTTCGCACTCCCCATCATGCCCTGACGCCACCAGTTGCGGATCGTCCCTTCCGAAACTTCTGCGCCCGGACGGTTGAAGCCATAAAACGGCCCGCCGGCCACATCCAGAAAGAACTGCGCGCGATTGGCCACCAATCCGGCACGCAGTCCGTTCAGGACTTCGATCGGTGCGCCTTCCGGACTGCGGTCCGTCTGGACCATCAAAGGCGGCACGGAACTGATGAGCACGGCTTTGGCGACACGTCCCTGAGGCTGACCATATTGCGCAACATAGCGGGCAACCTGTCCGCCCCCTGTCGAATGCCCGACATGAATGGCGTTTTTCAGATCGAGATGTTCGACAACTGCCGATGCATCAGCCGCGTAATGGTCCATGTCATGACCGTCGCTCACCTGCGCCGAACGTCCGTGACCGCGGCGGTCATGCGCAATAACGCGAAATCCCCTGCTCAGGAAGAACAGCATCTGCGTGTCCCAGTCATCGGCGCTAAGCGGCCAGCCATGATGGAATACGATCGGCCGGGCGTCCTTCGGTCCCCAGTCCTTGTAGAAAATCTCTACGCCGTCGGATGTCGTGACGAATGACATGATACTTCTCCCGAGCATTCAGAACTGATATTGCTCAGACGCTAACGTTGAACATAAGTTCAACGTCAAGATGAACCTGTAACAGAAGACAGATGATGAAAATTGGAGAACTGGCCCGGCAAACCGGTCTTACGACTTCCAAAATCCGCTTCTATGAGCGCATCGGTCTCCTGAAAACGGTTGATCGTCGTTCCAACGGATACCGTACCTATCCGCCACAGGCCGAGCTGATCCTGGGACTCATCACGATGGCACAGCGGGCCGGATTTACGCTGGATGAAATCCGCACCCTGCTGCCCGCTGATCTGAAACACTGGGACCATGATGCCCTCATGAATGCACTGACACGCAAGATTGCGGATATCGAGGCGCTGCAGGCACGTCTGGCCCAGAGCAAAACCCACCTCCTTCGTCTGGTTACGGACATTCAGGCACGCCCTGACGACATGGACTGTGCGGCCAATGCCCATCGTGTCCTGACGAATGTGCTTATGGAGCCTCCCGAAAACCTGGACGTGACCCCTGACGATGTGCGCCTTCTGGACAGCACGGATCGTCGTCTGTCCGTGAGCAGGAGGCGCAGCAAAAAAGCTGTTTCGCCTTAAAGTCCTCCCAGAAGGGACGCGACTTTTCTTGCGGTCGCTCTGGCGGAAGAAGGGTTCTGGCCCGTCACCAGTTTTCCGTCCGCCACGACATGGGACATGAACGGCAGAAGGGCTTTTTCGTATAGCGCGCCCCGTGCCTTCATCTCAGCTTCCGCGTTGTAGGGTATCTCCCGCGATACGCCCGCCAGCCTTTCCTCGGTCCACGAAAATCCGGTGATTTTTCGCCCGGAGACCAGAAAAGAACCGTCTGCAAGACGGGTGTTCAGAAGCCCGCAATATCCATGACAGACAGCGGAAACAATGCCGCCCTTTTCCCACACTGCGCGGGTGATGGCCTGAAGGTCCTCATTGTCTGGAAAGTCCCACATCACGCCATGCCCACCGGTAAAGTAGATCGCATCATAATCCTGCGGATTGATGTCTGCTGGGCAGGGGGTTGAAGAGAGCAGGGCCATTTTTGCCGGATCGGCCAGCCAGGCTCTGGATGAGGCATCGCGCATCGGCCATTTCAGCGCACGCGGGTCAAGCGGAACCCTGCCACCCGTGGGGCTGATAATGCGCTGTTCATAACCCCTGGCGGCAAACACGTCCCAGGCATGCGTCAGTTCCGACAGCCATAACCCGGTCGGATGCGCCGGATTGTCAAAATGCGCGATGTTGGTGGCAACGTGAAGGATATGACGGCTCATGGCTGGTCCCTTTGATGCGACAGGGGGGCGGACAACCGTTTTGTAACGTTCTAGCCCGGTTGAAGGTCAATCTGTCGTTTGACATTAAATCTGACTTCAACGTTAGCGTCGCAACGATAAACCTGCTCGGCACCATGGAGGCAGCCCCACATGCAGACAATTCTGGGCGCAAATGGCCAGATCGCCACGGAACTGGCGCGGACATTACATCAGCATCATACGGGCGACCTGCGGCTCGTGAGCCGCAATCCCCGCAAGGTCAACCAGGACGATACCCTTATGGCTGCGAACCTGCTGGATGCAGGACAGACGACACAGGCGGTGAAAGGCAGCCGGATCGTCTATTTCACAGCCGGCCTGCCCCCTGACAGCACGCTCTGGGAAGAGCGGTTTCCGGTCATGCTGAAGAACGCCTTGCAGGCGTGCCGGACGGCGGGCGCCAGTTTCGCCTATTTCGACAATACCTACATGTATCCGCAGAACAGTCATATCCAGACGGAGGAAACGCGCTTCGCCCCGGTTGGCCGGAAAGGGCGGGTGCGCGCTGCAATGGCGTCCATGGTGCTGGAAGAAATGGCGCGAGGAGACATTCCCGTGCTCATCGCCCGCGCACCGGAATTCTATGGTCCGGGAAAAACGCAGAGCTTCACCAACGCCCTGATCATCGACAGGCTGAAAACAGGCAAAAGACCTCTGGTCCCTGTCCGTGACGATACGCGCCGGACCCTCATCTGGACGCCGGATGCGAGCCGCGCGCTGGCAACCCTGGGCAATACCCCCGATGCTTATGGCCAGACCTGGCATCTGCCGTGCTGTGATGATCGGCCGACCTATAAGACATTCGTCACCATGGCGAGCAGGATTTTCGGACGCACGCCATCTTATTCGGTCATCGGCAGATGGCCACTGATCATCGCAGGCATTTTCTCAAAACAGGTGCGGGAGATAAGGGAACTGCTGCCCCGCTACGAGCAGGACAATCTCTTCGACTCAACGAAATTCAAACGCCATTTCCCTGCGCTCTGGGTCACGACATATGAGGAGGGTCTGGAACTGATCAGGAAGGAATGGGAGGCGAATAAGCCTGAATGATCCCGGCTCTCCTGCTTTTTTACGGAATCAGCAGGAGCTTCCCGGTCGTTTCACCGCTTTCCATGTCGGCATGGGCGCGGGCGGCGTTGGCCAGCGGGTAGGTACCGCCAATGTGGACCTTCAGCTTGCCGTCGATAATCCAGTTGAAGAGCTGCACCGAATGGGGGCACGGCAGATCCGGCGTATGAACGTGGTCCATGAAGATCGCGTAGCCGATCTTCATGAACTGCCCCGGGTTTACCGGAGAGTAAAACTCTCGGAGGATGACCCCTATGGTAGAGAAGAAGACATCGCGTTATTCGCCTGAGTTCCATGAGCGCGCCATGCGCCTTCTGGAAGATCATCGATCGGATTACCCGAGCATTTCGGCGGCCTGTCTGTTGATTTTCACTGAGAACTGACCCGGGCAGGGCGGAAATTTTCATCGAGATTTGCCCCATGCCTTCACACTCCCCGGCAGCATCTGCTGGGGGTTTGAGGAGTGATTGACATGGAGCTTCTGAGTGTGATCCGTCGGTGGCACTGCCGGGATCATCTTCCGATCCGCGAGATTGAACGTCGGACGGGGCTGTCACGCAATACGATCCGGAAATATCTGCGGGCACAGAGTATTGAACCGCGGTTCCAGGTCCCCGAACGTCCCGGCCGACTGGCCCCGTTTGCTGACAGGCTGAGGGGATGGCTGGTCCTGGAAGCTGCCCGATCACGCAGGAACCGGCGCACGGCGCGGCGACTGCATGAGGATCTTGTGGCACTGGGCCATGATGGATCCTATGGAGCTGCCTGGACTGCTGGGAACGGCTGCAGCATATCGAACTGGCCCGGAGCATCGCCGAGGTCCATGCAAGCCGAGCATCCTCACCTCATGGTGCCGGGGCGTCCCTTTGACGGGTTTGTCGAACAGACCAGGCGCGTCTCACCAACCTGTCTGATCCGGTTCGAAGGCAACCGCTATAGCGTGCCGGCCTCCTTTACCAATCGTCCGGTCAGCCTGCGGGTTTATCCCGACAGGCTGCGCATTATCGCCGAAGGGCAGGTTCTGTGCGTGCATGACCGGATCATCACGCGTTCGCATGGCGTGCCAGGCCGCACGGTGTATGACTGGCGGCATTATCTGGCGGTCATCCAGCGCAAACCGGGCGCCCTGCGCAATGGCGCGCCGTTTGCCGAATTGCCAGCCGCCTTCCGGACCCTGCAGGATCAACTGCTCAGGCGACCTGGAGGCGACCGGGAAATGGCTGAAATCCTGGCCCTTGTGCTGCAGCATGATGAGCAGGCTGTCCTCTGCGCGGTTGAACTGGCACTTGAAGACGGCGTGGCGACCAGGACCCATGTTCTCAATACGCTGCATCGCCTGATCGATGCCAGGAGAACCGTGGTTCCCCGGCTTGATGCTGCCCCACAGGCCCTGGCGCTCGAACACGAAAAGACCGCCAGCCGCACCGGACAGATTACCGACAGGCTGCTCCGCCTGTATCTCGTGATTCTTGATGAACCCGGTTATCTCCCCTTCAACGCATCTGCTGGCGCCCTGCTGTTCCATCTGCCCAGCCGCCTCTACGGGCGCACCAGTGTCATCATCACAACCAATCTGAGCTTCAGTGAATGGGGAGATGTCTTTGGTGACCCGAAGATGACGACAGCGCTCCTCGATCGGCTGACCCATCACTGTCATATCCTCGAGACAGGAAATGACAGCTACAGGTTCCGCGCCAGCACCGCCGCGTCAAAAAACAGAAAGGACAGATCTCCTTCTTGACCGCCCGCATGACTATGCCTGAAATAGCATCTGGCTGGGTCAATTCCTGATGAAAAAACCGGGTCAGTTCTCAGTGAAAATCAACACCAATTGTTTCATTCTTCACGTCGAAGGAAGAAGCCGAACGTGCTATTCACAAAGTGCTCAAGGATAACAGCTCCAGGATTGATGGCTGGCTCAAGAACGCCAGAGATGGAAATGCAATCCTCCTTGAAGGACACACCTCAGGGGGAGGAACTGTCGTCATCGAGAGGGCCAATCGGCAGCGCAAGACTGCGCGGCGCATTCAAGTTACAATTGTCAAAAAAGAACACAATGGGATGATCTACTATGTCCAAACTGTTAAACTTGACTAAATATGATATTCTCGACCTGTTTCCGCGTCTCTCTAATCTGGGTGCGAGCTCGTTTGGCGAGGATCCTGAGCTCTTTGGCGATACACTGTTCGAGGTCATTGAAGATGCGCCGCGCATGCATCGCCTGCCGTTCAAGCAGCAGACAGTCAACGAATTAAGGACGTTACTGGCCTATAGCGATATGGACCTCGATCGCGTCAGTTGGGCTGTGCTCGGTATGGACCCCACGGCGGATATTGAAGAACCACCTAACTGGGGCAGCTTTCCAAGCCTGCGGGCATTTTGGTCAGCCGTTCTGCGTACCTTTGAAAATGACCCCGAGGTGCGGGCGGGAAGAGAGATTGACCCGAGTCCGTAGGGGCAGATCGTTCGTCAACACCGAATACAGGAATGTCTGCTTTCATATGTTGGCGTTCCAGAAACAGACCATCCGCTTACCCCTCCATAACCGTCTGTCCGCTCTACATGAGCAATGCAGACAGGCGGCACTCGCCTTCATGTCGGACATTTGCGGGTGTCTGAAATTTCGCAAAAGCGGACATTGGTGGAGTTCCGCCAGCCTATTTTCCCTTTGGTATCTGCGCGCGGTTTTTGCTATATATTAAATATGGTTCGGCTAGTGCTGCTCACTGATCCGGACTTTCCTACAAAATCATGATCCTCCCAAAAATCGCTATGGCAGAGCTATGGCTAAGGATCACCCACGCATACGCAAAGCCCGCCCTGACCCGGCGGGCTTTTTTGTGTCCGCATTTCAGGACACGTCATGTCGAATACCAACCAGCATCTCGCCCTGACATGTGTCATGAGCGAACACCAACTCGTCAGCGTCGTCAGACGCTATCTGCCAAGCCAGAAACCGGGCCGAAAGTCTGGCTTCGGTCGGCTTCGGAGCTGTGGAAATGGCCGGGGCTACGCGTCTCTCTAGGGCTACGTGCTGATTAATTTTTTAGCTTATCTGTGGCATCAAGCCACAGGAAATGAGGAAACATGTCTGGCTCAAACTGTACCTGTAATCCGTCCTACACCCGGTCATCGTCAGAATCGTCACGTGCTCCCAGCGCGACTAAGACGTCGCTTCAAGGAAGCGGTTTTATTGAACGCCACGAAGAGATGAGGGGCGTCAGCAACCGGCTGCACTGGCCGGGCGGGGCATCCGGGGTAACGCTCGGGCCTGGCTATGACATGCGCGATCGTTCCCGGACTGAGATTGAACAGAAATTGCGGGATATCGGCATCAACTCTAGTCTGGTGTCTCGCGTGGCGGCGGGGAGCGGTCTGCGTGGCGAAGCGGCCAGGAAGTTCGCCCAGGATAACAGAAATCTCGTCGATCTGTCGGACCGTCAGCAGAGACGCCTTCTACAGGTCAATCTCCCGAGCTATGAGGCGATCGTTCGTCGGGGAATTCATGTCTACCTGACACAAAATGAGTTCAATGCCCTCGTGTCGTTCGTCTATAATCCAGGAAGAGGTTGGCCGGGCGTCCGTGCTGCTATCAACAGCGGCGACAAACGCAAGGCCGTCATGATCATTGAGGAGCAGGTGCGCTCGAAAGGCAAGGTCTTGAGGGGCCTGGTCAAGAGACGGCACGACGAGGCCATGCTTCTGCTGGAAGGACAATATTGATGATCCGCGCTATTATCCTAAGCCTGATTTGCGCCGTCTGTATCGGCGGTACCGCATACGCTGGCGCCAGGCCGGAGTCCCTGGAGGAGCTGACCTACAATCTCAACACGGTGCTCAATGAGGAGCTTGATGAAAAGGCGTTTCTCAATGGGCGCTTGATCGTGCGCGTCGAGCGTGTTTCGACCTGTGTGTCGGCGGTCTGGACCCGCAGCGGCGATGTCGGATCGCCGCTGCGGCGCGACCTGCTGGAATGGAACAAAATGTTCGATGGCGATCCTCGGATCGAGGCTCAGTCTTACTATTTGACGTTCGTCTATACTGACCATCGGAGCGATGATGTTGTGTCCATGCCTCTTACGGCGCATCCGGATCGTTTTGAAGATACGGCGGGTGTCTACCTCCCATCGTGCCAACCGAAACGGCATCATCGCAAGTGAGTATCTCTGCGCCGGGTGACCCGGCCGGAAACATAACGCTCGGCGGTTCTGCCAGAGCAGACCCCATTCAAATGGGATCATCTAAATGGGTAAGGATGCTTGCAAAAACCAAAGAAACAGAGCCTTTCTGCTGAACTAGAGTTCAGTGGAAATTCTCCAGACACGGTTTATCTCCCAAAGCTGACCTTCCGCATCCCCTCCATAACCGTCTGTCCGCTCTACATGAGCAATGCAGACAGGCGGCACTCGCCTACATATGCGACGCTTGGGAAATATAAGAGATTTTGAGAAAGCGGACATGTGCTAAGATAGAGTGTTCTCAAGAGGGCTTAAGGGCACTCTACGGCGTGTCGTCAGTTAAGCCCTGAGTGTGGCACGTGAGGGTTGTACTTTGTGTCTGCGTGTGCTGACTGTTTTCCCGTTTTTTGGGGGAGACAGACAGATGCGGCGCTATGGTTTACGCGATGACCAGTAGGAGCGGATAAAGGATTTTCTTCCCGGTCGAGAAGGCTATGTCGGCGGCACTGCGGCGGACAACCGTCTGTTCTTGGAGGCGGTGCTGTATCGCTATCACGCGGGTATTCCATGGCGCGACCTTCCTGCCCGTTTCGGGGACTGGAAAAACGTGCACCGGCGTCTGCGCCGCTGGTGTGAAAGCGGCGTCATCGAACGGGTATTTCGTTATCTGGCCGCTGATCATGACAACGAATACATGATGATCGACAGCACAATTGTCCGGGCGCATCAGCATAGTGCCGGAGCTCTCAGAAAAGGGGCACGGATCAGGCCATCGGACGATCACGAGGCGGGTTGACCACAAAGATCCATGCCATCTGCGACGCTCTGGGTAATCCGGTGGAACTCGGCATCACACCGGGACAGGATGCCGATATCACCCAGGCGGAACCGCTTCTGGAAAACATCGACCCAGATGCTTTCCTCGCTGACAAGGCGTATGACACGGACAGGTTGATCGATCGGTTGATACAGCGCGGGATTACCCCGGTCATCCCGCCAAAACGCAACAGAACGACACGACGGAAAACCGATTTTTCTCTCTACCGCGAACGGAACCTTGTTGAGAGGTTCTTCAATAAACTCAAGCAGTTTCGCGCTATCGCAACCCGCTACGATAAACTGAAATCGACCTTCCTCGCAGCCGTGCAGTTCGCCTCAATCATCATCCTGCTTAACTGACGACACGCCGTAATAAGTGCACAATAAAATACAACGAAAATTAATCAAAAATATCTACGGAAATATAAACGTTAGCTTTTTCCAATACGTATTTCATATCATCTGAGAACTCTGAGTTATTTTTGTAGTTTTCAAAAATAGGACCCGTCTTAAAAGGTGATGTTTTTGAAAACTCGTCTTGAACAAATTTCGCCACTTCAAGTGCTTCTCTATCAAAGAATAATGTTGTGTTGTTTCCAATGCCAGGAATCATCGAATTTATCATGATACATTGTCTGAAAACGACCCTCTGGAAGCAACCAAATACTACAGAAAACCCTTTATTTTCGATTTCATTTTTTATTATTCTTAGCATTTCCGCTGAATAATTTCCAGAAGCGTTTGGATCTATATTTATTAGGATAACTTTTTTACCAATGGAGTTTTTGAACGGGCTCATTCCTAGGAAAAGTCCCTTTTTAACACCCAAGCCCAAAATATGGGATTGGATATCATTGTCTTCCTGTCGCACCTTAACTGAATTTACTTCAGAATTTATGAATTTAATGGAAGAGTCTAAATTATTGACTATTTTCAATTCTTCGGAGGATTTTTTTTCAGCTTCAGAGGCATTCTTTTCGGCGCTTTCTATTTTTTTTCGAATATCTCCAAACTTTGTTATTCCGTAAAATCCCACAGAAAAAGTAATTGTGGTTACGCAAATACCAATACATATTGTTATTATCTTTATTCTTTTAAATATAATATCTTCAACTTTATCCGATAGAGACCTAACTAAATTTTCTTCCGATATTAATTTTTCAGAAATCGCCTCTTCAGCATAGTTTTTTATTATTTCCTCAGATTTTCTTCCAATCAAGCGGCAGCCACAGTTTGCGCAAAATCTTGAATTTTGCGGAGAGGCGGTATGGCAAACTGGACAGTTTCTTTCTTCGTTGCTCAAGTTGCAGATCTCTTTTGTGAATAAAAGGCATGTAGAAGAATTTACTAATTTTCTCTTAGAGTGGCACCTCGGTCAATTACCTATGTTGGTAATTCTATGTCGTCTTTCTGAGAGGCTCACCTGGTAGCAGACGTTCCACACTCCCCCGATTGTGTTGAAAAAGTCAGGTTGAGATGTCCGATCTTGATTTAGTGTGCAATTCGGAATGAAGATTACACATGATTACAACGTTCTATACGTTGCGATTTTGAACTAAAATTTCAGACGGGGGGTTGGCAAAACTTTTTCAACACAATCCCCCCAAGGCAGTCATATTGACGCATATCCAGTTCTTACTCCAGCCCACGATCCCGTAGCTGCACTGCCATATAAAGCGTATGCAGCTTGAGCGGGATCGTGACCAGCAGCCCGATAAGGACGACAACGCCGCCCGCACCGGAGATGACGCCCTCCATGAAGGGCGTCATGCTGTCACGCCCAGCACCTTGAGCGCCTGCTGCACCTGTGCCTGGGACGGTGCAGCAGCACCGGACAGCCGCGCGCCCACGTGCCGGCGTGCGGCCACGCTGTCCAGCAGGGCTTTGAAGGCCGACACGATGGTGCCCAGCGCGTTCAGGGCCGTGTTGGCATCGGACAGGTCCGTGCTGGAGACCTTGGTCGAGACCCCGCTGATCGCAGCACTCAGGTCGCTTTTCACCTTGGTCAGCGCAGACAGGATGCTGTCCACCCGGCTTTTGCAGTTCGTGTCGTCATAGGTGATGGTCAGCGTGGATCCGGCCGCCGTGGAAAAATCGCTCAGGGCCGTGGACAGCGCCGTATCAGCCAGCCCGATGATGCCGACGGCAGGGGTGCCGATGGCGCTGGCCACGGCCGCGATGCTCAGGACGGTCGTGACGGCATTGAGGCCCGCCTGACTGTAATCCTTGATCTCGGCCACGTTGATCGTGACGGTGGTGACGTTGCCGGTCCTGCTGACCGAGCAGGCAGAAAGGGAAGCCACCACCGCGATGCCGGCTGCCGTCATCAGTCCCATACCGAGGAACCGGCGGCGGCCGCCATCAATGGCGACGAAGTTTACACGCTGGGTCATGGACCAGTTTTCCAGTCTTGATATGAAAATAGTCCACCCGCGCCACAACGCCGCAGGAAACCGGCGTTTTCCGTGTGATGCAGGTGGACCGGTTTACAGGTGGCGGGATGCGGGGAGACCGGCGGCCGGTTTACAGACCGGCCGGATCAGGTTGACAGATCAGCGGACGGGCTGTCCGGGCACGACCGGATGCGGGGCCTCGGCTCTGGCAGGCGCAACCGTGGCGGCCACTGTTGCCGGCTTCGCCTCGATCGCGGTTTTCAGGTCAGCAACGCCGCCCACGATCTTCGTGACGGCGGCATCCACACCGGCAAGGTCGAGGTTCGGGGCCGCGCGCGCGACAATCACGGGGATCAGCAGCTGCAGCACGGTGCCGGCCAGCTGGATGTCAGCCTGCGTGGCGGCCGTGTCCTTCCTGCCCAGCGCGGTTTCAAGCAGCCCTTCCAGCGCGGGAATGGCGGTGCTGGTGGTGGTGTCATCGGCCATGTCTGGCGTCTCCATAAAAAAACCGCCTTGCGGGCGGTTACTCTGGGTTGTGTTTCTTTACATAAATGCGCGTTCCGGCTGTGTATCCTGCGCGCGCAGCCCCGGCCTTTATCGGCCGTCCAACCACAGGGCCGGGGCTGTAGCAGTCAGGCAGGCGGGGCGGCGCGCACCGGTGGTTTGCCCGGCCTGGTGGACCCGGGTGGCACATCAAGGCGCTGTTCAACTTCCTTGCGCGGAACCGTTGCGGGGACCATCGCGGCCTTTTTGCCCGGCTGGTAGGCGGGCAGGTTCCAGCCGCGCGCCTGGGCAACGGCGGTGACGATGGTCCAGACCAGCACCCATTTCGACGTGGGATCCGGCGGCCGCCAGAACCGCGCGATCAGGGCGCAGGTCGAGATCAGGAACGACACGATGACCACGATGTCACCGGCATACTGCGCGGGGAGCATCGACAGGACATCCTGCAGGAGGGAGACAGGATCCATATCAGACCTCAACGACAGGCTGTGACGGGGCAGGTGCCGCGTGCAGCGCCTGGTCGATCTGGGCCAGACCGAGATGACCCGGCCCGTTCTCCACTGTTGCGATCCCCGCGATCAGCGCCCGCTGGGTGGCCGGGTCGCGCAGGTCCAGCACGGTATCGGGCTGCACGCCCATATGGCTGCAAAGGGCGTAAATATAGGCTCCGGTGGGGTTCTCGCGGGCGGGCGCATAGACGGATATGATGGCGGAAACCGTGGTCAGCCCCCGCTCACCATAGCGCAGCAGCTGGTCGCGCAGCGCGCGGATGCCATCCGCCATGGTGGAGAAGGCGGCAAAGCGGGGGCAGGGCACGCCGGTTTCCAGATGCGCGCCGGGCTGGCCGACATAGTCCAGGTTGCCCGGATTGTTGTTGCGGATGCCGCGCGGGATTTTTACAGTCATGTCATGGTTCCTGCGTTCAGGGATGCCCACCGTGCAGGAGATGCGTGACCCAGTCGCAGAAGGGCGGATAGGCGAACAGGGCGGCCGCCACGGTGCCGATGACGGTGATCAGGCCGACGGTCGCGGCCCCGATCATCTTGATGGCCTTCATGCCACCGATCAGCTGGCCCATACATGCGCGCATCTCGGTCGACAGGGTACGGACCTCGACCCGCAGGGCGCGCAGGTCCGTCTCGGTTGATTCGACCTTGGTCTCGACACGGACAAGCCGGTCACGCAGCTGGGGATCTTCACCGAACCCCAGCACTCTCCACAGAATGAACATCAGATTTCCAGGCAATAAAAAACCGCCTCGTCGGGCGGTCGGGCAGGCGCAGAACGGGCTGGAGACCCGTGTCAGGTGGCGGCAGCGGCCGCCTGCGCTGTCGTGGTCGTAGCCGTCTGGGTCGTGGTCGACGCAGTGGTGCCGGACGTGTTGTCCGTGGGGGCCGGAGGCAGCGCGGTGCTGGTCGTATCCGTCCCGCTGGCGATGGCCCTGAGCGCCTTGAGGTAGGTTGTCCATTCCGTGGGCGGCGTCTCGCCCAGGCAGCCATATTCATCCCACATCAGGTCCGATGCGGCGGAGAAGGCTGTCGCCGCCTGCTGCTGGAGCGTGATGGGCGGGGCGTACGTGAAAGTTGCCGTCGTCGTCACGGTAGTCAGGTCAATGACGGCGCCATTGCCGGCAACCGCTTCGGGCGCCCCGTTGGCATCGGCCCTGATCGTTGCCCCCTTTGCCTGCGCCGCCATGAGGGCGGCATAATCGGCAGCGGTTACGTCGATCGCGTCGGTCGGGACGGCGCTGCTGATCCCGACCAGATAGAAGCCGCCTGTCGCGGGCGAGAATTTGGCCTGCGGGGGCTGTGCTGTCGTCTGCGTGCTGTCGGTCATATGTGTCTTACGCCATCCCTATTGCGATGTATGAGCCGGTCATCGTCGCATTCTGCGTGCGGCAGGCGACCGAGAATTTCCCGCCGCTGACGTTCGATGACCAGATCCATGCCTGTTCCTGCTGGCCGTATCCCGTCACGTCCGTGGCGTTGCCGGCCAGCGCGATGAACAGCGTGGAAAAAGCAATTGGCCATGAGACGCCGATACCAGCCGAGCATTCGTAAATCCCGTTGGTCAGACCGTTATCCGTGACGCCGGAGAACGTCCCCCACTGGATCAGGATGGACTGTGTCGCGCTGACCCACATCATCTGGGTGAAGGTCAGGCGGCACCCGGCATCACAGAACCGATCTTCATCCTCGGCCCAGCAGCGCCAGTGCGCATCGATTTCACGCGCCAATTCCTCGGCCCACATGGCATCGAAACTGTAGCCGGTACGGACACGCAGGCTGCGGTAGTCGCGCTTGGTGATGGGGCGAAACGTGCCGCCGATGGCGTTGTCCAGCACGCGGGTGATGGCGCCAGAGGCCCAGCCGTCATTGCGCACCAGGTCACGGATGCGCGCGACGATGCGGTCGCGGTAGACGTTTAGCTCGACATCAGGCGACCAGTTCAGCGGGTTCCATGCCGCCATGTGCGGACTGGTGATGTCCGCCGCATCATAGGGTGTCTGTCCGAAACCGCCGTTCAGTGCTGCAGCGCGACGCGGGCGGGGCCGCTGGACCGGCAGCACCGCGCGGTATGAGGGCTGCCGGACAAAAATGAGAATAGGCACCACGTTGCCGGGGCCGACGAGCTTGTAGATGCCCCTTGGCCCGACCATTCCCTTTCTCGCGGGCGATGAAGTATTCCGATCGCTGGCCACGGGCGTTCAGCCCCTTGCGGGCCAGCCGCTTTGCCGTGCGATCGGTCATATTCTGCAGCGGGCCCTGCATCAGGCCCAGACGGCTGAGGATGCGCACGATCTCGCCGCGCTGGATGTTGCCGTAGGCGTCCAGAGGCGCACCGCGACCGGGCACCCAGTACTGATCGCCCACAATGGGACGCAGCGCCTTTTCCGATTTCTTCATCGGGCGCGGGCCGCCGAAGATTTCGGGGCGCAGGTAATCATACGCGGCGGTTCCCCCGGGGGCGAGCAAAGTCGCGCGTGGCAACCCATGCCGTCTGGTCCTGTGGCGTTGCAGTGCGCACGAAGAAGGCGTTTTTCGTCCAGGGCTTGGGGTTGTTGAAAACCTCTTCCATGCGGGACTGGACCGCGCACTTGGCAACGCCTGCCACGCGGTTCAGGCCATGGGTAATGGCACCGGGCAGTTCGTCCTTTGTTAGTTGGGCGAATGCCTGGAACAGGGCCGAGCCATCGACTGATACCTTGAGATCGAGTGGCATACCTACTTCCTTATGGTAATACGAAAGTCATGCCATTTTTTAGAATGGTAAATCTCTATTATTCAGTATTATTGTATATAATTCGATGCTCCTTTCTGCATATTCTATGACATTCTCCATTGCATATTCAGTTACAGAAGGAATATTACATGTCAGAAAACAATAAAGGGGCAGACCCGCGCGAAGTTCTATCACCTCGGGACAAGTGGGAACTGGTCGACGTTCTGCATGAAGGTCGGTGGTGGTCAATGGCCATAGGTTATTGGACGGATGAAGACGGGAAGCGTCCTGTTCTGGCCCAGCGATGGAATGGCGATGAAGGAGATAAGGGAAATCCACTTTCTCGTGGCTATCCTACCTGGTTCATACTGCCGAGCGAGACCTACAGTCTTTACTTTGGGAGCGACTTCATACCCGATGATAAAAAATCAAAAGTCGTAGATTTTCTTCTTAAGAAGTCATAATTCCCTTCACACGAAATACATGATCACCGCGCCAATTGGGATGCCAGTCGCTTTCTGCGCTCCTCACGGGATGCGGTTGACGGCGCAGATGTAACAACCTGCGCCACGGCTTTCATTCATGCCGCCAGGGCAGTGGCGTTTCGTGCCGCCGTCTCTTCCTCCATGGAGACAACCATGGTGTTGACATCCCACGTCGCGGCCCAGCCGGGCGGGCTTTCCCACGGCATGCGGGGGAGGCCGAACAGGAAGGCCATGACGTTGGTCATGGTCATGAGGTCGAGCGCTTCGTTGCGGGCGTTGCCTTTGCAGTGCGGCGGCTGAAAGCGGGGGGAACCATCTACCGCCTGTCCCGACACCTTGGACACAGTTCCGTGAAGGTGACCGAACAGAATTATCTGGGCTTCCTGACCGTCGAGGAACAGGAGCGCGTCCAGTTCCAGGCGGAGCAGATTTTTGCAGCACCTACCACAATTTCTACCACAGCAGCCTGAAAAACCGTCCAGAAACGACCAAAGCGCCCCGTGGGGCGCTTGGCAATTTCCTGAATATTTTCAAGAAGTTCTGGCGGAGGGGAAGGGATTCGAACCCTCGATACGACTTGACATCGTATAACGGTTTAGCAAACCGCCGCCTTCAGCCACTCGGCCACCCCTCCGCCGAAGAGCGCGCATTATAAGTAACACGGCGTTTGCAGGGCTGCTTTTAGCGTGTTGCCGCAACCCTGCAAAGCCCCAAAATGCACTAAACCCCGTTTTTACAGAACTTTTTTCAGGGCTTCGTTCACGATGGCCGGATTGGCCTTACCTGCCATGGCTTTCATCACCTGGCCCACGAAAAATCCGAACAGCCGGTCCTTGCCGCCGCGATATTCCTCGACCTTGTCCGCATTGCGCGCCAGCACGTCGGCCACGGCGGCGTCGATCGCACCGGTATCGGTTACCTGCTTCAGGCCCTTGCGTTCCACGATGTCGGCGGCACTGTCGCCAGTTTCCAGCATATCCTCGAAGACTTCCTTGGCAATCTTGCCATTGATGGTCTTGTCGGCCATCAGGTCCAGCATGCCGCCCAGCGCCTGCGCTGAAATCGGACTGTCTTGAATGCTGCGGCCCGTGCGGTTCAGCGCACCGAACAGATCACCCGTGACCCAGTTGGCGGCCAGGCGGGAATCGCGGCCCTTGGCCACTTCCTCATAGTAATCGGCAATGGCCTGCTCGGCCACCAGCACGCTGGCGTCGTAGCGGGGAATGCCATACTGTTTGATGAAGCGGTCACGCTTGTCATCGGGCAGTTCGGGCAGGGCACGCTCCAGTTCGTCCACCCATGTCTGTTCCACCACCAGCGGCAGCAGGTCGGGGTCGGGGAAATAGCGGTAATCGTGCGCATCTTCCTTGCTACGCAGGGAACGGGTCTCGTTGCGCGACGGATCGAACAGGCGGGTTTCCTGATCGACCTCGCCACCGTCCTCCCATACCTCGATCTGGCGCGTGGCCTCGACCTCGATGGCATGCATGACGTAACGGATGGAGTTGACGTTCTTGATCTCGCAGCGCGTGCGGAAGGGCTCACCCGCCTTGCGCACCGACACGTTCACGTCGGCACGCATGGACCCTTCCTCCATGTTCCCATCACATGTGCCAAGATAACGCAGGATCTGGCGCAGCTTGCGCAGGTAGGCGCCGGCTTCTTCCGGACTGCGGATGTCGGGTTCGCTCACGATCTCCATCAGCGCGACACCGGCGCGGTTCAGGTCGATGAAGGACCGCGTCGGGTCCTGATCGTGCATGGACTTGCCCGCATCCTGTTCCATATGCAGGCGCGTGATGCCGATATGGCGCACCGTGCCGTCGCTCAGTTCGATCTCGACCGTACCTTCGCCCACGATGGGATGGGTAAACTGGCTGATCTGATAGCCGGTCGGCAGATCGGCATAGAAGTAGTTCTTGCGGTCAAACCGGCTTTCCAGGTTGATGCGCGCGCGCAGCCCCAGCCCGGTGCGGATGGCCTGCGCCACGCATTCGTGGTTCAGGACCGGCAGCATGCCGGGAAAGCCCGCGTCAACAAGGCTGACATGGGTATTGGGTTCCCCACCATACGAGGCGGAGGCCCCGGAAAACAGTTTGGAATGGCTGATGACCTGTGCGTGGACTTCCAGACCCACCACGATTTCCCACGTGCCGGTCCTGCCTTCGAGTGTGTAGCTCATTTCGCGCCCTCCGCACGGATGGCAGGCCGGTGGGTAAAGCCCGCCGCACTTTCCAGCGCGCTACCTGCGGCCAGCAGGGTTTCCTCGTCAAACGGGCGGCCGATCAGCTGCAGGCCAAGCGGCAGGCCGGTAGCCCCAAGCCCCACGGGCACGGACATGGCGGGCATGCCAGCCATGGATGCCGGCACGGTGAAAATATCATTCAGGTACATCTGGACCGGATCATCCGTCTTTTCCCCCTGCGCGAAGGCGGGTGTCGGCGCGGTGGGGGTCAGCAATACGTCAACCTTCTGGAAGCTTTCGGTGAAGTCGCGGCGGATCAGGCTGCGGACCTTCTGCGCCTTCAGGTAATAGGCATCGTAATAACCTGCCGAAAGCACATAGGTCCCCATCATGATACGGCGGCGCACTTCGGGGCCGAAACCCGCACGACGGGTGGCTTCGTACATCGCGTCCAGCGTATCGCCCGGAACCCGTTCCCCAAAGCGCAGGCCGTCATAGCGGGCCAGGTTGGATGAACATTCGGCGGGGGCCACGATATAATAGGTGGCAAGACCATATTTGGTGTGGGGCAGGGAGACATCGACAATCTCGCACCCTGCGGCCTTCAGCCACTCGATACCCCGCTGCCAGGCAGCCTCGATCTCGGCAGACAGGCCCTCGGCGCGGTATTCGGCGGGAATGCCCACCTTCAGCCCCTTCAGGCTGCGGCCAACGGCTGCGGAATAATCCGGTACGTCGCAGTTGACGCTGGTGCTGTCACGCACATCAAAGCCCGCCATGGACTGCAGCATGATCGCGCAGTCGCGCACGCTGCGCGCCATGGGACCAGCCTGATCCAGTGACGATGCATAGGCAATCGTGCCAAACCGGCTGCACCGGCCATAAGTCGGCTTCAGCCCGACAATGCCGCAATAGGCCGCGGGCTGGCGGATGGACCCGCCGGTGTCGGTGCCCGTCGCCCCCATGGCAAGGCCAGCAGCCACGGCAGCGGCAGACCCACCCGATGACCCGCCGGGCACAAGTGCTGCATCATCACCATTGCGCTTCCACGGGTTTTCCACCGGCCCGAAGGCGGAGGTGATGTTGGCCGACCCCATGGCGAATTCGTCAAGATTGGTCTTGCCCACAAACACCGCGCCATCACGCAGCAGGTTGGCCGTCACCGTGCTTTCATACGGGGGGACAAAGTTTTTCAGGATATTGCTCGCCGCCGTGGTCCGCACACCACTGGTGCAGAACAGGTCCTTGATCCCCAGCGGGATGCCGGTCAGGGGCTTTGCCTCACCCCTGGCCAGTGCTTCATCCGCATGGGTGGCAGCCTGCAGCGCCGCATCCGACGTGGTGGTGATGTATGCGTTCAGGCGCGGGTTCAGCGCGGCAATGGCATCCGTATGCGCGCGCACCAGTTCCACGGCGCTGAATTTGCGCGCGCGCAGTCCCGCTGCCGCATCGGCAATCGTCAGTTCGGTCAGGCTCATCTTATTCAACAACCTTGGGCACGGTATAGAAGGGGCCAACGGCATCGGGCGCGTTGGACAGCACGGCGTCGCGGCAGTTGCCGTCGGTCACCACGTCGTCACGCGTGCGCAGGGCGGCGTGGCCCGTGCCGACCATGGGGGTGACCCCTTCGACATCGACCTCGTTCAGCTGCTCGACCCAGCCTAGGATCCCGTTAAGTTCCCCTTGCAGGGCAGGAAGATCAGACTCGTCAATACCAATCCGTGCCAGTCTGGCAATGCGGCGGACGGTCGCGGGATCAAGCGACATGAAGCAATAACTTTCCATCGTAACAGGGGAAGAATATCCTGCGGCGCAGGACCGAAAAGGAACATACCCCCGACCATGCCCCTGTTCAACATATCCGATCTGCGCGCAGCCCTGCAGCCCAACCAGCGCCTGCTTGGCCTTGACCCCGGAAAGAAGACGATTGGCATCGCCCTGTCGGATGTGGGACTTATGCTGGCATCCCCCCATACGGGGCTGAAACGCGGAAAACTGTCGGTCAATGCCGCTGAAATCAGCAAAATCGCCCGTATGCAGGATGTAGGCGGGCTGGTGGTCGGCCTGCCGCTGTCGCTGGATGGCAGCTTTGGCCCGGCAGCGCAGGCGGCACGGGACTGGACACTCAACCTGTCGGACATGACAGGACTGCCGGCCGCGATGTGGGATGAACGGCTGTCATCATCCGCCGTTAACCGCTTCCTGATTTCGGAAGCCGACATGACCCGCCAGCGGCGCGGCGAAGTGGTGGACCAGATGGCGGCCGCCTACATACTGCAGGCCGCCCTTGATGCCTCGATCCCGCACGAACAGGCATAAGGGCGATTTCGAATTCGTGATGGCATGACTGGATTGTGCCAAAACCGGACCCGACCGGTGCGGGGACTGCTATGGTGGTTCCTACCACCGGCGCGCACCGGGAGGTGATCCTTCCCCCTATGCCTTTTCCGCCGGAGCCATGTTGCATAAACAAGGATACCGGCCATGCGCCTGCCGCACCTGCATCTGCCCTACCTGCACGTCCATGTGCATGACCGCCCGCTGGCAGGCGACCCGCACCCACACAACCCCTTCCACTGGAAGCTGTATTTCTGCGAGGCGATCGCCACCGCCATCCTCATGATCCTTGGCCTTAGCGCGGTCATCCTGCTGACCGCACCCGGCAGCCCGTTTTCATCACCGCTCATGCACCATCCCTATATCCAGACCGCGCTGTGCGGGCTGTGCTTCGGCCTGTCGGGCACGGCTGCGGCCATGACACCGTTTGGCAAGGTCAGCGGGGCGCATATCAATCCATCCGTCACCCTGGCGTTCTCGCTCGCCAAGCGGATCGGTGGGGTGGATGCACTGAATTACATGATTGCACAGGTCATCGGCGCCTTTCTTGGCACGGCTGTCGTGTATGAAGCGGGCAGGCTGATCGCATGGTGGGGCAACATGGCCGTCGCCGTACGGTATGGAGCGACCGTGCCGTATGGCCAGATTTCGATCTGGTGGGCGATGTGGTCAGAAATGTTCGTGACCGCCGCCCTGATCGCCATGCTGTACTGGCTGGCGGCCCACCCGAAATGGAAGTTCATCACTCCGTGGTCAGGCGGGCTGTTCTTCCTGATCATGAACCCGGTGACGGCATGGCTGTCGGGCAACAGCGTCAATTTCGCGCGCACACTGGCCCCGGCCCTGTTCGCAGGGCAGTGGACGGGGCTGTGGATCTATGTGGTGGGGCCGTTCGCGGGGGCGTCGCTTGCGGTCATGGCCATCCGCATGAACCTGCTGGGCAAGCTGCACCTGCTGGAGGCGCGGCTGGTCAATTTCGGCCACCATGGCCGCGTGCCTGGACTGGATGACCCGCACCGCAAGCTCAACCATCCCGACGATCCCGACCACATTCCCCCTGGCGCAGGCCCGGCCTGAAAGACCTGGCCATCGGGCTGGCCCGCATCTGGCGCAACCCACGAATGACATATTCCGTTGTTTTGTTTGGACGGCATTAACGGTCATAGTCGCCAGCCGCCATGCCCGACATGGCCCGTCGAGGGAGAGATCATAATAATGAAGCGTTTTTTCAACACGCGCGACACCATTGTAACCGAGGCCCTGGACGGGTTCCTGAGATCAGCGGCGGGCAGTCACCTGTGCCGACTGGATGGCTACCCCGACACCTGCGTCATCATGCAGCGCGAACCGGATCGCGCGCAGGTATCGGTCATTTCGGGTGGCGGATCGGGCCATGAACCCGCCCATGCGGGCTTTGTCGGGCGCGGGATGCTGACGGCGGCGGTATGCGGCGCGCTGTTTGCATCCCCCTGTGTGGACGCGATCGTGGCCGCCATTCTGGCCACCACGGGGGACGCAGGCTGCCTGCTGGTGGTCAAGAACTATACGGGCGACCGGCTGAACTTTGGCCTGGCGGCGGAACGTGCGCGCGCATTGGGCAAACAGGTGGAAATGGTGATTGTGGGCGATGATATCGCCCTGCCGGATTCCACAACTCCGCGTGGGGTGGCGGGCACGGTGCTGGCGCACAAGCTGGCGGGGTATGGGGTGACACAGAACTGGCCGCTGTCACGGGTGGCGGAATTCGTGCGCGACGGGGTGAAGCGCATGCGCACCATCGGCCTGGCGCTGGAGGACTGCAATCCTTATGAATCCGGTCGCACCAGCCGTCTTTCAGCCGATCAGGCCGAACTGGGTCTTGGCATCCATGGCGAACCCGGGGCACAGCGCATTGCCATGGCCAGTGCGCGCGATCTTGTGCACACCGCCGCCGATACGCTGGAAGCCTGCCTGCCCACCACTGTCCGCAACACCCGTTTCGCGCTGGTGCTGAACAACCTTGGCACGGTGCCGGAAGTGGAGATGGCGCTGCTGCTGGAAGCCTTCAGCCAGACGCCGCTGGCCCGCCGGGTATCGCATGTCATTGGCCCGGCACCGCTTATGACCGCGCTGGACATGAACGGTTTTTCATTCACGCTGATCGAACTGGACGGTGCGATCACCACGGCGCTGCAGGCCCCGGCACAGCCACGCGCATGGCCCGGCATTGTTCCGCTGGGCAGCCCCGCAGTCGTGCCCATGCCCCATATGCCCGATGCTTTTCCGTATCCTGCAACACCCAACCCCGCGCTACGGCAGGTGCTGGAACGCGGAGCGGAGGTCCTGATCGCCAATGAAGTGGCGCTGAACGAACTGGATGGCCGGATCGGTGATGGGGACGCAGGATCCACCTTCGCCGGTGCGGCGCGTGAGATCACGGCGGCACTCGACCGCCTGCCGCTGTCTGACCCGCATCATCTCATGACCACCATAAGCAACATCCTGACCCAGCATGCAGGCGGATCGAGTGGCGTGCTGTTCGCCATCATGTTCTCGGCAGCCGGACGCAGCCCCGAACCCTGGCGGCAGGCATTGCGCGACGGACTGGAGCACATGATGGAATGCGGTGGCGCAAAACCGGGTGACCGCACCATGATCGACGCGCTGTACCCCGCGCTGGAAGTGCTGGCGACCGGCGGCAGCCTGCCGGATGTGGCGCTGGCGGCACGACAGGGCGCAGAATCCACCACCACGATGGAAAGCGCCCGCGCCGGCCGCGCCGCCTATGTGCCAAGCGCGCAGGTGCGCGACGTGCCAGACCCGGGTGCCGAAGCCGTGGCACGCCTGCTGGAAGGGCTGGCGGCTGGCTGAACGGACAGGGCAGGGGACAGGCGATCATTCACCTGTCCCTGAATTTTTTTGAAAAAAGATTCACTAAAAGACCTTTAACGGTCTTTCATGCCTTTTTCACGAATTCCGATTTCAGGTTGATCGCACCCACACCACTGATCCTGCAGGCAATGTTGTGCCCGTCCGCCGCATCGACCAGCCGGATACCCCGGACCTTCGTCCCGCCCTTGATGACCGAGGACGCTCCCTTGATCTTCAGGTCCTTGATAACGGTCACGCTATCCCCATCGGCCAGTATGTTACCGTTGGTGTCGCGTATTTCAGCCATGTTTCCGGCTGTCGTGCCGTCGCTATCCTGCGGGTTCCATTCATATCCACATTCGGGGCAGTTCCACAGGCTGCCATCGGGATAGACGTGTTCGCACCCACACTGGGGGCATGTCATGTCAGCTTCCATCATCATCCTCACTATCCGGGACCGCGCTCATACAGCACGGACCCACATGCAGGAAAGACATGGATCATGCGACCGCACGCTTTCGCGCCCGATCTGCCATGATTCAGCCGACAGGCCGCCCGGGCAGATACCCCGATACGGCCTGACGTTATGATGTTTACTGCTGCGGCGCCGTACCCCCATGGGTGCTGACACCGGGGCCACCACCATCATCCGATCCACCACCGGCGGGCTTTGGCTTGTCACACCCGGCAAGACAGCCAAGGACAGCCACCGCCATCATCATCCGCGCAAGGTTTTGCATTGGTTTTCTCCTCTCCAGCTATTCTGGCCTTCAAGGGGGGATAACCGTCGTACCGCGCCACGGTTGCGTGCCAAAACAGGGCAACGCCTGACAAGCAGCGCCACGCAGGCCATTTCACGCATCCGCACGCAGCAGCGATGGCGGTACTGGAAGGAAGGATATTCCATCCGGTGCGATCCGTATTTCGGGGCTGTCCCTAACGGACAGCCTGCTTTCGGAAAAAACGTTCGACAGCCAGCATGCCCAGTAATAACGCGACGCCAAAGCCCTCGCGCGCATGATCGATGAGGTAACGCATGACAGCCTCCTCCTCTGACTTGTTAGCAAGATAGTGACGTATCCACCCCGAAATCGGAAGCAAAAACGCACATTGCGTGCTTCACAATTACCTTGCGTCCCCGCACGGCCATTCTCTGGAGGGGAGGCCAATAAACCACCACCCGGCGTTCATTCAGCACCTGTCTTCCGCCCCCCGTCCCAATAAAGGTTTTACGATCACTATATAAATGTCCGGTATGGGCGGTAATCAGACCCGATGATGCGATCATGGCCGGGCTATGGCCATGTAATTTTCTCCAGTCAAAAAACATCCCCGACACCTTCAATGCCGAGGAAGGGTCTTTAACATCATTGTAATACCGGACATTACGGCCCTGCCTGTGACCAGGCCAGTCCATCAATACGCAGGCAGGCCACAGATCAGCCGAATTTACGCACCATCCAGTCAAAGAACGTCGCGTGCCACAGGGTCGGTGCGCCAAGCTGGCAATGTTCCGCGCCGCCTGACTGGACATCGAACATGACCGTTTCCACCGACCGCGCATGGGTGCAGGCATGGGCAAAATCCTCGGCCTGCGAGGCCGGGATGAAATGGTCCCGTTCACCCACAAGCGTCAGTACATCCGCCGTGATCTTTTCCGCAACACCCGCCAGCGTATAGGATTTCAGCGCCTCCAGAACCTGTTCCAGCGAGCTGACACCCAGCGTCCACAGCGCATTGTCCAGCGCCCATGCGATATCGGGGTTTTTCACGGCATCGGGATCCCGCGCCGCGGCGGCATAACGCTGCGCAACACTGCCCATGTCAAAAAAGACATCATAAGCCACCACGCCATCAATCCGGCCATCAAACGCCGCGACACGCGGCGCAAGGTAGCCCCCCATGCTCATGCCCACCAACACCGTGCGACGGGGTGTGAACCATGTAGCCTGAAAATGATCCAGCACCGCCGCCGTGGGCTTTTCCCATTGCGGGGTGAAGGGCAGGCCATATTGACGCAAGGCAGCACCCTGTCCCGGCCCTTCGTAGGTCAGGACACCATAACCGCGGTCATGCGCTGCCCTGACCAGAACGAAATACAGTTCCTCCAGCGTGGAATCATATCCGCCACCCAACACGATCAGCGGTCGCGCCTGCCATCCTGCCGGGCCGGGATAGACGATGCCCCGCAACTGTCCGTTTTCGTACGGCACGGTAAAACGTTCATGCGCAATGGCCGAAAGACGCATGCCATTGTCAAAAGCCGCTACCTGTCGCGCCCACGCCATCTGGCGGCGCGGGTCATGGGGAGAAAGCAGGAATTCCGCCGTACGCCAGTAATTATGGGCGCGCAGCCATGCATGGCCGCAGCTTAGCGGATCGGCGCAATGAGGGATGCGGTCCTCGGTCCTGGTAGCGAGGGCGGAAAACTGCGCGTACCAGTCATTGCTGTCGCCATCCGCAATCTGGCTGATCGCCATCAGCACTTCATTCAGGTCTGCCCCACCGGCCGCAATGTGGTTCAGTGTGCGCAGGGTCTGGAAATGGAAGGTCTGGTTACGGAAAAACCGTGACAGCCCACGATCGGGCAGGGGAGCGACGGGTTGCGACATCGGGTACCTCGGTTACGGATCAAAAACCGGAACATGATACCGGCCACCCATGAGCGTATTTGACATATTGTGCCATTGACCTGACAATTTACGCCATAATGGGGACTGGCATGGTTACGACAGTCGAGGCCGTACTGGCGGCCGCACTCCAGGCCGGATACCTTAACATGGGTGAAGTCCGGCGCATTATGACGCGAACAGGAACCGTGCCGGATGGCCCGGGCCGTCCGGCGCGCCTGCGTGCAGCGATATGGAATGAACTGCTAGCCCCGCATGATGTCGACCACGGGTTGGGGATCACACTGGCGCTGAATGCGGGAGCGCATGATTTTGGCGTAATGGGCGAACTGGTCAGCCATTGCGATAGCCTGCTGGATGCCTACCGCGTAATCGGTCGCTACAGCCGCCTGCTGCACCCCGATATCGATATTCGGGCCACAAGACAGGCGGGACGCATTGAAATACATTATACCCTGCTGCGCGCGGACCAGCGTATTGCATCGGCAATACTGGCGGCAGGGCAGTTGTGGGCGCTGACCCTGCTGGCACGACTGCCCCGCACGACGCTGGGGCTGGATGTTACCCCCCTGCGCATGGACATGGCCTGTCCGCCACCCCGACCGGGACCATGGCAGAAGGCGGAACATGTCCTTGGCTGCCCGATCCATTTCGGACAGAAGCACTACCGGCTGGTATTCGACCGTGCGCCGCTGGAACGCCGCCAGCACCTTGAAACCCGGCCCGCGCGCTTTTTTCTGGAGGAACTGGCCCGCCGTATGCTGGCCGAAATGCCCGCACAATCTGACATGCCGACCCGGGTTGCTGAAAGCCTGCGCGCACGCCTGCCATCGGGACGGGTATCTGTTACCGACGTGGCAGGCGATCTGGGCGTATCATCCCGCACGTTGCAGCGCAGGCTGGCGGCAGACAAAAGCTGTTTCCGCGATATTCTGGACCGCGTCAGGCGGCGCGAGGCCAGACACCTGCTACAGACGGGACAATATACAAAAAACGAAATCTCGTTCCTGCTGGGCTACGCCGAACAGTCGGTATTCGCCCATGCGCTACGCCGGTGGGCAAAATCTGCCTGCATGGATTAAAAACTGATTAAAAAAAACATAAAGAATTTTTTGAGTGAAGATTGTTTTTAACTTCATGAAACGCGGTCTTTTTTAACAAAAGCGGCACCCCAGAACTTTTATATTATTGTCCATATGACCTGCGATCCGTTCTGGCCGATCCGCTGTCAGCTTGCCAACAGACGGCAGGCGGGACTAGTACAGTCGGCATGTTGCTATACGTGCCTGACTTTGGTCACCGCCTGTCCGCTCCCCTATGTGAAGGGCGCATGCATTGACACGGATTTTCATTGATGCCGATGCCTGTCCCGTGCGGGATGAGACCTATCGCGTGGCGCTACGCTACAGGCTGCAGACCTATGTGGTATCAAACCGCATGATCGCGGTGCCCGATACGCCCCTGATTGAACGGGTGGTGGTGACACAGGGCATGGATGTGGCGGATGACTGGATTGCCGAACATGCCACAGCCCACGACATTGTCATTTCCGCCGATATCCCGCTGGCCGCGCGCTGTGTTGCGAACGGGGCCTGCGTGCTGGAACCGCGCGGACGGATACTGGATCAGGATGCGATTGGCATGGCGCTGGCCATGCGCAACCTGATGACGGACCTGCGCGATACCGGTGCGGTCATGCAGGGTAGCCGTGGCTTTACCCGCGCCGACCGTTCTACATTCCTGTCCGCGCTGGACACGGCAGTAGTCAGGGCACGCAGGCAGGCCACAGGCCATGGGCGCACGCTGCCGGTCATCCCTAAAAAAAATGCCGCCTGCCCATAACGGACGCGCGGCACCAGCCCATGCCCCGATAACGGGACATGGGGACGGCTTGCAAATCAGCCAGCCTTTTTGGCAGCCTTGGCGAACAGGGCGGAAATTGCATCCTGTGCCTCGGTCTGGATGGCCTTGAGGTGCGCCTCGCTCTTGAAGCTTTCGGCATAGATCTTATAGACGTTTTCCGTGCCTGACGGACGGGCGGCAAACCAGCCGTCCTTTGCCGAAACCTTCAGCCCGCCAATGGCCGCCCCGTTGCCAGGGGCGTTGGTCAGGGTGGTTACGATCGGCTCACCCGCCAGTTCGGTCATGCCGATCTGCTCGGGCGAGAGGTTCTTCAGGATGGCCTTCTGTTCCGGGTCGGCGGGGGCGTCGATACGCGCATAGTACGGCGTGCCGAGACGCCTGGTCATGTCCTCATACGCAGCACCCGGAGAGCGCTTGGTGCGGGCCGTGATCTCGGCGGCCAGCAGGCCAAGGATAATGCCGTCCTTGTCCGTGCTCCACACCGTACCGGCACGGCGCAGGAAGGACGCACCCGCGCTTTCTTCCCCGCCAAAGCCCAGCGTGCCATGGTACAGACCATCGACAAACCACTTGAACCCGACCGGCACTTCCACCAGCTTGCGACCGATTTCCTTGGCTACACGGTCGATCATGCTGCTGCTGACTACAGTCTTTCCCACACCCGCGCTGGCGTTCCAGTTTTCACGGTTGTTGAACAGGTATTCAATCGCAACGGCCAGATAGTGGTTGGGGTTCATAAGCCCGTACCTGCCCGACACGATACCATGACGGTCGGCATCGGTATCATTGGCGAAAGCGATGTCGAACCTGTCCTTCATCCCCACCAGACGCGCCATGGCGTAGGGGGATGAACAGTCCATGCGGATCTGCCCGTCCCAGTCGGCAGTCATGAAGCGGAAGGTCGGATCCACTTCCTTGCTGACGATCGTGGCGTTGATGCCGTATTTGTCGATGATCGGCTGCCAGTAATCCACCGCGGCCCCACCCAGCGGATCAATGCCGATGGACACACCGGATTCACGGATCGCATCCATGTCCACCACGGCGGCCAGATCGTCCACATACGGTGTGATGTAATCATGACGTTTTGTGGTGGGGGCCTTCAGCGCATCATCGAGACTGACGCGCTGCACGCCTTCCATCTTTTTGGCCATGTAGTCATTGGCCGCACCTTCCACCACCTTCGTGATGTCGGTATCCGCCGGGCCACCATGGGGGGGATTGTACTTGTAGCCACCATCTTCCGGCGGGTTATGCGACGGGGTAATCACCACGCCATCGGCAAGGTCCGTACTGCGGTCACGGTTATAGGTCAGGATCGCGTGCGAGATGACCGGGGTCGGGGTGTAGCCGTCCTGCGCATCGATGCGGACTTCCACACCATTGGCCGCGAACACTTCCAGCGCGGATTTCAGTGCGGGACGGGAGAGCGCATGGGTGTCAATGCCGATGAACAGCGGCCCGGTAATGCCCGCGCCCTTGCGGTAATCGGCAATCGCCTGGCTGATCGACAGGATGTGGTTTTCATTGAAGCTGGTGGTCAGCGAGGAACCACGGTGCCCCGACGTACCAAACGCCACGCGCTGCGTTGCAACGGCGGGGTCGGGCTTGCGGGCATAATAGGCATCAAGCAGGGCGTCGATATTGACAAGACGGTCCGGATCGACCGGCTTGCCGGCAAATGGGCTTATGCTGGGCATTGACTGCTCCCGAAATACGATATGAAAAAGCGCATATTCTACAAATTCCCTTACAGCCCGATACAGGCAGCGTCCACCCGCAAACCGTCCCCGCGCATGGGGGACAGCACGGCCGGATAACGGTGCACGGGATGAAAAAGGACATGCATCATGCCCGGACACTGGCGCGTGAATTATGATGCCAGCATTGAACTATATCAAAATCCGGACCTTTTCCGCTGTCCTGTCCATCCATCACGTTCCTGCGCACGGGTTGCGGGGCAGGGGGGATGACCCCATCATATGTTTATGAACAATGCCATCCCGCCCGACGGCCAAGCGCCGGTAGAAATGGACCCTGAACAGTTGCGCCGTCAGCGGCTGGAACGGCTGCTGCGCCGCCTGCCCGCGCGGGGAGAACAGGCCATGCGCTGGCTTTTGCAGCCGGGACGGGGATGGCTGCGGGCCATTCTGGGCGGCATGCTGATCGTGGGCGGCCTGCTGAGCTTCCTGCCTGTGCTGGGGGTATGGATGCTGCCGCTGGGCCTTATCCTGCTGGCGGAGGACGTGCCCCCGCTACGCAAGCTGACCGCGCGCATGCTGGAATGGATCGAACGCCGCCACCCCAGATGGATGGCGCCGGCCCCCTGACCACCAAGGGATGCTATCAGGCGGGGTGAGAAATGCAGGTCAGTCGCGCGTACGCGTCTTCGCTTTCCTGCGGCCGACAACGGACAGGCGGGTCGTGACGAGGTCATAGCCCATCTGGCGTACGATTCCCTCAAGCAGGGAATCCAGTTCGGTATTCTCGAATTCAATGACCTTGCCGGTATCGGCATCGATCAGATGATAGTGATCGCCATGGTCGCCATCCGCCACTTCGTACCGCGCACGGCCACCGCCAAAGTCACGGCGCTGCAGGATGCCGTTTTCTTCAAACAGGCGTACGGTACGGTACACCGTCGCAATTGAAATGCGCGGGTCCACTTCCACCGCACGGCGGTACAGTTCCTCCACATCCGGATGGTCATCACTGTCAGACAGGACGAAGGCAATCGTCCGACGTTGGCCTGTCAGTTTCAGGCCGCGCTGGCGGCACAGGTCCGCCAGGGGGGAATCGGGGGAATTCGGCTCTTTCATCGTTCTGTAACGTAATCCAGACAGGCCGCCGCGGTCCAGTAGGGATAAGACGTTATGCACGTCGATTTTAATTGCAAATGATAATCTTTCTCATTATCACCATTTTACAGACATAACAGGGAGCGGGCTTCGCCAAGGCCCGAGCGGATGATGACCAACACGACAGTTTTCATGAATGATCTTTCGTGCAGCGAACGCCTGCTGGTCTGGTGCGTGCGCCGTCTTAGTGGCGCGGGTGAGGGGACGGGCCATATGCCCGGCCTGGCCCTGCCATGCTTCCGGTCGGACTTCGCCGCCGTGGCCGATGCTTTCCGCATGGCGCTGGGGCGGCTGCGCGCCTACCAGAATGGCCCGATGGATGTGGCGATCTGCAGTGCAACACACCTGACAGGTACGGAAAACCGCTTCCTCATCGCTGCCGCAGCAGCACAGGAAGGGCGCGAGGCCGAAGTACGCCGCACGCTGCGGCCGGTCTTCACTCACCATCATGTCCTGTCCCCCTTTGCCGCCGCCATCACCCAGCTTGGGGCCTGCATGGCGGGCGCTGGCTACTGGCTTCCGCGCCGGGGCCATAACGGCGGGGGCAGCAGCCCGCCCGCGCACAGCCTGCGCTGGACCCGACCACAGATCGCCGAGGGGGCAGGCGTCCATGGCGTGGCCTCCGCCATGCCCGCAGCCGCACCGCAACCCGTGGGCGCGGGCTGCCTTGCAGCCATGCGCTGGCATAGTGCCGACATGGGCACGGCCCACATCATGTGGCCCAGCAACGCCACCGTCGCACAGACCGGCGGTCTGTAGGAGACATATCACGGGGAGCGCGCGACCCGGACGGTCGCGCATCACCGCATGATGACAGGATAACCCGCCATGCCATCACCCCGGCTATCCATGCGCCACGCCTGCATGTTCATGGAAAACGCGTTTCTTGAACTGCTGGACATCCTTGCGTGGCAGGAAGGGATGGCGCCACCGCCATCCGCCTGTCCCCGTGGGCTGGCGGGACCGTGTGGCGCCGGTCGGGAAATGGTCAGTCCTGATCGGGCGCAGGGGCGGAGTTGAGCTGGATATACTTCTCGATCCCCACCTGACGGATCAGGTCGAACTGACGGTCGAGGAAGTCCTCGTGCTCTTCCTCGTTGACCAGGATCTTGAGGAACAGGTCGCGGGAGACAAAATCGCGCACGCTTTCGCAATAGGCGATGCCTTCGCGCAGGTCGCCAATGGCCTTTTCTTCAAGCTTCAGGTCGCATTTGAGGATTTCCTCCACATCCTGCCCCACCAGGATCTGGTTGTAGCGCTGCACGTTGGGCAGGCCACCCAGATACAGGATGCGCTCGATCAGCCAGTCGGCGTGGCGCATTTCCTCGATCGATTCTTCATATTCCTTCTTGCCCAGCAGGGTAACGCCCCAGTGGCGCAGTGTGCGGGCGTGCAGGTAATACTGATTGATGGCCGTCAGCTCGTTCGTAAGCTGGGTGTTCAGGTGTTCGATCACCTTGGGATCCCTGACGGGCATGTGCGCGTTCCTCGTCCTGTTAATGTTTATCCATTCGGGTTACTGCGGTGCCTGCCCGTGCGCAATTATAAAAAAGCGTTGCATCACCGCCGACTGCGCGCAACCCTGCCACGCCCGAAACCTCCGCAGCACGCGGCGCATGGCATGAGGAGAGCCGCATGACCCAGACCCCCTACCACACGCTGGACGCGAACGGCATATGTGACCTGATCGCGGGCCTGCCGGACGTGGCCACGCGCCTTGGTGGTGCGCCCGCGCAGTGGCAGGTGCGTGAGGTCAGTGATGGCAACCTCAACAACGTCTTCCTGATCGCCGGGCCTGCAGGGGAAGTCTGCCTGAAGCAGTCCCTGCCGCATGTGCGCGTGGACCCGGCATGGAAAATGCCGCTGGACCGGACGTTTTTCGAAGCCGCATGGCTGCGCACGGTACTGCCGCTGGTGGGCGGCCTTACGACGGAATGCCTGTTTTTCGACCGGGACCTGTATGTCCTGATTGTCGAAAGCCTGTCGGGACATACCGTGCTGCGCACGGCACTGATGCAGGGCGTGGACTGGCCCGGGGTGGCGCCGCGCATAGGCACCTTCATCGCTCATGCCACGTTTGGCACATCGCTTCTGGCCCGCCCGTTCGAGGAGGTGTTCACCACGCGGCGCACCTTTGCCGCCAACCTGGCCCTGACGCGCATCACGCTGGACCTGGTGCTGGATGACCCATACCGCGACCACCCGCGCAACCACTGGCACGACCCGATCCTGACACCCATCGTGCTGGATATCCGTTCCAGTGCCGCGACACTGCTGGCGGTTGAAAACCTGCGCCGACGTTTCCTGTCACAGCCACAGGCGCTGCTGCATGGCGACCTGCATACCGGATCGATCATGAGCACGGCGGACGATACCCGCGTGATTGACGGGGAATTCGCAATATACGGCCCCATCGGGTTTGACTGCGGCATGTTCGTGGGCAATCTGGTGCTGCATTATTTCGCAACACCTGACCGGACGGCGCGCAAGGCCACGCTACGTGACATCGCGGCCTTCTGGGGCAGCTTCCATGACCAGTTCATGGGGTTATGGAAAGGAAACGAGGCCGCACCGCCGGGCACGCTGCACCCGCTGGCTTATGGCCCGGCGGCACACGTGGCCCAGCAGGCGTTCATGGATGAAGTCATGGGCGACACCATCGGTTTTGCGGGGATAGAGATCATCCGCCGCATCATCGGTTACGCCCACACGGCGGATTTCGACATGATAGCCGATCCGGAACAGCGCGCGACATGCCGGGCCGGGGCACTGTCCTTCGCCTATCACGTGCTGGATCACCTGAACGAGTTCCATACAATCAATGATTTCCTGTACTATCTTGATGAACAGGGACAGGTCGGCCTGTAGCCCGGCAATTCCATTACGTGGGGAAAAACAAGGCCACCATCGATCCCCATGACCCGTGCTGATCTGTCGATAAAAGTGTTTGGTGAAGCTTTCTTGAAAAAAAGCTTCACCAAAGGCCACTCATGGTTCTCCGTTGCCCCCGTCAGGCATGAGCGCCACAAGCCGCGCCATGGACTGGCACAGATCCCTCTCGATTTCCGCCAGCGGACGCGACGGGACGTCATGGCTGAAATACCGCGCGAAGGAAATGGCGCAGCCAGTGCCGGTGCGGGCCGTATCCAGTCGGGCAGCAGGATCATAAGGCTGGATCATCTGGCTGAACCATGCCTGCGGGTCATGTTCCATCCCCACGCGGAAGGTCGTGCGTGCGGGTACGCCATCACGCGCGGGCCGCGTCACCGTCAGGCTGCGGTACAGGAATTCCCGTCCCGGCAGGATACGCGAAAACGCCACCCGATGCATATCCACCGTCCCGTCCGGCGTGGGGGCGTCGTGCGCCAGCACCTGCCATGGTACCGATGCGGCATCCGCTCCATCACGCTGGATGATATCCATTGCCGTATCGACCATGCAGGCCTGTACGACTGCAGTAATCTGGGACTGCGTCATCTCGCGCCGTTTTTCCCCACTGCCGGAGGTGGCGCGTTGCCACAGGCCCGTGGCATCAACCAGCCGGATCATACCCCGCCGCGCAGCGGGCCTGTTGTTGTCCAGTATCCAGATATAGGTCGCGATACCGGTATTGACGAACATGTCCGTGGGCAGGGCAATGATCGTGTCAATCAGGCCACGTTCCACCAGATACCGGCGGATAGCGGATTCACCGGACTCCGCCCCACCACCAGACAGCGCCGCCCCATGCGTCACCACGCCAATGCGCGCCCCCCCCGCACGGCGGGCGCGCATATGTGCAACCAGATGCAGCATGAACAGCATGGACCCGTCCGACACACGTGGCAGGCCGGGGGCAAAACGCCCGACAGCCCCTTTGGCATGTTCAGCCTGTATCGTGTCCCGGATATGCCGCCAGTCCAGTCCGAAGGGCGGATTGGAAAGCATGCGGGCAAAACGGCGACCCGCATGCCCGTCCCGGGCCAGTGTATCACCACAGGCGATATGCTCCGGCACATGTCCACGCAACAGCATGTCCGCACGACACAGGGCGCAGGCACGGGAACTGATTTCCTGACCGAACAGATCAGCTGTCACTCCGCGCGCCAGCAGACGGTCTGCGGCCCGGCCCAGCAGCGCGCCCGTGCCCGCCGCCGGGTCATACAGCGCGTGGTGCGTGCCGGGACCATCAGGGGCGAACACAAGGTCTACCATAAGGTCCGTGACCTCCGGCGGGGTGAAATGCGCGCCCGTGCGCTGACTGGTGGCGAAGTAATGGACCAGTTCCTCAAACAGGCGTGCCATCGCCTCGGTGCCATACCGGGCGGGGGACAGGTCAAGGGCCGCAAAATGCGCCGCCATCATCCCCAGCATGCCTGCGCGCGTCAGGCGGCGGGCAAGGGACGGGACCTCCAGTTGCAATACAATTTCTCGCACGCTGGCAGGCAGGCGGGCAATCAGGCGGTCAAGGCAGTCCTGCGGCTCAGACGCGCGCGCCACCGCATCCAGCCAGCGCGCGGGGCGGACGCGCGCCAGTTCCAGCCGTCGCAGCATGGTGAACGCCAGTATGACCGGCCCGTATTCCACTGGTTCCATGCCACCGCGCAGCAGGTCGGCCACACGCCAGATGGCAGCAGCCGAAAGCAGCGGACGGGCAGTGTCAGCCACGTTTCCTTAACGCGCCTGTTCTTCCGCCGCCGCCGTGCGCCATAGCGACAGGGCGACCGCGATGACCGTCGGTCCCATGAACAGTCCCAGCAGCCCGAACATATGCAGTCCCCCCAGAATGGCCGTCAGAACCGCAAGAAAGGGGATGCTGGTGCTGCCACTGATCAGCTTGGGCCGGACAAAATGATCCCCCGCTCCATAGGCGATGGTACCAATGACTGCCACGATGATCGCCTGTGTAACGCCATTGGCCGCAAAGGTCATGAGCGTGGTGATGCAGAGCAGGATCGGCCCGCAGAAGGGGATAATGCTGACTACCGCCGTCAGCAGAGTCAGCAATGCGGGATGGGGCGTGCCTGCAATGAAATAGCCGACTCCCACCAGAACGCCCTGACCCAGGCCCACCAGCACCAGACCCGCGACCGTGCCGCGCACGGCACCCACGGTGTTGCGCATGACATCGCGCGTCCGGTCACCAAGGAAACGGCGGCCGACAGCGCGGATATCGGTCACCAGCGTGTGTGACGCGGCAAGGTAGAAATAGACCGACAGCGTGGCGATGACGAAGGTTTCCGTCATTTCCATCACCCGATGCGGCAGTTCGCGCCCATCGCCCGTGGCGAACATGCGCGAGGCTACACTGGTCCAGTGCCGCAGTTCATCGGGGTCAGACAGATAACGCTGCCACAGGGCCGACAGGCGCGGACCGATGCGCGGGATTTCCCCCACCTGTGGCGAGACGGGAATGCCATCATGCAGCGCCCCGCGCCCCCATGCCATGAGCGAGGGCAATTCCATCCCCGCCCGTACCGCCATGGCGATCATGGGCACCGCCAGCAGCGCGAAAATGCCTGCCGCGATCAGCCCTGCCGCAACCCGGTTGCCCATGCCACGCCCGACCAGCCGGTGATACAGTGGATAGGTCGTGATGCCAAGAATACCGCCCCAGACAAAGGCAAACAGGAACGACTGTTCGATCCACGCGGAAAACAGCAGGACCGCGCATACAAATATAAAGGTCCCGATATACTGGGTCCGGCTCCGGTTTTCATCCATATGGCGTAATCTGTTCCTGCTGTTTCCGATGATGCGGCGTAAATTTCAGGCACCGTAGCACACCCCGCGTGGCACGTGAGTGCGTGTTTTCCCGTTCCGCGCATTTTCATGATGGTCACACCGCACTGCACGCTAGCCCGGCTGCCTTAACAACTCCTGAATATTTCAGCGTCCATCCGGCGCCGACAGCAGCCTGCGCATGAAATAACGTGGAAAGAAAGGCGGTGGCCCATCAAGCTGCCCAAAGACCTCAAACCCCACCTTTTCATAAAAGGTGCGCGCCTGAAATGCATAGGTATCAAGCCACATATGGGCGCAGCCCCGCCTGCGTGCCTCCCGTTCGGCCATATCAATCAACCTGCGCCCCATGCCGCGCCCGCGCAGATGGGGGGAGACCGCCAACATGTCGATATGCATCTCCCCCCAGCGTGACTGCGCCACCAGTCCGCCGCGGATCGTGCCCGTGACCCGGTCCCGGATCACGATGACAAGGTCATGGTTGTCGATATAGCCCACCATGCCACGTGTGAAATCACGCAGGATGGCCAGCACCGCGTCCTCATCCGCCCGGGTGGGGCGGGGCAGGATGGTGATGTCCACATCCACGTCCATGTCGGCTGCCGCCGGTACGCGGGCACTGCATTCGCCTGTTGTATTCATTTCGATCTTCCCCGTCGCGCCGTGCGATCAGCCACACTTACGCTCCATGCCCGTTGACGCAGGCCAGCCGCAGGGCAGGGCGATATTCACGCAGCACGGCACGTAGCTGACCGCGGGCATACGCCTGCCGCGCCTGCCGGTCCAGCACGTCCCATACCTTTTGCGCCACCGCGCGCTGCCGTTCCAACGGGGGCAGGCATAACTCAAGTGAGGCAAGGGTCACGGTGTCCACTTCGGGAAACACGCTGCCCCCCGCGCGCCGCCGCAGTTCCGGGGCTGCCACGCGCAGCAGCAGGGCGGCATAGCGCAGGTCCACATCCTGTCCGCGCGGCACAAGGGCCTTGCATCCCTGGCTTACGGCAGCAGGTACCGTTGTCATGCCAACACGCCCCACCGGCGCGCGGGTGGAAACAACCAGCGCGCCCGCATCCACCCGCGTGGCCCGACATGCCGCAAGACCTGCGATGGACAGGCCGCGCGCGCCATGCCCCACCCATGCAGGCGGCCCGACGGGCAGGTCTGCCGGGGTCAGCCACGCCACGTCATCCCCCCAACAGGCCGCGTTGCCCGTGGCGGGTGTGCCGCCGCCTACAATGTCAAACACGCTGCCCACGGGCCGCATTGCCCCACGGGCGGGCACCGGCCCGGGCCACGGCGCGCCATCGGACAGGACCGCGTGATGAATGATTGCCTGCGCGTATTCATCCGCGGCCGTCGCCTGTGCGTCCAGTTCACGCAACTGCCGGTCAAGACGGTCCATGTGATGGTCAGTCAGCCGGGCGATCACGTGCTGGCGCCGCAACGGCGGGCAGGGTATGGGCAGGCTGTTCATGCGCGTGCGGGTCAGCTTGGGGCGGGTCGCGCCCTCCACATACGTACCAAAGGACACGGTATTGAGTGCATGCGCCATGAAACGGCCATCCATGCCCATGCGTGGCCGCAGTACATGCACATGGTTGCCTGCCCATAACGGACCATTATGAAAAAACGCGACATCACGCATGGGATCAAAAAAGGGGGCGCTGTCTTCCCCCAGCAGGACAAGCGGACCGTCAAACAGCGCCCCGTCAACATATCCCGCAACCCCACTGGCCCCATGATAGGGAACACGTCCGGGCCTGCGGGCACGCTGCGCGCGATTAAGCGGCACGCGACGAGCGTCAAGACAGTCCACCAGCACTCCAAGTGGGACCATGGGCCAGCATGGTGCCTGCGTCACGACCACCATCCCCTGAAATCAGCCATTTTGCGCTACCAGCCCGCACCCCATGTGGCACGGGTGGCGTGAAAAGTGGCGCGTGTCAATCAGAGCCGACATATGCTGGCGACATGTAAAGGAATGATATAAAAAGCCCCGACAGATACCATACGGCAGACATGGCCATGCCCGACCATGGCTGACAGCAGGGTTGCATGACGCGTCCAACACAAGCCTTCGGGGTGGAATTCCGCTCCATTCTTGCCATTGCGGGGCCGATGGGCCTGTCACAGTTTGTGCAGATGCTGATGGGTGCGACAGATGACGTGCTTCTGGGCGGGCTTGGGGCGTCGGCGCTGGCGGTCGGGGGGCTTGCGACCGGCACGTTCTTCACGCTCAACGCCATCCTTGCCGCCATGATCGAAGCAGGCGGCATCCTGCTGGCGCAGGCCCGGGGGCGGCAGGACCATGCCAGCCTGGGCACCATCATGACCTCCATGCTGGCGGTGGCGCTGGCGCTGTGCGTGCCCGAACTGTTCTGCCTGTGGCATGTGGACCGGCTGCTGGCATGGATGCATGAACCCGATAGCCTGCGCGCGCCCGTCATCCATTTCGTGCGTATGCTGATGTGGGCCGTGCCACCCGCACTGCTGGGACAGGGTATCCTGACCACGGCGCTGCCGGTCATGGGGGCGCAGGGAATCCTCATGCGCGTCATGCCCTGCATCACGGTGGTCAACGGGATGCTGAACGCGACACTCATCCATGGGTGGTTCGGCCTGCCCGCGCTGGGCCTGTACGGATCGGCCACCGCCACGGTCATTACATTATGGTGCATGCCGTTCATCATGCTGGCGTTTGTGATCCGCCGACCCGAACTGCGCGCGGCACTGCGTCCGCGCGGGCATGAATGGGGACCGACACTCGCCCTGCTGCGCACGGGCCTGCCCATGATGGCAGCCGCCATGGCGGAGGTCACGCTGTTTCAGGCCAACAGCCTGGAGGCCGCCCGGATGGGCAACAGCGCGCTGGCGGCGTTCCAGATCATGCTGGGCATGGGGGTGCAGTGTTTCGTGGTGTACATGGCGCTGGGACAGGCATGCAACATCCGCGTAGGATACTGGACCGGACGGGCCGACCCCGTGATGATGCGACGCACCGCATGGGCAAGCATGGCGCTGGGTATTGCCGTCGCATGCGTCATGACATTGATACTGACGCTGGGACGGCATGCCATCATCAGCCTCTACCTGGATGTCACCCTGCCGGAAAACGCACAGGCGGTCAGCCTTGCGATGGGACTGCTGCTGGTGGGGGCTGCGTTCCAGATCCCCGATGCGGCACAGGTCATCGCCACCGGTATCCTGCGCGGGCAGGGCGATACCGCAATCCCCATGGTACTGGCCGTTCTCGGTTACTGGGGCATCGGGTTTCCCTGTGGGGTTTATCTGGCCTTCCACCACGGCATGGGGCCATCGGGGCTGTGGTGCGGTAACGGAATCGGGCTGGTGGCGGTGTTCGCACTGCTGGGCGCGCGCATCCTGTGGCGGATGCGTCCGCATGGCGCGATATCAAACTGAGAAAAAGTCATAAAAGTTTTTTGGGTGCCGCCTTTTTTCAAAAAGACAGCGTTTCCTGAAGCTCTTTGAAAAAAGCTTCATCAAAAACTTCTTTATGATTTACAGGATTCCACCGCTACAGCCGCTTGTGCATTTCATCACGGATGGAATTACACTTCTTGGTAAATACGCCTGCCTGAGACGCGGTCATGAAGTTGATGAGAAACGCCCCCAGCAGCGAACAGAAAGACAGGATGATCAGCACCCGTCCCATCAGCGATATGATCCCGCCATAATGTTCGGCCGAGTACCACAGCAGCCCGAGACTGAGCACTGCGCCGAATACCCCCAGCACGCCGGTGGAACGGATAAGGGATTCCTCTTCACGAATGAAGGTGGAGGATTCCTGCCATAACAGGAACAGTTTGCGGTCCATTTCCTGCACTGCGGCGGCATAGTCCTCCGCGTCATCAGGGTGCTGGTGGTCAGTGCCACTGCGGTGCAGTTCCAGTTCCTGCCGGGCCTTGGCAAAGACGCGCCTGCGTTCCTTGATGGCGGGCAGGCTGATATCGACAAAGCTGAGGATGGCGACATTGAGACCCGCTGAAAGCTGGATCACCGCCTGGAAATCACCCCAGATCACAGGTTGTCCCCCTTGGGGCACACATGACTGCGCACTGTAAAAAAACCCTGACAAGTTGGATACGGGCCGACACGTTCATGCTGCTGCCAATGCCCGGCGCGCGATATGGTATGGCGGCACGCCTGCATTCAGGATTAGCATGAAGCGCGATGAATATCCATGTTCCCTCCACTTATGAGATCTACCGTGGCTGGCAATCCATTCAGGGGACCGGGCTGGAAATCGGCTCGGCTGTCCTCCTTGCCGTTGTACTGGGGGCGGCTTCCGGCATGGTGGTGTTCCTGCTACCGACCTTTATTGCCTGTCGGCGCAAGGTCCATAACGCGGCGGTGGTGGCCGTGGTGAACTGTGCCACCGGCATGACCGGGGTGGGCTGGGTGATCGCGCTGCTCATGGCCTGCGTGATGGAAACGGACACCCAACGTCATGCCCGGCTGCGCCGTAGCGAACCGGCAACCTTCCTGAACGTGCCCTGACACTTAAAAATAAAAAGGTTTTGGGCACCGCCTTTTTTGAAAAAGGCTTCACCAAAAACGTCTTTTCAATTTGCAGAATGCCTCAAAGACAGGCTTTCCCAATGCTCGCTCAGTAAAAGCCCGGACGGCCAGACATAAAAAAGGGGCACGCCCAATCGGCATGCCCCCGTTCCGTATATACAATCAGGCCGTGCGCATTACTGCTGCTTGTACAGCAGGCGCGCGCGCAGGGTTCCCTTGAGCGCACGAAGGCGGTCAAGGATGCGGTTATCTTTTTCCACATCGCGGCCGGTATCCGCTTCCACCACGACGTAACCCAGTTCACCCGCCGTCTGCAGGTACTGCGCGGTGACGTTGCAGGATTCGGAAGAAAATATCTCGTTGATCTGTAGCATGATGCCCGGCACGTTGCGGTGCACATGCATGAAGCGCGTGCCATGCGGGTTTTCCGGCAGTTGCACGGTGGGGAAGTTGACAGCCCCCAGGGTGGAGCCGACATCTGAGTATTCCACCAGCTTGCGCGCCACTTCCACGCCGATGCGCTCCTGCGCTTCCGCCGTGGATCCGCCGATATGTGGCGTCAGGATCACATTGTCCAGACCGCGCAGCGGGGTCTGGAATTCCTCGCCAGCCGCCTTCGGCTCCTTGGGGAACACGTCAATCGCAGCACCCAGCAGGTGACCGTCCTTCAGGGCTGCGGCCAGCGCATCAAGGTCCACCACGTTGCCACGGGCGTTGTTGATCAGGAACGAACCCTTCTTCATTGCACGGATCTGGGCTTCGCCAATCATGCCCGCCGTTTCCGGGGTCTGGGGCACGTGCAGGCTGACCACGTCGCTCTGCGCCAGCAGGTTTTCCAGCGTATCGACCGGCGTTGCGTTGCCGTGCACCAGCTTGTCGATCACGTCGTAATAGAACACGCGCATGCCGAAGGCTTCCGCCAGAACGGACAGCTGCGACCCGATGGAGCCATACCCAACGATACCCAGCGTCTTGCCGCGCACTTCCCAGCTGTTGGTGGCGGATTTCTTCCAGATACCGGCATTACATTCCTCCGACTTGGGAAAAATGCGGCGCATCAGCATCACGATCTCGCCCATGACCAGCTCTGCGACGGAACGCGTGTTGCTATATGGTGCGTTAAAGACCGGGATACCGCCTTCACGCGCGGCACTCAGGTCCACCTGGTTGGTGCCGATACAGAAGCAGCCGATGGCGATCAGACGATCTGCCTTCTCGATCACTTCGCGCGTCAGCTGCGTGCGCGAACGGATGCCAACGATATGCACGCCTTCCAGTGCCTTCTGCAGGGCCTCCCCCTCCAGCGCCGTTTTCAGGCGGGTTACGTTTTCGTATCCGTTGTCCTTCAGCAGCTTTACGGCACTGTCATGAATGCCTTCAAGCAGGAGGATACGGATCTTGTCCTTGGGAAGGGAAAGATGTCCGTTGGATTGGCTGGTCATGTCGCGTGCTCCCGCTTCTGTACGGTCAAGATGGGTCCGTCCCTATCCGATTGGCCGTGCCCCCGCTAGGGGGAAAGATGATTTGGCGCCGTTACTTTATGGCAATGGAAGGCGACAGCAGCCGCGTCACATGGGACAGCAGGCCGCCATCCCCCACCGCCAGGACCGTGCCGTCCCCATCGGCGCGCAACGGCTGCCCCGCCCAGTCGGTCATGCGCCCGCCGGCCCCTTCCACCACTGGCACAAGGGCGGCCCAGTCCCATATCTTCATGGTACATTCGGCAATAATGTCGATCTGCCCCAGCGCCAGCAGGCCATAGGCGTAACAGTCCCCACCCCAGCTTGTGCGCTTGGCCGCAGTAGCCAGCGCGTCAAAACCGGGCCGGTGGGGGGCATCAAGGATTTCGGGCGCAGTACACGACAGTTCCGCCCGCCCCACATCAGCGCAGGCCCGTGTGGCCGGCGTGCCGGGCAGGGTGGAGACATACCGCGTGGCCTCGCCACGCAGGCCGATCCACCGCTCTCCCGTCACGGGCTGGTCGATTATGCCCAGAACCGGGACATTGTCGTGCAGCAGGGCAATCAGCGTGCCAAAGGTCGGCCGTCCGGTCAGGAAGGCGCGCGTGCCATCCACCGGGTCGATGACCCAGCGATACGGGCTGTCAGCCCCTTCCAGCCCGAATTCCTCTCCCATCACGCCAAAACCGGGCAGGCGTTCGGACAGCACGGCCCGAATCGCGCGTTCGGCCGTACGGTCGGCTATGGTGACGGGGCTGGCGTCATTCTTGTCATCCGCAAGCACGCCCCGGCGGAAGAAAGGCAGCACCACGCTGCGCGCCACGTCGGCTGCGGCCTGTGCCGCCTCCAGCACCTTATCGCGCGGGAACCCGGCGGGCAGGGTGGTCATCAGGGTGTCTCCGGCTTGAGGGAGTTGAGGTAGGCGATCACGTCCGCGCGCTCGGTTTCAGATGCGATACCCGGAAACGACATCTTGGTGCCCGATGCGTATTCCGCGGGAGATTTCAGCCATGCGGACAGGGTAGTGTTGGTCCACGTCTCGTCCTTGTGCGCCTTCAGCGCGTCCGAGAATTCGTAACCCGGAATGTCACCCACATGCGTGCCAGCCACGCCAAACAGGCCCGGCCCGATAATGGCAGGTCCCTGCGGCGCCATGCTGTGGCACATCGCGCACTGCCGGTCGGCTATGGCATGGCCCTTTTCCACGCTGGCCTTTGCCACCAGATCATCAATGGATGCACCCGCGGGGGCCACCGGGTGGGGAATGGCCACGCCGGGCTTTGCCGGGGCCTGTTCAGGCACGGCGGTGCGGGCGACACCCCAGCTGGCCCCGACAGCAAGTGCGGCACAGAGGCAGGCGGCCCCGATCTGGTTAAGGCGTACACTGTCCATGAAATCGGGCGTCCTTCCCATACGGTTGCATGAAAACCGCTCCTTACCTAGACTGCCGCGCGCCCTGTGTGAAGCATGCACGGCAGCGGACGGCCCCCGCCGCCGCGACAGATTACGGATGGCCCAGACCCAGATCCTATGAATCCCATTGTCCTGATTCCGGCCCGGATGGCCTCGACCCGGCTGCCGGGCAAACCGCTTGCCGATATTGCCGGTCGTCCCATGATCGTCCATGTGCTGGACCGCGCGCGTGCCGCAGGTGTCGGCCCCGTGGCCGTCGCCACGGCGGAGCATGAAATTGCCGATGTGGTGGAACGCGCGGGCGGCACGGCGGTCCTGACCGATCCCGCGCTTCCATCCGGGTCCGACCGCATATGGCAGGCCCTGCAGCAACTGGACCCCCAGGGGCTGCATGATACCGTCATCAACCTGCAGGGCGACCTGCCTGGCGTTGATCCCGAAAACCTGCGTGACGTGCTGCGCCCGCTGGCCGATGCGGCCACTGACATCGCAACCCTTGTCGCCCCCGTGCACGATCAGGCGGAAGCCGCGGCGCAATCCGTGGTCAAGGTCGCCTGTGCCTTCGGGCAGGGTGCGCAGGTGGCGCGCGCGCTGTATTTCTCCCGCCTGCCCATACCGTGGGGGGAAGGGCCGCTGTGGCACCATATCGGCATTTACGCCTATCGCCGCACGGCGCTGGCCCGTTTTGTCTGCCTGCCCGAAAGCGGGCTGGAAAAACGTGAGAAGCTGGAGCAGCTCCGCGCGCTGGAAGCCGGCATGACCATGGGGTGCGCGCGGATCGCCACCGCACCCTTTGGCGTTGATACGCCCGCCGACCTTGAACGTGCGCGGACGGTACTGAAAGCCGCAGCACCGGGGACCGGAGCATGAACGGGGAGCGCATCATCGCCTTTCAGGGCCGACCCGGCGCATATTCTGACCTTGCATGCCGACAGGCGAAGCCCGGCTGGACCACGCTGCCATGCCAGACATTCGCCCAGACCATCGCCGCCGTACATGACGGTCAGGCCGAACTGGCCATGCTGGCGTGTGAAAACAGCCTGGCGGGCCGCGTGCCCGACATCCATGCGCTGTTGCCACAAGCGGGGCTGTTCATTGTGGGGGAACACTTCCAGCGTGTGGAACACTGCCTGCTGGGCATACCCGGCAGCACGCTGGCCGATGCCCGCCGTGTACATACCCACCCCGTCGCCATGGCGCAGGTGCGCGGCATCATTACCGAACTGGGGCTGGATCCGGTGGTGGAATTCGACACCGCCGGAGCGGCCGAAATGGTGCGTGACTGGGGACGCAGGGAAGATGTGGCCGTGGCCTCCGCCCTTGCGGCCGAACTCAACGGGCTTGAGATCCTGCGCCGCAATGTGGAAGACGCCACCCACAACACCACGCGCTTCTATATCGCGTCACGCAGGCCCCAGATCCTGCCGCCGCCCGGACCGGATTTCATGACCACGCTGCTGTTCCGCGTCAACAACCAGCCCGGCGCGCTGTACAAGGCGCTGGGTGGTCTCGCCACGGCGGGCGTAAACATGACGCGGCTGGAAAGCTATATGCTGGAAGGGTCGTTTTCAGCCACGCAGTTCCTGATGGACGTGGAAGGTCACCCCGACGCCCCGCCACTGGCGCGCGCCTTGGACGAACTTTCGTTCTTTTCGGAACAGCAGGAGATCCTGGGCGTCTATCCCGCGTCGCCCTTCCGGCGAAAACCCTGATGGGGCGGGCATGGCGGGCATGTTTTGCCCCCCGTGCCATTGTCTATATAACGGTATCGTCCGCCCCATGCCCCGGGGCTGGCCACAGGAAACAACGTGCCGGAACCACCGGCGCATGCACAGCCACGACACAGGATCCAGGTGGAAACAACCATGTTCAAGGGTTCCATTACCGCCCTTATTACCCCCATGAACGAGGACGGGTCGCTGGATCTGCCCTCCATGGGCCGATTCATCGACTGGCAGGTCCAGCAGGGCGCGTCCGCCCTGGTGCCGGTCGGCACGACGGGCGAAAGCCCGACACTGACGCATGATGAACATGCCAAGGTGGTGGAATTCACCATAAAATCCGTAGCGGGGCGCGTGCCCGTCATTGCAGGTGCAGGGTCCAACAGCACGGCGGAAGCCGTGGCCATGGCACAGCAGGCCCAGCAGGCTGGGGCGTCGGGCGTGCTGGTGGTGACGCCGTACTATAACAAGCCGACACAGGAAGGGGTGTACCGCCACTTCATGGCCGTGGCAGACGCGATCAGCATCCCGCTTATCCTGTATAACATTCCCGGCCGGTCGGTCATCGATATCTCGGTGGAGACCATGGCGCGGCTGGCGCAGCATCCCAACATCATCGGGGTGAAGGATTCCACTGCCAACCTGCTGCGCCCGCTGCTGGTGCGCCGCGCGGTGAAAAAGCCGTTCAACCAGATTTCGGGCGAGGACGGCACTGCCGTATCCTTCCTGGCCGCCGGTGGCGACGGCTGCATCAGTGTGACCGCCAATGTCGCCCCCGCGCTGTGCGCGCAGGTGCAACAGAACTGGAACGACGGTCATGTGATGGAAGCTATGGAACTGCAGGACCGGCTGCTGCCACTGCATGACGCACTGTTTTGCGAAAGCAATCCCGTGCCGGTCAAGTTTGCAGCAAGCGTGCTGGGCCTGATGGGGGAAACCTGCCGCCTGCCACTGGCCCCGCTGAGTGATGCCAGCCGGGAGAAAGTCAAGGCCGCCCTGTCCACCGTCGGACTGCTGGACTGACCCATGGCAGCCAAGAGCAAGGGCAGCGGCATGATCTCGACCGGGATCGCAGCCCAGAACCGCAAGGGCCGTTTCAACTACACCATCGTGGATACGGTGGAGGCAGGCCTTGTGCTGAAAGGCCCCGAGGTCAAGAGCCTGCGGATGGGCCGTGCCACCATAAACGAAGCCTATGCCGGTGAACGCAATGGGGAGATATGGCTCATCAACAGCTATATCCCCGAATATCAGGGCGGCGTGCTGTCACGTTTCGAGCCGCGCGCACCGCGTAAGCTGCTGCTGCACAAGAAACAGGTGGACAGGCTGCTAGGAGAAGTCGCGCGTGATGGCGTGACCCTTGTGCCGCTAGACATCCACTTCAACAGCCGCGGCCTTGCCAAGCTGACGCTGGGTGTGGGTGAGGGACGCAAGAAAGCAGACAAGCGACAGGCCATAGCCGATCGCGACTGGCAACGCGACAAAGCCCGCCTGATGCGTAACAAGGGTGGCGATTACTGACCTGCCCCGCCATTAGGACAAGGCATGTTTTCAGAGGCTGCTTTAGAAGCCAGCCCATGAAACAGTTTATGAATTCAGGAAAGTTTCTGGCGAAGCTGCTTCCAAAAAGCTTCGGGCAATCCGCCTTTTTTGAAAAAGGCGGCACTCGGAAATTGTCTATCAAACAGTTATTTTGAAGGTGCGCCCTTACAGGCCACACAAGCATCAGGCTGATCTGCATACATGATGCAGGAAGCACAATATGAAACAGGGCCGCCCCAACCGGGACGGCCCTGTTTCATTTTATCTGTTCACCATTCCCGCGCCCGCCATGCTGACGGGGCGGGACAGGGAGATCAGTCCACCGACAGTGCTGCTGCCTCGGGGCCTTTCTGGCCTTCGACAACCTGCACGTTCGCCGTCTGGCCTTCCGTCAGGCCGGACAGGCCCGAGCGTTCCAGCGCGGAAGCATGGACGAAAATGTCCTTGCCGCCGTTTTCCGGCGTGATGAAGCCAAAGCCCTTCGTGGCGTTGTACCACTTGACCGTGCCGCGCATGTCCTGTGCATGCGACAGGTCAGGGGCAGGACGACCGGAGCGGGAGAAACCGCCACGTGCGCCGGGTGCCGCGCCGAAAGCCGCACGGGGGCGCTCGGGCTGGGCCGTGCTCTCGTCAACGGACACGACGCTTGCGACCTGACGCCCCTTGGGACCCTGCCCGATCTGCACCACCAGCGTGGTGCCCGGTGCGACCGTCGCGTGGCCGGTGGGGTTCAGGGCATTGGCGTGCAGGAACACGTCACCCGAACCATCCGACAGCTCGACGAAGCCGAAGCCCTTTTCGCTGTTGAACCACTTTACAGTGGCGCTGATTTCCGGGCCGGATGCGACGATCTGGGGACCACCACCTCCGCCACCAAAGGAGCGGCGCGGCGGCGGGGCGCCGCGATCACCAAATGAAGGCGACGACATGAAATCATCGTCAAACCCGCCGCGGCGCGGGGAGCGGGAGCTGCGGTCGGTCCTGTTACTTCTCAACGGTCGTAATCCCGAGGTCTAGGTGGTGGCTGCCCCAAGGGGACATCACCGAATGAAAGCACGTTTGCAGGATAGAGACTGCCTGTATGTCGTTGACCGTCGTTTCGGGCGGCTGCGGCTGCAGGAAAACATCCTCTGTCCTACGGTGATCCTAGCATAAATCGCATCGGCATCAACAACACCAAAGCATATTCCCGCCTTTGGTTTCCACACGAATTTTCATCTGTGAACAGTTTGTGAGGGGCAGGGACGCAAAAAGCTGCAAAAAAGGTGTAGATTAAATTCAGGAATATTGCTTGATTTCTACTCGCATTCGCACATTATCAATGGACAAGGTTCCAATTGATACGCCCCCTGACTGGTAAGAAAACGATCCATGCCCAATACACTTCCCCCACGCCGAGGGCGCGGCCGGCCCCCAAAAATTGCCCGTGCACCCGAAGGTACACGCGCCATGCTGGTGCGTGCTGGTGTTGGACTACTGACAGAAAAGGGTTTTTCCTCCACCTGCGTGGATGACGTGCTGAACGCCACCGGCATTTCAAAGGGATCATTCTACTACTGCTTCAGCAGCAAGGAAGATTTCGGGCAGGTACTGATCGACAGCTACGCCAGCTATTTCAATGCCAAGCTGGACCTGTGGCTGACCGACAAGGCAACGCCGCCGCTACAGCGCATGCTCAATTTCATGCAGGACGCACGGGCAGGCATGATGAAGTACGATTTTCGCCGTGGCTGCCTGATCGGCAACCTGGGCCAGGAAATCGATACGCTGCCCGATTCGTTCAGCGGATTGCTGCTGACGATTCTCAAGGGGTGGGAACACCGCGTGACCGACTGCCTGCTGGCGGCATGCGGCCCCCACCCGACCGCGGCGCAGCGGCGGCTGTGCACACGGCTGTCACGCTATTTCTGGATCGGATGGGAAGGGGCGGTCCTGCGCGCACGCATGGAACATGACCCCGAACCGCTGGATCTTTATGCAACCTTCTACCTTGCACAGGCGGCGGTCGAACTGGGTATCAGGCCGCCCGCCATGGCTAACCTGCACGGATCGCCCGTACCGCCTGCGCCCGCGCAAACAGTTCAAGCAGCAAAGTGATGGCCTGAACCCGCGCACGCAGCGCGGGAGGGGCATCAGCGAGCGGGGTATCTACTATGCGCCGTGCATCCTGGGCCGCCAGCCGCAGCAGCATGTCCACATGTAGCGGGCTGGCCAGCCGCAGGTCCGGCAGGCCGGACTGGCGCCGCCCCGTCAGGTCACCGCCGCCACGCAGGCGGAAATCCTCATCGGCGATCAGGAACCCGTCCTCCGTTTCACGCAGCAGGGCAAGCCTGCGCCGCGCAGTCTGGCCCAGCCCGGTATCGTGCAGCAGCAGGCAGTAGGATTCCGCCCGCCCACGCCCCACCCGCCCGCGTAACTGGTGCAGTTGCGCCAGACCGAAGCGTTCGGCATGTTCAATGACCATGACCGTGGCGTCGGGTATGTCCACGCCCACCTCGATCACCGTGGTCGCGACGAGGATACGGGTCTTTCCCGCTGCGAAATCGGCGATGGCCTGCTCACGCACCGCAATATCCTGCTGGCCATGCGCCAGCCCCACGGCACTTTCGCCAAAATGGGCGCACAGGGCGGCGTAGCGGGCCTCGGCTGCGGCAATGTCGCTTGTCTCGCTTTCACTCACCAGCGGGCAGACCCAGAATATCCGTGCCCCCCGCGCCAGCGCGCGTTCCATCCCCGCCAGCAGCTCCCCCATGGCCGACAATGCATGCAGCGATGTGCGTACCGGCTTGCGCCCCGCAGGTTTCACATCCAGCCGGCTGACCAGCATGTCCCCCCACTGCGTCAGCAGCAGGCTGCGCGGAATGGGGGTGGCGGTCATGACCAGCACGTCCGTACGCGGGCCTTTTTCCCCCAGCATCGCGCGCTGTTCCACACCAAAGCGGTGCTGTTCATCAATAACCGCCAATGCAAGGTCATGGAACACCACGCTGTCCTGAAACAAGGCATGGGTGCCAATCACCAGCCGTGCCGTGCCATCGGCGATCATGGCCAGTGCCTCGCGCCGGGCCTTGCCCTTCACGCTGCCGCTAAGGAACGCGACCGGCACGGGCGACAGCTTACGGAAGGTGGCAAGGTGCTGGCGGGCCAGGATCTCGGTCGGCGCCATCAGTGCCGCCTGATGGCCTGCTTCCACCGCCGCCAGCATGGCCAGAAGGGCGACCAGCGTCTTGCCTGCGCCCACATCTCCCTGCAGCAGACGCGTCATCTGGCGGGGGGCGGCAAGGTCAGCGTCGATTTCCGCCAGCGTGCGGATCTGGGCCGTGGTGGGTTCATGGCCAAAGCGCGACAGGGCGATGCGGCGCAGGCTGCCATCCCCCACAACCGCACGCCCCGGCCGCAACCGGTTCTGCCTGCGCGCCTGCGCCATGGACACCTGCTGTGCCAGCAGATCATCGCAGGCCAGCCGCGCACGGGCCCGCCCGGACGCTGCCACCAGCGCGTCACCTTCCAGCAGGTCGGGCATGTCACACGGACGGTGCAGCGTGCGCAGCGCATCCTCGAACCCCGGCCACTTACGCTGTTTCAGCACGCTGGCGTCCTGCCATTCGGGCAGGGGGGGGAAAGCATCGAACGCCGCACGGATGGCGGCGCGCACCTGACTGGGGAACAGTCCCGCCGTCAGCGGCCATACCGGATCCAGCAGCGGAATTTCCGCCATGCGGGCCGCAGGCACGAGGTAATCGGGATGGGTCATGTTCAGCCGGTCACCAAAACGTTCCAGCGTACCCGACACGCATATGTCCTGCCCCGCTTCCAGCCTGCGGACCAGATGGGGAGAAAAGAACACCAGATCCGCATCCGCCGTGCCGTCGGTCACGACAACCCGCCATGGCCGCTTGCCCCGGCTGCCACCGGGCGCGGGCGGCACGACGCGCATGACCGTGACATGCAGGGTGCATACACGCCCGATTTCAGCCTGGCGCAGATTGGGCCGGTACCGCCGGTCCACCACCGATTCCGGCAGGTGGAACAGCAGGTCGATCACCCGCCCGCCACCGGCTACCCGTGTCAGCAGCTTCGCCGTGGCAGGCTTTACCCCCTGCAGGGTCTCCACCCCCGCAAGCAGCGGGGCAAGGAGGCAATTGACGGGCGATGAGGCGGTATCGGACACGCGGCGGTTCATCCTGCGGGGTGGCATGCTTGTCATGCGGGCTGACAGATGCCCGCATGACGGCTATAGGACACCTGCGTTACGGAACAAAACACAACCATCATGGGTGGAACGCAATGGAAGCCAGAACGCCTGACCTCTCGCGCCTCGATACACGGCGGCGCAAGATATATTACCGCGCCACACATCGCGGCACACATGAAACCGATGTCCTGATCGGCGGCTTCGTCGCCCCCCGGCTGGAAGGCATGACCGAAGCCCAGCTTGATGCGCTGGAAGCGGTAATGGACCTGCCGGATGCCGACCTTGCGGACTGGCTGAGCGGCCGCCGCCCGGTACCGGACGAGCTCAATACCCCCATGATGAAGGAAATCATGGCCGACGCCACCGACCCCGCGCGGCTTGCGGCGATCCGGGGCGGAAAATGAACGATACGGCAGGTTTCTCACTCGCACCCGGCGCACCGCTTCCCGTATGGGGCGTGCCGGATGGGTATGACGCTTTCCTGCTGGCGCGCAGGGCAGGCGAACATGACGGGCCTGTCCTGCATGTCTGCCGCGATGATGCTTCCATGGCGCGCATCGCGGACCTGCTCGCCTTTGTCACGCCCAAGGCGGAAATCCTGCGTTTCCCGGGCTGGGACTGCCTGCCGTATGACCGTGTTTCCCCCAATCCCGCCATCGTCGCGGAACGGGTGGCGACACTGACCCGCCTGCTGGAAAAGGCCACTGCCCCTCGCATCGTGCTGACCACGGTGATGGGGGTGGTGCAGCGCGTCCCGCCACGCGCGGCCTTTGCCGGGCAGTCGATTACCATAAAGGCGGGTGAAAGCCTTGATGCGCCGTTCCTGATGGAACTGCTGATCGCACATGGCTACAACCGCACCGATACGGTGATGGACCAGGGCGAGTTCGCGACCCGTGGCGGCATTTTTGACATTTTCCCCGCAGGCGACAGCGAACCGGTACGCCTCGACCTTTTTGGCGACGAGGTGGAGAACATCCGCCGCTTCGATCCCGGCACCCAGCGTTCAACCGCAAGGATCGACAGCCTGACCATGCGTCCGGTGGCGGATTTCAGCCTTGATCCCGCTTCCATATCCCGTTTTCGCACTGGCTGGCGCGACCTGTTTGGCCCTGCCGCCGCCAACGACCCGCTGTATCAGCATATATCCGAAGGCAGGCGCCACGCGGGCATGGAACACTGGCTGCCCCTGTTCCATGAACAGATGGAAACGCTGGTGGACTACCTGCCTGATGTGTCCATATCGCTGGCCAACCAGGCGGAAGAAGTGCTGGTCACCCGCCTGGAAATGATTGCAGACCATTACGACGCCCGCAGGCAGCCGACGCGTGAGGGGGAAGTACCCTACCGCGCGCTGCCGCCGCACCTCATGTATCTCGACCGCAAGGGGTGGGATGCGATGATTGCGGGCCGCAAGGCCGTGGTATTCATGCCCTTTGCCCAGCCCGACGGCGCACCGGGCATGGATGCGGGCGGCAGGCCGGGCCAGATGTTCGCCAAGACCGTGACCGAGGGACGTGAAAACGTCTTCCCCATGCTGCATGCAAAGGTCGAGGAATGGTCCCAGACGGGCCGTCGCGCCTATGTCACGGCATGGAGCAGGGGATCGTGCGAACGCATTGGCGTGCTGCTGTGTGAATATCGCCTGCCGGTGCAGACCTATGATACGTGGAAGGAGGCACAGAAGCTCAGGCCCGGCACTGTCGGCCTGCTGACGCTGGGGCTGGAACGTGGCTTTGTCGCCGATAACGTGGCTTTCGTGTCCGAACAGGATCTGCTGGGTGAGCGGATTTCCCGCCCGCCGCGCCGCCGCAAGAAGGCGGACCAGTTCATATCCGAAGCATCGGAAATTGCGGAAGGCGACCTGATCGTCCATCAGGATTACGGCATTGGCCGCTATGACGGGCTGGAGACGATTGGCGTGGGCACGGCGCCCCATGACTGCCTGCGCCTGATCTATGACGGCAATGAAAAACTGTTCCTGCCGGTCGAAAATATCGAACTGCTCAGCCGCTTCGGCTCGGATCAGGCCCACGTGGCGCTGGACAAGCTGGGTGGTGTGTCGTGGCAGTCGCGCAAGGCGAAAATGAAACAGCGCATCCGCGACATGGCGGGTGAACTGATCCGCACGGCTGCTGCGCGCGCGCTACGTGAAGCGCCAGCCATTACCCCGGAAGACGGGATGTGGGACGAATTCTGCGCACGCTTCCCCTTTGTCGAGACCGAGGACCAGTCCCGCGCCATTGCCGACGTGCTGGATGACATGGCGTCGGGCAAGCCGATGGACCGGCTGGTCTGTGGCGATGTGGGCTTTGGCAAGACCGAGGTGGCGCTGCGTGCCGCTTTTGTTGCCGCCATGTCCGGCGCGCAGGTCGCCGTGGTGGTGCCGACCACGCTGCTGGCACGCCAGCATTACCGCACGTTCTCCGCCCGCTTTGCCGGGCTGCCGGTCAATGTGGCGCAGCTTTCGCGCATGGTGACGGGCAAGGAAGCGACGGCGGTGCGCAAGGGGCTGGCCGATGGCACGGTCAATATCGTGATCGGCACACATGCGCTGCTGGCCAAGACGGTCAAATTCGCTGATCTCGGCCTGCTGATCGTCGACGAGGAGCAGCATTTTGGCGTGGCCCACAAGGAAAAGCTGAAAGCCCTGCGTGAGGACGTACATGTGCTCACCCTGTCGGCCACCCCTCTGCCGCGCACGCTTCAGCTTGCCCTGACCGGTGTGCGGGAAATGAGCCTGATCGCCACCCCGCCTACCGATCGCCTGGCCGTGCGCACCTTCATCATGCCGTTCGACAGCGTGGTGATCCGTGAGGCGATCCAGCGCGAACGCTTCCGTGGCGGGCAGGTATTCTGTGTCGTGCCACGTATCGAGGATCTGGACCGCATGGCGGCCCGTCTGCATGAAATCGTGCCCGATGCCCGGCTGGTACAGGCCCATGGCCGCCTGACGCCAACCGAACTGGAACGGGTGATGACCGAGTTCAGTGACGGCAAATATGATATCCTGCTGTCCACCAACATTGTGGAAAGCGGGCTGGATATGCCTGCGGTCAACACACTCATCATCCACCGCGCCGACATGTTCGGACTGGGGCAGTTGTACCAGCTTCGCGGGCGCGTGGGGCGTGGCAAGCAGCGTGGCTATGCCTACCTTACGTGGCCACAGACGCATGTGCTGTCGGCTGCGGCACAGAAGCGGCTGGAAGTCATGCAGACGCTGGACACACTGGGGGCAGGCTTCACGCTGGCCTCCCACGATCTTGACCTGCGCGGTGCGGGCAACCTGCTGGGGGATGAGCAGTCAGGCCATATCCGGGAAGTGGGTATCGAGCTGTACCAGCAGATGCTGGAAGACGCCGTGGCCGACCTGCGCACCGAAAAGGGGCGGCGCAAGCTGCAGGATCGTGACTGGACGCCCAATATCATCCTTGGCCTGCCGGTGCTGATCCCTGATACCTATGTCACCGACCTGCCCGTACGTCTTGGCCTGTACCGCCGGATCGCGGCATTGGCCAATGATGCGGAAGTCGAGGCGATGGAAGCCGAACTGGTGGACCGCTTCGGCACGCTGCCTGACGAGGTACGCAACCTGCTGGATGTTGTAACCCTGAAACGCATGTGTCGCGAGGCCGGGGTAGAACGACTGGAAGCTGGCCCCAAGGGCATGGTTATCCAGTTCCGTGGCAACACGTTTGCCAACCCGGCGGGACTGGTGACGTGGATTGCAAAGCAGAAGGAAGCCAATGTCCGCCTGCGCCCCGACCACAAACTGGCGATCATACGCGAAATGACCAATGCCCAGCGGATCACGCAGGCGCGCAAAGTGCTGACGGCCCTGGTCAGACTGGCGCGTGAGGATGCAGGCATCCCGGCCTGAACCTGCGCGGCCAATGCGGGATACGCACAGGTCCGTATCCCGCCGCACCATGCTGGGGCAGGGGAAGCATGACAGCAAAAGCTTCAGGAAACGCCGCCTTTTAAAAAAGCAGTCCCCGGAAATTTCTGTTATTCCGCCCGTGTATCAACGGATTGGCAGGGGAATATGGTTGACTGTCATCACGCCGCCTTCCCAGCTGACATCCCACGATGTCCCGCCTGATGCCGCCTTGTGACCAAACAGCTTGGCAAGGATCAGCGCCGCACTGGCCCGCGTCTGGCCCGCGTTACGCAGGGTGTCGATCACGGCGTCAAGGTTCTGCACCTGTATGTGGCCGGTGGCGGATGACGCATCGGTATTGCCGGTCAGGTTGGCATCACCATTACCCGTGATCTGCATGGTGCCGCGCTGCGCGCTCAGTGATGCGACATGCAGGGGCACACGCACGTTTTCCGGCGGATGGCCGGCAATAGCGGCGGCCAGTGGCACAAGCGAATCACTGGGCACCGATGCATTGGCCGTGGCCTGCTGCGGCAGTGCACTGGCCAGCAGCGTGTTATGCGTGCCGGTTATGCCAATGCCCTGTGTTTCCAGCGTCAGCGTAGCCGGGGCGCTGTCACTTTTTGTGCCCGCCAGATGCAGGTGCGCACGGCGGAAGGACAGTTTTGTCTGCCCGTTGGTCAGCAGGCCGCCCTGCCATGTCAGGTCATAGCTGCGGCCCGCGCGCAGCCCGTCCATGATGGGCGTGGCAGCGGAGACGAAATAATCCTGCGCGCAGCCCTGCGAATGGTGCCCCGTCAGCGTCGCCAGCATGACGAGGGAGGCCACGTCCTCCATGTCCCGCAGCGCCTGCGGACCAAGCCCGGTGCCGCTGGCCGCAATGTCAGTGGCATGAAATGTCTGGTCCACATCCCCCGCCAGCACCAGATCATAACCATGCCCGGCAAGGGCACTGTCACCATGGGGCTGGCTGCTGGCCACCTGCACATGGCCGCATGTGCCGGGAAGGGCCGAAGCCCCGGCCGACCCGATGCAGGACAGGGCCGCCAGGGCGGTAGTGATGAATAATTTCTTCATTTGCGGCACAAGTTGGCGTGATTACGCGCCTGATGCAATCGGGTATGATATGCCCACCGCCATGATGAAACATTTGTACTCATTTGCCCATGCTGCGCCGGATTGATTCCTTCCTTGCCTGCCTGCTGGCCACCGTGGTGCTGGCAAGCGTGCTGCCCTGTTATGGGGTAGGGGTCAAAGTCTTCAATACCCTTGCGATAATCATGATCGCGAACATGTTCTTCCTGCAGGGTGCGCGCCTGTCGCGCCGGGCGGTGATGGAAGGGATGCTGGGGTGGCGAATCCATCTTGCCATCCTGTCATGCACGTTCGTCATGTTTCCCCTGCTGGGCATGGCCTTGCATGCGGCGTTGCCGGGCATGCTGGATGCGTCCATGTGGACAGGTGTGCTGTTCCTGTGCTGCCTGCCATCAACGGTGCAGTCGTCCATCGCCTTCACCTCCATCGCGCGGGGAAACGTGGCCGCCGCCATCTGTTCGGCCACGCTGTCCAACATACTGGGCATTTTTCTGACCCCGCTTCTGGTGGGCATCATGTTCGGCCGGCATACTGGCAACGGAAGCGGAGGGATCATGCCCATCGTGCTGCAGTTGCTGGTACCCTTCATTGCGGGGCAGGTGGCCCAGCCATGGATTGGGGAATGGGCGCACCGGCACAAGAAACTGCTGTCCTTTTCCGACCGGGGTTCGATCCTCGTCGTGGTTTATACCGCTTTCAGCGAGGCCGTGACCCAGGGGTTGTGGCATCGCCTGCCGCCGCTGCAACTGGGGCGCGTGGCCGTGGTGGATGCGGGCCTGCTGGTGATCGTACTGGGGCTGACCCTGCTGGCGGGACGGCTTGGCCGCTTTCCCCGCGGGGACCGGATCGCCATCGTGTTCTGCGGATCCAAGAAATCACTGGCATCAGGGGTGCCAATCGCCAGCGTGCTGTTTTCGCCTGACGATGTCGGGCTGATTGTCCTGCCACTGATGATCTACCATCAGGTCCAGCTTTTCGTATGCGCGACACTGGCCCGGCGCATGGGGGCGCGCGGGGATGGGGACTGAGCGGGTCATTCCCCCTCGCGCATGTCCGCATGGCCCGGTATGTAGGCGCGCCAGACAGGCCAGACCGGCCTGCAACCGCATGATATGGTGGAGAGAGATGACAGGACTGGATCCGGACAACTGGGATGGGCTGCGTGCCCTTGGCCATCAGATGGTGGATGACATGATCGACCGTCTGTCCACCCTGCGCGACCGCCCGGTATGGCAGCCCATGCCCGAAGAATTGCGCGCGCGGTTGCGGACCGGCCTGCCGCATGATCCTACCCCGCCGGAAGAACTGTACGCCCGCTTCCGCGAACTGGTCGAACCCTATTCCACCGGCAACGTGCATCCCGGCTTCATGGGCTGGGTGCATGGCGGGGGCACGGCGATCGGCATGCTGTCGGAACTGCTGGTGGGCGGGCTGAACGCAAATTGCGGCGGCAGGGATCATGCCCCGATCGAGGTCGAACGCGAGATCATCCGCTGGGCTGCCGAAATGTGCGGTTTTCCCGACACGACCACCGGGCTGCTGGTCACCGGGTCGTCCATGGCGAACATGATTGCCGTCATCACTGCCAGCCGCGCCGTGCCTGATGGTCTGGAAATGCGGGCAAAGGGCGTGGGCACGCGCAAACTGGTGGGCTATGCCGCAGCCACTGCCCATGGCTGCATTGCACGCGCATTCGACCTGACTGGTCTTGGCACCGACGCCCTGCGCGTGATCCCGGTTGGCGCGGATAATCGCATGATCCTGCCCGAACTGGAACGCGCCATCGCCCGCGATCGCGCGGCGGGGCTGGAACCGTTCATGGTGATCGGCACGGCAGGAACGGTGGATACCGGGGCGATTGATGACCTGAACACGCTGGCCGACATCGCGGCGCGTGAAAACATCTGGTTCCACGTCGATGGCGCGTTTGGTGCGCTCGCCATGCTGTCGGACGCGCTGCGGCCCGGCCTGCGGGGGCTGGAACGCGCGGACAGCGTGGCCTTCGATTTCCATAAATGGGCGCAGGTTCAGTACGACGCGGGCTGCATCCTTGTCCGCCGTCCTGGCGCGCAGGCCGCAGCTTTCGCCCAGTCGCGCGCCTATCTTGCGCGGGAGGACCGGGGCCTTGCCACCAACGCGCCATGGTACTGCGACCTTGGCCCCGACCTGTCACGCGGTTTCCGCGCGCTAAAAGTCTGGATGACGCTGGGCACCTATGGCGCGGATGGCATGGGCGACATGATCGCCAACTGCTGCGCCATTGCCCGGCACCTTGCAGACCGGATCAAGGCCAATCCCCGCCTGGAACTGCTGGCCCCGGTTACGCTGAACATCGTGTGCTTCCGCATCATCGCCCCGGTGGCCGACCTGGACCATTTCAACGGGGAGGTGGTGAAGGACCTGCATGAAAGCGGGATTGCGGCCCCTTCGACCACTGTCATCAACGGGCACAAGGCCATACGCGCTGCCATCGTCAACCACCGCACCACCAATGCGGATGTGGATCGCATGCTGGATGCGCTGCTGAACCTTGCGGACCATCGACTACTGACAGCGCGCTAAAACGCTGTTGATAAAAAATAAAAGTTTTTTGGACGCCGTCTTTAAAAAAAAGCTTCACCAAAAACTTCTTTCAATTTGCAGGATATTTCGCAGGTAGAGTTTTGAAAAAGCCCTGCTCCGTGACAGGGGCAGGGCTGATGGGGCCTAGCCGCCACGCCTGCGGCCGCGGGTGGCTTCTTCCTCAAACAGTTCGGACAGTTTCTTCATCATCGTGCCGCCCAGTTCCTCGGGATCGGTAATGGTCACGGCTCGGCGGTAATAGCGCGTCACGTCATGGCCAATGCCGATGGCCAGCAGTTCGGTGCTGGTACGCGTCTCGATATGCGCAATGACTTCGCGCAGGTGATTTTCCAGATACGATCCCGGATTGGCCGACAGCGTGCTGTCATCCACCGGCGCACCATCGGAAATCACCATCAGTATCCGCCTGCCTTCGGGTCGCGCGGCCAGACGCCGCTGCGCCCACAGCAGGGCCTCCCCGTCGATGTTTTCCTTCAACAGCCCCTCGCGCAGCATCAGCCCAAGGTTGCGCCGCGCGCGCCGCCACGGCATGTCGGCCGCCTTGTAGATGATATGCCGCAGGTCGTTCAGCCGCCCGGGGTTCTCGGGTTTGCCTTCCTGTACCCACAGCTCCCGGCTGCGGCCCCCTTTCCACGCACGGGTGGTGAAACCCAGGACCTCCACTTTCACTGCGCAGCGTTCCAGTGTGCGGGCAAGGATGTCGCCACACATGGCGGCCACCGAAATCGGCCGCCCGCGCATGGACCCCGAATTGTCGATCAGCAGGGTGACGACCGTATCGCGGAAATCGGTATCGCGCTCACGCTTGTACGACAGGGACAGCATGGGATTGACCACGATGCGCGACAGGCGCCCCGCATCCAGCATCCCTTCTTCAAGATCGAATTCCCACGCACGCGTCTGCTGCGCCATAAGCTTGCGCTGCAGGCGGTTGGCCAGCTTGGACACCACGCCCTGCATGCTGACAAGCTGCTGGTCCAGCGTCTGGCGCAGGCGGAACAGTTCCTCCGCATCGCACAGGTCCTCGGCGGCTGTTTCCTCATCATACACGGTGGTGAAGGGGTGGTAGGTGGGGGTTGTCTCCTCCGCTTCCGCCTCGTTCTCACCGGGACCGCCGGCTTCTTCCGACCCACTGGCCGATCCGCCCTGTTCGCCATCATCCGGGTCTTCATCACCCGCACCCGTGCCCTGTGACATCTGCATGGGCAGGGAATTGTCGTCTTCCTCCGGTCCTTCGTCCTGTGGCTCGGGCGTGGTGTCGTCGGTCTGTTCCTCGTTTTCGCTGCTGGCGGCTTCCGCTTCGGACGTACCGTCATCGGCCACTTCGTCCGGCGTGGTTTCCTGCTGCATCAGGTCACAGGCCATAAGCAGCCTGCGCGCGGCCTGCGCGAAATCACGCTGACTGTCCTGACGCGTCACCATTTCATCCAGCGCGCGCACGGCGGCAGGCGGCAGACTGTCGGACCATGCCTTCATAATGTCGCGCATGGACGCGGGCACGGGTCGGCCCGACATGCGCGCGCGCGCCAGCAGCCCAAGGGCAACCGGCGTGGGCAGCTTCGTATGGCTGGGCAGGCGGTCCAGCCCCATATCGGTGCATTCCTGCGCCAGACGGGCGTCAAGATTGGCAGCAACCCCTGCCATATGCCGCGCGCCAAGGCTTTCGACCCGCGCCTGTTCCAGCACGTCATAGACTTCGCGCGCTTCACCCGCGGGCGGGCTGGCGCTGTCATGCAGCGCCACGTCATGATGGCGCAGGCGCAGGGCGGCGGCATCGGCCGCACCGCGCGTGCGGGTCATTTCGGCATCCGTCATCCGCCGTGACGGATGGGACAGGCGGACATGCGTGCCGGTCACCGAAGCCCCCGACGGCACCGGACCACTGAGGAACGAGACCTCGGCCTGCGCCTGACCGCCCAGCGCACGCACGGCGCCTACCGTCGCGCGCTTGAAGCCCTCGGCCTGACGGGCTTCCTCCTCGGCCTGTGGGGTAGGGGGTTTTTTCCGGTTATCACGCATGCCTTGCCTGCCCTGTCATCAGCCCCTGGGCGCCAGCGGACTGGCGTTGAAGCAGCGCTGGTAATATTCCGCCACCGTCGGGCGTTCCGCCTCGTCACACTTGTTGAGGAAGGTAACGCGGAACGCAAAGGCAAGATCATTGAAGATACGGAAGTTTTCAGCCCAGCTTATGACCGTGCGTGGCGACATGACGGTAGAGATATCGCCCGCGATGAAACCCGACCGCGTCAGGTCCGCCAGTGCGACCATGCTTTCCACCCGCTTGCGTCCGGCTTCATCCTTGTCGGGGTCGATGCCCATCTTGGCCATCACGATCGCCGTTTCCTGCGCATGAGGCAGGTAGTTCAGGGTAGTCACGATATTCCAGCGGTCCATCTGGCCCTGATTGATCTGCTGCGTGCCGTGGTACAGCCCCGTCGTATCGCCCAGGCCGACCGTGTTGGCGGTGGCGAACAGGCGGAAGAAGGGATGCGGGCGGATGACCCGGTTCTGATCCAGAAGCGTCAGGTGCCCCTCGATTTCCAGCACGCGCTGGATCACGAACATCACGTCGGGACGGCCTGCGTCATATTCGTCGAATACCAGCGCGCAGGGATGCTGCAGGCCCCATGGCAGCAGGCCCTCGCGGAATTCGGTGATCTGCTGGCCATCCTTCAGCACGATCGCGTCCTTGCCGATCAGGTCGATGCGCGAGATGTGACTGTCGAGGTTGATGCGCACGCTGGGCCAGTTCAGACGGGCCGCAACCTGTTCGATATGAGATGACTTGCCCGTGCCGTGATAGCCCTGGACCATGACGCGGCGGTTGAACGCAAATCCCGCCAGAATGGCCAGCGTGGTGTCATGGTCAAATTTGTAGGACGGATCGATGTCCGGCACATGATCGGTGCGGACCGAGAAGGCGGGCACCTTGATATCACTATCGATACCGAACACGTCGCGCGCCGAAACCTGCAGGTCGGGAGCGGACACGGCCGAGATGTCGGGAAGCGGCGTACCGTTGGCGTCCGCTGCGGCGGTTATCAGGTCTGCGGGTTCGTTCATCTGCTTTTTCTCGTCCGTCGCTTCATATGGTTTGGCCCGCCATGACAGCGCAGGGCGGCATATCAGGCCGTAAGTATAGGTCTAGCTGTAACGATCGACCAGTGCCGGGTTTCAGTGCGCTTGCGATCCCATGCCCGAAAGCAGGAGGACAGGGGCCATCATGCGCTGCGGGCCATGTCATCCCGCCCGGCGGTGGTGACCAGGTGGGCGCGCACGGTGGCATAGGCGATGTTGATGCCCTTGAACCGTTCTTCCGCCTTGCGGTCCCCCCCGTTGGCGTCAGGGTGATGCTGGCGGGCAAGGTCCTTGTACCGGGCCTTGAGTTCCGCCATCGACACGGGCCAGCCAAGGTCGAGCACACCCAGCGGATATTTCAGCGCCTGTGGCGCTTCCGCCCGACGGTCTTCTTCCTGCCGCGCGCGTGCACGGCTGCGTGCGCGGGCCTTCGCCGCCCCCTTCAGCAGGTCAAGCGGGTCAAGCACTTCTTCCTCACTGAAGGCATGGGCAGCGCTGCCCTGTCCCAGCTTCCATGACGGCCGGTTCCATGACGTATCGGCGCGGATATGCGCCTCGATCTGTCCGGGGGACATGCCGCGGTAGAAATCCCAGTTCGCGTTGTACTCGCGTACGTGCTGCAGGCAGAACCAGAAATAACTGTTCAGCGCGTCACGCGAACGCGGGGCACGGTAACCCGCGGGCTGGTCGCAGCCATGCATGTCACAGCAGCGGTCCGGCGCATCGGGTTCGGGGTCAAAGGCGCGGTGCCGGGTGTTCCTTCTCTTCATCATTGTCGTTATGTGCGCCTGTTCATGCTTCGTGCAAGAGCGAAGCTGTGCAATGAATGATCCCGCTATCATGGAGCCGCCAATGGAACAGCAAGCAACCGGCCGGGCCGGACGGATCGAACGCATCATACGCGAACATCTCGCCCCCGTGGAACTGCGCATACAAGATGACAGCGCCCGCCACGCCCACCACGTCCATGTGCGTGATAATGGCGTACAGGCAGGTGAAAGCCACTATAACGTGCTGATCGTCAGCCCCGCGTTCGAAGGGATGGGCCGGGTGCAGCGTTCGCGCATGGTGCATGACCTGCTGGCGGAGGAATTCGCGGGGGGCATGCATGCCCTGTCGCTCATGCTGCGCACGCCTGAGGAACAGGCACGGATGAACGCAGCATGAAACCCGCCTTTCCCTTCGCCACGCGACGACTGATGATGGGGGGCCTGCTGACGCTGCTGGCCGCCTGCGCGGGTGCGCCCGTGCAGCAGCCCGACCAGCAGGCGGACATCGCCCGCGTCGAGGCGTATCTCAATACCTCTGACGGGTTGCAGGCCAATTTTGTGCAGACCTGGCCCGATGGCGGGAAGGGGCAGGGCGTGATGCATTACGACCCGGGTCGCCTGCGGCTGGATTACGAAACGCCGGGGTCGATGAAGCTGGTCGCACAGAACGGGCACCTGCTGTTTGTGGACCACCGCCGCGAATCGGTCACCCGCATGTCACTGGGGCACCAGCCGCTTGGCCTGCTGCTGGACCAGCCCGTGCACCTGTCGGGACTGATCTCGGTCACGGCGGTGCAGCACGGGCAGAACAGCCTGCAGGTCTCACTGGCGCGGCGCGACAGCGAATCACAGGGAATCCTGACACTCGGCTTTTCCGATATCGCCGGAAAACTGTCGCTACTGGTGATCGAGATGACAGACGTGGAACGCCAGCATATCCGCCTTGACCTGACCGACACCACCGTCAGTGGCCAGAAATGGCCTGACGCGATGTTTACCCTGTCGGCCAGCAATTAGGCGCGTACCCGGCGCGCAGGCTTACCCCCGCACGCCGGGAATCGGGCCAAAGCAGTCCGGCCATGTGGCCGCAAGCGCTGCGTCCACTTCATCCATGCTGACATCCCTTCCCAGCTTCTTCAGGCTGGTGACGCCATATTCACTGATGCCGCACGGCACGATCCCGCCAAAATCACTGAGGTCCGGGGCGACGTTGATCGCAATCCCGTGCCAGCTGACCCAGCGCGAGACACGCACCCCGATGGCCGCGATCTTTTCCTCGCGCCCTGTGGCGGGATCGACCACCCATACGCCAATGCGGTCCGCACGGCGTTCCCCCTCGACACCAAAATGGCGCAGCGTGCGGATGATCCATTCTTCCAGCGTATGGACATAGGCACGCAGGTCGCGCGCGGGCGCCATGCCGTGGGGCCTGGTCAGGTCCAGCATGGCGTAGGCCACGCGCTGCCCCGGCCCATGATACGTCCACTGTCCGCCACGCCCGGCAGGGTAGGTGGGATAGCCACGCGGGTTGAACAGGTCCGAATCCTTCGCCGACGTCCCGGCGGTATAGGTGGGGGGATGCTCCAGCAGCCACACCCGTTCAGGCAGCGCGCCCGCGCGGATACCCTGTGCCTGGGCCTCCATTTCCGCCAGCGCGGTGGGGTAGGGAACCAGATTTGGCGCCCTGTGCCATAAAAACTCGTTTTCAGTCATTGCCCGCGCGCCTTCCATCGGTTATACGCCCCTTCATCGTCATGACGGTATCGCCCAGTCGATCATCGTTGTCACGTTGCGGCCATGGCGGAATGGTAGACGCGCAAGCTTGAGGTGCTTGTGGGGGCAACCCCGTGGAAGTTCGAGTCTTCTTGGCCGCACCAGTTTTTCATGAAAATTGATGAAAACGAATCATGCCCCATCGGGGCAGTATGTCCATTGCATACATGCAATTCCGGCATATCGGGATTCTGTCATTCCGATCATCCCGATGCCCGAAATGGTTCTGCATGCGTACATGTCATGCATACGCGGCAGGGACCGGTACAGACATGTCATAAAAAAGTCATAATATTTCCGCACAAAAAGCCGCTATCTACCTCAGGAGATATGGACATCCTGGCAACCCGATGCCCTGCGCGGGTGGTTACAAAACGTTTCGTATCAGCGGCATGGACTGGCGTGAGGGAAGAATCGTGATTTAAATCATGTCTGGTCCTGATAAAGCACGCTACATCATTGCCATCTGGCAACACCCGGTAACCTGTTTTCATTATGAAAATGGGGTGCCAGACGGTATTGCCTGTTCCTGTCATGCATCTTGAGGTAAATATTAGTGATTAAGCCCCTTAAAAAAGCCGTATTGCCGGTTGCCGGCCTTGGAACGCGCTTTCTGCCCGCCACCAAGTGCGTACCCAAGGAAATGCTGACCGTCGTTGACCGTCCGCTGATCCAGTACGCAATTGATGAAGCACGCGAGGCCGGGATCGAGGAATTCTGCCTCGTGTCCAGCCGGGGCAAGGACTCCCTCATCGATTATTTCGATATTTCCTACGAACTCGAAGATACGCTGAAGGCCCGCAAGAAGGCCTCCGCCCTGAAGGCGCTGGAAGCCACCCGCGTTACCCCGGGTTCCATGCTGTCCGTGCGCCAGCAGGAGCCGCTGGGCCTTGGCCACGCCATCTGGTGTGCGCGTGAGTTCATTGGCAACGACCCGTTCGCCATCCTGCTGCCTGATGACGTGGTTCAGAGCAAGAAATCGTGCATCGGCCAGCTGGTTGAAGTCTATAACAAGACCGGGGGCAACGTGCTGGCCGTGACCGAAGTCCCGCGCGAGCAGACCGGCAGCTACGGCATCCTTGATGTCGGCAAGGACGATGGCAAGACTGTCGAGGTCAAGGGGCTGGTTGAAAAGCCCGATCCGAAGGACGCGCCGTCCACCCTGTCCGTGATTGGCCGTTACGTGCTGACCGCTGACGTGCTGAAGCACCTGGCCAAGCTGGAAAAGGGTGCGGGCGGCGAAGTGCAGCTGACCGACGCCATGGCCAAGACCATCGGTCACGTGCCGTTCCATGGCTATCGCTACGAAGGCAAGCGCTTTGACTGCGGCAGCAAGATCGGCTTCCTGGAAGCCCAGATCGCATTCGCGCTGGAGCGTGAGGAACTGGCCCCCGGCGTGCGTGAATTCCTGACGAAGTACAAGTGATTTTCAGGCACCGTTTTGATCCGACCAGCCTGCGGGAATACGATATCCGCGGAACGGTCGGCAAGACACTGGGGCCTGAAGATGCCTATGCCATCGGCCGCACGTTCGCAAGCGTCGTGGCCGGTGATGGCGGCAGTACTGTCGTCATCGGATATGACGGACGCCTTTCATCCCCCGCCCTTGAGCGTGCTCTGGTGGAGGGGGCAATGGCGTCCGGCATGGACGTGGTGCGCATCGGTTGCGGACCGACGCCCATGCTGTATTTCGCCTCTGCCGAATTGAACGCGGACGGGGCGATCATGGTCACAGGCAGTCATAACCCGCCTGACCATAACGGTTTCAAGATCGTACTGGCCAACAGGCCGTTCTTTGGCCCGCAGATCCAGATGCTGGGACACATGGCCGCCACGGGCAATGTCGTGACGCAGGCATCGGGCACCACCCGGACAATGGATGTAACGGCCGCCTATATCGACCGGCTGCTCCGCGACCGCGAAAATGATACCCGCGCGCTGAATGTCATATGGGATTGCGGCAACGGGGCCGCAGGCGATGTCCTGTCGCTTCTGGTCAAACGCCTGCCAGGACGCCACCGCGTGCTGAATGCCGCGATTGACGGCCGGTTTCCCGCCCATCATCCCGATCCCACCATTCCGGCAAACCTGCAACAGCTGATTGCGGCGGTCCGCCATGACGGGGCCGACCTTGGCATTGCCTTCGATGGGGATGCGGACCGCCTTGGGGTGGTGGATGATACAGGTGCGATCCTGTGGGCGGACCAGCTTCTGCTTCTCCTTGCCCGTGATGTGCTGCGCACCGATCCTGCCGCCACCATCATTGCCGACATCAAGACCAGCCAGGTGGTGTTTGATGAAATCGACAGGGCGGGCGGACGGTCCGAGATGTGGAAATCCGGTCATTCGCAGATGAAGGACAGGATGGCTGACACCGGTGCGCTACTGGCGGGTGAGATGTCGGGGCACATCTTTTTTGCCGACAGGTGGTACGGGTTTGACGATGCGCTTTATGCCGCGATCCGGTTGCTGGATGTGGTGTCCCGGCTGGACGGTTCCCTGTCAGATGCGCGGCGCGCGCTGCCGACCACCGTTTCCACCCCCGAACTGCGCTTTGCCTGCCCTGAGACACGCAAATTCGACGTGATTACGGAAGTCGCCAACCGACTGGCGCAGACGGGAGCCGATGTGTGCGATATCGATGGCGTGCGCGTCAGCACACCGGATGGCTGGTGGCTGCTGCGGGCTTCCAATACACAGGCCGCCCTTGTCGCCCGTGCGGAAGGGGCGACACAGACGGCGCTGGACCGGCTGAAGGCGGCCCTGTCGGCGCAACTGGCGTTGTCCGGCGTGGCGCTGCCCGACCTTTCGGATCAGGCTGCGCCCCATTAAAAAGTGACTTCAACCCAGCGCGTTGATAAGCACGAATAAAAGTTTCCGGGTGTCACCTTTTTCCAAAAAAAGCAATGTTTCCTGAAGCTTTTCGAATAAAGCTTCGCCAAAAACTTTTCCATGTTGCCCAAAACCGGTGCATGGACACGGTGGACATACCCCCGACGCAGACGGTTTTTTTGTTGAATGCCGGGCCATGGGGTTTAATAAGACCCGAACCGGTCCGATATGCCCGGTCATGGCCCCCATGCAGGAACCGCGCGATATAATGGTTACTCCACCCTTCCGTTCATTTCTCGTGCCGGGGCAACTCGTAAGCCACCCCGATCACCCGGAATGGGGCGAAGGACAGGTGCAGTCCGCCATCGGGCACCGGGTTACGGTCATGTTTCCCCATGCGGGCAAGGTGCTGGTCGATGCCACGGTCGTGCAGCTGACCGTGCTGTCGTAAGGGATCGCCCGCATGAACATCGCTCCGCTGATTGCTCCACTGCCGGATTCCTATGGCCGCCTGCTGACCTATCTGCGCGTATCGGTCACGGACCGGTGCGACATGCGTTGCATCTACTGCATGTCCGAAGACATGACCTTCCTGCCCAAGGCTGAAATCCTGTCTCTGGATGAACTGGGGCGGCTATGCGCGTCCTTTATCCGGCACGGCGTGCGCAGGCTGCGCGTAACGGGGGGAGAACCACTGGTACGACGCGATGTCATGGATTTCTTCCGTGAAATGGGCGGGTGGCTGGGCCGTCCGTCCGGGCAGGCCGGACTGGATGAGCTGACCCTGACCACCAACGCCAGCCGACTGGCCGAATTCGCGGATAACCTGCGCACCTGTGGGGTACGGCGGGTCAATGTCAGTCTTGATTCGCTCGATCCTGACCGCTTCAGGCGCATTACCCGACGCGGCAACCTTGCCCGCACGCTGGACGGGATCCGCGCCGCACGGGAAGCAGGGCTGGAGATACGCATCAACACCGTGGCCATGGCGGACATCAACGCGGATGAATTCGATACCCTGATCGCATGGTGCGGTGAAATCGGCGCGGATCTGTGCCTGATCGAGACCATGCCCATGGGCGAAACCGGCGAGGACCGGACCGACCATTACCTGCCGCTCTCGGAAGTGCGTCGCGACCTGCGGCACCGCTGGACGCTGGAACCGCTGACCTACCGCACCGGCGGTCCCGCGCGTTACGCCCGCATCGCCGAAACCGGGCGCAGGATCGGTTTCATCACGCCCATGACCCATAATTTCTGCGAAAGCTGCAACCGGGTCCGCCTGTCATGCACCGGGCGGCTTTATACCTGCCTTGGGCATGAAGGTTCGACCGACCTGCGCGCACCGCTGCGCGCAGGAGCGGATGACACGGAAATGATGGACCATGTCCGCGCCGCCATACTGCGCAAGCCACGCGGGCATGACTTCCTGATCGGCCGCAATGCCGATGATCCCGCCCGGGTCACGCGCCACATGAGCGTCACTGGCGGATAAAAGGGTTCCACCGTGCTAGGCCGTCCCGCGCAGCGCATCCTCCAGACTTACGCTGAACTGCCCCGGCCTCAGGGGCTGCGGCTGGGTCGGGGCAGGGGACCAGCCTGTCATCATCGCCACATGCAGGTCCTGCTCCACGCTACCGTCCGCGGCCACGGGCAGGCGGCCCAGCGCATCCGCCAGCAGGGCCGGGTGCGTCAGCCCGGGCGCACGCGCGCGAAGGGCATTCGTCTCTCCCGCATTACGCAGATCGGTCAGCAGGCCCATGGGCGTGCGATAGGACAGGTGGATCACATCTGCATCCGCCACCGGCAGTGCAAACCCCGCGCGCTGCAGCAGGCCCGCGCAATCCCGCAGTCCAGGAAAGGGGGAGACACGCGGCGAAACCCCGCCACGCTGCGCCATCTCGGCTTCCATCAAGGCATGGCGCAGGCCACCCAGCGTGGGCAGCACCGGCATGCAGGCCAGGAACAGCCCGTCGGGGGCCAGTATGCGACGTACCTGCGCCAGAACGCCCGGCAGGTCATTGACCCAGTGCAGCGACAGGCAGGCCACCACAAGGTCGAAGCTGTGGGGCGCGAAGGGCAGCCACTCCGTGTCCATGCACACGGCAGGCCCTGCCCCCGCCGCGCACATGCGGTGCGACAGGTCGGTCGTGACGGCTGGGATGCCACGGGCGCGCAACGCCTGCACCACAACGCCACGCCCGCCTATATCCAGACCTGCGTGAAAGGGACGGGTGACATCATCCAGCCGGTCCAGCAGGCGGTCTGCCGCTTCAGCCAGCACGGGCCGCACATGGTCGACAGTGGCAGCCGCGCGGTCGCGGTGCAGGCGCACGGCGTGACGGTCAAATATCTGCGGCACATCCATGCTCATGCCCTCCGATGTGCCGCCTTGTCCCCCGGCTGCCAAGCCCACGATCACGTGAACGCATGAACCATCACGCATTCCCATGGTGGCGACGGGCGCGCGCCCGCGTGCTGGATACGCTGTTCCCGCCACACTGCCTTGCCTGCGGGGCCGATGTCATGCAGGCAGGACTGTTATGCGCGACATGCGTCAGCCAGTTGCATCTGATCACATCACCGTACTGTCATCGCTGCGCGCTGCCATTTTCATCCCGCGCGGCTGGCGGTTCCACACTGACCTGCACCACATGCGCCGAAAACCCGCCACCATGGCGCGAGGGCCGGGCGGCGATGGTATACGACGACCTGCCGCGCCGGCTGATCCTGCCGCTGAAATATGCGGACCGCACGGAAAACGCGGCGCTGCTGGCGCGTTACATGGCGGCAGCAGCCCGGGGACTGGTGGGAAAGGACAGCGTTTTCATACCGGTTCCGCTGCACCGGGTGCGCCTGTTTACCCGGCGTTACAACCAGGCGGCACTGCTGGCATGTGCGCTGGCGCGACAGACAGGGGCAACTGTCCTGCCTGACGGGCTGGAACGCCTACGGGCCACACCCGCGCTGAAAGGACAGGGCAGGGCACGCCGGCAGGCCATCATGCACGGTGTGATCGGCGTGCGCAGCCACCGGCTGGGTGATATCGCGGGTCGGCATGTCATCGTGGTGGATGATGTCATGACCACGGGCGCGACACTTGCTGCATGCGCCAGCAGCCTGCTGCAGGCGGGAGCCGCACGGGTTGACGTGCTGGCCGCCGCGCGTGCCTGTGGTCAGCACGAACAACAATAGGATAAGCTGGAAACCCAGACCCGTTCCGCCGTCATGACGGCGGACACACAACAAACCAAGCGAAGGTTCAATGCCGTCTATTGAGATCTATACCCAGCCGGGCTGTCCCTACTGCATCCACGCGGTCCGCCTGCTGACGCACAAGGGTGTGCCCTTCACCGAAATCAATGCCCCGCATGGCACGCCCGAACGCGAGGAATCGATCCGCCGTTCGGGCGGTCGCACCACCGTGCCGCAGATATTCATCGACAATACTCCCCTTGGTGGCTGTGATGACCTGATGGCGCTGGAACGGACGGGCAGACTTGATGCCCTTCTGGGCAAGGGCTGATACGGCATACGGACGGAGAAGGCATGATCCGGTACGAGCTGCGCTGTAACGCAGGCCATGAATTTGAAGGGTGGTTTCCCGGCAGCGCCGCATTCGAACAGCAGGCCAGGCGCGGCCTGCTGTCATGTCCGCAATGCGGGTCGGCCGAGGTCACGCGCGCGCTGATGGCGCCAGCGGTCCATACCGCAGGTTCCCATCTGGCAAGGGATGCGCCACCACAACCCGCGGTCACGCCACCCGGCCATGCGTCTGGAGGAGTGCCCGACGCCATGATCGCTCTGTTACAGAAAATACGCCACACGGTAGAGGAACACTGCGACGACGTGGGAGACCGCTTTGCCGAGGAAGCCTTGGACATGCACCGGGGCAGGACCGAGGCACGCGGAATCTATGGCAGCATGACGCCGCAGGAACAGGCCGAACTGGATGAGGAAGGGGTGGAGGTGCACGCCATCCCGTGGGTCCGCCGGGCCGACAGCTAAAGGGAACACGCAAGCGCGGCACGCATGGACCGCCGCGTCACGCGCCATGTGGGGGAACGATTGGAAATGCACGACAGCAAAAGCCACAATGGTACGCGCCAGACCGGGCACCGGGCGGGCGGGCGCATCAGGCGCTGGCTGGCCAGGGGTACGATTGCAGCCTTATGCGCAATGGCGGTCGGGACTGCCGGCCTGCCCACCGCGCGCGCCGCGGAAGCGGAGCCGGACATTATCGGCCGGTGGATGACAAAGGACCATGACGGCGTGTTTGAAATTTCCCATTGCGGGAATGAAATCTGCGGGAAGCTGGCTGGCGTGCGCTACACGACCGACATGCCGCGCGACAAACGGGGCGAGCCGGAATGCAACCTGCCCATGCTGAACGGCTTCACGCCCGACCCGAAGGACGCGGGACACTGGAACGGCCATGTGACAGATCCCGATACGGGCCACGTCTATCATGCCAAGCTGTGGGTTTCACAATCCGGGGACCTGAAGCTGCGCGGTTTCGTTGCCGTGCCTTTATTTGGTGAAACCGAGACGTGGACCCGCTATACCGGCACGATTGGCCCGGCGTGCAAATTGCCCTGAAGGCCCCAGAAAACAATTCTCAACCAATGAGGATGATCCTTATTCCATGAGCTGCAATATCTCCCGCCGTGTGTTCGCCACCACACTGGCCGCTGCCAGCGTGCCCGCCATATCCCGCCGCGCCGTGGCGCAGACCGCGGCCAGGCCGCGCACCATCTGCTATATCGGTGGCTATACCCAGCACGGACCGCCCGGCGGCGCTGGCAACGGGCAGGGTATTTCAGTGTTCGAAATGAACCCCGATACCAGCAGTCTTTCGCCGCTCATGACCTATGTGGACATTGCAAGCCCGTCTTTCATGGCCATGTCCGCTGATTTCAAGCACCTGTATGCCCTGAGCGAAATCAATGATTTCAATGCCAATGGCGAAGGCTGCGTCACGGCGTTTTCCGTCAACCGTTCCAGCGGGGAACTGACCAAGCTAAACGTCGTGCGTTCAGGCGGCGCGGTGCCCGCGCATCTCAGCGTGCATGCATCGGGCAAATACGTGCTGGTGGCCAATTACATGGGCGGCACGGTTGGCGTCCTGCCCATCCACCCCGACGGCAGCCTGGGCGACCCGACGGACGTGGTGCACAATACCGGCCCGCGCATGCCCGACCGCGCGGCGGATAACCCGCCGGGCAACTTCGCCATAAGCGATCATTCCAGCGCGCATGTACACATGGTGGCGTCCGACCCGTCAGGACGGTACGTGCTGGCATGCGACGCCGGGCTGGACCGGGTGTATGTCTGGACGCTGGACCTGCATACCGGCAGGCTGGTTCCCGCCAAGACACCGTTCATTTCCATGACGCCGGGATCGGCCCCGCGCCACTTCTCCTTCAACGAGAAGGGGACGATGATCTACATTCTGGGCGAACAGGATTCGAAAGTGGTCGCCGCCACCTTCAATCCCCAGACCGGCGAAATCGTGCCCCAGCAGACCGTCAGCACCGTCACCCCGCATTTCCGGGGCAGCACGCTGGCGGCGGGCATCCTGCTCTCGCCCAACGGCAAATACCTGTACGTATCGAACCGGCTGGGTGATTCGCTGGCCAGCTTCCATGTCAATGACGACGGCACGCTGAATCTGGTCGAAGAAATCTGGATGCATGCCGACTATGGCCGCGCGATGATGTTCGACCCCAGCGGAACCTACCTGTTCTGCGCCAACCAGCGCAGTGATTCCGTCACGTCGTTCAAGGTCAATGCCCAGACCGGAGTGCTGGACTTTACATGGAACTTCACCCCCGTGGGCAGCCCGACGACATTCGCGTTCATGAACACGATCTGACGCCGGACCCGCCGTCACGGGCGGGCTGTACTCAGTCGCGCACCATTGCCGCGATGTAGTTCACCGCCATGTCGCGGCTTTCGCGCCACCCGCCAAGGCCGGGCACCATGCCCGCAATATCGGTTATGCGCAGGCCCGCATGGGCCGTGTACTGCCCCATTTCGGCCGGGGTGATGAACTTGCGCCAGTCATGCGTGCCCACCGGCAGCAGGCGCAGGACATATTCCGCCCCGATCTTGGCCATGGCCATGGACCGCCACGTGCGGTTCATGGTCGAAACCACCATCACCCCGCCGGGCTGCAGCAGGCCACCCAGCATGCGCAGGAAGGCAGCCGGATCGGTCACATGTTCGATCACCTCCAGTGCTGAAATCGCGTCAAAGCGCGCGCCTTCGGCCACCAGTTCCTCAGCACTGCCGCAACGATAGGACAGCGGGCCTGCTGATGGGGGCAGGGGGTGGTGACGCATGTGCAGTCTGCCTGCCGTGATCGCCGCCTGTGATGCGTCCAGCCCGGTCACGTCGAATCCTGCACGGGCGAAGGCCTCGCTGGCCAGTCCCGCGCCACAGCCGATGTCCAGCAATGTGCGACGCGCCCCATCATCAGCCTTCGGCGCGGGCAGATGGCGCATGGCCCAGCCGGTGCGCAGGTCGTTCATGGCGTGCAGGGGGCGCATCGGGCCGGCCGGATCCCACCACCGGGCGGCCAGATCGCTGAAATGGGCGATCTCCTCGGGGGCGACGGAATCTGCCGACAGAACGGGCGAATCGTGATGCTGCATGGGTGCACCGCCTTTCATTTGGCTTTCTCCCGCTGGACGCGGAAGCTGGGGAGATGTATGTGACGCGGCTTGCGCATAACCGCAATGCCCCGGATTGGCCAACAGGGCCGCACTCCGGATATGCTGAAGCCCGAGCCATAATGGAGCCACTATTCCGATGTCCCCTACCGTACCGCGGATCGTGATGAAATTCGGTGGCACATCCGTCGCCGATCTTGACCGGATTCGTGCCGTCGCGGAAAAAGTCCGGAAACAGGTCGAGGCCGGATGCGAGGTTGCCGTTGTCGTATCCGCCATGTCTGGCGTGACCAACCGCCTTGTCGGCTACTGCCGCGATCTCTCGCCCCAGCATGATGAACGTGAATACGACACCGTCGTTGCAACGGGGGAGCAGGTCACCAGTGGCCTGCTGGCCATCGCGCTCCAGAAACTGGGGGTCAATGCCCGATCATGGCTGGGCTGGCAGATCCCGCTGCGCACGGATGACGCGCATGGCAAGGCGCGTATCGTATCCATAGACGGCGCGAACCTGATCAGCAGCATGCAGGCGGGACAGGTGCCGGTCGTGGCCGGTTTCCAGGGGATCGGCCCGGACGGGCGCATCACCACGCTGGGACGCGGGGGGTCCGATACCTCGGCCGTGGCGCTGGCGGCGGCGCTGAAGGCGGACCGGTGCGATATCTACACGGATGTGGACGGAATCTATACAACCGACCCCCGTATTGTTACCAAGGCACGGAAGCTGGACAAGATTACCTATGAGGAAATGCTTGAACTGGCGTCCGTAGGGGCCAAGGTGCTGCAGACCCGCAGCGTGGAACTGGCAATGAAGGAGCGCGTGCGGGTGCAGGTGCTGTCCAGTTTCACCGATGGTCCGGCACCATCGGAAGGGCATCTGCCCGGTTCATTAGTCGTGGATGAGGACGAAATCGTGGAACAGGAACAGGTCGCCGGAATTGCCTACTCCCGGGACGAGGCAAAGATTTCCGTCCGCCAACTCCCTGACCGCCCGGGTATCGCGGCGGCGGTGTTCGGCCCGCTGGCCGATGCCAACGTGAACGTGGACATGATTGTCCAGAGCACGGGCGACGACGGGACGACCAACATGACGTTCACGATCGGCAAGGCCGATCTGGCGCGCGCGATTTCCGTGCTGGAAAGCCACCGCGATGCAATCCAGTTCACGGAACTGCAGACCGATGACGGCGTGGTGAAGATCAGCGTCGTAGGTGTTGGCATGCGTTCGCACGCCGGTGTCGCCAGCACGATGTTCCGCACGCTGGCTGAACGCAACATCAACGTACAGGTCATTTCCACCAGCGAAATCAAGGTTTCGGTGCTGATCGCATCCGAATATACCGAACTGGCCGTGCGCGCCCTGCATACCGCCTATGGCCTGGATGCGGCGTGAGCGTGGCGGAGATGTCAGACACCGCGCCGTCTCCCCTGACGGACCCCACGCGCCGGGCCGAGGCCCGTGCCCGGCTTGACCACCTGTGGGGGCGTGGCACGCGCTTCCTTGGCAGCGAATACGCGCTGCTGGCCGGGGCGATGTCATGGGTCAGCGAACGCAACCTTGTTTCCGCCATTTCCAACGCCGGCGGCTTTGGCGTGCTGGCCTGCGGGGCGATGGAACCCGCGCGCCTGGCCGAGGAAATCGCGGCGACACAGGCGCTGACCACCCGCCCGTTCGGCGTCAACCTGATCACCATGCATCCGCAGCTTGATGAACTCGTGCGCGTATGCCTTGACGCAGGTATCACCCATGTCGTGCTGGCCGGTGGCATCCCATCCGGCCCGGTGATCCGCGCCATCAAGGAAGGCGGGGCGAAAGTCATAGCCTTTGCGCCCGCACTGGTGCTGGCCAAGCGGCTGGTGCGCCTTGGCGTCGACGCACTGGTGATCGAAGGATCGGAAGCGGGCGGCCATGTCGGCCCGGTCTCGCTGACCGTTCTGGCTCAGGAAATCCTGCCGCATATCCATGACGTGCCGATATTCGTCGCAGGTGGCCTGGGCCGCGGCGATGCCATTCTGTCCTACCTTGAACAGGGGGCATCGGGCGCGCAGCTCGGCACGCGCTTCGCCGCGTCGCGGGAAAGCATCGCGCATGAAAACTTCAAGAAGGCCTTCATCCGCGCCAATGCACGCGATGCGGTGACTTCCGTCCAGCTTGATGAACGCTTTCCGGTCATTCCGGTACGCGGGCTGAACAACGCGGGCACACGCAGTTTCCTGCAGCACCAGGCACAGACGCTGCGCCGTTTCCAGGCGGGCGAACTGACCAAGGAAGCCGCCCAGCTGGACATTGAACATTTCTGGGCTGGCGCGTTGCGCCGGGCTGTGGTGGATGGTGATGTCGAAAACGGTTCCGTCATGGCGGGACAGTCGGTCGGCATGATTACGGGTGAACAGCCGGTCGGTGAGATTATCAAGGAGCTGGTCGATCAGGCCATTGATGCCCTGATCCGCCAGGAGGAGAGGGCCCGCTACGGATGAGCGACGGCAAACGCATTTTCCGCCCCAAACCCGCACAGGGCACGACAGTCCCTGCACCCGGCACGGCACCCATCGCGTCGGTAGGGGACATCCTGCGCACACGGCGCGAGGAACTGGGGTGGAAACTGCCCGATGTCGCAGCCTGGCTGCGCATCCGCCTGCCGTATCTGGAGGCGCTGGAAGCAGGCCAGCCGGGCGAACTGCCCGGCGCCGCCTATGCCGTGGGCTTCCTGCGCACCTATGCCAAGGCGCTGGGCCTGGAATCCGAACAGCTGGTCGAACGATTCAAGGTCGAAAGCCGTGGCGCGTTCACCCGCCGGTCCGAACTGTCCTTTCCCGTGCCGCTGCCCGACCGGAGCCTGCCGACCGGGGTGCTGCTGCTATGCGGTATCGTCATCCTGGTGGGTGCCTATGTCGGCTGGTACAAGATGACCGGCACGGATGGGCTGGGCCATGACATTCCCGGCAAGCTGACGCTGCCGGGACTTTCATCATCCACCACCACCGCGTCGCCACAGGTGGCATCCGTCCTGCCCCCCGCTGATGAACGGCCCGAACCGCCGCCGCAGCCACTTCCCCTTCAGGAACGTGAAGCCCTGACCGGCGCGCCATCATCCGTGCAGCAGGCCGCACCACCCGAGCCCGCTCCGGTCGCCCCCACGCAGCCGCTGGAAAAAATGGGCGAGGACCGTAACGTGCTGGCCCAGCAGGCCGCGGCAGCCGCACAGCCTGCCACCCCGGCGGACAGCGTGACCCTGAACGCCAGCGCCCCGACATGGGTGCAGGTACGCAAGCCCGGTGGGCCCGTATTATATGACCACACGATGCAGCCCGGTGAGACGTGGCAGACCCCGCAGGACCAGTCCGGCCTTGTGCTGACAGTTGGCAATGCGGGTGGCCTGACACTGGCGGCAGGCGGCGTCACGACACAGCCGCTGGGCCGTAACGGGGAAGTACGCCATAACATTCCCCTCACTCCCACAGCCGTGGTGGACGGGTCGGTCATGCATGCCAGCCCGGCACCCGTCATCCGCCCACCGGCACCTTCGCCCGTGACCGATACATCGGCCATTGGCGCGACGCCGGCAACGGGAAGTGGCAATAATCTTTCTCCGCCCCTCCCACAGCGCATCAATCCGGAGTAGAATGGTCTCCACGGCATGGTCCCCTGATGATCACCATGCCGGAAACCGGCATGTAACAGATCCAAGGGCCGTGCCACGCCGCCGCTACGGCGGGCCGGAGCATAACCGCCGCCTTATCTGGAGGGCACATAATGAGCAGCTATCGTCCTTATCAGCACATCGAACGCCGCAAGTCGCGGCAGATCCATGTCGGCAGCGTGCCGGTCGGTGGGGATGCCCCGGTTTCGGTCCAGACCATGACCAATACCCTGACCACGGACGCCGAGGCCACGATCGCGCAGATCCGCCGCGCTGAACTGGCGGGCGTGGACATCGTACGCGTCTCCTGTCCCGATGAGGACAGCACGAAGGCGCTGGCCGAAATCGTGCGGGAAGTGAACGTGCCCATCGTGGCTGACATCCATTTCCACTACAAACGCGCCATCGAAGCCGCAAAGGCCGGTGCTGCGTGCCTGCGCATCAACCCCGGCAACATCGGCAGCGCCGAGCGCGTGCGTGAAGTCGTGAACGCGGCGAAGGACCACAACTGTTCCATCCGTATCGGCGTAAACGCCGGTTCGCTGGAAAAGCACCTTCTGGAAAAATACGGCGAGCCGAACCCCGACGCGCTGGTGGAAAGCGCCCTGGAACACGCCAAGATCCTTGAAGATCATGACTTCCATGAGTTCAAGATCAGCGTGAAGGCATCCGACGTGTTCATGGCGGTCGCGGCCTACCAGCAACTGGCTGATGTATGCGACCACCCGCTGCATATCGGCATTACCGAAGCGGGCAGCAAGCGCGCGGGCACGGTCAAGTCCTCCATCGGGCTGGGCAACCTGCTATGGGCGGGCGTGGGTGACACCATGCGCGTCTCGCTTTCGGCGGAACCGGAAGAAGAGGTGCTGGTCGGCTGGGATATCCTGAAGTCACTGGGCCTGCGCCACCGTGGCGTGAAGATCATTTCCTGCCCGTCCTGCGCACGTCAGGGCTTCAACGTGATCGAGACCGTGCAGACGCTGGAAGACCGGCTGGCGCATATCAAGACACCCATGACGCTGTCGATCATCGGCTGCGTGGTCAATGGCCCCGGCGAGGCGCTTATGACCGATATCGGTGTGACCGGCGGCGGTTCGGGCCGTCACATGGTCTATTCTGCGGGCAAGCAGGATCATACCATGCCCGCAGGCGACATGATCGAACATATTGTCGAACTGGTGGAAAAGAAGGTGGAGCAGCTTGCGGCTGCCGACGCCAGCAATACCCCCGCCGAGGAAATGGCCCGCGAAGCCACCATGTCCACCGCGGACTGAATACATGCGGCGCGCCAGGGTCCGGCGTGCCGCCCAACCGGCCAGTTCTACGGGTACGGGCCGGGTTCAATGCAGGAATATCGCGTAGTGAGCAGCTTACAGCCCGTTCGTGGCACCCACGACCTGATCGGTGAGGACCGCAGGCGTTTTACCCATGTTGTCGAAACCGCGCGCCGCATTGTCGGCCTGTACGGATTTGACGAATGGGCGACCCCGGTTTTTGAAGACACACGGGTCTTTTCACGCTCGCTGGGCGATACGTCCGATGTCGTGTCCAAGGAAATGTACACGTTCGAGGACCGGGGCGGCGAATCCCTGACCCTGCGCCCCGAAGGGACAGCCGCCATCTGCCGCGCGCTGGTCACCAACGGGCTGACGCAGTCCCTGCCGCAGAAGGTGTTCTACGCCGGGCCAATGTTCCGCTATGAACGCCCGCAGAAGGGACGCTACCGCCAGTTCCACCAGATCGGTGCCGAACTGCTGGGCGCTGCCGAACCGCTGGCCGATGCCGAAGTCATTGCCATGGGCCGTGACGTGCTGCAGGGCCTGGGCATTGCCCATGACGTGGTGCTGGAGCTCAACACACTGGGTGACATGGCCAGCCGCGATGCCTGGCGGACCGCACTGATCGCCTATTTCAGCGAACGCCGTGCCGATCTGTCGGCCGACAGCCAGACCCGGCTGGAACGCAACCCGCTGCGCATTCTGGACAGCAAGGCGGCGCAGGATCGCGCGCTGCTGGCTGACGCCCCGATGATCGCTGACTTCCTGACGCCGGATGCCCGGACATTCTGGGACGACCTGCGCCGGACGCTGGATGTGATGGGCGTGAAATTCCGTGAAAACCCGCGCATCGTACGCGGGCTGGATTATTACGGGCATACCGCCTTTGAATTCGTGACCGAACGACTTGGCGCGCAGGGCACCGTGCTGGCGGGTGGCCGCTATGACGGGCTGGTGGCCGAAATGGGTGGTCCCGCGACGCCTGCCATTGGCTGGGCTGGCGGGATCGAGCGCCTGTCCATGCTGCTGGAAGACATTCCTGCGGACCCGCGCCCGGTTGCCATCATTCCCATGGGGGCGGATGCGCAGGCGGCGGCGATTACCATATTGCAGGCGGTGCGTGGTGCAGGCGTCCGGGCCGAGACCTCCTATCGCGGCAACATGAAGCGGCGGATGGAACGCGCCAACCGCATGAACGCCACCCATGCCATCGTGATCGGCAGTGACGAAATCGCGCGCGGCGTGGTGCAGGTCAAGGATCTGGACAGCGGACAGCAGACTGAAGTGCCGATGGATGGCGTGGCGGCCTTCCTTCTGTCCGGAACACCCAAAAGGGCCTGACCGTGGCAAAGTTTGACGACCGTCTGGACCGTATTGTCGCCCGGTGTGAGGAACTGCAGGCCCTCCTTGCGGAAGGAATGTCGGGAGCCGATTTCAGCCAGGCCTCACGCGAATACGCGGAACTGGAACCGATTGTGGCCCGTGTGAACGCCCTGCGCACGGCGGAGCAGGCGGAACACGACGCAAGCCAGATGCTGTCCGACCCGGAACTGCGGGAACTGGCGGAAGCCGAACTGGGCACCCTGCGCCAGCAGATACCTGAACTGCGCCATGATATCCGTCTGGCCATGCTACCCCGTGACGAAGCGGATGAGCGCAGCGCCATCCTTGAAATCCGACCCGCCGCAGGTGGGGATGAAGCGGGGCTGTTCGCGGCCGAACTGTTTGGCGCGTACCAGCGCTATGCCGACCAGCGCGGCTGGCGGTTCGAGGTGCTGGAATATGACCAGTCCGAACTCGGCGGCCTGCGCGAAGGGATCGCCAGCATTACCGGGCGCGGCGTGTTCGCCCGGCTGAAATACGAATCCGGCGTTCACCGTGTGCAGCGCGTGCCCGCGACTGAAAGCCAGGGCCGCATCCATACATCCACCGTAACAGTCGCCGTTCTGCCCGAAGCGGAAGAAGTCGATGTGGAAGTGAACGAGGGTGACCTGCGCATTGATGTCTATCGGGCATCAGGGGCAGGGGGACAGCACGTCAACAAGACTGAAAGTGCAGTGCGCATCACCCATCTGCCCACCAATATCGTCGTGGCGATGCAGGAAGAAAAAAGCCAGCACAAGAACCGCGCCAAGGCGATGAAGATCCTGCGCGCCCGCCTGTATGAACGTAACCGTGCCGCAGCCCATGAAACCCGTGCCGCTGACCGCCGTGCGCAGGTCGGCACGGGCGACCGGTCGGAACGCATCCGTACCTACAACTTTCCGCAGGGGCGCGTGACCGACCACCGCATCGGGCTGACGCTGTACAAGATCGACCGGGTGATGGCGGGGGAACTTGATGAATTCGTCGATGCGCTGACACAGGAAGAACAGGCGGCCCTTCTTGCGGCGGATGATACCTGACGCCCTATGACGTCGGCGCGGCACACAGGCTGCTGCGACCGGGATGGCGTTCGACCACATCCGGGTCATCAGGGTCGGCCAGGTAGAATTCCGTGAAATTGCGTGCGCCAAGGGCGACAAGATGGTGGCCATCGGGTTCATGCAGCACGCCTTCGCCACTGACCTGATGGATCTCGACCTTGCCTTCGGGGCGGCGGATCGTGATCTCGCCACACAGGGCGTAGCTGTGGTTCACGCGGCTGACCGCCGTTTCCACATGGGCGGTCTGGGTAGGATGGTCATGGTCAAGACGGAAGGTCGCGACCAGCTGTTCATCCACATACAGGCGCGAGATTTCGGATATTTCTCCATCGCCGGACCCATCCTCGACATAAAACGACCCGGCAAGCGCCGGCGTCGCCATGCTGGCGCACAGCATGGTGGCAATCAGGATCCGCACAGGGCGTAATGAAAAAGCGGGCAGTTGCATGATGCCCCAGTATGACGGAAATCAGCCGTGATGAAAGATGCCATGATACAGACGCCAGCAAATTTGCGCCATCTTCTATCCGATGCCACCACCCGCCTGCGTGCCGCTGGTATCGAAGCCCCCCAACGCGAGGCCCGGCTGCTGGCCGCCCATGCGGCAGGTACCGACCTTGCGGGGCTATTACGCATCGACGTGCTGCCGCCCGGCAGCCATGATACTTTCATGCAGATTCTGCAGCGCCGCCTGGATCATGAACCGATGGCCTACATCACCGGGCATACGGGTTTCTGGTCACTGGATATGGTGGTGTCGCCCGCAACCCTGATCCCGCGCGCGGATACGGAAACGCTGGTGGAAGCCGTAATGGACCATCTGCCGGACCGTAATGCCCCGCTGCACGTGCTGGATATCGGGACGGGCACGGGCTGCCTGCTGCTGGCAGTACTTGCGGAATATCCGCAGGCCACGGGGATTGGCACTGACCTCAACCCCGATGCCGCGCACCTTGCCGCACGCAATGCCGCACGCAATGGCCTTTCCGCGCGCTGTGACATGCTATGCTGCAACTGGGCCGACGGAATCACGGGACCATTCGACCTGATCCTGAGCAATCCGCCCTATATCCCGCATGCCGACCTGAACGGACTTATGCCCGAAGTCGTGCGCCATGAACCTGCACGCGCGCTGGATGGCGGGGAGGATGGACTGGTCGCCTATCGCGCACTGGCGACGATAGTGCACGACCTGCTGGCACCAGGCGGGATCGGGGTGCTGGAACTGGGTATAGGTCAGGATCACAGCGTACCCGCCCTTATGCATAATGGTGGGCTGCAGGTACTGGAAATCCGCCCTGACCTGGGAGGAATAGGGCGGGCGCTGGTGGTGAAAAAATAATTTGGCAGACCGAAACAGGCGGGCTATATTGCGATGGCGCAGGAAACACGAACTGCAAGCTGATCTGCTGTTCCGTTTCCGCGTGGGTGATCCCGATTGCAAAACAGAAAAGCTGGCGTCATGAACCGGAATGGTTCCGCCATGCAGGGATCCGTGTCCGGCGTCATACCGGACAACCACTATGGCAACAGACGGGACGGATAGACCGCCCCACGGTCCAGGGCAGCGCCGGCGACCGGCAACAGGAAAGTGCTGCGACAGCTTATGAACATGAAACGCATGCGAGGCCGTCACAATCGTTCGGGCGGCAGCAATGGCGGAAGCGTACGCCATAATAATGGCCAGATCCCGTTGAACCGCAACCATGTCTTCGACAGTAATGGACCTGACCTGCGTGTGCGCGGCACGGCACAGCAGCTGTTTGAAAAATACCTGCAGCTGGGCCGTGACGCCAGCAGCACGGGCGACCGCGTCATGGCAGAAGCCTATTTCCAGCATGCCGAACATTACTTCCGCATTCTCAACGCCATGACGCAGGCCGCACAGCAGAGCCAGCAGGAACGTCAGGAACGCATGGCCGCCCGCCAGCAGCGCCCGGTCGACAACCGCCAGCCCACCGATACCGCCATTGATGACAGCACCGAACAGCCCGTCATCCAGCAGCAGGTGAGCGAACCGGCGGAAACCGCCCCGCAGCCCACCGTAGCCAGCGAACCCGCACCTGCCCCGACACCGCGCGCACCCCGTGCACCACGCCGTAACAGCCGTAGCAAACCACCGGCCGACAAGAAGGAAGAGCTGGAATCCACCCCGTCCTGAATGGGCACAGCCCCGCCCGGGTCTATCGGGCGGGGCCTGTCGGCAGGGAGGCGGTTTCAGAGAAACCTGCCTTATTAAAGGGAATTAGGTGTCCGCACGCAGGGATCAGGGTGGTCCTGACGTCTCGATACGGTGTATCGACGCACCACCGTAAGGAACCGGATAACGTTCGGATACAGCCTTCAGGCGTGTGCGTTAACCAGACGCCAGACCTTGCGCCTGCGTCCATCACTGGCATCCGGGGCGTCTTCCACCGTGACCAGCCCCTGATTACGCAGCGCCTGTAACGCCAGCCGGGCATGGTAGGTGCCCAGCTCGGGGAACAGGTCACCGATTTCGCGCACTGAACGGGCTTTCCCGTCCGACAGGATCTTCAGCACGATCTGTCGCTTGCTATCATGATTTGTCATGCGCCAGGATCGATGCTGAAAAAAAGTCATGTCTTTTCTATACCAGATCCGTCCCCAATGGCCTAGCGCCGATACGGCCCTTCCTACACAGGTTGCGCCAGTACGGTCCGGATGGCTGCGGTCAGTCTGCCCAGCTCGGACGTGGTTATGTTAAAGGCTGGCGTCAGATAAACGATATTACGGAAGGGCCGTACCCATACCCCCTGCGCGATCAGGGCGCTCTTCAGCGCATTCATGTCACGTATGCGGTCCAGTTCCACCACGCCGATCGCCCCCATCACGCGCACATCCACCACATGGGGCAGGTTGCGACACGGTTCCAGTTCGGTACGCATCTGCTGTCCGATATGTGCAACCTGTGCCAGACGGTTTTCGCGTTCAAACAGATCCAGCGAGGCATTGGCGCAGGCGCATGCCATGGCATTGGCCATGAAGGTCGGCCCGTGCATAAGCGCATGCAACGGATTATCCGACAGGAAAGCGTCATATACATGCGTGCGCGCCACCGTGGCAGCCAGCGCCATCGTCCCCCCCGTCAGCGCCTTGGACAGGGTGATGACATCGGGCACGATCCCGGCCTGTTCACATGCGAACAGTGTGCCGGTGCGCCCAAAGCCGGTAAATATTTCATCCAGTATCAGCAGCACGCCATGCCGGTCCGCCAGCATGCGCAGGTTGCGCAGGACGTCGGGGGAATGGAACAGCATCCCACCCGCGCCCTGCACCAGTGGCTCGACAATAATCGCGGCGATGCTGTCGCCTGATTGAGCCAGCAGTTCATCCAGTGCCCGCACGCTGTCGGCATCCACGGGCAGGTCGGCAATGAAATGTTCAGGCAGCGCCCCCTGATACAGGGAATGCATGCCTTCGTCGGGATCGCATATGGCCATGGTGGCCATCGTGTCGCCATGATAGCCGCCACGGAAAGCCAGCAGCTTCGTCCGGCCGGTCTGGCCACGGTTCAGCCAGTACTGGATGGCCATCTTCATCGCGACCTCGACCGCGACGGAACCGGAATCGGTAAAGAACACCCGCTCCAGATCTCCCGGCAGCATGGCGGCCAGACGGCGGGCCAGTGTCAGCGCGGGTTCATTGACCAGCCCGCCAAACATGACATGCGGCATCCGTCCAAGCTGATCGCTGACGGCATTACGGATATGGGAATGGTTGTAACCATGGCAGGCCGTCCACCATGATGCGATACCATCAATCAGTTCCGACCCATCCGCCAGTGTAATGGTGCGCCCGTGCGTACTGACGGCGGGCAGGGGGGGCAGGGTGGTCTGCATCTGGGTATAGGGAAGCCAGACATGCTTCATGCCGCGTTCCAGCCATTGGGGTCCATGCATGCGGCCACTCCATGATATTGCGTGGGCGGGATTGACCGGGGCTGTGCGCTCCGGCAGGAGAATGCGCTTCATGGCCCGTTTTGATCCAATTTTCCAGACCGCGCTCGACCATATGGCGGATACGCATACCCGCCGCGTGCTGCGTCCCGTACAGCATGTAGGGGCAGCCACCGTTATCCGTGGCGGCCGCGAACTGATCAATTTCTCATCCAACGACTATCTGGGCCTGTCCCACCATCCCGCGCTGGGTGCACGCGCCGCCGAATGGCTGCAGCAGGACGGAACCGGCGCAGGTGCATCCCGCCTTGTGACCGGGACCAGCCCACGCCACATGCAGGTCGAGGCACGGCTGGCTTCATTCAAGGGATGCGAGGCCGCAGTGCTTCTGTCCAGCGGGTGGCAGGCCAATGCGTCGGTACTGGCTGCACTGCTACGGCTGGCGGCGGGGCAGGGAGCGCCACCGCTGGTTTTTACCGACCGGCTGAACCATGCCAGCCTGCATCAGGGCTGCATGGCGGCCGGTGTACGGCAGATCCGTTTCCGCCATAATGACCTTGAACATCTGGACAGCCTGCTGGACCGTCATGCAGGGGACGAACGCACCATGCGGGTAATCGTGACCGAAAGCGTATTCAGCATGGACGGCGATCGCACCGATATCGCGCAACTGACCGCCATTGCCCGGCGGCATGGTGCGTTTACCTATGTTGATGAGGCCCATGCCACCGGTGTGCTCGGTCAGCAGGGACGCGGACTGTGCGCGGGACATGATATCGATCTGGTCATGGGGACGTTCAGCAAGGCACTAGGGGGATTCGGGGCCTACGTGGCGGGGTCACGGGCTTTATGTGACTGGCTGGCAAATGCATGTTCGGGCTTCGTATTCACGACCGCGCCGCCACCTGCGGTGCTGGGGGCAATGGATGCGGCGCTGGAACTGGTGCCCACGCTGAATGAAGTCCGGGCGCGGCTGTCCCGCAACGCCGCCCATATCCGACATGTGATACAGGCGTGCGGCCTGTCATCGGGACCGTCCACCACCCACATCATACCGATCATGATAGGGGAAGCCGCACAGGCGCTGGCGTTCGCAGGCCATATGGAGACCCACGGCATCCTTGCCACCGCCATCCGTCCCCCCACGGTGCCACCCAACGGCAGCCGCATACGGCTGGCGCTGAGCGCGGCCCATACCGACAGCATGATTGACCAGCTGGCCCACGCCATCACCCGTGCCGCCCGCGTAATCACATGACCTCGCCTGCATCCTTCCCCCCGATCGCACTGGTACATGGCTGGGCCTTTGACCCGACATTCTGGGATACGACCCGCACGGTCCTGGGTCAGGCGCGCACGATGTGTACTGATTTCGGCTTCTTCGCACCCCAAGCGGTGCTGACGTTACCCCAGGTTCCCTATATCGGGGTGGGGCATTCGCTGGGCGCGTTGTGGCTGCTGCGCAACCATGGGCCCCTATGCCGGGGGTTGGTGCTGATAAATGGTTTCAGCCGCTTCGGGACCGCCACGGACTTTCCCGACGGCATTCCACGGCGCGTGATCGAGCGCATGCATGCGGGCCTGCTACGCGCGCCCGAAGGGCTGCTGCACAGCTTCCGCCTGCGTGCCGGGATTGATACACCACTGCCGTCCCACATCGAACGTAACCGGCTGGAACAGGGGCTGCTGGCCCTTATGGACATGGATTGCCGGACCGACCTGCAACAGGTCACATGCCCGGTCCATGTCATTGCAGGGATGGACGACGCCATAGCCCCCCCCACGCTGACACATGCCTGCTTTCCCCCCGGTGGCGACATACAGACCCAATGGCTGGATGGCGGCCACCTGCTGCCGCTGACCCACACCACAACCTGTACCCATGCCATTATGGCCATGACCGGACGGATAACCGCACCATGACCCGCAAGGACAGCATCGCCGCCCGTTTTGGCGCGGCACAGGGATATGAACAGGCTGCCCGGGTCCAGCGTATTGCGGCCCGCGAACTGGCACGCCGCATCGCCACTCACCATGCTCCCGGCAGTGCCCCCGCCCGCATTCTGGAGATCGGCTGCGGCACCGGCTTCCTGACCCGTGCACTACGCAGGCTGTTCCCCGATGCTCACATCACCGCCACCGATATTGCCCCCGCCATGCTGGACCGTGTGGCACAGCGGATGCCCGGTGATGACAGGCTGTCCCTGCACCGCATGGATGCCGACACCCCGGACGTGGCGGGACCGTTCGACCTGATCTGTTCCAGCATGGCCATGCAGTGGTTTTCCGACCGGGCGCGAACCCTGCACTTACTGGCTGACCTGCTGATACCGGGGGGACAGATGGCGATGGCTACCCTGTGCGCGGGTAGCTTCAGGCAGTGGCGGGATGCGTATGCGCGTACCGGGATCATGTGCCCCACGCCCGATTACCCCGCCATCGAACAGCTACAGGCCGAATGGCCCGCCCGTGGCGCGGGGATGTGGCACGATGCCGAGATTATTGACACCCCGGACACCCCATTGGCTTTCGTGCAGGAGCTACGCACCATCGGAGCCACGCATACGGACCATGCCCCTGCCACGGCAGGCCAGTTGCGTCGTGTCATGACTGCTGCGGAAATGGATGGTCCTTTTGCCGTGTCCTATCAGGTAGGCTATGGGCTGTTCCGCCGCGCATTCTGGCCGGGGGTATTCGTCACCGGCACGGATACGGATGTAGGCAAGACGGTGACATCCGCAGCCCTGGTACGGGCATGGAACGCGGCTTACTGGAAACCATTGCAGAGCGGCACGGATGACGCGCCATCCGACAGCATGGGTGTGCGGCAGCTTGCGAAGCTTGACCCCGCACGCCTTTATCCATCAGCCGCAACATTCGGCGCATCGCTATCGCCCGAGGACGCGGCCCATGTGGCCCATACCCGTATCGACCCCGCCGCCATCACCCTGCCGCACCATGCGGCCAGCGACGGGCCGCTGGTCGTGGAAGGGGCGGGCGGCGTGTTTGTACCAATTGCCGAAAATTACCTGATGATCGATCTTATGGCACGGCTGGCCCTGCCGGTGGTGCTGGTGGCCCGCAGCCAGCTTGGCACGATCAACCATACGCTGCTCAGCCTTGCAGCATTACGGGCGCGTGGGCTGCATGTAGCGGGCGTGATCCTGAACGGCGCGCCCGAATCCCATGGCCGCAGCGCCATCGAACGCCATGGGCAGGTCCGCATACTGGCCGAATTCCCGTCCCTGGTCCCCATGGGACCAGATGCAGTCACGCAACTGGCCGCACGCCTGCCCACATGGGAACAGGTAGCAGCGGACGCTTCCTGAAGGCCGTTTCAGAAAGGGCAAGTTTCCTGAAGTTTAAAAAAAAGCTTCACCAAAAACTTTTCGTGGTTCGCAGGCGGGCTTTTCAGTAACGGCGGATCAGGCCCGCCAGCGTGCCCTGCACACTGACACGCCCGGCAGGCAGCACGCGGGTTTCATAATGGCTGTTGGCGGGGACCAGCGCGATCTCGCCGCCTTCGCGGCGCAGACGCTTCAGCGTGACTTCCTCCCCATCGATCAGGGCAACGACAATCTGCCCATCCGTGGCGTGCGCGCCTTCACGGATGATGACCATGTCACCATCCAGAATCCCTGCCTCCTGCATCGAATCACCCGTGACTTCCAGCGCATAATGGCTGGCCTTGCCCAACATGTCGGCCGGGACAGTGATGCGGGCGGTTTCCGCCGTGATGGCTTCAATGGGGTTGCCTGCGGCAATCCGCCCCACAAAGGGCACATCCACCACCCCCGCCAGCATTTCGGGGGAAGGCAGGTCGGGAACTGGCGCGGGCGAATCGGACGGAGCGGGCCGAGGCGGCACTTCGATATCAGGCAGGCGCAGGATTTCCAGCGCGCGGGCGCGGTGATGCCTGCGGTGGAGGAAACCGCGTTCCTCCAGCGCCGAAATCAGGCGGTGAATGCCGGATTTGGAACGCAGGCCCAGCGCGTCCTTCATTTCATCAAAGGATGGGGAGAAACCCGTCCTGCGCAGGTGGCTATCGATAAACAGCAAAAGTTCATGTTGTTTCTTCGTAAGCATGCCACATGTCCTTTTGCCGTTACCGGGGCGCCCGGGCCGAAACGTGATGGAACAAACCAAAAACCTGTTCCTGTGTTCTATATTGGTTCCCCATGCCGCGTCAACCGGCATCCAGTACCTATTCCATAACGCGGTCGATACGGATCACGTCGCACGGATCGCCCGCTTTTGCGGGTGCCGCATGGGGCGCACGCAGGATCAGGGCGCCACTTTCCGCCAGTACATGCAGCATGGCCGAATCCTGTACGGCGAAGGGAGTCGCCACCAGCCGTCCATCCGCGTCATGGCCGAGGCGCGCGCGCAGGTGGTCCATGCGCCGGTCGTTTTCGGGCACGTCTGCCCCCAGTATCGCGCGTTCCGGCGGCACGACCGGCGTGGTCAGCCCCGCCATGCGGCGCAGCGCGGGCAGGATAAACACAACCGAACAGACAAACGCCGCCACCGGATTGCCCGGCAGGCCGATAAATGGCAGGCGGCCCAGATGCCCATACATAAGCGGACGCCCCGGCCGCATGGCGATTTTCCAGAAATCGGTTTTGAGCCCGACCTGTTCCAGCCCGCGCCGGACAAGGTCATGGCTGCCGATACTTGCGCCCCCAGCCGTCACCAGCATGTCCACGCCATCAACCATGCGTTCCAGCATGGCAAGGTCGGCCATGTCATCACGCAGCACCGGCAGCATGACCGGGTCGGCCCCCGCCGCGCGCAGCAGGGCGGCCAGCATGGGGGTGTTCGAATTGGCGATCTGTCCTGCTCCGATCCCGCTTCCGGGCAGCAGCAGTTCATCCCCCGTCGCGGCGATGGCCACGCGCGGGCGGCGCGTTACCTGTATCCAGGCATGGTTGGCGGCGGCGGCAAGGCCGATATCGCGCGCCGACAGCCTGCGCCCGACGGGAATGATTTCCTGGCCTTCGGCAAAGTCCTGACCCCTGCGCCGGATATAGGTGCCAGGGGCAAGGGTGGTCGTGGTGGTGACGGATGTGTCCTCCGCCTGTGCGTTTTCCTGTATCAGTACGGCATCCGCACCAGGAGGCACGACCGCGCCAGTGAATATGCGCACGCATTCACCCGGCCCCACCGTGCCGTCAAAGGGATGGCCCGCAGGCGCTGCCCCGATGCAGGACAGGCGCGCGCCCTGCGCTGACAGGTCGGCTGCACGCACGGCATAGCCATCCATGGACGAGACATCGGCCGGGGGATTGGACAGCCGGGAGATGACGGGAGCCGCGCTGACGCGACCACAGGCATCAGTCAGGGCCACGACCTCGGATGGTAGGGGAAACACCCCGTCAAGAATCCGTTTGCGCGCTTCGGGGACGCTCAACATCGTGCACTGCGCTCCTTTTTTTACCCATTGTGTGCGAATTTAATCAGAAATATCGGCCAAGGCGCTTGACCTGCGCCTTGTGTATGCGCATTTTCCGCCCACTTGAACCACTGCTGTACCTGAATGTTCCAGCAGCGGCAAAGCAGTGCTGAGGATATCATGGCCAAGACCAACACCATCCAGATCAAACTCGTCTCCACGGCGGACACCGGCTACTTCTACGTGACCAAGAAGAACGCCCGCGCCCAGACCGGCAAGATGGAAATGCGCAAATATGACCCCGTTGCCCGCAAGCACGTGGCCTTCCGTGAAGCGAAGATCAAATAATCTTCCGCTCAAACGGATATAAAAAAACCCCGGTAATCGTGCCGGGGTTTTTTTGTGCCTGTCATGTGAGCAATCAGTACAGATGGTCGTGTTCCCCATAGGGAACGACGATTTCATCCTGCCGGGCCAGGTTCTGCATGGAACGCGCACGTTCATCCAGCAGGTCGGTATCCAGTGCGCCTTCCTTCAGCCCGCGCACGCGGCGCAGCCAGACTTCCTGTTCCGCCGAGGCATCTTTCTGGGCGGAACGGGCCTCATCCAGCAGGTGCAGCTGTGCGGCATAGCTGTGCAGCCCATGTTCGCCCCGCATCACGTTCCAGCCGAAATAAGCCGTAAGCCCGATAAACAGGGCAGGGGGGATGGTTGCACCCATCACGCGCTTTATGATCTTGCCCAGCTGCATCGTATCCCTTTCCCGCCATGTCCTGTTGCCGGACGGGATTACCCCGTCCGGCACGGGATGTCACCCGTTCTTCAGGATCGTGCGCCCGGCATAACGCGCGGCCGTGGCCAGTTCGTTCTCGATGCGGATCAGCTGGTTGTACTTCGCCGTCCGGTCCGAACGGGACAGCGACCCGGTCTTGATCTGCCCGCAGTTGGTCGCCACCGCCAGATCGGCGATGGTGCTGTCTTCCGTCTCTCCCGAACGATGGCTCATCACGGCCGTATAACCGGCATGCTGGGCCATCTGAACGGCTTCCAGCGTCTCACTCAGCGTGCCGATCTGGTTGACCTTGACCAGCAGGGAATTGGCGACACCGGCCTTGATGCCACGGCGCAGGCGGTCGGGATTGGTCACGAACAGATCATCCCCCACCAGCTGCAGCTTGTGCCCAAGGTTGGCAGTCAGTTCGGCCCAGCCTTCCCAGTCATCTTCCGCCAGGCCATCCTCGATGGAGACAATGGGGTAGCGTGCGGACAGGTCGGCCAGATAGGCGATCATGCCAGCGGCATCCAGGCTCCTGTCCTCACCTTTCAGTTCATAACGACCATTCCTGTAGAACTCGGTCGCGGCGCAATCGAGCGCGAAGGTCACGTCATCACCTGGCCGGTATCCTGCCGCCTCGACCGCGCGCATCATGAAGCCCAGAGCCTCATCGGCTGATTTCAGCGCGGGCGCGAACCCGCCTTCATCCCCGACGTTGGTGTTGTAACCGGCACCCGACAGGCTTTTCCTGAGCTGGGCAAAAATTTCCGACCCCATGCGGATCGCATCCGTCACCGTGGGGGCACCCACCGGCTGGATCATGAATTCCTGGATGTCGATGGGATTGTCCGCATGCTGGCCGCCATTGATGATGTTCATCATCGGCACCGGCAGGGTGCGGGCATACACACCGCCGACATAGCGGTATAACGGGGTCTGCAGTTCTTCGGCCGATGCCTTGGCCACTGCCAGCGATACACCCAGAATCGCATTGGCGCCCAGGCGGGATTTGTTGGGCGTGCCATCAAGGTCGATCATCGCCTCGTCAATGGCGACCTGATCGGTCGATTCCACGCCCTGCAGGGCTTCAAGGATTTCATGCTCGACATGGCTTGCGGCCTTGAGCACGCCCTTGCCGCCATAACGCTTGGGATCACCGTCACGCAGTTCAACAGCTTCATGCGCGCCGGTAGACGCGCCCGAAGGGACCGCGGCCCGGCCTTTTGCGCCGGATGCCAGTTCAACATCCACCTCGATGGTGGGATTGCCACGACTGTCGAGTATTTCCCGGGCGATGATATCGATAATGGCGCTCATGGTATCTGTTTCCTCAGATTTGACATTATGGGGATACGGCATACGACCGCATGCATATCCTGCCCCCACGATAACAGATGCAACGCATCATGCCAGAGTAGGCTATGCACAACATGACAAGATAGGAGAGACCCGCCGTGAAACGCCTGCCACTGCTTGCCATCGTCACCGCGCTGGCAAGCCTGCTGCCACTGGTTGGCTGCACATGCGCGATCCTGTTCCTGACCCCCGACCACACGCCACGCCTGCTGACGGCCGCCGTTGGGTATGGCGCGGTGATGCTGTCCTTTCTTGGCGCAGTACACTGGGGACTGGCGCTGGAACAGCCCGACATCATCCCCGCAGGCGGCACGCAGCGCCTGAGCAACCTGCGCCTTGCCATGGGGGGCGCGCCTGCCTGTATCGGCTGGGTGGGACTGTGTGCGGCGACAGTGCATGAACTGATCGGGCTGCTGATCCTGATCATGGGATTTGCCGCTACTGCTGTCGTCGAACGCATGGCATGGCAACGCGGGGCCATGCCGCGCGGTTACATGACATTGCAGTGGTTTGTCATATGCCTGGCGGAATTATGCTTTCTGGCCATACTGGCCGCCTGCATGGGCATGCGGCCCCATTGATAAATCGGGGGGGCTGCAAACCATAGGAAGCTTTTTTCAAAAAGCTTCAGAGAACGCCAGCCTTGTGAAAAAAAGCGACACCCCAAAACCTTTGTTTTTTATCCCGGACAATAAAAAACCCCGGCATGCATCGCATCCCGGGGTTTTTCGTGTTCAGGTTGTAACCGCTTAACCGTTCTGCAGGCCGCGCAGCACATCCGCCGGACGGACCGGCATATGACGCAGGCGCACGCCCACGGCATTGAAGATGGCGTTGCCAATTGCTGGACCGACCACTGTCGTGCCGGGTTCACCCAGACCCATCGGCTTTTCAGTGCTGGGCAGGAACTCGATGTCCATTTCCGGCGTGTCGGCAATACGCAGCGGCGTATAGGTGTTCAGGTTACGGTCAACCGGCATGCCGTTGACGATTTCCGTGTTCTCGAACAGGGCCATGCTCAGGCCCCACAGCGCGGCGCCCTCGGTCTGGGCCTTCGCGCCATCGGGGTCGACCACCGTGCCGGCATCGACAACAATGGTCAGCTTCTGGCATGTCACCACGCCGGTGCTGCGATCCACATGCACCTGCGCAACACAGCCGATCCATGTCGGCATGCCGCGTTCCTGACCCGCCGTGGTGGCAAGGCCCATCGCGGTGTCCTTGGGCAGGTTGGCCTTGCCCCAGTTCACCTTTTCCATAAGCCTGCGTACGACTGCGGCCTGACGCAGCGCGCCACCGACGGAATCGGGGGCCTGTCCCTTGTTACGGCCCTGCGCGGTCAGCAGTTCAAGACGGAACTGCGCGGGATCCTTTTTCTGGCGGTGCGCGACTTCATCAAGGAAGCACTCGATCCCCCAGCTGGTCCAGCCGGGGCTGACCGAACGCAGCCAGCCGGGACGGAAGGTCTTTTCCGCCAGGTCATTGCGCAGCGCCCGCACCCGGAAGGCACCGACTTCATACCAGTGGTCACCACCAGCGATGGCGAACTGGTCATACGGCTTGCCATCCACGCCCTTTTCCATGAACGCTTCGGCCATCACGCCCGTGGGCCAGCCAGCAGCGGCCTGATAGTCCATGGAGGTAATCCTGTCGCTGGCGTCAAATGCCATGCGCAGGCGCTGGACCGAAGGCGAACGGAAGGAGTCGAACTGCATGTCATCCGACCGTGTCAGGATCAGCTTGACCGGCTTGCCCCCCAGCGCCTTGGACGCAAGGGCAGCCGGGATCATGTAATCCCCGTTCAGCCGGCGGCCAAACCCGCCACCAAGCAGATAGCTGCGCAGGATGACCTTGGATTCCGGCACCTGCAGCGACTTGGCCAGCGTGGGCAGGATCAGGCTCTGCCACTGGTTGCCTGCATGGATCTCGTAGACGCCGTCCTTTTCAAAGGCCAGCGCGTTGGTCGGTTCCAGCTGGTAATGCAGCACGGATGCACAGGTATACTCCTGTTCCATGACCGTGTGCGCACTGCCGAAGGCCTGATCCACACCATCATCATTGAAGATGTAGACGCCGCCTTCCTTGTTATTGATCAGCTCCCGGCCACGGTCCTGAATGTCGCGTTCTGACGTGTGGATCGTCTCGCCCGGCGTCCATTCAACCTTCAGCGCATCGGTCGCGCGGATGGCGGCGCTGTAGCTTTCAGCCAGCACCACGACCCAGCCCTGCACGACCTGCGACGGATCATCAATCAGCAGGTAGCGGATATAGCCCCTGATCTTCTTCGCATCGGTATCATCAACCGAACGGACCTTGGAACCATAGCGTGTCGGCGGCATCTTGGGACGAGCATAGACCATGCCCTCCACCTTGGCGTCGATGCCATAGATGGCGGTGCCATTGGTCTTGGCGGGAATGTCCAGCGCCTTGAGTTCGGCATTGCCGATCAGCCTGCGCTCGCTTGCGGGCTTGAGCGGCAGCCTGGCCATTTCCTCGGGCGTGAAGGAATGGGACGGATGCCCCTTGGCCACGATGTCGCCAAAGCTGATCTGCCTGTTACCGGCACTGACAATGCTGTTGGCAACCGTGCACTTGTCCGGCGTGGTACCCAGCAGGCGCGCGCCTTCTTCCACCATGGCCGTGCGCGTCGCCGCACCCGCCTGGCGGAAGACGTCCCATGTCATCCACACCGACCAGCTGCCACCAGTGACCATCAGGCCCCATTTGGGGTCGGTGTCCACATAGTTGATGCGGACCTTGCTCCAGTCGGCTTCCATTTCATCCGCGATGATGCGGGCGAGGGCGGTGCCGATATGCTGGCCCATTTCCGCGCGGATGATGTTGACCGTGATTTCCCCATCAGGTGCGATCGAACACCAGATGGTGGGTTCGAACGCTCCGTCACCCGGCAATGATCTGTCGAGCGGGAAAATCTGGTTGGCGGCTGAGGGGCGTGCGAAGCCAAACATGACGCCGGCGCCAAGCGAGGTGACAAGGAAGCCGCGACGTGACAGGGAAGCCTGTTCACGGCGTCCGTCCTTGCCAAGGCGGAAGCGGTTTAATCTACCCATTTGATGCATCTCCGCGTGCGGTGGCCGCGGCCTTCTTGATGGCCTCACGAATGCGAATGTAGGTCATGCACCGGCACAGGCTGCCAGCCATGACGGCATCGATTTCCTCATCCGTGGGAGAGGGGTAATCCTTCAGCAGGCTCACGGCCTGCATGATCTGCCCGGACTGGCAGTAGCCGCACTGCGGCACCTGGATTTCACGCCAGGCCTGCTGGACCGGGTGGTTACCCTCGGGATCGATGCCTTCGATCGTGGTGATGTCAGCGCCTTCGGCGGCGCTGACGGGGGTCACGCAGGAACGGGTGGCCCGGCCACCGATATGGATGGTGCACGCACCACACATACCGATACCGCAACCGAATTTCGTTCCAGTCAGGCCAACTTCGTCACGGATGACCCACAGCAGGGGGGTATCACCCGGTACGTCAACGGTTACTTCCCGTCCATTGAGGCGAAAGGTCGTCATGTTCTAGCTCCGTCTTTCAGCTCAATGGGACGACGCGACAGGGGGGACGGGCAGGGTCTTGCGAACCTCGCCCGCCTTCTTCTCCAGATCGGTCCATGGCGGCAGGGTCGTGCGGGTCGCACGCAGGTAGGCCGCCAGGCGGGCCAGATCCGCATCCGAGAAGGAATGGTAGAAACTGGGCATGGAAACGGTGGAAATGCCTTCCGTCGTCCCGATACCGCGCAGGATCACCTGGAACAGGTTGGTCGGCTCATCCAGCCACAGCGCGTTGTTCAGCGCCAGGTCGGGGCGGCCTTCAACCGGCTGCGGGCCGGCATTGGCGTGACATGCGGCGCAGGCGCCTGCATACAGCTTCGCATTCGGGTTAACCTGCGGTCCGACCAGATCCTTCATGGATGCCTGCATGGCCCATGCAATGGCCTTGGGGTCCTGACTGACGCGGGTTGCGGAATGGTCGATCTGGGCCAGGTAATGTGCAATGGCATGCACATCGGATTCCGGCATCTCGCTCAGGCCGCCATGCACGACAGGCGACATGGGACCGGCGGCACTGCCATGCAGCGGGGCGGAACCGAAGCGCAGGTATTTGAAATACTCGTCCTCGGTCCAGACAACCGGGGTCGGGTTATGTTCATTGAGCGGGGGCGCGATCCAGTTGTCCACCGGGGCGCCATCATACGGCGCGCTGGCCTTTTCCGCACCCATGAGGTTACGCGGAGTATGACAGGCGGAGCAGTGGCTCAGCCCTTCGGCCAGATATGCACCACGGTTCCACTCGGCATCCTGGCCGGGATCGTTCTTCAGCGGTCCTTCGTGCAGGAACAGCAGTTTCCAGCCAGCCTGCTCCAGACGGATGTTGAAGGGGAAGCCCACCGTGTTGTCACGCTTGACCGAATGCACCGGCTCCCGCGTCATGAGGAAGGCATAGACATCATCGATGTCCTGATCCGTCATGTGCGTGAAGTGGTCAAACGGGAAAGCCGGGAAAAGCTGCGTGCCGTCACGCGAAATGCCCTTGCGCATGGCGCGCTTGAAGGCGGCTTCCGACCAGTGGCCGATACCCGTTTCGGGATCAGGCGTGATGTTGGAGGAGAAGATGGCGCCAAAGGGCGTGTCCATCTTGTAATCGCCCGCAAGCTCCACGCCACGCTTGCCATCCGTGCGGGTATGGCATTCGGCGCAGTAGCCGCCAGCGGCCAGCACGCGCCCGCGCTCGATCTGCGCTGCGGAGAAAGAGGAAGGAGGAGGCGGTGCAACCGGTGCAATGGCCGGATACCACGCATAGGCAAGGAACCCGACGCCGCCGGCGACACCGATCCCCACAATCGCTGCTGCAATACGCTTAATCACGATGTTCTCGCGGTTGTGAAAGTCATCATATCACCCCGTATCATCCGCCCGGTTCCAGTGCCGGTATGGCGCGAAACACAAGAAACAGCGCATCGTTGCGCCGTCCTGAAGGCACCGGAACTGCCGGATGTGCGGGAACATCGGCGCCACGGCGGAAACTTTGTATTACCGTTTCCTAATCAAGCCGTTTGGGGGCGCGTAAGATCAAAGCTATAATAAGAGTTATTTATTTATAATATGAATATAGCAGGAGCGCCGCAAACCCCTGAATAAATGGGTTTGCAGTGTCCTGTCACAGCAATATCTATATACCAATGAATATAGATAGAACCGGCCATGTCAAGCCGGGGAAGGAAAAAATCCTTCCCCGGCTCTGCACGGCTCAGTTCTGGTCAGGCAGACTGTAGGCGACGATGTAGTCACCCAGCTTCGTGCCGAATGATCCGTGGCCACCATCGGCAGTCACGATGTACTGCTTGCCATCCACCGCATAGGTCATGGGGGTGGACTGGCCACCTGCGGGCAGGCGGTCCTGCCACAGCACGCGGCCGTTGGTCACGTCATACGCACGGATGTAGTAATCCAGCGTGGAGGTCAGGAACGCGACCCCACCTGCCGTGGTCAGCGGGCCGCCAAGGCTGGGCACACCCATCTTGATGGGCAGGGGCAGCGGCGCGCTATCGCGGATGGTGCCGTTGCGGTGCTTCCACACGATCTTGTTGGTACGCAGGTCGATCCCGGACATGTAACCCCATGCAGGTTGCTTGCACGGCAGGCCGAATGGCGACAGGAACGGGTGCAGGTCTACACCATAGGGCACGCCAAACTGCGGCTGCACGCCACTTTCGCTGCCCGAGGGCAGGGACTTGTCAGGCGTTGCCGGATTGTTCGGGCCACGCGGGATCAGCCTGGACACGAACGGGATGGCGATGGGGTTGGCGATCGCGATCTGGCGCACGGGGTCAACTGCAAGGCCACCCCATTCAAACATGCCCAGGTTACCGGGAAACACCAGCGTGCCCTGCAGGGACGGCGGCGTGAACGTGCCATCATAACGCAGGCGGTGGAACATGATGCGGCAGACCAGCTGGTCATACATCGTGCCACCCCACATATCGGCATCGGTCAGCAGCTTGCTGGGACGGAAGGTCAGCTGGGAGAAAGGCTGCGTGGGCGACAGGTGATCGCCGGGTGCGGCCCCCTGCGGCACGGGCCGTTCGGGCGCAGGCACGACCAGATGGCCATTGCGACGGTCCAGCACGAAGATGTTGCCGGTCTTGGCCGGGGCATACAGCGTGGGAATGACCTCACCCTGTTCGTTGCGGATATCGACCAGGCTGGGCTGGGCGGGGATGTCCATGTCCCACAGGTCATGATGAACGGTCTGGTAAGACCACACCAGCTTGCCGGTGGAGGCATTCAGCGCCACGATCGAACTGGCATAGCGTTCGGCATCCGCGCCGCGGTTGCCGCCCCAGATATCGGGCGTCTGCACACCCATCGGGATGTAGATCAGGTCCAGATTGGCGTCATAGGACGACGTGATCCACGAATTGGGGGAATTGGGCACGAAGGTGTGGTGTTCGGACGGCATTTCGTTCGGGTCGGGATTGCCGGGATCGAACGCCCATTTCAGCGCGCCGGTATGCACGTCGAACCCGCGCGTGACACCTGAGGGTTCATGCGTGGAATAATTGTCGGTCACCGCACCGGACACGATCACGGTGGTATCGGTCACGACAGGGGGAGATGTGGGTTCGTAAAAACCCAGCGTCTTGACGGGCATTCCGTCACGCAGGTCCACAACGCCGTTGTTGCCAAAGTTGGCGCAGCGCGCGCCGGTTTCGGCATCCAGAGCGAACAGCTGCCCGTCATTGGTGGGCAGGAAAATGCGACGCGCGCATTCCACAGGGGGCGTGGCGGCTTCATCGGTCTGCGCTTCGGCCCTGTCCTCGTGATAGGACACGCCACGGCAGGTCAGGTGCTGGAAGGTGGGGTTGTACGCCAGCTTGGGATCGAATTTCCACCGCTGCCTGCCCGTTTTTGCATCAAGGGCGAACAGGATCTGGTGGGGTGTGCACAGGTACAGCGTATCACGGATCTTGATGGGTGTGACCTCATCGGTGATTTCACCGGGGTCATTGGGGCCACGCAGGTCGCCGGTGCGGAATGTCCACGCAACCTTCAGCCTGCTGACATTATCGGCATTGATCTGTTTGAGCGGAGAGAAACGGTCCCCGAACTGCGTGCGCCCATAGGCCTGCCAGTCGCCATCAGGCATCTGGTGGGCATCACCGGGTTCGGGGGCATCCTTGGCCACCGGCGGCAGGTTGCCCGCGATATCCTGCGGATCACCCGTCAGGGCGAAACCCACCACGACCACGGCAGCGCCAATGGCCCCCAGCAGCGGCACGCGCGCGCCCATGCCTGCAGGCTGCAGGTGCCGCGTCACCCACGGCAGCGCCAGCACGATACCGATGGGGACAAGGATATCCCCACGCGGCGCCAGCGCCCAGAAGTCAAACCCGGCTTCATTGACGGCCCATGCCATCGTGCCGAGCAGCAGGACCGCATAGACCGTAAGCGCGGATGCCTGCCGCCGGAACAGCAGGAATGCCGTCACCAGAAGCAGGACACCCGCGACAACATAGTAAAATGAACCCCCAATGAGACACAGCCACAGACCACCGCCCAACAGGTAAAGACCTGTCAGTGCGCAGACGGCTATGGCAGCCACCAGAAGGGGAGCCGAGCGTATAAGGCTATTCATAAGTTTTCCTGATTACCGTGATACAATCCGAACATTCTCCCATGAGAAAACGTAGGACTTCCCTCCGGGTCAAGCCTAACTTTATGAATAAATCGTGTGTCCGAATATTTCAGGATGCATTTTCAGCACCCTGAACGGCTATTTCCCACTGGATACAACTGTCGCCAGCGTCGCCCGCGTGCCATTGGCCCGGATGGACTGCCGCATGGTCAGGTAAGCCTGCACGAATCCAGGACTGTCACCCAGTTCCCACCCGGCAAAGGCGCTCATGTCCAGCGCATCCTCCAGCCGTGGCGAAGCCGCTTTCACCCGGTCGTCATCGGTCAGGTGCGGTTCGACAATGGCGTAGGCCTGTCCCCTGTCATCATGGCCACGCAGGTATTCGGCGTAACAGGCCACGACAAAGGCGATGCGCTCCACGGGGCGCTTATGCGCGATCACGCCCATGGCCGTGCTCTTGATGAACATGGGCAGCTTGGACGTACTGTCGGATGCGATGCGCAGAAGCTGGTCACTGATTGCCCGGTTGCGGAAGCGGTGCAGCAGGCGCCGGCCGTATTCGGTCAGCGCCATGCCCGGTGGCGCGTGCAGCAGGGGTTCCGCGTCAAAGGCGAGGTACTGCTCGACCAGCGTGACTTCGTTCAGGTCTTCCATGATTTCACTGACCACACGATAGCCCGACAGCACGCCAGACAGCCCCAGCAGCGAGTGGGAGGCATTGAGCATATGCAGCTTCACCTCCTCATACGGCTGGACATTATCCGTGAACTGCACACCGACAGCATCGAGTTCAGGGCGACCGGCGCAGAATTTGTCCTCCACCACCCACTGGATGAAATCCTCGCAGAAAACGGGAATGCGGTCATCAATCCCGCTTTCCGCATCAAGCCGACGGATATCATCGGGATGGACGGCAGGCGTAATGCGATCGACCATGGTGCAGGGGAAGGTGACGTTTTCCTCCATCCACTGCGCAAGGCCCGCGTCACGCGCACGCGCCCAGCCCAGGAAGGCCGTGCGGGCGACATGGCCATTCTGGGGCAGGTTGTCACATGACAGGATGGTAAACGGGCCGGCACCACTTTCGCGCCGTTTGCGCAGCGCCTCGGTCAGCAGGCCGAATACGGTATGCGGCACCTCGCGCTTCAGGTCCTCGGCGATCAGGGGATGATCGATGGGAAAGACACCGTTTTCATCAACATAGTAGCCGCCTTCGGTCACGGTCATGCTGACAATGCGGATCGCGGGATCAGCCAGCCGCGCGATGGTGGCCGCGCGGTCGGCGGGTGCATACATGTATTCTGTAATGGAACCGATCACCCGCACCACATTGGGCATGTCGGGGGCGCATTCGGTCAGGGAATACAGGCAGTCCTGTGCCGCCATGTCCTGTGCCTTTTCGGCCTCGTGCGGGTTTTCCATCAACCCTATTCCCAGCAGCCCCCAGTCGGCCTGACCGGGACGGTCCAGCACACGGTCCATGTAAACCGCCTGATGGGCACGATGGAAATTGCCCACGCTGATATGGGCAATACCGGGCGTTACCCTGCTGCGGTCATAGGCAGGCACGATGATATTGCCCGGCAGATGGGGCAGGGTCGTATTATTGAGTACGGTCATGAACCATTTTCCACGGAAAGTATCCACGACGCGTAATCAGAAACGCAGGATCATACAACCCGTCAATACTGCGAACCTGCGGTTGACACAGGTCAGGGCAGGCATTGCGGGCGGGTAATTTGCACTTCCAATACCCGGTCGCTGTTTTCTAATGGGGAAAACTGCCCTATTAAGCCTTTCCGCCGTTGCATATCCGGTGTTCCGGTCCCGAAAAATGACGGCAGGGACAGCCCTGGCCGGATCTGTTGTTGGTAATGAATGCGTATCCTCTATCTTATTAACAGCCTGAATGGCGGCGGGGCCGAGCGACCATTGCCTGCCGTGATCGGGATGATGCGCGCCTGCGGGCACGAGGTCCGGGTCGTGGCGCTGGCGCGCAAGGCCGGCAACGCCATTGCCTGGCTGGAGGCTGCCGGAATCGATTACCACATCGTGGATGACCGCGATCCCGCACGCTTCGCATCACTGGGGCAGGTGCTGCGTTATGTCCGCGCCAACCGGCCCGACCTGCTATGGACATCGCTGACCCGCGCGACCCTGTATGGTCAGGCCATCGGCAGGATGCTGCGCATTCCCGTGGTCAGCTGGCAGCACAGCGCGTTCCTCAAGCCCGCCAACCGCTTCATGCTGCGCCGCACCCGTCACCTGAGCGCATTCTGGGTGGCCGATTCCGAATACGTGGCCCGCGTCACCCGCAGCCAGTTGGGCCTGCCACCGGAGCGGATCTGCACATGGCCGCTGTTCATGGCCGAAGCGGACATACCACCGGCCACGCCATGGGACGGGCAGGGGGATGCGGTCTTTCATGTCGGGTCGCTGGGACGGCTGGAATCGGAAAAGAACATGCAGCTGCTGGTGCGCGCGATGGGCGTCATCCGCGCCACCCGACCCGATGCACGCATTCACCTGTCGCTGTGTGGCAGCGGGTCGCAGATGATGGCTCTGCAGGCGCTGGCGGCCCGGGAGGCTGCGGACGCCATCAGTTTCGAGGGCTTTCAGCCGGACCCGCTGGAATTCTGCCGCAAGCTACATGTATATGTACAGCCTTCCCATTTCGAGGGACTGTGCATCGCGGTCCATGAAGCCATGCAGATGGGGCTGCCGGTCATCGCCACACCCGTGGGCGCCATTCCCGACATCATCCGTGATGGGGCCAACGGGTTTCTTCTGGCTGCCTCGACGCCAGAAACCCTTGCCGCACAGATCCTCCACCTTTACGCACGTCCCGAGCTGTGCATGCGGACTGGCAGGGCGGCCCGACACGATATCCTGCAACGCTACGGGCCGGATACGGTCCATGCCATGGCCACTTCCGTCATCCGCCGCGCTGAAGGGCTGGTGCGCACACGTCGCGGCTGACGCGTGCGACGCCCATACGCAGCCCATCATGCCCCTTCCTGTCGCATGGGCGGATCAGGTAGGATGGGCGGGTGAATACGATCAAGAATCCCCCCTCCGCTGAGTCCGGACAAAAGGACTCGCTCCTTGGCGTCTCGCAACGCCTGCCACCTGCCAACGTGCAGGCGGAACAGGCGCTGCTGGGCGCCCTGCTGACCAATAACCGTGCGTATGACCGCGTGTCCGACTTCCTGACCGGCGCGCATTTCGCCAACGAGGTCAATGGCCGCATCTATGACGCCATTTCCCGCCGTATCGAAGGCGGGCAACTGGCTGATCCGGTTACGCTGCGGGCCGAATTCGAGAACACCGGCGTCCTGGATTCCGTTGGCGGCACGGCGTATCTGGCCAAGCTGCTGACATCCATGGTCGGCATCATAAATGCCGCCGATTACGGGCGCGTGATCCATGATGCGTGGATACGCCGCCAGTTGATCGACATCGGGCAGGATGTGGTCAACAACGCCTTTGGCGCACGTCCCGACCTGGATGGTCCCAACCAGATCGCCGCCAGTGAGGAAGCCCTGTTCAAGCTGGCGACGGAAAAGGGTCAGGATGGCGGCTTCCAGTCCTTTGACCGCGCTCTGGCGGATGCGCTGGAAATTGCGCAGCAGGCCTTCAACCGCAGCGGTGACGTGGTGGGACTGACCACCGGACTGCGCGACCTGGACAAGAAAACCGGCGGCCTGCACCCGTCCGACCTGCTGATCCTTGCGGGCCGTCCGGCCATGGGCAAGACAGCCCTTGCCACCAAAATCGCCTTTTCCGCCGCGCGCGCGATCATGGAGGAGATACGCGACGCCCCGCCCGATGCCAAACCCAAGGGATCGGTTGCCATCTTTTCACTGGAAATGTCGTCCGAACAGCTGGCCACGCGTATCCTGTCCGAACAGGCCAGCGTATCTGGCGAAAAGATCCGCCGTGGCGACCTGGGACAGAAGGAATTCGACCGCTTCGTGCAGGTCAGCCGTGAACTGGCGCAGCTGCCGCTGCATATTGACGACACGCCCGCCATCACGCTGTCGGCCATGCGCACGCGCTGCCGCCGGCTGGCGCGCACCAAGGGGTTGAGCCTGGTGGTGGTCGATTACCTGCAGCTCATGCGGCCATCGGTGGGGAGCAGGGCGGAAAACCGCGTGCTGGAAATCTCCATGATCACGCAGGGCCTCAAGGCGCTGGCCAAGGAGCTGTCGGTGCCGGTCATAGCCCTGTCGCAGCTTTCACGTCAGGTGGAGAGCAGGGAAGACAAGCGTCCCATGCTGTCGGACCTGCGTGAATCGGGATCGATCGAGCAGGACGCCGATGCGGTTATGTTCGTCTATCGTGACCAGTACTACCTGCAGCAGCGCCAGCCCAAGGAAACATCCTATGACTCACAGGACAAGTACCACACGGCGATGGAGGAGTGGCAGCGCAAGATGGACCTTGCGCATAACCGCGCTGAACTGATTCTGGAAAAACAGCGTCATGGGCCGACAGGGACGGTGCACCTGTTCTTCGAAGGGGAGTTCACGCGTTTTGCCGATCTGGACATGGTTCACGATGCCTGAAGCCTGAATGAATAAACGTTTTTGGATGCCGCTTTTTTCAACGAGGCTGCGTCTGAAACAGCACTTCTCAAAGGCAGGGATTTCAGACTGTCTGTTAAGAATCTTATTTAAGTGACACGCGATGTGGCCATCGCGTGTCACTGTGCCTTATCCGTCACAGGGATCACAGGTGCCAGATCCTGAATGACGTCAACTGGGACCGTGTTGTGCAGGAAAGCGCACAGGGAATGGGATGGACAGGATATGGGGGCGTCAGGCATGTCCCCTCCCGTCCGCACCAAAAAGTTTTATAAGAAATATTATGCCAACAAAAATAGCCGTGCATTTCCTTGCGCGCCAGAATCTGGCCCGTTCGGCCATGTTCCATAATGGTCAAGCCGTCCGCAATCCGGCATCATTACACCATGACTGATACGGCGCTTGCATCCATCTGTGGCTTTGCCTTTTCCGGCATCGAAGCCGTTCCGGTCAAGGTCGAGGTCCAGCTATCCGTTGGCCTGCCATCATTTCTTGTCGTGGGCCTGCCAGACAAGGCCGTCAATGAATCCCGCGAACGCGTGCGCGCCGCCCTGTCCGCCATGGGGCTCGCGCTGCCGGCCAAACGGATCGTGGTCAATCTGGTACCCGCCAGCCTGATGAAGGAAGGATCGCATTTCGACCTGCCCATCGCCCTTGCCCTGCTTGGGGTCATGGGCCTGCTGCCAGGTGACATGGCGCAGCGTTATGCTGCACTGGGTGAACTGTCGCTTGATGGCGGCGTCAATCCCGTATGCGGCGTGCTGCCCGCCGCCATGACGGCGGCCGGACTGTCGCTGGGACTGATCTGCCCCGCCAGCCAGGGCGTGGAAGCGCGCTGGGCCAGCGAGGATATGGATATCCTCGCCATCCGTTCCCTGCCCGAACTGCTGAACCATTTCCGCGGACAGCAGATCATCGACCCGGTTGAATTGCCTGCGCGCATGAATGAAGGGCTGACCGCCCTGCCCGACCTTGCCGACATTCGTGGCATGGAAACCGCGCGCCGCGCGCTGGAAATTGCCGCCGCCGGTCGGCATTCGCTGCTGATGGTGGGACCCCCAGGTGCGGGCAAATCCATGCTGGCCGCGCGCCTGCCCGGCATCATGCCCGATCTTACCCCCACCGAGATGCTGGAAATCAGCCGGATTCACAGCATTGGCGGCCTGTTGAAAGATGGGCAGCCCGTCTGCCGTCCCCCTTTTCGTGACCCGCATCATTCCAGCAGTCCCACGGCATTGAGTGGTGGCGGCGCCCGCGCCCGCCCTGGCGAGGTCAGTCTGGCGCATCGCGGTGTGCTGTTTTTAGATGAACTGCCGGAATTCTCGCGCTCCGCGCTGGAAATCCTGCGCCAGCCCATGGAAACGGGGTCCATATCCATCGCCCGCGCCGCAGCCCATGTTACCTACCCTGCCCGCTTCCAACTGATCGCGGCGATGAATCCATGCAAATGCGGCTATCTGGGTGATGCGGCGCAGGAATGCCGCAAGGCCCCGCGTTGTGGCGAGGATTATCAGGCCCGTCTGTCCGGCCCCCTGCTGGACCGTGTGGACATGGCGGTCCATGTCGAACCGATGCCCCTGACCCGCATTGCCGAAACCACGGGTGGCGAACCCAGCGCCACCGTTGCCGCACGTGTCAGCGAAGCCGTGGCCCGTCAGCACGACAGACAGGGCGAAGCCCGCAATGCCGAAGCCCCGATAGATGATTTCCGCATAACCGCTGCAGCCCGTGATTTTGCGGTGCAGGCATCTGAAAAGATGCATCTTTCCGCCCGTGGCTTTACCCGTCTTCTGCGTGTGGCGCGGACGATTGCCGACCTGTCCGGCACCGTAGATGTCGAACGTCCCCATATTGCCGAAGCCCTGGCCTACCGTATCCGCCGTCCGGGTCGAAAATAGCCGCCTCTGTATCTTTTCCCCCTTGCGCACCATGCCCTGCTGGATTAATAAGGCCCCACCGAAGCGGATGGGTGCGTAGCTCAGCGGTAGAGCATCGCCTTCACACGGCGGGGGTCACAGGTTCAATCCCTGTCGCACCCACCATCCGGTCTCTCCTTTCCTAAAGCCATCTGTCAGGCAGACCATGTTAGCAAATGGTCCGTCCGGTTGACCGGGTACGAACCCGTATCCCCTATGTTGACTGCATGTTCGCTGGCTGATCTGCCATGCCGGATTATTCGCGTCTTCCATCGATTCTGATCGGATCACAGGACATTCCGGAACCCTACTGTCAGCCTTCTGCCATTGTCGTTCCATGATGGACATGAATTGATACGTTAGGTTCATGGCCCGCCTGCCCCCGATGCCTTCCAGACAGATCGCGTATTCAGCACGGGCTGAATTTCGTTAAACTATTGATAGAAATAATTTTTTTAGAGCTGACTTTAAAAAAAACCGTCACCCAAAGCTGCTTTATATTTGTAGCCTTTTCAGACAGCCCTGGCGAAAACGCCAGACCTGTTGCTTTCTGGAGATCCTGTCCGGTTTCCCCGCATCACTTCCGTCATGACGGGACATCTTCCAGCGCATCGCGGCATTTGACATAGGACAGCTTGTCCTGGAACAGGAACAGCACATAATAATCCAGCGTACGCCGCCGTTTGCGGGTGGGATTGGTATAGAACGGGAAGACGTCAAACGGCCCGTCATAGCCCTCGGGCACCGGGTCATGTTCCGTCACGCAACGCACCTGAAACAGGGGTGCATAGACGGTGGCATCCGCATCTGTCCGCCGGACATGAAACAGGTTTTTCCGGAACTTGCGCAGCCGCTGCGGCAGGACGAATATCATGTTCTGTTCAAGGAAATTCTGCGGCGGATTACGATCGCGCAGGTATTTCATGTCGGCAGGCATGTCACAGAAAAAATTGGTGTCCTGTACGATCATGGTCCAGTCAGGTTCCCTTCCGGTCAGTTCGCCATGGCAGGCGGATCATCCTCTACTGGCCCGATCCGTGCAGCATGGCACGGATTTTGGCAACCGGCCTGCCGCCCGCATTGTCATATGGAACCGGGCAGGCCGTATGTCAGGGTCAGAACCCGAACATATGGTCGATTGAAAACCGTCCCTCCCCCTCCGCCATACGACCGTGATAGCCAAACAGGCGGCAGGTGGTGTCACGGATGATGACATAGGCACCCTCTCCTGCACGCACCAGCGTGGACAGGCCAAAGACACGGTGGGGCCATATCTCACGCGAGCCGGACATGGGAATGGCAATTTTTTCGTGTGCGATTACCGTACCATCGGCCGCGTGCAGGTACAGCGACGTATCCGAATACGCGCGCCATGTCGCCGAAACGGGATAGATAAGCCTGCAGAAACTGAACGGCTCACATCCCGCCGCCGTCAGGAACAGCCGCGTGCTCAGCCCCGGGGGGGAGCCGACATAGGACTGCGGCTCCCCCTTATAGGTCATGACCGTATTGAATATGTGCGACCCGAAACTGGTTTCTGATGCGTGACCGGTCTGCCTGTCCTCATAACGGATCAGGGCATGCAGCCAGCCATCCGCCTGCCCGCCGTCACGGAAATCGTACAGCAGTTCCCCATGACCCGAACCGGTTGCAAGCGCACTGACATCCAGCGCTACCGCATGGTCACGAGGCAGGCAGCCCATGAAGCGCGACGGGCCAGCCGTCCCCTCTGCATCGAAACAGTCCACCCTTACCGGCAGGCTGGTCAGGCTTTCCGCCATGGGTGATGGCAGCAGCAGCGTACGGTAACGCACGGGATCGGGCACCGGGAACGGCAGCAGATAGCCCCGGCCAAAGAAACGCGGGTCCAGCCGTGCAATGCCCGGATCGGGCTGCAGGTCGGCGCGCTGCACGTTCAGGTGGGCGATGCGTGTGCGGTTGTGCTGCGTGATTTCATAACGGGAGCGCACGACATGACCACCGGCACGGAATTCGATCTGTTCAGGCCATGACAGCCCGGGAAAGACGTCGCGCATATGCACGGCCATGGTCTGGTACGGGGCCAGTTCGGACAGGATGGGTATGTGTGTATCCTGCCCCATGCGGTTAAGCGTCATGCTGCCGGACGGAATGGGCAGGGCATGGCTGTTCTGGACCCACAGGACCACGTCCTCCCCCTCCGCCGGGGCAGGCAGGTTGGCATAACGGTTGGCGGGCCAGGCATTGGCGTCGTGGGTGACCGACAGGCTGGCGTTGGTGCCATCCCCACGTATCTCCAGCGCGTATTTGACCACGTCGTGGCCTGCTATGCCCTGCGCATGGATGAACAGTTGCCCGGTAAACTCCGGCAGGCCGAACCGACTGCGGATATCGGCGCTATCGATGATGATGGCCTGACCATCGCCCGGCACATCGTAATTCCATGTCTTCAGCACCTGCCCGTCGTGATCGAACAGCCGCAGCCACAGCCGCACGGCCCGCGCGCCATAACGTGCCCAGTAATTGGCGGTGACCAGACGGGTGGACAGGGCCGCCGTATCCCGGAAAAAGGCAAGATTGGTGGCGAAGTTCAGCCGGTCCAGATAGTCATGCCCGACCGATAGCATATGCCGGGGCAGGCGTACCGCCTCCAGCGTATGCAGCGCGCCGCCTTCGGGCAGCAGCCGGGACAGACGGCTTTCCATGACGGCATGGTTGAAATCCAGCGCCCAGACGGTCTTTACCCCACCCTGCGCCATATCCACCACCGGCCGCAGGGCCATGCCCGCACGCGACTGCCCGACCTTCAGCGAATCATGGGTGTACACCCCTGCCACCGTAATGGGTGCAGGCAGCAGCGCCATGACGGTTTCCACCATGTCATGCGGATCATAGATCGCAACCGGTCCCGCATCGTGCAGGGACCGGGAAAGGATGGCGAGCTTTTCCGCAGCCAGCGGATGGGTCAGGGCCTTGTAGGCCATATTGCCGCCTGAACGCGGGTCAAAAGTCCGGATACCTAGCATGTGCCTGTTTTATTCCACTTCTGGCGCAAGCGGGAGAATTATTGTTGTACCACCGCTGCAAGTCCCAGATAATGCCGTACAGCTTCCGCCGCCATGACGGTATCATCCAATGGTGTGACAGGCCATGTTTCCAGCCGCCCGGCAAAGGGCCGGATACGACCGGCCTGTGTCAGGTCATGCAGGAAATGCCCGATCCGCCGCGACCGGCCCGGCAGGCTGGCGACCATGACCGGGGCGGATGTCGCCACGGCTTCAGAAATCATGGAAACGCTGTCCATGGTCACGACAACCACATCAGCACAGGCGAGCAGGCCCATATATGGATTGGGTCCGGTCTGGTCCCATACCCACGCATCCGGCCCGGCCAGGGCGCGCTGCAGTGCACCGCATACTTCCGGGTCCGTCCGGCGCGATGGCGTCAGCGCAATGCCCACCCGGTCACGCCGCATCATGGCGGCCAACTGTGTGGCAAGGGCAGCCCCCTCCGCCCGCCCCAGACGGAAGCGACCATTTCCCCCACCAACCAGAACGGCAACCAGCGGGCGCGGGAGATGGGCCAGGAACGGCGCCCATTCCCGCCGTGCCTGATCCAGCAGCGCGGGCGTCACCCCATGCAGCGCCGTGCGCGTCAGGACGACATTGGGGCCGGAAATCCGGTCATGGCGATTGGCGATGACCAGATCGAAGCGGGCGGGCGACAGGCGCGGGTTCTGCACCTGTATCACGCGCGCGCCATGCCTGCGCAGCGCGGCACCTACGGCCCCCCCGCTGCCGCCGATGCTGATGACCGGATGGTCTCGGTAATCCGGGCCAAGGCCAAGCGGCATGATCGCCCGCAAAGGAGCAGGCCACCATGCGGCGGGAACACGTCGCCATATCCCGCGGGGGACCAGCGCATGCAGGTGGGGATCAAGCCCCGCACGTTGCGCCAGTCCGAAGGTCTGTGAACGCATGCCGGCAAGGTCCGCCGCAATCACGGTGGCGGTAGGAATGGAAGCTGCCATACGTCCATGTGACGGGTCGGGGGCCGGGGCGTCAATGCCCCGCCCCTTTTGTCAATCGCTCAGGCACGCTAAGTGGCTACAATGAGTGAGACAGAACCGACATTTTCCGGCATGGGGCTGGATGGCCGCGTGGTGGCCGCCCTGACACGCATGGGACTGCACCAGCCATCCCAGATCCAGCGCGAAGTCATTCCCCCAGTCATGGCCGGACGGGATGTGGAAGCCCGCGCGGGCACCGGCAGCGGCAAGACGGTGGCCTTTGCCGCCCCCATCCTGTCGACCCTCATGCGGCCGGGTGATGCGGACAATACCCGCGTACGCTGCCTGATCCTGTCGCCCACGCGCGAACTGGCGGGACAGACGGCGGGCGTGCTGCGTGGCCTTGCCCGTGGCAGTGGCCTGCGCATCCTGCAGGCCACTGGCGGCACGGCGCGGGTGGCGCAGGCCAGGACGCTGGGCGAAGGGGTCGCGATCGTGGTCGGCACGCCGGGCCGGGTGATCGATCTGGCTCGTGGCGGCGAGCTGGACCTGTCCGCCGTGGCGCAGTTCGTGCTGGATGAAGCCGACCGCATGCTGGAGCCGGGATTTGCGGAAGAAATGCTGGCCCTTGCCGCCGCCCTGCCAGCGCAGCACCAGACATTGCTGTTTTCCGCCACCATTCCCCCGGCCATGGCCGAACTGGCCGCCCGCCTGCTGCACCGGCCGTTGCGCATCAGCATGGAGGTGGCGGACGCCCCCGCGCCACGCATTGCACAATACGCCATTTTCGTGCCCACCCGCCACAAGGCGGAGGCGACGCTGGCCTGCCTGAAACAGTATGGGATGCAGCGCGTGATGGTGTTCGTGCGCACCCGACAGGAAGCCGATACCATTGCCCGCGGCATAAGCGCGCTGACACCTGCGGTCGCGATCCATGGCGAACATTCACAGGCACGGCGCGAGCGCATGCTGCGCGACTTCCGTCAGGGGCGCGTGGGCGTGCTGGTGGCGACCGATGTCATGGCGCGGGGAATCGACATTGATGACATCGCCCTTGTCATCAACCACGACATCCCCGCACAGCCCGAAGCCTATGTCCACCGCATCGGGCGCACCGCGCGTGCCGGGCGACGCGGCGTGGCCGTCGCCCTGTGCGCACCGGAGGAACGTCAGGCGCTGAAGGAAATCGAACGCCTGACGGGACAGCGCATCCGCATCGCCAGCCTGCCGGAATGACGGATCGGTTCATGCATTTGTCATACGCCCTCCGCCCCCATGGTCTTGCCGTGGAGTAAAGGCTGGATAAACTGGATTTCATGATGAACACCGATGCCATGCAGTCACATATCCCGGCGCATGACGGGACTGGCACGGCCACCGACCGGACCTGCCGGGCATGACACATGGGCCGGATGATTCACCACGCCTGCCTGTACGCGTGGCACGGCCCACCACGTTTCTGGAACGCCTGCCCCCGCCAGTATCCAGCCTGCCACGATGGAAAATCGGCATCACGCCACCCGACCTGTCACCGTGGCTGGCGGGTAACTGCGGCATTCCCGGCGTCATGCATTACGAAGGACGCAGGCCCGGCCCGCATATCGTCTGTGTCAGCCTGATCCATGGCAATGAATTCGCGGGTGCGACCGTGCTCGACCGCCTGCTGCGTCGTCGCGTCCGCCCGCGTGCGGGACGGCTGTCGCTGGTCTTCGCCAACCCCGAGGCCATGCGCCAGTTCGACCCATGCGACCCGGTACGCGCGCGCTGCGTGGACGAGGACATGAACCGTGTCTGGTTCCCCGCCATGCTGGACAGCCGACAGACGTCATATGAACTCGACCGGGCGCGCATCCTGCTGCCGGTCATCCTGACGGCGGACAGGCTGCTGGACCTGCATTCCATGTTGTGGCCGGGGGATCCGCTGGTACTCTCAGGCCTGTCGCCCACAAGCCGGGCCATGGCGCGGCGCGTTCGTGGCGTGGATGTATGCGTGGCCGACCAGGGGCACCGTAGCGGATGCAGGCTGATCGATCATCCACGCTTCAGTAACGGCAGTGCCGCCGCCTGCCTGCTGGAAGCAGGCCAGCACTGGCACGAAGCAACCGTTACACGCACCATGCAGGCGGTCGTATCCCTGATCGGGCCATGCTGTGGCCTGCCCGCCAATGATGGCGTGCTACCGCGACGGGAGATGGTGGTGACGGATGTGATAACGGCGCGGACGGGACTGTTCCGCTTCGTCATGCCCTTTCACAGCGGACATGTCGTGGCTGATGCAGGCACGGTGGTGGCGCATGACGGCGGTGATGAAATCCGCACGCCCTATGACCGGTGCATGCTGGTCATGCCCAACCTGCGTCCCGCCCGTGGTCATACAGCCGTACGGTTCGCCCGCGTGGATACGGGCACGCAACCGCCCGCCCCGGATCAGTAACCGGGACAGGCGGCCATCAGCATGGTCAGGCGTAGATGGGGAAGCGTGCGCACAGCGCCTTGACGCGTTCGTGCACGGCCTGTTCCGTCGTCGCGCAACCTTCCTCCCCAGGGGTTTTGGCAAGGGCAGTCAGCACATCGTCGATCATGCGGCCAACTTCACGGAACTCCTCTTCACCAAAGCCGCGCGCCGTCGCCGCCGGGCTGCCCAGGCGGATGCCCGATGTAACAGCGGGCTTTTCGGGATCGAACGGAATGGCGTTCTTGTTGGCGGTAATGCCCGCGCGTTCCAGCGCACGCTCCGCCGCACGACCCGTCACCCCCTTGGGCCGCAGGTCCACCAGAATCAGGTGGCAGTCCGTACCGCCGGTCACGATGTCAAAGCCGCTCTGAACCAGCGTTTCCGCCAGCACGCGGGCATTGTTTGCCACCGCTTCCTGATAGGTACGGAAGTCGGGACGCAACGCCTCACCAAACGCTACGGCCTTGGCCGCGATCACATGCATGAGCGGACCGCCCTGCAGGCCGGGGAATACGGCGGAGTTGATCTTTTTCGCCAGATCCGCGTCATTGGTCAGGATCAGCCCGCCACGCGGCCCGCGCAGGGTCTTGTGCGTGGTGGACGTCACGACATGCGCGTGTGGCACGGGCGACGGGTACAGGCCAGCCGCGACCAGCCCCGCGAAATGGGCCATGTCCACCATGAGATACGCGCCGACTTCATCCGCAATGGCGCGAAAGCGGGCGAAATCGATGATACGGGGATAGGCGGACCCACCGGCAACGATCAGCTTCGGCTTTTCGGCGCGGGCAAGGCGTTCCATTTCCTCATAATCCAGCAGGCCGTCTTCCTTGCGCACGCCGTACTGGACCGCATTGAACCATTTGCCGGAATAGTTGGGAGCAGCACCGTGGGTCAGGTGCCCACCGGCGGCAAGGCTCATGCCCATGACGGTATCGCCTGGCTTGACCATGGCCATGAAGGCCGCCTGATTGGCATTGGCGCCCGAATGGGGCTGCACGTTGGCGAATTCCGCGCCGAACATTGTCTTGACGCGTTCAATGGCCAGGGTCTCGACCTTGTCCACTTCCACGCAGCCACCATAATAACGGCGACCGGGATAACCTTCGGCGTATTTGTTGGTCAGAACGCTGCCCTGTGCTGCCATGACGGCGGCGGAGACCATGTTCTCGCTGGCAATCAGTTCAATCCCGTCACGCTGACGCACCAGTTCCGCATCGATAATCGCGGCGACATCGGGGTCGGCTTGGGTCAGTGGGGCGCGGAAAAACTGCTTGAGGTCAGTCTGGCTGATGGGGTCCGGCACCGTTATGTCTCTCCATTCATTGGATCACCTGTCATTTCCGGGTAGGCAAACGGACATGACACGTATGGGAACAGGCCTGCTATGTGCGCCATATCGTGGCGTCAAGACAACGCCAAAATTATGGAGACCGGCTGATTTGACCCCTGTTACATTACCTTCCCCCATCCATACCGCCCCGTGCGTTGCAATATGAACACAGGCATTACACGCGCATTGCTGCGTCGGCTGCCCGTTGGCGCGCCAGCCGATGATGCGGGACTGAAACGCGTCCTGGGCGCCGGCAGCCTGGTGGCGCTGGGGGTCGGGGTCACGATCGGGGCGGGCCTGTTCTCGCTGACCGGTGTTGCCGCGGGCAGCAATGCCGGGCCTGCCGTACTCATATCGTTCGTGCTGGCGGCGGTGGCGTGCGCCTTTGCCGGACTGTGTTACGGGGAACTGGCGGGCATGATCCCGGCGGCGGGCAGCGCCTATGTTTATGCCTATGCAGCCCTTGGCGAACTGATGGGCTGGATCATCGGCTGGGATCTCGTGCTGGAATATACGGTGGGGGCGTCCGCCGTATCGGTCAGCTGGGCGCGGTACATGCGCTCCCTGCTGGAGGGATGGGGCATCCACCTTTCACCCCGGCTCACGGCCTCCCCGTTCGAGGTCGTGGGCATGGCAGGTGGCCAGCCCGTCCATGGCATCGCCAATATGCCTGCCGTCTTCATCATCGTGGTGCTGTCCGTGCTGCTCATGCGCGGGATTTCGGAATCCGCGCGGCTGAACGCCGTCATAGTAGCGATCAAGCTTACGGTCATCGCCGCCGTGATCGGCTTCGGGCTGCCTTATATCAGGACCGCGAACTACACCCCCTTCATTCCCCCCAATACCGGCGAGTTCGGGCATTACGGCCTGTCGGGCATACTGCGCGCGGCGGGGACGATCTTCTTCGCCTATCTGGGGTTTGACGCCGTTTCCACCGTGGCGCAGGAAACGCGCAATCCCGGGCGTGACATGCCCATCGGCCTGATGGGCAGCCTTGCGATCTGCACGCTGGTCTATATCGCCTTTTCCTTCGTGCTGACCGGGCTGGTGAATTACCGCGACATGATTGGCGACGCCGCCCCCGTGGCCACCGCCATAGACCACACGCCCTTTGGCTGGCTGCAGGCGGCGGTCAAGATCGGCGTCATATGTGGCTTCCTGTCGGTCATCCTTGTCCTGCTGCTGGGGCAGAGCCGGGTCTTCTTTGCCATGGCGCGCGACGGGCTGCTGCCACCCATGTTCGGACGCACGCATGCGCGTCTGGGCACCCCGGTTGCATGCCACCTGTTCTTCATGGGGGTAACGGGGACGCTGGCCGCCTTCCTGCCGATCGAACAGCTGGCGCACATGACATCGATCGGCACGCTGCTGGCCTTTGTCATCGTATGCGTGGGCGTTATCGTGCTGCGGGTACGTGAACCCGACCGCCCGCGTGCATTCCGGGTGCCCGGCGGAAGCGCAATCCCGGTGGCGGGTATCTTGAGCTGCGGGATCATGATGCTCTCGCTGGACGGGCTGACATGGCTGCGGCTGGTTGTCTGGCTGGCGATCGGGCTGGTTGTGTATGGGCTGTATGGCATACGCCACAGCCGGCTGGGCGCGGTCATACCTGCCATGCGCGGGAAATCCTGAACGCGCGGGACGGATTACCGGATCATAATTTGGCACGGGGCGGCTACGGGATCATAGTCGCCCCTTCCCTGATGGAGTTGGATTGGATGAATATCGGTCAGTTTCCCCAAACAAGGCTGCGCCGTAACCGGCACGACCGGTTCACACGGCGGCTGGTGTCTGAAAACACGCTATCGACCGATAATCTGATCTGGCCGATCTTTGTAACCGAGGGCACGGGTTCGGTCACCGATGTGTCCTCCATGCCCGGCGTGCAGCGCGTCAGCCTCGACCGGCTGGCAGCCCATGTGGAACCTGCGGCAAAGCTGGACATTCCCGCCCTTGCGCTGTTCCCCATCACGCCGGCCAGCCTGCGCGATGAAGCAGGCACGGAAGCAACCAATCCCGACAACCTCATGTGTCGGGCGGCACGCCTGCTGAAAAAGGAATTTCCTGAAATCGGCCTGATCGGTGACGTGGCGCTGGACCCCTATACCAGCCACGGCCATGACGGACTGATCGAAGACGGCTACGTGGTCAATGACCCGTCGGTCGAAATCCTTGTGAAACAGGCCGTGAACCAGGCCGCGGCCGGGATCGACATCATCGCGCCGTCCGACATGATGGACGGGCGCGTCGGGTCCATCCGCACCGCGCTGGACGCGGGCGGACTGGTCAATACCCGCATCATGTCCTACGCCGCCAAATATGCCAGCGCCTTCTACGGCCCGTTCCGTGATGCGCTGGGGTCGGGCGGCCTGCTGACGGGTGACAAGAAGACATACCAGATGGACCCCGCCAATACGGATGAGGCCCTGCGTGAAGTCGCCATGGACCTGAGCGAAGGGGCCGACATGGTGATGGTCAAGCCGGGAATGCCGTATCTGGATGTCATCGCGCGCGTGCGGCAGGAATTCGCGGTGCCGACCTTCGCCTATCAGGTGTCGGGCGAATACGCGATGCTGATGGCTGCAATCCAGAATGGCTGGCTGGACCGTGACCGCGTCATCATGGAAAGCCTGATGGCCTTCCGCCGTGCGGGTGCCAATGGCGTCCTGACCTATTTCGCGCTGGACGCTGCCCGCCTGCTGCGCGCCTGAACGCGACAAAACCACGCGCGCACGACCGGATAGTTGATGCCTGCAACAGGAAGGATATGATAACCGTTCAGGAACCACGGGCAGTCCGTCTTTCCTGTTTACAGGACTGCCGTTTCCTGTTTTCCGGCTGGTGAGAGCGCATGACCTACACATCGCCACGGCATCCACAGCTGTTCTATACGACGGCCCCCATGCCCTGCCCCTATCTGGCGGGACGGATGGAACGCAAGGTCGTGACCGAGATTGGCGGACCGGACGCCGTGCCGTTCCATAACCGCCTGTCACGGGCCGGATTCCGCCGCAGTCACACCATTGCCTATGCCCCGGTCTGCGCGGGCTGCACCGCCTGCACGCCCATACGCGTGCCCGTGGCGCGCTTTACCCCCGGCCGCACTCAGTTGCGCGCCCTGCGCCGCAATGCCGGGCTGCGCGCGCAACGCATCCCCCCTGCCGCCACACCCGAACAGTTCAGCCTGTTCAGTGCGTACCAGTCCACCCGACACGAAGGTGGCGACATGGCGTCCATGACCTTTCCCGATTACCGGGCCATGGTCGAGGATACGCCAATCGAGACCTTCATGATCGAATTCCGCGATGGTGACGGCAGACTGACCTGCGTGGCACTGGTGGACCAGCTGGATGACGGACTGTCCGCCGTCTATGACTTCTATGATCCCGCATTGCAGCAGCGTTCACTGGGTACATTCGCGGTGATGCACCTGATCGAATACACCCGCACGCTTGGCCTGCCCCACCTGTATCTGGGCTACTGGATCAGTGAGAGCCGGAAAATGGCTTACAAGGCCCGTTTCCGCCCAGCCCAGATCATGACCCGCGGCGTTTGGCACGATCTGGACCTGGCGCAATATCAGTCCCATGAAAGCGCCTTCCTGCCGGACGGGCTGTTCCGCCCGGTGGAATAGCCCGTCAGGCGCGCGGTCTGCGCGTGGCCCAGGCCGGTGCCGTTTTGCCCATGTCAGACCGCTTGCCCAGATAATCCTTCAGATCCGCAAAGGAACGCGTACGGGCAGGATCGGGCCACGCGACACCCACATCAGCCGCGAACACGACGGCATCACGCAGGCCGCCATCCTTGTATTTCTGCAAGATTACGCCAAGGCCACGCGTCATTTCCGGCAGCTGATCCAGCGGGAAGACCAGCATGCGCCGGTTCTGGCCGAGTACCAGCACATGGTCGCCTGTAGCTGGCACACAGACCAGAGCGCTTTCGTTATCCTTCAGGTTCAGCACCTGCTTGCCGGTGCGTTTTTCCGCCGTCATGGCCGATTCCGCCACGATCATGCCGCGCCCGGTGCTGGACGCCAGCAGGCGTTTGCGCGTGTCCTCGACGGGGAACATCGTAATGATGTCCTCATCATTGGAGAGGTCGATAATCAGGCGCAGGGGCTGGCCATCACCGCGTCCACGCGGCAGGTCGCCCACACGCAGCGTAAAGGCGCGCCCGTCAGTCGCGAAAACACACAGCCGGTCATTGCTATGGCATTCGACCAACATGCCCAGACCGTCGCCTTCCTTGAATTTCAGGGCTTCAGGGTCCTGCCCGTGGCCACGGACGGTACGGATCCAGCCCTTCTGCGACAGGATAACCGTCAGCGGGTCACGCTCGACCGGCAGGGCGGCTTCGACATCGATCTCAACCGGCGCATCAGCCAGCAGACTGCGCCGCCTGCCCAGGGCACCACTGCCGAAAGTTTTCTGGATATCCCTGATTTCGGATGCAATGCGCTTCCACCGCAACCCTTCCTGTTCCAGCAGGTCGTGCAGGGACTGCTTTTCCGCGCTCAGCCTGGCATGCTCGTCGCGGATTTCCATTTCCTCCAGCCGCCGCAGGCTGCGCAGGCGCATGTTCAGCACCGATTCCGCCTGCAGTTCCGTCAGGTCGAAAGTCGCGATCAGGGCCGTCTTCGCGTCGTCCTCCTCACGGACAATGCGGATCACCTCATCAAGATTGAGATAGACTGCAAGGAACCCGTCAAGGATTTCCAGACGCCGGTTGACCGCCGCCAGCCGGTTGGCGCTACGGCGCTGCAGCACGTCATGACGGTGGTCCAGCCATGCCTGCAGCACATCCTTCAGGCTGCGCACGCCGGGCACCTGATCGGCACCCAGCACGTTCATGTTCAGGCCAAAGCGGCTTTCCAGCTGCGTTGCGCGGAACAGGGTTTCCATCAGCACCGCAGGTTCGATCCCGCGCGACTTGGGTTCCAGCACCAGCCGGATATCGGTTGTGCTTTCATCGCGGATATCGGCCAGAAGGGGCAGCTTCTTCTGTTCCATCAGGTCTGCGACCTGTTCGATCAGGCGGGATTTCTGCACCTGATACGGGATTTCGGTCACCACGATCTGCCATGTGCCAAAACGCCCCTGCTCCACTTCCCATTTCGAGCGGATGCGGAAGGAACCGCGCCCTGTCTCGTAAGCGCGGGCAATAGCGTCGCTGTCTTCCACGATACTGCCGCCGGTGGGGAAATCCGGACCGGGCATGTGTTTCAGCAGTTCGATCGTGGTCATGGCGGGCTTGCGGATCAGGGCAAGGGCGGCTGCACAGATCTCACCCACGTTATGCGGCGGGATGGAGGTCGCCATGCCCACCGCGATCCCCGCTGCCCCGTTGGCCAGCAGGTTGGGGAAAGCAGCAGGCAGGACGACAGGTTCCTGTTCTTCCCCATCATAGGTGGGGCGGAAATCAACGCAGTCCTCACCGATTCCCTCAAGCAGGGCCTTGGCGACTTCGGTCAGGCGGGATTCGGTGTACCGCATGGCGGCGGCGTTATCGCCGTCGATCGAGCCAAAATTGCCCTGCCCTTCCACCAGCGGGTAGCGGACGGCAAAATCCTGGGCCAGCCGCACCAGCGCCTCGTAAACCGAAGCATCGCCATGCGGATGGTATTTACCGATTACGTCACCGACCACGCGGGCGCATTTCTTGAACCCGGCGGACGGGTCCAGCTTGAGCTGCTGCATCGCATAGATCATGCGACGATGCACCGGCTTCAGCCCGTCACGCACATCGGGCAGCGAACGCGACATGATCGTTGACATGGCATAGGCCAGGTAACGTTCACTCAGCGCATCGGCCAGCTTGGTATCTTCAATATGGCCAGCTGTTGTGTCCACAGGCATGCAATCTTCCTCCCGCAGGTGAACAGATAGCGAAACTTTACGCTTTGTCCAATGGTAGTAATCACTCGGTGGTGGCTGTCGCCCCGTCGGGCGACGCATCCGGCGGGGGAATGTCCGCCTCCCGCGCGATCATGTCCAGCAGCCTGCACCGGGCTTCAGGCACGGGACGATGCCGCTGGCCAAAGGCGTCGCGTTGCAGGAAATGCCCTGTCAGCTGCAACCCGTCATACCAGTCCACAGGTGTACCGACCTGATCGGGATGCAGCAAGAAACCGGGCAGCGGCAGCAGGCGGCTGCGCCATTCGCCTGCGCATTCGTCCGATACCGCCCGCCCGGTGCGCGGTGATACCCAGCACAGGTCGTCCCGCCTACCGCCAAGGGCACAGTGTGTCAGGTCCAGGCCGAAGCCAAGTTCGGACAGCAGGAGCAGTTCCCACCGCACGATTTCGGGCATGGCCCCGGCCACCGCCCATTGCGGGTCGAGGCTGATTCGCGCCAGCAGGCTGGCCAGTCCCTGAAAGATGGCGGGATGAGGTTCGCGTTCAGGCAGGCAACCGTCAGCCAGCGCACATAATGATGCCAGCATGGCCAGTGGCAGCGGGGCGTCCAGTATGCGCGCGCTGGAGGCATGGACCGTTTCCGCCGTGATGTTGCCCAGCTGTTCAGGCAGGCGGGCGGTCCAGCGCGCGCGGACAAGATTGCCGGTCTGCCATACCGCCCGGCCCCGGCTGGATGCCCCCCCACGGGCCAGACCATGATACAGGCCGTATTCACCGGTCAGGACATGCGCAATCGCGCTGCCTTCCCCATACGGGGTGGCGGAAAGCACAAGGGCGGGTGCCTCCCATTCCATCAGGAAGTACCCGCCCTTGCGAAAAGAAAACCGGAAACCGGCAACGAAATCAGTTGCCGGCAGCCTTTGCCACTTCAGCGGCAAAGTCGTTTTCTTCCTTTTCGATGCCTTCACCAAGCTGGAAACGGTCGAAGCCGGTCAGCTTGGCGCCTGCCTTTTCCACGATCTTGCGCACGCGGCTTTCGCCATCATGCACCCAGACCTGTTCCAGCAGCACGACTTCTTCATAGAACTTGCGGATACGGCCATCGACCATCTTCTCGATGATCGCGTCGGGCTTGCCCGAAGCCTTGGCCTGCTCCACCAGTACGGCGCGCTCACGCTCAAGCGCCTGCGGGTCGACGCTGTCCACATCCAGCGCAGCCGGACGGGTGGCGGCGACATGCATGCCGATACGGCGGCCGAGGTCTTCCATCGCTTCGCTGGCGGTCGGCGCTTCAACAGCAGCCAGAACGCCGATCTTGCCCAGGCCGGGGCTTACGGCGGAATGCACGTAGGTCGCAACTACGCCCGACGGCACGCTCAGCACGCGCGCGCGGCGGATGGACATGTTTTCGCCAATGGTGGCGATCAGGTGCGTCAGTTCATCGGCAACGGTGCGGCCGCTTTTCAGCACGGCAGCCTTCAGCTTTTCCAGATCGTCGCCAACGCTCAGCGCCGCATGGGCCACTTCGGAAACGAAGTTCTGGAAATGCTCGTTGCGGGCAACGAAGTCGGTCTCGGCGTTGACTTCGACCATGGCGGCCTTCCTGTCAGCCTGCGCCACGCCAACCAGGCCTTCGGCCGTAACGCGGCCAGACTTCTTGGCGGCAGCCGAAAGGCCCTTCTTGCGCAGCCAGTCGATCGCACCTTCGATGTCGCCTTCGGCCTCGTTAAGGGCCTTCTTGCAATCCATCATGCCCGCGCCGGTCTTCTCACGAAGTTCCTTGACGAGGGCTGCGGTAATTTGCGCCATTATCCTGATACTCCTCACGACAGGCGCACGCCCTGCATGACTGCAGGGCGTGTCCTTGCTGTGTCAGTTACGCCGGGTGGCCTGTTTCAGCCTGCCCCGGCGTCCATTTTCATTCCGCGCTTGCGGCGGCTTCCGTCACGGCCGTTTCCACGGCGGGGTCGACCGGCAGTTCCTCGGACGCACCAAAGTCCTCGCCCGACGCACCCAGCTCGGCGGAGATACCGTCGAGGACAGCGGACGAAACCAGTTCGCAATACAGGGCAATGGCGCGGATGGCGTCATCGTTGCCCGGGATCGGGAAGGTTACGCCACGCGGGTCGGAGTTGCTGTCCAGCACGGCCACAACCGGGATACCCAGCTTGTTGGCTTCTTCAACCGCCAGCTTTTCCTTGTTCGTATCGATCACGAACAGGATGTCGGGCAGACCGCCCATTTCCTTGATACCGCCGAGCGAACGCTCCAGCTTCTCACGGTCGCGCGTGATGTCCAGGACTTCCTTCTTGGTCAGGCCCTGGGTGCCGTTTTCCAGCATTTCGTCAATGCCGCGCAGGCGCTTGATCGAACCGGTGATGGTCTTCCAGTTCGTCAGCATGCCGCCCAGCCAGCGGTGGTTGACGTAGTACTGGCCGCAACGCTTGGCAGCTTCGGCCACCTGATCGGCGGCTGCGCGCTTGGTACCAACGAACAGCACGCGGCCACCACCGGCGACGGTATCACGGATCGCCTTGAGCGCACGGTCCAGCATGGGAACGGTCTGCTGCAGGTCGATGATGTGAACCTGGTTGCGCACACCGAACAGGTACGGCGCCATGCGCGGGTTCCAGCGGCGGGTGTGGTGACCGAAGTGCACGCCGGCTTCGAGCAGCTGGCGCATTGTGAATTCAGGCATCGCCATGTCGGCTAAATCCTTGTGTCTGGTTTATCCTCCGTGAAGCACGCCCTGTTTTTCAAGGACACCAGAGGTATTGGCTTCACGTGCGAATTGGCCCCAACGCGGGACCGTGGCGGGATATGGCTGTTTTTAGCGCATATTGCAAGGGCGCAGATGACGCGGGGCGCATCGTGATGCAACTTTTCGCAAGCGGAGTGGTTGCCTCATGCGAGGGATGGCTATCATCCACGGCGGGTGTCATGCCCGCATTGCAACATGAAAACAGGGATCAAGGCGTAATGGCGATCACGAAATTTGCGACGGCACACTGGTCAGGTGGACTGAAGGACGGCAAGGGCGAAATCTCGACCCAGAGCGGATCGCTGAAGAACCAGCCTTACGGCTTCAACACCCGTTTTGAGGACAGGCCCGGCACCAACCCCGAGGAACTTCTGGGCGCCGCCCATGCCGCGTGTTTCGCCATGGCCCTGTCGGGCATTCTTGGTGGCGCGGGCCTGACGGCCACATCACTGGATGCAAAATCCGAAATCGTGCTGGACAAGCAGGGCGAAGGCTTTGCCATCACCCATGCGAAACTGACGCTGGAGGCCGAAATTCCCGGCGCCACCGAAGCACAGTTCAGGGAACTGGCGGAAAAGGCAAAAGCCGGATGCCCGGTCTCGAAACTGTTCAACACAACGGTCACGCTGGACGCGAAGCTGAAAGGCTGAACCAACGGATGGCGCGGGGGTGGAACGGCCACCCCGCGCCAGACCATGGGCACGCTTTGCCGAACGTCCCGTGAGCAGGCTGCAGAGAGCAGGACGGGGCACATGCAGCGACCCGAAATCTTACAGGATCACAGGGTCCTGACAGCCCACCTGTCCCCGATGGCGCAGCAGGTGATCAGCCAGAACGCAGGCCATCATCGCTTCCCCCACCGGTACGGCGCGAATACCAACGCAGGGGTCATGCCGCCCTCTGGTCATGACATCCACGTTCTCCCCTTCACGCGTGACGGAGGGCACGGGGGTCAGGATTGAACTGGTCGGCTTGACCGCGAAACGCGCCACGACCGGCTGCCCGGTGGAAATACCACCCAGCACGCCACCGGCATGATTGGAAGCGAACTGGAGCCTGCCATTTTCCATGCGCATCGGGTCCGCGTTTTCCTCCCCCGTCAGACAGGCAGATGCAAACCCTTCCCCGATTTCGACCCCTTTGACCGCATTGATGCTCATCAAAGCCATGGCAAGGTCGGAATCCAGCTTGCCATAGATCGGCGCGCCCAGCCCCGGCGGCACGCCTTCGGCCATGACCTCGATCACGGCACCGATGGACGATCCCTTCCTGCGGATATCGGCAAGGTAGCCTTCCCATACCGGCAGTATCGCTGCATCCGGACAGAACAGGGGATTGTCATTGACCATGTCCCAGTCCATCCGCGCACGGTCGATGGCATGCGGCCCGACCTGCACCAGCGCACCGCGGATGCTGACCATATCCCCCAGCACCTTGCGCGCCACGGCCCCCGCCGCGACCCGCATGGCCGTTTCCCGCGCCGAGGAACGACCGCCACCGCGATAATCGCGGATGCCGTATTTCATGTCATAGGCGACATCAGCGTGGCCGGGACGGTAACGGGTTGCGATATCGCCATAATCACGCGAACGCTGGTCGGTATTACGTATGACCAGCGAAATCGGGGTGCCGGTCGTCCTGCCCTCAAACACACCGGACAGGATCTCGACCTGATCGGCTTCCTGACGCTGGGTGGTGAATTTCGACTGTCCGGGCCTGCGACGGTCCAGCCAGGGCTGGATATCCGCCACATCCAGCGGGATACGCGGCGGGCAGCCGTCAATCACGCAGCCGATGGCCGGGCCATGGCTTTCGCCCCACGTGGTGACGCGGAACAGATGGCCAAAGGTATTGTACGACATGGGGGCAGGATTCCCGCGATCAGTTACCCGCGACCGTGATATCCGGCGCGGTGGGGTTTTTCATGCCGACAATATGATAGCCGGAATCAACATGGTGAATTTCACCCGTAACGCCACCCGACAGGTCGGACAGCATGTACAGGCCCGCGCCACCCACTTCTTCCAGCGACACGTTACGTTCCAGCGGGGAATTATACTGGTTCCACTTCAGGATATAGCGGAAATCGCCAATGCCATTGGCCGCCAGCGTCATGACCGGCCCCGCTGAAATACCGTTGACGCGGATGCCATCACCACCAAGGTCAACCGCCATGTAACGCACCGAAGCCTCCAGCGCCGCCTTGGCCACACCCATCACGTTGTAATGCGGCATGACGCGCTCGGCCCCCAGATAGGTAAGGGTCAGCAGCGAACCGCCCGGGTTCATGATGGCCGCAGCGCGCCGGGCGACAGCGGTGAAGGAATAGCACGAAATGTCCATCGCCTTGAGAAAGGCGTCGCGCGGGGTATCAACATACCGTCCGCGCAGGAACTGCTTGTCCGCCCAGCCAATGGCGTGGACGAGGAAGTCAATCTTGCCCCATTCCTTCTCGATCGCGGCAAATGTCGCATCCATGGCCGCGTCATCGGTCACGTCACATGGCAGGACCAGCGAAGATCCCACGGTTTCGGCCAGCGGGCGCACGCGCTTGCCCAGCGCCTCGCCCTGGTAGGTAAAGGCAAGCTCGCCCCCCTGCTCGGCCACGGCGCGCGCGATGCCCCATGCGATGGAGCGGTCATTCGCAACACCCATGACAAGGCCCCGCTTGCCTTTCATCAATGAACCCTTGATGGCGATTTTGGGCGCGCCGTCTGACATGCTGGTATCCTTAATGGTAAATGACGGATGAAATTTCGGCCTCGTGGTTGCACAAGCTGCCGTTTTGGACAAGATGCCGATTGCGCTAATTGTAGCCAATAATTGTCACATGGTAACTTACCTTATGTTTCCATATGTTTCGTATCCCTGCCCCGGTCGCGCCCGGTGCAGGCCGGTACCAGGCATGCAGCGTTACGGAACCCCGCCCCATGACCCTTCCCCTGATCGACCTTGATGCCGACCCGTTCGACCTGTTTGACGCATGGATGCGGGACGCCACGGCGCACGAACCCAACGACCCGAACGCCATGGCGCTGGCTACCGCCACGGCTGACGGGCGGCCTTCGGTGCGGATGATCCTGCTCAAGGGCGCGGACCGGCGGGGGTTCGTATTCTATACCAATCTCAACAGCCGCAAGGCCGCCGAACTGAAAGCCAACCCGCACGCCGCCCTGCTGTTCCACTGGAAAAGCATCCGCCGCCAGATCCGCATCGAAGGTGCGGTGGAACCCGTCACTCCAGCCGAGGCCGATACCTATTTCGCCAGCCGCAGCCGGATTTCCCGACTGGGCGCCATCGCATCGGACCAGTCCCGCCCCCTGCCCGACCGCGCGGTGTTCGAGAAGGCGGTGGCCGAACTTGAATCCCGCTATCCCGATCCCGGGGCCGTCATTCCCCGTCCCGCCAACTGGAGCGGTTTTCGCGTCGTGCCACAGCATTTCGAATTCTGGCAGGACCGTCCCTACCGTCTGCATGACCGCGCCGTATGGGACCGGACAGCCGATGGCTGGACGACGGAGCGCCTTTACCCCTGAACTTAACGCCACCTGATCCGTTTTTATTTATTAAGGGGCGTGTCGCACCCGCCAGACGGACCGCGCGCCCCATGAACGGATCAGGAGGCGGGGCATGTGCATACGCAGGATATTGTTGCCATTGGCCGGGATGAGCCATGCGGAAAGCGCGCTGGACGTTGGCGGCGCGATTGCACGCATGTTCGATGCACATCTCGCCGTACTGCATGTGGGCACCGACATGCAGGAAGTCGGGCCGCTGGTAGGTGAAGGCCTGTCGGGCGCCATGGTGCAGGAAATGATCGCATCTGCCCTGAAGGAAAGTGCCGCGCGCCTCAATGGCGTGCGTGGACTGTTTGATGCATTTGTCACCCGCGAACAGATCCCGGTGGTGGCGGTGGACTCCCCCCTTTCGCCGGTGGGCATGCACGGCCTGTCCGCCAGCTTCATTGCCCATAACGGCCATACCCGCAGCGTCGTGTCCTTCCAGGCGCGCCTGTCCGATATCGTGGTCCTGCGCCAGCCCAACCCGGAGGGAGATGTCTCCTCATCCGATACGCTGCATGCCATCCTGTTTGAAAGCGGGCGCGGGGTAATAATCGTGCCGCCCGTGGCCCCGCCGACCATAGGCAGACGCATCTGCATCGGCTGGAACGGCACGTCGGAAGCCGCATCCGCCATCCACCATGCCCTGCCGCTGCTGAAACGGGCGGAAGCCGTGCATATCCTGCACAGCCCCGCCTACCAGCGCCCCGGCCCCGAAGCCCGGCATGTACGGTCATTCCTGTCATTGCATGGCATCATGGCCAATATTCACGAATTCGGTAGTGATTCCCGTCCGGTCGGCGAAGACATGCTGGGCATGGCCCATACGCTGGGCGCGGACACAATGGTCATGGGGGCGTATTCCCACTCCCGCCTGCGTCAGATGATTCTGGGTGGCGTGACCCGTCACATGCTGGAAAACAGCGATATTATCGTTATCATGAGCCGCTGAGGGATACATCCACCGCCATATCCCGCAACATTCGTACCCCCGTCGCGGAATATGCGTATTATTATGTGTAAATGCCAGGCGACGCCTTGATTTTACAAACCGCGGGGATTAGGTGTGGCGGAGAAAAGAACGCCATAGCCTAGTGTAAAATCCGGCCTGGGGGAGATTATGCGCATCAATGCGGACATTATGGCAGAACTGAAGCAGGCGGGAGAAAATGCCTCCGACGTGCTTCGTGTTGCCCTGACGCGGCTGCGCGGACGTATTGCGCTGGTTTCATCCTTCGGGGCCGAATCTGCCGTCATGCTGGCGCTGGCGGCAGAAATTGATCCCGCCGTTCCGGTACTGTTCCTTGAAACGGGCCAGCATTTCCCCGAAACGCTGGCGTACCGGCAGGAACTGGCCCGAGTGCTGGGGCTGCGCGACGTGCGCGACCTGCACCCCGCCCCCCAACAGATCGAACGCCGCGACCCCGAAGGCCAGCTATGGGCTTTTGACCCCGACGCCTGCTGCGCGCTGCGCAAGGTCGAACCGCTGGATGAGGCCATGATCCCCTTTGATGCGTGGATCACGGGCCGCAAGCGTACCCAGGCCGCAACGCGGCAGGGCCTGCCGGTGGTGGAGGACGCGCCCGGCGGCAAGATCAAGATCAACCCGCTGATAAGCTGGACACCGCGTGAACTGGACGCTGAAATGACGCGTCGCAACCTGCCGCGCCACCCGCTGACGCTGCGGGGCTATCCCTCCATCGGGTGCGCACCGTGCACGCGTCCCGTGGCCGAAGGCGAGGATCCCCGCCAGGGTCGATGGGCCGGGCAGAGCAAGACGGAATGTGGTATCCATGTCCGCAAGGCATCCTGAGGCGGGCGCCGCCGCACCGGCCGGGCTGAGGCCGCCAGTTTCCTTTGTTTTCTTTCCTGTTACGGAAGGTCTGTAATTCCATGGACGATCTCGACCAACTAGAGGCCCAGAGCATCTTCATCCTGCGTGAAGCCTACCGGAAGCTGAAGCCGCTGGCGATGCTGTGGTCGCTGGGCAAGGATTCCAACGTCATGCTGTGGCTGGCGCGCAAGGCGTTCCTTGGCAACGTGCCGTTCCCGGTCATGCATGTTGATACCGGCAAGAAATTCCCGGAAATGTACAGGTTCCGCGATGAATATAGCAAGAAATGGAACCTTGAACTGCTGCTGGGTGACTGCCCCCCGGTGGAAGACATCGATCCCACCCTGCCGCCTGCCGCACGTTCCGCCGCGCGCAAGACCGCGGGTCTTGCCGCGATGATCGACAAGTACAAGCTGGCAGGCGTGATCGCGGGCATCCGCCGTGATGAGCAGGCCACCCGTGCCAAGGAACGCGTGTTCAGCCCCCGAGGTGCAGGCCACAAGTGGGACGTACGAAACCAGCCGCCCGAATTCTGGGACCAGTACGCCACCCCTCACGAACTCGGCATGCATGTGCGCGTCCATCCCCTGCTGTCATGGCGCGAGATTGATATCTGGCGCTATATCGAGCGTGAGGGCATCCCGCTGGTTGACCTGTATTTCGCGAAGGATGGCAAGCGCTACCGCTCGCTGGGGGACCAGGACATCACCAGCCCGGTCGAAAGCAACGCGACCACCGTGGCCGAAGTGATTGCGGAACTGGAAACGTCGCGCACGTCCGAACGCGCGGGACGTGCCATGGATCATGAATCCGAGGACGCGTTCGAACGCCTGCGCGTGGCCGGCTACCTCTGATCGGACAGGACGGAGTTATATTACAATGAGTACAATCCCGACCCCTGCCCCGCAGGACGCCGCCACCCCCATCGTGATCGTGGGCCATGTCGACCATGGCAAGTCCACCCTGATCGGTCGCCTGCTGTATGATACCGACAGCCTGCCCGAAGGGCGTGTCGCGCAGATCATTGAATCCAGCAAGAAGCGCGGGCTGACGGTTGAATGGAGCTTCCTGCTCGACAGCCTGCAGATCGAGCGCGACCAGGGTGTTACCGTTGATTCCACCCGTATCCCCTTCCGGCTGGGCACGCGCCAGTTCGTGATCGTGGATGCGCCGGGCCACCGCCAGTTCCTGCGCAACATGATCACCGGTGCGGCCGATGCGGAAGCCGCAGTACTGGTGGTTGATGCGAACGAAGGCGCGCAGGAACAGACCCGCCGCCATGCCATGCTGCTGCGCCTGATCGGTATCCGCCATGTCATCGTGCTGATGAACAAGGTCGATATCCTCGACTACGACCAGAAGAAGATCGAAGCGGCCGAGCGCGACATCACCGCCCTGCTGCACCAGCTGGAAATCGAGCCGACCGTGTTCGTCCCCGCTTCCGCGCGTGAAGGCGACAACATGGCGTCGCGTTCGGACAAGATGCCGTGGTACAAGGGCCCGACCCTGACCGAGGCACTGGCCGCGGTCCCCGCCCCGTCGTCGCGCGCCGACCTGCCGCTGCGCCTGCCGGTACAGGATGTCTACCGCTTCGATACCAAGCGCATTGTCGTAGGCCGTATCGAACGTGGCCGCATCCGCGTTGGGGATGAGGTGGTGATTGGCGTGCATGGCGCGCGTGCCCGCATCGCCACCATCGAAAGCTGGCACACGGCGCCGCAGGTAGCCGCGATTGCAGGCCAGTCCGTGGCCGTGACGCTGGAACCCGATGTCATTCCCGACCGTGGCGACTTCCTGTATCCCGCATCCGCGGCACCGCTGCGTGCGGCGCGCATCCGCACGCGCCTGTTCTGGCTGCGTCAGGAACCGCTGCGCGTGGGCGAAAGCTTCAAGCTGCGTCTTGCCACGGCGGAACATCAGGTCACGGTGGCGGCCATTGATTCCGTGGTGCGCCTGGAAGACCTGACCGAACACCCTGCCGAGGAAGTGCCGCCCGAGGGCTTTGCCGAAATCACGCTGGCGGTGTCCGAAACCATGCTGTTCGATGCGTTCGTGCCTGGTACGTCGGACGGGCGTGGCGTGCTGGTGGACCGCAACCAGCAGATCGTCGGTGGCGCGCCGCTGATCGGGGTTGCCGAGAGTGTCGCGGGCCGCAACGCCATCCACCCGACCGGCAGCGCCGTGTCGGTATGGGACCGTGCGCAGGCGAAGGGCCATCGTGGTGGCGTGTTCTGGATGACCGGCCTGCCGGGCGCGGGCAAGAGCACGCTGGCGCGCGGTGCGGAAACGCGCCTGTTCTCACGCGGGGTCGATGTGTCGGTTCTGGATGGGGACACGCTGCGCGCGGGCCTGTGTTCGGACCTCGGCTTTTCGGAAGCGGACCGTCGTGAAAACGTGCGCCGAGCCGCGGCCGTGGCCCGCATCCTTGCGGAAAGCGGACAGGTTGTGATCGTCGCCCTGATTTCGCCCACCATTGCAGACCGCGAACTGGCACGCCAGATCGTGGGTGAAGGTTTCCATGAAATCTTCATCGACACGCCGCAGGCCACGTGTGAACAGCGTGATCCCAAGGGCCTGTATGCCGCTGCGCGCGCGGGCAAGATCGAAGGCTTCACCGGCATCGACGCACCGTATGAAGCACCCGTGAAGCCCGACCTGCGGCTGGAAACGGCCCATGCGTCGAGCGATGAGACCGCAGCGCGCCTCGCCGCCTTCATTGGCGAGGAAACCCGCCTTGACGGGGCGACCCGGCGCCAGAAGTCCTGATACCAGCGGGGTCAGGCCGCCAGCCGTGGCCGCCTGACCCCACACAGGACCGGATTTAGGTTACGGGCACCAGTTTACATGTCTGGCGCCTTTTTGTACCAGTCACGGCAGATTGCCTGTTGTCTGGAAAAGGATCGGTTCACAAGTGGATGTCAGGAACAACCGCCGGGATACGACCGGTGCCAGCGTCATTACCGCCAACCGCCTGCTTGATGGCCGCATTGTCTGGCTGACACAGCAGGGGTGGTCGGAACATATCGGCCATGCCCGTGTTTTCGACAATGCGGATATCGAAGGCGCGATAAAGCAGGCCAAGGCCACGCCGGATGCCCGCAAGCTGGTAGGTATCTATGGCGTGCAGCTTGACCCATCGGCTGCCGGCCTGTCCCCGCTTACGGTGCGTGAACGCATCCGTGCGTTCGGGCCGAGCGTCCACCCTGATTTTGCCCCTGTGGAGACATCCAATGTCCACTGACACCGCAACCCTGCCGGTTGGCCGGTATGCCTATGACCAGGTGGACCGTACCTTCCTGTCCCAGCGCGTGGCGCAGTTCCGCGAACAGGTAAACCGCCGGATTGCGGGTGACCTGAGCGAGGATGAATTCAAGCCGCTCCGCCTGATGAACGGCCTGTACCTGCAGTTGCATGCCTACATGCTGCGCGTGGCTGTGCCCTATGGCATGATGGGGTCCGACCAGATGCGTGCGCTGGCCCGTATCGCGCGCACGTATGACCGTGATTACGGGCACTTCACCACGCGCCAGAACATCCAGTTCAACTGGATCCGGCTGGAGGATACGCCCGATATCCTTGAACACCTGGCGGGCGTGAACATGCATGCCATCCAGACCAGTGGCAACTGCATCCGCAACGTGACGTGTGACGAGTTTGCAGGCGCTGCCGCCGATGAACTGCTGGACCCGCGCATCCATGCCGAGATCCTGCGCCAGTGGTCCACGCTGCACCCGGAATTCTCGTTCCTGCCGCGCAAGTTCAAGATCGCGATCAGCGGCAGCCCGCATGACCGCGTCGCGGCCCGCTTCCATGACATCGGTCTGGTCGCCCGTCCCGGACCGCAGGGGCGTCCGGTGTTTGACGTGTTCGTGGGCGGTGGGCTTGGCCGCACGCCAATCATTGGCGTGCAGCTGCGCGACAACCTGCCGGAAGAAGACCTCGTAGCCTACCTTGAGGCCATCGTGCGCGTGTACAACGCCTATGGCCGTCGCGATAACATGTACAAGGCCCGTATCAAGATCCTTGTGCAGGCACTGGGCGTTGACCTGTTCCGTGAAAAGGTCGATGCGGAATTCGCATTGATGAACCGCGCGGACTACCGCCTTGATCCCGCCATTGTCGATGGCATCCGTGCGCGTTTCGGCATTCCAGAGCTGGTGGCCCCTGCTGATGCGGCGCAGAAGCTTGCTGCCGACCGCAAGGCCGATCCCGCCTTTGACCGCTGGGTGCGCACCAACACCCATCCCCACCGCAATGACGGTTTCATAAGCGCCGTTGTTTCCATCAAGCCCGACGGCGGCATCCCCGGCGATATCACGGCCGACCAGATGGATCTGATCGCCGATCTGGCCGATGGCTGGTCGTTTGGTGAAATCCGCGTGACCCATATGCAGAACGTGGTGCTGGGCCATGTACGCAAGGACCGCCTGCGCGAACTGTGGACCAGGCTGGTCGCGGCCGGTCTGGGCACGCCCAATATCGGGCTGGTGGGCGATATCATTGCCTGCCCTGGACTGGATTACTGCTCACTGGCCAATGCGCGGTCCATTCCCATCGCACAGAAGCTCAGCGCCCGCTTCGCCGATCCGGAACTGCAGGAACGCATCGGCAGGCTGCATATCAACATCTCGGGCTGCATCAATGCCTGCGGACACCACCATGCGGGCCATATCGGCATCCTTGGCGTAGACAAGCGCGGCGAGGAATTCTTCCAGCTGACCCTTGGTGGCTCGGCAGCCAATGACGTGGCCATTGGCCAGATCATCGGCCCGGCGCTACCTGAAGACGAGACGGTCGATGCCATCGCACGCCTGATTGATACCTATCTGGTGCTGCGTCAGGGCGATGAGCAGTTTATCGATACCTACCGGCGTCTTGGCGCCGCCAGCTTCAAGGATGCCGTCTATGCCCCTGCTTGAGAATGGCCACATCAAGGATGACACCTGGGTCACGATAGCCGAAGATGCGCCCGTTCCCGCGACGGGTGCCGTGATCGTGCCCTTCGCACGGCTGGAAGAAGGACTGGCGCGCGCTGGTGATGCGCCGCTGGGTGTCGCCATCGGGCCGGATGTGGATGCAGCCCTGCTGCGCCCTGCCCTGCCGCGGCTTGGTCTGGTGGCAGTCACGTTCACCACCTTCCGTGACGGGCGTGCTTTTACGCAGGCCCGCGCACTGCGCGAACATCTGTCGTTTTCTGGCGAAATCCGGGCGACGGGCAAGCCGCTGCCGGACCAGTACGAATTCATGTTGCGCTGCGGCATCACCACCGTGCAGACCGAACGCGCGGAAGACATAAACGTATGGCAGCAGGCGCACGAAATCATTTCCGTCGCCTATCAGCCCTCCGTCCTGCATGAACGCACGCAGGGACTGGGGCTGCGCCGCTTCCTGTCCTGACCATGCGATGGGAAAAGGTTCTGTATCCTTTTCCCATCTGACAGGGCGTGTTACCGCAGGGCATGCGCAACCACCGTGCTTTTGGACTGATACAGACATGAAGCGCCGGGACATGACGGGCGCGCGCCTGTGCGGTGCCGTCCTTGCGGCAGGATGGTGGGGTGTCGCCAGCCTGCTGCCGCCTGTCCTGCGCCTGAACCTGTCGCGTCGCCTGAAACGCGGCAGGGAAATACCGGCCAGCCTGCCGCAACGCCGTGGCATTGCCGGTATGAGCCGCCCGCATGGTCCGCTGGTCTGGCTGCATGCCGCAAGCGTTGGTGAAAGTATTGCGGTGCTGCCGGTTATCAGCCAGCTTCTTGCCGCCCGCCCTTTCCATCATATCCTGATCACAACCGGAACCGTTACGGGCGCCGAAATCCTGCACGCGCGCCTGCCGGGCATGGATGGGCATGAGCGGGTCCTGCATCAGTTCGCGCCGCTGGATGTGCCACACTGGGTTACGCGGTTTGTCGATTTCTGGCGTCCTGATGCGGCAGCGTTGGTGGAAAGTGAACTCTGGCCCAACCTGTTCGCGACCTGCAGGCGGCAGCGCATCCCGCTGGCGCTGCTTAACGGACGCCTGTCGGACCGGTCACTGGCCCGGTGGGGCAAGGCGCGTTGCCTGCTGGCGCGCATGCTGTCCACTTTTACATGGGTCATGGCGCGCAGCCCGGAAGATGCCCGCCGCCTGCGACAGGGCGGTGCAAGGCAGATCGACCTGATCGCCGACCTGAAGGAGGCCGCCACTCCGCTGCCTTGCGACCCGGCACAGCTTGAGCTGATCCGTCGCCATCTTGGTGGGCGCCCGGTCTGGGTGGCGGCCTCCACCCATCCGGGGGAAGAAGCCGAAATCATTGCCGCCAGCGCCATCATCCGCCAGGCCGTGCCTGACGTGCTGACCATCATCATTCCCCGCCACCCCGAACGCGGGGCGGATATCGCGGCACTGGCGGATTATCCCCCCCGCCGGGCGGCAGGGCGGTTCCCCACCACGCGGGACAGGATATGGATATGCGATACATTGGGGGAAACGGGACTGTTCTATGCCCTTGGCGCACCGGTGTTCATGGGTAACAGCCTGTCCGGTTGCACGGGTGGCGGCCATAATCCCGTTGAACCGGCACGGGCGGGATGCCCGATTGCGGCCGGCCCGAAAACTGGCAATTTTCGTCAGGCCTATGCCCGGTTGGGGGACCGCGTCCACAACGTGCACACCGCGCGGGACATCGCCCGATGGGTCATCACGCAACTGCGGCATCCCGACAGGGGTAGTGGGACATCCCCTGACACTGCCCCCTCCAATCCTGACATGGCCCGGCAGGTTGCCCTTGCGATTCTGGCATTGGGGCAACGATGATGCGCGCTCCGGGCTTCTGGTGGACTGCACCTGCCCATCCGGGGTGGGCCGCCCGCCTGCTATCCCCCCTGTCGTATCTGTACGCGAAGGCGACGGCCCGTCGGATCGGACGCAGCGGATGGCGCGCGCCAGTACCCGTGCTGTGTTGCGGGAATATCGGGGTAGGCGGCACGGGCAAGACGCCACTTGGGCTTGACCTTGCACAACGCGCCATTGCCCGTGGGCATCGCCCGGCCTTTCTATCGCGGGGGTATGGTGGAAACCTGCCTGCGGGTACACGGGTTGACCCGGACCAGCATACGGCGCGCGAAGCTGGGGATGAACCGCTGCTGCTGGCCCGTATCGCACCCTGCTATATCGGCGCGGACCGGGCGCTTTCAGCCCGGCAGGCCATACGGGACGGGGCCGACTGCCTGTTGATGGATGACGGGTTCCAGAATCCCACGCTGCATCAGGATCTCGCTCTGGTGGTGGTGGATGGCACGGTCGGTTTCGGCAATGGACGGGTCCTGCCCGCAGGGCCGCTGCGCGAACCGGTCCATGCCGGTCTGGCGCGTGCGGGGGGCATGGTCATGATCGGTGCTGACCGGCAGGGCATTCTGGCCGACATGAAAAACAGGCCACCCTGTTTTACAGCCATGCTGCAACAGGATGTGGGCAATCTGCCGCGTGACAGGCCCCTTATCGCCTTTGCCGGGATCGGACGGCCCGCGAAGTTCTTTGACGGACTTGCCAGGGCGGGATTCCCCCCCCTGCGCTGCGTGGCATTTGCCGACCACCATCCCTATACCCGGACGGAATGCTGCGCCCTGCTGGCACTGGCTGCGCAACTGAATGCGTGCCTTGTCACCACGGAAAAGGACGCCGTACGCCTGTCCCCCGCCATGCGGGCGCAGGTCATGACCGCCGGGGTGCAACTGGCATGGGGTACGCCCGCCATGCCCGAACACATACTTGACCAATGGCTGGGCAGGACAGACGCATGACAGCAGCACCCTCCACACGCCCCGCCACCCGGCAGATGCATCTGGAAGCCGCTTTCGTGCGTGGACTACTGGCCATATTCCGCCGTATTGGCCCGGTAAGGGCCTCCAACCTGGGTGGTTTCCTGTGCCGCATGGTGGGGCCACGCCTGCCGGTGTCCCGCATTGCGGACGCCAACCTGCGCATGGCCATGCCCGAACTGGACGCCACCATGCGCCGCCGCGTGATAGTGGACATGTGGGATAATATCGGCCGCAACGCTGGCGAGTTCCCCCACCTCGCCACCCTGCCCCGCAATCCGGGCAGCGGCCCGGGATGGGACGTAGTGGGCGAAGAATACCTGACCGCACAGGCGGAGCGCGGCGGCCCGACCATTTTCGTATCCGGGCATATCGGTAACTGGGAAATGCTGCCGCCCGCCGTGGCGCGGTACGGCCTGCCTTTTTCATCGTTCTACCGTGCGCCAAACAACCCGCTGGTGGACCGTATCCTGTGTGACCTGCGTGATGCGGCCATGGGGCAGCCGGTTCCCCTGTTTGCCAAGGGGGCGAAGGGGGCTCGCAGCGCGCTGGGCCACATCCTGAAAGGCGGCCATCTGGGCATGCTGGTGGACCAGAAAATGAATGATGGCGTCGCCGCCCGGTTTTTCGGCCTGCCCGCCATGACGGCAGGGGCCATGGCGGCCATGGCGGTCAAGCTGCGCTGCCCGGTCATTCCCGGCTATGTCGAACGGCTGGGTCCGGCACGGTTGCGGATTCATGTCCATCCCCCGCTTGACCTGCCCGATAGCGGCAACCGGAGTCAGGACCAGATGGACCTGACCCAGATGGTGAATGACTGGATTGAAGGCACCATTCGCCCGCATCCCGGCAGTTGGCTATGGCTTCACCGCCGATGGAATGTGCATTTGCCTAAAAAGAAGCCTAAAAAATAACCATCTTTGCAACATATTATTGCTTTTTTATCACAGGGTGAGGTTTCTGCCTGTTTCTGCGGCTTTCATTCCCAAATTCAATTTGGCAAAGCAGCCATGCAGGAATAGCGTTGTTCCTACATTGTCACACCACGACAGTCAGAGGGCCAACGGAATGCACATGATGGATCAGCAGGCGTATGCCACCAATGTTGTTTCCCTGCGGCAGGGCTTGCTGCCCCGTCACCGCGAATACCTGATGCGCTGGCTGCAGGCCGGTGCCTGCATGGGCCTATGTGACGCGGACATTACTGACCGCGACGAAAATGATGAAATCGACATGGAACACGTTCTGGTCTGGGTACGTGAGAACGCAAACCCCGCCTACATGGTTCGCCCCGATGGCAAAGGAATGGGCTGGGTGCTGATCGACCAGATTCACGAACGCCCGCTGGCAACCTACCGCAGCTTTGAAGCCGCACTTCATGCGATCCGTCCGGTACTGTCCTGCGGGGCGACTGTCGCGGCCTGAACGACCGCGACACGTATCATCCCCCTTCGCGCCTAATTGGCGCTGCGGCGCAGCTTGCCTGCGGGGGGTATGACAATCCTGCTGCCACCGGATGGCAGGATCTGGAACACAGCAAGATCACGCCGCGTCTTGCCATCTTCAAGAAAACCGAAGGCACCATCCACCCCGCCAAAACCTTCCGGTCGGGTCAGTGCCTGCACGGAATAGCCATTGGTGCTGCCTGCGGGGCGGTTCTGGTCCAGTGCCTTGACCAATGCCGCTGAATCATAGGTCAGGTCCGCCAGCGGCGTCGGCATATGGTGGTACCGCGCCATGAACTGCTGCACGAAGGCCTGACGGCTTGCCGGATCAGGTGCTGCGTACCACGCGCCCTGCAATGCCGACAGCTTGGAGACGAAAGCGCCCCACAGGCCCGGCCCCATGATCTGCACATGCGTGCTGTCCACATGCGTCTCGGCCAGAGCGTTGATGACCATACCCAGTTGCAGCCCCGTATCGCCCAGCAGCAGGGCATCAAACGGCGGTGCCGGAAAATCCGGTGTGGCGGCAGGTACTGCGGGGGGCTGGTCGGATGCCGCCGCCGGGGGGGCACCATCGGGGTTTGCGGGATCGACGGCCGTATCGGTCTGCGGCAATTCGGCCTGGGCATCTGGCTGCGGCACGGCAGCGGCGCGGGTTTCATAGGCGGACAGGGTTTTCAGGCCCGCCGTAACGGATGCCTGCAGGCTTTCATGATACACGATCTGCGGGGATTGCAGCCCGTTTTCCGCACACACCTGCTGAAGCGCCTGTCCCAACGCATGACCCAGACGGTTTTCAGGCAGGAAGGCGGCAAAATGCTGACGTCCCTGCTGCCGGGCGGCCAGCACCATGCGGCGCACCTGCTGTTCAGGAGCAATGCCCAGCGTCCATACGCCGGGCTGGGCCACGGACATGTCACTGGTGAAGGCCAGCATGGGAACATGCGCCGCCGTGGCAACGGGGGCGGCTGCGGCTGTATCATCCGTGGTCAGCGGCCCGAGGATCAACCCGTCGCCTGCCGTAACTGCGGCCTGCGCCGCAGTGGCGGCGGTGCTGCCCGGGGCTGCGGTATCATGCACATCCAGCGGCGGCGCGGTGGGGGTGTTCATGGCCATGCGGGTAGCTGTCAGCATTTCCTGGCCCAGCCGGGCATTCGCGCCGGTCAGGGGCAGCAGGACACCCACGTTGCGCCCGGCCTTGGGGGCGTGGTGGTGGCCACCACCGCTGGCGCATGCCGTAAGGGCCGACAGCGCCAGCCCGGCAAACAATAAGCGCTTGCATGCAAGGCGCGAAGAGGCAGAATCAACATCCTGTCCTTGCATCTGGGTTCCGAATGTCTGACGCCTCATCTTCCTCGCCTTCAAAATCTCAACATGCCGCGGAACATCCGACGGACATTCCCCCAGAAACGGTTCATAGCGGAGAAACGCCCCTCCGTCATGCAGGGAACGCGGATGAATCCATTCCGGTTGTGCACCGGCCGGGAGAACTTGTCCTTGTTTCCACACCCATTGGCAATCTGGGGGATATGAGCCACCGCGCAGTGGCGACACTGGAAACCGTTGACCTGATCCTGTGTGAAGATACCCGTACCAGCGCGCGCCTGCTGCGGGAATACGGTATCCACACCCGCACCCGCCCGCTGCATGACCATAACGAGGACCGGCAGATCCCCGCCCTGCTGGACGCACTGGGCACGGGGCAGCGCATTGCGGTGATTTCGGACGCGGGCACACCGCTCATGTCCGATCCCGGCTACCGCCTGGTGCGCGCAGTCGTGGCGGCGGGCGGGCATGTCACCGCCGTGCCCGGTCCCAACGCAGCGGTCATGGCGCTGACCCTGTCCGGCCTGCCCCCGCATCCGTTCATGTTTTCAGGCTTCCTGCCCCCGCGTGAGGCTGCACGACGTGAGGTACTGGCGCAGTTGCACGCGGCAGAATGCGCGGGCCTGTCCGCCACATTGATCTGGCATGAAGCCCCGCACCGGCTGGCGGAAATGCTGGCGACACTGGCCGATGTCATGGGGAGTGACCGTCCCGCCGCCGTGGCGCGCGAACTGACCAAGCGATTTGAGGAAGTACGCCGGGGCACGGTGACCGAACTGGCTGCCCATTACGCGGACAACCCGGCCCGTGGTGAAATTACCGTAGTACTCGGGCCACCATTGCAGGATGACAGCACGGCCACGGATCTGGACATGCAGTTACGTGAGGCCCTGCGCACCCTGTCGGTCAAGGATGCGGCCGCCCTTGTGGCAGGCATTACCAGCCTGCCCCGGCGCACCGTCTATGCCCGCGCGCTGGAACTGGCGCGCGGAACATAAGAAACAATTTAAAAACAACTGATTGATACAAAATAAACGTTTTTAGGCACTACCTTTTTTAAAAGGCGATATTCTTCGACGCTTTTTTGAAAAAAGCGTCACCAAAAACTTTCTTATTATACGGCCCTGTGGGGCAAGAGCAGGTTCAGTGCTGTTCCGGCAGGTCGGTGCTGAACAGGGAATCCGGTGGCATGGAACCTCCGGTCGAGGCATCAAGCAGATCGACACGGGTGGTCTCCTGCTGGGCGTCCTGAATGATCCAGCCACGCAGCAGCAGCGGGCTGTCATGAAAAATCAGCGTCATGCTGCCGTCACCGGGAGAATCGGTACGCACCACCGTGATCTCCAGCACATTGCCCTCATGCGTCAGGCCGGTGACCGTCACATCCCCCGACAGTTGCAGATGCGGGCGCAAAAGCAGGCCCAGTGGCGTCTTGTCCATGGGCATGGTGGTGGTCTGATCAAGCTGGCTGTCGTTGAACACGACCTGATCGTGATTGGCCACCAGCAGCAGCGGGCTGGGCGGGTCATACTGGAAACGCATGCGACGATTCGTCCGGTCGATCCACGCAGTCCCGGTGCTCTGCTTGCCGTCGGGTGCTGTCTGACGGAAACGGGCTTTCAGCAGGCTGATCGCATCCAGGTGCCGCTCAACGCGTTCCAGCAGGGCATGATCCTGATCCGATGCGCCAACGGCCATCTGTTCCTGCGCATGGGCGGTGGACACAAGGTCTCCACCAGCAAGCAGGCAGGCCAGTCCGCAGGCGGCGATGGTAGGGGCAAATCTCATGATACGGGACGATCCATACGGGGAGTACCCGCCCACTGGTGCCCCATCACGGGGGTAATATCAAGGCAGGTGGATCAGGAACTGCCAATCAGCACACCGGCCACAAATACCAGCAGCCCGCCAATGACAATCTGCACGATGGCCGAACCGAACGGTGTTTCCTGATACCGCCAGCGTATCCATGAAATCACGAACAGTTCGATCACCACCACGATCACGGCGGCGATCATGGCCGTGGAAAAATTGTCGATCAGGAACGGCAGCGTATGGCCGATCCCCCCCGCCGTGGTCATAAGCCCGCATATCAGCCCACGCAGCAGCGGCGCGCCACGGCCCGACAGCTTGCCATCATCGGACAGGGCTTCGGCAAAGCCCATGGAAATCCCTGCCCCCACCGACGCCGCCATGCCGACAAGAAAGGCATTCCATGGCTGGTGTGTGGCGAACGCCGCAGCAAAAACCGGGGCCAGCGTGGACACCGACCCGTCCATCAGCCCCACAAGGCCGGGCTGGATAACCTGCAGCACGAAGCGGCGGCGGGCGTCCTCGTCCTCGCTTTCGCGCTTGCTGGTGGGCAGACGGTCCAGTTCTATGGCGTTGGCGGCCTGTTCATGCTGGTCCTCGGCATGGGCCAGGTCACCCAGCAGCTTGCGCGTGGCCGCATCCGTGGTGCGCAGGGCGGCCTGACGGTAGAAGCGCGCGGCGTCCATTTCCATCTGCCGGGCATGCTGGCGCACGGCCTCGATCCCCTGCGTCTGGACCTGCCATGCGGGCTTGCGCACCATGAAATCCGCAATGTCCTGACGGCGGATGAGCGGGATATGGGGGCCGAAGCGGCTGGCGTACAGGTCGATCAGATCGCGGCGGTGACTGTCTTCTTCCACCGACATGTCGGTAAATATCTTGGATGTATCGGGATATTTTTCCCGCAATGCATAGGCGAAGTCGGAATAGATGCGCCCGTCTTCCTCCTCATTGGAGATGGCCAGCGCGAGGATTTCCTGATCGGTCAGGGACGAGAATTTACGCATTATCCAGTCTATGCATAAATTCTTTCATCACCTCAAGAATATTGTAAAGTTAAAAATAATTATCAGTTGTATTTCCAAAGTAATAATCGAAACTGATTATGCTTCTCGATTACATTTACTGGAAATACATTCTGATAGCCCCCTGTCGTCAGACAGCGGCCTGGGCAAAGATATGGGTGACATCGCCCTTCCACCGACCATGGTAGGCCGCAAGCCACGCTTCCGCCTGCGTGGGGCCACCGGCTGCGATTTCATGCAGGGGGGCAAGGTGCCGGGTCTCGTCACGTCCCTGCGCGTCCCTGATATTACGCGCCCGCAACCCGTCGGTCGCCAGTTCGATCATCCGCGCGACAAGCGGGCGCAACGTACCGTGCCCCCATGGCGTGTCCAGACCGCTGCGTGGCACCGCGGCACGAATGGCGATATAGTCATCCCACCCATGTTCCAGCACCAGCTTTTCAGCAGCATGCACGGTGGCGTCATCATATAGCAGCCCGGTCCACAGCGCAGACTGCGCCAGCATCATGGCGGGCGATCCGGCATCGGCCCCCCGCATTTCCAGAAACTGCTTGAGCCGCACATCAGGGAAGGCGGTAGTCATATGATCCTCGAAATCGCCGATCGTCGGACGCTCCCCCTCCAGTCCGGGCGGGCAGCGTCCCGCCACCCAGTCCCGGAATGAACTGCCCGCGACATCAATCAGCCGGTCATCGCGGGTGACGAAATACATCGGCACATCCAGCAGCCAGTCCACATAAGTGGCAAAGCTGAAGCCTTCTTCCATGAAACGGCGCGGCATGCCCGCACGTGCATTATCGGTATCGGTCCAGACACGCGCACGGTTGGACAGGAACCCATTGGGATGGCCTTCATAAAACGGGGAACTGGCGAACAGCGCCGTTGCCACAGGCTGCAACGCAAGCGAGACCCGCATCTTGCGCGCCATGTCCGCTTCCGACCCGAAATCAAGATTGACCTGCACGGTGCAGGTCCGCAGCATCATGTCCAGCCCCAGCGTGCCCACCTTGGGCATGTAGTTGCGCATGATGGCGTAACGGCTTTTGGGCATCCACGGTATATCGGACCGTCTTGCGGTGGGGTGGAACCCCAGGGGGGCGAAACCGATACCCAGCCTGTCGCAGATCGGGCGGATGGCGGCAAAATGGCGGTCCATTTCGGACTCGGTCTCATGCAGGGAAACCAGCGGCGCGCCGGACAGTTCAAACTGCCCGCCCGGCTCCAGCGAAATCGAACCACCTTTTGCATCCGCCTGCCCCTTCAGGCCAATCAGCGCATCGCGGTCGATGATTTCTTCCCACCGCCTGCCGCCCGCTTCCGCCGCCAGCCCGCGCAGCAGATCCTCGATCCCCTGCGGTGCGTAAGGGGGCGAGGACCAGGCCCTGCGTCCCGGAGCTGCAGTGTCGGGCCGGACAAAGCCGAATTTTTCATGTTCCGTGCCGATCCGCCATTCGGACCGGGGTCGGGCACCTGCCGCCAGAATTGCGACCATCTGGTCAAATGTTTCGATTACGGTTGAATTATGCGCGCCGGGATTCGACATGGCGGGGGCAATATCCTCAAATGACAGTCAGATTAACGCCGGCGACAGGCTGAACGCGCATGCCGGAGGGGGCAGGTGTTTATTGACCCATCCCTCATAAGGCCTTGAGGCCAGCCCCGACAAGAGCCAGCGCCGCCGCCGCCGCCGTATCCGCACGCAGCACAAGATCCCCAAGCGACAGTGGCCGTACGAACGACCGTGCGCGCAGCATGTCATGTTCGCGCGGGGAAAAACCACCTTCGGGACCGATCAGCACGCAGTCCCCGGATCGCGCCACGACGGGAGCAGCCGGAGCATTGCTACGTTCAAGGGCGGCAAAAAGACTGACATCATCAGGCCATCGGGACAGCACCATCGGCAGGTCCGCCAGCGGGTCGATGCCGGGCACATCAAGGCGCTCGCACTGTTCGGCGGCCTCGACCGCGATACTTTCCAGACGGACGGTGTTGATACGGTGGGTGTTGGTGCGTTCGCTAGCCACGGGGCGAAAACGTGTGACCCCCAGTTCGGTACCCATGCGGATGACCGTTTCGGTCGCATCGCGCTTGAGCGGCGCAAACAGCAGGCACACCCCCCGTGTCGCCACAGGCGCGCGAGTCTGCCCTACCAGTTGGATGCGGCAGCGATCCCGGCGCAGGTGGTCGATGACACCATGCCATTCCCCATCGCGTGCATTGAAAAGCGCAACCTCCGCCCCCACCTGCCGACGCAGGACGGTGCCGAGATAGTGGGCCTGTCCCGCTTCCAGATCCAGCATGGCGTCACGCGCCATCGGGGCAATCGTTTCGGGGGCAATGAACAGTCGCGGGCAATCCCTCATGCCTGACGGTAACCTTTCGCACTTAATCATAACGCCGGGGCCGGTCTTGACCCGGCGGGGTCTTCCGGCCCATCTGTTTCGCCATTAGCAGCCACGGGGCGATCCGTCATCGGCAAACCCTGCCCCGCTGGCGCTGCCAAGCCCGAAGGAGTTGCCCCGTGGACCAGCCTGTACCCCATACGGACATCCGGGTGGATGGCTGGATCGGCCGTCTGCCCGTGCGCCTGCGTCCCTATGCGCTGCTGGCGCGCCTGGACCGGCCCATTGGCACGTGGCTGCTGTTTCTGCCGGGCGTGTGGGGTATCCTGTTACCGGCGGGCGTGCCGGTGGCGCACCGTATTTTCCTGATCGTGCTGTTCGGTATCGGCAGCGTCGTGATGCGTGGTGCCGGCTGTGTGGTCAATGACATGTGGGACCGTGACATTGACCGGCAGGTCGCACGCACCGCAGGCCGCCCGCTGGCATCTGGCGCGCTGTCGATGCGGGAGGCAGCGCTGTTCCTCGCGGCCCTGCTGCTGATCGGGTTCAATATCCTCATGAGCCTCAATACCCTGTCACAGGTGCTGGGCGCGTCCTCGCTTATCCTTGTCGGGCTGTACCCGCTCGCCAAACGGGTGACATGGTGGCCGCAACTGGTCATGGGGTTCACGTTCGGCTTTGGCGCGCCGCTGGGCTACACCGCGGCGGCGGACCGGATCGAACCCGCCCTGTTCGCGCTGTATGCCGCCACCATCGTCTGGCAGCTTGGATTTGATACGATCTACGGCTTTCAGGACATGGAAGATGACGCCCGCATTGGCGTGCGGTCAACGTCGCGCCTGATGGCCGGGCATGCGCGGCTGTTCGTGGGCATATGCTACGCGCTGACGGTTGCCGGACTGGCGGCGGCAGGGTGGCTTGCCCATACGGGTTATGGGTTCTGGCTGACGCTGCCCCTGCCTGCCATGCTGCTGGCATGGCAGGTCAGCCGCCTGGACGCGCGTGATCCGGCCGGGTGCCTGCGTCTGTTCCGCTTCAACCGCGAAACCGGCCTGGTCATCGCACTGGCCATGCTGACGGGTATGCTTACGCGTTAAGATGCATTGTGCGGCCCAGAAAAGTGCGGGCCATGTCCATGCATTGCAGGAACAGGGCGGAATCGTAACGATGCCCTTCATCACGCAGGAATGCGTGCTGGGCATTGAATTCATGCCATTCGTAACGGGTGCCCGCATGTTCCAGCGCCTCGCGGATCATCTGCCGACCGGCAAAGGGCACATGCGGGTCCTGCCGCCCCCAGACCAGAAACGCCTCACCCTTCATCTCGCCCACGCGCATGAGCGTATCGTCGCATTTCCCATGACCAAGGCTGTGGGCATGGATATCGGTGGCATAGAAACACACAGCCGCCCTTACGCGCGGGTCAAGGGCCGCACGAAACGCCAGATGCCCGCCAAGGCACACGCCCATCGTAGCCATGGCACCGGTACAGTGCGGGTAGGTTTCCAGCCAGTCCAGCGCCGCGCGCGCATCATGATCATAGGCCGCAAGCGGTTTTTCGTGTTTCAAGAAATTGCCCCGGTCAGTACCCGGTTTGTCATAGGCCAGAACGGTGCCCGCCGGTTCATATTCATGATAGACCTCAGGCACGCAGACCACATGCCCCAGCCCCGCCATCATGGCCGCAAGCCTGCGGATGGGGCCCGTCACCTGGTAGATTTCCGAAAAAAGGACAATGCCGGGAAAGCGTCCCGCAATGGCCGGACGGAAAACATGCATCCGCATCATGCCTGATGGTGTCGGGATGTCTGCCGTTTCGTCTGAAAGGATAATCATGGCAATATACGTGCTCCATAGGGCAAAAGGTCATGATAGCAGCATACGCATCCCCCACCGAGGGGTCGGGCGCCCTCACATTCGTGTAATATCAGATCAGGGAAATGGGGTATTTTTGTTCAAATATTGCGCAAAAAAAGCTTCCAGCGTTGACATTCAGTCACATCCCCGGCCTGTATAGGGCATGAATTCATTACAGAAACCATAATGTCATCCCTGTTCGCCCTCTCCCTCGCGTCGCTGGCGATCGTAGCCGTCGTGGTTCTGATCGCACGCTTCAAGATCAATCCGTTCATCGTGCTGTTCGCGGTCTCGCTTGCGCTGGCGCTGGGAGCGGGCATGCCACCACAGAAGGCCATCGCATCGTTCGAAGCCGGCGCGGGACGCGTGCTGGGACATGTCGCGACCGTCATCGCGCTGGGTACCATGCTGGGCAAGATGCTGGCGGAATCGGGCGGGGCTGACCGGATCGCGGTCACGATCACCAGCCTTGCGGGTAAAAAGCGCGTCAGTTGGGCCATGATGGTGATCGGCCTGCTGGTGGGTCTGCCAGTGTTTTTCGAGGTCGGGTTCGTCCTGCTCATCCCCCTGGCTTTCACGCTGGCGCGGCGGACCAATACGCCATTGCTGCTGCTGGCGCTGCCCATGGGTGCGGCGCTGTCGGTTACGCACGCCATGATCCCGCCCCACCCCGCAACACTGCTGGCGCTGTCGGCCTATCATGCGGATATCGGGCGTACGATCCTGTGGGGGATCGTGATCGGCACGCCGGTGGCGGCCCTTGCCGGGCCGGTTTACGCGCGCTTCATCGCCGGGCGGATCGGGCCTGTCCTGCCGTCTGCGCTGGAAGCACAGTTCGTCAACCACGACATGCCCGAAAACATGCCTGGCTTCGGCATTACGGTCATGACCATCCTTTCCCCCGTCATTCTGATGCTGGTGGGATCAATGGCGGACCTGGTGGCGACAGCGCATACGCCACTGAACAATGCGCTGCATTTCATCGGCAATACCGACATTGCGCTGGCACTGGCGACGCTGCTGTCATTTCAGGTCTTTGGCGCAGCCCGCGGGTTCAGCCGTGAAACCATCCTGAAATTCACCAATGACTGCCTGGCCCCTACCGCCCTGATCATGCTGCTGGTCGGCGCGGGCGGTGGTTTTGGTCAGGAACTGGTCGATAGCGGCGTGTCGTCGGCCATTACCGACCTTGCAGTGGGCGCGCATGTGCCGCTGCTGGTGCTGGCGTGGCTGCTGGCGGTGGTGGTGCGCGTGGCAACCGGGTCCGCCACTGTGGCCATGAGTACGGCGGCCGGTATTGTTGGCCCGATTCTGCTGCGCACCCATGCGGCGTCCCCCGAACTGATGGTGATCGTGACCGGGGCAGGGTCCGTGGCGCTGGGGCCGCTGAATGACGCAGGTTTCTGGCAGATCAAGGAATACCTCGGCCTGTCGGTTGGTCAGACCATAAAGACATGGTCGGTGATCGAAACCCTGATTGCCGTGCTGGGACTGGCATTCGCGATGATGATCTCGCTGGTGATCGGATAACCTGAAGCCTGTTTGAGAATAACCGATTGATAAAAATCACGTGCGTTTCTGATCCCGTTTTTTTCAAAAAAGGCTGCATTCTTCGAATGCTTTTTGAAAAAATCTTCACCAGAAACTTTTGATTTTCAGCATATCGTTCAATCGTGGTTATCTGCCAGCACGTCTGCCGCCCGCGCCTGATCCACCCCTTCCATACCCAGCGCGGCCAGCACTGACGCAGGGGCCTGCCGCACGCCGCAGCAGGCATCGGGCAGGATGAAGGTTGCAAACCCTGCCCGGACCGCGTCGCGTGCAGTGGCTGCCACGCAGTAATCCAGTGCCACACCCACTACGAATACGCGGGTAATTCCCCTGCCCTTCAGCAGGTCATCCAACCCGGTGCGGCTGGCGTGGTCGTTGTCTTCAAATGCGGAATAGCTGTCGATATCGGGATTCAGTCCCTTGCGCAGCACCACGCCGATATGCGCCTGCGCCAGTGCGGGCAAAAGGTCTGCCCCCGGCGTGCCCGCCACACAATGCACCGGCCATGGACCTCCCTGCCCGACAAAGGATACATGCCCCGCCGGGTGCCAGTCCTGCGTTGCGACAATCACGCCAAATGGCAGGTCGCATAACGGATTGATCAGGGTGGGCAGCCTATCCGCCCCCGGTATGCCAAGGGAACCGCCAGGCATGAAATCGACCTGCATGTCAATAATCAGCAGGGCATCCGTGGCGGTTATACGCGGGGACATGATCCGTCTTTCCTTATCTTTTATCGAGACAGCGCGATGCCCGCTTGAAGACTATTGGAAAATAAAAGTTTTTGGATGGCGATGTTTTGAAAAAGGGCAATGTTTTCCAGAGCTTTCCGAAAAAAGCTTTACCAAAAACTTTCTATAATTTGTGCGATTACCATGACGGCTACCAAAAACAGAAAATCCGGACGGAAGAACCGCCCGGATCATCATAGTCAGCTTTTGGCGTAGGGGTTGCTTGATGCCCGCAGCAGCAGCCGGATCGGCGTGCCGGGCAGGTCAAACGTCTCACGCAGGCCATTGACCAGATAACGCTGATAATCTTCAGGCAGCTGGTCCGTGCGGGTGCCGAACACGATAAACGTGGGCGGGCGCGCCTTGGCCTGCGTGACGTAGCGCAGCTTGAGTCTGCGGCCATCAACCAGCGGTGGCGGATGCCGTTCGATCATCATCTCGAACCACCGGTTCAGCGCGCCGGTCGCAACACGACGGTTCCAGATGTCATAGGCCCGGCGCACGGTCGGCAGCAGCTTGTTGATCCCTGCCCCGGTCATGGCGGAAAACGCGACAACGGGTATGCCGCGCATCTGTGCCAGCGACGTCTCGATACGGTCCTTGATGGCCTGCCGGGTCGCGGCCCGGTCCTCCACCGCGTCCCATTTGTTCAGCGCCAGTACGCAGCACCGGCCTTCACGCTCGATCAGGCGGGCGATCTGCAGGTCCTGTTCATGCACGCCCAGCGTCGCATCAAGCACGAGGATGACGACCTCCGCCATCTTCAGCGCCTCGATCGAGGCGGAAACGGACATCTTCTCCAGCGTTTCGTCAATCCGCGCCTTGCGGCGCAGGCCCGCGGTATCAACCAGTTGGATCGGTCCCTGATCGTCATGCAGCATGACGGCAATGGAATCGCGCGTAAGCCCCGGTTCCGGGCCGGTAATCATCCGTTCTTCGCCCAGCAGGCGGTTCAGCAGCGTGGACTTGCCCGCATTGGGACGACCGACAATGGCAAGGCGCAGCGGACCGGGGGGCCGGACATCCTCCTCCTCGCCTTCCGCCTGTTCACGCCGGGTGCGGCGCGTGGCCTTCTGCACGGGCGGCAGATCGGTGGGGGGCAGGCGGTCGGCGATTTCGGACATGAGGTCGGCCACGCCTTCCCCATGCTCGGCAGAGATGGCCAGTGGCGTACCAAGACCCAGCGAGAACGCTTCCATGGCAGCGGCAGCCCCCTGCCGCCCTTCCGCCTTGTTGGCGACCAGCAGCACGGGACGGCCCTGCCGACGCAGCCAGTTGGCGAAATGCTCATCCGCAGGCGTCAGGCCGCTGCGCGCGTCAATGCAGAACAGCACAAGGTCCGCATCTGCCACCGCGGATTCGGAAGATGCCCGCATACGCCCGTACAGCGTATCGGGAGCCGCTTCTTCCAGCCCCGCCGTATCAATTATGCGAATGGCGCGGCCACGGACCGTGGCCTGCCCTTCCTTACGGTCGCGGGTTACGCCGGGGGTGTCGGCCACAAGCGCCTGCCTGCGACCGACCAGCCGGTTGAAAATGGTCGACTTGCCGACATTTGGCCTGCCCGCGATCACGACAACCGGCAGCGCATCCACTGGCGCGGATGGAAAAGATGAACTCACTGCGGCAACTTTCTTTTTAACTATAGGCGATAAGGTAGCCGTTATTGTCCAGCAGCAACAGCAGATTATCGACCACAATGGGCGCGGTCGTCACCTGACCGGGCAGTTTGTGCAGGGATTCGATATGCCCCTGCGCCGGATCGATGATGGCGACCCCGTTTTCGGGGAAGCTGGAAACAAACACCAGCTTGCCCCCCGCCAGAAGCGGGCCGTTCCATACGATGCCGCGCTTCTGCTTGTCAGAATTTTCGTACTGACGCAGTTGCGTGATCCAGCGGACATGACCCGAAAGCCGGTCAAGGCAGGCCACCTGCTGGTCCATGGAGATGATGAAGATCCAGTCCCCGATCACCAGCGGCGTGTTCTGCCCCGAAATGCCACGTTCCCACAGCCTGCGGCCCGAACGCATGTCAATGGCCACCAGCACCGCACCTGTGCTTATGGCATAGGCCGTGCCATCGGCGATGACCGGCATGCCATGCACGCACGAAAAGTCGATCAGCGCCTGCTGCCCGTTGGTGCTGCCCAGCGTGTCGGCCCACACTACCTCACCACCTTCCGCACGCAGCGCCACAAGGTCGCCCGAACCGAAACCGGCCAGCACGACGCCATCGGCCACGGCCGGGGCAGGCTGGCCATATATGACGGTATCGGCGGCGGTTGCGGCGTATGTCCACAGCACGTTGCCATTTTCGGCATCAAGGCAGTACAGGTGCTCATCAATGGTGCCAAGGAACAGGCGGCCATTGACAACGGTGGGCGCGGACCGGCCGGGGGTCTGGATATTGACGCGCCATTTCAGCTTGCCCGTCGCGGCGTCCAGAGCCAGCGCCTGGCCTATGCCGTCAACGACATACAGCGTATCGCCATCAACACTGATCCCGCCGCCCAGATTGTCCGAACGCATCTTGCGCGGCTTGGGGTTGTATTCCCACAGCTTGTGCATGGCGGGCCAGCGATAGGCCCGGATCACGCCCTGTGCATCCATTACGAAAATGCGACCGTTCTGGACCACTGGCGGCGCCTGGATAATGCCGCGCCCGCTATTGCCCAGAGCAACGTAATACAGCGGTTCCGGTTCGGAAATGCCGGCACCGATGTCATGCGTCCATTCATGCCGCATGGCCCCGCGCCAGGCGATGTCCATGCCCACATGGTCGGGATTGACGCCCGATTGCGGCCATGCGTTCAGCGCCGTGGGGGCAGGCACGGTCACGACCTGCGTTTCATCGGGGTCAACGGTCAGGCCGGCCTTGGTCTGCAGCACGTCGGAACGGTGGCCGATCAGCAGCGGCTTCTTTTTCTGCGCACTGGAACAGGCAGCCAGGGCGGGCAGCAGCGCGGCCCCGGCACCAAGTAACGCGTGGCGGCGGCTCAGGGCTGGTTTCATGGTCTTCCTGTCTGTGGGCATGGGGGTGTCATGGGTCGGGCTAGCCACCTGCGTCCGCCCCCATGGTCTGCAGCATGGCTTCGGCGCGGTTGCGCACGCCGTCGGTTACGGACATGTCCATGGTCAGGCGTTCCAGCCGTGCACGGGCATCCGCTTCCTTGCCGGTGCGCAGGTCAAGCATGGCCTCGGCCTCAATGGCCTGGGCGCGCCATGGCTGGCCTGCCCCATCCAGCACCGCAAGACGTGAACGCAGGGTGGCGGGATCACCGCTGTCAATCTGGTGCTGGACCCACAGCAGGCTGGCGAGTGAGGCAATGACCGGATCGGTGGCGTGTTCCTGCGCTACCCCGTCCCACAAAGCAAGGGCCGCAGGCAGGCTCCCGCTATTGGCCAGCAGGGCCGCGCGTTCCATCCGGGCAAGGATGCGCAGCGGCGGCCGTGCCCGGCCATCCAGCGCCGCGAGTTCCTGCAGTCCGGTTTTCTGGCGCGCGGTCAGCGTTCCATCCATGCCTGTGCTGTCGGGCGCGCGGGCGGTATCCTGCATCGCGGTGAAATATGCTGCCGAGACCGCCGCATCCGCCTTATGCGCGCGGGAGACGGAATACTGCCATCCCCCGGCTCCGATGCACACCACCGCGACCACGGCGCCCGCGACAACCAGATAGCGGCGCGCCAGCGCCCGGATGCGTTCGGCACGGATTTCCTCATCGACTTCCGTGAAGATGTCGTCAGCCACGTTCCTGTCGTTCCCTGCTCGCTTGCGCGGCGCCATGCGCACGGCGCGTCGTGATTGTCGGCCCCACCATATCCGGCCTGAAACGGCACGGCAAACCACCATGTCGGGGTGGTTGCGCCATTATCGGCCATACTGCCTGTCCGATCACATAGACCGGCCCGTTTTCCACCGCCAGCCGTAAGCATGGTGGAAATGCAAAAAGTTCGGGTTTTTCACCCTTTCGTCCCCCACCTGTCGCGCAGCAGCGCCCTGGCGGTGGTGACGACCTGCGCCACATCCAGCCCTTCCATCGGGGCATTGCCCACCGGGCCGGGGGCCATGGCCACCCGTGCCCACGGACCGGATGGGGCGTATTCCGACGCCCGGCTGCGCCCGAACAGGCCCAGCGTGGGAATCCCGCACGCCGCGGCAAGATGCATGAGGCCCGAATCATTGCCAATGAACAGTCGGCACCGCCCCAGCAATGCCGCCACCTGTGTTACCGACAGGTTGCCGCCTGTATCCAGCGCGCCGGGCAACTGCTCCAGCACGGTCTGCGCACGCTCGCGCTCGGCATGACCCGGTCCGTACAGGATGACGGGACGCAGGGATGGATCATCTTCATGAAGCGCCCTGAACACCGCGACAAACCGCTCGGCAGGCCAGATCTTGCCATCCCAGTTGGCGGTGGGACCAAGGGCGATCCAGTGCGGCCCGTCAGGCAGCATTTCCGCCGCCTGCGCGCGTTCGGCGGCACTGGTCCACACAACCGGCAGGGGTGCCGGATCAAGGTCCAGCAGGTTGCCGATGTGGGTAATGCGCCGCCCCGGCCTGCGTCCGCCACGCATGACATGACGTTTGCCCACGCGCAGGAAATAGCTGACGACCGACCCGCGCAGGTCCACGCACAGGTCCCATTTCGTGCCGCGGCACTGCCGCCACAGTTCCAGCCAGTGACGGTCCCATGGCTGCTTGACCATTTCGATGGTGCGTACGCGGCGCGGCATGTGGGCGAACAGCCCGGCCGCCACCGGCCCGCAGGCAATGGTGAAATCCGCCTGCGGGTAACGCCGCAGCAGGGTGTCCAGCAGCCCGGTGGACAGGATGGCGTCCCCCAGCCGGGTGGATGTGATGAACAGGATATGCATTTTCCCGGTGCTAGTCAGGTTTTGCTTATGTGCCAACCTCTCTTTACCCCTTGCCTGCGGGCACAGGCATGGCCAGATTGCGCATATGGCCAGAATTGCTCATCTTCCCGATCGCGCCGTACTCAGCATATCGGGTGCGGATCGTGTCTCCTTCCTGCAGGGGCTGGTGTCCAATGACATGACGGCAGTCGCGCCCGGCCATGCCGTGTGGACCGCTTTCCTGTCGGCACAGGGCAAATGGCTGGCTGATTTCTTTGTTTTCGCCGACCCCGAGGGCGTGCGCCTGCTGGTCGATTGTGATGCGGACCAGGCCGACATGCTGCGCCAGCGCCTGTCGCGCTATCGCCTGCGCGCTGATGTGGAGATCAGTGAGACCGGATACGCCGTCCACGCCGCATGGGGGGAAGACTTCACTGCACCCGACGGTTATCCGGCCGCCCCGGACCCCCGCCTGCCGCAGGCGGGATGGCGGTTCCTGATGGGGCATCCCGTCGCCAGCCCTTCGGCGGATGATGCCGATTATGACCATCTGCGCCTGTCGCTCGGGCTGCCCGACGGCGCACGCGACTGCGAAAGTGGCAAGACCCTGCTGCTGGAAGCCAATTTCGACCAGCTGAACGGCATTTCATGGACCAAAGGGTGCTACATGGGTCAGGAACTGACCGCACGCACCCGCTACCGCGGACTGGTGCGCCGTCACCTGCTGCCGGTAACATCGCACCATGAACTGCCTGCCCCCGGTACGCTCATCCTGTCCGGTACGGCCACGGTGGGGGAGATGCGCTCCTCCCGCGACAAGGTGGGCATGGCGATGATCCGCAACGAACATATCAACGATACGAACCTGACCATAGGGGGGCACGCGCTGCGCGTGCACGTACCCCGGTGGTTTACCCTGCCCGCCAAGGCGGAATAGCAATACGCCCACCCCGTTTTTTCAAGGTTGTAAAGAGACATGTCCCATATTCCCCCAGACCAGACCGTTCGCGCGGCCATGATCGACCGGGTCAAGTTCAATGAAGACGGCCTGATTACAGCCATTGCCCAGCAGCATGACAGTGGCGAGGTGCTGATGCTGGCATGGATGAACGCGGACGCGCTGGATGAAACGCTGCGCACGGGCCATGTGTGCTATTATTCACGCAGCCGCCGTAGCCTGTGGCGCAAGGGGGAAACATCCGGACAGGTGCAGACATTGGTTGACGCCCGCCTTGATTGCGACCGTGATGCCGTGCTGCTGCTGGTGGACCAGAAGGGCGTTGCCTGCCACACGGGGCGACGCAGCTGCTTCTATAACGCGCTACGCCCCGAAGGGATCGTTGAAACAACCCAACCGGAAGTCGCGGCGGAGACCCTCTATGGCAAAGCCTGACAGAACAGTAGTGAATGACGAGGAAAAGCGTGAGCAGATCAGCAAGCTGGTCTGGATCGGGATTACCGTGCTGGGCACCATCATCATGGGCATATTCATGCTGCGTGCGGAACTGCATGCCCTGATAACGGAAAACGAACCCCTGCCCCCCGGTGCCGCGGCCCCTGCTACGCCGGGCGCTGTCCCGCCTGCGGTCCCTTCATCGGGCCAGCCCCCAGTAAATCCATGATCTCGGCCGCTGCGGCAGACGCCGGGTCCGCTCCGGGCCCGCGCAGGGCGGCGCGGATCTGACCAAACCCCGCGCGCTGCAAACGACGGCTCTGCTGATCCGCCAGCAGGCGTTCAACGGTGTTTGCCAGCAGTTGAGGCGTACAGCGTTCCTGCAGCAGTTCAGGCACCAGCCGGTGGCCTGACAGCAGGTTGACCATGGCCACATATGGCACCCGGATCAGCCGCCGCGCCATGGCGGCCGTCAGCGGATTGACGCGGTAGGTCACCGCCATGGGCACATTGGCGATGGCCAGTTCCAGCGTGGATGTGCCCGATTTGGTCAGTGCCGCATCGGCTGCGGCAAATGCATCATGCTTGTCATTCACATCCGTCACGATAACGGGCTGCACCGGCCATTTCGCAACCCCCCTGCGCACGATATCCGCAATGACCGGGGAAACCGGTACCACGGGCACGATACCGGGCACCCGCTGTTGCAGGATTGCCAGCATGCGCCCGAATACCGGCAACAGACGCGGCGCTTCGGACCGGCGACTGCCGGGCATCAGCACCAGCACGGGCGCATCCGCGGCAATACCGTGGCGGGCGCGAAAGGTGGGGCCAGACCCACCATCCGCACCGGACTGCAGGACGGGGTGGCCGACAAAACGCGCCTCGATCCCGTGGCGGGCAAAGAATTCAGGCTCGAACGGCAGCAGGCACAGCATGCGTTCCCACAGGCCGGGGAATTCGCGCACCCTGTGTTCACGCCACGCCCAGACCTGTGGCGCCACGTAATGCAGGCGCGGAATGGACAGCGGCGCGATCCTGCGCAGCAGCCGCAGGGTAAAACCGGGACTGTCTATGGTAATGACCAGATCAGGTCGCCGGTTGGTAATATCCGCCACTGCCTGATCCAGCCTGCGGGACAGATGCCGGATTTTGGGCAGCACTTCCATCAAGCCCATGACGGCCAGGTCACGTAACGGAAACAGCGTATGCAGCCCCTGTGCGTGCATGCGTTCCCCGCCAATTCCGGCAAACCGCACACCCGGGCACAGCATGCGCAGCGCCGCCATAAGGCGACCGCCCAGCACATCGCCACTCGCCTCCCCCGCCATGATCCAGATGGTGGGACCGGATGGAACCGTCGTGGAAGATACGTGCGTAAGGGAAGTGTCAGTCATGCCTGACCGGCTTATCGTGTCGTGTCAGGCAGCGCAAATGCCTGTTGTGAAAATTGCAGTCCGGTTGCCCGCACCGTTATGCAGACCAGCGGATGACCGGGCAGATAATGTCGACAGGAAACAGAACCTACATACGTCAGTTTTTCCCATCATGAACCGTTTCAGACAGAAACACCAATTAAAGAAGTAATGAAAGCTTCATCAAAAAACTTCTGCCTGCCCTTTCAGGGTATTTCGCAAATGCAACCGGCCATCTGCCTGACAGGCCACCATGCCACGGCAATGACCTGCCGTAGCATTTTCCGCCATCATGTCAGCGCGTTTTAAGCAGGTCGCGTATGGTGACGCGGATATCATCCGGCAGCGGGACATAACGCAGCGCAAGGGCGGCATCATTGCCGTGCTGCATGCTCCAGTCAAAGAACGTGCGTACCGCCCTGCCCTGTGGCGTGTCAGCCCGGTCGGCCGGGATCAGCGCATAGGTCGCGGCCATGATAGGCCATGCGCCCGGACCATCGCCATCCAGAACATCAGCGGAATGACTGTCATCAGACACCCAGCGTGCGGTGGTTACGGCCTGTGCGAAACTGTCCAGTCCGGCGGTGACCAGATCGCCATGGCGATTGCGCATTTCGGCGATTGCCATGTGGTTGCCCGCCGCATAGGCATATTCCAGATAACCGATGCTGCCTTCGGTATTGCGCACGGCAGCCGCGATGCCGTCATTGCCCCGCGCGCCTTCGCCCACCGGCCATTCGATGGACGTCCCGCTGCCCTGTTCCTTCGCCCATCGGGGTGAAACACGGCCAAGATAGGACGTAAACACGAATGTCGTGCCCGATCCGTCCGCGCGCCGCACCGGGGCCACCGGGATGGCAGGCAGGGACAGATCCGGGTTTTCCGCAACAATGCGGGGATCATTCCACATGGTGATGTCCCCCGCATACAGCCGCGCCAGCAGTTCCCCCGTCAGGTGCAGGTGACTGGTATCCACACCGGGCAGGTTCACCACCGGCACGATCGCCCCCATGACCGTTGGAAACTGGATCAGGTGGAACTGCGTCAGTTGCGCGGCTGTCATCGGCGCGTCGGATGCACCGAAATCCACCGTGCGGGCCTTTACCTGATTCTGCCCCGCACCCGACCCGATGGTCTGGTAATTCAGGCGGATATCCGTCGCATGCGCGGCTTCTTCCCCCCACGCCCCATAAATGGGCGCGCCAAAGCTGGACCCGGCCCCGGTGATTTCCGTGGCATGGGCATGACCGCACGCCAGGCCCAGCACAAGTGCCGTCCCCAGCCCGATGCCATGCACCCGGTACCGATCAGCCACGCAGTACGGCATTGCAGCTTTTCTGCGCGGCAGCGACAACCCGATCACAGACAGCTTCGATTTCCGCATCGGTCAGGGTCCTGTCCATTGGCTGAAGGGTTATCTCCACGCCCAGCGACTTGTGCCCCGCCGGGATCTTGTCGCCTTCATAAACATCAAACAGGCTGACGGCCACAATCAGGTTGCGCTCGGCCCCCCTGATGGCCTTCAGCAGCTTTTCTGCAGGGATGTCGGCCGCCACCACAAATGCGAAATCACGCCTGAGCGGCTGGAGGGTCGACAATGCGGGCGGCGCCTTGCGCTTGCGCTTGGGTTCGGGCACCGCATCGGGATATAGCGTGAACGCACAGACCGGTACATCGATGCCACGCGCGGCCAGCAGGGCGGGATGCAACTGCCCAAAATGGCCCAGCACCAGCTTCGGCCCCTGCCGGATCACGCCCGAACGCCCCGGATGATAATAGGACGGCGCATCCGCGGTGATGCCCAGGCCTTCCATCGCCGCACCTGCCGCGGCCAGTCCTGCCAGCGCATCGGCCTTGGCCTGCCACAGATCGACCGGCTGTGCCGCCTGTCCGGGCAGACGGGTGGAATGACCGCTACGGATACCGGCGGCCACCAGTTTCTGCCCGTCTGGGCCAAAACCGGGGCCAACTTCAAACAGGCCAAGATCGGGATAGCCACGCGCCGCGTTGCTCTTTACCGCAGCCAGCAGGTTGACCAGCGGCGTGGGCCGCATCTGGTCCAGATCGGCCGCGATGGGGTTGAGCAGGTGCAGGTCCGTGGGCGTTTCGCCAAATTCGGCTGCCTGGTCCAGCGCAACGAACGAAAAGCCCACCGTTTCCAGCAACCCGCGCGCGGCAAGCTGGCGACGCAGGCTGGCGACACGACTCTGGCGCGGGGTGAAAGCCGGCACCGGCACAGCGTTACCCACCGGCAGGGACACCGCAGGCACGCTGTCCAGTCCGCGCAGTCGCAGCACTTCCTCGATCAGGTCCACTTCCGGATCAATCACCGCTGCCCCTTCGGCGGCCGCCTGCGCGCGGGCGGACGGCAGATCGGGCTGCTGGTCCAGCAGCATGGGCGTTGCGATGTCATTGCGCCATGAGGGCACATCGACCACTACATGCCGCGCATCGCATTCGCGCACCTTAAAGCCGAGGCCTTCAAGCAGATGCACGGCATGGTCAGGTTCTTCCACCAGTCCGCCCAGCGTTTCCAGACGGGCGAATTCCAGATGCGCCTGCCGCTGCCATGCCGGTTCTGCCCCGGCGGAGACCACGCTGCCCGCTTCCCCGCCGCACAGATCAACGATCATGCGCGTCGCGGCCTCCAGTGCTGCGGGCGGCAGGGCCTGATCCACGCCGCGCTCGAACCGCTGGCGGGCATCGGAATGCAGGTTGTGCCGCCGCCCCGACAGGGCGATGGTCACGGGATCAAACAGCGCGCATTCCACGAACACGTCCGTGGTGTCGTCACTGACACCGCTGTCCGCCCCGCCCATGATGCCGGCCAGCGACTGCACGCCGCGCCCGTCGGCAATCACGCAGTCATTGGACGTCATGACGTGTTCGCTGCCATCCAGCGCGGTAAAGGTCTCGCCCGCGCCCCGGCAGATGGTCAGTTCATTGCCCATCAGCCTGTCCACGTCGAACACGTGCAGCGGACGGCCAAGGTCAAAGGCAAAGAAATTGGTGATGTCCACCAGGGCCGAGACCGGGCGCATACCCACGGATTCCAGCCGCCGCTTCAACCATTCCGGGCTGGGACCGTTCTTCACGCCGCGAATGACGCGCCCCAGCACCCACGGGCAGGCTTCGGGGAACGTGATGCGCCAGTTGATGGGGGTGTCAAAACGCCCTTCGACCGTTTCCGCAAGCCACGGTTTCAGTTTGCCAAGTCCCGCCGCGGCAAGGTCACGCGCAATGCCACGCACCGCCAGCGCGTCGCCACGGTTGGGCGTGATCGCGATATCGATGACCGGATCATCCAGCCTGGCGAACTGCGGATAGGACTGTCCCGGTTCCGTGCCTTCGGGCAGTTCGGCAATGCCATCGGTTTCCTCGCCCAGTCCCAGTTCACGCAGCGAACACAGCATGCCGCCACTGGCCTCGCCCCGCAGCTTACCAGCCTTGATGGTAATGCCGCTGGCGGGAATGAAGGTGCCGGGTGGGGCAAAAATCACATGCAGGCCCGCACGCGCATTCGGCGCGCCACAGACGACCTGCACGCGTTCGAACCCCTCGCCCGCATCGACCTGGCACACGCGCAGGCGGTCGGCATTGGGATGCTGGGCCGCTTCGATGATGCGGGCGGTGCGGAAGGACGCAAGGGACGCGCCGGGATCTTCAGTACCTTCGACTTCCAGCCCGATGGTATTCAGCGTAGCGCAGATTTCTTCCACCGTCGCCGTGGTCTCAAGATGCGCGCGCAGCCATGACAGGGAAAATTTCATCGATCACAGACCTTCGTGCAGCAGGGCGGGAGACAGGGGATTGGTGCCGTAATGGCGCAGCCAGCGGACATCGCTTTCGTAAAACGACCGCAGGTCGGGAATGCCGTGGCGCAGCATGGTCAGACGCTCGATCCCCATGCCAAAGGCAAAACCCTGCCATTCCCGTGCATCCAGCCCGCAATTGGCCAGCACGCGGGGATGAACCATGCCGGCACCCAGTACTTCCAGCCAGTCGTCACCCGCACCGATCTGCCCGGTTTTACGTGACCAGCCGATGTCAATTTCCATCGACGGTTCGGTAAAGGGGAAATAGGACGCGCGGAAGCGCACCGGCAGGTCCGGCATCTGGAAAAACGCGCGCAGGAAATCCGAAAGACACCCTTTCAGATGGCCCAGCGTGATTCCCTTTTCGATTACCAGTCCCTCACACTGATGGAACATGGGCGAATGGGTGGCATCATGATCCGCGCGATAGGTGCGTCCGGGGGCAATGATGCGGATGGGCGGTTCATGTCCCAGCATGGTGCGGATCTGCACGCCCGATGTCTGGGTACGCAACACGCGTTCCGGCTGGCCCTCGGCTTCGGGCGGCAGGTAGAACGTGTCCTGATCCGTGCGGGCGGGGTGGTGGGACGGCGTATTCAGGGCCGAAAAGTTGTGCCAGTCGCTTTCGATATCCGGACCTTCGGCAATCTGGAACCCCATCGCACCGAAAATGGCGGCCATTTCCTCGATCGTGCGGGTGATGGGGTGCAGCGCGCCTTCCGCTTCCGGCGCGCAGGGCAGTGTCACGTCCACGCGCTCGGCAGTCAGGCGGGCGTTCAGTGCGGCCGCCTCAAGCTCCTGCCCACGCGCCTCGATCAGGCGGGTCAGTTCGTCGCGCAGCCGGTTCAGGGCCGCACCCCGCGTGCGCCGCTCATCCGGTGTCATGCGACCGAGCTGCTTAAGAAGTGCTGTCAGCTTGCCCGACTTGCCCAGCGTGCCGACGCGCACAGCATCCCATTCGCGCTGGTCGGTCGCGGCAGCGAGTGCCTGAACCGTCTGTTCCCTCAGGGTTTCGAGATCGTCACTCATAGCACCTCGCACAGGCTCACGTCGGGCGGGCTGGCAAAGGGATATCTACCGGCGGGCCAGACCCGGCGCATGAAATTGTGCCCGCCACCGGCAATGGGTGCGGCACGGGCATTGCATTAAAAACAAAACGGGCCGCCCGATGGGACGACCCGTTTCGTGGACCTGTCGCCACGCGGGCGTGGGACAGGGTTCAGGCCAGAGCGGCCTGCGCCTTCTTCACGATTTCAGCGAAGGTTGCTGCATCGTCAAAAGCAATGGCGGCGAGGACCTTGCGGTCGATCTCGATGCCAGCCTTGTCCAGACCGTTGATGAAACGGCTGTAGGTCAGGCCATGTTCACGCACGGCCGCGTTGATGCGCTGAATCCACAGGGCGCGGAATTCACGCTTCTTGTTGCGGCGATCGCGGTAGGCGTACTGGAGTGACTTTTCCAGACGTTCCAGCGCGATGCGGTAATTGGTGGAGGAACGGCCCCGGAACCCCTTGGAGAGTTCAAGAACCTTCTTGTGGCGGGCGTGGGTGGTTACGCCGCGTTTCACACGTGCCATATCTCAGGTGCTCCTTATGCCAGACCGTAGGGAGCCCACTGCTTCACAGTGCGGCCGTCCATTTCCGTCAGCACCTGCGAACCACGGTTCGTGCGCTTCATCTTCTGCGAGCGGTTGATCAGGCCATGGCGCTTGTTACCCGGACCTGCCAGCACCTTGCCGGTGGCGGTGATCTTGAACCGCTTCTTGACCGATGACTTGGTCTTCATCTTGGGCATTTTCTTCTCCTGAATGTCTGGTGCCCGTGTTTCTGTCCGCCGTTTGAGGCAGACATAAACACTCCATTGCGGCCGGGCATGCCCTACAGGCCCGGACGCGCGAACAGGCAGGCTATAGACAACCCGCACCCCGCGATCAAGCCCCTTCGCACGCCCGGTCATGCTTTCCCCCATGCGCGCGGTGCTGTAGTGGGGAAATGACAGGTTGGAAACAGGAGAAAACACAATGACACAACGCGTTGCCTACATTACCGGCGGCAGCCGCGGCATTGGCGCCGCCATTGCGAAATCACTGGCGAAGGATGGTTATGACATCGCCATTTCATACGCCCGCAACGAACAGGCGGCACAGAAGACGATTGAAGAGGTCCACGCGCTGGGCCGCCGGGGCATGGCCATCCGCTGCGATGGCGAAGGCAATGGCAACCGCGCGGCCATCCAGCGTGTGGTCAAGGAAATGGGCCGGATCGACGCGCTGGTGTGCAATGCCGGCATCTACCCCTATGGCGACGTGGCCGAAATGACGGACGAACAGGTCGATGCGGTACTGGGCCTGAATGTCCGTGCCGTCATGATCGAAACCATCGAGGCCGCGCGCCACATGACACAGGGCGGCCGGATCATCCTGATCGGCTCGACCTTTGCCGACCGCTCCCCCTTCCCCGGCATTTCGCTGTATTCGGCGTCCAAATCGGCGCTGAACGGTTTTGCCCGTGGGGCGGCGCGTGACCTTGGCCCGCGCGGGATCACCATCAATGTGGTCCAGCCCGGCCCGATCGACACGGACATGAACCCCGCCACCGGCACCGCCGCCGACATGCTGCGCAGCTTCATGTGCCACAAGGAATACGGCAAGGTCAGCGATATCGCCTCCGTCGTCTCATTCCTCGCCAGCCCCGCAGCCAGCTTCATCACCGGCTCTGCCCTGACAACGGATGGCGGCCTGGCCGCCTGACCGGGCGGATGCGCGCGGGAGGCTAATGCACGTCTCTCGCGCATTGGCCACGACGCCATCTGTCGTAAAAAATGCCCGCCCGCCCATGGCATGATCAGGCCATGAAATGCCGACTCCTCACACAACCGCGCACTCCAGCCAGATGAAATGTGAACGGAATATGAGGACAGCAGGCGCAAGAACCGGACGATTTTGATTTTCTGATCGCAGCACTGAAAAGCATCGCTTACGATAAAGGAAACTGCCTCTTCTTTCCGAAATGGCAGAACGGCTGAAACGTATGAAAACAGCCAAGAACCATTCTTCAGTCAAACATCCTGCTGGATCCGGCCAATATCCCGACAGGCCCTGCTACATCGGCCTGCGTACCTGTCACGACAGACGGCAGGGATGCCCCGCACCGCCATTCAACCTGTGTCCCCAACATGTATCCGGGACCAGTCCCGCCAGGCATCCACAATCCAAAAAGCGGCCACCCCATAACCTGACCTGCGCGCATACAAAAACGGGACACCGTATGAAGGTGCCCTGCACAGGAACCAGAATATGAACTGGCTCCACAAATAATTTTGAATATTTATGGGAAATAGTGGCTGGGGGACCTGGATTCGAACCAGGGCTGACCGGGTCAGAGCCGGTAGTTCTACCGCTAAACTATCCCCCAGCAAGGAGAAAGCGGCGCGATGCGCTGCGGTGATCAGGCATATAGCCGCCAGCCGTTTGGGGCGCAACCCCCACGTTGTCTTTTTTGCGATTTTTCTCTTTTGACTTGCGTTTCACGCAGAACACTTAACACAATAGGTAATACCTTGACCGTCAACGGGTTTGGATGAACATGGTCCAGCAGACGCTCAGCGCAAAGACACGCCGGCAGGGGAACATCCCTCCCCTTGCATCCGCGATGAATCGCCGTGCCCTGCGTGCACCGCTTTATGCCGCCATTGATCTTGGTACCCATAACTGCCGCCTGCTGGTCGCCCGCGCGGGGGAACAGGGCCTGCGTGTCATCGACAGCTTCAGTCGCGCCGTACGCCTGGGCGAAGGGCTGCACCATTCCGGACAACTGGCCGAAGCCGCAATGGAACGCACCATCAGCGCCCTGCGCACCTGTGTCGCGCGCATGGGGCTGTATGACCTGCACAGCCACCGCGCCATCGCGACCGAGGCCTGCCGCCGCGCGGGTAACGGCATGGATTTCATTGCCCGCGTCCTGCACGAAACCGGGCTGGACATTTCAGTCATTTCCGCACGAGAGGAAGCCGAACTGGCGCTTGCGGCCTGCAATTCCCTGCTACAGACCCACCACCACGCCACCGGGCGCGGACTGCTGTTCGACATCGGCGGGGGATCAACCGAAATCGCATGGGCGCGAATCGACCGCGCTGCCGGACGGCATGACCTGTCGGGCTATGTCAGCCTGCCAACCGGCATCATGACCGTGGGCGAACGCCACGGGGCGGATATCTTTACCGACCGCGGCTATCGCGCCGTGGTCAGTGAAATCAGCGACATGCTGCGCGGGTTTGATGACATACACTGCATTACCCGTGAAATTGCGCGCGGCAATGTCATGCTGCTGGGCACCAGCGGCACCGTTACCACACTGGCCAGCCTGGCACAGGGACAGGACCGCTACGAACGTGCCGGGATTGATGGCAGCAGCCTGTCGGTGCCCCATGCGCTGGCCCTGGTGGACAGCCTGCGCCGGTCAGGCATGGACGGGCTTGCGCGCACTCCCCTGATCGGCACGGAGCGCGCGCGCTACATGCTACCCGGCTGCGCCATATTCGAAGCCATCGTCACCACATGGCCCATGGCCGAAGTCACGGTGGCCGACCGGGGATTGCGTGACGGACTGCTTTTACGCATGATTGGGGACCGCAGGCGACATGGCGGCCTTTCCGCCCCGCCGCCTTCCTTCCCCCTGCATAATCGTATGGAGCACCGGGTCATTACCTGACCGCGTCCCGTCATGAAACAGCGTTCTTCTACCCGCATACCGGGCAAGGCCCGTACCAGCAGTCTGACACCCGGCACCGGTGACAGCAGCACGGACGGACGCGCCGCACAGGCCAACCGCACCAAGACCATCACGGTCAAGAAGGCGCGCGGCCGCACCACTGCCCAGCACCGCTGGCTGCAGCGCCAGCTTAACGACCCGTATGTGCAGGCTGCCCAGAAACAGGGCTGGCGTTCCCGCGCAGCATTCAAGCTGATCGAACTTGATGACCGCTTCCACATGATAAAGCCGGGCGCGCGGGTGGTTGACCTGGGCGCTGCCCCCGGTGGCTGGACGCAGGTCGCGGTCAAGCGCGGGGCAGCTGAAGTGGTCGGCGTCGACCTGCTGCCGGTCGACCCGGTGCCGGGCGCCACCATTATCGAAGGGGATTTCAATGACCCCGACATGCCCGACCGCCTGACCGGCCTGCTGGGCGGGCGCGCGGATGTCGTGATGTCAGACATGGCCCCCAACACGACCGGCCATGCGCCAACCGATCATCTGCGTATTATCGGGCTGGCAGAACTGGCGCTGGATTTCGCCACCCGCATCCTTGCCCCTGATGGCACGTTCGTAGCCAAGGTGTTCCAAGGCGGATCGGAAAAGCAGATGCTGGCAGATCTCAAACGCATGTTCACGCAGGTCCGCCACGCCAAGCCCCCGGCCAGCCGCAAGGAATCGAGCGAGCTTTACGTAGTGGCCACGGGCTTCCGCGGCCTGGACAGCGACGAAGGCTGACCACAGGCCGCGCCGACTGGCCCCGTGGGGTCAGTCAACGTGATGGTCGTCCCACAGCCATGCCGCCCCGCGCACGCCCGAACTGTCACCATGGCGGTTGCGCACGATAGGCGTGGTGCAGTTGGGAGTAATGACGTAGCGGCGCATCAGGCGCGGCACGCGTTCATAGATCGATTCAAGATTGGATACCCCGCCACCCAGCACGATCACGTCGGGATCCATAAAGTTGATCGCCATGGCGCAGGCGCGCGCCATGCGGTCCATGTAACGGTCCAGCGCACCGATGGCGGTCAGGTCGCCTGCCTCGGCTTCCTGTTCGATGTGGGCCGCACTTCGGTGGCCTGGCCCTTTCCAGTCCTGCGCCAGCGCCGAACCGCTAAGGAATCGTTCCATGCACCCTTCGTTCCCGCAGAAACATTTGGGCATGGGAAATTCCTCAAGCCTTGGCCACGGTAGCGGCACATGGCCCCATTCACCGGCAATATGATTGTGGCCGATCAGCAGTTTCCTGTCGATCACGATCCCGGCCCCCATGCCGGTGCCAATAATCACGCCAAACACGCTGTGATGGTCGGCACCCGCGCCGTCGATCGCTTCAGACAGGGCGAAACAGTTCGCGTCGTTCTCGATCCGGACATCGCGGCCCAGTGCCGCCGTCATGTCACGGATCAGCGGCTGGTTGTTCAGCCACGTCGCATTCGCATTCTTGATGACGCCCGTATCGGGGCTGATGGAACCGGGAATGCCGATTCCCACCGTGCCGGTACCGCCCAGCTCCTGGTCCACCCCATGGATCAGTTCGCACATGGCCCCGATGGCGGCGGGATAGTTGCCGGGGTTGGAAATGCGCCGACGCACGCGTTCGGCCCCATCTTTTGCCAGGGCTGCGATTTCGATCTTGGTGCCCCCAAAATCAATTCCAATACGATAGGTGGCCATCCAGAGTCTTTCTTTCATCAGGTTTTATCAGTGGCGCATTTTCTTTTATGATCGTACCTGCACGCAACAGCAAACCCTGATGCACAAGCATAGCTGCCCACCACCAAGGAGACATGGCCATCCATGAGTGAGATCCTGCTAGACGCGCGCGGCCTGACATGTCCCCTGCCCGTGCTCAAGGCCAACCGCATGCTGCGCGGCCTGCCGCCGGGCGCGCGGCTGCGCGTGATTGCGACCGATCGGGCGTCCGTTGCGGATTTTCAGGCTTTCTGCCGCGAAACGGGCCATGCCCTGATCGCATTCGGGGAAGAAGGGGGCACGCTGTCCTTTGTCATCCGCCGCAGGCCCGATCCCGACACGACGCCCACAGGCACCACGCACCCCGCATAGGTGCCAAAATAGCGTAAAACCAGTTGTCCCCTTGGCAGGATGCCCCCCAAGGATGTAATGCCTGCGCCAGCCAAGTTATTTCAGGAAGCACCACCAGCAGATGACCGACGACCTGACCAACCTTTCCTTCGAGGACGCACTGGCCGAACTTGAAGCCATCGTGCGGCAGCTCGAGGTCGGCCAGCTCAGGCTGGAGGACGCGATTACGTCCTATGAACGTGGTGCCGCCCTGCGACAGTACTGCCAGAAAAAACTGGACGAGGCCGAGGCCCGCGTTCAGGCGATTGTCCAGCGTGCGGATGGCGCGCTGGATGCAAAACCGATGGATTGATGCACCAGATGAGCCAAACAACAGCAACCTCGTCCCAAACAGACGGTACGGATCGCATGGTCCGTCTGCGTGCATCCATGTCCGCGCGCGCCAGGGCGATCGAGGAAATGATCGACCGTCTCCTCCCCCGCGTTGAAGGAGGCGAGGCCCGCCTGATCGACGCCATGCGCTATGCAACACTGGGAGGCGGCAAGCGCCTGCGCGGCTATCTGGTGGCCGAAGTCGCCAGCCTGTTCAGGGCTGGCGCGGAAGCGGCCGACCGTGTCGCGGCCTCGGTCGAGATGCTGCACGCCTATTCGCTGGTGCATGACGACCTGCCCGCAATGGACGATGACGACCTGCGCCGTGGCCAGCCCTCCACCCACCGCAAGTTTGACGAGGCGACAGCCATCCTTGCCGGTGACGCGCTGCAGACCATGTCGTTCGACATCCTTGCCAACCCGCTGACGCATGACAGCGCGGACGTGCGCATCAACCTTGTCCGCGCACTGGCCGATGCGTCCGGTGCGGCAGGCATGGTCGGTGGCCAGATGATCGACATGGAAGGCGAAGGCCGCGCGCTGTCGCTGGAAGAAGTCGCCCGCCTGCATGCGCTGAAAACCGGTTGCCTGATCCGTTATTCGGCAGAAGCCGGGGCCATCCTGGGCCAGGCCAGCGATGACGTGCGCAAGCGCATTTCCGCCTATGGGCGCGACCTTGGCGCCGCCTTCCAGATTGCCGATGACGTACTGGACGCCACCGCAAGCGCCGAGGAACTGGGCAAGACCGCGGGCAAGGACGAGGCCGCCGGCAAGTCCACCTATGTCGCCCTGCTGGGCGTGGAAGGTGCGGCGAAGGAGGCCCGGCGCGTGGCGGAACAGGCCGAATCCCATATCGATATTTTTGGCCCCGAGGCTGATCGCCTGCGCGATCTGGTCCACTACGTGGTCGAGCGCAGGAACTGAGTGACATGACCGACACCAAGACCCCGGCCGCGATTCCGACCCTTGGGCGTTACCCCCAGCTTGACCGGGTGCGCGCGCCGCATGACATGCGCAACCTTTCGGTGGAGCAGCTGAAGCAGCTGGCGGATGAACTGCGGTCCGAGACGATCGATGCCGTGTCCACCACCGGCGGGCACCTTGGCGCGTCGCTGGGCGTGGTTGAACTGACCGTCGCGCTCCATGCCGTGTTCGACACACCCGATGACCGAGTGATCTGGGACGTGGGCCACCAGGCCTATCCGCACAAGATCCTGACCGGGCGGCGCGACCGTATCCGCACCCTGCGCCAGCCGGGCGGCCTTTCGGGCTTTACGCGGCGTAGCGAGAGCGAATACGACCCGTTTGGCGCGGCGCACTCCTCGACCTCCATTTCCGCCGGCCTCGGCATGGCCGTCGCCCATCACCTGCGCGCGGAGGAAGATCCTTCCTACCGCGAGCGCAACGTGATCGCGGTGATCGGCGATGGCTCGATCTCGGCGGGCATGGCGTACGAGGCCATGAACAATGCGTCGCATTGCGGCCCGGGCGCCGAACGCCTGATCGTGGTGCTGAACGATAACGAAATGTCGATCGCGCCCCCCGTGGGCGCGATGTCGAACTACCTCTCGCGCCTCATGTCCTCGCGCAAGTTCCTGTCCTTACGCGAACTCGCCGCCAAGATGGCCAAGCGCCTGCCCGGCCGCCTGGAACGCACGGCGAAGAAGGCGGATGAATACGCGCGCGGCATCATGACCGGCGGCACGCTGTTCGAGGAACTGGGCTTCTATTATGTCGGCCCCGTTGACGGCCATGACATGAACCAGCTGGTCCACATCCTGCGCAACCTGCGCGACGCCGAGGATGTCGGCCCCGTGCTGCTGCATGTGATTACCGAAAAGGGCCATGGCTACAGCCCGGCCGAATCGGCGGGTGACAAGTATCACGCGGTCTCGAAATTCAATGTCGTGACCGGTGAGCAGAAGAAGGGCCCGTCCGGCCCGCCCAGCTACACTTCGGTCTTTTCGAAGGAACTGGTCCGTCAGGCCGCGACCGACGACAGGATCGTCACGATTACCGCCGCCATGCCCTCGGGCACGGGGCTGGACAAGTTCGCCAGGCTCTATCCCGACCGCTTCTTTGACGTGGGCATTGCCGAACAGCATGCCGTGACGTTTGCCGCCGGCATGGCGACCGAGGGGCTGCGCCCGTTCTGCGCCATCTATTCCTCCTTCCTGCAGCGCGCCTATGACCAGGTGATGCATGACGTGGTGCTGCAGAAGCTGCCGGTGCGCTTCGCCATCGATCGCGCGGGGCTGGTGGGGGCCGATGGTGCGACGCATGCGGGTTCGTTCGACATCGCCTACCTTGGCTGCCTGCCGGGCATCACGCTGATGGCGCCCAGCACCGAGCTGGAACTGCAGCACATGACCGCGACCGCCATCGCATTTGACGAAGGCCCGCTTGGCCTGCGTTACCCGCGTGGCCCGGGGCTCGGGCTGGAACTGCCGGAAGCCGGCCAGATCCTTGAAATCGGGCGTGGGCGAATCGTGCGCGAAATGACCCGCCAGTCCGGGCCGGAACAGGGCGGCATCGCCATCCTGTCGCTTGGGCCGAGGCTGGCCGATGCGCTGAAGGCCGCCGACATGCTGGCAGCCCAGGGCCTGTCCCCCACCGTGGCCGACGCCCGCTTCGCCAAGCCGATCGACACCGCACTGATCGAGCAGCTCGCGCGCAACCACGCCGTGCTGATCACGGTCGAGGAAGGATCGGTTGGCGGATTCGCAAGCTTTGTCATGACCCATCTGGCCCGAACCGGCCTGCTGGACCGCGTGCGCTTCCGCCCCATGACCCTGCCCGACCGCTTCATCGATCACAACACCCAGGCCGCACAGTATCATGAGGCCGGGCTGGATGCGCCCGCCATTGTCGCCACCGCGCTGTCCGCCCTTGGCGTGCCGCATTCGCGCCAGATGGCCTGACGCAACCACGAAAAACGGGCACCTGCGCATGGCAAAACGTCGCGTCGATCAGATGCTGGTGGACCGGGGACTGGTGGAAAGCCGTACCCGTGCGCAGGCGCTTATCATGGCCGGTCTGGTCCACACGCCCGACCGCCGCATTGACAAGGCCGGGGAACAGATTGCCGAGGACACGCCCCTGACCCTGAAGGGGCAGGACCATCCGTGGGTATCACGCGGCGGGATCAAGCTGGCGCACGGGCTGGCGCATTTCGACCTGTCGCCCGCGGGCCTGACCTGTCTGGATGTTGGCGCGTCAACCGGCGGCTTTACCGATGTTCTGCTGCATGAAGGTGCGGCAAAGGTCTATGCCGTTGATGTCGGCCATGGACAACTGGCATGGAAACTGCGCAGCAATACCGAACAGGTTGTCGTGCTGGAAAAGTGTAATGCCCGCGCGCTGGACACTTCCATCATCCCTGATCCCATACAGGCGCTGGTATGTGACGCCAGCTTCATCGGCCTGCGCACAGTCCTGCCCGCGGGGCTGGATCTGTGCGTGCCGGGTGCATGGGCCATTGCGCTGATAAAACCGCAGTTCGAGGCCGGACGTGACGCCGTGGGAGCCAAGGGCGTCGTGCGCGACCCGGCCGTGCATGAATCCGTGTGCCAGATGATCCATGAATGGTGGTCGGGCCTGCCGGGCTGGACCGTGCTGGGCATCGACCCCAGCCCGATCACCGGGCCGGAAGGCAACCGGGAATTCCTGATCGCAGCCCGCAGGGACGGCTGATCGGCAGTCGCATCCCCTGCCCCGCCTGTGCTACACAGACGGAAAAGAGCGGCAGAAACGCCCATTCCCTTCACAAATGACACGACGAACATAGGCAGCACCGGTATGTCCGCAGCCCCCGTAATCTCACCTTCCCGGTCACGCGACGGGACGGCGGCCTCGCTTCTGAATGACGAGGAACGCACGCGCATCCGTGCGAAATCCGCGCAGTTCGCGCCACCTGCCGCCGCCCTGCCCGATGGCAGGCGCGACCTTGTGGGCCTGTCGCGTGAGGAACTGACGGACATCATGGTGGAAATTGGCGAAAAGCCATTCCGCACCAAGCAGTTGTGGCACTGGATCTATCATCAGGGCGCCACCGATTTTTCGCGCATGAGTTCCATTGCCCGCCCGTTGCAGGAAAAGCTGGCCGAACGCTTCATTGTCGGTCGTCCCGGCGTGGTGACAGAGCAGACATCACAGGATTCCACGCGTAAATTCCTGTTCCGTTTCCGCGACGGGCAGGAAGCCGAGACCGTGTATATCCCCGACCGGCAGGAAGATCGCGGGGCGGTATGCATTTCATCGCAGGTGGGCTGCACGCTGTCATGCACTTTCTGCCATACCGGCACGCAGGCGCTGGTACGCAATCTGGGGGCTGCGGAAATCGTGGGGCAGTTCATGGCTGCCCGCGACAGCTATGGCGAATGGCCCAGTCCGAAAGGTGATACGCCGCGCCTGCTATCCACCATCGTGCTGATGGGCATGGGCGAGCCGCTGTACAATTACGACAACGTGGCCAAGGCCATGCGCATCATCATGGATGGCGAGGGCATTGGCCTGTCGCGCCGGCGCATCACGCTGTCCACGTCCGGCGTGGTGCCGATGATGGACCAGTGTGGTGCGGAACTGGGCATCAATCTGGCCGTATCGCTGCACGCCGTGCGCGATGACCTGCGCGACGAAATCGTGCCGCTGAACCGTAAATACCCGATCAGGGAGGTCATCGCCGCCTGCCGCCGCTATCCCGCTGCCAGCAATGCCCGGCGCATCACGTTCGAATACATCATGCTGCGTGGCATCAATGACAGCGAGGCCGATGCCCGCGAACTGGTGCGTCTGATTTCGGGCATTCCGGCCAAGGTCAACCTGATCCCGTTCAACCCATGGCCGGGCAGCAGCTACCGGCCATCAACGCGTGAGCAGCTGGAACGCTTTGCAAACATCGTGATGGATGCGGGCTTCGCCTCGCCCATCCGCATGCCACGCGGGCGCGACATTCTGGCCGCGTGCGGCCAGCTGCGCACCGAAAGCCAGCGCCTGCGCCGCGCGGGACGGCCGGACACCACGCCGGGCGCTGCCGGGGCGTAAAAATCCGGCCTTATCTTCTGGTCGCCCGCGCCGTGGGATGCTAGGAGGACATGCCGCCGGTTCACCCGGCAAAATGTTGTCCAAAGTTTTCTCGACAGGAGCGTTCTCCCATGGCCGCCAGGGATGTCAAAAAGGTCGTTCTCGCATATTCGGGCGGTCTTGATACTTCCGTGATTCTGCGCTGGTTGCAGACCACCTACAACTGCGAAGTCGTGACGTTCACGGCCGACCTTGGCCAGGGCGAGGAACTGGAACCTGCCCGCCGCAAGGCCGAAATGTTTGGCGTGAAGGAAATCTTTGTCGAGGACCTGCGCGAAACCTTCGTCAAGGATTTCGTATTCCCCATGTTCCGCGCCAACGCGCTGTATGAGGGACAGTACCTGCTGGGCACGTCCATCGCGCGTCCGCTGATCGCCCAGCGCCAGATCGAGATCGCTGAACAGGTCGGCGCCGACGCTGTCGCCCATGGCGCGACCGGCAAGGGCAACGATCAGGTCCGTTTCGAACTGGCCTATTATGCGCTCAAGCCCGACATCACCGTAATCGCGCCGTGGCGTGAGTGGGATCTGACATCGCGCACGCGCCTGCTGGCCTTTGCCGAGGAACACCAGATCCCCATCGCGAAGGACAAGCGCGGGGAAGCACCGTTCTCGGTGGATGCGAACCTGCTGCACTCCTCTTCCGAAGGCAAGCTGCTGGAAGATCCTGCGGTCGGCCCTGAGGAAATCGTGTTCCAGCGCACCATTTCCCCCGAAGCGGCCCCCGACAAGGCCACCGAAATCACCATCGATTTCGTCTCGGGCGACCCGGTGGCGATCAATGGCGTGGCCATGTCGCCCGCTACGCTGCTGACGCGCCTGAACGAACTGGGCCGTGACAACGGCATCGGTCGTCTGGACCTGGTGGAAAACCGCTTTGTCGGCATGAAGTCGCGCGGCATTTACGAAACCCCGGGCGGCACGATCCTGCTGACCGCGCACCGCAGCATCGAAAGCATCACGCTTGACCGCGAGGCCATGCACCTTAAGGACAGCCTGATGCCGCGCTATGCCGAAATCATCTATAACGGGCTGTGGTTTTCCCCCGAGCGTCGCATGCTGCAGGCCCTGATTGACCAGAGCCAGCATTCCGTGACCGGTCGTGTGCGGCTGAAGCTGTACAAGGGCAACGTGATCTGCGTGGGCCGTGAAAGCCCCAACAGCCTGTATGACACCCGTGTCGTCACCTTCGAGGATGACGAGGGCGCATACAACCAGGCCGACGCGCAGGGCTTCATCAACCTGAACGCGCTGCGCCTGCGCCTGGGGGCCAAGATTGGCCGCCGTGGTGGCGCGCTGTAAGCATCCACCCGATCCTTCGTGTTCATTCCAACAACCTGCCGAGGTGTCATGAAACGCTTTTCCCGTGTCATTCCCCTTCTCCTTGCTACAGCGGTGGCGCTGCCGCTTGCGGCATGCGGGGGCAAGCAGGATGACCAGCCGGAACTGACCCCGGCACAGTTCATGGACAACGTGCGCAAGCAGCCCGGCGTCAAGACCCTGCCGGACGGGCTGGCCTACAAGGTCCTGAAATCCGGGCCGAAGGATGGCGCGCAGCCCACCATCAATGACAGCGTGATGGTCATATACGAAGGCCGCCTGCCTGATGGCGGCATTTTCGACAGTTCCGACCAGCACGGGCATGGCGCGTATATGCAGATGCCGCTGGAAATGGTCATCAAGGGCTGGCAGGAAGCCGTGCCCATGATGCATGTGGGTGATACATGGATGCTGTACGTGCCGCCAGAGCTGGGTTACGGGCACAAATCCATGGGCATCATCCAGCCTGACAGCCCGCTGATCTTCAAGATACAGCTTCTTGGCGTCTCCCCCGGCGGCCATTAAGGCATGCAGGGCCATTCTCCCGGTTGGGGGAATGGCCCTTTTTTCATGACATAGCGGGACAGGAAACCGGACAACCGACATGGGTATTGGGACCGGGCGCATGGCGTCCGTACTGCGTGGGGGCTGCATGGTGGCCACCATGATGCTGCTGACGGCCTGCACGCGCCATGGGCAGGAAGGCTATGCACGTTACCGCACCAATTGCGGCATCTGCCATCATGGCGGCGAAGGGATGAAGGGCGAGATCCCGCCCGTATCCGGCCGGGTGGACAGGATCGCCGCAACGCCGGAAGGCAAGCAGTACCTCATGCACGTGCTGCTGAACGGGCTGAATGGCCCGCTGCAGATTGATGGCGTGCGCTACAACTTCTCCATGCCGCCGTTCCGCGCCCACCTGTCGGATGTGGAAATCGCCTCCATCCTCAGTTATCTGGCCACACGCGGCGACACCCGCCCCATCCCGGTATTCACGCCTGAAGAAGTGGCAGCCGAACGCGCCCGCCCCCTGACCACCACCATGGTGGCGGAAGAACGCCGCCGCCTTGACGCCATTCACCCCCTGCCCTGACAACCCGGCACCTTGACCTGCACGGGCAAAAAAACGGAAAATACCTTCATGCAACGCCTATTTTCCGGCATCCAGCCGACCGGTATCCCGCAGCTTGGCAATTACCTTGGTGCAATACGCAACTGGGTTGCGCTGCAGCGTGATCATGAATGTATCTTCTGCCTGGTGGACATGCACGCCATCACCACATGGCAGGACCCTGCGGTGCTGCGCCAGCAGACCCTGGCGCAGACAGCGGTCCTGCTGGCGTCGGGCGTCGATGTACAGAAACATATCCTGTTCAACCAGTCCGCCGTCAGCGCCCATGCGCGGCTGGGATGGATTTTCAACTGTGTCGCGCGTATCGGCTGGCTCAACCGCATGACGCAGTTCAAGGACAAGGCCGGCAAGGACCGTGAAAAGCATTCCGCCGGCCTGTATGTCTATCCTGACCTCATGGCCGCCGACATCATGGCGTACAAAGCCACGGTCGTGCCGGTGGGTGATGACCAGAAGCAGCATCTTGAACTGACCAACGACATTGCCCAGAAATTCAACCATGATTACGGGACCGAATTTTTCCCGCAGGTCGAGGCCCTGATCCCGCCGCAGGGTGCGCGCGTCATGAGCCTGCGTGACGGCACCAAGAAAATGTCCAAATCCGATCCCTCCGCCCAGAGCCGGATCGAGATGACGGATGATGCTGACGCCATTGCCAACAAGATCAAGCGCGCCAAGACCGATTCCGAACCCCTGCCGTCCGAGGAAGCAGGTCTTGAAAACCGGCCCGAGGCCCGCAACCTTGTCACCATCTACGCCACGCTGTCCGGCCGGACGGTCGCCGACGTGCTGACGCAGTTTGGCGGTCAGGGTTTCGGTCCATTCAAGACCGCGCTGAGTGACGTGGTGGTAGCCGCGATCGACCCCATTGCGACGGAAACCGGACGCCTGCTGAAGGAACCCGGCTTTTTGTGTGACACGCTGCGCGATGGTGCGGACCGGGCGCGCGCCATTGCCGAGCCGATTGTATCGGAAGCAGAATCCCTGATCGGCTTCCTGAAGTAGGCACGACAGGTGGTACCATGCGGCAGGAACTGCACAGCCTGCAAATTATGACCCGGGGCAAGGGACTGGTTCCGATCGACCGGCCGGTTCTGGACTGGGTGGAGCAGAGCGGGATCGAAACCGGCCTGCTGACGCTATGGTGCCGCCATACCTCCGCATCGCTGGTGGTGCAAGAAAATGCTGACCCTACGGTGCGCACGGATATCGAACGGTATTTCGAAACCCTCGTGCCCGAACAGCCGGGACGTTACATCCATGATGATGAAGGGCCGGACGACATGCCAGCCCATTTGCGCGCCATGCTGACCAATACCCAGCTTTCCATCCCCGTGGCGGATGGACGGCCGGTTCTGGGCATGTGGCAGGGACTGTACCTGTTTGAACACCGTGCACGCCCACACCGGCGGGAAATCGTGCTGCACCTGATTGGTGACTGACGGCACACTGGCAATCATGATGCCCCGTGAACGGCATGAGGGCGATCATTTTCTGCCTGCGACATATTCGGCAAAGGGTGCTTTTTCAGGAAGACGGCGTTTTCTGAAGCTTCCTGAAAAAAGCTTTACCAAAAACTTTTATTGTTTATCAGCACGTTGTTTTCAACATGCGCGGCCATGCCCGACCCGCACGAAAACAGGGCGGCCGGTGCATATACCCATGCACCGGCACACCGGGTCCGCTGCTCCCCGGACAGGGGATCACGCCGCGTTCAGGATGGCAGCGTGATGGTCGATATGATCGGCAATGAACGACTGGACAAACCAGTAGGAATGGTCGTAGCGCGGATGCACGCGCAGGCGTAACCCCTGTCCTGCCGCACCGGCTGCCGCCGCCAGCAGTTCGGGTTTGAGCTGGTCATGCAGGAACTGATCGGCTTCCCCCTGGTCCACCAGAATTTCGGTGGGATGGGTATGCCCCGCTTCCAGCAGCAGGGTCGCATCATGCCGCGCCCATGTGGCGCGATCGGGACCGAGATAGGTGGCGAACGCCTTTTCCCCCCATGGCACGATGGCAGGATGGCAGATCGGGGCAAAAGCCGAAACCGATTTCCATACGTCCGGCGCACGCAAGGCATGGACCAGCGCGCCATGCCCGCCCATGGAATGCCCCATGATGCCACGCCGCGTGCCATCAATAGCAAACACGCCCTGCGTCAGTTCGGGCAGTTCATGGCTGACATAGGTGCCCATGCGATAATGCTGCCGCCATGCGGACGTCGTGGCATCAAGGTAGAAGCCCGCCCCCGTGCCAAGATCATAGGCATCATCCTCCCCCGCAACACCCGCCCCCCGTGGCGAGGTATCGGGAGCTACCAGAGCGATGCCGTGCCGGGCTGCGAAACGCACGGCATTGGACTTGATCAGAAAGGTTTCCTGCGTGCAGGTCAGGCCGGCCAGCACATGGATGACGGGCACGCGTTCACCCGCCAGCGCACGTTCGGGCAGGAACACGCCAAAACGCGCCTCCAGCCCAAGGCTTTCAGACGGATGGCTATAAAACCCGACCCGCCCGCCACAGCTTGCATGTTCCTCAAGCGTCGTGATCGCGCCCATGCGTCAGAACTCGACAACCGTGCGGATGCTTTCACCCTTCGCCATCATATCGAACCCTTCGTTGATGCGCTCCAGCGGCAGCTTGTGGGTGATCAGGCTGTCGATATCGATGCGGTTTTCCATGAACCAGTCCACGATGCGCGGCACGTCAGTGCGTCCGCGCGCGCCACCAAAGGCGGATCCGATCCACCGCCGCCCGGTCACAAGCTGGAACGGCCGCGTGCTGATTTCCTGACCGGCACCCGCGACCCCGATGATGGTGGAAACACCCCACCCACGATGCGCGCATTCCAGCGCCTGCCGCATGAGTGTGGGGTTGCCGACGCATTCAAAGGAATAGTCCACGCCGCCGCCGGTCAGTTCCACAATATGGCCAACCAGATCGCCGTTGGGACCAAGGTCCCTGGGGTTGATGAAATCGGTCATGCCGAATTTGCGGGCAATGGCCTCACGTTCAGGGTTGATGTCAATGCCGATGATCCGTTCGGCGCCCACCATTTTCGCCCCCTGAATGACATTCAGCCCGATCCCGCCCAGGCCGAACACGGCAACCGTACTGCCGGTCTCGACCTTGGCGGTGAACAGCACGGCACCGATTCCGGTGGTTACCCCGCAGCCGATATAGAATACCTTGTCAAACGGGGCATCCGACCGGATCCTGGCCAGCGCGATTTCGGGCAGCACGGTATAGTTGGCGAAAGTGGAACAGCCCATGTAATGATGGATCGGCTGTCCCCTGAATGAAAAGCGCGACGTGCCATCGGGCATCAGCCCCTTGCCCTGTGTCGATCGGATGGCCGTGCACAGGTTGGTCTTGCGCGACAGGCAGGACTTACATTCCCGGCATTCGGGGGTGTAGAGCGGGATGACATGGTCGCCGGGCCTAAGATGTTTCACACCCGCGCCAACTTCCACCACCACACCGGCCCCTTCATGGCCGAGGATGGCGGGAAACAGCCCCTCCGGGTCTGCACCCGACAGGGTGAACTTGTCAGTATGGCACAGCCCGGTGGCCTTGATCTCGACCAGTACCTCACCCGCGCGCGGGCCTTCAAGCTGCACGGTCTCGATTTCAAGTGGTTTGCCTGCCTCGAAAGCAACGGCTGCCCTTACGTCCATGAACCCGGTCTTTCCTTCAATGCGCGGGCGTCCCCATGGGCGCGCCCCTGTTACGTAACGATTAAGGGCATCATCGGCACCGGCGTCAATGTCATGCAGCCATGCGGAACCTGACGATATTTTCAGTGACAAAACATGCCACCCGCCCATGCATGGTCCCGCAACCACGCTCCAATGTGATAAGCGGCAGGGGGGACCCGGTGACGGATCCCCGGATTTTCTCCAGACATACCGGGATGCTTGCATGGTCATTGATCGCAGAATTGGTTTGTGGATCCTGCTTCGCGAAAGCGCGCTGTCACTGGTTTTCCTGTGCGCGTGGGACGTGGTGGTCGTGGTGATGTTCCAGATCTTCCATCAGGAATGGATGGAACAGCCGACCCTGCCCATATCGCTGATCGGCTCGGCGCTGGTGCTGTTCATGAGCTTCCGCAACAACACCGCTTACAACCGCTGGTGGGAAGGGCGCACCCTGTGGGGGGCGGTCACCAACAACAGCCGGTCCTTCGCCCGGCAGGCGGGCACGATCCTGCGCGGGTGCCCCGATCTGGCCCGTGCCATGGCGGCCTATCCCTATGCCCTGCGCGGCGCGCTGGGGCGGCTGGACGCAACGGACGACATCATGCGCCTGCTGCCCGATTCCATGAAACCGGGCATCGCGGGGAAGGTGAACATCCCTGCCGCCATCCTGTTCGAAATCGGGCTGCGGGTGGATGCGGAATCACGCAGGCTGGGCATAGACGGTGCGCTGCAGGGACAGATCGACCGTATCCTGTCGGATATGAGCAACGCGCAGGGCGGCCTGGAGCGTATCCGCAATACACCGCTTGCCATCCAGTTTTCGGTCCTGCCAAAGGTGGTGGCGGTGGTGTTCTGCATCATCCTGCCGCTGTCCATGGTTCAGACGCTGGGATGGATCACGCCACTGGGGTCATCGCTGGTGGGGCTGCTGTTCGTCGCACTGGACAAAATCGGAAACGACCTGCAGGACCCCTTCAGCGCGACACCGCATGGCATGCCGATGCTGGCCATTTCACGCACGATCGAAATCGACCTGATGCAGTCCTGCGGCCTGCCCGCGCCACCACCGCTGACGCCCGTGCGCGGCATACAGGCGTGACGCGCGGCACCTGATGGCCCACCCTGCCCGATGCCATATGAAGGAATCAGGACAGAACGCCAGATTTATGCTATATGCATGGCATGAGCATGTTCAGAACCACCCAGAAGGGCACTGTGACCGATGCAATGGCACGGACGGCCGCAGCTGCCACGGCAGCCGAAGCAAAGTCCAGCAAGGCCGTAAAAGACGAGGATCCATTCCGTGAGGGCGACGCCATCGTCTATGCAGCGCATGGCGTTGGCCGTGTTGACCGGATTGGCGTTGACGAAATCGCGGGCACCAAGCTGGAAATGATCCAGATCTCCTTTCCCGGCAACCAGATGACGCTGCGCATCCCGCTGTCCAAGGCGCGCAAGTCGGGCCTGCGCAAGATCGTATCAAGGGAAATCGTGGACAAGGCGATGGCCATCATCAAGGGTAAGCCGCATGTCAGCCGTGGCATGTGGGCGCGCCGCGCGGTCGCCTATCAGGAAAAGATCAATTCCGGCGATCTGGTGCAGATTGCCGAGGTGCTGCGTGACCTGCGCCGCAACGTGGACAGCCTTGATGGCAGCTTCAGCGAACGCAAGCTGTTCGAGGCGGCACAGGAACGCTTCGTGGCCGAAGTCGCCGTACTGGAAGGCAAGGAACCGACCGAAGTCCTCGAAAAGCTGACCGAGGTCATGAAGGCGGCCTGATTGCTCCGTCTTTTCCCCTGAACCCCCAACCCGATGCCGCCGGCCCCTGTGCCGGCGGTTCTGATTCAGGGAACAAACGTTTTTGGTACAGTTTTTTTTCAAAAAGCTGCAAAGGACGCCGCCTTTTTGGGGGCTGTTGGGAATTGAGTTTTCTAAAGGGCCATGATGTGTTTCAAAGACCATATGGATCGCTTCATACTGACGGATGCCCAATGGGCGAAAATGGAACCGCTGTGCCTTGGCAAGAAGACGGATCAGGGACGCAGCGGGAAGGATAACCGCCTCTTCATCGAGGCGGTCCTGTGGATCGCCCGGACCGGTAGTCCGTGGCGGGACCTGCCGACGTATTTCGGACATTGGAACTCGGTTTATTCGCGCTACAGTGACTGGATGAAAGCCGGTGTTTTCAAACGGCTTTTTGACGCTGTCTCTGACGATGCCGATATGGAATACGCGATGATTGACGGTACGGTGGTCCGGGTTCACCGCCACGGCCAAGGCGCAAAAGGGGGACCCGAAGCCAGGCGATAGGGCGGAGTGTAACGGGGTGGTCAACGAAGATCATCGCCATGACCGACGCCTTGGGTAATCTGGTCCGCTTCACGCTTATCCCCGGCCAGCATTACGATACGGTCGGCGTTGCGCCTCTTCTCGAACCAGCTGATTTTAAAGGAATTCTTGCTGACAAGGCTTTCGATGTCCACTGGATCGTGGACGCCATACGCGCGCAAGGGGCCTGCGTGGCCATCCCCCAGCGCAAAAACCGCCTCGACAGACGCCCGTTCGATGGGGCCCTGTTCAAAGCACGCCATCTCATTGAGAACTTCTTCTGCAAGCTCAAGGAGTTCAAGCGCATCGCCATGCGCAGCGAAAAAACAGACAGATCATTCGAAGCCATGATCTATCTCGTTGGCGCAATCATTAATTCAAGATAATTCCCAACAGGCCCTGAAAAAAAGGCAGAACCCAGAAACTTTCATTATTTATCAATAATCTGGCGGGAATCAGGGGTGCGGATGACAAACATGACGACGCACCCCGCCACCGCCGCCAGCATGGCCATGGCAAAGGGACTGCGTGGCCCTGCCACACCAGCCAGTACACCGGACAGCACCGCGCCTGTCCCTGCTGCGATATCAAAGAAGACATCAAACAGCCCGATTGCCGACCCTGCCGCTGCGGCTGGCGCCTGCCGCAGCACCGGTAGTGCCAGCAGCGGATAGGTCAGCGAAAATCCAAGCCCGGTCAGGAAACTGCCCGCAGCTGCCCATGCCGGTCCCGGCGCCAGCCAGATCAGGGACAGGCCCAATGCCTCCACCAGCATGATCGCGGCCACCATCGGCCTGACATCGTCACGATCCACATGGCGGCTGCCAACCAGACGGGCAATGACATGCCCCGCGCCAAACGCCCCTAGCGCCCAGCCCCCGCCATGCCAGCCACGATCTGCATAAAAAATGACCAGAAAGGACGAAATCGCGGCAAACCCCACCGCCGACAGGCCCAGGGTCAGCCCCCATGCCCATGTATGCCCGATCAGGTATTTCCAACGCATGCCACTGCCCGGATCGCCCGCACGTGGCCGCACGGGTGCGGGCAGCAACAGGGTCAGCCCCATACCCGCCGTCGGCAGGGCGATGGCGACAAGGCACACGCGGCCAAAACCGGCATGGGCCTCGATCACGTCCCCCAGTGCGGTGCCAATGCCCAGACCGGCAAATATGGCCAGCCCGACCCATGACATCGCGGCCCCCGCACGCGCGCTGCCCACCGTCGTCACGGCCCAGACGCCCCCGCCCGTGACCATCAGCCCTTCGCCCAGTCCCATGGCCAGCCGTCCCGCCATGATCATCACCTGCTGCATGCTCAGTGGCAGGACGGGTACCAGCACAAAGCTGTAGGCAAGCGCGGAACAAGCCGTGCATAGCAGGCCACATAGCAGCGTGTTGCGTCCACCAAGCCGGTCCGCCATCCGCCCGGCCCTCGGGCGCGACAGCACGGTGGCGACGGACTGGATGCCCATGATCACACCGATCATGGTAGTCCCGGACGCAAAACGTGACTGGAGTTCCAGCGGCAGGGCCGACATCGCTACCCCCATCGCCAGCATGCCGCTGCCAATGGCCAGCATGATGGGCAGCAGGCCACCACGGGTCGTAACATGAGAATTCATGACGGGACCGTAATGCATTTTCCCCGCACCGAACAGGTCAGCGCGTATTCAGTACTTGAACTGGTACAGCAGCCCGATACTGCTACCCGGATCATTTTCCGGCGTAGTGAAACCGGTCACGTTGCCGCCCGTGCCCACCGTGGTGTTCAGCTTCAGCCGCCTGGTCAGGTCAACCTGCACCTGCGCCTGCGTACCCGAACCCGATGTCGCCTGCTTGGCCCCCACATAGACACGGCGCATAACGTATTTCCCCGCCTCGATCGATCCGGTGTCATTACTGCCCGATCCGTTGGATGAACTGCTCATCTGCAACCGGTCCAGATGCAGCGTCTTGCGCACCATGCCCAGCGGGTCAAAGGCGGAACCACCACTCAGCGTCGCAACGGCGGCCGCGATCGACGCCATCTGCGTGGGCGAAAGCGACTGCGTATCCGACCCGAACAGAAGGATGGCCAGGATCTGGTCCTGCGACAGCGGCGGCGTGGAGGAAAACGAGATTTTCGGCGCGCTGGCATAGCCGCCTACATTCAGCCGGGCCGTGCCGTCATTCGTGCTGCGCTCGGCCACGAAATCCAGCGTAGGGTCGATTGCATGGGTCACACCCACACCATTGAAGCCCACCTGCCCCTTGCTGAAATCAAGCGAGATGCCACCCAGCGAGAACCCGCCCTTGACCAGCGAAAACCCACCCGTCACCACTGGTGCGACAGTGGTACCGCCGGTATGGATGCTACCGTGCATTTCCGTGTTCAGCCCGTGCCCGCGCACATAGAACTGCCCTGGCGATCGCACGTCCAGTCCCAGCCCGATCACCAGCGGGGAGGAATGGACCACCTTTTCCTGCACCGCCGCATCCTCGGGGCGGATCACATCCAGATGCGCGACCGAGGTCGGTAGCGAGTCCGGAATATTGACATCCACGCGCTTGAGCGTGATGCCCCCTGTCGCGTCGATCCTGCTGGCAAGCTGGCCCTTTATGCCCAGATCACCGTTTATGGTCGCGGTCACAAGGTCACTGGCCAGCGGCCGGGCGTTGTCGGCATGGATATGCAGGTCGATCGGCTGACCGGGTTCCAGCACCCCATAACTGCCGGTGACACTGATCGTCCCCTTCCCCGCCTGCGCATTCAGGTCAGCGATGACCAGCCGGTCCCCCATTGCATTGACCGTGCCACGCATTGCGGACAGCTGTATGCCCTGTCCATAATCATGAAATACGCCATTGGTCAGGTTCAGCGTGCCATTCAGACGTGGCTGCTGTGGGGTGCCGCGCACGCCCAAGCCGATCTGCAGCGTGCCACCCGCCTGCATGCCCTGCGCCCCCAGATAGGCATTGGCCACCGCAAGGTCCACATTGCCATCCGCCTGCAGCGTGATCTGGCCCGCCTTGTTGACCGGGGCCGTGCCATGCAGCCCCAGATTCACCTGCGTGCCCGCACGCACCTGCGCATCGACCCGCGCCATGCCCGCTGTCAGGTTGGCCGTGGCCTCCACTGATGCAGGCGCCAGGGAGGACGTATAGTCGGTATGGTATTTCAGATCCTGCCCCTGCACCGTAACCCGGCCGGAGGGACGATCGAGTGTCCCGGTCAGCCGCGCTTCGGCCGACAGCGTTCCCTGCGCATGCAGCGTGGGGACGAAGGGCGCAAGCAGGTCGGGTGACAGGCGGCTGACAACCGCATGCAGGTCCAGCGTGGGCCTGACCCTGCCACTGACCTCCACGCTGCCCGACTGCCCGCGTGGGGGCGTCAGGCTGACCCTCAGGTGGTCAATCGCGGTTTCCTTGCCATAGGTCACGGTGGCCGGGGCATCCAGCCGGATGACCTCGCGCCGGGCCTGTGCTTCCAGCCGGCGTATGTTCACGGAACTTGCGGGAATGTTGGACAGCACCGCTGCGTCAATGGTGGCAGGCCCCGTCCATGGCGTATCCAGCCCCGACTGCGCCACCACGTTCAGCGCGGCAAACGGCCCCTTTGCGGTGACATGCGCATGCCCCCCCATATCGCGGAAATGCGCGTTATCCACCACAAGGTCGAGGTCGGTCACCGGCGCATCCCCCGTCGGATCCTGCACCCTGCCCTTCAGCACCAGACGGTCCACCCGCGCCATGGCGGCACTCAGCGCGCTATCCACGTTCACGCTCATGGCGGCAGGACTGTCCGCAGTGGCACTGGTGCTGTGCAGGCTGGCTGACAGATGGCCGCTTATGTCCTGTCCCGTAAGATCGCGCAGGTCCGCAAGCCGCGTCATGTGCAGGTCCAGCGTGCCCGAAGGCACCACATGCCCCTTGGGCAGCATCATGTCCGCAAGCCCGGTCAGGCTTTTCCAGTTCAGGTGCGAAAGCTGGATATGACGGCTTTCATCGGCATTGCTGTCCAGCCGGGCGGCGATCTGGATGGGCGCGCGGTCCACCGTGCCCGATACATCCAGCGCCCCCTCCCTGACCTGCGGCAGGTGCTGCATGCTCAGGCTGGCCTGCACGTTGCCCGCCGCCGTGTTGCTGGCCGCCATGCTGGCCTGCATCTTCAGGCTGGCGGCAAGGTCATTGACCGGGCCTGTGGCATGCAGGTCCGCCTGCGCCTGCCCTTTCAGCGTGGGGGCCAGCACATGCAGGTCCGACAGGGCAAGATGCGCCGTGGCATCAACCTCCATCGGGTCCCCCGTCACCAGCCGGGCAGGTGTCGCATCAAGGTGCAGGGTCCGCCCTTCCGCCAGTAGCGAGCTAAAGGTGACCGTATTCCCCTTACCCGGCCCGCTGCCGATGGTGCCCGCGATATTCAGGTGTCCCCTGTCCCCGATCAGGCCGACCGCCATGGGCAGGCCGCCATCCAGCACGATATGGCTGTCCAGCGCGAACGGCCCTGCCTGCCGCGCCGTGGGCAGGGTGATGCTGCCATCCAGCCCGGCATGGCCATGCAGCTGCGTGCCGCCCGCCGCCGCCAGCGGGCCAAGGTCCGGCAGGTCGGCATGGAAGGTCGCCGCCATGGGCCGGGCCGTCGTGACCCGTCCGGTCAGCCGCGCCAGCGGATGCGACAGTGTCAGGTCCACCGGCCCCCCTGTTGCATCGGGACGCCACAGCACATCCAGCCGCAGCGGATCAGAAGCAAACAGCGTAGGCTGGCTGCCCGGAATGCGCAGGCCGGTCACGGTGGTATGGAGGGCGGCGTGCTCCTCCTGTCCGCCTGCCTGCGCGCTCAACCCTTCGGCCACCATGTGCAGGGAGGTGAAACCGGCGTCATTATAGGTCAGGCGATCAATATCCAGCGTGCCATTGCCGGTGGGCCGGTCCACCGTGCCCCCCATATGGGCGGCAAGGCTTATGCCCTGCCAGTTTGCGCCGCTGATCGTCACCGGATCGCTTTTGCCCGATACATCCAGCGCCATGTGGTGCGTGACCAGCCCGACCTGACCACCCGCCTGAAGGTGAATGGCCCCGGCCGTGGCGGACAGGGCAAGGCGACTGGCATCACGCGGGCCATGCAGCCCCAGTGACAGGTCCATGGGCGCCAGGGCGGACAGGCCACTCAGGGTGGCGACAAAGCCCTGCGCGTCCTCATGCGCACGCAGGTCCAGCGCGACATTGGCGCGATCCAGCCGCGTGGTCAGCGAAAGCGCCCCGGGCCGGTCCAGCCGCTTCAGGTCCAGCGCGATATCGGCAGGCGGCAGGGTGGCGATGGCAAAATGGTCCAGCACCGGAGCGATGTCATCAAGGCTGGCATGGCCATTGAGGCTGAAGGACGCGGGCACGCGGGCAATGGCTGCGCCCACGTCAATCCGCGCCACATGCACCGCGCGGATATCGACAGCCATGTGGATGCTGCCTGACGTGTCCTTTTCCGGCTTTGACGGATGGGCGGGATCATCCTCGCTCAGTCGGGGAATGGACAGACGCGCCATGGACAGGTTGCCGATCACGGCGCGCCGCGTCAGCAGTCGCAGCGGCGACCAGTCCAGTTGCAGGTCATCAATCGACAGCCACGCGCCTTTATAATCATCCAGTTCCAGATGCCGGACATGCAGCGCATCGGGAAAACGCCCTCCCAGCCCCGACAGGTGCACGCTGCCACCGGTCAACCCCGGCAGGCGCCGTTCGATTTCATGCTGGCCCGCACCGGTATTGGCCGCCACCAGCACCATGCCCAGCGCCGCCACCACCAGTCCCACCGGAATGCCCACAGCAAAGGCGGTCGCGCGCAGGACGCGCCGGGTCGTGCCACGCGGCGGTGTGGAGGGGATGGTCGTCTCAGGCATCAGAACGTTTCCCCCAGCCCCACGTACAGTTCCCACTTGTCACCCCGCGCGGGGCGGTTGATCGGCACGGCCACATCCAGGCGCACCGGGCCGATGGGCGTATAATAGCGTGCTCCGGCACCAGCACCCACGCGCACCGTGCCCTGGAACGGCGTCCGGTCCGCCGTGACCTGACCTGCGTCGATAAAGCCGACAGCGCCGAATTTCTGCATGATGCGCTGACGGTATTCAAACGACCCCGCATCCATGGACGTGCCACCAATGGCATAGCGCGTATTGGCGAACTGTGGCCCCACGCCCTGATAGCGGAAGCCGCGCACCGTGGCGGAGCCACCGGCATACAGCCGCTGGTCAGGCGGGATGGCGAAGGTCGATGCCCCTTCCACATTGCCAATGGTGCCGCGCCACGCCAGCACGCTGCGGCCCGGGCGCGACAGGCCCAGGGCCTTCAGGTCGAAATAGGTCGAGACCGTCGCCTGCATGATCGCGAAGAACGACGTACCGTCCGTCAGCGAAGCCGATGGCGTGATGCTGGCGCCCAGCCGCACCCCGTGGGTTGCAGGAGTGATGGGGTTGTCTACCCCCGTGCCGTCATAATTGGCCGAAAGCGGCAGGGATGCGATGAAATAGCTGTTGTTGGTACGCATCTGCTGGATCTGTTCCTGCTCGATCTGGCCGCCAAAGGACACGTTCCAGTGACGGTTGACGCGGCGGATGATGCCGATACGCGCCAGCAGCGCGGTCTGACGGTAGGAATAGAGTTCCTGTTTGATCCCCTCCAGGCGCGCACTCATGTTCTGGTTGCGCGACCCGAAATCGGGCTTCAGCAGGTCGGCATAGAAGTCATAGCCCAGCCCCTGCTCCGCCGAGCCGCCAAGCCCGGTAATCAGCGCCGTCAGCCTCAGCCTCTCGGCATTGCCGAACAGGTTGTTATGCGTCCATGTCACACCCGCGCGGCCACCAAGGTCGGTGGAATAGCCACCTTCCGCGCCCACGCTGTGGCGCTTGCCCTCACGGAACGCAAAATCAAGTGGCATGGAGCCATCGGGGGCAAGCGTATCGCCATGGTTGACCTGCACATCAGCAAACAGCCCGGTGGCGGCAATGTCCTGCCGGGCGCGTTCAATGCGCGAAGGCTGGTACAGCTCCCCCGGTGCGATGGTCAGCCTGCGCGCGATATAGGCCGGGTGCGTGCGCTGCAGCCCCGCGAAGTCGAACGCCCCCAGATTGACCACCGGCCCGCGATGGACGGTATAAGCGATGTCGAGCGTATGCGTGTCGGGCCGCAGCCAGGCCTGCGGCTTGCTGACACTGGCCAGTGCGTATCCCTCCTCCGTCAGGGCGGTCTGGAGCGTGACGCCGGCGGCCAGCACGTTTTCGGCCTGCGCGGGCATGCCGGGCTTCATGGCGAAGGCCTTTACCTCATCCGCATTCAGCTTGACGGGCGGGTCGCCCCTGTCGGGATTCAGCGTCACGACCCCGATACGGAACTGCACGCCGGGCTGGGCGCTGATGGTGACCTGTGCCCTGTGCCCCTCGGGAATGGACTGCATCCATTCGGGCAGGTCCGGATCGCGCCCGTCATGGCTGCCTGCAACGGGCGCACCGGACTTGCCGCCGGAATCGGCCACGGTAATGGTGATGCCGCCCGCATAAAAACCAAAGCTTTCCAGCGCGCTGATCAGGCGGGAATAATCGTTATGGATACGCCCCGTCAGCGCGAAGGGGCTGATGGCCTGCGTCTTCTGCAGCGACAGCAGGTCCGATGACGCACGCAGCGCGTCATCAAGGTCTGCATTGCCGGTCGGGCGCAGGGTGGTGGTGTATTCCTGCGGGTCGGCCGCCATGGCGGCCGGAACCCATGACCCGAAGACTGTCATGGCTGCAAACAGGCTTACATAACCGGCACTGCGCCGGGCACGCGCATTAAGGCCGCGTGCCAGACGGGAATGACGCAATCCTGTCAAACGGTGCCGCCCCTGTTCCTGTCTTGCGTGTATTCAGTTTCCCACTGTGTGATAACTGCCATTCCCGGCATGCATGATCAAACCGATATTAACGTCGTTGCCTTAATAAGTTCCGAATATGTCATATAGGTGCCCAAAAGACGCGGGTCATGTTGCAAACTGTCTCCACCCCCCCAATCCTTTCTTGACATACCCCCGATTCCAGCGGGCATGATCGACATGGGCAGGAAGGGGTTGCCGCATCCGGCACCCTGCCATGATGCAAACCGGGAGCGTTGATGGGCAGACCATTTGTTCCTTGGCTTATTATCGACGGCAAGGCACTTGACCGCACGCAACTGTACACCGATGTGTTGCGCCCGTTATGCGGGCACCCGCCCGCGATGATGCCCGAGGATACCTGACCTGTGAACAGCCTGTCTCCCCCTTCCGGTGTGGCCCAGCCGCGAACCAGCACATCGTCCACGACAAGGGGGCTTCATGTCATAACATGGGGCTGCCAGATGAACGTGTATGACAGCGAACGGATGTCGGACGTGCTGCGCCCGCTGGGCTATCGCGCCGTGGGGGCACCGGATGATGCGGACATGATCATTCTCAACACCTGTCATATCCGTGACCGCGCGGCCGAAAAGGTTTTTTCCGAACTGGGTCGCCTGCGCAAGGTCAAGGAAGCCCGCGCCGAACGGGGCGAAGGCACGGTGCTGGCCGTGGCGGGATGTGTGGCGCAGGCGGAAGGCGGCGAAATACTGGCCCGCGCGCCGTATGTCGATATCGTACTGGGACCGCAGACCTATCACCGCCTGCCCGAAATGGTTGCCCGCGCGGCCCGTGCGGCGGGCGCGGTGATCGAGACGGATTTCCCCGTCGAGCAGAAATTCGACTTCCTGCCCGCCGACCGCGAAGCCCCGGCCGGGGGGGCTGCCTTCCTGACCATTCAGGAAGGGTGTGACAAATTCTGTTCCTTCTGCGTCGTACCATATACGCGCGGGGCCGAAAGCAGCCGCCCCGCACAGGCCGTGATCGCGGAAGCCCGGCGGCTGGTCGCCGCAGGCGTGCGCGAGATCACCCTGCTGGGCCAGAACGTCAACGCCTACCATGGCGATGGCCCTGATGGGCGCACATGGGGGCTGGCGCGCCTTGCCCGCGTGCTGGCCGATGATGTGGGGGTCGAACGCATCCGCTACACCACGTCGCACCCGCGCGACATGGAAGACGACCTGATTGCCGCCCATCGCGACCTGCCGCAGCTCATGCCGTTCCTGCACCTGCCGGTGCAGTCCGGCTCCGACCGGGTGCTGGCCGCCATGAACCGGGGACACACGGCGGATGAATACCGCGCACTGGCTGGCCGCCTGCGCGACGCACGGCCCGACCTTGCGCTGTCATCCGACTTTATCGTCGGTCACCCCGGCGAGACGGATGCCGACTTTGCCGACACGATGCGCCTGATCAACGATATCGGCTTCGCGCAGGCCTATTCCTTCAAATACTCCTCGCGTCCCGGCACGCCTGCGGCCGGTGCGGCCATGCACGTGCCCGAGGATGTGAAGGATGCCCGCCTGCAGGAACTTCAGGCCATGCTGCGCGTACAGCAGGATGCATTCAATGACGCGACCATCGGCCTGACCGCACCCGTCCTGTTTACCGGACGCGGGCGCAAGCCGGGACAGCTTTCGGGGAAAAGCCCGTGGCTGCAGGCCGTGAACGTGGATGGGCCGGACAGCCTGATCGGACGTATCGCAAACGTGGATATCCGCCACCGTTACACCAACTCGCTCGGCGGTGTCCTGACAGAGGAGACAGACAGGGCTTGAGAGAACAGACACAATCCACGCTCCACGTCCCCCGTCGCGGCGGCGGGCGGCGTCCTCCCCCCCACGGCGCGGCTGCGGCAAATGACCGCACCGTGACCCTGCAGTTTGAGGATAACGCGCTTCTGGCGCAGCTTGTGGGGGATCACGACCGTCATCTCCTGCATCTTGAACGTGGATTTGATGTCCGGCTGGCCTGCCGTGGCAATCGCATCGCCATTACGGGTGCCGCCGCACGGGTCGGCCTTGCGCAGGGCACGCTGACCGAACTCTACCGCCGTGCCCGCGCGGGGCAGGTTGTCGATACCGCCACCGTGGACACCGCCATCCGCATCGCGGCCCATGCCCTGTCCGCCCCATCCGCCGCACCAACGGATATGCCCGCCATGACCAATGCCAGCACCCCCGTTGTTCCTGCCCGTCCGTCACTTGCGGATCTGCCCACCATCATGACCCGGCGTGGCCCCATCGCGCCGCGTTCCGTGGGCCAGGGGCAGTACATGGACATGCTGGCGCGGCAGGAAATGGTGTTTGGCCTTGGCCCCGCCGGCACGGGCAAGACCTATCTTGCGGTGGCGCAGGCGGTAGCCATGCTGCAGGCGGGACAGGTGGACCGGATTGTCCTGTCGCGGCCTGCGGTCGAAGCGGGCGAAAGGCTGGGCTTCCTGCCCGGCGACCTGAAGGAAAAGATCGATCCCTACCTGCGTCCACTCTATGATGCCCTGCATGACATGATGCCGGGCGATCAGGTCATCCGGCGCATGGGCACGGGGGAGATTGAGGTGGCGCCGCTTGCATTCATGCGCGGGCGAACGCTGGCGCACTGTTTTGTGATTCTGGACGAGGCGCAGAACACGACCCCCGCCCAGATGAAGATGTTCCTGACCCGCATGGGGGAAGGCACGCGCATGGTCATTACCGGCGACCTGAGCCAGGTTGACCTGCCGCGTGGCGTGACATCCGGCCTGAGGGAGGCGGTCGAAACACTCGACGGCCTGCCCGGGATCGGCATGATGCGATTTGAATCGCGTGACGTGGTGCGCCACCCGCTGGTGGCGCGTATAGTGGAGGCATACGACCAGCGCGCCGGGGCACAGCACCGCCCCCACCGCGCCCGGTCGCAGCAGGAGAACGATGAAACCTCGAAGTAGCACAGGCCCCGCCCATTCCGGCGGGGTCGCAGATGCAGCGCGACGGGCCAGCACGCCCGTCCTCCCGGCCGGATTGGACGGTCCTGACATAACCGTGGCGGACCGGCGCTGGAATCGCGCCGTCCCCTGCCCGGCCCGGCTGGTGGCGCGCGCCGTGGACGTGGCGCTGCAGGCCACAGGATGCCACGGGCCGGTAACGGTCGTACTGGCCGATGACCGCACGGTGGCACGGATGAACTGGCGTCATCGCGGTCGCAACAAACCCACCAATGTCCTGACATTCGAATATGCCCCGGCCCATGCGGGTGGTGGCATATGGGGCGGTGACATCATCATCGCGTTCGAGACGGTGGCACGCGAAGCCCATGCCGCAGGCCGCACGATGGCTGCCCACCTTGCCCATCTTGTCATACATGGTGTCCTGCACCTGGCCGGGTATGACCATCACCACCCCGGTGAAGCGCGGGAGATGGAGATGCTCGAAGCCCGCACCCTGTCCGGGCTTGGTGTTGCCAATCCATGGAAACCGGGCCGCACGGCCACCACGCGGGGGATGCGGTCATGAGCCGTAATGGCAATGACGCGGGCGCGGAACCTCCGTCCGGGTCGCGCGGCAAGGGATTCCTGTCGCTGTTCAGCCGCAAACGCGGTGAACAGGGGCTGCGCCATTCCATTGCCGCGCTGGTCAAGGAAGCCGACGACGCGGCGGGGGACGAAGCCGATCCCCGGTCATCCGAACTGGACCGGCAGGAACGTGCCCTGCTGGCCAACGTGCTGCGCCTGCGCGGGATCACGGCGGATGACGTAATGATCCCGCGCGCCGATATCGTGGCCATGCCCGTTGATATCAGCCTGGATGAGGCACTGGCCATGATGCGACGGGAAAACCATTCCCGCATGCCGGTCTATCGTGACCAGCTGGATGACATCGTGGGCATGATCCATGTGAAGGACCTGATCGCCTATGTCGGCACGTCCGAAGCCTTCCGCATGGAACCCCTGCTGCGCCAGCCGCTTATGGTTGCGCCACAGCTTCCGGTGCTGGACCTGCTGCTGCAGATGCGCGTCCGACATGTCCACCTTGCCCTGGTGATCGACGAATATGGCGGCATTGACGGTCTGGTCACCATTGAGGACCTGATCGAGACAATCGTGGGCGACATATCGGACGAACACGACGAACCCGCGGCCAACATGATACGCGAAAGGCCGGACGGCACGCTGGAAGTAGACGCCCGCACACCGGTCGCGGCATTCGAGGAAAAGGTCGGTCCGATCCTGACGCGGGAGGAACGCGAGGCCGAGATCGAGACGGTGGGCGGCCTGGTCTTCCGCCTGGCCGGTCACGTGCCGACCCGGGGTGAAGTCGTAACCCACGAAAGCGGCATGGTTTTCCGCATCCTTGATGCGGATGCCCGCCATATCCGCCACGTACGCGTGCGCCTGCCCCCGCGTGAAGCACCGCCCACCACCTAATCATGACGGCACGCCCGCGCCGTGCGGGCGTGCCATACCGCGTGGAATGGATTTACGCACGCGCGTCGCCTCTTTACACTCGCCGCGCCGGGGTTTTATCCCCCACCCAGTCCCATACCGGAGAGTAACCCGTGATGCCCATCAAACGCCGCACCCTGCTTGCCCTTGCCCCCGCGCTGATTACCGGCGGCGGCCTGCTGTCCGGCAGGGCCATGGCGCAGGACGCCGACCCGCGCCTGTCCATCCGTGCGGTGGGCAACCCGCAGGCCAAGGTGCATGTGGAGGAATGGTTTTCCCTGACCTGCACGCACTGCGCGCGCTTCGCCGCCGAGGTCTTTCCCGAAATCCGCACCAAGCTGGTCGATACGGGGCGCGTATACTACATTTTCCGTGATTTCCCGCTGGATCAGGTGGCGCTGACCGCATCCATGGTCGCCCGCGCCCTTCCGCCCGAACGCTATGAACCCTTCGTGCTGGCCCTGCTGTCCAGCCAGGACCGCTGGGCTTTTGGCAAGGACGTGAACCCCGAGGAACAGATCCAGAAGATGGCTGCCCTGGCCGGCATGTCGGCCGACACGTTCCAGCAGACCATCCATGACGACAGGCTGCGCCACGCCATCATGGACGAGGAAGACCGCGCACAGGCGCAGTACAAGATCGATGGCACCCCCACCTTCCGCTTCAACGACAGGGAACAGGTGGCACAGGAACTGAATTACGAGGAGTTCGCCAAGAAGGTCGAAGCGGCGGCACAGTGACCGGAGCCTGTCCGTCATGACCGCCCGTTTCGTCCGGCTGCGCATCGCAGGGTTCAAAAGCTTCGCCGATCCGGTTTCCGTCGACATCCTGCCGGGGCTTACGGGCATTGTCGGGCCGAATGGCTGTGGCAAGTCCAATGTGGTCGAGGCCCTGCGCTGGGTCATGGGGGAAACCAATGCCCGTTCGCTGCGCGGCGGAGAAATGGACGACCTGATCTTCGCCGGGACCACCGCGCGTGCCGCGCGCAACATGGCGGAAGTCACCCTGACGCTGGAAGGTGCTGCCGAAGTGGCCCCCGCCCCCTTTCAGGGGCAGGACGAACTGCAGGTCTGCAGGCGCGCGGACCGGGGTGCGGGCAGTGGCTACCGCATCAATGGCCGCACAACGCGCGGCCGCGACGTACAGACGCTGTTTGCCGACCTGGCGTCGGGCGCGCGGTCATCCGCCATGGTCAGCCAGGGCCGCGTGTCCGCGCTGGTCAACGCACGGCCCGAGGAACGCCGCACCATCCTGGAAGAAGCCGCCGGCATCACCGGCCTGCATGGCCGCAGGCACGAAGCCGAGCTGAAGCTGCGCGCGACCGAAGCCAACCTTGCCCGCGCCGAAGACCTGCGCATCCAGCTTGAGGCGCGGCTGGGCGACCTGCAGGAACAGTCCGAGCAGGCGGGTCAGTACCGCGAACTGTCGCAGGGGCTGCGGGAATCGGAAATCGCCCTGCTCGCACTGCTGCATGCCCGCGCGCACAAGGCCGTGGCCGATAGCGAAACCGCCCTTCACGCGGCAAAACGCGACCTGAAAGCTGCGGAAGACGTGGCCGAAAGCGCTGTGATCGCGGATTACGAAGTCACCCGGACCCTGCCCGCATTGCGGGAGGAACTGGATACACGCCGCACCGAACTGGAACGTTTCAAGGTACGCGCTGAAACCATTGCCGATGAACTGGCCCGCGCCGAAGCCGCACTGGATGCCGCCCGCACGCGGCTGACCGAATGCGAAACCGTGCATACGGCGGCCCTCGCCCGACGCGATGACGCCATCGTCATGCGCGACCGGCTTGTAGCCGAACGCGCGCACGTGGAAGAGCGCCTGTCCGCCCTGCCCGGACTGCGTGAAACAGCACAGGCCGAACGCACAGCACTGGCACAGGCCATGACGGACATGGCCGGGCGCGTGGAACAGGCCACTACCACCCTGCGCGAAGCCCAGCTCCAGACCACGCAGGCGCGTGAGGTGCTGGACACAGCCATCGCCACGCATGAACGCCTTGTGAGCCAGCATAAGGAACTGGCCACCGAGATCGCGGACCTTGAAGCCGCCATGCCGACCGAGGCCGCGATTGCCGAACATGATGCGCGGATCACCGAATCCGAACAGTCTGCCGCCGATGCACTGACCACGCGCGAAGCCGCAACCCACACCCATTCGGAAGCCGTGCTGCAGGCTGGCCTTGCCCGCAATGCCGCCACCGAAAGCCGCCGCGTGCATGAACAGGCGACGCATGACGCCAATGCGGTGCGTGACAGGCTGGATGCACTGGAACGCAATATCGCAAGCGTGCGTACGCATGTGGAAAAGGCCCACGCCAGCCTTGTGCCCGAAACTGAACGCCTCCGCCTCACACAGGCGGTTGCCGAGGCGGAAGTCGCACTGGGCGCCATCCGCGCGGAACTGGGCAGTGCGGAAGAATCCCGCGCACAGGCAACGCAGGCCGAAATACAGGCCAATGCCCGCCTGAAGGACGCCCGTTCCACCCGCCACACCACAGAAGAAGCCCTGCGGGCGGCACGGGCGGCACGGCAGCGTGCACAGGGCGAGGTGGATACGCTGGCCGCAAGCATGGACCGCCTGCGCGCGCAGGCAGTGCCGGATGCGGACCTGCAGGCCCTTGTCAGCAAACGTGCGGCCGCCGAATCCGCGCTGGAAGCTGCACACCAGCACATGGCGGCAACCGAAAACGCCGCTGTCGCCGCCACCCGTGCGGAAGAAACCAGCGCAGGCCATCTGTCACAGGCCCGCGCCACCCTGTCGGGACTGGAAGCGGAAGCCGACGGCCTTGCCCGCGCATTGCAGAGCGACAGCGATACCGAACACGCCCCGGAATCAGGGGTAACGCTGGCGGAAAGCCTGCATGTACCGACCGGGCTGGAAACCGCACTGGCCGTTGTCCTGTCGGACGGGCTGAACGCCACGCTGAAGGGCAAGGCCGCGCGGGAATGGCACGACCTGCCCGCCACCACGCCAGCCCCTTTCCCTGCTGCCGACATCCAGCCGCTGTCCGCCCTGCTGGATGCGCCCCCTGCCCTGTCACGCGCGCTGGGGGCTGCGGGGCTGCTGCCCGATGGCATGGATGGGACGGCATTGCAGGCAGCCCTTGCGCCGGGGCAATGTCTTGTCACGCGCGATGGCGCGCTGTGGCGGTGGGATGGCTATGCACAGGCCCCCAACCTGCCGGGACGCGCGGCCCTGCGGCTGAAGCAGCTTGGACGCCTGCGGGAACTGCGCACGGAACTGGAACACGCCCGCACCGAAATCCCGGCGCTGGAACAGGCCGCCACCGCCGCTGGACAGCTCCGCGAACAGACGGCACGCGAACTGGTGGCCGCGCGCGCATCGCGCACCAGTGCCGAAAATACGCTGGGAACCTGCCGCACGCAGGAAGCCGACCTGTCACGGCGGCACGCCACCATCGCCGCCCAGATCGACACGCTGGCCATGCAGCAGGACACGGCTACCGCCGCCCTGAAGGAAACCGAAGCCACCTGTGCCCGCGCGCAGACGCAGGCAGACAGCCTGCCCGATCTGGCCCAACTGGAACAGGCTCAGAAAGCTGCCAGCACGCAGGCGGCACAGGCGCAGGCCCATGAAAGCGGGTTACGCACCACCCGCCAGCAGGCCGAGGCGAAGGTGGAACAGGCCCGTCAGGCCATGCAGGCCACCATGTCCAGTCATAGCGAGGCCGAAACGCGCCTGCAGGCCATGCAGCCCGAACTGGCGCGACTGGAAACCGACCGCGACGCGCTGGCGGCTGAACTGGTCACGCGACGCGAACATCTGGCCGCCCTGCCCGCCCCCGACATTGCCGAAGCGGCCGCACGGCAGGCCACAACCACCGCCAGTGACGCAGAACAGGTCCTGAAGCAGGCACGTGATGCGGTGGAGACCACGACCGCGCAACTGGAACACGCCCGCACGACCCGCGCGGCACTGGAACAGAAAATGCGTGAAACCGGCGCGCGGCTGGATGCCCGCCGCGCACGGATGGCGGACCTGTCCCTTGCGGTGGAACAGGCGGATGAAGCAGTGGAAGCGGCACGGGCACGGCTGGCGGCGCTGCCGGACATTGCCGGGCTGGAACATGCGCTGGGCGAACTGCGCGCGCAGGATGAGGTCCTGCGCACGCAGGAGCATGAGCGCCGCGATACGGTCGCACGCCTGCAGGCGGAAGATGCCAGCCTGCGCCAGCGTTTCGACACATCGGCACAGGAACTGGCGCAATGGACCGCCCGCGTCGAAGCCGCCACGCTGGAGGCTGAAGCAGCCCAGGCCCGGCTGAACAACGCACGGGCCGAACACGAACGCCTTGCCCCGCAGCCTGTGGCAGTGCGTGCGCGACGTGACGCGATCACGACCGAACTGGAACAGTATGCGGCCAGCCACGACGTGGCGGTCACGGCATTGCAGCAGGCCCAGACCCGTCAGAGTGAACTGCAGGACGGTCGCCGCACGGCGGAAGAGGTCCTGACCGCCGCACGTGAGGAACTGGTCCGCGCCGAAGGCAGGCGGGAACAGGCGCAGGTGCTGCTGGCGCAGTTGCAGACGGAATCGCAGCCACCAGCGGGTGTGGTTCCGGCAGACCTGAGCGTGAGTGCCGAAACCGGCCTGCGCCGCAAGGTCGCCCGTCTGACCCGCCAGCGCGACGAACTTGGTCCCGTCAATCTGCGTGCCGAAATCGAGGCACAGGACGCATCGGGCAAGATCGACACCATCCTGCACGAACGCGACGAACTGCAATCCGCCATCGCCCGCCTGCGCGGCATGATCGGCCAGCTGAACCGCGAGGGACGCGAGCGGCTGATGGCCGTGTTTTCCCAGATCGACCAGCATTTTCAATCCCTGTTCGCGCGCATGTTCAATGGCGGACGCGCGCATCTGGGCATGGTGGGCAATGATGACCCGCTGCAGGCGGGGCTGGAAATCTATGCCCAGCCGCCGGGCAAGAAGCTGGCGACGCTGTCACTGCTGTCGGGCGGAGAACAGGCGCTGACGGCGCTGTCGCTGATTTTCGCGGTCTTCCGGTGCAATCCTGCCCCCATCTGCGTGCTGGATGAGGTTGATGCCCCGCTGGATGACGCCAATGTGGGCCGTTTCTGCGCCCTGCTGGGCGACATGGTGGCCGAAGCGGGCACGCGCTTCCTTGTCGTGACCCATCACCAGTTGACCATGGCGCATATGGACCGGCTGTATGGCGTGACAATGCAGGAACGCGGAGTCAGTCGCGTGCTGTCGGTCGACCTGGAACGCGCGACCGAGATGGTGGACACGCCCACCCCATAAAACACTGTTATTAAAAAATAAAAGTTTTTGGGTGCCGCCTTTTTTCAAAAAGGCGGCGTTTTGTCGAAGCTTTTTGAAAAAAGCTTCGACAAAAACTTCTGATTTTTAAACAGGCATCCGGTGCGAAATAGAACAGGCCTGTGGGAACCATGCCCTCACAGGCCTGTTTTACAGTCATGGCATGCCCGTGTGGGAAAAGGGCGGTCACCATCCGCCACCATCCCCGCAGGCACTGCGTTTCCATGCGGAAACGAGGTCAGTGATTACGGCATCATGCTGCCGGTCTCGATGAAGCGCTGATGCCACGACAGGGCTTCGTTCAGCAGATGCGGTGACTGCTGACCGAACGAACCCGCACGGGCGCGTTTGAAATAATCCTGCAGCATCGGGCGGTAGTCGGGATGCGCACAGTTGGCGATGATGACTTCCGCACGCTGCTTGGGCGACAGGCCACGCAGGTCGGCCAGGCCCTGCTCGGTCACCAGAACCTGCGAATCCTGCGTGATGTGGTCAACATGCGACGCCATGGGCACGATGGCGGAAATCTTGCCCCCCTTGGCAGTGGACGGCGTCATGAACACGGAAATGTAGGCGTTGCGGGCAAAGTCACCCGAACCACCGATGCCGTTCTGGATTTTCGATCCCATGATCTGGGTCGAGTTCACGTTGCCGTAGATATCCGATTCGATCAGGCCGTTCATGGCGATACAGCCAAGGCGGCGGATCAGGCCGGGATGGTTGCTGATGTCCTGCGGGCGCAGGATAATCTTCTTCTGGAATTCCCGCATGCGGGAATTGAGCGATTCCGCGGCTTCGGGGCTGAGAGAGAACGCCGTGGCCGACGCAACCCGCATCTTGCCCGTTTCCAGCATGCCCAGCATGCCGTCCTGAATGACTTCCGTATAGGCGGTCAGGTCATTGAACGGCCCTTCTTCCAGTCCGCCCATCACCGCATTGGCCACGTTGCCCACACCGGACTGCAGCGGCAGGAGCGAGGGCGGCAGGCGGCCCATTTTCACTTCGTGGCGGAAGAATTCCATAAGATGGCCCGCGATGCCGCGCGCGGTCTCGTCCGGCGGGGAGAACGGGGCATTACGGTCGGGCGCATTGGTTTCGACAATCGCCACGATCTTGTCGGGGTCGACCTTCAGCGACGTGCCACCGATCCGGTCATCGGGGCGCAGCAGCGGAATGGGCTGGCGGTGCGGGGGAAGCGCTGCGCCATACCAGATGTCATGCATCCCCTCGAGTGCCGCGTCCTGCCAGCTATTGACCTCGATGATCACCTGTCTGGCGGTGTCGAGCCATGTCTTGGAGTTACCGACGGAAGACGACGGGACAATGCTGCCGTCTTCGCGGATGGCCGTGGCCTCGATGATGGCGGTATCGATCTCACCAAAGAAGCCCGCCCATGCCATGGGGGCCACGTGGCTGAGATGCATGTCGAGGTATTCCGTCTCGCCCTTGTTGATGCGCGCGCGCAGGCCGGGATCGGAATTGTAGGGCATGCGGAAGGAGATGCCGTTAACCTTGGCCAGCGCACCATCAAGCTCCGGACCGGTAGAGGCCCCGGTCAGCAGCCGGATGCGGTATTCGTTACCCTTGGCGTGCTCGCGCTCCATCAGGGCAGCAAGCGCCTGCGGCACGGCCTTGGGGTAACCCGCGCCGGTAAAGCCGCTGGTACCAACCGTGCTGCCCGGGCGGACAAGGGAGGCCGCCTGCTCGGCGGTGGTGATCTTGGCCCGGAGCGCCGCATTCCGGATTCGGGTGTGGTCGATCATGAACTTTCCCTCAAACTCTTATCGTTATGTCCGGCCTGCGCCGGATGTGTCGTATGCCTCAGCCACGGTCTGGCGGGGCCTGTGTTGTCCCCATCGTGCTGGCGCCTGTCCGATCTGCCTGGCCATTGCATGGGTGTGGGTATTCCCTTTGCACCCCATGCGCCGACACCGCGTTTCACTTCAGCATGACGCCATCATCTGTTCTCCCTCCGGCAGTCGGCGTCACAACAAAAGAGTGTGACACCGCGCCCGGACTCCGGTGACAGGTTTCACGTTTGCTCCATCACCGGGCGGGATATGCGCAGGGTGTATTTTTGGTATGTATTTTTGGCAATATACTCCATCAGGCAGCTGGAATGTCGTTACCCGCATGCAACCGTTTTGTGTCATTAAAGATACATTCTTGGCCATACCCCTAGTGCAAAGGCGGCCAATCTTGTGAATAATAGGCAACAAGACCCAATCAGGGGATCCCGGCACACGGCACCGTCATAAGAGAGACAGGAGAGGATTTTCGCTTGAGACGTCGATTTCCCTCTCACAGGCCTGTCATGGCACGGGAAGGCACGTCCCCGCCCGCCCCGGCGAGGGATTACCCGCTACCCCCGGTCACGATGCCGGCGCACCCGCTGGCGGACCTGCTGGCCGGGCGGCCGCTGCGCGTCGTGGGCGACGTGCATGGCGACCTGCATGCCTTCCGCCATGCCGCGGCGACGGACCGGTTTGTCATACAGCTGGGTGACCTGGTGGATTACGGTCCCGACAGCGCCGGGGCCTTCCGCCTGATGCAGCGGCTGATCGATGAACGGCGCGGGCTGTTCATACTGGGCAACCACGACCGTAAGCTGGCCCGCGCGCTGCAGGGCCGCAAGATGCGGCGCGATCCGCCCCTGATGGAAACCCTGACCCAGTTCATGGCTGAGGAAAACAGCGACGTGTCCCAGCGTGCGCTGGCGGACCTGTCGCACGCACCCGCGTGGATCGTGCTGGGGCAGTCGATATTCGTGCATGGCGGCTTCCATGTCCGCATGCTGGGCGAACTGCCGCCGCCGGGGCTGGGCACCGTGACCCCCCTGCTGTCACGCGCGCTGTTTGGCGAGACGACGGGCCGGATGCAGAAGGACGGCTACCCTGAACGGCGGCTGAACTGGGTTGATCACATCCCCGCGGGCTACACGGTCTATTGCGGGCATGACCGCCGCTCGACCGACGGGCGACCATGGGTCAGGCACGGCCGGATGGGGGGACGGGCCATCTTTACCGATACCGGCGCGGGCAAGGGTGGCCACCTGGCATGGATCGACCTGCCGCCCATCCTTTAGCAGACCATACGCATTCATACTTCAGGAGAGCCTTCCCACATGAACACCACCCAGGCCACACAGGACGCCGCGCAGGCGAAGCTGGAAGAACTGCGCCGCAGCATCGACAACATCGATGCGGCCCTGATCTATATGCTGGCCGAACGTTTCCGCCATACGCAGGCGGTGGGAAAGCTGAAGGCGACCAACCACATGCCCCCCGCCGACCCCGCGCGTGAGGCCCGTCAGGTCGCACGTCTGCGCCAGCTGGCCACGGCAGCGCAGCTTGATCCGGATTTTGCCGAAAAATTCCTCGCCTTTATCATCCGCGAGGTCATCCGCCACCATGAGGCCATTGCCGCCAGCGAAGGGCAGTAATCCCCGATGCCCGACACACCGGCAGCCAGTCACGCCCCTGTCCGGCAGATGGTGCTGATGCGCCATGCGCAGGCCGCCCCCGCCCCGTTCGGGGCGATGGGGATGCAGGCGGACCTTGGGCGTCCACTGACCGCTTATGGCCGCCAGACCGCCGCCAGCTGTGGCGCGCTGCTGCGGGCACGTCACTTCGCGCCGGAGCTGGTGATGGTCAGCCCGGCAGTGCGTACACGCCAGACGCTGGCTGCGATCGGATCATTTTATGGCGATCGGCAACCCGATATCCGATATGTGAACGCCCTGTATGACGCGATGCCGGAAACCATCCGTGACCTGCTGTATGAAGTGCCGGATAACGTCAATAATATCATGATATTAGCTCACAATCCCGGCCTGCAGGCGCTGGTTGCGCACTGGGCTGCGCGTCATTGCCCGCCAGAACTGGAAAATGCGCTGCATCAGGGCTTCCCACCGGCCTCGATGGCCTGCTTTACCGCCACGCAGGCATGGAATCAGGCGGCTGACGGGGATATCCGCCTGACCGACCTGTCTTGCCAATAATGTCATTACCGCAGGCGGGGGGGACGGATTGCCACGATGGGGCTTTCGTTCCTATCGTCAGACCCGAGGCCCGCTGACCGCCGCCCATGCGGCGCACGGGTATATAAATTTGGGCACACTTACCAACTGTCGCACGAACGACAGGATGCCCGGAGGTTGGAGACATGTGCCGCCCTGCCCCAATGTGCGCCGGGTCGGCACCCAAGAGGAGTGTTGTAGATGAGCGAGTCCGGAAAAAGCGCCACAATCTCGCTGAACGGCAAGGATGTTGCCCTGCCGGTACTGTCAGGCACGCTGGGGCCGGATGTCATCGACATCCGCAAGCTGCCGGCGCAGGCCGGGGTATTCACCTATGATCCCGGTTATGGCGAAACCGCTTCATGCTCCAGCAAGATCACGTTCATCGATGGTGAAAAGGGTATCCTGCTGCATCGGGGCTATCCCATCGCGCAGCTGGCCGAACAGGCGACCTTCATGGAAGTGGCCTACCTGCTGCTGAACGGGGAACTGCCGGACAAGGCGGAGTATGACGGGTTTGTAAACTCCATCAAGCATCACACCCTGCTGCACGAACAGATCCGCAATTTCTTCAACGGTTTCCGTCGTGACGCCCACCCCATGGCCATCCTGTGTGGCACGGTGGGGGCGCTGTCCTCCTTCTATCATGAAGGGCTGGATGTCTCGAATGCGACGACGCGTTACCAGTCGGCCATGCGCATTATTGCCAAGATCCCGACCATTGCGGCATGGGCGTACAAATATACGCAGGGCGAGACCTTCATCTATCCGCGCAATGACCTGTCATATGCGGAAAACTTCCTGTCCATGATGTTCGCCGTGCCCAGCGAGCCGTACAAGATCAATCCCGTCCTGGCGCGCGCCATGGACCGTATCCTGATCCTGCACGCGGACCATGAACAGAATGCGTCCACGTCTACCGTGCGTCTGGCAGGGTCCACCGGGGCCAACCCGTTTGCGTGCATTTCTGCCGGTATCGCCGCCCTGTGGGGGCCTGCCCATGGTGGCGCCAACGAAGCCGTACTGAAAATGCTGGCTGAAATCGGGCACAAGGACAACATTCCCGAATTCATCGCCAAGGTGAAGGACAAGAACAGCGGCGTGCGCCTGATGGGCTTTGGCCATCGGGTGTACAAAAACTTTGACCCGCGTGCGAAGATCATGCAGGCCACCTGCCATGAAGTGCTGGGCGAACTGGGGATCAAGGACGACCCGCTGCTGGACCTTGCGATCGAACTGGAAAAGATCGCCATCCACGACGAATATTTCGTCAAGCGCAGCCTGTACCCGAATGTCGATTTCTATTCCGGCATCATCCTCAAGGCCATGGGCATCCCTACCAGCATGTTCACCGTGCTGTTCGCGGTCGCCCGCACCACCGGCTGGATCAGCCAGTGGAAGGAAATGATCGAGGAACCGGGCCAGCGTATCGGCCGTCCCCGCCAGCTTTACACCGGGTCACCGGAACGCGACTTCGTGCCGTTTGCCAAGCGGGGCTGACTGAATCCCACGCCGGACGGATGCACCATCCGCCCGGCGTGGGAACAGGGAAACGGATCGTGGCGGTTTTACCTGCCGCGCTGTCGCATTGCGTGCATCATGCAAAAAGGGCGGGCCACTGCATGGCCCGCCCCTTTTTGCATGATGGAATGATCCCTTATCCCGGATGGGTCAGTCACACTCACAGCCATTCGTGGGACCGGGGCGTTTCTGGATCACGTGGTGGTCGATCCATTCCGACACCAGACGCCGTGCCTCGTTCAGCGAGGATTCCGGATGGTGGATACGGTACAGGGTAGTGCAGGCATGGAAAGCCGACACATCGCTGGTCCCTACGCCACGCAGTTCCTGATAGGCGGTGATTACGGCACGCTCGCACTTGCGAGAGATGCGGCTGTTTTCAACAGACACGATGCGATGACCCATTGGTGAGAATGATTATCAGTATTGGGATATTAGATCGAATACCCCCATGGGGCAAGGTACGCATGGCCTCACACTCCGCTGATCAGGTCACGTTATGTTTCCGATGTAGCCTTTTTTTGGCAATTATGCCCGCAGCCCACGCAGACAGATGGATTTTCACATCTGTTGCGGTTAATCGTCTGTGCTGTCATTGAAGACACCACATATCATTTGGCCGGAGATAGGGTATGCACGACGCCACGGGGAACGGGGCTGGACTTTCAACAGGCTCCACGGCATGGGACCGCGACGCAGCACTTATGACGGCGCGCCTGCTGCTGGAAATCAAGGCTGTCAATTTCCGCCCCGACGAACCTTATACCCTGACATCCGGCTGGAAATCCCCGGTCTATATCGACTGCCGCCGCATCATCTTCTTCCCGCGCGCACGCCAGAAGATCATGGAGCTGGCAGTGGAAAAGATCGGCCGCCATGTAGGTTACGAAAGCATTGACGCCGTGGTGGGGGGCGAGACAGCGGGCATTCCCTTCGCCGCATGGATTGCCGACCGCATGATGGCGCCGATGGCCTATGTACGCAAAAAGCCCAAGGGCTTTGGCCGCAATGCCCAGATCGAAGGCGATGTGCCCGAGGGCATGCGTACCCTGCTGGTGGAAGACCTGACCACCGATGGGTCGTCCAAGGTGCAGTTTGCCAACGCGCTGCGCAAGGCAGGCGCCATCGTGGACCATACCTTTGTCGTGTTCTTCTACGGCGTGTTCCCCGGCGCCTACCGCACGCTGGCCGACATGGATATCAGCCTGCATGCGCTGTGTACGTGGTGGGATGTGCTGGAAGCCTGCGCGGGCAAGCCCTATTTCTCTGAAAAGGATGCCGCCGAAGTCCGTCGCTTCCTTGAAGACCCCTGCGCATGGTCAGCCAAGCATGGCGGCGTGGGCAGTGCGGAAGAAGCGCTGGCGCTGAAGGCCAAGCGCGACGCCGGGGCCTGATCCCGGACGGGTCGATGGCGCGTATCCTTGCTTTTGATTCCGGCATCGGGGGGTTGGGGATCGTAGCCCGTATCCGCGACCTCCTGCCGGGAGTAGCGGTCGATTACCTGGCCGATACTGCCATCTTTCCCTATGGCGAACAGCCCGACGCAACCCTGCGCCGGCGAATCGTTACCCTGCTGGGTCAGGCCATTGACCGCCTTCGGCCCGATGTGGTGGTGGTTGCGTGCAATACCGCCAGCACGCTGGCGCTGGACAGCCTGCGTGCAGCGTATGACGTGCCGTTCGTGGGCTGCGTACCCCCCATAAAATGGGCGGCGGACCATACCCGCACCGGCACGATCGGCCTGCTGGCTACCCGCGCCACGGTACGTCGTCCCTATCTGCGTGATCTCAGCACACGTTTCGCCCCTGACTGCACCCTGCTGGCCTATGGCGCGCGGGGACTGGCCGACATGGCGGAAGCCGCGTTCCGGGGCAGCCCCCCCGACCGACAGCAACTGAAAACCGAGCTTGATGGCCTGTTTGACCAGATGGGCGGGGATCGGATTGACGTAGTCGGGATTGGCTGCACGCACTACACCTTCCTGCTGGACGCAATGCGCGAAACCGGACCCGCGCATGTCACCTGGCTGGACCCGGCCCCTGCCGTCGCCAGACAGGCCGCACGCATTCTGACCGGGTGCGATACGACCGCCGATCCCCGACGGCCCCGGGCCGAACGGGTCTGCTTTACCGCCATGCCGCCTGATCTTGCCGCCCTGCTGCCCGGTCTGCGCAGGCTGGGTTACGCGATAGATGCACCCTGTCTGTTCAGCAAAGACGTGACGACCCATTCCTGAGCAGGCGTGGCCCAGTGCGGAATTCCGATCCCTGCAAAAAGTCCTTGGGGAAAGATTTTTCAAAAAGCATCAAAAGAATACCGCCCTCCTGAAAAAAGGCGGTACCCATAAACTTTCATCGTCAGATTGCCCTGGACCGCCCGCTTAACGCAGGCGGTTGACCGTATAGCTGGCCGTATCCTGCAATAACTGGCGCAGGCGGCCAGGGGGGAAAATGGACAGGGCTTCACGCGCGGTCGTGGCATATTCCGTCGCCCGGTCCAGCGTGGTGCGGATGGCCCCGGTCTGTTCAATCAGCCTGAGTGCATGGTCAAGGTCTTCGGGCGTCTGCTCGCTTTCCTCGATCACACGATGCCAGAAGGCACGATCTTTTTCTGACCCGGCGGCATAGGCCGCCAGCACCGGCAGGGTAATCTTGCCTTCGCGGAAGTCATCGCCCACCGTCTTGCCCAGACGGGCCTGATCCGCGGCGTAATCCAGTGCGTCATCCACCAGCTGGAACGCCATGCCCAGATTGGTGCCGTAGGATTCGAGGGCATGTTCTTCCGCCCCTTCCCGGTCGGCCACGACCGCGCCCACACGACAGGCGGCGGCGAACAGTGCCGCAGTTTTGCCATGAATGACTTCCAGATACTGGTCAATCCGTGTGGAAAGATCGTTCTGGGTGGACATCTGCAGCACTTCCCCTTCCGCGATCGTGGCGGAAGCGGATGAGAGGATATTCATGACCTTGAGTGAGCCATCATCCGTCATGAGCTGGAAAGACCGGGCGAACAGGAAGTCGCCCACCAGCACCGATGCCTTGTTGCCGAACACCGCATTCGCGCTGGCCATGCCACGACGCAGGGAACTTTCGTCCACCACGTCATCATGCAGCAGGGTTGCGGTGTGAATGAATTCCACACAGGCCGCCAGCGCCACATGCCGCTGGTGCGTGGCATCGGGCTGGTAACCGCACAGCCGGGCGGACGCCAGCGTCAGCAGCGGGCGCAGCCGCTTGCCGCCTGCGGCAACCAGATGGGCCGCAAGCTGGGGAATGAGCGCGACCGGGCTGTCCATCCGCTCGACAATGGCGCGGTTACACGCGGCCATGTCATCTGCAAGATATTCCGCCAGGTCACGCAGGGCGACTTCTGATCCATCTGCCATCGGGCGGCGAGCCCCTTCGTCTTTCTGACTTGCCGTTTCGTCGGATTCCGGCAGACTAACTGCTAGGGCCAAAAGGTTACTCTCCCGGTTCCGAATGTATGAACATAGATATGAGTATATGGGCGGCGCTGGAATAACGGTCAAGCCAGACCACGCACACACACGGCATGGGGCTGATGATACGCAATCCCTTTCCCCCATGGGCGATGCCCCGGTCACGACGGGCACTTTGCTGGGTGGAAAGGTGGTCTATCGCCAGTTTCCGACCGGAAACAGGACCGGATTGGAACCGGTTCTGATGGCTGCTTTTGTGCCCGCACGCGCCGGAGAGGTCGTGCTGGAAGGCGGATGCGGCGCGGGCGCAGGACTGCTGTGCCTGACGAATCGGGTGCCCCGCCTTACGGGAGTCGGGCTGGAACAGGACCCTGCCACCGCAACGCTGGCCCACCACAACCTTGCACTGAACGGACGCCATGGCCTGCGCGTGCACGTGGCCAGCATCCCCGCCCTGCCCGATGACCCGCTGCTGTCGGGGCCGGGGGTGCGCCGCATTGACCACGCTTTCGCCAATCCGCCATGGCATGGACATGATTCGTCCGCGTCCGCCCACATGCAGCGCGATCTTGCCCGCCGCCTGCCCGCAGGCACGCTGGTGGCGTGGGTGCGCACACTGGCGGCCCAGTTGCGCCACCATGGCACCCTGACGCTTGCCCTGCCCGCCAGCCTGCTATCCGCCAGCATTGCCGCGATGGAGGACACGCGGCTTGGCCGTATCCGGATCTTTCCGTTCTGGCCCCGTCAGGGGCATGCCGCGCGGATCGTGCTGGTGCAGGGCCGCGCGAATTCCCGCGCTGGCAGCGAAATGCTGCCCGGACTGACGCTGCATGAAACCAGTGGCGAATTCACCCCCGCCGCCCGTGCGGTGCTGGAAGACGGCGCGCCCCTGATGCCCCACGCATAAATCAGACCCTTTCCAAAACAGCCTGTTGACAGGAAAGCGCCAAAAAAATCCAGACACCACCTGTTTTGAAAAAGACGGCATGACCGGCGGCTTTGTGCAAAAAAGCATCACCAGTCCCCGAAGATGGCTTGGAAGCCTGCTCCTGAAGCAGCCTGCAGATTGTAAAAATTTTTGGTGAAGCTTTTTTCAAAACGATTCAAAAGAACGCCACCTTTTTGAAAAAAGGCGGCACCCAAAAACTTTTGTCTTTATTTATCAGTATGATGCACTGAAACATTATCTTCAGGCAAACGCTTCATCCCACGACCCCGTGGTCGAGGCGCGACTATATTCCGTAGCGCGATTTTCAAAGAAATTGGTGTGTTCGACCGCGTTCACCATTTCATCCACCCATGGTAGCGGGTTGATGGCGATATCATAAATCCCGTCCAGCCCAAGCTGACCCAGACGGCGGTTGGCAACGAAGCGTATGTACTGCTTCACCTGCCCCGCATCCAGCCCCTCGACCGCGCCCATCTCGAACGCAAGGTCGATGAATGCGTCCTCGTGTTCGACAATATCACGGCAGATCTGGCGAATGTCATCACGCAGGGTATCAGTCCAGATTTCCGGATTTTCATGGACGAACACCCGGAACAGCCGCGCCATCGAATCACAGTGCAGCGATTCGTCACGCACTGACCATGACACGATCTGCCCCATGCCCTTCAGCTTGTTATGCCGGGGGAAATTCAGCAGGATGGCAAACGACGCGAACAGCTGCAGCCCTTCGGTAAATGCGCCGAACGCCGCCAGCGTCCGGGCGATCTGGTAGTTATCGTTGACCGAAAACTGCTGCATGTAGTCATATTTATCCTTCATTTCCTTATATTTAAGGAAAGCGGAATACTCGGTCTCAGGCATGCCGATGGTATCGAGCAGATGACTGTAGGCGGCAATATGGATCGTCTCGATATTCGAAAATGCCGAGAGCATCATCAGCACTTCAGTCGGTTTGAACACCTGGCTGTAGTGCTTCATGTAACAGTTGTTCACCTCCACATCCGACTGTGTGAAGAAACGGAAGATCTGGGTGACCAGATGCCGTTCGCTTTCCGTCAGCGTGCGGTGCCAGTCCTTCACATCATCAGCCAATGGCACCTCTTCAGGCAACCAGTGGACACGCTGCTGCGTCAGCCATGCATCATAGGCCCATGGGTAACGGAATGGCTTGTAAACGGGATTGGCGGTCAGCAGGCTGGGTTCGTGCTGCGTCGGGGCACCTGCGCCGGGGGCTTGATCGGTCATGGCCATGCCTGTCCTGTTACATGAATCGGGATCGTCGGGCACAAACCCGACACCCTGAACAATAAACAGCAGAACAAGTCAGCGTCCACTCAAAATAACAGCACAAAAAAACTACCCTACACTTAGGATGTAGTCCTTTTTAAAATTTTATTTCCATTCCCATACAGGAAATTCCATAAATAAAATCGAAACAATACATGAAAATACCCCACCTTCACTGACAGGCAAGGCATTCCTCATAATCCGTGGTCGTGGTGGTCGGCGTCACAGGGGTGTCGCCTTCTTTTTTCGTCATGTCGCGCTTTTCCTGCCCGTCACTTACGGCATCAGCGCGCTGGATGGACAGCGAACGGCAGTAATACAATGATTTCACCCCCCGCTTCCACGCCATGTAATGGATCTGGTGCAGGTCACGCTTGTGCACGTTGGCAGGCAGGAAGATGTTGATTGACTGCGCCTGACAGATGAAGGGCGCACGGTCGGCCGCATGTTCGATCACCCAGCGCTGGTCCAGTTCGAACGCGGTCTTGAACACGTCCTTTTCCTGCTGGGTCAGGAAGTCGAGGTGCTGCACGCTGCCCTTGTTCAGGGTAATGGAGGACCAGACTTCATTCGTGTTCTGCCCCTTTTCCGTCAGCAGGCGGTCAAGGTGGCGGTTACGCACCGTAAACGACCCCGACAGCGTCTTCTGCAGGAATACGTTGGCAGCGATCGGCTCGATCCCCGGGCTGGCGTTGCCCGCGATGATGGAAATCGACGCAGTCGGCGCAATCGCCATCTTGTTGGAAAAACGCTCCATCACGCCATAATCGGCGGCGTCGGGGCACGGTCCGCGTTCTTCCGCCAGCTTGCGCGACGCGGCATCCGCCTGCGTGCGGATATGCTTGAATATGCGGCGGTTCCAGCTTTTGGCCACCACGCTTTCAAATGGCACGTTGCGGGCCTGCAGGAAGGAATGGAAGCCCATGACCCCCAGGCCGACCGAACGCTCGCGCATGGCGGCGTAACGCGCGCGTTCCATGTCATCGGGCGCACGGTCGATGAAATCCTGCAGCACGTTATCAAGGAACAGCATCACGTCCTCGATGAACTGCGGGTTGTCTTTCCACTCATCCCACGTCTCAAGGTTGAGCGAGGACAGGCAGCATACCGCCGTACGTTCGCGTCCGTGCTGGTCCATGCCGGTAGGCAGGGTGATTTCCGCGCACAGGTTGGATGTCTTGACTTCCAGCCCCGCCAGCTTGTGGTGTTCGGGCCGCGCATTGTTCACATGGTCGGAGAAGATGATGTACGGCTCGCCCTGCTCCATCCGCGCGGTCAGGATGCGTATCCACAGCGAGCGGGCCGAAATCTTGCGGATGACCGAATTGTCCTTGGGCGACAGCAGCGCCCATTCATCATCATCCGCCACAGCACGCATGAAGGCGTCAGACACGAGCACGCCATGATGCAGGTTCAGCGCCTTGCGGTTGGGATCGCCGCCGGTGGGGCGGCGCAGTTCGATGAATTCCTCGATTTCGGGATGCCAGACCGGCAGATACACCGCAGCCGACCCGCGCCGCAGCGACCCCTGGCTGATCGCCAGCGTCAGACTGTCCATCACGCGGATGAAGGGAATGACACCCGATGTCTTGCCGTTGCGGCCGACATTTTCACCGATCGAACGCAGGTTGCCCCAGTACGACCCGATGCCGCCGCCCTTGGACGCCAGCCATACGTTCTCGTTCCACAGGTCCACGATGCCACGCAGGCTGTCATTGGCTTCGTTCAGGAAACACGAAATCGGCAGGCCACGCGTGGTGCCGCCATTGGACAGCACCGGCGTCGCCGGCATGAACCAGTGACGCGAGATATAGTCATACAGCCGCTGCGCATGCGCGGGATTCGCCCCGTAATAGGACGCAACCCGGCCAAACAGATCCTGATAGCTTTCATCGGGCAGCAGGTAGCGGTTGTTCAGCGTCGCCTTGCCGAATGCCGTCAGCAGCGCATCACGCGAATGGTCCACGCGCACGGGATGGTGGCCAGGCAGCTGAACCACGCTGTCCAGCATGTCAGACATATCAGACATCGTCGTACTGTCCTTTCCCCGGATGGTCCCGTCCTCACCAGCCGAACGATCAGGCATGCCTCCGGATACGTCATCCAGGACCATTTACATTCTCCGTAATCGGCTCACGCTGACGCGCAGAACCTTTCGATCCTGTGCGGCTTGGTGAGGTTTTTTGATTTTGCCCCCTATATATGGAGCAAACGGTACCGGAATGCACCATATAATGTGTGGGGACAAATTGTGGACTGATCTTCCGAATCAGCGGGCAAGCTTGGGTCAAGTACGGAATGGAGAGAATATTTTTTAAATTTTCTCCCCTCCCCCTTCATTGATCCAGGCCCCCCCACCGTGCCGTCGCGGCGTCATCCTGCGCGCGCGGCTGGACCCATTCACTGCGTCCGTTTGCGAATTCCTCGCGTTTCCAGAAGGGTGCGCCGGTCTTGAGCCAGTCCATCATGAACTCCGTCCCCGCCAGCGCCGCCTTGCGGTGGGCTGCCGCACACAGCACCAGCACGATGGGCATGCCCACTTCCAGCCTGCCCACACGGTGGATGACGGTACAGCCGGTCAGGCCGAATCGCGCACAGGCCGAATCGGCAATCTGCCGCATCATGGATTCGGTCATGCCGGGATAGTGTTCCAGTTCCAGCGCCACCAGTCCGTCGCCCCCGCGGACAATGCCGGTAAACGCGCCAATCCCCCCCACTTCGTCCTGCCCGCGCAGCAGCAGGGCGGTTTCGTGGGTGGCATCGAATGTTTCCGCCTGAACACGGACCGTAACGCAGGGCATGATGGTGTCAGCCCCCCGTGACCGGCGGGAAAAAGGCAATTTCGTCATTGGCGGCAATAGGGGCGTCAATCGTGGCGAAACTCTGGTTCACCGCGACACGGATCAGTTCGGGCTTCGCGAATATTTCCCCATACGCCCCGCCACGCGCGCGCAGCTGGTCGATCAGGTCCTGCACGGAATGCGCGCCTACCTGCAGGGGCAGTGTTTCACCGGGGGTGCCGAGGCGGTCCCGCAACCATGCGAAATAGAGAATGCGCAGCATTCCGGTTTCATCTCCCTGTGCCACGGCTTCCCATGCGGCCCGTGCCGGTCATGGTGCCTGCTGTTCCTGAACCGTGCCGTCGGACGCGACCACGGTATTGGTGCCATCGCCGTTCGGAACGACAATGGCCGAATCCGATACGCCCTTATGCGTTGCCGATGGCCCGGAAGACAATGCGGAAACGCGCGCGCGCGCCGCCGTGTCGCCATCGGGCCCTGCATCGTTGCCGATCTGCATCTCGCCGCCGGCAGGCAGATCCACCTCGCGTTCCACCAGTTGCGAACGCGCGCCAGCGGTGGTGCGGTCCGCCCCGATCGCGGCCAGCACCGACTGGCCTGATTTCACAACCGGCCAGACATTGCGTTCCTGCGGCAGTATGGGCAGCACCTGTGGCGCCTGCCCCGCCACGCGGCGCATGTTTTCGACCTCGGAGCGTGGGGTGTTGGGCAGGCTGCCGGGCAGTTCGGTATTGTCGGACAGGATGTGGCCAAAACCACCACATCCGGTCAGCCCCACCAGCAATGACATGACCATTGCATTACGCACCGCTTTCTCCTCCTGACCTGTCCGGCACAAGGCGGGCCAGACGACCCGCACAGGAGAGAGCAACCACGGCGCACGTTAATTTTTCATGTAGGTCAGGAAGATAATTTCGTAGCCCCCGCCGTGCCGCGGCTGACATGCCGCAGCCCGGTGGACAGATAGTCCCACCCCGTAATCAGGGTCAGGACGGCAGCGGTCCACATCATGATCGCCCCCATCGCATCAACCGGCAGCCAGCCGATATGCAGCAGGACCGCCGTGCTGTCACCTGCCAGCAGGAAGCCGATGGCGGTCATCTGGAACCCGGTTTTCCATTTCGCCAGCCGTGTCACCGGCAGGCCGACACGGGTCGCCGCAAGGTATTCCCGCAGTCCGCTGACCAGGATTTCACGCGAAAGGATGATGATGGCCGGATACAGGCAGCCATACGGCAACCGCCCAAGCCCCGCCATGACCATCAGTGACGCACCCACCAGCAGCTTGTCGGCAATGGGGTCAAGCATGCGGCCAAGATCGGAATTCTGGTTCCACGCCCGTGCCAGCTTGCCATCAAGGTAATCGGTGATGCCCGCCAGTATGAACAGGATACATGCCGCGCAGTCGGTCTGCGCCGTATGGAGGACGACCAGCCCGACAACAATGGGGACCACTACAATACGGGACAGGGTCAGGAGGTTGGGCAGGTCGGTAAGCATGCTGGTACTGCTATAGCCAAGAATGAGGAAAAACCGAAATACTGATAACGCCTGTCAGGCAGGCCATATGCTCACATCTGCATGACAGCCGATCACTCTCCTGTCCAGTCGGGATGGAAATATCCGTATATGGCGCGGGCCATGTCACGATTGATGCCCGGTGCATTTTCCAGTTCTCCCAGGCCAGCCTGCCGCACGCTGCGCGCCGAGCCGAAATGCTTGAGCAGCGCGCGCTTGCGTGCAGGTCCAACGCCGGGAATGTCGTCCAGTTCCGATCGCACCAGCGTCTTGGACCGCCCGGCGCGGTGGGTGGTGATGGCGAAGCGGTGCGCCTCGTCCCGCAGGCGCTGCAGGTAATACAGCACCGGGTCGCGCGGCGGTAGCTGGAACGGCGCGCGGCCTTCGGTATGGAACCATTCGCGCCCCGCATCCCTGTCCGGCCCCTTGGCGATACCCACCAGCGTAACCCCGGTCACCCCCAGTTCGTCCAGCACGCCACGCACGGCGGTGTACTGTCCCGCACCGCCATCGATCAGCAGGATGTCGGGCCAGTCTTCCGGCCGGTTGCCGTCCTCGCGGTCTTTCAGCGCGCGGCGGAAGCGGCGTTCCAGCACCTCGCGCATCATGGCGAAGTCATCGCCCGGCGTGATCGGTCCCTTGATGGAGAACTTGCGGTAGGCGCGCCTGTCGAAGCCCTCCGGGCCGCCCACCACCATCACGCCATAGGCGTTCGCTCCCTGGATATGGCTGTTGTCATAGGTCTCGATCCGGCGTGGCGGCGCATCCAGCCCGAACAGGTCGGCCACCCCCTGCAAAAGCCGCGCCTGACCGGCGCTTTCCGCCATCCTGCGTTCCAGCGCCTCACGCGCGTTGATTTCGGCATGTTCAATCACGCCACGCTTTTCCCCGCGCTGCGGATGCGTGATCTCTACCTTGCGCCCCCGGCGCAGGGTCAGGGCGGATGTCAGCACGCCCAGTTCCGGCAGATCCTGATTGACCAGCACGTGGGCGGGCGGCGGCTTGTCGTCATAGAACTGACCGATGAAGGCGGCCAGCACGTCGGGCGCGTTCTCATCGCGCGCGTGGGCAGGGAAAAACGCGCGGTTGCCGTTGTTGCGACCGGCACGGATGAAGAACACCTGAATGCACGACTGCCCCGCGATCTGCCAGATCGCGATGATGTCCGCATCCGTAACGGTAGAGGGATTGATGACGCTGGAATCCTGCTGCAGCGCTGACAGGCCACGTATGCGGTCACGGATGGCGGCCGCGCGCTCGAACTCCAGCGCATCGGCTGCCTCCTCCATCTCGCGTCCCAGCTGCTCGCGCATATGCGGGTTCCGCCCGGCAAGGAAGTCACGCGCCTGCCCCGCCAGTGCGGCGTAGTCCTCGCGGCTGATACGGTCCACGCACGGGGCGGAGCAGCGGTGGATCTGGTGCAGCAGGCACGGGCGCGTGCGGCCCTGCATTTCACTGTCGGAGCACGAGCGCAGCAGGAACGTACGCTGCAGCAGGTTGAGCGTCTGGTTGACCGACCACGCGGATGCGAACGGCCCCCAGTATGACGCCCCCTTCACCGGCCTGCCGCGATGTTTGCTGATCTGGGGAAAATCATGCTTGTCCGTCAGCATGATCCATGGATAACTTTTATCATCACGCAGCAGGATGTTGTACCGGGGCTGCATGCGCTTGATATAGTTGGCTTCCAGCAGCAGGGCCTCGGCCTCGGTATGGGTCGTGACAATTTCCATGCTGCGGGTTTCGGACACCATGCGGCGCAGACGTTCGGTCAGGCGGCTTACATGGGTATAGGACGTGACGCGCTTTTTCAGATTCAGCGCCTTGCCGACATACAGCACGTCCCCTTTCGGCCCCAGCATGCGGTACACGCCAGGCGACTGTGGCATGGTCTGCAGGGCATGGCTTATCGCATCCACCCCGACCGGCTGGGCGGGGGGCCGGACCGGGGCGGTTGAAATGGCTGTTGTCATGGATGGCAGCCGTTCATCCACCGATGATGTGGATAAGTCTGTGGAGCAGCAGCAGAAAAAAACGTGCGGATGGCGGTTTTCCTTTCCTGAACTTGGATTGCCCAAAAAAACATCACTAACAATAACCTATTGTTTTTAAATAACTATATCAGGCCACTTATGGACCGAAAAAAAAATCCCGCCCCACATGAACCCAAAACATGCCTGTCAACCCCACAGGTGGACAAATTGTGGCATCTCCGTGGTGGAAAACCCGGTTTCCATTTTGCGCGGAATATCAGCCGCCTTTTGTAATTCGTTCCTGTTTTTGTCTCGCGCCGTACCGCGGGCACACAAAAATATTCTTGTCAGCCCGCGCCCGATCGGCAATGCACCCGATATGCGTATTGTGACATGGAATATCAATTCCCTCCGCCTGCGGATGCCGCTTCTGGCGCGGCTGTGCCAGGACACATCCCCCGATATCGTCTGCCTGCAGGAAACCAAGGTGCCCGACAGCCTGTTCCCGCTTGATGCAGTGCGCGCGCTGGGATTCGACCACGTCGTGTTCCGGGGCATGAAGGGGTATAATGGCGTCGCGATCCTGTCACGCCAGCCCGTAACCGTGCTGGAGGACGCGCCCGACTGGTGCCGGCGCGGGGACTGCCGCCACATCGCCATACGCCATGGCACGGGCGCTGACGCGATCGACGTGCATGATTTCTATGTGCCCGCGGGCGGCGACATTCCCGATCCGGTGGAAAATCCCAAATTCGCGCACAAGCTGGCGTTTGTGGAGGAAGCGCGGGAATGGTTTTCCGGCCGTGACATGCGGCGCACGGTGCTGGTGGGCGACCTGAACATCGCCCCGCTGGAACAGGATGTATGGAGCCACAGGCAACTGCTGAAGATCGTCAGCCATACACCTGCGGAAACCGAACGCCTGCTGGCATGGCAGCATACCGGCTTTGTCGATGCCATGCGCCATTTCGTCCCCGCGACCGAGAAGCTTTATACGTGGTGGTCCTATCGCAACCGGGACTGGAGCAAATCCAACCGTGGCCGCCGGCTGGACCATGTCTGGGTTACGCCTGACCTGCAGTCCGCCCTGCGCGGCATGGAAGTGCTGCGGACGGCCCGCGACTGGGACAAGCCATCGGACCACGTGCCGGTCATGATCGACCTGGACGCCTGAAACATCCCCCGGAACGCGACCGGGCCGCCCGAAACCGGGCGGCCCGTCAGATCAGCCTGCAATGCGGGCCATCACCCGGTCAGGCGATGGCAGTCTTGCCCCCTTCGGGGTCAAGACGGTAGCCGCCTCCTTCCGTCACCAGCAGGGTGGCATTGGTGGGATCGGGTTCGATTTTCTGGCGCAGACGGTAGATGTGCGTTTCCAGCGTATGCGTGGTCACGGCGGCGTTGTAGCCCCAGACCTCGTTCAGCAGCACCTGCCGCGGCACGGGACGCGTGCCCGCACGGTACAGGAATTTCAGGATTGCGGCCTCTTTCTCCGTCAGGCGGATCCGGCGGTTCTTGGCCGTTTCCTGCAACAGCTTGGCGGACGGGCGGAAAATGTACGGCCCGATTGCGAAGACCGCGTCCTCGCTGTTTTCAAAAATGCGCATCTGCGCGCGCAGCCGGGCCAGAAGCTCGGCAATGCGGAACGGTTTCGCGACGTAGTCATTCGCACCGGCATCCAGGCCGCGCACGACGTCCGTCTCGTCATCGGAACCGGTCAGGATGATGATGGGAATACGCTTGCCCTTGCGCCGCAGATCGGCGCAGAAATCGCGTCCGTCCCCGTCGGGCAGGGAAACATCGAGGATGATCGCATCGAAACGCGCCCCCGGCTTCTGCAGCTTTTCCCAGGCCTCGGCGACGGAGCCGGCCTCGATCGCTTCAAATTCACCATCAATCTGCAGCTGTTCAACGAGCATTTGACGTAAAGTCTGATCGTCGTCCGCTATCAGTATGGGACGTGCTCCTGCCATCGAACCCTCTTTATCACTTTAGTCCCGCCCCGTCAGCAGGGCGGTCTCTGTCTTGCTGTTCATTTCCGGCCACACCACCGACAGGCCCGCGACCCGACGGCCATCATGCCGTATGCTGCCGGATTAGGCCGGAGATAACATAAATACGACCCGATCCAGAGGAATTCATGATACGCGCTATTTTGCAAACGAATACAGGGCTGGATGCACAACTGCATTGCATGCGCGAAATTTTCCCCGCCATTATCGGCGCAGGCGGCATCAAAAACCGCAAAATGGAGGGAGATCACGCAACACCCAGCGGTATTCTGCCACTGCGACGCGTGTTCTATCGCGCCGACCGGGTGGCATCACCTGTTTGTCATCTGCCTGTAGAACCGCTCTCCCCGCTTGATGGATGGTGTGATGACCCCCGACACACTGATTATAACCGGTATGTAGCCCTGCCCCACCCCGCCCGGCACGAACGGCTGTGGCGGGAGGATCACGTTTACGACATTCTGGTGGTTCTTGGTTATAACGACGACCCGGTTCATTCTGGCGCAGGGTCGGCTATCTTCCTTCACCTGCCGCCAGCGGGCGGTCGCCCGACGGAAGGCTGCATCGCCCTGCCCGAACCCGTGCTGCGCCATCTGCTGGCCGCCGGGCTGGGGGAAATCGACGTCAGGCCGGTGTAGGCGGTGCTGGTGTCGTCGCCGCGTTTACCGGGGCTGTGGCGGGCGGCAGCAGCATGACGATGATGTCGCCTTGCGCCGGTTCAGCCGGAATCGCGTCCTCGGCAGAAAAGATCCATATCGCGCTGCCCTTGCGGATGATCATGAACAGCATGCCCGGACCGGACAGCAGGTCGGCTTCCTCCACGTGTTCTTCCATGACGTGGCTGCCAAAGCGCCAGCCTCTGGCATACAGGGAATCGATATAGGAGAAATTCCACCCCGGTTCCCCCAGCACCTTGCCGCGCGAATCCCGGCTCAGCCCGTGATACAGATCCAGCCTTGCTATGCCAGGGCTGACCTGGAACACGCGCTGGCGGCCAAGGTCGGGCGCCATGCGCGCGCAGACAAGGCCGTTATAGATCGCATCCGGCGTCGCCGCGATCAGGTAGTCTGCCGGGCGTTCCTCCAGGCTTTCCATCCCCTCGACCGACAGCAGTTCCGCACGCAGGATCGGGATGCCAAACCCCGCCGCCTTGTTCAGCGCCGGGGCATAGGTATCGACCAGCAGCACCGGCACGCCCCGGTCATGCACCACACGGGCCAGGCTGGTGGACCATGCGTTGGCCCCCATGATGGCCAGGGCGGGTTCATCCGACAGGGTCAGCCGCAGCGCACGCGCCAGCGGCCGCAATGAAAACCCGTGCAGGATCATGGTGGATGCGATCAGCGCGAATACGGCGGGCGTAATCAGGTCGCCGCCCGGATATCCCGCTTCATGCAGTTGCAGGCCGACCACCCCCGCCACCGCCGCCGCCACGATACCGCGCGGCGCGATCCAGCCCACGAACAGCCGTTCCTGCCATGACATGCTGGCCCCGATGGTGGACAGGAAAATACCCAGCGGCCGGACCACGAACATGACGGTAAACGTCAGCGCCATGATGGGCAGCGACAGTTCGGTCAGCAGCGTGCGCGGCAGGTCCGCCGTCAGCAGCACGAACAGGCACGACACCACGATCACCCCAAGGGATTCCTTGATCCGCTGCAGTTCCGACATGCCGGTTACATGCAGGTTCGCCAGCGCCATCCCGAACACCGTGGCCGCCATCAGTCCCGCCCCCTGCATGATCAGGTTGCACAGTGCGGCCACCGTCATGACAAAGGCCAGGATCATGGGAATACGCAGGATTTCGGGCAGCATGTCGCGCGCGGACAGGAACTTGATCAGGATTGCGGGAAAAATGCCGCACGCGATCGAGAACATGGTGGCAAACAGCAGATGCGGCCCGATTTCCACCGTCGCCAGCGAAATGCCGCCGGTATGGGACGGGCGGATCAGCAGGCATTCCAGCACCAGCGTTGCAAGGATGGCGGCAATGGGGTCATTGACGATGGCTTCCCACCGCAGGAACGCCGCGACCCGGGGCCGCAGCTTGGTATGACGCAGCAGCGGCAGCACGACCGTCGGCCCCGTCACCACCACGATCGCGCCAAACAGCCACGACGTCCCCCATGGCAGGTGCCCAACATAATGCGCGGCAAGTGAGCCGAGTATCCAGTTGATGGGCAGGGCGGCAGCCGTAAGACGCAGCACCCCTTCCCCCGATTCACGCCACTGACGCAGGTCGAGCGCAAGTCCGCCCTCGAACACGATAAAGGCCACGGCCATGGACACAAGCGGATGGAAATACGGCCCGATCGCAGCCCCCGGGTGCAGGATGCCCAGACCCGGCCCCAGAATCAGCCCGAGAGAAAACAGCAGCACGATGGCCGGTAACCTGAACCGCCACGCCACCCACTGGGCCGCGATCCCGCCGCCCAGTACGAACAGAATTCCTATCGCCAGGTTCGTTGCCTGCATGCCCATGTCCCGCGTTGTTGCAAACGCAAACGCCCCTGCCGCCGCCAGATTCGTGTCATGGGCCTGGAATGCGGTTCTGGCGTGTGGTTTTTCTTAATTATCCAAGAGACAGTCTCAAAAAACCTGCCTATGAGACGCCACGCAAATTACAAAGAGGTTTTTGGTAAAGCTTTTTTCAGAAAGCGTCAGGGCAGGCCGCCGTTTCCTGAAAAGACGCCACCAAAACGCCTGTCACGGGGCATTTCAAAATACGCCGCAACAGGCATGTCATGTCAGGAATCGCGCTGCACGATGGCCGCAAAAAAACCGTCCGTATGATGCTGGCGCGGTGTCAGGCGCACCTGGCCTTCCACCGCCAGTCCCGGCGGCAGGTCATCGTCCACCCCATCGGGCGTCACTATGGAAAAGGCGGGATTACGCGCAAGGAAGGCCGCGATCTGGTCCCCGTTCTCCTCGCGCAGGACGGAGCACGTGGCATAGACCATGCGCCCGCCGGGACGGACAAGGCTGGCCGCGCGGTCAATGATGTCGGCCTGCTTGGCGGTCAGTTCCAGCAGATCCTGTTCACGCAGCCGCAGACGCGCATCGGGGTTGCGCCGCCACGTGCCGGTGCCGGTGCACGGCGCATCAACCAGCACGCGGTCGAAACTGCCGCTGCGACGACGTGCCCAGCGGTCGCCCGCGACCAGCAGATGACGCTCGGCATTGTGAACGCCCGCGCGGCGCAGGCGGCGCACCGCTCCTTCCAGCCGGGGTTCGGATACGTCGCATGCCACGATATGACCGCGATTTTCCATGGTCATGGCCATGCCCAGCGTCTTGCCCGCAGCACCCGCGCAGTAATCCAGCACGCGCATGCCCGGCCGCGCGCCCACGGCGGCGACAACCAGCTGGCTGCCTTCGTCCTGTATTTCCACCATGCCACTGCGGAAGGCGGCGCATGACGTCACGGGCTGACGGCCCGCGACCCGCAGGCCCCATGGTGACAGGATCGTGTCTTCGGCCCGGATGCCGTCCGCCTCCAGCGCGGCACGCGCGGTGGGACGGTCGGATTTCAGCAGGTTGACGCGCAGGTCCAGCGTCGCCTCACCTTCCATCGCAGCCAGTTCCGTTTCCAGCCCATCACCAAAGGTGCGTTCCAGACGGGGCAGCAGCCAGTCCGGCACCTCCAGCCTGACGGCGCGCGGCATGTCGGGATGGGTCAGCGCCTGCCCCCGAATCTGGTCAAACAGCCGCCGTTCCGGCCCGGTCAGGCCCAGCGGGGCATAGCGTTCACCCGTAAACAGGTCATCGGGATTTTCACGCCCCTGCTGGTCCAGCGCCATCATGGCCAGCGCCAGCAGACGGGGCGTTGGCTGCATGCCGGCGCGTTCGATCCACCAGTGCAGCCTGCGCCAGTGTCGCAGGATACACCACACGCGGGCCGAAATGGCCCGGCGGTCGCCGCCGCCAATATACCGCCGTTCACGGAAAAAGGCATTGGCCAGCGCATCGGCAGGCCGCTGCGGCGTCGCCTCCATCGCGGTAAGCAGGTCAATGGCGGCGGAAAGCCGTGCGCTGGGTGTCATGGATTATGGAACCGTTACTGTCATGGAACCGGCAGGATCAGTCCTGCCGGTAGTTGGGGGCTTCACGCGTGATCGACACGTCATGCACGTGGCTTTCACGCAGGCCCGCACCCGTAATGCGGCGGAAGCGCGCGCGCTGCTGCAGATCGGCAATGGTGGCGGACCCGGTATAACCCATGCCCGCGCGCAGCCCCCCAACCAGCTGGTGGATGACGGCACCCATCGCGCCCTTGTAGGCCACGCGCCCCTCGATCCCTTCGGGGACCATCTTGTGCGTGTCCTTGATATCCTGCTGGAAATAGCGATCGGCCGAGCCACGGGACATGGCGCCAAGGCTGCCCATGCCGCGATAGGATTTGTAGGTCCGGCCCTGATACAGGAACACCTCGCCCGGTGCTTCTTCCGTGCCGGCCAGCAGCGAGCCGACCATTACCACGTCGGCGCCCGCGCCAATCGCCTTGACGATATCGCCCGAGGTCCGCACCCCGCCATCGGCGATTGCGGGCACATCGAGTTCGTGGCACGCGGCAGAGGTTTCCATAACGGCGGAAAACTGCGGCACGCCCACACCAGCGACAACACGCGTGGTGCAGATCGACCCCGGGCCGATGCCCACCTTCACGCAGTCAGCACCAGCGGAAATCAGCGCACGCGCCGCTTCGGGTGTTGCGACGTTACCGGCAATGATCTGGATATCGTTTTCAATGGCGCGGATGCGCTCGATGCTTTTCAGCACGCCTGACGAATGGCCATGCGCGGTGTCGATCACCACCACGTCCACGCCCGCCGCGATCAGTTCGCGCGCACGCGCCACACCGTCGTCCCCCACGCCGGTCGCCGCCGCACACAGCAGTCGGCCAAGGCTGTCCTTGTTGGCCTGCGGGTACTGCACCGCGCGGTCCATGTCCTTGACGGTAATCAGGCCGATGCAGCGATCTTCATCATCAATGACCAGCAGCTTTTCAATCCGGTGGCGATGCAGCAGCTGGCGGGCTTCGTCACGGTCCACGTTGTTGCGCACGGTCACCAGGTTTTCGCGTGTCATCAGTTCATACACGCGCTGTGCCGGATCGGTGGCGAAACGGACATCACGGTTGGTCAGGATACCGACCAGACGGTTGGTTTCGCGTTCAACCACCGGCAGGCCGCTGATCCCGTGGCGGGACATGGTGGCATTCACTTCCGCCAGCGTCTGGTCGGGATAGACCGTGACGGGATTGACCACCATGCCCGATTCGAAACGCTTGACGCGGCGGACCTGCTCGGCCTGCTGTTCGATCGTCAGGTTCTTGTGAATGACGCCAAGACCACCGTTCTGCGCCATGGCGATGGCCATGCTATCCTCGGTCACGGTATCCATTGCGGATGAAATCAGCGGAATGTTCAGCGTGATCTTGCGGGTCAGCCGGGTTTTGGTCGATGTCTGCGACGGCAGGACATTCGATTCGTCGGGAACAACCAGCACGTCATCAAAGGCGAGGGCTTCGCGGATGCGGTCCTCAAGCCGGGGGGCGGATGTGTTTTTGGGGATGGAAGACATGATGCAGGGGCCTCGTCAGCAGATGGCGGCTACCCCGCGCCTCGGGTCACCGACCGTTGGCGCACCCTCTTAGGGTGCTAATCGGGCGCTGGCAAGCATTACGCGCGGGTCCGGTGCGCTTTTATTGCGCAAACGCGGCAAAACGGCCTGCAATCATCAGGACGTTTCTGGTGAAGCGTTTTTCAGCGAGCGTCACAGAGCGCCGCCTTTTGGAAAAAAGGCGGCACCCGAAAACTTTTATCTTTCATCCGGCATACAGGCGCAGCCCGTCATACGCGGCCTCGACCCCATCAGGCAGGTTGGCCTGCATCCACGCCCAGTCCATGTCTGGCCCCATATGGGTCAGCACCGTGCGGCGCGGCCGGATGATGTCGCGCCATTCCAGCACCCGTGCCAGCCACCCATGGGACGGATGGGCATCACGCTGGAAACAGTCCACCACCCATGTATCGACGCCACGCAGCGTATCCAGCGCCGCGTCATCCATTTCGGCCACGTCGGTGCAGTAGGCCATTGGCCCCACCCGCAGGCCCAGCGTTTCGGTCTTGCCATGGCACTGGCCGAAAACCTGAACGTCCATCCCCGCCATCACGACGGTGGACGGCAGAATCACGTGATTGACATCCAGTATGGGGCGGAAGATATGCGGCGGCGTCCATGGGCGAAACGCATAATCGAAGCGGACGCTGATTTCATCCATCACCTGCCGCGTACCGTAAACCGGCAGCGCACCGCCAATGATGCGGTTGATGGTGCGCAGTTCGTCCAGTCCCGCGATATGGTCGGCATGGGCATGGGTGTACAGCACCGCATCCACCACGCTGACACGCTGCGCCAGCAACTGGTCACGCAGGTCCGGCCCCGTATCGACCAGCAGCACCCGCCCCGGCCCGTCACTGATGATGACGGATGAGCGCGAGCGGCGGTTACGCGGCTCATTCGGGTCGCATTCGCCCCAGTCCCCTGCCCCGTCCGGCCCACCCAGCATGGGCACGCCAGCGGAACCGGCGCAGCCAAGGATGATCATTTCCATACGTCAGACCGCCCGGCTGAACAGGCGGCTGAAATTGCGGGTGGTCATTTGCGCGAATGCGGCGTCTTCCATCCCGCGCAGTTCCGCCAGGACGCGGGCGGTATAGGCCACGTATCCCGGCTCGTTCCGCTTGCCACGACGCGGTACCGGGGCAAGGTAGGGCGAATCGGTTTCCACCAGTAACCGGTCGTCCGGCACGTCCCTGGCCACGTCACGCACCGACTGCGCACGGTTGAACGTCGCAATGCCGGAGAAACTGATATACCCCCCCAGTTCCAGCGCACCGCGCGCAAGGTCCGGCCCGGATGAAAAGCAGTGAATCAGGAACGGGAATGCCCCGTTCCGCGTGGTCTCGTCACGCAGGATGCCCAGCGTGTCGTCATCGGCTTCACGCGTGTGGATCACCAGCGGCAGGCCGGTGCGCCGCGCCGCATCGATATGCACGCGAAAGCTTTCATGCTGCCTTGGCCGGATGTCGGGCTGCCCATGGAAATAGTCCAGCCCGCTTTCCCCGATACCCACAACGCGCGGGTCATCGGCCATTGCCACCAGTTCCGCAACGTCGGGCAGGACTTCCTCATCCACATGGTCGGGATGGGTGCCGATGGTGCACCACACCCGCAGGTCGGGCGTATCCAGCGTCGCCAGCTTCTTCTGCTGGTCGGCGCGGGACAGGCGGGTGCCGATGGTCACCATGCCATCCACCCCGGCCTGCCGCGTGCGGGCCAGGATTTCGGGCATTTCCTCATCAGAAAAATGGTCAAGGTGACAGTGGGAGTCGGTCAGTCCCGTACGGGTCATGAAGCCTCCGGTTCGACATGGCGGGGGAAGATACCCTGTGGCGCGGGCAGCGCGCACCCTGCTGGCAGCGGTGTATCAAGGGATGCGAAATCCCGCGCATTTTCCGGCACGCCAAGCTGGGTCAGCATTTTATCCATGCTGCCGGGCATGTAGGGCTGCAGCACGGTCGCTATGGTCCGCTGCGCATCGGCCAGCACGCGCAGCACGTCCCCCATGCGCGTGGCATCGGTCTTCTTAAGCTTCCACGGCGCCTGATGGTCGATATAGGCGTTGCAGGCACGGATGACCTTCCACACTTCCTCCAGCGCGTCGGTCAGGGCCTGCCGGTCGATCTGTTCATGCATGATCTGCGGCAGCAGGCTGGCGGCGGCCAGAAGCTTCGTGTCCTCGGGCGTATGCGTGCCCTGCGGCGGCAGCTTTCCGTCACAGTTGCGCGCAATCTGCGACAGCGTGCGCTGGGCAAGGTTGCCAAGGTCATTGGCCAGTTCGACATTCATGCGCGAGATGATGGCGCGGCGGCTGAGATCGCTGTCACCGCCAAAAGGCATTTCGCGCATCAGGAAAAAGCGGATCGGGTCCAGGCCGAATTCCGCCACCAGGTCGCGCGGGTCCACCACGTTGCCCAGCGACTTGCTCATCTTCTGGCCTTCGATGGTCCACCACCCGTGCGAGAACACGCGCTCCGGCAGTTCCAGCCCCGCCCCCATCAGCAGCGCGGGCCAGTAGATGGCATGGAAACGCAGGATGTCCTTGCCCACCAGATGCAGGTTTGCAGGCCAGAAATCCCAACGCGGGGCCGTCTGGTCCGGATAGCCCACGGCGGACAGGTAGTTGGCCAGCGCATCCACCCACACATACATCACATGCTTCGGGTCGCCCGGCACGGGAATGCCCCAGTTGAAGCTGGTGCGGCTGATGGACAGGTCGCGCAGGCCCTGTTTCACGAAACTCGCCACCTCGTTCCGGCGGCTGGCGGGTTCGATGAAGCCGGGACGGGTTTCGTACAGTTCCAGCAGCCTGTCGCCGAATTTGGACAGGTCGAAAAAATACGACGGCTCCTTCACCCATTCCACGGCGGCCCCCGTGGGGGCCACCTTCTTCCCGTCCGGGCCGTCAATCAGTTCTTCCTCGCCATAGAAGCACTCGTCGCGCGTGGCGTACCAGCCTTCATACGCGCCAAGGTAGATGTGGCCGTTTTCCTCCAGCTTCTTCCACAGCGCCTGCGCACCGTCCGTGTGACGCGGTTCGGTGGTGCGGATGAAGTCGTCGTACGAGATGGCCATTTTGTCGTACATGTCACGGAAATCGGCGGCCACGCGGTCGGCAAAGGCAATGGGGGTCATGCCCGCCGCCTGTGCGGCCTGTTCCACCTTCTGCCCATGTTCGTCCGTTCCGGTCAGGAAAAAGACCTCAAATCCTGCCAGTCGCTTGAAACGCGCGATCACATCGGCCGCGACCGATGTATAGGCATGGCCAATATGCGGCGCCCCGTTCACGTAATAGATTGGTGTTGTGACGTAATAGCGCCGTGTCATATTCCACTCACCCGCGCAAGCGCCGTAAGCAACGCCTGCTGTTTATCCAGATTGAATTGTTCGGTTTCCGCGCGCAGCCGTACCATGTCCTGCCACAGCAGGGCCAGTCGGGCCGGGAGCGGATCCCTCTCACGCCCCTGCTCCGCACCGAGGGCAAGGGCACGCGTCCTGTCTGATATGGCATCACACAGCAGATCGAAAAAGACGCTAAAGCCATTTTCACGCCGGGTCACCTGTTCGGCAATGTCATATCCGGCGCCTTCCCCTACCGTGCCATCCATCACGCCCGCCACGATTTCCGCCAGTTCCGCGGCATTTCCCGCAAGCAGGTCATGCGCCCGTCCCGGTGCACCGTGGGCCAGCGGCAGGATGCGCGCGATCTGGTCCGGCGTGGGGGGGGATGGCATGTCCGCCAGCACCGCGCGCATGGCCGCGTCATCCAGTGGGGACAGGGCCAGCACCCGGCAACGGCTGCGTATGGTGGGCAGCAGCCGTCCGGGTACCGACGTGGTCAGGATCAGGATGGCGCGTTCGGGCGGTTCCTCAAGGATCTTCAGGATGGCGTTAGCCGCCGTGCGGTTCATGTATTCCGCGCCATCGACGATCACGACGCGCCAGCCCCCTTCCGCCGCCGTACGGCGCAGGAAGGCGGATATGGGGCGTATGTCATCGCCCACGATTTCACGGCGCAGGCGGTGGCGTTTTTCATCCACCCCGCGCGCGATCACCAGCAGGTCGGCATGCGTGCCCGCAGTGACGCGGTGGCCCACAGGGCTGTCATGGTCCTGCGCGCCCAGCAGGGTACGCGCCATCATGAAGGCCATGGTGGCCTTGCCAATTCCCTCCGGCCCGGTCAGCAGCCAGGCATGGTGCAGCCTGCCGGTGCGGATGACCGACAGGAATTCCTGCCACGCCCCGTCATGCCCCAGCAGGCGGCGGCTGGCGCGTGGATCAGGCATTGTCCGCCCGTTTCAGGTACGGGGCCACAACCGTGCGGATGTCATCCTTCACCGCATCCATTGCCGCACTGGCGTCAATGCGGCGGCACCGCGTGGCGTCGCGCCGGGCAATCATATCAAACCCTACCGCGACACGGGCATGGAACGCGGTATCCAGTGCTTCATACCGGTCGGTGCGGTCATTGGCGCGTTCCGCCATGCGGGCGGCGGCAATGGCCGGGGGCACCTGCAGTACAAGGGTCAGGTCGGGTACGGCGGGCACCAGCGCGCGCAACCGGGCGATCATGTCCAGCAGCACCGGATCGCCATTGCCCAGCCCATGCCCCTGATAGGCTTCGGTCGAATCGGTAAAGCGGTCACATATCACCACCTTTCCCGCAGCCAGCGCCGGGGCGATGCGCCGGTCGACATGGTCGGCGCGGGCGGCGAAATGGGCCATGACCTCGGCCCGGGATGACAGGTCGTGGCCGCCAAACAGCAGGAAGTCGCGCAGGGCCTCCGCCCCCGGCGTGCCCCCCGGTTCGCGCGTCAGGTCCACATCCAGCCCGCGGCCACGCAGGTAATCGGCCAGCAGCCGGGCCTGCGTGGACTTGCCCACTCCCTCGCCACCTTCAAACGTAATGAACAGCCCGGACATGGCCTAGCCGTGTCCCAGCTTGCGACCCAGCACGGCCGAGGCACGGCCCATAAGCCCAAGCCGTGGCACTGCGGCCCCCGCGACCAGCGGAATGCGGATTTCCGCAAGCCCCGTATTGGTAATGACCATTTCACCCAGCTGCTGCCCCGCCACGACCGGCGCGGGCACGGGGCTGCGGTAATCCACGCCGACATGCACCCGGTTCTGCCAGCCATGGGGCAGCGTAAGCGTCACGTCACGGGTTGCCACCAGCGGTACGGTGGGCGCCTGCCCCAGCCATACCGGGGCATTGTCCACCACCGCGCCGTTATGGATCAGGGTCGCATTTTCAAAATTGACGAATGACCATTCAAACAGCCGCTCGCCCTCATTGGCGCGCGCGTTGCTGCTGGGCAGGCCGTTGATGGCCATGACCACGCGGTTGCCGCCGCGTTCGGCGCTGGCGCACAGGCCGAAGCCACCGGCGTCGGTATGGCCGGTCTTCAGCCCGTCGGCCACGCCCCGGACTACCAGCGCGTTGCGGTTTTCCTGCGTTATCTTGTTGAAGGTGAAGCTTCGTTCCGAAAAGAAGTGATAATATTCAGGAAAATCATGGATCAGGTGCATGGCGATGGTCGCGACATCCCGCGCGGACATGTAGTGCCCGTCCATGGGCCAGCCTGTGGCGTTGAGGAAATGGCTGTTGGTCATGCCCAGCTGCGCCGCCTGCGCGTTCATCATGCTGACGAACTGGTCTTCCGACCCCGCGATGCCTTCGGCCAGCACGATGCACGCATCATTGCCCGACTGGATCACCATGCCCTGTATCAGGTCGGACACCGCGACGGCCCCGCGCAGCGGCACGAACATTTTCGACCCCTGCATCCGCCATGCCTTTTCACTGACCGGCAGCGTCTGTTCCAGCGTAAGCCTGCCCGCGCGCAGCATGCTGAACACGACATAGGCCGTCATCATCTTGGTCAGCGAGGACGGCGGCATGCGTTCATCCGCTGCCTTCTCCAGTATCACGGCCCCCGTGGTGTAATCGACAATGCACGCCCACCGCGCGATGGTGTCGATCGGGCCGATCAGGCTGTTGGCCGGGGATGACGGTATCGCGGGTTCGGCCGTGGCAGGCGTTGCCGTGGCGGGATGGCGACGGCGGCCCGCAGCCCATACGGGGGTGGATACAAGAAGGCTGGTGGCCCCAGCCAGAAGAAAACGTCGGGTGTGCATTGCATCCTTGGTCCGGTAGGTCCCAGCCGGGCGCGCGGCCACGACTGGCGTGACAGGGTCCGTCACGCGATTTCGTTCCCCAGCAGGCCAACGGCCAGCGCATAGAAATCGGATGGATTATAGCGACGGATCGCGGCGAAATTACGATAGACCATGAAGGCCTCGCCCCCCGGCCCGTCGGGGCGCAGGACGGCACCGGTATCGGTCGGGCGGTCAAAGGGCGCGCCACCCATCTGCCGCACGCCCATCGCCATCCATTCCGCCAGTGTGCGGGTCTGGGTGCGGCCCAGCGTGGACTGCGCCACAGTGTCGGGCACGATCACCTGCTGCCCCCAGCTTTCGCCTCCCACCCATCCGGACCCGGCAAGGTAGTTGGCGATGGAGCCGAACACGTCCGCCACGGAATGCCAGATGTCACGCCGCCCGTCGCCATCGATATCAACGGCATATTTCGCGTAGGCCGAGGGCATGAACTGCGGCTGCCCCATGGCGCCGGCATAACTGCCGGTCATGAGTTCGGGGGTAATGTCGCCTGCATTAAGGATCGCCAGCGCGTGGAACAGTTCGTCATGGAAGAATTTCGCGCGCCGTCCCTCGAACGCCAGGGTGCACAGCGCGTCCACCACCGCGAATTTGCCCGTAATCGCGCCATAGCCCGATTCCAGCCCCCATATGCCCATCACCGCGCCGGGGGCCACGTCGTACCGGGTCAGCACCTGCTGTTCCAGAATCGCACGTTGCTGTGCGAAGGCCGCACGGCCATCCGCGATCTTGCGCTGGGTCAGCACGCGGTCGCGGTACTGCGCCCATGTCAGGTGGAATTCGGGCTGGTTGCGGTCACGCTGTATGACCTGCATGTTCGGCGCGGACAGCGCCAGCGCCCGGGTCACGGCATCGGCCGTCAGCCCCTGGCGAATCGCATCGCGCCGCACGGTGGCCAGGAACGTGGCGTAATCACCGCCCGCCGTGGCGGGTGCGCCCCTGCCCGGATGGTGCGCCGCGCGCGCGGGCACGAGCCATGAGGCGCCAGCCCCGGCAAGAGAGGCGGCGGCGGCATGAAGAAGGCGGCGACGTACAAGCATTCCAGATGCTGTGCCACGGCCTTGCGCCCGTTTCAATGTCTGACTTGCGTATACGTCAATGTCTGGCCCGCCCGCGCATGGCACAGGCATGACCATGTACACGCTGCGACACAATTTCGCGTTTGTGACGGCAGGCGAAGCATGTCACAAGAACGCCCGTCGTCATTTCCCGTTGGCCTCTCATGGCCAATGTTTCCCATGCCCGCATGCCGGGCCGACTGAAGGGCTTTTGCTTGCGTAGTTACGGTTTTCCCATCCCGCACGGTCGGGACACGCTGGAACTGCGCGCATGCCCACGCTGACCGCCTATCTCATGGCGGCCGGGGCGTCGCCTTTCATGCAGGGGCTGGCGATCATCATCGGCACCTTCATACTGGAAGACGCGGCAACCATCATGACCGCCATGCAGGTACGCACCGGGCATGTCGATGTCACGGTGGCGCTGGTGGCGCTGTATATCGGCATTGTCGTAGGCGACATGGGACTGTACGGCATGGGCAGGCTGGCGGCCCTGTGGCCCCCGGCGCGGAAATGGATCACCCTGCCCGGCGGCGCGCAGGAAGGGCAGTGGTTCGACCGCAACGTGTTCCGCATCGTGTTCATCAGCCGCTTCGTACCCGGCGCGCGCTTGCCGCTTTACACCGCGTGTGGTTTCTTCCGCGCGCGGTTCGGGCTGTTCTGTATCGCGGCGGTGCTGGCGACCCTGATATGGACCTCCATGCTGTTCCTTGTCTCGCTGCAGGTGGGACAGTTCCTGATCGATCACCTGGGGACATGGAAATGGGCCGGCATGGCCGGTTTCATCCTGACCATATTCCTGATCAGCCGCATGATCGCACGTTTGCAAAGTAATGAGACCCGATGACCGACGTAACCACAGCCATTGACAGCGGACCAGCAAAGCAGGCCGGGACCCCCACGGTTTCCGCGTTTGAATTCTGGCCAGGATGGATCTTCTATACCCCCATCGTGCTGTACTGGATCATTCTGGGGCTGTGGCACCGCGATTTCAGCCTGCCCACCGCGGCCAATCCGCGTATCGAGACCGGTGGCCTGTGCGGGGAAAGCAAAAGCTCGATCCTGGACATGGCAGGCGACGTGGCGCGCGAATGGATCGCCCCCTATGCCGTGCTGACCACGGGGCGTGACGACCTGCCACGCGCGCTGGCGGCGATGAAGGGTGCGGGCCTGTCCTTTCCCGTCGTGCTCAAACCCGATATCGGGTGCAATGGCACCGGCGTGCGCATCATGCGCGACGAAGACAGCCTGCGCGCGGGACTGGCCGATTTTGGCCGTGACGTGCCGGTCATGCTGCAGCATCTGATCCCCTACGGGCATGAGGTCGGGCTGTTCTACATCCGCCACCCTGACGAGGCGGAAGGCCGCATCACCTCCCTGACCTACAAGGAAGTCCCGTGCCTGACCGGCGATGGCACTGCCACGGTGGAGGAACTGATCCACGCCGATCCCCGCACCCGCCTTGTCCCCCACATCTACCTGCCACGGCTGGCGGCGCGCCTGCATGAAGTCCCGCCAGCGGGACAGTCACTGCCGCTGGTGTTCGCGGGCAATCACTGCAAGGGCTCGATCTTCCATGACCGCGCGGTGGACATAACACCCGAACTGCGCGCGCGGGTGAATACCATCATGCGCGACATTCCCGATTTCCATTTCGGCCGGATCGACGCCAAGGCCCGCAGCCTTGCATCCCTGCGCAAGGGCAAGGATTTCCAGATCATCGAAATCAATGGTGTGGGGTCCGAGGCCACCCATATATGGGATGCCCGCACCACCCTGCGCGATGCTTACATGACGCAGTTCATGCATTACCGAGAGACCTTCCGCATCGGCGCGAAGAAACGGCGTGAGGGATGGAAAAGCAGCGGGGCGATGGCGATGCTGCGCGCGTGGCTGCGCCAGCGCAGGCTTATGGCGTCCTACCCGCTGAATGACTGAGCGGACCAGCCTGCCCCCTCAGTCACTGGGCAGGCCACCATTGCCGAAGATGTAATTGCTGACCTGCTGTTCCAGACTGAGCGGTTCACGCGTATTTGTAATGACCGCGCCGGGCTTCAGCCTGTCCGCGGATTGCCCGGGCTGCACCAGCAGGGCGGTGTCCGCCGTAAGCGTCGGGCTGCCGATTGAAAGGGTTGTATCGTCCGGCAGCGACAATGTACGGTCCAGCGTGAAGCCTACATTGGCCATGTAGGTTGTCGGGTCCAGCGCGATGGAGGTCACGCGCCCCACGGGCACGCCGTCCATGTCCACACTGGCCCCGACCGCCAGCCCGTTTGCCGAAACGAAGCGCGCCATGACAGGGTAGCGGTCCCGTGTACCGCCGCTTTGTGAAGCGCGGGCGTACAGACAGAACCCTCCCGCAACCAGAAGGACAAGCCCGCTGGATATGATCGCGCCACTTCTCTGCCTTGCCATGATGGCTCCCTGCCCGATACGGCGACACGCCATCCCGAAATCCGCCGCAATGCCGGGCGATGGGAAACCGGCGCTATGCCTTGCCTTATCTTTTCATCCTACTGCGTCATGGACGGGCGGACAATGACACTCATCCAAGCTATTATCATTGCAATCATTCAGGGTTCCACAGAACAGTTTCCCATAAGCAGTCTGGGGCACGCCGCCATCGTGCCCGCCATCCTGCACTGGCCCGTTGACCTGCATGGGGAAATGTTCCTGCCCCTGCTCGTCATGCTGCATCTGGGCACGTGCGTGGCCCTTCTGGTTTTTTTCTGGCGCGACTGGGTGGCGCTGTTCACCGGGGCCGCAGGCCGCCATGGCGTTACCATACAGATGGACAGCATACGCATCCTTGCGCTGCTGATTGTCGCCACCATTCCCGCCGTGCTGATTGGCGGGCTGTTTGAACATGCCATCCGCAGCCTGTTCGGCACGGCGCGGTATGCAGCGGTTTTCCTGACACTCAACGGCATCATGCTGCTGCTGGTGGACCGGATGCGCGCAGGCCTGCTGCCCGCCAGCAACCGCTCGCTCGCCTCGCTGGGGTTTGGGGAGGCGCTGGTGATCGGCCTGTTCCAGTGCCTGGCGTTCTTTCCCGGCCTGTCGCGTTCGGGGGCGTGTATCGTCGGTGGCCTGCTGCGTGGGCTGTCGCATGAAAATTCGGCGCGGTTCGCCTTTCTCATGGCGCAGCCGGTCATACTGGCCGCCACCGTGCTGGAGGCGCTGAAGCTGCGCCATGCCCCGCCCCAGCCCGAACAGATGCACATGGCGATCATCGCATCCATCGTGGCGGCTGTCGTGGCCCTGGTGTGCACCGGTATCCTCATGCGTTATTTCCGCGATCATGAAGACTGGGCGCTGCGCCCGTTTGGCTGGTACTGCATCGTGGCCGGTGGGGCCGCATTCGCTTACCTGTCCTTCTGAAGACTGATAAACGTTTCCGGGTGCCGCCTTTTTTCAGAAAGGCGGCATTTCCCGAATCTTTTTCAAGAAAGCTTCTTCAGAAACTTCTTTATATCCCAAGGCTCCGGACGCGGTCAGCCGTGACCCTGCCCACCATCGGTCATGCTCATGCCCCCGCCGCTCGTGCCGCTGCGTGGCCCCATATAGGCACCCGGCGGCGGACGCTTGACGGGCGGTGACAGCATGCCCGGATCCCCCATCACATCCAGCCCCGATACAGATGCCACATGCGATATGCGGTCACGCGGCAGGGCCTCGGGACATTCATCGCGCAGGAAGGCCAGGATCTGTTCACGGATTTCACACCGCAGGTCCCAGCTCTGCATGGCCGAACGGGCACTTGCGATCACGCGGATCGTCATGACATGGGCATTGCAGTCTGCAACCTGCACCGCAAATTCCTTGCCATCCCATAACGGGGCGGAATGCACGATTTCGCGCAAGCGTTCACGGATGCGGTCCATGGGCGCGTTGAAATCCACATACAGGAACACTACGCCAATCAGGGCCGCCGAATTATGGGTCCAGTTCTGGAACGTGTTTTCAAGGAAATACGAAATCGGCACGATATGTCGCCGCCAGTCCCATACCCGCAGTACGACATAGGTGGAGGTAATTTCTTCCACCCACGCCCAGTCACCATTGATGATGATCAGGTCTTCCATGCGGATGGGCTGTGTCATGGCGATCTGCATGCCCGCGAACAGGTTGGTCAGCAGCGGACGCGCGGCAAGACCGACCACCAGTGACGCCGCACCGGCGGACGCGAACAGGCTCAGCCCGTACTGCCGCACCGGCTCAAACGTCATCAGCGCAGCCCCTATGGTCAGCAGCCCGATCAGCAGGTCCGTCGTGCGCCGCAGCACGCGCACCTGGGTCATGTGGGTGCGCAGCAGGATGTCGTCCTTGTCATCCTTGCCATTGATCCGCTTGAGATACGCATCGGACAGGATGCGCGTGGCGACCACGGCCGCATAACCCAGCATCAGCACGAACAGCACCACCAGCGTATGCATGGTGGCCTGCATGATGTCATAGGGCAGGCCCGACACCGGAAGTGCCGTGCCAACAAACACGATCACCAGCATGATGCGCACGGGGCGCTGCATGGCCATGGTGAAGGAACGCACGAAGGCCCCGCGCTTCTGCCCCGGTATGCGCAGGATCAGTTTCGTGATGAACCGGCTGAACATCTCCGCGACCAGTCCCGCCACGCACAGCATGAGTATGGAGGACAGCAGCCCCGGCAGCCACCCGAAGAGGTGCCGGATCTTGGTCAGGAGTGCCAGGAATTCTGTTTTCACGAAGGGTGCGCAGCCTTTTCGGGTTGTTCGCGGATTATGGGCGGGGCCACCAGTAGTACCCCCTGATGGGGGTGCGTGACAAATCGATGGGGTTTTCGGGCCTTTATCATCCCCGTTTTCAAAACACGGGTTGACTTGCCCCAACAGCACGGGTATTCCGCACTCATCCTAACGCGATGGCGGTGTAGCTCAGCGGTAGAGCAGGGGAATCATAATCCCTTGGTCGGCGGTTCAAATCCGTCCACCGCTACCATCACGTTAGGGTTTATCCTCAAAGACTTAGACAGCTTTTCTACGGCTTGGCCGGTATCGTTGTTAGTCACTTTTTTTCCCCTGTTCAGAAATGTTAGTCACTCCCCTCTTTTCCTGCCGCTGCTCCAGGGCGCGGTTGGAGAGCTTGGCGATGGCATTCACAGCACGGGTTTTCTGCTCGGCATGACGTACATATACGCTCACGGATGCGGCCGTAGTATGTCCTGTAATCGACATGATTTCCCGTTCCGTGCATCCCATTTCTGCCAACCATGATGCCGCTGTCGCCCTCAGGCCATGCCACACGATTCCTTTCAGCCCAGCAGATCGGATTGCTTTACTGACAGCGGATTGAAACTGTCCCAGTTCCCAGGACCTTCCTGATGAATCTGTCAGGATGGTATCTGCGGTCCTTAGAGTCAGTTCCCTTTCAAGGGCGATTTTCAGTTCGGGGTGGCAAGGTATCCATACCTTTGCGCCGGTCTTCTCCTGCACTACCTCAATCACGTCCCCATCAAAGGCGCTCCAGGTCATGGCAATCTGGTCGATCCCACGCTGTCCCGTACCCAGTGCAAGCAGAAGGGGCAGTCGAAACTGCGGCTTTTCCCGCAGGAAGGTCTGAATTTCATCACGCGTCCATGCCCGATAACCCGGACCGGTCTTGAGCCGTTTGGGACGAAGGGCCGGATTATCGGAACGCATGCCGATCTCGATGGCGTAGCTCATCAGGATCGAAAGCATCGATACCGTTTTGTTGGCACGGCGTGGACTGGGAATCGGTTCGTCCCCTTCTGTCCGGCCTGGCCGGAACGCGTAGCGATCCCGGACCAGTCTGACAGCCGCCCTGTCCAGATCAGACACCAGCGCCATGCCGAAATCATCCTCCAGCGGTTGAAGAAACTTTTCGTAGTCCTTCCGCGTGCTGGGCTTGAGCTGCGTCCATTCCGGTGTTCCCCGATAACGGGCGATCAGTTCGGCCAGGCTGCCGGGAATAATGCCCGGCCGAGGTCTTTCGCTTTGCTCAAAACGGTTATGGATTTCCTGGTAGGATTTCAGAAACTCGGGGCTGCCTATCTCGCCCGCGATTCGCAGGCGAACACCATCTCGACGGTAATAAGCGTATTTTTTGCGACGGGCCTGATAGGTATTAACGTAAGGTAGAACGACGTTGGCCACTGGTCTTTCCTGCCGCTGCAGCTGCAGCGGCCCATGAGTTGGTTGTCTGCTTCTTTTCGGGGTGGGCTGAGACAGCCTGCCCTTTTATCCGATCCATCCATGCATCCAGTTCTTCAATGAACCAGACGACCCGTCGGCCAGAGATATGATGGGGCTTCGGAGCATTGCCTTCGGCGACCTCACGCCGCAGCGTGGTGACACTGATGCCGCCCGCATATGCGGCCGCAAGTTCTTCACTCATGGCACGCGGCCAATATGGCAGGCGTGATGCGTCCTTCATCTCGTATCATCCTTCCGCTTATCAGAAGTCCAGGCCTGCGTACCGCGCGCCCGGATCAACTTGCGTCCGTTCTCGGTGACAAGGCTGCCCCGAAAGACAATGCAGCATGGCCCGTCGTCCTCGCGCGTGACGCCAACATACTCGCCCCGGCCATTGCCATGGATTTCGACGCTGTAGATTTCTTTGCCGAATTCAAGGCCCTGCAGGATGGGATGGTTGGACAGATCGCTCATGCCGTCACCTGCCCGCGCGTTGCACTAGATGGCATGGTATAGCCGAGTTGGCCCTGACTGGCGGATATCGCGAGCCTACCTTCGCTGACCAGAATGTTCAGCATGCGGGTGACATGGCTCTGCCGCTTCAGGCCGGGCATGAAGCGCCGCACCGTCGTGGCGGGAATGACACCGGCACCGGTGTATCGGACCGCATCACGGTGGGCGCCAAGCACCTTGTCCTTCATGGTGAGCTGACGGCTATTCATGGCAGCGCCTCCAGCACGATCAGGATCAGGCTGCCCCAGATGACACAGAACAGCAGCACATGCGCACCGACTTCCTGTGCCGTTGGCAGGTTGTCGCGGATGCGGTCAAGGTGATGGTCGGGGATATGGATCATGCTTCCTCCATCACGCGGAAAGGTGTTTGGGCCGGACCGGGCGCATGGAACGGTACGGGCTGCCAGTCGGGCAGCTTGCCGACCAGCCATTCCCGCAGTTCGCCAACCTTTGCGGGCGGTTTGCCGTGGCCGTCCGCAACAAGCAGGGACAGGGCACGCAACTGATCGCCCGACATTCCCCCCAGTATTTCCGGCACATCGAGACGGGGCATGCTGTAGTCGGCATCCATCAGGGCGCCAATCCATTCGGCCCGGGCATAATAGTCCTGTGAATACGTGACGGTGTTTTGCCTGTGTTCAGGTGTGACGTGAACGTCGCGCGCCAGGGCCTCGCATGCCAGCCGCGCCAGCTGGTCGGCTGGCGGGATGATGATGTCCCCTGCCCTGTCCACCAGTCGTGCCAGTATGTCGGTCTTGAGGGCGTCCCCCGCCGTGACGCGAATAAGCAGCGCGGTCAGGGCCACATCGATGCCGGGCGTCTGGTTGCGCAGGGCGTCGTGCAGGGCGCGTGTACGGACCTTGGCCAGCACATCGTGGCCATGCCTGGTCAGTTTGATCGCGGTGTCGGTCACGACGATACCTCTACCTGAAAAGGATTGGTCTTCTCGTAATGGAAGGGTCGCCGCACGCCAGCGCTAAACCGTTCGGCCTGTAACAGGGCGCGGCTGAGCATGTTTTCAGGCGTCCGGCTTTTGTCCTCAATCAGAATGGACAAGGCTCCCAAGGCATAGGGCGCACCGCACCCGACGGCATCAAATGCATAATGGCTTTCACCGACCTGAAAATCGGATTCAATCTGGAAAAGGCGTCCTTCAATTCCGACCAGAAAGCAGCCTCCCCGTTCTTCGTTATTGTCGATGCGGGCATAGCCACCGCTTTTCAGACAGTTCCGAACGGCCGGAATGAATTCTGTAACCATGTAGGTAAACAGATCTACGTCCGGATGATGCTTTGGTACGGACAGGTTGTATTGCAGTAACTGCCCCATACGGAATGAACTGGTAAAGCCCATTACCACATTTCCAGCACGGAATACCTTGTTGTCCTTGCGTAGGGAAAGGTCCAGGCCTGCCACGCCGGCGCTATCTCCCATCATGTGAACGACGCCACCAGTTGCGATCGCTGCAATACACGTCATGACTGTAGCCGCCCTGCCTGCGCACATCGGAATGTCATGGCCTCGATCTCGGGGCCTTCGGTCATGAACGTGGACAGGATCAGCCTTTCCAGATCCTGCTGGCGGGCGTCGTGCATGCGCAGGTTCGCGCGGGCATATGAAGTCCGACCGCGGTCATAAGCGGACTCAGTCTCCATAAAGTAGTATCGGAACTGATGATGAATATTGAGGGCCGCCGCCTGATTTTTGGCGGACAGCAGGGCGACCAGTTCACCGGCAGGGACAGGTGTGAAATCCTGTTTCATGCCGCGCCCTGCCCGTTCTGTACCATATGGCGGGAGACGTGCCGACGGGCGATGCGGTTCAGTTCCGCTTCCTCGGCATCGATCTGGCGGTTGAGTTCTGCCGTAGCGGCGCGCAGGGCGCGACGTTCGGACATGAGCAGGGCAATGCCGACGCCCTGACGCGGCAGGGCAGCCGCCACGGCGCTTTCGGCCATCTGGCGGCGGACAATGATGTCCTGCAGGGCGTCAGGATCTCGGTGCGGGGCAGCAGCCCTGATGGGGATGATTATGATTTTTGACACGGGAAAGCTCCAACACGTGGCGTGATGGAGACATAATGCGGTGAAATCCCCGCATGTCAATAAAATATTGCGGGGATTTTACCGCAAAAAGCGCGCAGGCTAATCGTTTGTCGTGTCCGGGAACTGCCCGACAGATATAGCTAAGCCTGCAGCGCCATCGCATGCGTTCGATGAGCTCTCCTCTTGGCATGCGTCGTGATAGGCCTTGCGCTGCATCCTGCAGGATATGTTTATCTGTCCTGCTCCGGTAATATCGCCAAGAATATTGTATTTTATTGCATTCGTGCGAGCGCATTGCGAAAGGGAAGTAGCGAGCGGCAAATGAGCAGTCTGCATGTAGTTAAACGCCTTAAACATTTCTTGTTTTGTATTTTCTGCTTCGGACAGTTTGTTTGACGCCATCATTCCTTCTTCAGGCGACGTCGATAGTCTGTCGTCGCTCGCATCCGACGGTGGCGGACTATCACTTAAGGAACTTTCGGGGACAGAAGACGCAGGCGTAAACGGAGTGGGAAGATTCCAGGAATGTTCCTTTGCATAAAATGAAAGGCATTCGATTGATACTGTGCTCCCCTCAAGAGAAATATTGTATTGAATGTTTCCCGCATGCACCTCAGCTGTCTTGGCTGCTGTCAAAAGATGGATAAAAAGTCCTATTTTTTCACCGGGAATATCCTCGGCAAAGTCGTATCCTGTTAAATTGCCGCCATGAGTCTGGGTAAAACTGACGGATCCTTGACCAGGAAAATCAACATCCAGTTCTGGAGCAGAGATTGGTGTCTTTAAATGAACACCAATGGTAAACCTCTTTCCATCAGAATATAAATATAAAGTCGCATATGATGGTATAGACCTAACTATTGCATCAGAATTGGGTCCTGTTAGGACCTGCCAGTTCCCCCCGTCACTCGCTATGCGCCATGTGGGTGCCTCTTGAGCGGAAGCGGGAAATGCAAGTAGCATCATTCCTGCAGCTATCCATTCTTTTTGTAACACCGCATTACTTTCATGTGATAGAAAATTTCCCCACAGGGAGGTGTGCGCCAATAACCAGCGCGAGGGTCTGAGTATCGGCACCATCAGATCTATCGCCGAAATCACGATAATGGCGCTCACCATCCCGCATATGGCAAAGGCGTATGGGCTGTTGCCAGTTCGGGTCCGTACTTTTGGGCCATAGTAAAATGGTGCCGTCGTCCGCACACTGATAGAGCTTAAGGGTAGCTTCCATGTCTGGGCCGTCCCTGCGAATTGCCACTACGCATTCGCCTGTTTCGGGAGCGCGTCCGATATCAGAGAAATTTACAACTTCGACAACGGTACCGTTCGGGAACAACTTATTCATTGAGTCGCCGCGAACTTCCAGTCCGTATCGCGGGAGATGGGTGTACGGGCCCTTGGCGGGAACCATAATCTGATAACGGTCTGCGTCGGGTATTTCTAATGCACTCCGCCACGCGCCTCCCTGCACGTACCCACGCACCTCAATGGGCTCTACAGGCGCAGGTATCAGATGCTCGCTCACATCATTAGGCGCGTCATTGCGGGCTAGGGCCGTAACCAGTCGGGGCAAGGGAATGTTTAAAGCCTGCGCCAAGGCGGCCAGCTTTTCTGCCTTAGGGTCGTGATGCCTGCGGCGCATGTCACGAATAAAGTCCACCCCTACTTTCGGATTGATCTCTCGGGCAAGTAAACACGCCTTACGGTCGGAAAGACCAAGGGCAGTTAACCGTTCATCAATCACGGAAAGTAGGTCTGATATGCTCATGCGGGGAATATCCCGCCAATGAACCCGTTTGTCATTCGGTGTTATCCCCGCATTTTCCATTGACTATGCGGTATATTCCCCGCATATGTTTGAGTTATGACGCTCACTCTGAGACTGCTCGCCTTGTCGGAAGCCTATTGCGAAGCGAAAGGCATCGCATTGGCCACCCTGTCTGGTTATGCGCTGCGTGATTCCAGAACGCTGCCGCGCCTGAGGAATGGCGGCAGTATCACGCTGCGTAATTGTGAGCGCGTAATTGAATGGATTTCGAAAAATTGGCCAACGGACAAGGCAAAGCCGGATGGTTTGCTTCTTTTGAAATCTCCCGATGAAATATGTGAGCGAGGTGCGGCATGACTACTGAGTTTGTTCGCAGGCAGTCTGGGGAAATGGCGGACACGCTGAACCGGGCTGCGCTTCTGACGCGCCTGTCGTTTCCGGTTACCGAGGCGGAAAGGGCAGCATTCCATGCCCTTCCCCAGGAGGCACGCGCTGATATCCTCGCGCGGATGCTGGAAGCGATGCGGGTGCTGTACCAAACGCAGCCTGATGGCGTTTACTTTGTCTTCGCTGTTCCTCCATACGGCTTTGACCCGCAGACATTCTGCCTCACCGAAGGGCCGGACGGTGAACGGCACAAGATGCCCGAATACGAAACGCCGTGGCGGCCATGATTTACGTGACCTTGTTGACCGCCCGCAGTGCCGCTGCCGCCGCATCGGATACGAGCCCCTTCGCTCCCTTGCTTGCGGCTTCCAGCTTTGCAATGAGTTCATCGCGGGCCTGTTCGGGCAGATTGGGTGCGGCACGTCCGACAATCTCCACCAGCAGCGTGGTGAGGGCGCCCGCTTCCTCAAGCGCTCTCCGCTGCGGATATTCTGGCTTACCCGTCGTGGGTGCGGGTTCCCTGACTGTGCGCATTCCGGGCACGGGTGCATATGACATCGAATCCTCCATGTTTAGGTGTGGTAACCGCATGGTGGTCCGCGCGGGTCGGCCTGACAATGGGCTGACCCGTAAGGGCGGATATTCCGCGTGCGCCGGTAATGGCAGGTATTCATCGGTGAATACCTGATGGCCGCGCGGGTTGACTGGGATGCGGCGCGGGCCGAACTGGTGCCGCTGCTGGCCAAAGGGCTGCAGCATGCCGAAATTGCGGGGCGGCTTGGTCTGACCCTGTCGACGGTGAAATACCGTGTCCATTTCCTCGGTCTGTCGCGTCCGCGTCAATGTAAGCATGACGGCCAGAAATTGAACCATGCCCAGTTGAACCGCACGGCGGCCGCGCATGGCGCTGCGTACGAGCGCAAGCCCGGTGCGGCGCGTAAGGAACACATCGATCGCCGATGCTGCAACTGCCGCAGGGTGTTCGTTGCGACCAGCCGTTTCCTGTTCCGCTGCGAAACCTGCCGCCGGATGACGGACTGATGTCTGTGTCGTGTCATTTCCATTCAGGGTCGGCAGACCGCCAGCTTTCCATGCGTGTCCAGCGCGCTGGCGGCCTGCCCTTCCCTGCCCTTCACAATATCCGGGGGAAAGTCCCCCCTGACATCCATGAAGGTGTCAGGGAGGACGTCCGAGGTGTCGGGTATTTTGCCGTTTTTGTCCGAGCGCGCGGGTATTTTGGCCGATTTGTCCGAGCGCTCGGACGTTTTGCCCATTTCACCCGCGCGCGCGGGTGCATCCAGTCCGGATCGGGAGGTCAGGCATAAGATGTGCGCCGATGCGATGCGCGATGAATTCCAGAATCTGGTCAGTGCCGAGGTCAGCGCGCGGCGCGACCGTCTGGGGCTGGCCGGTGCGTTTGCCGAGGTGGCGCGTGCGCTGGGCTTTACCGTGCGCCGCGTCCGCGCGTGCTGGCACCATGAGGTGCGTGTAGTCACGCTGGCCGAATGGCAGGCCGTGCGCGAACTGGGTGCTGTCCGTCTGGCGCAGGAAGAAAGTCGCCTGCGGCATGAAGACGCGCTGATCCGCCAGCGTCTGGAAAACATCCGGCAGCGGCAGGCCGCACTGCGGGACCTGCTGTGACGCATGCCTTTTACGTCTGGATCAGCGCGTCCGTTTTCGGCGTTCCCGTGTGTCTGGTGCTGGTGATGCGCCGTGGCCGCGCGTGGATCGTCCTCAAGTTTTTCCGGCTGATGCTTGGCGCGCTCGACGCGTGGGCATTGCGGGAATCCGTCATTCTGGAACGCAGGACCGAACGGCTTGAGCGCATTGCGCGCCTCAAGGTCCGTCTGCGCCGGAACCTGTTTCACTGATGGGCCGGCGTGCCGCATGCACGCGCCCCGCGCAGGGAGAATACAATGCCAGCTATTGCCATAGACTGGGACAGGCTTGACCCCATGTTGCGCCAGCTTTCGGGTATGGGCGTATCGGTTTCCACCATGGCGCGGAAGATGGGCATTTCGACCCGTGCCGTGCGGTCGCGCATGCAGCTGCTGGGGCTGAACAATCAGGTCAGTGTCGCCATCACGTCTTCCGGTCGCACCTATATCGGGCGCGGCCGCTTCACGCTGCCCCGCTCTGGCGGAAGGCGTTCGTCATGATCGGCGCGATGCTGACGGCAGCCGAAATGTATGCCGTGCTGAACAGCCGCGTGCGTGAGGCGGGCGGCGTGGCGAAACTGGCCACGAAAACCGGCCTGAACCTACGTACGCTGGCCAATGCGGTGAACGGGCACAAGGGGTTGGGCACATCCGTGCCGCTGGCGCTGGGTTATCGCCCGGTCACGGTTACGATGTACCAGCCGTTTTTCATGCCCCCTGCCCCAACGGATGACCAGTCATGAACGGCCCCGCTCCCCTGTTTGGCATGGCCCTGCGCAACAGGCCCACGAATGTCGAGGCGGAAAAGGCCCTGTTGGGCGCGATCCTGACCAATAATGCTGCGTTCGGGCGCGTCGAGGAAATCCTTGAGCCTGAACACTTCTACATTCCGCTGCACGGCGCGATCTATGGCGCCATGCGCACGCTGATCTGGGCGGGCAACGTGGCCGACCCGGTCACGCTGCGGCCAAAGTTTGAAAACGATCCGCTGCTGCCGACTGACATGACGGCAGGCAAGGTGTTCGCCACGCTGCTGGGCAGCATGGTCGGCATCACCAACGCGGCGGATTATGCCTGGGCGATCCGTAGCGCATGGTTCCGGCGTAATCTGTTTGACGTGTGTTCCGAGACCGCGGACCTGTGCTGCATGCCGGGCGAACGGCCCGACAGCGCCATCATGGAACTGCTGGAAAGCCGCATCACCCGCATCGCGTCCGGCAGTGTCGAAATCCAGCCTACCGTGCAGATCGGTGACGCCATTGGGCAGGCCATCGAAAACGCCCGCGCCGCTGCCGAGCGTGGTGACGGGCTGGCGGGCATCACGTGGGGTTACAAGGCGCTCGATCGCATGACCGGCGGCCTGCATGCCGGTGATCTGACCCTGTTGGGCGCGCGTCCGGCCATGGGCAAGACCGCGCTGGGACTTGGCATTGCCGTGCGATCGGCGGCGGCGGGTAATTCCGTGCTGTTCTGGTCGGGTGAAATGCGCGCCGCGCAGCTGGGGGCGCGTGCCGGCGCGGCATGGGCCGGTCTGTCCACGCTATCGGTCTTTACCGGTCGGCGTTACGACATTCCGCCGCATGTCGATACCTCCCAGCGTGAACCGCTGGCTGATTACCAGTGGCGGGAACTGGAGGAAGGCGAGCACGCCGCCGCCAGCCTGCCGCTGCGCATCGATCATCGCTCCGGCATCACGGTGGCGGAACTGCGCACGCAGGCCCGCGCCATGAAGCGGTCGAAACAGGGGCTGGACCTGATCGTGGTCGATTATGTTGGCCTGCTCAGCGCCTCGACTGATTCGCGGTCATTCAATCTGACGCACAGGATGACGGAAATTAGCAAGGACCTGAAAAACCTTGCAGGTGAACTGGAAATCCCCGTGCTGGCGCTGGCGCAGCTGTCACGCGAAAGCGCCAAGCGCGAGGACAAGCGGCCGGAACTGACCGATCTGCGCGACAGTGGATCTCTGGAGCAGGATGCGGCCACCGTGCTGTTCCTGCACCGCGATCATTATTACCTAAACAAGCAGCTGGGCGACGGCAACATTCCCCGCAATGACCGCGAAACGGATGAAGCCTACAGCGCCCGCTGCGCCAGCCTGATCCAGCGCACACGTGACAGCAAGGGAAAGGCGACCGTCTACATCGCCAAGAACCGGCATGGCGCGACCGGCGGCTGCGCGCTCCAGTTCCAGGACATGACCACGTGGTTCCGCGATGTGGATGAAAGTGAAAACGGTCCGGCATGGACCAATACGGCGCCGGAGTTCTGATCATGCGTAAACGTTTCCGCGTATCGATCCCTGAATTACTGCGCTCTGCCCTGCTTGGCGCGCTCTGTGCCCTGGCGGGATGCTATCTGACCGGACCGCATGGTGGTGCGGTCGTGTCCCTCCTGATCATGTTTGGCCTGATGGCCGCGTGGGCATTCCTGTCCATCCTGATCCTTATCGACCGCTGGGAAGGATAACCCACCATGAAATCGCCGCGTCAACGCCCCGGAAAACATGCCCGCGTGCTGATGACAGACCGCCGCTGGCGTCTGCTTGGCCTGTCGGCCCGCGCCATGTGGCTGGAGCTGACTGACGCGGCTGATCTCATGCCGGAAATGCGCGCGCCCGTGCGCACGGCACCTGACCTGGAACAGTTTACCCGGCTTGTGGCGGCTGATGCCGCCGAAGTCGCCACCGCAATCGAGCAGCTGGTGCGGCTCGACATTCTGGAGCCTTTCCGGAATGGCTACCGTCTGAAAGCGTACTGACATGGCCCGCGTAACAACCGAACAGAAAATGCTCCAGATGGCGACGCACAACATCCGCCTGCGCGCGCTGGGCCATGCTGCCATCGGGATCTGGGTGCAGCTCATTTCCTACATCATCGAATACGGAACCGATGGCGTGATGGTGCCGGGTAATGGTGGCGCGCCCACGCTGGAGGAAATCGCCGCCGTCGGGTTGCGCATGGATGTAACCGAACTGGTAACCCATCTGGAAACCTACACCGAAACCCAACTGATAACCCACGACCGCACGGTCGGCACCATCGGGCTGCCGGGCGCGCTCATGCCGTCACGCAAGGCGCTGGCCGCGCGGGAGAACGGCAAAAAGGGCGGAAGGCCGCCAACAAAATCCAATCCGAAACCACAGGACGATCCGCGCCAGCGCACCGCCATCATGGGCATTGCAGGAGGAAAAGACATGGCCGACGAAACCCAACGCGAAACCCACGACCCTAAGCTTAGCTTAGAGGTTAATAATAACCTTAAAGCTAAGCCTGCGGCACAGGATGTAGATGCGGTGTTCAAGGTTTTGGGGCGCAAGGCATGGGAACGCGCTGGTTTCGATCTGGCCCGTGACCGCGGCAACTGGGGACAGGTTCGCCAGTGGGTAGCCGATGCGCTGGCCGAGGGCCTGAGTGCAGCTGAGACTGAACGGCTGGTGATGCATGTAGTCGGCACGCTGGCTGACCGGGAGGCAGAAAAGAAGACCCCGATTGCGCACATGGGCTATTTCAACAAGGCGATTGCCAGGGCCATTGCCGAACGCGACATCCCTGCCCTGGTCTGCACCACGGAAGCCGAGTTCGCGGCAGACGCGGCCTATCAGGAAGCCCATCGACGGTGGGTGCTGGATTCTGCAAACGGCAGCGATGCGCCGCAGCCGCGTCGGGAAGACTTCATCGCCCGCGCACGGGTGGCGGCATGAAGCGCACCCTCACCATTCCCGAAGGTCTGGCCATTGCGGACGTGGTCGGAGAACGCCTGTTTGAGGCCGGTTGCACGCTGGCGGCATTGCCCGCCCATGGCCTGAAACCCGGCGGCGTACGGGTAGCATGGCCGGAAATGCTGGAGGAAGCGGATCTCGACTGGATCAATGCCTGTCCGGATGATGACATGCGACCGCCTCGACCCAGTTCGGCTGCGATCACGCGCATGGACGAATCACTGTCATGGATCGGCCTGATTGGTGCTGACCGGATGAACTGGCGCAAGGTGGTCTGCCTGCGTCTAATCGTGCATCCGATCTCGCATCGATATCGCTTTAGTTGGCGGGAAATCGCCAATCGTGTCGGCACGAGCCACACGTCTGCCAAATCATGGCATCAGTTGGCTGTAGCTGAAATTGCCAGAAAAATTGCCCCAGACGCATTTTCTGCTTTCCAAACTTTCCATTTTGCCGCATAGCGATTGTTATATTGAGGCGGCGTGCATCCTTCGGGGTTCACGCCGTTTTTCGTTATGGCACTCCCCATGCAATGGCGGTGATGGAGGCGATCATGTAATCCGATCCGATCCCCCGCGCGGGCCTTCCTCCCCTCCCCCGGCCATGGCGGGAAATCTCTTGGGTCCTTCCTGGGAGGGTCGGGCTCCGCGAGTTGTTCGCGCCCGGTTACTCTCTGACTTTTATAAATTTTACAAAGGCTTGGTGTTTCCATTGGTGTTGTTGTCAGACAGTGAGGCAGCGCTGGATGGTCAGGCCACCATCATTCGTCCGACCGTCAACAAACGCGAACTGGCCAACCGGCTGCGGATATCGCTGCCTACCCTGACCAACTGGCTGGACCGCTGGACTGATTTTCCCGTGGTCGAGCGTGGCCGCAACGGTGTCAGCTGGACGTTCCATCTCGATGAAGTCCTGGCATTCCTGACTGCACGAAGGGAGGAAGAGGCCGCCAAGGAGGCGGACCGCGATGCGGAGTTGATGAAGCTCCAACTCACGTTGTGGCCCGAACCTGTAGCGCAGCCGGTCTCCCAGCGGATACCGATCAAGGAACAGCTTGATCTGGCGCGTCTGCAGGACCTGCAGATGAAACAGGCGGAACGGGCCGGGAAGCTGGTTAATGCCGAGGGCGTGCAGGACCTGTTCACATCCGTGTTCGGGCGTCTCGGCCGGGACATCAATGTTTTCATCCGTCAGTTGGGTCGCGAGCAATCGTGGCCTGATGCCATGATCCGGCAGGCGGAAAGCAAGCTGGCTGACATGCAGCGAGCGGCAGTCCAGAAAGTGCTGGATGATATGAAGATAGGCGAAGCAGAAGATGACGGACCCCAGTCCGACCTTCTTGGATAAGGTCCGGTTTGTAGATCCGCGCACGATCATCTCCAGCGCGATCCGTGCCTTCCTGCCTCCAGAGCAGATAGATGTGGCCGATTATGCTGCGCTACATCGCTATCTGGATAACCGCGGCGGCGGTTATGTCGGCCGATGGAACCACGATGAAGCGCCTTATCTGGTAGGGCCGATGCGTATGCTGACCAGTCGTGACCATCTGACCGTCGCGGTGGTTGGGCCTGCCCGAAGCAGCAAGACCGCGATTGGCCAGAACTGGATGTGCCAGTCCATCGACGCGGATCCGGCGGACATGCTGGTTTACAGTGCGACAGACGCAATGATCGAGGAATACGTGAAGGCGGAAATCAATCCGCTGATCGACAGCCATAAGCGCCTGAAAGACAAGCAGGGGAAGTTGCCGCGCGACAACTCCATGCATTTCAAGAAATTCTCCAGCATGTGGGTGCAGTTTCTGGCCGCCAGCTACAGAAACCTCATTCAGAAATCCGCACCGCGCATCATTATTACCGAACTGGATGCCTGCGACGGCAATACTTATGAGCTTGCCAGCGTGCGCCGCCAGTCGTTCATGTATGAATCCATGGTGCTGGCCGAAAGTCATCCGGACATGGCTGCCGGTGCCAACCCGGATAAATGGACTGCCGGAGTTATGTCTCTCTACCGGGACAGTGACCGTCATATCTGGTACTGGCCGTGCCCGAACTGCAATGCCTACTCCGCCCCCAACCCGATGGGGGAGCGGGTCATGACGCTGGACTGGCCTGCGGATGCCCCCCTTGATGAAATCAAGGAAGCTGCACGCCTTGTCTGTCCATGCTGCGGATCCCTGATCGAAGATAAATGGCGACGCGCCATGAACCGTGATGGCGTATGGGTTGGCACTGGTCAGACCATCAGCGAGGCGGGCGACATATCTGGCGAACTGGCGGCAAAAGAGATCGCAGGTTTCTGGATCACAGGTGCCATGTCGCCTTTCGTGATCGGCGGTATCGGATCGCTCGCCTATGAAATGGAGAAAGCGCGTCGTGCGCTGGAGAATGGTGAGGAAGACGCGCTCCAGAAGCTCAAGGATGTTACAGTCAAGCGCTGGGGGCTTCCGTTCCAGCCGCCTAAATCGGTTGGCAGCATAGATGCCTGCGTTGTAGCTGAACGTGCCGAACCCGGCATGATACTGGGAACCGTTCCCGAGGGTGTCCGGTTCCTTACCGCAGCAGTTGATATTCAGGGCCGTCATTTCGAGGCAATGGTTCGCGGGTGGGGCATCGGCGGCGAAAGCTGGGTCATCGATTATTTCAGGATGTCAGCGGATCCGGCGACCAGTCCTGCAGATTGGGATGCGTTGCTTCACCGCCTGCGCACACATGTATATCCGCTTGTGGATGCCCCGCATAAAGGGATGAAGATCCTTGCTATCGGTTACGACAGCGGCGGCCAGGAAGGTGTCACGCTCCAGGCGTATGAAGCATGGCGCCGTGCCCGAAAGCGTAAGGATGCGCTGTTCCTTGGCAAAAAGGACGGACGCGATGCCTGGACTATCCTTCCACTCAAGGGAGCGAGCGGTATCAATTCCGCCTCGCTGGTCGTCAATTATCCGGAGACCCAGCGCAAGGACAGGTTTGCGGCCAATCGGGGCGACGTGCCGCTGGGCATTTTCAACCCGAACACTGCCAAGGATGTCGTGGCGCTTCAGCTCCAGCGTGGCGAAGCCGGGCCATTATACGTTCATTTCCCCGCTGCGCTGAAAAGCGCCGCTTCGCCACATCCATTTTTCGACCAACTCGTGGCCGAACAGCGGATGGCGAATGGCAGATGGGAAAAAGCGACATCGGGGGCGCGAAATGAAGCGCTTGATCTTATGGTCATGACCAACGTGATGGCCAACCTGCATGGATTGCGCCGCATCGACTGGACCGCGCCACCATCATGGGCAATGCCTCACGACAGCAACGTCCTGGTCGTGGATGTGCCCGGTCCCGTCCAGCAGCTTGCCGAAAGCCTCAAGACTGTCACGCAGGCCATCGCACCGGCTGCCGCGCCGTCACCGCAACCGGCCGAGACCATGGCTGAACGCATGCAGCGCCTGGCCCGACAGTTCGGGTCCGGCACCTTCTGAACCGGAGACCGATATGGCCCCTGACTTCCTCAAGCTGGGCATATCGGTCGATGCGGCGGACGTGCAGAAAAAATTGGCAAAACTGTCGGAAACAGGCATCCGCTCTGCCACGGCCAACGCCATGAACAAGCTGGCCAACGGCGCGCGCTGGCAGATTGTCGATCGCATGAAAGAGGTGTTTGACAGTCCCGGCCGGTTCACTCTTGGGGGCTTTACCGTCAAGAAAGCAACGCCGTCTGATCTTTCTGCGTGGGTCGGCACGATCGATTTCGCGGCCAGGGGAACGCCCGCCATCCGTTATCTTGGTCCCCAGATATGGGGCGGCCCGCGAGACATGAAGCGGTCAGAAAAATTGCTGTCCGACATATCAGGCGGTCAGTTCTGGGTTCCGGGTCCAGGCGCTCCGCTTGATGCGTCTGGAAATATCCAGCGGTCAGAAATCGTACGGATACTGTCGCGCCTGGGCGTCATGCAGCAAAGCCAGAAAAATATGAGCGACCGCACGGCCCGGCGGCTCCAGCGTCAGAATAAAAACGCGCGCGGTCAGAGGTCGGAATATTTCGTAGGTCATGCGAAAGGGCGCGGCGGAAACGGGCGCCCGACGGGCATATTTAAGCTCGTCGGCCCCGGCAAGGTCGTGCCGATCCTGTGGTTTGTGCCGACGCGTCCGACCTATCGCGTACGCCTGCCCGTCAACGAAATCGTCGAAAACACGGTATCTGCCCGCATGGAGCGCACCGTGACGAACGCCATCAATGCGGAAGTCAAACGGGAAATGTCCTGACCCTGCCTTCCGCCTGCAGGAAGCCACGCCATGATGAACCGCTTCAACCCATGGGGCGTTCCCCCCATCCAGTATAACCCGAACACCTCCACGCTGGCGGGGATGACCACCGTGCAGCTGCAGGCGGCTCTTGCATCCGCACAGGCCGCCCTGGTCCAGCTCCAGACCGGCGGCAAGGTGGTCTCGGTCAGTTACGCGCAGGGCGATGGCTCGCGCTCGGTGTCCTACACGCAGGCCAGCCTGCCCAACCTGACCCAGTTCATCATGCAGATCCAGCAGCAGCTGGGCGTCCCCGGCGTCCGGCGCCGCGCATTAAGGCCGATATTCTGATGACCAGACTGACAGACGCATTCGCCGCCCTGTCCGGTCAGCGCGCGCCGTCTGTCCCCGCTGCTCCGCGCCAGACCGCACGCCCTGCGGCACCGGCGGCGCCGCGCATATTACCGGGGCAGAAGACGCCGCCTGGCGGCCCGAACAAACCTGCCGCACTCAATGCCCCCTATGGCGTGCCGTATGACGCGGCAGACATGTGGGGGCCGCACACCCGGCAATGGGTGCCCCCACTGTGGTCGGCCGATACGGAACTGAACCCGTGGCGTGACCGGATCGTCAGCCGCGTGCGCGACCTGGTCCGCAATGACGGATGGGCGGCAGGTGCCGTCACCCGCACGCTGGACAATGCCATCGGGGTCAATTTCCACCCCATCTCGAAACCCGACTACCGCGCACTGGCGCACATGACCGGCAATCCAGCCTTCGACGCCAAATGGGCGCGGGAGTTCGGGCGCGCGGTCGATGCGCGCTGGCGTACCTGGGCCAATGATCCCGGGCGCTATAACGACAGCCAGCGCATGCTGACATTCGGACAGCAGGCCAACCTGTCTTTCCGGCACCTGCTGGTGGATGGCGACGCACTGACCACCCTGCCGTGGATGCCCGAGCGCGTAGCGCGTGGCCGTGCCCAGTACGCCACCACCGTGCAGGTCATCGACCCCGACCGCCTGTCCAACCCGCAGATGTTCATGGACATGAGCCGCATGCGCGGCGGTGTGGAACTGGACTATGCCGAAGCCCCGATCGCCTACCACATCCGCCGCGCCCACCAGGGCGACTGGTACAACGCGGCGAAATCAGTGGAATGGGAACGCATCGAGCGCGAAAGTTCATGGGGTCGCCCGCAGGTAGTCCACATGTTCGAACACCACCGTGCCGACCAGCACCGTGGTGGTGCGGGCATGCTCGCCCCCGTTGTGCAGCGTCTCAAGATGCTGACCAAATACGACAGCACCGAACTGGACAGCGCCATCGTCAATGCGATTTTCGCCGCCTACATCGAAAGTCCATACGACCACCAGATGACGGCGGAAGCGCTGGATTCTCCAACAGGCGGCGGCTTCGATGGCGGCCGCTGGGCCGGGCAGCTGGCCTGGAATGCGGGTCGGGACCTGTCGCTCCAGGGCGCACGGATCCCGATGCTCTACCCGGGCGAGAAGATCAACGCAGTCACGGCAGCGCGGCCTAACAGCAACTATGCAGACTTTCAGGCCGCCGTGCTGAACAACGTCGCCAGCGGCATGGGGCTTGCCCCCATGCAGGTCAGCAATGACTGGTCAAAAGTCAATTACAGTTCTGCCCGTGGCGCCCTGCTGGAGGCATGGAAAACGCTCAAGCGTCGGCGGGAAGAATTTTCCATCGGCTGGGCCGCTCCCATCCGCATCGCGTGGATGGAGGAAGCCATGGAAGTCGATGACCTGCCGCTCCCCCGTGGCGCGCCCGAGTATATCGATGCCCGCGCCGCCTACGCCCGCTGCCAGTGGATGGGGCCGGGTCGAGGCTGGATCGATCCCGTGTCGGAAAAACAGGGCTCCATTCTCGCCATGGATGGCGGCCTGTCGACGCTGGAAAAGGAATGTGCCGAAAACGAAGGCGCAGACTGGGAGGAAAACGTCCACCAGCGCGCCCTTGAGATCGAGACATTCAGGGAACTGGGCATCCCGCTGCCAGAATGGACCGGCACGGAAACCACGGAAAACACCGAACGCAAGCCGGAGGCCGAATGAGGCACCTCACACTCACCCAGAACCTGCTGGGCCGGCCACTGGCCCTGTCGGGCGAGCGTGTGGCCGTCATACGTCAACTGCTGGCGCAGGGCGCAGACGACGTCGGCCTGTTTGGCCGCACCCTGAACGCCGGGTTCTGGCAGGACGATACCGACAGCCGCCCCGTCTCCCAGCTGTCGGATATCGTGGCGGGCGTAGGAATCATCCGCGTTTCCGGCGTGCTGATGCCCGGCTGTGGCGGTTCGCCCTGGTGGGACTGGGTCACGCTGTATGGCGATATCGATGCCGCCATGCGCGAGGCCATGGGCAATGAAGACGTGAAGGCAATCGCCCTTCATATCGACAGTCCCGGCGGCACGGTGGCGGGATGCTTCGATACGGCGGACCGCATTTACGCCGCGCGCGGCACCAAGCCGATCGTGGCCATCGTGGATGAAGCCGCCTATTCCGCCGCCTACGCCATAGCCTCGGCCGCCGATCGCATCATCCTCCCCCGCACGGGCGGCGTTGGCTCGATCGGCGTGGTCGGCATGCATGTCGATATCACCGGCATGCTCGACCAGGCGGGCATCAAGGTCACCACTTTCCAGTTCGGTGACCAGAAGACGGACAGTTACCCCACCACGCCCATGACGGATGGCGCTGCCAGCCGCTTCCAGGCGGACATTGATGAAATGGGCGAACTGTTCGTCGCCACCGTGGCGCGCAATCGCGGCCTGTCGCCCGACGCGGTGCGCGAGACACAGGCCGCCACCTTCCTCGGTCAGCACGGCGTTGCCGCCGGTCTGGCTGACGCCGTCATGTCGGCAGACAACGCCATGATGGACGTGATCGCCTCGCTGGGCTGATGACCCACACCATTCCTGACAGGGACAATACGAGCATGAGCAACACGCTACGCGCAGGCGTAAGCCGTTTCGCATTCCTCAATGGCAGCGCTGCCGAGGACGATGACAAGAACACCACGCCCGATAACGGCGGCGGTGGTGATGATACCGACGAAAACGGCAAGAAAAAGGGCAAGAAGGCCGACGACGGCGGTGACCCGGATACCGACGGCGACGACACCACCGACGCCGAAGATGAAAGCGACGGCGAAAAAGCATCCGCCCGCGCCCGCGAGCGCGGCCGTTGCGCCGCCATTTTCAGCAGCACATTCGCGGCCAGCAATCCTGCCGCCGCTGCGGAAATCGCTTTCGGTACCAGCCTGCCCCGCAGTGCTGCCGTCCGCCTGCTCTCCACCATGGGCGCAGTAGCCCCGCCTGCCACCAAAACCGCCAGCCAGCCACCTGCGCGTGAGGGCCTGCGCGAACGCATGGGGCGCGAACCCGGCGCGCCGCCGCTGCCCGCCGGCGGCAATGATGCCGCACAGCAGCCCGGCGCACGCCTCGCCGCCATCGCCAACGCGCGCAAGACCCGCAAGCGCTGAACACAGGAAGCCATTCCATGTCCTACGGTTTCATGCCGGGCATGCAGTCGGTGACGTTCGTCCCCGACCAGCTTGTTTCCGGCAATCTCAAGATCGTCACCCAGCCGATCACGATCGGCGCCAGCCAGACCCTGATCCGGGGTGCGGTGCTGGGCAAGGTAACGGCAACGGGCGAGTACATCCTGTCTGTCGCCACCGCGACGGACGGGTCCCAAACCCCCTGCGCCATCCTGATCGATGATGTCACCACCGCCGCTGGCGCAACAGCCACGGGCGATGCCTATGTCATGGGGGAATTCAACACGAACTACATGACCTATGACGCCAGCTGGACGGTCGCCACGCTGACCGAGGCCATACGCCCGTTCGGTATCTACCTCAAGACGTCGGTCTCCGGCGCTCCTCCCACTTCGTAAAATCGGGATAAACTTCATGTCCGGAACTACTTCCGCCGAAGCGGGGGCGCAGGCATCGCTTGCCGCCATGCTGTCGGCATATGACACGGCACAGCTGATCGGCACGGTCGATAACCTGATGCTGGCCGATACCTTCATGCTTGACCGTTTCTTTCCTGATATCGAGGTCAGCGAAACCGAAAAGGTAGCGCTTGACGTGGATATCGGTGTCCGGCGTCTCGCGCCGTTCACGGCTCCCACGTCCGAGGCCAAGCCGGTGGAATCCCGCCGGTTCACCACCAACATGTTCACGCCGCCTTATATCAAGGATCTGCGTAACCCTGATTTGCTTAAACCGGTGCGTCGCCAGTACGGCGAGCGCCTCATGGGCGGCATGTCCCCGGCCGAGCGGCTGGAGTTCAATCTCGCCTATGAGATTTCCGACCAGCTCGACATGATCAAGCGCCGGATGGAATGGATGGCTTGCCAGGCCATGGTCAACTCGTCCTATGTCGTCAAGGGCGAAGGCTATCCGGCGGTCGAGATCGATTTCGGGCGTGATCCGTCGCTGACCTTTGCATTGTCCGGCGCAGCCCAGTGGGGCCAGACGGGCGTCTCGCCGTCGGCATCGATCGATGCCTGGGCCGCGATGATGCTCAAGAAAAGCGGGGCAACGCCGCGCGACCTGATTTTCACGACCAGCCCGTGGAATGCGTTCAAGGCGGATGTCGGTGTCCTTAATTCGGTGCTGTGGGACCCCCGCGCAGGTGGCGCTGACCTGAACCTTGGCAGCCAGATCGAGACCGGTGCCGTGTTCAAGGGGCATTGGGGTCAGTATAACTGCTGGTTGTTCAACGACTGGTTTGTTGATCCTGATACGGGAATTGAGGAACCGATGATCCCCGACGGGACGGTCATCATGACCACGCCCCAGTTGCAGGGTACGCAGGTATTCGGCCTGATTGTCGATCCTGAATTCTCTTACATGCCCATGCCCTACGCCCCAAAAATGTGGGTCGAGAAAAACCCGGCGCAGGTCAACCTGCTCATGCAGTCCGCGCCGCTCGTCATCCCGTCGCGGCCGAATGCATCCCTGTGCGCAACCGTGATGGCTGCCGGGGCCGATGTTCCGGCACCTGGCATCTGAGGGATAAGATATGTCTGAAAAAGATGTGGCGCAGGTCATCCTGCGCCGTCCTGTCTATACCCAGCCCGGGCGTCGTCCCCAGCCGGTAGGAACGAAAATCACGGTTTCATCCTATGAGGCCGCGATGTTCATCGCGCGAGGCATCGCAGTTGCTGCCGGTTCCCCCGATGCCGATCGGATCCGCACCATTGCACCGGTTGCAACGGACGGAGTGCGGCCAGTTGATCCGGACGAGGTTGCCGCCTCAATGCCGCCCGCGCCGCCACTAAAGGAAGAGAAGCCGGCCGCGTGAGCCTAGACTTCGGCCAGCTTGTCCTGGGCCCGTGTCTCGATACGTTTGGCGCGCCCTATGCATGGAAATCCCAGTCTCTGGCCGATCCCGTAACCATCACCGCCATATTCGATGATGGTTACGAGGCGCTGGACCCCATGGGCACCATCCCGGGCATGGCGCCCACGGACATAACGACCAGCCTGCCCCGTCTTGGGGTCCGGCTGTCGGATTTTCCCGTGCCGCCCGTCCAGGGTGACACCTTTGTCATCAACGGCCTGACATACGCCATCCGTGAGGTCCAGCCGGACAGCCACGGCGGCGCACGGCTCGACCTGAACCTGGTGAACAGCAGCCCATGACCCTCTACCGCGTGGAACTGAAACAGGCCGCCGCAACAGCGCTGGCGGGCATCAGCGGCGTAAAAAACGTCTTTATCGACCGCAGCCTGCCCATGACGGCGGACATGCTGCCCGCCATCATCATATCCTGTCCGCGAGATAACGGGATCAGCGCCGGGCGTGCCCAGCCGCAGTTCACCCGCGTCTCGCATCTGTACGTGCATGCCCGGCTCTGCCACACGTCACCCGAAAATGCCGAGGCGGAAGTCGAGGCCTTCGCAGAACAGATCGAACTGGCGATCATGCTCGATGCCGGACTGCAGGCCATGCTTACGCAGGTCACGGAAATTGAGACGGAAGTCGAAATCAACAGCAAGACTGCCGAGCATACCGGCGAAGTCAGCATGCATTTCGGCCTCGAATACATCGAGACCTATCCTCCGGCGGGCACCCCGCTCACCGAAATCACCGGCACCATGACCGCGAACGGCAACGCCGATTTCGCTGGTATGCAGGTCCCCACCTCCTAAAACCGAGGCCCTCCATCATGTTTGTAAAACCCGCCCCGGGCCGCGCAGTGCGGTGGCCCGGCACGATGCGCTTGCTGAAAGCGCAGGGTGAAACCGTGCCCGAAACGGGCTTCTGGCTGCTGTGTCTGCATAACGGTGACGTGGTGAAGGCCACGCCGCCCGATGCATCGGCCGCGCCTGTTTCGCCCTCTCCTTCGCCCACGCACCTGTCCGGTGGCGCGGCGGCCATTCCTGAACCTGCCGAGGCCCACGCATGAGCGGCTCCATCACGGTGCCGGGTTACCCGACCAACAACCGGGTGCCCGGCTTTTATTTTGCTCTGGACAATTCCAGGGCAAATACCGCGTCCTATGGTCGCCGTGTCCTGATCATCGCGCAGACCACGACCGGCGCGGCCCTTGCGGGGACCGCGCGCCTGTCCGCCGGGATCAGCGATGCGCAGGGGCTGTATGGCGCGGGCTCGCAGGCCGCGATCATGGTCGCGAAGTATTTCGCCCTCGACCCGCTGGGCGAGGTCTGGGTGCTGCCACTGGCCGATGATGCCGCGTCCGCTGCCGCCAAGGGCACGTTCTCCATCGCAGGCCCGGCGTCTGCATCCGGCACGCTGTGCCTGTATGTGGGCGATCAGCTGATCCCCACGCTGGTGACGGCAGGCGACACGGCAGCCACCATTGCCGAGAACGTCATCACGGCCGCCGCCGCCGTGACCGGTCTACCGGTTTCGCTGGCGGTGGACGCCACCACGGCAGGGCAGATCAATGTCACGGCGCTGAACAAGGGGCTGTGCGGCAATGACATCGTGCTGGGCGTGGACCTGCTGGGCACAGCTGGCGGACAGTCCCTGCCCACGGGTGTGTCGGTCACACTGACCCAGATGTCGGGCGGCACGCAGAACCCGACCACCCTGGCCACGGCCCTCGCGACGCTGGGTGACCGTGTCTATGACCTGTTCATCCACCCCTATACCGATACGGCCAGCCTGACCGCGTTCAAGACGCTGTTCAACAATACCGATGGCCGCTGGGCACCGATGAACCAGCTGTATGGTCACGGCATCACCGCCTTCCGGGGCACGTACGGGGAAGCCACCACGTTCGGCCTGAGCCAGAACGACCCGCACACCACGGTCATGCCCGTGTCCGATAGCCCGTCCAGTCCCATGGTCTGGGCGGCACAGGTTGGCGCACTGGTCGCAGCCAGCATCCGAACCAACCCGGCCATCCCCGTGACCGGTGTTGCCCTGACGGTCATGCCGCCCACGGATGCCGGCCGCTTCACGCTGGCCCAGCGCAACAGCCTGCTGCACGACGGCATCAGCACCTTCACGGTGGATGACAGCGGCACGGTCAATGTCGAGCGCCTGGTCACGACCTATCAGGAAAACGCCGAAGGCGTGCCTGATGACAGCTATCTCGACATCGAGACGCTGATGACCGCCATGATCTGCCTGCAGGACATGCGGATCTATCTGGCCTCCATGTTCGGTGGCTTCATCCTCGTGGCCGATGGGACGAAGATCCCGGCGGGGGCGAAGGCCACCACGGCGCAGCTGATCGGCAAGGCCTGCGCCGCTCGTTACAACTGGCAGTGCACGCAGCTGTGGGCACAGAACGCCGCCACCTTCGCCACCAGCCTGCAGGCACAGAATCAGGGTGGTGGGCAGGTGTTCCTGCTCATGCCCTATGACTTTGCCAACCAGCTGTGGGTCATCGCTGGCAACTGCCAGTTCGTGAAATCGTAAGGAGCCGCCATGTCCGGAACCGTCTATCGCGGGCCGCTTGGCGGCACCGCGACCCTCACCATCAACGGCATCCCGTTCAATGTCGTGGGCGAAGGCCAGTGGCAGGCATCTGGCCCGGTCAATGAAACCGCCAAGGGCCAATCCGCCGTCGAGGGCTTCACCCAGATGCCCGGTCAGGGATTCATCAGCGCCACCTGCCGTGACCGTCGCGACTACCCGGTCAGCAGCCTGCAGGGTGCGTCCGACCTGACCATCGTGCTGGTCTGCGCCAATGGCAAGGTCATCACCTGCAACACCGGCTGGCAGACCGAAAACATCACCGTCAACACGCAGGAAGGCACGTTCGAACTGCATGTCGAAAGTGACACCGTGACAGAGGATATCGTCTCGTGAGCCGTCACCACAATCAGCCCAGTGATGAGGAAGTCCTTGCCATCGTAATCCCCGCAGGCGGTGAAGTGGAACAGGAAGATGATGGGGGCAACACCCTCGTCATCGACCTGAACCCGCCGCTTGAGGTGAAAAAGGCCGGCACGTTCGAAGAACTGCGCCTGCATGAACCCAACGTGTACCAGATCCTGTGCGCGGCGCAGGTCATGGGCCGGCAGATGACACCTGAATCGGTCTACAATTCCCAGATCGGTCTGATAGCCCGGATTTCCGGCGTGCCGGAACGGGCCATCATCGAACTGGCCACCACGATCCTCGACCGTGCTGTCGTGTTCGTCACGGGGTTCGAGGAGGACGCGCGGCGCAAGCCCGATGAAGAACCGGACACCTCCCCGTCCTTCTCTTTAATTTTCCCCGACCCGATCGAGGCCACTGGCCGCACATTCAGCGACATGACGCTGCGTGAACCGACGGTGCGCGAACGCCGGATCATGAAGGCGGCGGAAGCCAGGGGCACGCCGGAAGCCTTCCTGCAGGCGGAAATCGCCTTGGTCGAGGCGGTCAGCGAATGGCCCAAGGCCGCCGTCCTCAAGATGCCGATCAGCCAGTTTGCGAAAGCCGCGGACTATCTGACCGGTTTTTTTATGTCTGGCCCGGCAACTGGCAACGGCTAGGCGCGGATCTGTGCCGGTTCTTCACCGGCTGGTCGCGCCATGACGTGGAAACGCTGACCGGCACCGACATGATCGACGCGATCGAGACCGCCAACCAGATCGCGGCGGAACAGAAACGGGAGGCAGAACGTGCCAAACGCAGGCGTTAAGGTTATCATCAGCGCGGCTGACCGCGCCAGCCAGACGATCGAGCGGATCAACACCCGCATCGCGCGCATGCAGGCCCCCGTCCGCCGCGTGCAGGCGGCCTTTGGCCGCTTTGCCAGCCTGTCGGGGCTGTCCCGGCTGAACAATGGCATCGTCGGCGTCGGTCGGTCTGCCCTTGGCGCGTTCCAGTCGCTGGGCCAAATCATCCCCGTGCTGGGCACGCTGACCGGTGCCGCCAGCGTGGCGGGTGTGTACCGCCTCGCCAGCGCGTGGGCGCAGGTTGGCACGGACCTGCGCACCACATCACGCACCATGGGCATGGCCCCGCAGAAACTGCAGGCCATGCAGAACGCGGCAAAACTGTCTGGCGGATCAGCCGAGGCCATGACCGGAGCATTGCAGCAGCTGTCCCAGACAAGCTGGGCCGCTCTAAATAATCAGGACCCTGCAGCCGTTGCCCAATTCAAGGCCATCGGCCTTCAGGCAGAAGATTTACAGAAACTCAGTCCTGACAAGCTTTTTCTGCGTGTTGCGGCAAGCCTACGTCAGATCCGCAATCCTGCTGCGCAGGCTGTTGCTGCTACAACCCTGTTCGGTGGCGCTGCGCAGGGTCTCATGCCGATATTCCAGCAGACCAGGCGTGAATTCGAAAATAACCTCAAGCTGGCTGAACGATACGGCCTGTTCAATCAGAAAGGTGTGGATGCTGCAGACCGGCTTCGTAAGGCGCAGCAGAAACTGGAACTGGCCGTCAGAGGGTCCGGCAATAGTCTGGCCGAGTCACTAGAGCCCGCCATCCGTCCCGTTATCGAAGGCATGGCAGAGTGGATCGCGGCCAACCGCACATGGATTGCCCAAGATATAACAGGTTACGTACGCCAGTTTATAACGTGGCTGCGTGCAGGCGGCTGGAACCAGATTAAGGGTGATGTGTTCGGCGTTTATCAAGCCATTACTGACGTGGTGAAACGTCTTGGTGGGTGGAAATCGGCTGGCCGTGATGCCTTGATTGCCATCGGGGCAATATATGCCGCTCCAGTTCTGACAGGCATGCTCAGCCTGGCAACCGCCATTATCGGAGTGGCAACGGCATTCGGCCGCATGCGGAAATCCGCGATAGAAGCTGGTGCCGCTTCTCGCACAGCGCAGGCTGCGGGAGGCGTATCAGGCAGAGTTGGCGGTGGTATGCTTTCGCGCGCCGCATTACCTCTCGCGGTCGGATATGCAGCTTACCGCACCATTCGTGCAACGGATCCTGATAACAACCTGCGCTCGATGCCAGACCGCTACATTCCGGGAGCATCTTATCTGGATGATGCGGCATCGCGGCTCTCTGGCGGTATTGTCGGCCGCTCCTATGCGCAGCAGCAGAAGATCGCCAATCAGGAGGACATCAAGAACGCCTATGCCTTCTACCGCTCACGTGGGTGGAGCGGGGGCAATTCAGCTGGCATCGTCGCCAACCTTGTCCAGGAAAGCGGGATGGATCCTCACAGGGAGGGCGATAACGGTGAGGCATACGGCATTGGCCAGTGGCATGCCGACCGACAGGCTTTGTTCAAACGCCTGTACGGCCACGATATCCGGCAATCCAATCTGGACGAGCAGCTCAAGTTTTTTGATTACGAACTGAACACGACCGAACACCGGGGCGGCGATCTGCTGCGGCGGATGCGTAGCCCGGCCGCCTCAGCCGCCGTTGTTTCGGGCTACGTGGAGCGCCCGCAGGACCAGCTTGGCGAAATGATCCGCCGAGGGCAACTGGCCAACCAGCTTGCCGGTCAGTACTTCTCCGGTCCCGACATGACCGTGCCGTCAGGAACCGCATCGGGTCCGGTAGCGGCACAAGCATTGCAGCCGATCCAGATAGAAATTGATCACCGGAATGCGCCGCCAGGCACCAAGACCCGAGTAAAAAACGCGCCACCCGGCACCCGTGTCGTCAACCGCACGCCTGTCCAGCAGGCCATGCCGCCTGCCCTTACACCCATAGGAAACTGACATGTCCGGCACGATCACCCGCCTTGCAGAAGAATACCTGCAAGGGTCGTTCCGTGGCGTCCCCTTTGTGGTGGTCGGCAGCGGCGGGGGCAACGGGCGCAATTTCCAGATCCACCGTTACCCATACCGCGATCAGGTCTGGGCCGAGGATCTGGGACGCGCCCCGCGTTCCTACCGCATCCGTGGCTTCCTGATCGGCCCCGAATGCCTGGTGCAGCGTGACCTGCTGGTCATGGCGGCCGAGGCACAGGGGCCGGGCACGCTGATCCACCCTACCGTGGGCGCACTGCAGGCCGCCCTCACCCGCTTCGACTGGTACGAACGCGACGGGGTGATGGGCATTGTCGATATCGAGATGGAACTGGTCGAGGTTGTCAATTACCTCGGCTCGGTCATCACCCTGGCGCTGGACGCCGCCATTGGGGTCGCGGCGGTGGCGTTCGGCGCATCGGCGTCATCCGACTACACCGCCAATACGCTGACCCCGTATTCCTACGGGCGCTCTGTCCTCAGCGCCGGGCGCGCTGTCGCCAGTCTATGGGGCGCGGGCGCCGTCACGGCCATCCGTTCCCCCGGCGCGTGGTCATCCGCCCTTGGTGTCCTGCCGGGCAACCTCGGTCGGTATGTAGGCGGCAATGGCGCAACCATCGACCCGGATGCAACCGAGGGCAGCGTGCTGGAAGCCCTGACCACGAACGGTCAGGTCGTCAGCGCCAATGTGGCAGGACTGGCGGATGCAGCGGACGCCACGGCGCTCGCCGCCGGTATCCTTGCCATTCCCGAATCAGTCCGCTCCGCCATTGCGGATCCGGCCGGGCAGATCGCGGTCCTGACCCCGCTGGTCTCATGCAACGCCACGGTGCTGGCTTCCAGCGCACCGATCGGCGGGGCCATTGCAACGGCGCAGGCCGCCACTGCAACGCTGTGCCGACAGGCCGCCCTGCTGTCACTGTCCCGCGCCTGCGGCGACTGGCAGCCATCCTCGGCCGAGGATGCGCAGGCCATGCGCCTCAAGATCGGCACTCTGCTTGATGACGAAGCCATCACGGCGGCCGACAACGGCAATGACGCCAGCTTCCAGGCGCTGCGGTCACTACGGGCACAGGTGCTGCAGGATCTGGCCGACCGGGGCGCACGCCTGCCGGACATGGTCACCGTTACCCGCAACGCCGCCCTGCCCGCGCTGGTGCTGGCGCAGCAGCTCTATGCCGACGGATCCCGCGCACCCGATCTGATCCGGCGTGCCGATCCCGTCCACCCCGCTTTCATGCCAACCGAGTTCGAGGCCCTGTCATCATGAGTGGTGCGCTGACCGCCATATCCGACTTTCTGGGGTGGAATAACGCCCCGTCGGATCAGGTCTCCATCGTGGTCACGACCGGCAGCACGTCACGCCAGATCACCAACTGGACATCTGCCGTACTGCGGCTGGGTATCGAGATCATGCCCTGGACTGCGGCGCTGGGCATGACGGCCGCACGCGCGTCTGCCGCAGGCGTCAACACCATCAATCCGGGCGATATTTGCCAGGTCTATATCGGGACCGACCTCGTGTTCACCGGCTACGTCATCACCGTGGTGGATGACCTTGGACCGGAAGACCACATGATCGAGGTGCAGATCGCATCGAAATCCGTCGATCTGGTAGAGTGTGCTGCCGAATTCAGTACGTTCCAGATGAACAGTACCAACGTGCTGGCAATCGCGCAGGCCGTCTGCAAGTTCGCACAAATTGACGTGATATCCGTCAATGGTGCGGGCGATACCGACATCCTCGCCTTTTCCGTCATCCTGACGGAAACCGCGTATGAGGTGATCGAGCGCCTGTCCCGCCTTGCTGCCGTACTGTTCTATGACCGGCCGGACGGGAACATCTGCATGTCTGCCGTGGGCAGCAGACGCGCGGCCAGCGGTTTTGCCGTGGGCCAGAACGTCGAACGCATCCAGACCGTGCGCAGCCTTGGCGGCCGGTATTCCAAGGTTATCGCCATAACCCAGAATACCGTATCGCTGTTTACGGATCCGAACGTCAATGCGCTGGAAAGCCAGATGGGCGTTCTGACCGTTGGCGTGGAGGCCACCGACCCCGGCGTGCCCCGTACACGCAACATGTTCATCCCGGTCGAAAACGGGGACGAGAACAACAAGGTCTGCCAGCAGCGCGCGCAGTGGGAAGTCAACCGCCGCTATGGCCGGGCCTATCCCGTCACCCTGACGGCCGACAGCTGGCGCGATGCGGCAGGACAGCTCTGGCTGCCCAATACGCTCGCCCCTGTCACCGCGCGCAATGGCACGGTGTCGGACCTGCTGATCGGGGAACTGACCCTGCGCCAGACGGTCGAGGACGGCACGCACGCCGATGTGGTGCTCATGCCACCTGATGCCTTCGCGCCCGAACCCCTGCTCAACCCGGTGCTGGCCGATAAATTCCTCCAGGTCATGAACAGCGCCCAGAACAGCGCGGACAGTTCCATCCAGACCGATGACCTGCCCCCACTGAAAGACACCACGTCATGACCGTGCTCCGCACCGCACGCCGCGTGATGATGGCGCTGGGCATCGGTCGCCAGACCGCCAACACGAACGAAACCCCCAACACACCTACCGTGCAGGCCGCATTGGCGGCAGGAGAGGTAAAGGCCGACCTGCCGATCATGCAGGAATATGGCCTGGCCAGCAGGCCGGTTCCGGGGTCTGACCTGATCGTCGCCTTCATCGGCGGCGACCGCACGCGCGGCGTCGTCATCGCCACCGGCGACCAGCGCGGCAGGCCGAAGGACCTGCAGCCCGGTGAGGTCTGCCTGTTCCATCCCTCCACCGGCAGCCGGATCTGGCTCAAGGCGGACGGGTCCATCGCATTGAACCCGGCGAACAACAAGGTCACCACCCCCGGCGATTTCACGGCCGGGGGCACCATCACCGGCAATGAGGTCGAGGCGCAGGGCATCAGGCTGTCCAGCCATCCCCACAACGGGGTGCAGCCGGGTAGCGGTAATTCCGGGCCGCCTGTGGCCAGTTGATGGTCAGGCGGCGCAGCAAATAGCAGCTTACGCCTTGCCGTGCATGATTTCGCCAATCCGATCTGACATCGCATCCAGCCGGTTTTCCACCTGCGTTTCGAAATGCCCAAGACGGCCCATGAGTTCCGCCTTCATCATCAGTTCAATGTCGTCACGCATCTCCTCAAGACGACGCTCAAGCCTGCGGGAACGATCGGCGTTCGCAAGTGTCACCGTGCGCAGATCCGCAATCTCCTTACGGATCAGGCGAAGCTGCTCAAGAATCATGCTGCTGGTGTCTACGGTCATGATGGCCTCCTGACGGCTTGATAGCACAAACGATAACGACGCTGCGAGTCAACGCGCGCGCAGCCCAAGGGAAACTCAATGGATATCGCAATCGTCTGGAATGTCCGCGCAGCGCGCGGCGACTGGTCCATCGTGTCCAGTGATCTGGCGCTGGACAATTCCCTGCGCTCGGCCGTCATGGTCTCCCTGTTTACCGACCGCGTGGCACCGCAGCAGCCATCATCCGACGACGCAGCCGCAGGTATCCAGTCCCCCAGTGGCCCTACCGGCTCGGCCACGGCTGACCGGCGCGGCTGGTGGGGCGACGCCTTTGCCGACCTGCCGATCGGCTCCCGCCTGTGGCAACTGCGGCGCGCGGTCAAGGTTGGCACGCGGGCCATCCCGCGCGAGATCGAGGACATCTGTTCCGAAGCCCTGCAGTGGCTGGTCAATGATGGGGTCGCAACCTCGGTCGCGGTCAGCGCGTGGTGGAACCCCACCGTCCGGACCATGGCCGAATTTTCCATCACCATCACCGAACCGGGCAACAGCACGCCCCAGGTGTTCAAGTTTTCATGGGCCTGGGAGGGGCTGACCTGACATGGCCTATCCACGCCCCACCCTGTCGCAGCTGCGCCAGCAGGCCCTGCAGGATGTCATAAGCGGCGGCATTCCCGGTGTGACAGCCGTGCTGCGCTTCTCGGTCATCTATGTCCTGTCCATGGTGCTGGCAGGCCTGTCATGGCTCCATTACGGCTATATCGACTGGGTGGCGATGCAGTCGGTGCCCTGGACCGCCACGGGCGCATATCTGGCCGCGTGGGGCGCGCTCAAGGGCGTGTATCGCAAGGGGGCCACGGCCGCCAGCGGCACGGCCACCTTCACCGCCACCGGCACGGCCGTCATCCCGGCAGGCACGCAGTTCGCCCTGCAGGGCGGCCTGCTGGCCACGGCATCGGCCGACAGCGTGACAGTGGATGGCATCACCACCGTCAACTGGACCGCCAGCAGCACGGGCACGGCGGGCAATGTCACGCTGGGCACCATCGTCACCCTGTCCAGCCCGGTGGCGGGCATCCAGACCACGGGCACGATCACCGATATTACGGTCAGCGGTGCGGATATCGAAGACGATACCGATTTCCGCACCCGTGTCATGGACGCCTATCAGGCGCAGGGACAGGACGGGAAAGCCGACGATTACGTCGGCTGGGCCGAAGCCGTGGCGGGCGTTACCCGGGCATGGGTGGTCGGCAATGGCGCGGGAGCCGGCACCGTGGTCGTCTACGTCATGCTGGATGAAGCCAATGCGGCCAGTGGCGGCTTTCCCAACGGCACGAATGGAGCGGCCACGGATGATGACCGGTACACCACCGCGACCGGCGACCAGCTGACGGTCGCCAACGCCATCAAGCCCAGCCAGCCGGTCACGGCGCTGGTCATTGTCTGCGCTCCCATCGCGCAGCCCACGGATTTCGTCATCACTGATCTGGGCACCGGCAACACCACGGCCAACCAGAAACTGATTACCGAAGCCCTGACCGACATGTTCGTGCGCCTGTCAGCCCCCGGCGGCACCATCGACCCGAACGACTGGGAGGAAGCAATCGGTGCCATCGGGCTGGACAGTTTCGAGGTCCAGTCCCCCACCGGGCCGGTAACGGGCACCAATGCCGGCACCATGCCAACCCTCGGCACCATCAGCTTCGCGGCGTGACCCATGGCAGCACCCAATTTCTCGGTAGCGGATTTCCGCACCGCACTTCTTAACCTGCTGCCGCGCGGGCGTATCTGGTCACGCGACCCGGACGGCATGCCCTACCAGCTGGCAGGCGTGTGGGCACCATCGTTCCAGCGCAGCGCCCAGTCCGCCGGTGACCTGATCGATGACGCCTTCCCCTCCACCACGGTCAACCTGCTGCCGGAATGGGAGGCCACGCTGGGGCTGCCGGATCCCTGCGCGGGCGAAAGCCCGACCGTGGAGCTGCGGCGCGCACAGGTGGTGGCGCGCCTGACGGATAACGGCGGCGCATCGGTCGATTACTTCATCGCGTTCGCCAGGACGCTTGGTTACGACATCACCATCACCCAGTTCGCACCCTCACGGTTCCGGCGCAAGTTCGGCACGCCTTTCGGCGGCGATGCCTGGGCCTACACGTGGCAAATCAACAGCCCGCAGCTGACCATCAACCGCCTGAAATTCGGCCAGTCCTTCGGCAACCCGTGGGCAACCTGGAGCAACGCGGTGCTGGAATGCGAACTGAACGCCCGCAAACCCGCGCACACCATCCTCATTTTCAACTACAGCTAAGGACAACCGATGGAACTGATCATCGGCACGGGCACCGTGGTCGAGACCTCACGCGACACGATGCCGGCTACCGGCACGCCCGGCTGGGCAACTGATGGTGATCCGGCATCCACCATCCCGGCTACAGATTTCCCGGCCAGCCATTACAACATGCTGGTGGCTGAGGTCGTGCAGGTCATCCTTGATTCCGGCCTGACCCTCGATCGCACCAACTGGGGACAGTTATCCGCCGCCATCCAGTCACTGATCGCGACGTCTGCCGCCACTGCCGCCTCCAGCCTTGCGGCTGAATCCGCGACCCGTTCCAGCCAGATCGCAACGCTGACGGCTGATGTCAGCAACCGTGTCTCGGGCATCTATGGAAAAAGCTCTGGCGATTATCAGATGCTGGGTCTGTATCAGCAGGCCACGACAGGACGTCCGGTTGGCGTTTACAATAACGGGACGGATGATGTTTATGCCCCGATCGCGAATTACGTGGACGTAACAACAGTCCAGACCAACCTGACCACCGAAGCTGCCACCCGTGCAGCAGCTGATGCCGCGCTCACGACCAACGTAAACGCCCGCGTATCCGGGGCCTATGGCGTCGGGACGGGAATGTATGATGGCAAGGCCCTGATCCAGGGCGCGGCGGGACCGTCCTTCTGTTACAATAACGGTTCATCCGATGTGTGGTTGGGGCTGCTGTATGGCGTGCAGTCCTCCATATCTGGCGGCACCAGAACGACGATCAACGGCCAGAAGATGCTGATCTATTACATAGACAGCGTTATGGGCACGAACTTCAAGATCACGTTTCCTGAATCCTTTTCAGCCGTGCCGTCGGTATTCGTGACCGCCACATCCGAATTCACCACCAATCTTTCGGCATGGATCAATATCGTAACCGGAACCGTGACCGAAACCGGCTTTGAAGTGAACGTGAACGCGACTGAAGGCGGTGAGGCCAGCACCCATGGCGCTGGCGTATGGGTCTTTGCATTTGGAGCGGCCTGAAATGAACATCAATGCGCAACCTGAACGCCAGCAGGCTTTCCCCGCCCGCTATTACGCCCAGTATGACCCTGCAACACGACGGGTGACAGGCTGGCATGACACATGGGCGCTGTCATCCGTCGCGCATGTGCCGCCCGCATCCGGCATGCACCCTGTCACGCCGGAAGACTGGGCCAGCCTGCCACGCCATCTGTCGCACCGCATCGGTGAGGATGGCGTGATCGTGCGCCACGTCCATGTGATCCCGCTTTCCATGCATGCACGCCGCGCTCTGGCGGATGCCAGGCGGCATGTCTGGAACGAATACGGCGCGCTTGGTGAAACCGTTCCCGCCGAATGGATTGCCTACCAGAAGGCGCTGCTGGCCATCCGTGACGGCGCGGATGCCACCAGCGCGGTGCTGCCGCCTCCTCCCGCTGCAACCTGACCGGAGACCCTGACCCATGGCCGATACGGCACAGAACTACATCCTTTACCGCACCACGGCGCTGACTGCGCAGCCAGCCAGCTACACGGACCAGTCTGGTACCACCGTGACACCAGCGGTTGTGACGCTTTTGCCCGCGGGAGAAGTCATCGCAACCCAGATGCTGACAGGTCTGGACGGTGTTACAGCGCCTGCCGGTCTGGCTTTCGCACTGGATGCGGACGGCAAATATCCGGTCGGCAGCATCTACACGCCGCCTGCCGCCACGACGGCCTGATTCACTCCGCACAACCTGCGCCTGCCCGACCGCCCTTGAGGCGGTTTTTTATTGCCTGGAAATCTGATGTTCATTCTGTGGAGAGTGCTGGGGTTCGGTGAAGACCCCCAGCTGCGTGACCGGCTTGTCCGTGTCGAGACCAAGGTCGAATCAACCGAGACGGACCTGCGCGCCCTGCGGGTCGAGGTCCGTACCCTGTCGACCGAGATGCGCGCATGTATGGGCCAGCTGATCGGTGGCATGAAGGCCATCAAGATTATCGGGGCCGCGACCGTCGGCCTGATCACCGTCATCGGCACCGTGGCGGCCGCCCTGTTCGCCTATCCGCCCTTCTGCGACTGGGTCACGCATCTCCTGCACGATGGGCATCCCTGAACGCAGGAACCATGACATGACTGTAAAAATCCCGCGCGGCATCCGCAACAATAACCCCGGCAACCTGAACTATGTGGGACAGCCCGGCGCGCATCTGGAAACCGGCGTGCCCTGCCCCCGCTTTGCCGCCTTCCCCACCATGGCGGATGGCATCCGCGCGCTGCGCGACCAGCTGCTGCGCTATGGTGAACGGGGGCTGACCACGGTTTCCGCCATCATATCCGTCTATGCGCCCGCCAGCGAGAACCCCACCGGAGCCTATATTTACGCCCTTTGCAGCCATATGGGCGTGCAGCCCGATACCGTGCTGGACCTGCGCGACCCGGCCACCCAGCGGGCGCTGATCGCGGGGATCGCAACAGTGGAGAACGGGCCGGGTCATCTCGGTCTGGCCCAGATCGACCAGGCGCTGCACGCGGCGCCTGCCCCGTCACAGCCTGTCGTTGAGGCCTGATATGGATCCTGTCTCCCTCCTGCAGGATGTCCTGTCGATGCTCCCCGCGCAGTATGCCGGTGACATCGTGGTCATCGTGTCGTTCCTGATCTCGACCTGCGCCCTGATCGCGCGGTTCTGGCGGCCGCCTGACCCCACGTCGAAATGGGTGCTGGTCTGGACCATCGTCACCGCCATTGCCCAGGCGCGCGGCTGGAACCTGCCCGCCTACCAGCCGGGCAAAAAGGCCGCGATGGTCCCCGCAACGGTTCCGCGCAAGGAAGTTGAGCAGCGCCTTGATGTGCCACCCGGTTCCACCCGGCCGGGCAGGCCACCGGCGCGCGCTTCCCCGCCGGTCTGACTGGCTGGCCCGATTCAATCATCCCGGATACCCCAACCGCCCCCGAGACGGTTTTTTCATATGGAGACGCCAGACATGGCCGAAGATAGCACCACCAGCACCGCCATCCCCGCGCTGGAAGGCCTGCTCGAAACTGTTCTGGGTAAGCGTGACACGGCCGCAACACAGGCTGACATCCAGCTGGCCGGCACCGTGCTGCAGCTGCTGATCCCCGTGATTGTCGCGCGCGCGGCCCCGAACCTCGACGTTGCCGGTGTGGATGCCGCCGTCACGAAGATCGTGGGCGGTGTTGCTGACCTGAAAACCGCGATCGAGGCGAAGCCGGCAACAGTGGCCGCCACGGTTGCGTCCGCCAGGGCCGAGGCCCCGCACCCGGTCGTGCCTGGTCAGCCTGCGCACTGAAAGTTTTGTAAAAATAAAGACGTAGGCTGCTGCTGATGATCAGAACGGCAACAGCCTACGCCTGACTGATGGAACTGCATACGGCCTTCCCCTGCTCCCAAGAAGGCCGTTGCAATTGTTCGGACTGCCCACAGAACCATCAGTCTGAATGGGTAAAGATGCTGGCTTCGTCACGCAATTAGAACAAATTTTATAATTTGCTTTCCGATCAGCCTTACATAGCCCGACATGCCGGTCTGTAAACTGGTCCACCTGCATCACACGAAAAACGCCGGTTTTCTGCGGTGTTGTGGCACAGGTGGACTATTTTCATATCAAGACTGGAAAACTGGTCCATGACCCAGCGTGTAAACTTCGTCGCCATCGATGGCGGTCGCCGGTTCCTTGGCATGGGAAAATCGTACTGAAAAACAGAATGCTACGACAGGCTGGGCAGAGACCTCTGCGACCGGGAAGACGAGTTGTCCCTGCCCATGCCCGCTGTCGTTCCTTACTCCTGAGGTGCGGGCCAGGCCAGTCAGAGGCTGCTGCACAACCCGGCCCGCACAGACAGACAAACATCGTGACGTTTCAGGATTATGGCCATCCTGAAACCGAAGCGAGCAAAACACGACAAAACATTTCTGGCCGCCCGCAAGGCGGTTTTTTTATGGAGCCTGCCATGCAGAACCCCACCCGCCGTACCTTCCTGCGCGGTTCATCCGCCCTTGTTGCCGCCACTGCGCTGGCGGCCTGCACGACCACAACGTCCGGCAATGTTACAACCGTCACCCTGAACGTGGCCGAGGTCACAGACTACGGCAACGCGATCCTGTCCTTTGCCAGCACGGCCATCAACGTGTCGTTCGTGGCGTCGGGCATGGGCACCGCCAATCTCGCACTGGCCAACACCGTCATCGCATCGCTGAAATCCGCGCTGGCCGCGTTCCAGTCCGCCGCAGGGTCCAGCACGTCTGTCAGCTATGACAGCGCCAGCGTGAAAGCTGCGTTCGACAGTATCCTTGCTGATGTGGAGAAGGTGGACACGCTCATCATTTCCACTATCACCGGCACTGCGTCGAGCCTGTCCAGCAGCGTGGTATCCGAGGCCAAAACGGCGGCGGGGGCAGCCGAAACGCTGATCGACCTGCTCAAGGCCATGGTGGACATGTCCGGGCCGCGCCTGCATGGCGTGGCACCCGTCAACCCGAATGCGGCCATCGGGAAGATTGATGTCTTTGTAGTTTCGCAGGGGTAACCATGAACCCGGTCATTGCCCTTCTTCTCTGGATCAGCGGCCTCACAAGTGGGGTCGCCGCCTCCTTCTTTCTCTACGCATATTTGGCGAGCAATTCACGATGACGCCCTTCATGGAGGGCGTCATCTCCGGTGCGGGCGGCGTTGTCGTCCTCATCGGGTTACTAGTCACGATCCCGCTTAGGCTGCATGCGCTTTATATGGCGGTGCAGCTACAGGATCGTGGGCTGGAGTAAGAACTGGACATGCGTCAATATGACTGCCTTGGGGGGGACTACGGAATGTCGGGTTTACGAATAATCTTTCCAAAATCGACATTCTCTGTCACGCAGATCACCATTATTAATTTACTCTACATCAAGAAGAAAAAGATTTCCCAACATTTAATGATTTAGACGCCCCCATATTCACCATAAGATGATCTGTTGGTTTCACTTGAGGATTAAGTTTGTTTGGAGTTCTTTCTCGGAATGACCAGTAATAATGATATCCAGTTCCATCAGATAATCTTTCTCTATAGCCAATCAATCCTACGTCATAAAAGAACTGCAAAAGGTCAATTGGTCTATTTAAGTACTTATTGTTGAAATCATCAAATTTTTTCGATTCCTCTTTAAATTTGTTATAATATCCAATGTAATTCTGGTACGTGAATGTATTTCTACCGTTAAGAATATCAAAAAATTTTATATATTTATCAAAATCTTTTTGCTCTATATAAAATGATGCATAATTCCTCATCTCCCCGACAATGTAGTCTGAAAAATCATCTGATATAAAATTTACGTCTAATTCTGTAAATTGATCAAATATTTTTTCACCATTCTTAACTTTTTCTATTTCCATTTTTATATAAGTGAGGAAGTCTCGTGGTCTATTATATGTTATTTTTTTTAAATTATTAAAAAGACATTCATTATTTTCTCTCGATAAAAAGTAATGAAACATAGATTCTTTGTATTTTTTCTTGTCTTTTTGCTGACTTTCGAAATACTTGTCGCAAACTTTAAATATATCCCCACTCGAAAAATCATCAACCTTTGAAAACGAAATAAAAACAGAATTGTCTCTAATTCTAGAGTTGGAGTTGTATATATTCATAGAATGAAATATATCTGGTCGTAATATAAGTACAATACGTATGCGCCCTTTACTATCTTTTATTCGAGAAAAGAAATCAGAATTCAACTGCCAGCAAGCTTCGCCTAGCCCTTTTATGCATTCAATATATTCGTTATGCGGTATATTCTCAGGTCGGAAATCTATTCCATCAATAAAAATTACATGATTTTTTGGTAGTTTAATATCGCTCAAAGCTTCCTTAAACCCATTCTCTCTTTCCAATAGATGATGTTTAATAATTTTTGTGGTGTCATGAAATTCGCCATTTTCTGTCGCCGAAATAGATGCAATATCTTTTTTTCCTAAACCAGCAGAAAAAGCCATTTTATTGATTGCATCAAAAGCAGTTTCCATCTCTGGGTTTAAAGAGTTTTTTGTCCAAGCCTCTAATTCTTTTTGCAATTTTTTAAATTTTCCAGACATCCTGTGAATAATATTATTTCCTGATGATTCAATAATCATTTGACTAGATAAGAATAAAAGTATGGACCTCCATATATTAGCATAATCACTATATTGAAGTTTATTATCTTTTTTGAGGGAAATAAATCTTTTATACTGAGTTTCTGTCATTACGGTAAGTTTACTTACCATATCTCTGCTTGGATTATTTTCGTTCCAAACAGCATATGCTGTTTTTCCTGTCCCCTTCTCTCCTATCAGGTAATAGATGCTATTATCTTTTAAGTCGTTTAATACTTTTGTTTTAACAAAAACTTTTGAGAAGAACTCTTTTTTATCTTTCTCTCTGTAGTTGTATGCATCATTATATGGGGTAATCATATAATTTATCTCTGACCAAACCATAGCGATATTCCTCCTACAATCTATTCAATTTCATAGATACTCGGAGATTATATCTCCCGCAAGCCATCATTAATGTTAGGACAATTATCAATATTTATTTTTAGAAATTTTAAGCTGATCCGAAGCATTTAATTGCGCAATATATTTTCTATTTTGAAAATTGTGTCATAGAACTTTAAATGACCGACCTAAAAGTGACTTCCGTTGGTTTAATTCAAATTCATTTAGCCGACCGGCGGTTAAGCGGGAGGGGGGGGTAAAAACATGTCGGCTTTCGGGGAACCGCCACAACCTTTTGGATGTCTGACATGTAGGCGTAAGCCGACATTTCTAATTTAGATAAGCATCACCGTTTGGTACCATACCGCTCTGCAAGAGCTGAAGCGTGCTGGCATAATGTGATGTCTCCTTTTTTGAGAACGCCAAGAAGCTCCACTTTCTCCCGCATATAGACCTTCGCAAATCCCGGATCATATTGGGTGATGGATGCCGTATTATCGATCAGGTCAGCCAGCTTGATGGTCTGACCTTCGGCCGAGGCCAGGGCCAGATGATCCCGATCCATCGCCTTCCGTACCTTGCGGTTGCCATCTTCTGGCCGGCTGACATCTGTCACCATCTCGACCAGCGCCGCTACATCCTTACCAAATTCAGTCCTGATTTCCTCCAGCGTGACCGGCGTATCTTCCACCACGTCATGCAGGAGCGCTGCTGCGATGACCTCATCGCGGGCACCGGTGTCCTTCACGATCTGCGCAACACGGCGCGGATGCACAATATAGGGATCGCCCGTGTATTTGCGACGCTGATTGATGCTGGCGTGTGCTGCCGCAGCAAACGCATCGGCTCGTGAGATCAGGTCTGTCATCCGTCAATGATCCCATAAAATTCAGACAGGTACAACATGACACAGCGAATGCTCGGCTGTCATCTCGCGCAGACGCGTTCGGGCCAGCCCTCCATCTCGGCCATGCGGGGCTTCATGGCCCGGCAGGCCCCTGCCTGGCTCGACCGTAGTCACATTGACCCCGCGCCGCTTCTGCTGGGCAATGACGTGCTGGGCGACTGTACCAGCGCGGGCATCGGCAATCACCTGCGCGCCACGGCTGCGCTGGCGGGCTTTCAGATTGCCGTAACCACGTCTGCCGCCGTGCAGTTCTATTCCCGCTCCACTGGCTATGTGCCCGGCAATCCGGCAACGGATAATGGCGGCGTGGAGGTGGACGTACTGACGACCGCCCTGCGCGATGGCTATACGCTGGCGGACCAGACGCTGTTCCCGCTCTGGGGCAGCGCCGATCCGGGTGACCTGAACGGGATCCGCAACATCACCGCTGGCCTGTCTGCCGCCTATCTGGGCGTGCAGCTTGCCACGGCGGATATGTGGGAGGACCAGGACGGCAACCTGCCGCCCGTATGGGACACGGACAGTCCGGCCGACCATGGTGATCCGACACCGGGTAGCGCGGGTGGCCACTGCCTGCTGCTGTGGGATTATGCGGGCACCGCCGACACCGATCTGGTCACGCTGCTGACATGGGGCAGCAAGCAAAAGGCCACATGGCGCTGGGTCCGGTCCCGCATCATGGAGGCGCATGGGCTGGCGTGGGGACAGTTGCACGCCCCCGGTGGCCTGTATCCGGCTGGTGACGACTGGGCGGCTCTGGTTGAGGCCAACGCGGCATATCTGCGGGGTGTGTCGTGAACCGGGGCGACCGGATAGCCTTCCTGCTCGGCTGCATGATTGGCCTGTCCGGCTGCGCAGTCCATCCGGCCAAGGTCAGCACGACCATTCCGCAGGCCATGGCAGGCATCCAGTCCAGTCTGGCGCAGGCCGGGGTGGTGTCGGTATCGCACGCGGGCGACTGGACCCCGGATCAGGACGCGCTATTCGTCCGCGCCGTCCGGGCGGCACAGTGCAGTCAGGACCGGGCCGATCCGGTGGTGGGCACGATTGCGGGCGATGTGACCTTGCAGCTATCCGGGCAGTTCACGCAGGGCGGACAATTCACCGTGGGAGCGATCACGACAGCGCCCACATTCAGCGTGCAGGGCGATGCCACCCGGACGCGCGGTCACACGGTCAGCCTGCCCGTGGCCTACGCTCCGCTGTCGTCGCTACCAGATGTCGAGATGTCGCGGCAGCTTGGATACGAGACCGAGATGCTGGCACAGAACGATGATGCCCGGCACGCCGAGGCGGCCCGGCTGATCGCCGATCGGGAGGAACTGCGTGGCCGTGTACAAGCTATGATTGATAGCTGGAGTACAGCCGAATGCATCCAGCCGCTACCAACCGTTCCGTTCGTTGGAACGCATGGCAATCCGAATCGAAAAAACCGTTAGTCACTCTTTAAACGACTCGTGATTTTCCCGTGTGCTCCACATGGGCATTTTCCGACCAACCCATTTGATTTTATTGAAGAAACAGGAAAATCATAATCCCTTGGTCGGCGGTTCAAATCCGTCCACCGCTACCATCTGCGTTAGGATTGATTTTCCTTACATTTTTAGACTTTTTCAGGACCATCATCCGGCCCTGTTGCAAGCTGTTTTGGCAATCCATATTCCCCTGCTTTTAGCACTCTCCTGTTCTAAACGATAACAGGTGACCTTTGTTGCGGCGCTTCGTGCCTGCCGTTTGTGGTGCGGTCAGCATATATGACGACGCCCATGGGTATGCTGGCCTTTTCGCTGGCCGCCATGACTGTCCACCCAGGGCAGGCAGCCCGGTCATGACGGCACCGGCCTGACCCGCTGCGCGAATCTGCCTTTCCCGACCACCCCCGTCACGACGGATACAACCGGCAGCTTGCCATAGCCGACGCCCTGCCCCCGGCCGTAACCGACCAGCCTGTATGCTGGCCTGTCTTATTGATCGAAAGTACGGCCCCGGCAAAAGATTGGATGACAGTCCTGTCCGAAAATACATGTACAGGCTGCCGTCATGTCTGTTGCTTGCAGTCCCTAATCGACCTTGCGGAACTTCAGCTCAAAGTTGTCGCCTTCGCCAATCGCCTGATATTTCGCATGATCGACAGCCCCCAGCGCATAGGTGGGCGGTAGTGTCCACACACCTTTTGGCCAGTCCGTCGTATCCTTGGGATTGGCCGCGACTTCCGACGCGCCGACAAGCTTGAATCCGGCACGTTCGATCTGGGCAATCGCGTAATCCTGCCGGACATATCCGCTTTCCGCTGCGGGATCCTGCGGCCGGGTCGGGCGGGCGCGATGATCTTCCACACCGAAGATGCCGCCGGGTTTGAGTGCCCTGTGAACAGCCGCCAGCAACTCGGGCGTATCCTTGTCCTGCATCCAGTTATGGAGGTTACGGAAGGTCAGGATCACGTCGGCGGTGCCCGCTGGCGCCAGATCCGGGTGGGCATGCCCGAACTCCGTATAACGAATACGGTCATAAAGATCCGGATGCGCATCGACACGGGCCTTCATCGCCGCGGGCCAGTCGGCATATTCACGCTCGACCTCCGTCCCGTCCGGCACGCCCATCGCGGCGTAATAGATGCCCTTGTCCCGCAACAGCGGTGCGAGGATTTCAGTCCAGTAACCACCGCCCGGCCATATCTCCACAACTGTGGCACGTGGCGTGACACCATAGAACGAAAGCAGTTCGTAAGGATGCCGTGCCCCGTCGCGTGCCACCAGATCGGGGGTACGGGTGGATGCGGTGACCGCAGCGCGCAGGGGCTGGCCGGCGGGTGCTGCCATTGCGGGCATCGCGGTTGCAAGGCAGGCGATCACGTATAACGAATTCCGTATGTACACTTTGCCCGGTCCTTCCGATATTGGCATCGAAGTCATTACGATATCATAATTTATCATGAGCGCCATCCGCCTGCGCCCGGCGTCTCTTTCCAGGGCAGCGGTTCGGCAGATTGCCATGCCGTCCCACGGATCTGCGCCACCGGCCCGCGATGTATGCCACCCGGACAAGGTTGGCATGCCAGAATGTTCCGATTTCGCAATAGCTGCCCATATCATCATCGGATATATGTGACGCGCAGCCGCCTTCGGAGCCGTCATGGACCGCCTTCACAGCCGCACTGTCGGCATTTTCCTTGTTGCACTGTCCGCCGTGCTGTGGAGTACGGCGGGCCTGTTTGTGCGGATGAGTCATCTGGACACGTGGACCATCGTGGCATGGCGATCGTTCTTTTCCTTCGTGACGCTCGGTGGCTTTGCCGTCGTGCATTACCGGGGCGAACTTGGCCGCGTCATCCTGCGGCAGGGATGGCCGGGAGCATGCGCCGTAGCCGTGTCGGTGGTATCGGCCATCTGTTATGTCATGGCCCTGCGGATGACGACCGTAGCGAATGTCATGATCATCTATGCCGCCCTGCCCTTCATCACCACGGGCATTGCCTTCATCTGGCTGCGCGAACGGGTCACCATGCGTTTTCTTGTGGCGGGCGGTATCGCAATCGCGGGCATTGCCATCATGGGCCGGGCGGCGGCAGGCCCGCGCGACCTGCTGGGGATTGGCGCGGCCGTAATCATGACAATTGGTTTCGCAACACAGCTGGTACAGGTGAAGCGGTATCCATCGCTGGACATGACCATCATCATCACCCTGATGTCAGGGATCTGCATGCTGGTGGCCGTTCCTTTCATGCGGCCTGATATCCCGTCGTTCCAGTCCCTGCTGGCCTGTGCCCTGTTCGGTATCCTGACGATGGGGGTGGCCTATATGCTGCTGCTGAAGGGCGGACAGCTGATTTCCTCGGGCGAGGCTGGCTTCGTCTCGATGCTGGATGTTCCCCTTGGCCCGTTATGGGTCTGGTTTTTCTATGGCGAACGCCCGACCGGGGCGGTCATGGGTGGTGGGGCCATCGTGCTGGGGGCCGTTGCATGGTACCTGCTGACCAGCCGCGCGCCAGACACTGCCCGCACCGTCACCAGCCCGACATGGGCCGCGTCCGACAGCCCCACCGTCCCCCATCAGTAATCGTGGGTGTGTTCCGACGCCTTAAAATGACACATTGATAAAAGTTTCAGGGCGCCGCCTTTGGAGAAAAGGACGGCGTTTCCTGAAGCTTGTTGAAAAAAGATTCGCCAAAAGCGTCTTTTGCCCAGCAGGACACCTTCTAGTTACGCCTGGCGTTCCCGATACGGGGCCGCAGCCTTGGGCAGACCATCTTCGATCGGCAGGGCGGGATTGCGGGACCATTCGTTCCACGAACCCATGTAAATCCGCAGGCGACTGAAACCGGCGGATGCCAGCGCGACATAGGTATTGGCCGCCCGCGCGCCCTTGAAGCAGTAAATGATGATGTCATCATCGGGCCGCAGGCCACGGCTGGCGGCAAGGGCGCGGATTTCATCGGCGCTGCGGAAGGCAGCGTGGTTGTCGGTGACTTTCATGAAGTCATACCACTCGATCCACACCGCACCGGGCATGCGTCCCTTGCGCGGGGCGAAATCGACGCCATACGGCGACGAGCTTTCACCCAGCCATTCCACCCGGTCACGATTATCCAGCAGCCTGACCGTGGGCGATCCCAGGGCCGCGCGCACATCTTCATATGTGGCCATGAGACCGGCATTGATATGCAGCGGGAATGTGGTGCGCGCGGGCGTGACGGTTTCGGTGGTCAGTGCCCCGCCACTTCTGCGCCATGCGCTCAGTCCGCCATCCAGGATACCGACGGCGGGATAACCGAGGTAACTGAGGATCCAGTAACCCCGGCATGACGCGCCATAGCGGGTGTGCAGGGCATCTTCGTAAACGATGGCGGTCTTTTTTCCATCCAGCCCGTAATCCGCGAACAGGCTGGCGAATGTCTGCTGCAGCATATGCAGCCCGTCCTGCGTGGTTTCCGCGAGATAGGTAAAGATGTCGGGCATGTTGACCGCACCCGGGATATGACCCGCGTCAAAATCCTTGCGGTCGCGCACATCGATTACGACCGCGTCGCCACTGGCAAGCAGCCTGCGCACATCATCAGGCGAATAAAGAACAGTTGTCGGCATTACGGCTTCCTGCATGGTTCGGGACATTGTCCCTGCCCTATCAGAAACACGGCAGGCCTGCATCCTGCCCCACGCAGGTTAGCCATCACCGGGGCGCAGGCGCGCATCCCTTTCCCGGGCATGACCCGCTGCAGGTGTATGGGAAAGCGTAGGGAAACGCCGCCTTTTTGAAACAAAGGCGGCGTCTGGAACATACTCTCAGTTGGACAGGTCGGGAATGATGGACAGCAGGAAGTCCACGCCCGGCGCAATGGCGGCCACCGGCGTACGTTCGTTCAGACCATGCATGAAGTTTTCCGACGGCTTGATGAACAGCGGGCTGGCTTCATAGCTGGGCACGTTATGGGCGCGGAACCACATGTTGTCCGACGCCCCCGCCTCCATGGACGGGATGACCGGCAGGCCGGGATACACGCTGTGGATCGCCTTGTTCACCGCGTCAACGAAGCCCTTATCCATCGGGGAGGCGTCGGTCGCGACCGATGACCCGACCGAAACGTCACGCACCTGCACGTTCGGGTCGGCAATCACCTTCTGCAGTTCGGCCATGATGTCAGCCTTGGAATGGCCGGGGAAGATGCGACAGTTGATGTTGGCCGTCGCCCGCTGCGGCAGGGCGTTCAGCGCATGGCCCCCGTTCACCATCGTGGCGACGCAGGTCGTCCCGATCTTGCCCACCATGGACGGGTCGGCCGACAGGGTTGCAATTGCCTTCCGGTCCGCCGGGTTGGCGGCGAACGCCTTCATCGCCGTCCCCAGCCTGCCCGGCTCCAGCTTTGCCGCCCCTTCGAAATAGGCGCGGGTAATGTCATTTTCCTCCGGCCTGAACTGGTATTTCTGGATGCGCGACAGGGCCGCCGACAGTTCGGCAATCGCGTTGTCGGCCCGGGGTTCGGACGAATGGCCACCGGGGTTGGTCACCGTCAGTTCGTAATCGGCATAGGTCTTTTCCGCCGCTGCCCAGGCAAAATATTCCGGCTTGCCGGTCTGTTCGTTCAGCACGCCGTCAGCGCCATCGACATTCAGCACCATGCCCGCATCAGACAGCTTGTCCGCCAAAGCAGCACCACTATGCATGTCCGTTTCCTCATCCCCGGAGAAAGCAAGGATGATCGTACGCTTCGGCTTATAACCCTCGCGCCGCAGTTCGATGAGGGAGGCAATCGCCAGCGTATCATCCAGCTTCATGTCCGTGGCCCCACGACCGAACAGGTAGCCGTTCTCCACCACCGGAGTGAACGGATCACGCTTCCAGTCAGCGGGTTTCGCCTCCACCACGTCCATGTGGCCCAGCACCACCAGCGGCTTGAGCGACGGGTCGGTACCATGCCACGTGGCGGTCATGTACATGGTTTTTCCCACCGGGACGATCTGAATGTCCTTTTTGGAAAAACCACCGGCCACCAGTGCCTTGCTGAACAGTTTGGCCACGTCCGCCGTCCTGTTGTCCGGCCCGGCGACCGAGCGCAGCGCGATCGCCTTTTCCGCAAGGTCCAGCGCCTGTGCATCCGCCTGCGGGTGCGGCATCACATCGGCAAGCGCCATGGGGGGAAGCAGGACCGGAAGGGCCGTAACGGCAAGCAGGGCCACGACTTTGCGCATTGATCGGGTACTTTCCAAAATTATTATTTCGATAAAATAATGACATGGAACCGTCCCGCGTGCCAGTCGTCCCCCAATGGGCACCGGACATACGATGGAGGCTGGCGCAGGCGCGAAATACGGCCATGGGCGTGGCCGGACGGGTCATGTGGCAGGCGCAACGGCAGACCCTATGCATTAATTGTCTGTCAGATATGCATTAATTGTTGCATGAACATATGCATCATGCTGTTGTCTGACATGCGCATGGCGCAGCATTCTTTCCATTGGATGAAAGGTCTGACATGGATCGTTTCAAGACGATGCTTAGCGGTCGCACCAACATGCTGCTGGGCCAACTGAAACAGGAAATCGGCTACGCCACGGGCCTGCGGCGGCTGGAGCGTCAGGGCATCGCACAGGAAATGCGGGGGTTTTCCCAGACCGCCCGCCTGCACCGCATGGCCGCCATGGAGCGGTCCGAACAGGGCTGAACGCCCCCTCCCCCATACATGATGACAAACGCATAACCGCATCGCGCGCAAGGAGGTTGCCGGGAAACCGGCAGCCCGTACGATGGCCGCATCACTCAATCCATTCAGGAATGACGGCCATGAGCAAAGACCAGATCATCGACATGCCCTTCACCACGGACGCCATGAAGGCGGCCATTGAACGGCGCATCATCCAGGCGCCCGGCCTGTCCGATTCCCAGAAGCATGACCTCAGCGTGACCCTTGCTGGTCTTGATGCTGCGAAGCTGGCCACGCTGGTTGAAACCGTGCTGGGCCATGCCATTGAATCCGGCTCTGAAATTCTGCCCTACCTGCAGCGTCTGGGCCAGCGCGGCTGACTGGCTGTTTCAGGATAAACGTTTCCGGGGTGCCGCCTTTTTCCAAAAGGCGGTGTTCCCTGAAGTTTTTTGGAAACACTTTACCAAAAACGTCTTCCTGACCTGCGCGCCGTTTCAGAACGGGCTTGCAGGCATCAAAGACCGACCGCAGGCGCAACGCCCTGACCGCCGCTTTTCCTGCCCGAAAAATGGCATGGTGCGGCCTGTCCGGCATTATGACATTCTCTACCTGATCGCCTGTCGCCACAGCCAGCAGCTATGTTACCGTCTGGTCAGCGGCGCATGCCTGCACCACCGGAGCGGCCGCGCGGGCTTTCCACAACGCCGACAGGCGGGCATGCAGCCGTGGATCACTGGCGTAGATATACAGCCCCCTGCTCCCCCGCGTCATAAGTACGTTGATGGAATTGAGGATAATGCGTTCCATCACCGCCTGCGGGTTGTCCACCCCATCCCGCCCGGTAAAGGCCGCCCTGTCCTCATACCGTGACGGATCGACCACGATCCGGTCGGTGGCGGGGTCACAGGTCACGGACGGGCCAAGGATCACACCCGCGTAATTCAGGTCGAACCCCTGAATGGTATAGACCGAACCGACCTCATCAATCGTATCGGGCCGTTCCGCCCATGGCAGGCGCGCCTGTGGCATGGCGCGGTCCCAGCGCAGGTGAAAACGCCCCTCGGTAATAAAATGATCCTGTCCGTTCAGGGTATAGGGATAATCATACGTCGCCAGCATGCGGCACAGACCATACCGGTCGTTGCGCTGCCTTATGGCTTCGTACATGGTCTGCGCGTCGTCAAAGATCCGGAAATCAAAGGGCTGCGGGGCCGGCAGGGCCAGCAGCCTGCCGTCACGCAGCGCGTGGATCCACGCCATGACATCCGCATGGGCATGCACGCGGAACTGCTGGTCCAGCCTGCGGGTCACGACCGGGTAGCCCGCCACAAGCTGGCGCAATGTGGCGTCATTCCACAGGCTCTTGAACTTCAGCACCTGACAGGCGTCGAATATGATGACCACGATATGGGCATGGCGGATGATTTCCGCCAGCTGGTTATCCTGCCGGAAACGGTTGTAGGGATCGCTGCGGGTCAGCAGCAGGTGCGCCTCATCCACCAGCACGATATCGGCCCGGCCGTCACGCACCGACATCTGGTTGATGAAGGTGGTGGGGCGTTCGAAATCCTTCTTGCGCAGGCAGGGCTGGGTTTCGGAAATATTTCGGTACAGCTTGATCATTTCCGGATGGTTGACCAGCAGCCAGTTGCGGCTGTCATGCAGCGGGTCCTGCGCGTCCCTGCCCCGCGCCGCATCCTGTATCGCGGTAAACAGGGTGTTGAGCAGCAGGCTCTTTCCCGTTCCCGCATCCCCTTCGATAATGAACAGCGCGTGGTCATCCGCCCGGTGGGCGCGGCAGAAGGCCATCACCTCCGCCTTCAGGGCCTGCTGCTGGCCCGTCAGCGCCATGGTGGGGGCAAGGCGTGCAAGCGCACTGTCGGGTGCGTGGTCAATGGGGTCTGGCATGTCTGTCCCTTCTGGTGCTCCCCTTTTATGCTGCGGGACGGCTGACCAGATATGTGAAATATGACGCAAGGGCATGTGTACCCTATTGGTTTTCCTGCCCTGCCATACGTTATATCATCCATCCACGCGCATACCGCGCATCATTCAGACAGGATTGCCCATAATGACTGACAAACCCACCGCCGCTGCACGCGAACACATGCACAAGCTGGCGGACAAGGGCCTGAAGGAACCCAAGCTGCTGACCAAGGAAGAGGTGATTTCCCTGGGCCAGCACGTCGCCAAGGAACATGGCCGCGCCACCGAGGCCGATCATGAAATCGCCAAAAAGGCCCAGCACAACCCCGAAGGCATCACGGCAACCGAAATCAAGGCCCTGTGCAACCACGTCAAGGGCGAACGCACGGCCCGCTAAGGGCCGGGACCGGGGAACATCGGATCGGGCATATGTACGCCCCCGTGTTTTCCGGTTCATTCTACTGCAACCGTTTAAAATGATGTTTTGATAAATCAAAAATTTGGAGTGCTGTCTTTTTTACAAAGGCGGCGTCTTCGCAAGTTTTTTGAAAAAAGCTTTACCAAGAAGTTTCTTATATTTTTTCAGGCAGGCTTTTAAAAGAAACACAGCAGCCGAGTGTTTCCATTATTCCCTTGCAGCATAAAGATATGCCCTGCCTGCACCACCTTTTTGCAGGATACGGATCGGCACTCCATCATGTGACGTGAACTGTATGATCCGTAGACAACCGGATGGGCAGGTAACGGACCCAGCCTGCGGGACAATTCACGCAGGCATGATCTTTTTTGCATATATGGAAACAGACTTATTCATTATATGGGACCGGACCTGCGGAAAAATAAGGAGTATTTTCCGCTGCCATGAATACCCGCACACGTTTTCCCATCTATTCCCTGTCCGAACGGGCGGCCGACCTGCTGGTGCATGTCATTGGCGTGGTGGGATTGGGGTATGGCGTGCTGTGGCTGGTACATACCGCCATGGTGTCCCACTCGGGGCTGGAGTCCGGGGTAACGCTGCTGTACTGCGGGGCAATACTGGGCACGTGCCTGTCCTCGGCCGCCTATAATTTCTGCCCGTCATGCTGGCTCAAGGGCGGGTTGCAACGTGTTGACCAGTCCGTAATCTTTGTCGCCATTGCCGCAACCTACACCCCTTTCATCCTTCTGGGTGGGCATGGCCGGGGCAGTCTGTGGTTCTGCGCCCTGTTGTGGGCCATGGCCGGAACGGGCGTACTGGCCAAGATGTGTTTCTTCACGTGGTCACGCCGCTTTCACGTCGTGCCCTATCTGTGTGTTGCGTGGGTTTTCTTCCTGTGTCCCGACCCGCTGGTGTGGACGCTGCCGACACCTGTCTTTTTCCTGATCGTGCTGGGACTGATGTTCTTCTGTATCGGCGTTGTATTCTACATGCGTGAAAACATGCCGTTTTCCAATGCGCTGTGGCATGTGATGGTCGTACTGGGCGCTGGCACGCACATGGCCGCCATGGGGGCCATGCTGCTGCATTACAGCCGGGGACCGATGCAATGAAGGCAATCAGGATTATGGCGGAATATTACCGCTTCCCATCATGGGATATGACACAGGGAGAATAAGACGACATGGATCCCGGTCCCTTGCCTCCATCTGATGATCTGAAAAGAAGACTGTCTGACCAGGCACATGAATATGGATGATCCGAAAATATCCGGTTTCAAAAATCTGAAAGATGAAGAGCGATTCAGGAATACAGGAACCGCCATTACGGAAAAATGCGGGCAGATCTGGGACCTTAATATTCAATTACCTTTAGATACTAAATTAAATTACAATAATACATTTTCCTTACTCATACACATCAAGTGAAAAAAGAAAATTCCTGCCTTGTGTTCTTCATTCTGTTCCAACAGGATGTAATGAACAGGCATATTCACATGATAATGCGACTGACATGACGGCAGGATCGCCCCGACAACCATACCGCATGCCGTTGCATCCAGATCATGATTGAAACAGGATGCCCCAGGCCACGGCAACGGGTTACGCCCCTGCCAATCAGACCTAACGCCCGATTTCACGCAGTGGTCGACCGGCCTCCAGATGCTGTTCGATCACGTCCAGCGGCACATCACGGGTTTCGGGCACCAGTGCCAGCGTAAACAGCACGAACACCACGTTCATCACGCTGAACCCGGCAAAGGTCCAGCCTGCCCCGGCCACTGACACAATACTGAGAAACGTGTTGCTGACCGCCCAGTCCATGCCCCAGTTGGCCAGCGTGGAGCAGGCAACGCCAAAATCCCGTCCCTCGATCGGCTGGATTTCCGAACACAGGGTCCACACCAGCGGCCCGGCCCCCATGCCAAACCCCGCCACGAATACCAGCAACGCCGCCATCAGCGCCAGTACCGCGCCAGGCCCCTGCAGGTGCATCCCCTCGATCACGCCAGCGGCAGCCAGCGCCACCGCCATGATGACACAGCTTGTCACCAGCAGCGGCCTGCGCCCCCAGCGCGAGACCATGAAGATGGCCAGCACGCCTACCACCGCATTGACAGCACCGACCATGACCGTAGCCCATGCGGCGGCGGAGGTGCCGAAATGCGCGCCCTCCAGTATCTTGGGCGCGTAATACATCACCACATTGATGCCGGTCAGCTGCTGCATGATCTGCAACCCGATGCCAAGGGCGACGGAACGGCGGAAAAACGGTTTGGTGCGCAGCAGGGCAAAGCCGCCCGCCGGCTTGCCCGCGCCCAGTTCGCGACGGATGTTGTCCAGTTCCCGGTCCGCCGTCGCTTCATCCCCACGCAGGCTGCGCAGGACCTTGCGGGCTTCCCCAAACCTGCCTTTTGCCGCAAGCCATGACGGACTGGATGGCAGGAACGCGCACCCCATGAACAGCAGTGCCGCCGGAATGACCGGCAACCCCACCATCAGCCGCCAGTGCCCCCCACCCGACAGGATGCCGCCAGCCAGATATCCCAGCAGGATTCCCGCCGACTGCAGCATGGAAAAGGTGGTCACCATGGTGCCGCGCATGCGTCCCGTCGTCAGTTCGGAAATATACAGCGGCGCAGTAAAGGTGCAGATGCCAATGGCCGTCCCGATCAGGAACCGCCCCAGCAGGATCTGCCCGATCAGGCCCGCCGTGGCACATAACAGCGCCCCCAGCCCGATCAGCAGCGTGGCCGTACCCAGCGCCAGCCTGCGGCCGAAGCGGCTGGAAAACACCCCCGCACCACCCGATCCCAGCAGCGCACCCACCATCAGAACCGATACCACCCATTCCTGCGCCCGGGCAGAAGCATGGAAATCACGACCGATGAAGCCCAGTGCTTCCGCGATCAGCCCGGTATCCAGTCCCACCAGCAACCCCGCACATGCCGTGGTCAGGGCCGCGCGTGCCGCCCCCCCGCCAGCACCGGAGGATGGTGGCGGAGACCCGGCAGTGGCCGGGGTGACGGGTACCGCGCCATGCGGGGAGGCGACGGATTGATCGGCAGGCTGTAACACGTGGCTCTATCCCCTGATCTCCGGCATGATCGTAATTGACGGGGCCGGTCAGGCTGGATTCATAGGCGATGCGGCAGCACCGATCCATGATACAACCCCAGTCACGGATCAATTGCACGAACGGCCCGGGGTCAGAGCATATCGTTTTTCCGTAAGACCCCCACCGTCATGACGGAACCCCGGACCGGCAGAGGCCCAGTATCGAATGAAACCACCCGCAAGCATCTTCCCCCGTCCCGAACCCGGCGCACGGGTGGGGCTGGCGCTGTGCCTTGTCTTCCTGCTGTGGGCCAACTGGGTCACGCCGCTATGGGCGGATGATTACTGCCGCACCATGCCCTTCAACCCCGCCACCATCATGCGCATTGTATGGGGCAATTACAATTTCTGGACGGGGCGGTGGTTCACCACGCTGGTGACCTTTTTCGTGCTGGACCTGCGGCCCTATGGCTCACTCGTGGCCTTCGCAGTGGTGAATGCGGCCATATTCACCTTTCTGGTGCATGTGGTGGTGCATATGTGCCGCGCGGTGGCGGGGCAGCCCGCCCCTGTCCACTGGCGAGACGGGATGGTGCAGTACCTGCTGGTGTTCCTCATGCTGTGGTGGCTGCCCCGCACCATTGGCGAGGTCGCGTTATGGAAAACCGGGGCCATCGGCTACCTGTGGCCCGTGGCGGGAGAGATGTGGCTGCTGGCGCGCATCGTATCACGCCGCACCGACATGAACATGGCGCAGCATGTTACCGTTTTCCTGATCGCCACGTTCCTTGAACCACTTTCGCTGCTGCTGACGCTGGTACTGCTCGGATATGTCTTGCATGCATGGAAACGCGGACAGCGCGCGCCATGGGCGCTGCTGTGCAGCCATGGCGCAGGCACGCTGGTACTGGGAATCGCGCCGGGCAACTACGTGCGCATGCGTACCATGGTTCCCAGCCCGGTCATCGACCGGCTGGATGGACTGCTGGGCAATCTTGGCAGCCTGTTTGACCCGTTCTGGGTGCCTTTTGTGATGATGATCGGCATTGGCCTGTTTCTGGGCCGACGGCATCTGTCTTTTCCCGCCTGCCTGCGCGCGGGGCACGGGATATGGTTTGTCGGACTGTCGCTGGCCTACATGGCGCTGCTGCTCATGTTCCCGCGCGAAGCACTGGCCGCGCGGGTGTCCTTTCCCGCCAGCGTGCTGCTGGTGAGCTACCTGACCTGCCTGCTGTTTACCTGCCCTGTCGGGCGCGGCTTCAGCGCGGTCGTGGCGCTGGGCTGTGCCGGACTGGTTGTCATGCATATGGTAATCGTGGTGCCGGATCTTACGCAACTGGCCCGCATAAGCCGCGACCAGGTGGCCAGCACGCGCGAACAGGTCGCCCGTGACCAGCCGGTTATCCTGCCCCGGGTCACGATGGGGCCACGGCACAAGCTGCTTTATGTGCGCAAGGACATCATTTTCGTAGGTATAAACCCCGACCCGCACAACATGCTGACCATGTGTTTCGCACGCGCCATGGGGGCATCTTCCGTCAGGTCCGTGCCCTGACGGAAGGCTTTCTGAAAGTAACCGGACAGTAAAAAGTAATAAAAGTTTCTGGGAGCCGACTTTCTTCAAAAAGTCGGCGCCTCCTAAAGCTTTCTGAAAAAAGCTTTACCAAAAACTTCTTCTTTCAACCGGTCTTTTACTGGCCACTGTTATTGGGCGGCGGCGCAGACTGCGATGCCCCTTCAGGCGGGCCATTCTCGGGCTGCTGCTGCTGGTTTTCACGCGCTTCCTTGCGCGCGTGATGGCGTCGCACCATGCCAGCGGCACACCCGGCCGCCGCCCCGCCCTTGCCATGGCCACTGCCAACGAAATGGCCCGCCACCCCACCGGCGACGGCCCCCTTGACGCAGCCCCCCGGTTCCGCCCCGGCCGTAAGTGGCAGGGCAAGGATTGTCGTGGTGGCAAGGGCCAGAACGGTACGCCTGAAAAACATATCTTATCCCATACAGGTTGGTGTTCAGTCCGTTCAACGATATGGCACGGTGCGGGTTCCCCCCCGTTTCATTCCCGTGCGGTTTCAAGGGGTAGCAGGGACCGGCAGTCATGCAGGCGCAACGGTTGCCAGCTACCGTCCCGTATTTCATCCTCTGTCCATCAACCCAACGGGAGAATACGACCATGGCCAAAGAACCGACAGACGTCATCCACGCCGCCCTGATCCATGCCGCCGCAACCCTGACGGCCGCAAAGAAGGAAGTGATGGAAAAGGCGTCCCCTGACGAGGTGAAGAAGCATTTCAAGACTTTCCTTCACACGCTGGAAGCAGGCTGGCGCGAACATGAAGCGGGCGATCACCACCATTCCTGATCGCTTGGCGTGATATAAAAAAAGGGGGGCGATGCCGAATGGCGTCGCCCCCCTTTTTTATATCCTTCCCGGACGGGATGGGACGGTAGTCATACACGCCCAGATATCCTTCGACCCGACCGGCAAGATATAAGGGCCTGTTGGGAATTATCTTGAATTAATGATTGCGCCAACGAGATAGATCATGGCTTCGAATGATCTGTCTGTTTTTTCGCTGCGCATGGCGATGCGCTTGAACTCCTTGAGCTTGCAGAAGAAGTTCTCAATGAGATGGCGTGCTTTGAACAGGGCCCCATCGAACGGGCGTCTGTCGAGGCGGTTTTTGCGCTGGGGGATGGCCACGCAGGCCCCTTGCGCGCGTATGGCGTCCACGATCCAGTGGACATCGAAAGCCTTGTCAGCAAGAATTCCTTTAAAATCAGCTGGTTCGAGAAGAGGCGCAACGCCGACCGTATCGTAATGCTGGCCGGGGATAAGCGTGAAGCGGACCAGATTACCCAAGGCGTCGGTCATGGCGATGATCTTCGTTGACCACCCCGTTACACTCCGCCCTATCGCCTGGCTTCGGGTCCCCCTTTTGCGCCTTGGCCGTGGCGGTGAACCCGGACCACCGTACCGTCAATCATCGCGTATTCCATATCGGCATCGTCAGAGACAGCGTCAAAAAGCCGTTTGAAAACACCGGCTTTCATCCAGTCACTGTAGCGCGAATAAACCGAGTTCCAATGTCCGAAATACGTCGGCAGGTCCCGCCACGGACTACCGGTCCGGGCGATCCACAGGACCGCCTCGATGAAGAGGCGGTTATCCTTCCCGCTGCGTCCCTGATCCGTCTTCTTGCCAAGGCACAGCGGTTCCATTTTCGCCCATTGGGCATCCGTCAGTATGAAGCGATCCATATGGTCTTTGAAACACATCATGGCCCTTTAGAAAACTCAATTCCCAACAGCCCCAAGAAAGTTTTGGGAAAAGCTTTTTTTCAAAAAGCCCGAAGGAACGCCGCCTTTAAAAAAGACGACATCCAAAAACTTCCATGACTTTCCTTTAAATAACCCGCTTAGCGATGCCCGGTGAAGAACTGGCTCATATCGCCCTTGGTCTTGTGGCCCCAGTTATCCAGCTTCTTGCCGGTCCGGTCGCCCCAGTCCTTGGCGCTGTCGGTCTTCTCGGCGGCCTTTTCGTGCGCTTCATGGGCCTTTTCACGGGTCTCCGCACTGGTTTCATGTGACTTGAGACGTACCTCACATTCCGCATGATCCGTTACACCGTCGCAGGCATCCGCCAGTGCCGGGGTCAGGGTTGCGACATTCAGTCCGGTTGCGCACAGCCCTGCCAGAATCAGCGTTTTTTTCATCATAATCCTACCCGTCCTAAATGTTTTCGAATACGGGCGTGGACGCACCGGTGCGTCCACGCCGTGTCTGTATCCCAAACGCACCCGACAACGCGAAGTTGCCTTACGCTCCGTTACGGAAGTCCAGAACGACGCGCCCTTCCACGCGGCCATGCTCCAGATTGTCGAAAATGGTGTTGATGTTTTCCAGCTTGTCGGGGCTGACCACCGTCGTGACCTTGCCATCGGTGAAAAAGGACATGGCTTCGATCATGTCCAGCCGCGTGCCCACAATCGACCCGCGTACGGTCGTGCCGTTCATGACCATGTCAAAGATCGACAGCGGGAAGTCCCCGGGCGGCAGGCCATTCAGCACCACCGTGCCGCCACGACGCGCATAACCGACGGCCTGACTGAACGCCTTGTCCGACACGGCGGTGACCAGCACGCCGTGCGTGCCACCCGTCTGTTCACGGATATAGGCGACCGGGTCCTGCTTCAGCGCGTTGACGGTCACGCGCGCGCCCAGCTTGCGCGCTTCTTCCAGCTTTTCATCGCTGATATCCACCGCCGCCACATTCAGGCCCATGGCCACGGCGTACTGGATGGCCATCTGCCCCAGACCACCCGCGCCGGAAATGGCGACCCATTCCCCGGCCCGGGTATCAGTCATCTTCAGGCCCTTGTATACCGTCAGCCCTGCACACAGCACGGGTGCTGTCTTGATCGGGTCGATATCTTTCGGCAGGTGGGCAACGTAATTGGGGTCGGCCACCACGTATTCGGCAAAGCAGCCATTGACGGAATAGCCGGTGTCTTCCTGCTTTTCACACAGGGTTTCCCACCCGCCCAGACAGTGTTCGCAATGCCCGCAGGCCGAATACAGCCACGGCACGCCCACCACGTCACCGGTCTTGATCCAGTTGACGTTGCTGCCGACCTCAACCACGTGGCCGATGCCTTCATGCCCCGGAATGAACGGGGGCCTGGGCTTGGTGGGCCAGTCGCCACGGGCGGCATGCAGGTCGGTATGGCAGACGCCGCAGGCATCGACCTTGACCAGGATCTGGTTGGAGTTGATCTGCGGAATGTCCAGTTCCTCGATCGTCAGCGGCTTGCCGAATTCCCGTACAACCGCAGCCTTCATCTTTCCAGCCATCTTGCACCTTCTGTTCCGATGTCATGGCCCCGGCCATGGAGCCACCGTTACCTGCGCCACCCGCCCGGCCAGCATGGCCGGACGGGGGCATGTATGGGGCCAGTGTTTCACCCCCGCCCTGTCGCAGCCTTGATCTACGTCAGCCTGTCCCCCGCCCTGCGCGGGCGGCAGACATGCCATCCAGACCACGCGCCAGATCAGCCACCAGCAGCCCGCCCGCTTCCAGCCCGATATGCAGCCGGCAGGCCGGTCCTTCAGCCGTAACCGACCGGCATGAACGTGAAATCCCGCCCGTGGTCGGCAGCACAAGGCTTTCGTACCCGCCCCATGACGCGCCAATACCGAAATGCTGCAGGCCGTCGATCATGGCAGTCATGTCGGCGGACGTGAAACCGGCATCAAACACCACGCTGAACAGCGAGGACGCGCCGTTGAAATCCCGCGCCCAGAATTCATGCCCCGGGCATGACGGCAGCGCGGGATGCAGCACGCGCCGCACTTCGGGCCTGGACTGCAGCCACAGCGCCACCGCCAGCGCCGTGGCCGCCTGGCGTTCCTGCCGTGCCCCCATGGTGCGCAGGCCGCGCAGGGTCAGCCAGCAGTCATCCGGCCCCGCCGTCTGGCCTGCCTGTATCGCGGTGTCGCGCAGTGGCCGCCAGTCCGCATCCGACGCCACCGTGACCGCGCCGATGATGGTGTCGGAATGACCAGCCGCATATTTGGTCAGCGCCTGCACCGATACATGCGCCCCGTGCGCAAACGGGTTGAACAGGCCGATGCCCCATGTGTTGTCCACCACCAGCCGCGCGCCGATGCTGGCGGCAAGACGGCCCAGCATCGGCACATCCTGCACCTCGAACGAATGGCTGCCGGGGCTTTCGGCAAAGATCAGGCGGGTACCGGGCTGCACCAGCGCCCGCAGGTCCGCTTCGGTCGCCATGGGGGGGAAATAGGTGATCTCCACCCCGAAACGCCGCAGCACCCTGTCGGCAAAGCGCCGGGTGGGACCATAGACGGAATCGGACAGCAGGCAGTGATCTCCCCCCGCCAGATACGCCAGCAGCGGCAGCGTGCAGGCCGCAAGCCCCGATGGCACGATCTGCGCATGGGTTCCGCCCTCGATTTCGGCAATGACCGCTTCCAGCCGGTGCTGGATGGGGGTCCCCATGGCGCCGTATATCAGTTCCGGCCCGTAGCGGCCGTGACCGGCGCGGTCCATGGCCTCCAGGCTGGAAAACAGCACGGTCGATCCGCGCTCGGCTGCGGGATTGACGAATACGCCCCTGTCGCCTTCGGGCGTATCGCGCCCAAGCTGGACCAGCCGCGTGGACATGTCGCGCCAGCCGCGCACGACACGTTCAAGCAGGTCAGGCGGCACCAGCATCATGGGATCGGTCATCTCGTCCGCCCTTACGCGCCGCACACGATGGGCGAATCAGGCGTGGACGCCCATTCCGCCCATGACCCGTCATAAACCGCAGGCTCCCCCGCGCCCGCCCCGATGCTGACCAGCGCGAGAGCGATCATGCACGCGGTCATGCCGCTGCCGCATGAACAGGTGACGGCGGTGGTGTCAGCAACCCCAAGACCCGCGAATTTCCCCTTCAGCGTATCAGCCGGCAGGAAGCGGCCATTATCATCCAGCAGTTCGGTATAGGGCAGGCTGCGGGCACCAGGCATGTGGCCTGATTCGATCCCGGCGCGGGGTTCGGGGTCCCGGCCTTCGAACCGGCCCCGGCTGCGCGCATCCAGGATCAGCCCCGGCAGGCGGCCGTGCACGATATCCAGCACGTCACCCGTGCCGTGCAGCCGGTCATAGCGCGGGCGGCTGACAAAGGGGGCGGGGGCGGCAAGGTCCGGCCCGCTTTCCAGCGGCAGGCCGGCACTTTTCCATGCGGTCAGTCCACCTTCGAGCACCTGCACCTGTTCATGGCCGAACAGGCGGGTCAGCCACCATGCACGCGCCGCACACGCCATGCCGTCCTGATCATAGAACACGATGCGTTTCGTGTTGGCCATGCCGCGTTCGGTCGCAAGCCGGGCAAAGCGCGCCTGACCGGGGATGGTGTGCGGCAGCGGGGAATCCGGGTCAGAGAACGTGTCGATGTCAAAGCGCACTGCACCGGCGATATGGGCGTTGGCAAAACGCTGCTGCGGATCAAAGGTCTGCCCCGGCAACGCCATGGAGGCATCAAGCACAAGGATATCGCCGTGTTGGATGGCCTGTGCCAGATCACTGGCTGAAATCAGCGGATGCATACCTTCTCCCGGTGTTTAGGAATTGCGTGTTGCACAATAAGGTGCAGCATACGGCATGGGAACGAAAGTCCTGAACATTTGTCTTTCGTTTAATGGCAGGAGGGGATACGCCACCGCTATGGTCGAACGTATCATGATGGGACTGATGCTGGGGGGGATCGCATTCGGCTGCGTCCTGATCCTGTATCCGTTCATGACCGCACTGCTGTGGGCTGCGATCCTGACCTTTTCCACATGGCCGGTGTTCATGCGGCTGCGGCGTCACATGTCGCTGCTGCCCGCGGCCCTGATCATGACGGTACTGTGCGCGCTGGTGCTGGTGGTGCCACTGGCCGCCGTGGTGTCCAGCAGCATTGCCGATGTCCCGGCGACACTGCAGTACATCGTTGACACGGTGGGCACGCTGCACCTGCCGCCACTGCCCGCGCGTATTGCGCATATTCCGCATTTCGGTCCTGAAATAGTTGAAAAATGGCAGAAATGGTCGGTTGATATCGGCAGCATAGACCAGGTCGTGCGCCCCTATGCCGGGCGTATCGGGCAATCCATCCTCAGCGCCATGATGCAGCTGGCCAGCGGGCTGGCGCACCTGGCCATGGCGCTGTTCATTTCCTTCTTCTTCTGGCTGGGTGGCGACGCGCTGGGCGATACCTTCGTTGCCGTGGTGCGGCGGATCGCAGGCGTTTATGCCGACCGGATCCTGCGCATCGTGGGACGGACCATACGCGGCACGGTGTACGGCATCCTTGGCACCGCCATCATACAGGGCATCCTGACCAGCATCGGCTTTGCCATCGCGGGTATTTCCAGCCCCGTGCTGCTGGGGGCGGTCACCGCCTTTGTCGCGGTGCTGCCCATCGGCGCGCCGCTGATCTGGATCCCCGCCGCCGTGTTCCTGCTGCTGACCCACCATCCGGGCTGGGGCATTTTCCTGCTGCTGTATGGCACGATCATCGTATCGGGAGCGGACCACATCATCAGGCCCATGTTCATCGCACGCGGGGCGCAGATGCCCTACCTGCTGACCGTGCTGGGCGTGCTGGGTGGCGTGCTGACATTCGGGGGACTGGGCATTTTCCTTGGTCCTGTCCTGATTGGCGTGGGCTATACCCTGACTGCCGAATTCGCTGCCGGTGACCCCCGGTCCAAAGACCCCATTCCTGATGAGATACGCGAGCCGTTTATCGAACCATGACCCTAGCGCGCCCCTACCTTCGCCTGCCGTCCATCCAGCCCCGCCATGGCACGCCGCCGCAGATGGACCTGACCCCGCCCGATCGTGAGGGCGAGGCGATCAAGATCGTCAGCTGGAACCTGCTGCGCCGCATCGGGGCGACGGTGCGCGACGTGATCGACCTGATCCGCACCGAGCGGCCTGACCTTATGCTGATGCAGGAAGCGACGGTGGAAATCGACACCCTGCCCACCCTGATCGGCGGACATTACGCACGTTCCCCCCTGCCCGGCCGCATACACGGGCTGGCATGCTGGAGCCCGTGGCCCTACCGCCGCCAGCCGCTGACCTGCACCCTGCCCGCGGGCACGCTGATCCGCCGGGTGGCGCAGATCGTGGATTGCGGGCCGGTTACGGTGGCCAATGTCCACCTGTCGCACGGGCAGCTGCTCAACCGCCGGCAGTTGCGCCGCGTCGTGCAGATCCTGCCGCATCAGGCTGCCATCCTGGGGGATTTCAACCAGGTCGGTCCCGCCCTGATCCGGCATTTCCGTGACGTGGGGCCACGCGAGCCCACGCACCGCATGGCCGACATGCTGCCCATCCGGCTGGACCGCTGCCTTGTGCGCGGCCTGACCTGTGTCGAGCGCCACGTGATCGAGAATTACGCATCCGACCACCGCCCCATTTCCGTCCTGCTCAAACCCACGCGCTGACCGCGGCGTACCGGGTCAGAGCAGCCGGCCATGCGCCTGCATGTCGGGCCTGCGAACATGGCAGTCGCGACATTCATGCACCGGCCCCGCCTGCCGTCCCTGCTGCTGCAGGTTCAGGTGGCAGCCTTCGCACAGTTCATGAAACTGGTCGCGGATGATGGGGACAAGTTCCGGCGTTTCCCTGTGGCAGGCAATGCAGGTGCGATGTGTCGCAGGCGTCACCACCGGCTTGAGGAAATCATGGTGACAGGTGACGCAGTTATAGCCCCCATGTGCGCGATGGTGGAACACAAGGGGTATGTCCTGCCCCGTCGCAACCGTCATGCGGTGCCCCACCACCAGCAGGGCGAACAGGCCCGCAAGCCCGATCACCGTCAGCACAGGTGCCATGGCGCGCCGCAGGCCTAGTGCCGCCATAACACGAACACCACCGTTTCGGACACGACCACGCACAGCATGACACCCGCCAGCCTGCGGGCCAGATACGCCGTATGCAGCCGCCGCCTGCGCCCGTCACGACGCATGGGCAGGCGCGCCAGCATCCAGCGTTCCCCCACCGGCAGCATGCAGGCCACCAAGGCAACCCCGATACACATCCAGACCTGCCACCACACGGCCACATGCACCCGTGTCGCCACGACATGGAAAACAGAAGCCCCCAGCACCGCCATGGCCAGCAATGCGTGTGAGCGGCGGAACATGGCCGCCGTTGCATAAAGCCCGCGCCGCACGCGCTGCAGCGCAAGGCATGGCGTCACCACCGCCAGCAGCGCCGCCGCAGCGCCAAACTGCATGCCGGGCGCGCCCGATGGCCACAGGTCATACAGCGTCTGCGGATCGAGCCATATGATCCCCCCGGCATGCAGGATTACAAACCCGACAAACAGCCACGCCAGCCAGCGATGCAGGGTCAGGAAAAACCGACCATCGAAAAAGGGTTCGGGCAGCGGACGCCCCGTCAGGGCAAACAGCGTGAGTAGCAAAAACAGCGCCGAAAACCCGCACAGCATGCTGACGTCCCACCCGATGGACAGGTGCATGACGCCTTGCGGCCAGAAACACAGCAGGAAGACGCTATAGGCCGCAAACAGTGGCAGGATCAGGAACATGCGACACTCAATATATGCGGCATGGCCATAAAAGATCATTTCGAGGCAGGCTGTTGATGAAAAGAATAAAGGTTTTTGGTGAAGCTTTTCTTCAGAAAAGCTTCGAAAGACACCACCTTAAAAAAAAGGCGACATCCAAAAACTTTTATTACTTATATGAAATAGTATGCATGCCCGTCCCTGTCAATTTACCCACCCTACAGGTAAGGCAGGAACAGCCGCGCCGCCGCGTCACGCATCTTGCGCGGAAAGGACCGGCGATCCAGGTCATGATGCGTCATGCGCACATGGCGGTGGGTGGCGATGAAATCATCAATCCTGGTCGCCAGTGCCGCGTCATAGGCTTCAAGGTTGATTTCAAAATTCAGTCGCAGACTGCGCACGTCCAGATTGGAACTGCCCACGAATGACCAGTGCCGGTCCACCACCATCAGCTTGGAATGGTTGAACGGCGGCCGCGCCAGCCAGATCCGGCACCCCGAATCAAGGAATCGCGGCAGGTTGGCCGACCGCGCCCAGTCCAGCAGGGTATGGTTGCTGTGCCATGGCACGATGATATCCACCTCGATCCCGCGCATGGATGCAAGGGCCAGTGCAGTCAGGAACCGGTCATCGGGCAGGAAATAGGGCGTCATGATCCGGATGCTGCGCCGCGCCAGGGTGAAGGCCTGCAGCATGGTATATTCGATCTTTTCCAGATCCATGTCCGGGCCTGCGGTCACGACGCGGCTCAGGCTGGGGCCGTGACTGTCCTGACGCGGAAAGTAGATGTCCGCCGTCAGTTCCTCACCACGGGTAAAGGCCCAGTCGCGGGCAAAAGCCTCGCTTAACTGATGGACGACCGGGCCTTTCACTTCAAAATGCGTGTCCGATACCGGATGGCGGGGATGGGCTGCCGCGACATTTTCTTCGCCAATGTTCAGGCCACCCATGAAGCCGGTCAGTCCATCCACCACCAGTATCTTCTTGTGGTCGCGCATGTTGATGAACGGCATGCGCCACGGCAGCATGGAATGCATGAACCGCCCCACCGGCACGCCCGCATCACGCAGGATGCGACCCACGCCACAGTTGAAATATCCCGACCCCACGCCATCAACCAGCACGCGCACCTGCGCGCCACGCCTGTGGGCCGCGATCAGCGCGTCACAGAACTGCCGCCCGATCCCGTCATCACGGAAAATGTACGAACACATCAGCACGCTATGCCGCGCACCGTTTATGGCATCGAGCATACGCGGATAGACAATGTCCCCGTCATGCATGGGCACGATCGCATTGCCGCCCAGAAGCGGCCGGCCAGTCAGCTTGCCCACCATGGAGGCCAGCGGCGCGAAGGTTCCGGCTTCGTCACGCCGCCATTGCGATGACATGGTGCGGCTGCGCCAGGGGTGCTGTCCCGCCATGCGCCGTGCGCGCCTGTGCACGCGGTTGATGCCGAACATCAGGTACAGCATCCCACCCGTCAGCGGCATGAGCACGGTCACGCCAATCCAGCCGATGGATGCCCCGACATCACGCTTGGTCAGCAGCACATGCACCACCACCGCCGCGATAATGGACACGCGCGCCAGCAGCAGGCAAAGATCCCATATGGTCAGGAAATGAAGAAACATATCGCACATCCTGTCGCAGCCCACGGCGTCCGTCCATGGCCGCCAGAGCCCGGTCGTGCTGCCTGCTATATCCTACAAGCCGGGTTTACACACCCATGCCAGTCGCAGGAAAAACAAAGCATGACAATGCGTAATGCCCCACCCGCCCCCCTTCACCGCCAGCAGCGCGGCAGGCGGGCCTGCGCCGATGGCATGGCAGCGGAACGGCTGGCGATCGCGGACATTCAGGCCCGTGGCGGACACGTCCTGCTGCACCGTGCGCGTACGCGATGGGGGGAAGTGGATATCGTGGCACTGCAGGCAGGCTGCCTGATCTTTGCCGAGGTCAAGGCCCGCCCATCCCTGCTGGCGGCGGGAGAATCCATCCGCCCGGCACAGGTGGCGCGTATCATGAACGCCGCGCAGTTTTTATGCGCGGCCAACCCGCACTGGGTTTATGACAGCATCCGCTTCGATGTATGCGCGGTGCTGCCAGGCAATGTCGTGGAATGGATTCCGGACGCCTTCAGGCAATACTGAGGGGGCCACCCGCAATCAGGTGCGGTGGCGGACCGCAATCGGGTGAATATGGTGAACCACCGCGCCATGGGGATGATAGGCAATGGTGTGGACCATGGTGCGCCGCGTATGGGCCGCCGTGCTGTGGTTTGCTGCCATCACCACCGGGGCGCGATGGCCACCTGCGCGACGGACATAGGTCACATGCCGGACCGGCGGCGGGGGGGCTGTCAGCGCACCCAGCGTCAGACGGTCGGCTTCCATGTCCGTCACGGCGTGGGTGCGGGCATGGGCGGGGGTTACGATGCTGCCAGCAAGACCTGCGCCAAGCAGTAACATTGTAGCAAAACGCAAGTCGCTATAGCGCATCAGGCCCCCTTGTTTTTCAAACCTGCACGAAGCTAGGCGAAAGCGTGGACCGGATGCAAGGGATGTTGTCCACAAAACAGGAAACGGGCGGAACATTTCTGTCCCGCCCGTCCCGATCGATAACGATATGACGCACCGTGCGATCAGGCCGCGGCGGAGGCGATGCCCTTTTCCGCCAGCAGCTTCTCCAGTTCGCCGGTCTGGTACATTTCCGTCACGATATCGCAGCCACCAATGAACTCACCCTTGATGTAAAGCTGCGGCACTGTCGGCCAGTTGGAAAAATCCTTGATGCCCTGGCGCAGTTCGGGATCTGCCAGCACGTTCTCGGTCTTGAACGGCACGCCAAGGTGCTTGAGCACCTGCACCACGCGCGCGGAGAAGCCGCACTGCGGGAAGGTGGCGTCGCCCTTCATATACAGCATGACGGGGTTGGCATCGATCTGCGCCTGGATGCGCTGTGCGATTGTTTCAGCCATTGTTTTCGTTTCCTGCGTTGGGGGTAAGTATCCGTAATCAGTCCGGGGTCTGCGTCTGCAGGGCCAGCGCATGCAGCTTGCCGCCCATGTGCCCCTGCAGCGCATTATAGACCAGCTGGTGCTGCCGCACGCGTGGCAGGCCGCGAAAGACCTCGCTCACGACACGGCAGGCATAGTGGTCCCCGTCGCCTGCCAGATCATCGATCGTAATCTTCGCGTCAGGCAGGGCTTCGCGGATATAGGTTTCGATTTCCTGTGCCGTCATTGCCATCTGGCTTAAAACTCCTGCCCTATCGGTCCATCAGTCGCGGAAAAAATTCGGAATGCACCGCGAGCAGACGTGCCTTGGATATTGTGGACCCGCTGGGCAATGTCAAACCCTGCCCCCCCGAACGGCCCAGCCTGCGGCATGGCACACCTGCCTGCGCCGCAAGTGTGGCCAGCGCCTGTCCGTCGCGCACGGCGACGACATAGCGCGACTGGTCCTCACCAAACCAGAAGGCCTCGGGGCGCATGCCCGACTGCGGCGCATCCAGCACGCAGCCCGCCTGTCCTGCCATGACCATTTCGGTCACGGCCACCAGCACGCCGCCATCGGCCACGTCATGGCAGGCGATGATGGTGCCGTTCTGGATCAGGCCACGCACGAAATCACCATTGCGCCGTTCGGCGGCCAGATCGAGTTCGGGTGGTTCCCCATCCTGTGCGCCAAGGATTTCACGCAACCAGATCGACTGGCCAAGCTGGCCCTTCGTTTCCCCCAGCAGCATGACATCACAGCCATCGGGCATTTCCAGCCCGACCGCCGTGCGCACGTCCTCCAGCACGCCAAGACCGCCAATGGCCGGTGTGGGCAGGATGGACTGTGACGTGCCATCGGGCGCGCGGGTTTCGTTGTACAGCGAGACATTGCCGCTGACGACCGGGAAGTCCAGCGCGCGGCAGGCTTCCCCCATGCCCGCGATGGCATCGACGAACTGCCCCATCACCTCCGGCTTTTCAGGCGAGCCGAAGTTGAGGTTGTCCGTCACCGCCAGCGGGCGCGCGCCGGTCGCGGTAATGTTACGCCAGGCTTCGGCCACGGCCTGCGCGCCACCCAGCTTCGCATTGGCGCGACAGTAACGCGGCGTGCAGTCGGTGGTCAGCGCCAGGCCGATTTCCGTGTCCTCGACCTTGACGATCGCGGCGTCCGCCGCGCCCGGCCTGCGCACCGTCTGGCCGCCCACCGTGCTGTCGTACTGGTTGTAGACCCATGCGCGCGATGCAAGGTCAGGGCAGCCGATCAGCCGGATCAGCGCCTGTTCCACGCCCACCGGGTCAATGATCGGCTCCATCGGCTGCGGCCTGAGCGCCGGTGCCGTCGGGCGATGGTAGACCGGGGCCTGATCGGCCAGCGGGGCCAGCGGAATGTCGGCTTCCACTTCGCCCTTGTGGCGGATCACGATGTTGCCGGTATCGGTCAGGTGGCCGATGACGGCAAAATCCAGTTCCCATTTGTCAAAGATGGCGCGCGCCTGTTCCGTGCGGTCGGGACGCAGCACGATCAGCATGCGCTCCTGACTTTCGGACAGCATCATTTCATACGCCGTCATGCCACGTTCTCGCTGGGGCACGTTATCAAGGTCAAGGTCGATGCCAACCCCGCCCTTGCCCGCCATTTCAACGGAAGACGAGGTCAGGCCAGCCGCCCCCATGTCCTGAATGGCCACGATGGCGTCGGTCGCCATCAGTTCCAGACAGGCCTCGATCAGCAGCTTTTCGACAAACGGGTCACCTACCTGCACGGTCGGGCGCTTGGCCAGCGCGTCCTCGTCAAACTCGGACGATGACATGGTGGCCCCGTGGATGCCGTCGCGCCCGGTCTTGGACCCGACATAGATCACCGGGTTGCCCACACCAGCGGCAGCCGACAGGAAGATACGGTCCTGCCGCGCCACACCAACCGTCATGGCGTTGACCAGCGGGTTGCCGTCATAAGCAGGGTGGAAATTGATCTCGCCACCCACGGTGGGCACGCCCACGCAGTTGCCGTAGCCGCCCACGCCACGCACCACGCCGTCCACGATGCGGCGGGTCTGCGGATTGCCGGGGTCGCCAAAACGCAGGGCATTGAGGTTGGCTATGGGCCGCGCGCCCATGGTGAACACATCGCGCAGGATGCCGCCAACCCCCGTCGCCGCCCCCTGATAGGGTTCAATGAAGGAGGGGTGGTTATGGCTTTCCATCTTGAAGATGGCGGCGAGGCCGTGGCCGATATCAACCACGCCCGCGTTTTCACCGGGGCCATGGATCACCCACGGGGCCGTCGTTGGCAGGGTTTTCAGGAACGCACGCGACGATTTGTACGAGCAGTGTTCCGACCACATGACCGAGAAAATGCCCAGTTCCGTGAACGTGGGCGTACGGCCCATGATCGACAGGACATTGCCGTATTCTTCCGCCGTCAGGCCGAATTCGCGCGCCAGTGCCGCATCAACGGGGCGCGGTGACTTTGCACTCATCCGACCAGTGCCTCCACAAGTCCCGTAAACAGGGGTTTTCCGTCCTCGCCACCCATCAGCGGATCAACCAGATCCTCCGGATGGGGCATCATGCCGCAGATCCGCAGGTTTTCGCTGAACACACCGGCAATGGCATTCATGGAACCATTGGGGTTCAACTGCGGGTCGCCTGCATCCACGCGGCCATCTTCGGCCACGTAACGGAAGGCCACGCGGTTCGTGTCCTCCAGCATGCGGATGGTGTCGGCACTGGCGATATAGTTGCCATCACCATGCGCCATGGGGGTGCGGAACACATCGCCCTTTGCCCAGTGGCGGGTGAACGGCGTGTCATTGCGTTCAACGCGCAGGAAACAGTCCTGCGACAGGAAACGCAGCGCCGCGTTACGCAGCAATGCGCCGGGCAGAAGCTGCGCTTCGGTCAGGATCTGGAACCCGTTGCACACGCCAAGGATATGACCGCCTTTTTGCGCAAATTCACGGATTGCCGCCATGATCGGCGCATGCGCCGCCATCGCGCCACAGCGCAGGTAATCGCCATAGCTGAAACCACCGGGCAGCACGACAAGATCGGTACCTGCGGGCAGCGCCGTTTCGCGGTGCCACACCATGGTGGGCGCCTGTCCCGTAACCCCGCGCAGGGCAATGGCCATGTCACGTTCGCGGTTGGTGCCGGGAAAAACTACAATCGCCGCCTTCATTTGCCGCCGCCGCAGGGATAGGTTTCACGCAGTGCGGTGAACACGACCTCGCCCGCCGGGCGGGACAGCCCGTCGCGGTGGTCCTTCATCCAGCTTACGACCTTGCCACGCATGTCCGCCGTGGATGTGGCGGGGGCCACGCAGAAGGCCGCGACATCCTTGGTGTCCTTTTCGGCATTGCGCTCGAACAGGTGGTCAAGGGCCGCGGAATCAGCGATACCGGAGATATAGGCATCACAGATACCCGTACCCGTGGGCTTGGTGCACAGCGAACCAAGCTGTTCGCCCGTCAGGCGCGAGACACGCTGTGCTGACGCATGGGCCGCGGGCAGGCCCACGGCCATGATGCAGCCAAGGGCAAGAAGGCGGGCGATCTTCATCCAACGACCTCCGTCGTGAAGTCCTCGATCACAAGGTTGGCCAGCAGCGCGCGCGCCATGGCGTCAGCCTGCGCGCGGGCACGTTCGCAGTCGGTCTCGTCAATTTCCAGCTCGATCACGCGACCGATGCGGACTTCACCCACGTTCTTGAAATCCAGCACGTGCAGCGCGTGTTCCACGGCCTTGCCCTGCGGGTCAAGCACGCCTTCCTTCAGCATGACGGTCACACGCACCTTCATTGCATTACCTCCGGTCCCTTCATGTCGGAATTCGTGGCCTCGGGCAGGATGCCCAGGCGCATCGCGACTTCCTGATATGCTTCTTCAACCTTGCCCATGTCCTTGCGGAAACGGTCCTTGTCCAGCTTCTCGCTGGTCTTGGCGTCCCACAGGCGGCAGTTATCGGGCGAGATTTCATCCGCCAGCACGATACGCATGTTGTCGCCTTCGAACAGGCGGCCGAATTCCAGCTTGAAATCGACAAGGATGATGCCGATGCCCATGAACAGGCCGCACAGGAAGTCGTTCACGCGCATGCTCAGCGCCACGATGTCTTCCATGTCATGCGGGCAGGCCCAGCCGAAGGCGGTGATGTGTTCCTCGCTCACCATCGGGTCGTTCAGGGCGTCGTTCTTGTAATAGAATTCGATGATCGGGCGCGGCAGGCGCGTGCCTTCCTGAATGCCCAGCCGCTTGGACAGGGAGCCCGCGGCGACATTGCGCACCACGACCTCCAGCGGAATGATCTCCACTTCCCGGATCAGCTGCTCGCGCATGTTCAGGCGGCGGATGAAATGGGTGGGGATCCCGATATCGTGCAGCCTCAGCATGAGGTGTTCGCTGATACGGTTGTTCAGCACCCCCTTGCCGGTGATGATGCCCTTTTTCGCGCCGTTCCCGGCGCTGGCGTCATCCTTGAAATACTGCACGAGGGTGCCCGGTTCGGGCCCCTCGAAAAGGATCTTGGCTTTTCCTTCGTAAAGCTGGCGACGGCGGCCCATACTCGTCCTTCACATAGCGCTGCGGGGACGGGCCGGGAGCGGCCCCTCCCCTGATCTGCAGGATCTGTTGCTGGCATGATCCCAAATGGTCCGCATGCCATAGCAGCGATCCGGGCGGGAAGATACCATATTTACCCCGCCTGCGCGCCCGGGGCAGACAGATTGATTGGCTGGTAGCCCACACGGTCTGGGGCGCCCGCGGCAAAAAACCATGAATGCCGCCCGTCGCGCGCCACCCCGATGGCGGATGAACTGCACGTACCAAAGCCCGAACGCGGCGGGATGTTCAGTTCACTGCCCGCAGGCAGCGAACGGTCGGCCAGCAGCGTGGTCCACCCCGTCCACTGCGGCGGCACCGGGCGGGGGGTTGCGCGGAAACGCGGCAGGTGGCGGGCGATGCGCGGCATGGCCATGTCATCGGGGTCGGTGGTGGCGACCATGTGCACGCCAGGCGCCAGTGGCTCGACCTGTGGCTGGCCGTAGCCAGGGCCACGAATGAAGAAGGCGTCGTTCCCGTCCGCCACGATCATGTTGAACGACCGCCATTCGCCTGCATCGATCGTGGCGATATGGCCTGCCGCTTCACGCGCGGTGGGGAAACGTCCGGCCAGCAGCGGCAGCGCCCCGCGAGAGTTCTTGCCCGGCATCGGCCCAAGACTGCCCACGCGGTTCATGATGCCTGCCACCACGCCCGCGTCATTCAGTGTCAGCCACGACCCGCCCGCGATCCGGTCCTGGCCGCCCACGACATCAGGCTGCTCCGGCCAGTGCCGCCCCGGTGGCAGCCATGGCCGGTCAAGGCGTTCATCACGGTTGGCCGCCATCAGCAGCGGCCATTCCAGGGCCGGGTCGTGGGAAATGACGACTGTGCACACGCCTTGATATCCTGCTGTTGTTTGCGTCAGGCCATGGTGTGGTCAGGTCCGCGCGGGGCCGGACTCACCAAACACGCAGCTGTAGGTATGGTCGATCTGGCGCAGGTGGGCGTTGCTGTCCATTGCCGCATCCAGCACTTCGGACGGCACCCGGCCCGCGACTTCGGGGTCGGCGTCCAGATTTTCGCGGAAAGTCTTTGCGTCCTTGTGCCCCAGCTTCGTCCATGTCTCCATGGCGTTGCGCTGGACGATGCGGTACGCATCTTCGCGCAGGATGCCCGCGCGCGCCAGCGCCAGCAGCACCTCCCCCGAATGCACCACGCCACCCAGGCTGTCGATATTGGCCTGCATCTGTTCGGGATAGACCACCAGCTTTTCCATCATCCCCGCAAGCCGCATGAGCGCGAAGTCCAGCCCGATCGTGCCATCGGGACAGATGTTACGCTCGACCGAGGAATGGCTGATGTCACGTTCATGCCACAGCGCCACGTTTTCCAGCGCCGGTATGACGTGCGAACGCACAAGGCGGGCCAGACCCGTCAGATTTTCCGACAGCACCGGATTGCGCTTGTGCGGCATGGCGGACGAACCCTTCTGCCCCTTGTGGAAGAACTCTTCCGCCTCACGCACTTCCGAACGCTGCAGGTGGCGCACTTCGGTAGCCAGACGTTCGATGCCGCTGGCGATCACGGCCAGCGCGCAGAAATACGCTGCATGCCGGTCGCGCGGGATAACCTGCGTGGACACGCCTTCGGGCTTCAGGCCCAGCTTGTCCGCCACGTATTCCTCAACACGCGGGTCGATATGGGCATAGGTGCCCACCGCGCCGGAAATGGCGCAGACGGCGATTTCATCGCGTGCGCGGACCAGACGTTCGCGGTTGCGGGCAAATTCGGCATAATGGCCCGCGATCTTCAGGCCGAATGACGTCGGCTCGGCATGGATGCCATGGCTGCGGCCGATGGTCAGGGTGTATTTGTGCTCAAACGCCCGGCGTTTCAGCGCCACCAGCACCGCATCGAGATCCTGCAGCAGCAGGTCGGTGGCCTGCACCATCTGCACCGACAGGCAGGTATCCAGCACGTCGGACGATGTCATACCCAGATGCACGAAGCGGCTGTCGGGGCCGACCTTTTCCGCAAGCCACGTCAGGAACGCAATCACGTCGTGGCGGGTTTCGGCCTCGATTTCATCAATGCGGTCAAGGTCCGCCTGCGAAAAGGCGGCCATGGCGGCGTCGCCCTTCGTGCGGATGGTCTTTGCGGCCTCGGCCGGGATCACGCCATATTCCGCCATGGCTTCACAGGCCAGGGCCTCGATTTCGAACCAGATGCGGTAACGGTTCTCGGGCGACCAGATGGCGGCCATGACGGGACGGGTATAGCGCGGTACCATGTTCTCGGGCTTCCTTTGCTGCAACGGACGATACAGGATCAGGCGGCCTTCCTAACCAATTCTGCCGCTTGCGTCTCCCTTATATTCACGCGCGATTCATAACGTGGCATATATCATGCGCCGGAACGGACATGTTTGCATGATGCGGGCAGCGAACGGCATAAAGCGATTGTGAAAACCGCGCGCCCGCCTGTCGCGGCCATCTGCCCAGGAACTGACCTTGCCCATGTCTGCCATTTTTTCCGCCTCATCCCTTTACGCACTGGCGCAGGTTGTCCTGATTGACGTGACGCTGGCAGGGGATAACGCCATCGTGGTGGGCATGGCAGTGCGCAACCTGCCGCACAGTTCACGCCGAATCGCCATTCTGTGCGGCGTGCTGGGGGCGGCGGCAATCCGGATATGCCTTGCCCTTGTGGCGGTCAGGCTGCTGGCCATCATCGGGCTGACGCTGGCGGGCGGGCTGCTGCTTTTGTGGGTGTGCTGGCGCATGTACCGCGAAATGGCCGGCGACGCCCATGCGGAAGGTGACACCCCCGCCCCCGCATCGCTGCGCAACGCCATCATCCGCATCATCGTGGCCGATCTGTCCATGAGCCTTGATAACGTGCTGGCGGTGGCGGGTGCGGCGGGCGAGCACATGGGCGTGCTGGTGGCGGGGCTGGTGATATCGGTGGTGCTGATGGCGGTGGCGGCGTCGCTGATCGCACGGCTGCTGGAACGCTATCGCTGGATTTCGTGGGTCGGGCTGCTGGTTGTGCTGGCTGTGGCGATCGAACTGATCGTCAAGGGCGGAGGCGAGGTCTGGACCCATGTGGGAGGAGCCGCGTAATGCCGCGCAGGGCTGGTCCCCGCCCCGGTCCCGTTGCGACATGGGGCCTTGCCGCGGGACTGGCGCTGCTGTCTGTCCCCCCGCTGCATGCGGCCCCTGCCCCCGCCACGCCACAGGGTGGCTGGCCCACACCGGGACAGGCCGCGACCGGCAATGCCGATGATGATCCTGTCGCGGCCAAGGTGCTGGTTTACCTGCGCCTGCTGTCAGCGGACGGCACGGCGGGGGAATACGCGACCTTCCTGACCGAAAACCCTTCATGGCCGCAGCGCCCGCTACTGCTTGCGCGTTTCCAGCAGAAACTGGCGGCCGAACCCGATGACGCGGTCGCGGGTACATTATGCGACCGCCAGCAGCTGACGGACGTGCATGCGCTGGTGCGCTGCGCACACGCGATGCCGCGGCCTGCCGCACTGGACAGCTGGGCGCGCGTCGCATGGGTCAACCGTGCCGATACGCAAGCGGAAGCGCAGGCCATGCTGTCCGCTTTCGGCCCCGTGCTGACGCCACAGGACCACTGGCTGCGATTCGACCGGCAGGAACGCGCGGGCAGGATTGATGCGGCGACACGGCAGGTTCCCATGCTGGACACCATCCAGCAGCCTGTCGCGCGCGCGCGCCTGGCCTTCCGCCGCAATGACCCCGATGCCGAAGGCACGCTGGCCACCCTGCCGCCCGAACAGCAGGCCGATGGCGCGCTGGTGCTGGACCGCCTGCGCTGGCTGCACCATGCGCAGCGCCTGGATGAGGCACTGTCCCTGTGGCACGAACGCGGGGTGGAAACCGAAAAGCAGCAGACCCCGGCGGTCGCTGCGGTTTTCTGGCGCGAACGCGACGCCATGGCGCGTGACCTGCTGCTGGCCCACCGCACGGATGACGCGCTGTTCATGGCCAATGACCGTACCGATACCGGGTCGGCCACGCGGTACGATGCCCTGTTCCTGACCGGATGGATCCGGCTGGAATACCTGCATGATGCTGACCACGCACTGGCTGATTTCACGCCACTGGCGCAGGCGGTACCCGTCATTACCCGCAGTCGCGGACTGTACTGGGCCGGGCGCGCACTATGGGCGCAGGGGCGGCATGGACCGGCCAGGACCCAGTGGCAGCAGGCGGCGGCGCTGGCCAACACGTTTTATGGGCAGATGGCCATTGAACGGCTGGCGGGCGACAGCATGAACCAGCTGATCGTGCCCGATCAGGCAGGCCGCCAGATCCGCAGCTACCTGCTGCGTGAACGCGAACCCACGCCCGGTGTGGCCGATTCCGTACATTTCGACACAAGCGACCTTGCCCGTGCCGCTGAAATACTGGTGGCGTGGGGCGACCGGCACCATGCGCGTGACTTCATCCTTGCCCTTGATGCACAGGACACCGGTATCGCGAAGCACGTGCTGGCCGCGCGCATGGCCACCCGCCTTGGCATTCCCGACGCCGCCGTGATGGTGGCGCGCCTGGCGGGCAAGGACGGGCTGACGCTGGTCCGTGAAGGCTGGCCACGTGCCTATACTCCGCCAACATCCACCCTGCCAGCCGATGTGGAACTGGCGGTGGCGCGGCAGGAAAGCGGGTTTGACGCGGGCGTGGTCAGCCCTGCCCATGCGGTGGGATTGATGCAGCTGCTGGTCCCCACCGCGCGCGAGGTTGCGCGCAAGGCCGGTCTGAACGTGAATGTCAGCGCAGCCAGCCTGACCGACCCGCAGCTTAACATGCGGCTGGGGGCAGCGTTCCTGGCGGATATCGCGCAGCGCATGGGCGGCGCCGTACCGTATGTGGCCGCCGCCTACAATGCGGGGCCACACCGCACGGATACCTGGCTTACGACATTGGGCAACCCCGCGCGTGACACACCACAGCCGGACGCCATGCTGGACTGGATCGAAAGCATCCCGTTTGGGGAGACGCGCAATTACGTTGAACGGGTGGAGGAGAACATGGCGATTTACCAGGCAACCGATCCGGCTCTGGACCACGGCTGATGGCGCGTCCCCTGTCCCACCTGATCGCAAGTTTTGGCGGCACGGGGTTCGCCCCGCGCGCACCGGGCACCGTGGGGTCGCTGGCGGCCCTGATCGTTGGGGTGCCGCTGCTGGGCCACTGGATCTGGATGGCGCTGGCGGTGCTGGTGTGCACGGCGGTGGGCTACCGCGCCACACAGCTTGCCTCCAACGGGGAGGATCACGGCTGGATCGTGATTGATGAGGTCGCTGGCATGTGGCTGGCCATGTTCCCGCTGGCCCCCCTGCGCCTGTCCACCCTGCGCTGGGCGGATGTGCTGTGGCTGCTGCTGGCGTTTGCCCTGTTCCGCCTGTTTGACATTACCAAGCCCGGCCCGGTGGGCTGGTTCGACCGCAGACATGACGCCATGGGCATCATGGGCGATGACATCGTGGCAGGCATCATGGCGGGCATCATCCTGACAGGCATCCGTTTCCTGGCCTGATGCGTTAGGATGGCAAAGGAGACCATACCGGATGTTACCTGATACATTCCTTGCCCATATGCCCGACGCGCTGGCCCGCTTCCGTTCGGCGGGATGCCGGGTCGTCACGGCGGAAAGCTGCACCGGTGGCCTGCTGGCAGCTGCCCTGACCGAATCTGCCGGATCATCGGACGTGGTGTGCGGCGGATTTGTCACCTATTCCAACAGCATGAAGGCCCATGCGCTGGGCGTGCCCGCGAAGCTGCTGGAGCAGTACGGTGCTGTCAGCCGCGAAGTCGCTGCCGCCATGGCGCAGGGGGCGCTGGCACATGCGCCTGACGCCAACCTGTCGATCGCCATTACCGGCATTGCCGGTCCCGGCGGAGCCATACCGGACAAGCCGGTCGGCCTGGTCTGGTTTGCCGTGGCCACCAGCGGCACGGTGGATACGGTGTCCCATCTTTTCGCAGGCGAACGGTGGGACGTACGCACGCAGGCGGTCCGCACCGCGCTGGCCCTGCTGCTGGACCATGCGGGACGACTGTCGGCAGAATAGGCCGTTATTTCATTAAGTAATAAAAGTTTTTGGTAATGCTTTTTGTAAAAAAGCTTCAAAGAACGCCGCCTTTCTGAAAAAGGCGGCACTCAAAAACTTTCATTTTTTATCAGATGGTTGCTTTCAGACAGCTTCTTAGTATCCGGCAACCGTGCTGCCCGTTTCGGGCACGCGGATGGCAGGCGCGGTCTGGCCCGTGCCCTCGGCCTGCACCGGGTGGTCCGGGCTGGCTGCGGTTGGCGTGGCGGCAGGCTGGAGTGAGGCCCGGGCCTTCTGCAGGCTCTGGTTATTCAGGTCGGCGGTTTCCGCGTCGCTGGCGGCAATGGATTCCCTGTTTGCATGGTGGGATGACGCGGGGGCCGCAGATGCAGGCTGCGCCATACACAGCAGGACGCCCCCTGCCATGGCGGTGATAATGGTTTTCATGATGGGGTATTTCCCTGTCCGGTTTTACGTAAGGGGACGTCAGGCGTTACCGGCCTTGGCCGGGCCGACGGGTTGTTGCGGTGCGGGAACCGCAGGCGGTGGTCCGTAGATGTCACGGGCCCGACGGATGAAGGCCGAGACCATAAGCCGCACCGCTTCGTTGAATACCACGCCAATCGCCGCCTGCAACAGGCGCGAGCGGAATTCGAAATCCACGAAGAAATCGACCAGGCAGCCACGCGGCTCCGGCGTGAAGGTCCATACATTGTTCAGGTAACGGAATGGCCCCTTTTCATAACTGACCCGAATGGTATTGGGCGCTTCCAGCAGGACGCGGCTGGTGAACGTTTCCCGGAACGGGCCAAAACCGATGGTCAGATCAGCCACCAGTTCGTCCGCCGTGCGGGTGCGCACGCGCGCACTGGTGCACCACGGCAGGAACTGGGGGTATTTCCCGACGTCGGCCACCAGGTCAAAAAGCTGGCTGGGGGAATAGGCAATAAGCCGACGTTCGGCATGGGTGGGCATTACTTCATCTCCGTTGCGCCACGTTCTGTCCGCAGGCGTTGTTCACGTGCGGCGCGCAATTCCGCAAAATCAGAATCCGCATGGTACGACGACCGTGTCAGCGGCGAGGAACTGACCTGCAGGAATCCCTTCACACGGGCCATGCCCGCATAGTCGGCGAATTCCTCGGGCGTTACAAACCGGGCCACCGCAGCATGCTTCACTGTTGGTTGGAGATATTGCCCCATTGTGATGAAATCAACGTCCGCAATCCGCAGGTCATCCATGACCTGAAGTATTTCGGGCCGTTCTTCCCCCAGCCCCAGCATCAGTCCCGATTTTGTGAAGATGGACGGGTCCATCCGTTTCACGTCATCCAGCAGGCGCATCGACTGGTAATACCGTGCGCCGGGCCGGATGGCGGGATACAGCCGGGGCACGGTTTCCAGGTTGTGGTTGAATACATCAGGCCGCGCGGCCACCACGATCTCCAGACTGCCGGGCTTGCGCAGGAAGTCGGGCGTCAGGATCTCGATGGTGGTATCGGGGGCTGCGGCGCGTATGGCCGCAATCACGCGCGCGAAGTGATGCGCGCCACCATCGGGCAGGTCATCACGGTCCACCGATGTTATGACAACATGCCGCAGGCCCAGCTTCGCCACCGCGTCGGCCACGCGCTGCGGTTCATCCGCATCCAGCGCATGCGGCAGGCCCGTGGTGACATTGCAGAACGCGCAGGCACGGGTACAGATTTCGCCCATGATCATCATGGTGGCGTGGCGCTGGGACCAGCATTCACCAATATTGGGGCAGGCTGCTTCCTCGCACACGGTCACCAGCTTGTTGTCACGCATGAGCTTGCGCGTCTCGTGATAGGTCGGGTGGTTGGGCGCGCGCACGCGGATCCATTCGGGCTTGCGCGCGATGGGGTTGTCGGGCCGGTGTGCCTTTTCAGGGTGCCGAGGCGCGGCCTCCCCTTTCTTCCGGTGATCGATCATCAAACGCACGGACATGACGCAAAAATTCCCGTAAACAGGCAGATATCCAGAAGTGTAACGCCTGCCCCACCACGTCAAGCATTCTTGCCGCCTTCGTCCCGGCAGGGGATCACAACCGCACGATCAGGGCGGTCATCCCCTGCCTGCCAGATGACCGGAAGTTTCTGGCAAAGCTTTTTTCAAAACGCATCAAAGAACGCCGCCTTATTTGAAAAAAGGCAGATCGCCCTAATTTTTCCCTTCTTATCAATCAGATATGCAGCGCTCCGTCATAGGCCGCCAGCACCGCTTCGTGCATGGTTTCCGATATGGTGGGATGCGGGAAGATGGTTTCCTTCAGTTCCGCGTCCGTCAGTTCCCCGGTGCGGGCAATGACGTAACCCTGGATCATTTCGGTCACTTCGGGGCCGATCATATGCGCGCCCAGCAATTCGCCCGTTGCGTCGTCAAATATGGTCTTGACCATGCCCTCCGGCTCACCCATCGCGATCGCCTTTCCATTGCCGATGAAGGGGAAACGCCCGACACGCAGCTTATGGCCCGCCGCCTTCGCCTTTTCTTCCGTCATGCCGACGGATGCAACCTGCGGGCGACAGTAGGTGCAGCCGGGAATGTTCAGCGGGTTGATCGGGTGGACGGTGCGGCCCGCGATCTGTTCGGCCACCATCACGCCTTCATGGCTGGCCTTGTGCGCAAGCCACGGCGCACCGGCGATGTCGCCAATGGCGTATACCCCCTTCTCCCCCGTGCGGCAGTAGGGATCAACCCTGATATGGGTGCGGTCCACTTCGATCGCAGTGCCCTCCAGGCCGATATTCTCGACATTGCCAACAATACCAACCGCCGAGATCACGCGCTCCACCATAACCTGCCGGGTCTTGCCCCCCATGGTCACGTCAATGGTGACGGAGTTGTCGCCCTTTCTGATCGCGCCCAGCTTTGCCCCGGTCAGGATTTTCATTCCCTGCTTTTCCAGCGCCTTGCAGGCAAAGGCGCTGATTTCCGCATCTTCCACCGGCAGGATGCGGTCGGCGACTTCCACAATCGTCACCTCGGCACCCATGTTGCGGTAGAACGAGGCAAATTCGATCCCGATTGCGCCCGACCCGATCACCAGCAGGCTGCGCGGCAGTTCTTTTGGCACCATGGCTTCACGATAGGACCAGACCAGCTTGCCATCCGGTTCCAGACCCGGCAGCACGCGGGCACGTGCCCCCGTGGCCACGATCACGTTGGGCGCGGTCAGGGTAACGGTTTCCTTCCCGTCCACACTGACCGACACCTTGCGCTGCCCGCCTGCCATGCCCGTCAGTTTGCCGAACCCGTTGATGACGGTGACCTTGTGCTTTTTCAGAAGGTGGGCAACACCCGCCGAAAGCTGGGCCGAGACATTGCGCGACCGCTTGACCACCCTGGCGAAGTCAAAACGCACGTTGTCGGCAGCAAACCCGAATTCACCCAGATTGTGCAGCAGGTGGTTGATTTCGGATGCGCGCAGCAGCGCCTTGGTCGGGATACAGCCCCAGTTGAGACAGATGCCCCCAAGCTGGGCTGCCTCGACCACCGCGACCTTCAGCCCAAGCTGGCCCGCGCGGATGGCCGCGACATAACCGCCCGGTCCGCCACCAATGACAATGACATCAAATTGCGTGGTGTTCATCAGACCGTTTCCTCAGACCACAAGGCTCATGGGATTTTCAACCACGTTGCGGAAAGCCGATACCCATTCCGCCGCCAGCGCCCCGTCCACCACGCGATGATCGACCGACAGGGTGACGGTCATGACGGTAGCGATGGTGATTTCATCCCCCTTCACCACCGGCCTGCGTTCCCCCGCCGCGATGGCGAGTATCCCGGCCTGTGGCGGGTTGAGGATGGCGGAAAACGCCTTCACCCCATACATTCCCATATTGGAAATGGAGAACGTGCCGCCCTGAAATTCCTCCGGCTTCAGCCTGCCCGCCCGCGCACGGGTGGCAAGGTCGCGGACTTCGTTACTGATCTGACGCAGGCCCTTGGTATCGGCACGGCGGACGATGGGCGTGATCAGCCCGTCAGGGATGGAGACGGCAACAGAAATATCCACGTCGTCATACACCAGCGTCGCGTCATCGCTGTACGCCACGTTGACCTTCGGCACGCGGCGCAGCGTAAGGGCGGCTGCCTTCACCAGCATGTCATTGACCGAAATCTTGTACGCATCCGGTCCCTCGGCGGGGGACGCGGCGTTCAACTGCTTGCGCAGCGCCAGAAGCGCGTCAAGCTGCACGTCCATTTCCACATAGAAATGCGGGACGGTGGTCTTGGCTTCCGTCAGCCTGCGCGCGATCACCTTGCGCATGGTGGAATGCGGCACGCTTTCATACCCCGCACCGACGGTCACGGGGGCTGCCACAGGCGCAGCGGCGGCGGGTTTCGGCGTGGGAGGGGCTGCGCTGGCTGCCTGTTCCACGTCCCGACGCACGATCCGCCCGTTGGGGCCGCTGCCCTTCAGCGTGGACAGGTCGATGCCCTTGCCTGCTGCGATCCGGCGTGCCAGCGGCGAGGCAAAGACGCGCCTGCCCTTGGCCGTCGGGGCCGCAGCAGGAGCGGCCTGCGGCGCAGGGGCTGCGCTGGCGCTGGCAGTGGCGGGCGCGACGGAAGCCGGTGCCGCCGCCGGGGTTGCGGGGACGGGGGCATCCGGCACGCTTTCCCCTTCGGCCACCAGTATGCCGATGGGGGTATTGACGGCGATGCCTTCCGTCCCTTCCGGGATCAGGATACGGCCCAGCACGCCTTCATCCACGGCCTCGACTTCCATCGTGGCCTTGTCGGTTTCGATTTCCGCGATCACGTCGCCTGCGGCAATCGCCTCGCCTTCCGCCTTGACCCAGCGGGCCAGCTTGCCTTCCGTCATGGTCGGCGACAGGGCGGGCATCAGGATGTTGATGGACATCGTGCGGTTCCCCCTTCACACAACCTGCCGGACGGCATTGATGATCCAGTCCGGGTCGGGCAGCGCAAGTTTTTCAAGGTTGGCAGCGAACGGCATGGGCACATCGGCCCCGGCTACGCGCACTGGCGGGGCGTCAAGGTAGTCGAATGCGTGTTCGATCACCTGCATGGCGATTTCAGCGCCAATGCCCGCGAACGGCCAGCCCTCTTCCACCGTGACAAGGCGGCTAGTCTTTTTCACGCTGTCCACGATGGTCCGGGTATCCAGCGGGCGGATGGTGCGCAGGTTGATGACCTCGGCCTCGATCCCCTGCTCCGCCAGCTTCGCCGCCGCTTCCAGCGCCGTGCCAACCATGATGGAAAAGGCGACGATGGTGACGTCCGTGCCCGCGCGTTCGATCTTCGCCTTACCGATCGGCAGGATGAAGTCCTCATCCACCGGGCAGGGAAAACGCTGTCCGTACAGGATTTCGTTTTCAAGGAAGATGACCGGGTTGGGATCGCGGATGGCGGCACGTAGCAGGCCCTTGGCATCCGCCGCCGACCACGGGGCCACGACCTTCAGCCCTGGCACATGACCATACCAGCTGGCATAGCACTGCGAATGCTGCGCGCCCACGCGGGCGGCGGCCCCATTGGGGCCACGGAACACGATGGGGCACGACATCTGTCCGCCCGACATGTAACGCGTCTTGGCGGCGGAATTGATGATCTGGTCAATGGCCTGCATGGCGAAGTTCATGGTCATGAACTCGACAATCGGCTTCAGCCCCGTCAGGGCGGCCCCGATGGCCATGCCGGTAAAGCCCTGTTCGGTAATGGGGGTGTCGATCACCCGCTTTTCACCAAACTGGTCCAGCAACCCCTGCGAGACCTTGTACGCGCCCTGGTACTGCGCCACTTCCTCACCGATCAGGAACACGTCCTCATCCCGCGCAAGCTCGGCTGCCATGGCGTCGCGCAGGGCTTCACGCACGGTAATCTCGGCACTCTCGCCCCAGTCCTTTTCCGGCTCGGCCGCTGCTTTCGGCGTGCTGGGGGCAGCGGATGCCGGACCGCAGGACGGCGGGGCGGCCGGTTCTGCCGCAGCAGCGGCATCGGTGGCGGCTGCGGCGGCAGGCTGCGCGTCCGCATCCTCGCCTTCGGCCAGCAGGATGGCGATGGGCGTGTTGACCGCCACGTTTTCCGTCCCTTCGGGGATCAGGATACGGCCCATGATACCTTCATCCACGGCCTCGACTTCCATCGTGGCCTTGTCGGTTTCGATTTCCGCGATCACATCGCCTGCCGCAATGGCCTCGCCCGGCCTGCGCAGCCAGCGTGCGACCTTGCCCTCCTTCATTGTGGGGGACAGGGCGGGCATGAGTATTTCTGTTGCCATCTCTAATTCAGCTTTCCACCAGTATGTCCGTCCACAGTTCCGAGGGATCAGGCTCGGGACTGGTCTGGGCAAACTCCGCCGCGTCAAGCACGACCGTCCTGACCTTGTCGTCCAGCGCCTTCAGGTCGCTTTCGGCAACGCCACGTTCCAGCAGTTCGCGGCGCACGCGGTCGATGGGATCATGGTTCTTGCGAATTTCCTCGACTTCCGAACGCTGGCGGTATTTCGCAGGGTCGGACATTGAATGGCCACGGTAGCGGTAGGTATCGACCTCCATCAGCACCGGCCCCTTGCCCGCGCGGCAATGGGCCACGGCTTCGGCTGCCGCGGCCCGCACGGCCTCGACATCCATGCCATCGACATACATGCCCGGGATGCCCCACGGTTCCCCATTGCGCCACAATGCCTTGGATGCGGAGGCGCGTTCGACACTGGTGCCCATGCCGTAGCGGTTGTTTTCCAGCACGAACAGGCAGGGCAGCCTGTGCAGGGCGGCGAGGTTGAAGCTTTCGTAAACCTGCCCCTGGTTGGATGCGCCTTCGCCATAATACGTGACCGAGACTTCGTCCGTGCCCCGGTACTTGTTGGCGAACGCCAGCCCGATACCCAGCGAGACCTGCGCGCCGACAATGCCGTGCCCGCCATAGAAATGCTTTTCGCTGGAGAACATGTGCATGGACCCGCCCTTGCCGTGGGAATAGCCGCCCTCACGCCCGGTCAGTTCCGCCATCACCCCGCGCGGGTCCATGCCAGCCGCCAGCATCTGCCCGTGGTCACGGTAGGAGGTGATGATCTTGTCCCCCTGCTTCAGCTCCATCTGGATCCCGACCACGACGGCTTCCTGCCCGATATACAGATGGCAGAAACCGCCGATCAGCCCCATGCCATACAACTGGCCCGCGCGTTCCTCGAACCGGCGGATCAGCACCATCTGGTAATAGGCTTCCTTCAGGTCGGACTCGGTCATGGTCCGGCTGTTATGGCCACCGGACAGGCCGGGATCTGTCTCGTTACTCATCAAACGTCCTCAGGTTCATGTTTCCTGCGCCATGCCTGCGCGGACATGGCAATCGGGGCCGGTGCCGTGGCCGGCAATGCCGTCACGGTGTGGCGGCACGATTATAAGTGCCCGACGCCCCACCGGATTTATGGATCACGTGTATCTGACCGATTTCCATGTCCCGCTCCACGGCCTTGCACATGTCATACAGCGTCAGCGCCGCGACGGAGGCGGCGGTCAGGGCCTCCATCTCCACCCCTGTCGGCCCGGTGGTGCGCACCCGGGCGGTGATCTCGATCCCCTCGCCCGCCGCATCAGGCGTCAGGTCCACCTTCACCGACGATATGGCCAGCGGATGGCATAGCGGGATCAGGTCCGACGTTTTCTTTGCCGCCATGATGCCCGCGATGCGCGCGGTGGCCAGCACGTCGCCCTTGGGCATTTCCCCCGACAGGATCATGGCCAGTGTCGCGGGCCGCATCCTGATATGCCCGTGCGCCACGGCTTCGCGTCGCGTATCGGGCTTGGCCGAGACATCAACCATGACCGCATGCCCCGCCGCATCAAGGTGTGACAGGCGTGCGTCCGTCATGGCGTGGCGTTATCCGCTGGCGCGGTGCCCAGCAGTTCATGGACAGCGGGCCCCACATCTTCATGCCGCAGCAGGCTTTCCCCCACCAGGAAGCCCGAAGCACCTATGGCGTTCAGCTTCACCACGTCTGCATGGGTGCGGATGCCGCTTTCGGACACGATGATCCGGTCGGGCGGCACCAGCGGCGCCAGGCGACATGTGGTCTCGATATCGGTCTGTAGCGTTTTGAGATTGCGATTATTGATGCCGATCAGCGAGGTATCAAGCGCAAGGGCGCGGTTCAGTTCGCCCTCGTCATGCACTTCCACCAGCACGTCCATGTCCAGCCCGCGCGCGATATCCAGCAGTTCGGCCGCTTCCGCATCAGTCAGGATGGCCATGATAAGCAGGATGCAGTCCGCCCCGATCAGGCGGCTTTCATGCACCTGCCACGGGTCGATGATAAAATCCTTGCGCAACAGCGGCAGCTTGCACGCCTCACGCACGCGCGTCAGGTCCTCGGCACTGCCGTGGAAGCACGATCCTTCCGTCAGGACCGAAATGCAGGCCGCACCCGCCTTTTCATATTCCTGCGCGATCACGGTCGGCTCATAATCGGGGCGCAGGATACCGGCGGACGGCGACGCCTTCTTGATTTCCGCGATCAGCCCGATCTGGTGGTCGGCGGTCTTCTGCTTCAGCGCCTGACCGAAGCCGCGCGGCGGCGTGGTCACTTCGCGCGCGCGCGCCGTAATTTCCTTCAGCGGGGTGACCTTGGCACGCTGCGCCACGTCCACCCGGGTCCGTGCACAGATACGTTCCAGAACATCGGGAATGCTGTCCACATCCGCGGGCTGGACACTACCTGTCTGGGGGGAGGTCATTGGCGTGTCGTTCATTTTCTACCCTGTTACTCTGTTTGACATGTCCGTCCGGAAACTCCGGACAGCATCCAGCACGGCCGCGACCCTGCCATTTTCAACAAGTACACCCGCCGCAAGGCGGATGTTCTCACGCAGGGCGGTATAGTCGATCGCGCCGCCCCGGATAATATTGTGCTTCCTGTCCGCCACATGCAACGCAACCGCCGCGTTCAGCAGCACGGTGTCGCGATAGGCGCCACGCGCGCCATGCGCCAGATCATGCAGCGCGCGCGCGTTATGCACGGGCGACCCACCGGCAATGGCCGATATGGGCCTGGGTTCAAGTCCCGCCTTCCCTGCCTCAACGATCAGGGACCCGACCTGCCCGTCTTCAAGAACAGTGGCATGGTTGGGACCGGCAAGGGTCAGTTCATCAATGAACCGCCCTTCGCCACAATCTCCGCATACGGCCCATACACGTGCCGATCCGGTCGCCTGCAATGTCCGGACCATGGGGTCCAGCCAGTCGGGGGAAAACACGCCCACCATCTGCCGCGTCACACCCGCGGGGTTACACAGCGGGCCAAGCAGGTTGAAAATGGTGCGAAAACCCAGCGCCCGGCGCACCGCCCCCACGTGCTGCATGGCGGGATGGTGATTTGTGGCGGAAAGGAAAGCCAGTTTATGCTCCGCCACCATGCCACCGATATGTCCATGGTCCACCGGCAGCGGCACGCCCAGTTCCAGCAGCACGTCCGTCGCCCCCGAGCGCGAGGACAGCGCGCGGTTGCCATGCTTGACCACCGGCACCCCAAGCGCCGCCAGCACGAACGCCACGGCGGTGGACACATTCAGCGTGCCCAGCCCGTCGCCGCCGGTGCCGCATACGTCAATCGCATTTTCCGGCATGCCGGGCACCGCAAGCATGCGCGCGCGCATGGCGCGCACGGCGGCTTCCAGCTCGGTCACGGTTTCGCCGCGCATGTGCAGCGCGGTCAGGAAGGCGGCCAGCCCACCGGCACCGATCTGCCCATCCATGATCTGGTCAAAAGCGACCTGCGCCATGTCCGCATCCAGCGCGTGACCAGCCAGAGTCCAGTCCAGTATCTCGCGGAATTCCGGCGTCATGGCAGGGGTTGCGGGCACAGTGTTGCCCGGTTGGGCATCCGACGTCTCACCCGCAGGGGCGCGGTTGCGCAGTTCGACTTCCAGTTCCACCGGATCAGCCAGTATGCGACCATGCATGTAAAGCCCGGTCAGGAAGGCAATGGCAGGAATTTCATCCACGCCGCCACTTCTGATGGCGTCCAGCGCGACCTTGACCTGTTCAGGCGCCACGACTTCGCCGCCCGCAACACGTCCCAGAATATCGCGGAACGTGGTACTGGCGACCGAGGCGCTGTCCCTGCTGCTGGCCATCGCCGTTCAGGCGGCCTTGCGCGGTGTGTTGGATCCGCGTGCAATGGACAGGAAATTGGCCATGATTTCGTGGCCATATTCCGATGCGATGCTTTCGGGATGGAACTGCACGCCAAATATCGGCAGGCTGGCGTGCCGCAGTCCCATGATGACACCATCGGACGTATGCGCGGTCGCCACGAGCGTGTCCGGCAGGCTGTCGGGCGCAACCGTCAGGCTGTGATAACGGGTGGCGCTGAACGGGTCGGGCAGGCCCGCAAAGATATCGGTCCCGTCATGATACACCGGTGAGACCTTGCCATGCATCGGCACGGGCGAACGCACCACCCTGCCACCAAAGACCTGACCGATCGCCTGATGGCCGAGGCAGACGCCAAAGACCGGCACCTTTCCCGCCGCAGCCGCAATCAGGTCGCAGCAGATCCCGGCCTCGTTAGGCGAGCAGGGCCCCGGTGAGATGACAATCGCCTCCGGCTTCAGCGCCAGCGCATCCGCAACACTGATCGCATCATTGCGATAGACCGCACATTCTTCCCCCAGATCCCCCAGATAGTGGACGAGGTTGAAGGTGAAGCTGTCATAATTGTCGATCAGGAGGATCATGGGCGTATCATGGCTTTTCCGCTGGGCCGGGTCAAACCTTCAGGTCCGGCCCGGCATGTCTCCCTCTTCCTTATCATGTACGCGCCCGCCATCAAAACGCCTTATGCGTCGTCGCCGCTGGCGAAACGCACCGCTTCCTCCGCCGCGCGGAACAGGGCGCGGGCCTTCTGGCGGGTTTCCTCATATTCCGCGTCGGGCACGCTGTCGGCCACGACGCCACAGCCTGCCTGCACGTACATCCGCCCGTCCTTGACCACCGCCATGCGCAGGCCGATGCAGGTATCCATGTCCCCATCGGGACCGAAATAGCCGATGCATCCGGCATAGGTGGCGCGACGGGTGGGTTCGACCTCGTCAATGATCTCCATTGCGCGGATCTTGGGTGCACCGGTCAGCGTGCCTGCAGGGAAGCCCGACATCAGCGCGTCCAGGGCCTCAAGGTCGGGGCGCAGCGTCCCCTCCACATTGGAGGAAATGTGCATGACATGGCTGAAGCGTTCGATCACGAACTGCTCCGTCACCCTGACCGAACCCAGTTCGCACACCCTTCCCACATCGTTGCGGCCAAGGTCGATCAGCATCAGATGTTCGGCGCGTTCCTTGGGGTCGGCCAGCAGTTCGGCCTCCAGCGCCAGGTCTTCCTCCGTCGTGCGGCCACGCGGGCGGGTGCCCGCCAGCGGACGCACGGTCATGGTGCCTTCGCGCAGGCGCACCAGGATTTCGGGCGATGACCCCACCAGGCTGAACCCGTCAAGGTCAAGGTAGAACAGAAAGGGGGCCGGGTTGATCCGCCGCAACGCGCGGTACAGCGCGAATGGCGGCAGGCTGAACGCCGCGCTGAAACGCTGGCTGGGCACGATCTGGAAAGCATCGCCTGCCGCGATGTAATCCTGCAGCCTGCGGACCACATTGCAGAATTCCTCCCGCGTCATGGTGGATTGCGGCACGGGGGCAGCAATCTCCCCCTCCACCCCGTCGGGCAGTTCGACCGGGGTGGACAGGGCCGCGCGGGCCTGTTGCAGACGCCCCTGCGCCGCATCCCACACGGCCTTCGGCGTCTGGCCCGGCGTGGGACGCAGGGGGGCTGCCAGCAGCAGTTCGTCGCGCACCGTGTCGAATATCGCGAACAGACTGGGGCGGATCAGGATGCCTTCGGGCAGGTCGAGGTCATCAACCGGCATGTCGGGCAGGTGCTCGACCTGCCGGATCATGTCATAGCCAAGGTAGCCGAACACGCCGCCGGTCATGGGCGGCAGGCCCTCAGGCAGGTCCATCCGGCTTTCGTGCAGGATGCGGCGCAGGGACACCAGCGGGGCATCGGCTTCGGGTGTGAAGGTATGAATGGGGGCCGACGGGTCGGTACACACGCTGGCCTGCCCGTCATGGCAGCGCCAGATCAGGTCGGGCAGCAGGCCGATGACCGAATACCGCCCACGCGACGTGCCGCCTTCGACACTTTCCAGCAGGAAAGCGTTATGCCCGCCATTGCCGCCGCCATGGCTGCGCGCAAGCCGTGACAGGCGCAGGAAGGCCGCAACCGGCGTCAGCAGGTCTGCAGGCTCCACCCGCCATGCCACAGTACCCCTGTCCGCGCGCAGGTCGGCAAGAGCCGCCTCACGCATGGCGGCATCAGCGGGCCGTAAGGAGGGGCTTTGCGCGTCTGCTGTCACTGTGCTGTTCCCGTATTCTGGCTGCCGGTTACTTCCGACATGACCGCGTGGATGGCGGCATTGTTCGGCCTGGGCTTGACCACGCCTTCCAGCGCGTTGCCGTAACCCATTTCGATATCATCGCCCATGGACTGGGTCAGACCCGCACGCACGCGGTCATACAGGTTCTTCTGCGTGGCCGGATCGGGGTGGTTGATGGCCGTCAGCGTCGCGACCACATACGCATCCCCCGCCTCCGTCATCACGCTCTGCCCCGTCTGGGACAGGCGGAAGATCAGGGCCGCGATTTCACGCGGGATTTCCGGCGCGGGCTGCATGGGCGAAATCGGCTGGCTGTGCTCCAGCCCGGCAATGGCGGGGCTGACATGCCCCAGACCGCCCTGCCCCTGTGCCTGCGTGTAATACGCGGTGGCCTGCTGGTCGGCCATGTGGCGGCGGGCATCGGCCAGCCATGCGGCATTCACGCGCGGGCCTGCCTCATCCAGCGTCAGGGTATGACCCGGGGTCACGCCATCAACCGATACCGCGTACCACACACCGTCCGGCCCCTGCACCAGTTCGGGGTTCGCACCCTTCGCCTGCGCGAAGATGCGGGCCACGATCGCCTGCCGTACCGCGTCGCTGCCCGGAATGGGGGCAGGATTGCCATCATGTGTCAGGCCCGACGCATCCACGTCGCCCGATACGGCGGTGGCACCAAGGTCGGTGGGGATGGAATCCAGCCCGCCACCGGCAATGGTGTCCTGCAGCTTCTGCACCCGGTCGGCCAGAAGCGCCTGCGCGCGGGAATGGGCGATCTGGTCATGCAGGGCCTGACGCACGTCCCCGAACGGGGTTGTGTGGGCAGGCGTAATGCCGGTCACGCGAAAGACGACCCAACCGCCCTCACTCCTGATCGGTCCCTGTGTCGCATCAGCGGGTGCGGCGAAGATCTGCTTGCCAAGGTCGGCTGACGGCACGTCACTCACCTTCATGCCCGGCAGTTCAACCGCAGCCGCGTCCTTGCCTGCACTTTTCTGCACCTGCGCCCATGCGCTGCCGTCTGTCCACTGCGCACGCAATGCTGCGGCGCGCGCTTCGGTCGGCACGGTCACGATCTGCACGTCGCGACGTTCGGACGCGTTGAAGGTCTGGGCCTGCGCGTCATAGGCCTTGTGCAGGTCCTCATCCGAAATATCGATCTGGCGGCCGATCGTATCCGCCGACAGCACGACAATGCGGGCATGGCGGAATTCGGGGGCCACGAATTCCCACGGGTGGTTGGCGTGGTAGCGCGCAAGCTGGGCTGACGTGGGGGTGGCCGTGACCGGCTGGCTGTCGAACGGCACGCGCACGAGGTCGATGGTGCGGGTCTGGGCTTCAAAATCGAACAGGCGGCGGGTCATGACGTCGGACACGGTGGCGCCGTCGCGAATCGGCTGCAGCAGCACGCGCGATGCCTGTTCCTGCCGCACCAGCTCAACCAGCCGTCCTTCGGACATGCCGGTACGGCGCAGGCGGTCATTGAACAGCGCGCGGTCGAACTGACCATCACGCCCCCTGAACGCGGGGATGGAGAAAATTTCGTCACGTACCACGGAATCCGGCACGATCAGGCCGTGACGGTCGGCCGCTTCGGCAATTTCGGCCTGCAGCACAAGGCGGGTCAGCACCTGTTGGGCGATCTGTTCGCGCGTGGCGGCCGGGATCTGTGACGGGTCGGACAGATGCATGGACTGCGCGACCTGCGGCATCTCGGACTGCAGCGCGTTCTGGTACGACTGCACCAGAATGGGTCGGTCACCCACGCGGGCCACGACATCGGCGCGTTCTGTGCCGATGTTCATCAGCACGTCACCCACGCCAAAACCTATGAACGCAAGGAAAAACAGCCCGGCGACGATGCGTCCCACCCATGAATCGACAAACACGCGATACAGAAAAGATAGCATGAAAAACCCTGCGCCAGCACCAAGACAAAGCCGGATGGAACAGGGCCTGCGCACCATGCGTCCCCATACGGGCGCCCTGTTTTCCGGTCGGGCACCATACGGTCACGCCAGCGGTTTGACCAGCACCAAGGATGCACGCACGCCCGCGATGCGGCGCACATGGGTTGCAACCGGGGGCGCGCCATGGTGTAGGCTGCGCCCCCATGACAGCCATGCCACGGACCGCGCAGGCGGCACGTTACGGCATGGCGCAGGAGTGGAAACATGAAGCAGATAATTGTCGGCAACTGGAAAATGAATGGCCTGAGCGCGGATGCCGACGCGCTGGTGGACGGGCTGGCGACGGAACTGGCCGCACTCACTCCACGGGCCGATGTCGTGGTCTGTCCGCCGTTCACGCAGCTGGCCCGCCTTGCGCCCAAGCTGAAGCAGGCTGGCATAAAGCTGGGCGCGCAGGACTGCCACAAGGATAAGTCGGGCGCGCATACCGGCGACATTTCCGCCCCCATGCTGGTGGATCTCGGGGTGGAATACGTCATCCTTGGCCATTCCGAACGCCGCGCCGAACACCACGAACTGGATGAAACCGTGCGTGAAAAGACGGTCGCCGCCATGGAAGCGGGCCTGACCCCCATCGTGTGCGTGGGCGAAAACGATGACCAGCGTTCAGCCGGGGATTCGCAGGCCACCGTGGGCTGGCAGCTTGAAGGTTCCCTGCCGCAGGGATTCAAGGGGATTGTGGCGTACGAACCGATCTGGGCCATCGGCACGGGTCAGGCCGCATCGCAGCAGGATATTGCCGACATGTCCGCCTTTATCCGCGCCGAACTGGTGCGGCAGTTCGGTGATGCTGGCAAAACGATCCAAATCCTTTATGGTGGGTCCGTTAACGCACGCAATGTCACCGATATCCTGCCTGTCGAACACGTGGACGGGGCGCTGGTGGGCAATGCCAGCCTGAAGGCCGACGCCTTCGCGCCGCTTGTCCGCGCCGCCCGCGCTTCGTGATTGCCGCGCGGCGGACGGGGATCTACTGGAAAGACGCATGATCACAGTTCTTCTTCTACTGCACCTGTTCGTCACCATCGCGCTGATCGGGACCATCCTGATCCAGCGCAGCGAGGGCGGTGGCCTTGGAATCGGCGGGTCGCAGGGCATGGGTTCCTTTATGTCCGGGCGCGGGACGGCGACGCTGCTGACGCGTTCCACCGCCGTGCTGGGCACGGCCTTCATGGTGCTGTCGCTGACGCTTGCGGTCATGAACCGTGGGGCGTCGACCGGTGCGGGGCATGATATCCTGGCCCAGCCCCCCGCTTCGACCGCCCCCGCCGCAACACACTGATATTCCACTATTTTCCAAAGGCATGACCAACGCCCCGACACCCTGTGCCGGGGCGTTTTTCATTTTTTCGCCCCATGGCGCATCGTAGCCTTTGCAGCGCGGCCGCAAGCTGTGTAGAAAGGCCATCCATGACGCGGTTTGTATTCATCACCGGCGGCGTGGTGTCCTCCCTCGGCAAAGGCATTGCTTCGGCTGCCCTTGCTGCCCTGCTCCAGGCCCGTGGCTATCGGGTCCGGTTGCGCAAGCTTGACCCCTACCTGAATGTCGATCCGGGGACGATGAGTCCCTATCAGCACGGCGAGGTCTTCGTGACCGATGACGGGGCTGAAACGGATCTGGACCTTGGCCATTATGAACGCTTTACGGGTGTGCACGCCACCCGGGCGGACAATGCCACGACGGGGCAGATCTATTCCGGCGTGATCGCGCGCGAACGGCGTGGCGATTACCTGGGTGCGACCGTGCAGGTCATCCCCCACATCACCGACTCGATCAAGGAAACGATCGTGGCGGATACCGAGGATCTGGATTTCGTTCTGGTCGAGATCGGCGGCACGGTGGGCGATATCGAAAGCCTGCCCTTCCTTGAATCCATCCGGCAGCTGCGCAACGACCTTGCGCCTGACCAGACCATGTTCATCCACCTGACCCTGCTGCCATGGATCGCGGCGGCGGGTGAGCTGAAAACCAAGCCCACGCAGCATTCCGTCAAGGAACTGCAGAATGTCGGCATCCAGCCGCAGATGCTGGTCTGCCGTTCGGACCGGGAAATACCCGAAAACGAACGCCGCAAGATCGCAAGTTTCTGCAACGTCCGCCCGCAGGCCGTGATCGCGGCCCGCGATGTGGACACGATCTATGCCTGTCCCATTTCCTATCATGCCGAGGGCATGGATACCGAGGTGCTGCGCCATTTCGGCCTGCCCACGACCCCCGACCCCGACCTGACGCGGTGGGAAAAGATCGTGGACGCCGTCCGCCACCCCGACCGCGAGGTCGTGGTGACGGTGGTGGGCAAGTACACCGCCCTGCTGGACAGCTACAAATCCCTGATCGAGGCCCTGCAGCACGGTGGCATCGCCAACCGCGCGCGCGTGCGCCTGAACTGGGTGGAAGCGGAAGATTTCGAGAAATCGGACGATGCGGTGAACAGCCTTGCCCGCAGCGACGCCATCCTGGTGCCCGGCGGGTTTGGCGAACGCGGGTCGGAAGGCAAGATCCGCGCGGTTAAATACGCGCGTGAAAACAACATACCGTTCATGGGCATCTGCTTTGGCATGCAGATGGCGGTAATCGAATGCGCGCGTAACCTCGCGGGCATCAAGGATGCGTCGTCGACCGAATTCGGGCCAACCGACCAGCCGCTGGTTGGCCTGATGACCGAATGGGCGCGCGGCAACGAACTGCTGCGCCGGCGCGAAGGCGGCGAGATGGGTGGCACCATGCGCCTTGGCGCCTATCCCGCCAGGCTGGCTGAAGGGTCGCGGGCGGCCCAGACCTATGGCCGTACCGACATCCGCGAACGCCACCGCCACCGTTACGAGGTCAACAACCATTATCGCGAGCAGCTGGAAAAGACCGGCCTGCGCTTTTCGGGCATGTCACCCGACGGCATCCTGCCCGAAGTGGTGGAATACCCCGACCACCCGTGGTTCATCGCGGTGCAGTACCACCCCGAACTGATTTCCAAGCCGTTTGACCCGCATCCGCTGTTTTCCGGCTTTATCAAGGCAGCCGCGACCAAGGCCGCAGACAAGGCGGGGACGAAGCGATGACAGACCACCACGCAGTCTCCATCGGCAGCCTTACGGTCAGCAACGAAGCCCCCTTCGTGCTGATCGCAGGGCCGTGCCAGATCGAATCCCTGCAGCAGGCCAATGAAGTGGCCGATGCGCTGCATGGCATTACAACGAAGCTGGGGATCGGGCTGATCTACAAAAGCTCGTTCGACAAGGCCAACCGCACCTCCATCAACGGCGCGCGCGGCGTGGGCATGGCGCAGGGACTGGATATCCTGTCACAGGTCCGCGCCCGCTTTGGCGTGCCGGTGCTGACCGACGTGCACCAGCCCGACCAGTGCGCGCCGGTTGCGGAAGTGGCCGACGTGCTGCAGATCCCGGCCTTCCTGTGCCGCCAGACCGACCTGCTGCTGGCGGCGGGACAGACGGGGGCAGCCATCAACATCAAGAAGGGGCAGTTCCTTGCTCCGTGGGACATGGCCAATGTCGCGGCCAAGGTCGCTTCCACCGGCAATGACCGCATCATGCTGTGCGAACGCGGCACGTCGTTTGGCTACAACACGCTGGTCAATGACATGCGCGCCCTGCCGATCATGGCAGGCACCGGGCATCCCGTAATCTATGACGCCACCCATTCGGTGCAGCAGCCCGGCGGCCTGGGGTCGGCATCGGGCGGGCAGCGGGTGTTCGCGCCCATTCTGGCACGTGCCGCGCTGGCAATCGGGGTTGCGGGAGTGTTCATTGAAACCCATCCCGATCCCGACACCGCGCCAAGTGATGGCGCGACCATGCTGCCGCTGGAATGCATGGAAGACCTTCTGACCACCCTGTTGCAGTATGACAGGCTGACCAAGCAAAGCCCGCCAGACGTCATCATCTGACCCTGTACCCCTTCCCTTCATTGGAAGGGGTACACTTTCTCCCAGTCGTGAAATACTGAAAAAACCGACCTTTCCTGCAGGCGCATGGCAGAGGGCACGGGCGGCGCAAGGGCGGTTTCCCGAGCTTTTTTTCGCACCTCCGTTGCCCTTGCATACCCCTTACCCCGCCATGCGCTGCATGATCGCACTCCCCGCACGGTTGAAGGCCTGTGCGCTGAAACTGCGCATGACCCATTCGCGCGCGGCCTGCCCCATGCCGGCCAGATGCCATGGCTGGCGCAGGATGGCGTCCAGGCTGCGGGCCAGCACGTCAGGCTGGCGGGGCGGCAGTTTCCAGCCGGTCACCCCTTCCACGATGGAACGGCCCATTTCGCCCACATTGCTGCCCAGTACCGGGAGCCCCATGTTCATGGCTTCGTGGGCTGCGATGCAGAAACCTTCGTAAAACGATGGCTGCACATACAGATGGCATTGCCGCAGGAAGGCCGCCGTGTCCTCGACATATCCCACAAAGCGCACATTATTCAGCCTATGCCGCTGGCAGAAAGCCTGCAGGCGCGCATGCTCCGCCCCCTCGCCGCCAATGGTGACACGATAGGGCGGCAGGCCCGGCACATCCCGCAACTGGACCAGCGCGCGGCACAGCACGTCGTAGCCCTTGCCGGCATGCAGCCGCCCGAGCGAACCGATGCGCACTTCCTCCCCCGGTCGCCACGCGGACGCGGGCGCCACATCGGACCATGCGCGAAAAATGGGCCAGCACAGCACGCGGCTGTCCGGCAGGGCCAGCCTTTTGCGGGTCAGGGCGGTGACATGGGCGGAATCCCCCACCCAGATCCGGCTGCGGTCCTTCATCAGCCGCAGCAGCGCAAGGTTGGCAGGCAGGAGGAAGGCATTATGCTGCCAGCTGACCACCGGAATACGCCGCCATGCCCCCACCATCTGCCCAAGCAGGGTCGCACGCGTAAGCGATGTCCAGATATGGGTGGGCCGGACATGGCGCACCCATGTATCCAGACTGGCCACCTGCCGTGATATCGGGGCGCCATCCGCGGCCAGCACCACGGGCTCCAGCCCCGCGCGACGCAGGCCCGGCATGGCCCGCCCGTTGCGCCGGCACAGGGCGGCTACATGCACATCATGCCCGCACTGGCGAAAGACCCCGGCGATATCGGGAATGGGCAGGGCCGCACCGCCACCTTCGAACGTATTGATGACATAGGCGATACGCATGGCCTTCCCACCCATTCCATGGACCAGCGGCGGACCATAGCACCCCCTAGCGCCGGGGTTCAGGGGGGCAGGATTTATCCTGTAATAAAAAGGAAACAATTTCCCGTGCCGCGCGATGGGCGGCGGTTTCGCCCGGGACCGTATGGAATGTTGCCTCGAACGCGGCCTGCTGGCGTGGGGCGAATTCGCGCTGGCGCTCCTTCGCCACGGCCAGGGCATGGGGCAGTTCGCTGACGCTGTCGATCACCTGCCCCAGGTTCCAGTGCGCGTAACTGGGATTGTCCTGCCAGCGCGCACCGTGGGAATTGAGGAAGATGCACGGCCGGGGACGCGCGATCCATTCATAGACCTGGCTGCTGGCATCACCCAGATAGATGTCGGCGGCAAGGACATAGGACATGTCCACCGAATTCCGGCTGCCGGTATCGATACGGATATGCGACAGGTTGCGCAGGCGTTCGGGGATCATCCGGCGCAGGCGCACGCGGCGGTGTTCGACCGATGTATGCAGCCTGCGCCGGAACAGCATGACATGGGGGGCGAAAATCAGGTTGTAGTCATCCTGCCGCGCGAACCATTCCAGCACATCCATCCCCATATCCCACCACGACGACAGGACCGGGTCAAAATGCGGGTTGTACAGGACCGTGGGCCGGTCATTGTCGAACAGGCGCGGATGCGCCGCCATGTCCACGGTGTCGAATTTGGGGTAGCCGACAATGGCGTGGTGGCCGGGGCGGATCAGCTGCCGGTCCAGCATGCGGTCGCGCGTCTTGGCCCCGGGCAACAGCACAAGATCGAAAAACCGGGTCACGTCACGAAAGCCGATGGAACGGTCCCCCGCCCCGTGCGGAAAATAGATTAGCCGGATATCAAGGTTGAAGTGGCTTTTCAGCAGGGCCGATGTGGTTTCCGGCACCACCAGCGCGTCAAACCCACGAAACAGGTCCACGTTTTCACGCAGGTTCGCAATGCGGCGGAAGGGCACGACTGCCTGCGCCAGCACGTTTATGGCCTGCGACACCGGCCCGATATCAATGCGGACAAAGCGCACGCGGTCCATGCACGGCGCAATGGTCCGGCGCACATGCGCTTCCTGCGCGGGGGTGGAGGTCATGACCATCACATCCTGCCCCAGCGCCACCAGTTCACAGATGATCGGCGCGGTGTGCGAGACCTGATGGATACAGTCGTGGTTGAACAGGAAACCGATCTTCATGGGCCGCAATGTCATGATAAGGATCGTGTGGGCATACAGCGCGCAGCCATGGATGGGAACCCTCCGCGTTTCCCTACCCGCCACCCCGGCGCGTGGGGATGTTCAGCACACCATGCGCAACAGCCACATGGAATGCATCCCATGGCATGGCGTCCCACCAGTTCAGCACAAAGTGAATGCAGTTCCCTTTCGTGCCCACTACCCTGTTCGCGCACGGGTTCGGACATCATGCATGACGGTTGGGGAATACAGGACAGGTTCCAGGTTATTGCGAACCGGTCTTAATTCCGGCACGCTAAACGTCCGAGCGAACGGGAATAAGGATAAAGACCATGTTCACACCACGCCTGAAACTGCTGACGATCCTTGCCGGACTGGCTACCCTGCCCACCATGGCCCATGCCGCGGATACCGCGTCGGGCAAGCTGATTGGCAATGACGGCAGCGACCACGGCACCCTGCACATCACGCAAGCGCCAAAGGGCGTGCTGCTGCGTATCGAAGCCAGAGGGCTGATCCCCGGCTGGCACGGTATCCATTTCCATGAAAAGGGCGATTGCGGACCGCCGAAGTTCACCTCCGCCGGGGCACATGTCCATGCAGCGACACCCGTGGTGCATGGCCTGCTGAACGCGAACGCCAATGACGCGGGCGACCTGCCCAACCTGTTTGTGGGTCAGGACGGGACGGCCACGGTGGAGATGTATTCCACGCTGGTATCACTCAACGCCGGGGATGGCCGCCCTGCCCTGCTGGATGCCGATGGCTCGGCGCTGGTCATTCACGCCAATCCCGATGACTATCGCACCCAGCCCATTGGTGGCGCGGGGGATCGCGTGGCCTGCGGGGTCATTCACTGATACGCACATTATGGTTTCCGGTCGCAATCGAGGATTGCGGCCAAAAACCGTAATCTAAAATAAAGAAGTTCTGGCAAGCTTTTTTCCAAAACCTTCAGGTAATGCCACCTTTTTAAAAAAAAGACAGCGCCTGAAAACTTTTATGACTTCCGTCTGCCTTCTTACAGATCAGCACTGATCGAAAACTTGAAGGTCTCCGGATCCCCCATGACCAGGTCGCTCTGGTAAACCGAGGCCCAGTAGCGCTGGTTCCCGATGTTATCGACTTCAAAGCGTGCGGTCAGCGGCTTCTTTGCCGCAAGGAAGGTATAGCGCGCTCCAAGGTCGAAACGTGACCATGCGGGCAGGTGCGTCGTGTTCATGCTGTTGAACTGCTGCTTGCCGGTGCTGATGACACGGCCAACCAGCGTCAGCCCCTTCACGAACGGCACGTCGTATTCAAGGTTACCGTTGATGGTGTAATTCGGCACGCCGATCACGGTCTTGCCGTTATATTCACCGCCCGCCGTATTCATCTGTTTGGCATCAATCAATGTCAGGCCACCGTTGAAGCGCAGCCCGCGCAGGATTTCGCCATTGAAGGTCAGTTCCATGCCCCGGTTACGCTGTCGGCCATTCTGTGTGTACAGCATCTGTCCGGTATTGCCGTAGGCTTCGGTCATGCCCTGCGGCATGCCGGTCTGGAAAAACGCAACACCTGCTGCAAAGCGGCCCACGTCATATTTCGCGCCGACTTCGTACTGGGTGCTCTGGTACGGGGCGAAAACCTGCCCGGCATTGACGTAGGTCGCCCCCACCGTCTGCCCCGCCGACAGCCCCTGAATACGGTTGAAATACAGGGCGGCATGTTTGACCGGATGGATGACAAGACCAATGACCGGCGAGAACGCCGCCGCATCATAATGCGTATCCAGCTTGCCACTGCCATACAGGAATGAATCCGACAGGATATCCTGGTACCGGAACCCGCCCGTCAGCGCGATGCGATCGTGCCAGAACGTCATGGTATCCGACAGGAACAGGCTGTACAGCTTGTTCCACGCCACGCGTCCGGGGTTGTTCAGGTTGCCTCCGCTATAGGTTTCCTGAGGGGTGAACTGCGTGGGGTGATAGATGTTGCCCGCCTGTGACGTCAGACTCATGGAATAGGCGGCGTCTGATTCCTCCCATATTGCCGACCCGCCCGCGTTGATTTCATGTTTGATCGGGCCAGTAGTGACATGCGCATGGATACCGGCCTGCGTGGCCTCGTTCATGACGTTGTACGCATCCGCCATGGCCCCCACGCTGCCTGCGCCAGTGCGGGAATTGGTCAGCGTGGTGGTGGCGTAATTGCCCATTTCATTGCCGCCCTGCGCACCGAATTTGCCATACGCCGTGATGTGGCTGCCAAAATCATGTTCGATATTCAGCGTGCCGAACAGGTAGCTCAGATCGGTATAGGCCCAGCGCTGCCCCCAGTTTTCCGACGGCGCGGTTGCCTTGGGCGCGGGCATGCCATCCGCCAGGCTGGAGACGATGATCGCGCTGCGCCCGCCATAAACCTGCTGTTTCTGGTAATTCATGTTCATGTCGATGCGCGTGTCGTCATTATGCCAGTCAAAGGCCGCACCAAGGGCCACATCGTCGCGCCGTTCGCCCTTGATCGCCGTTTCCCCATCCATGCCGGCGGCGTTGAAGCGGAAGCCGAAGGCATGGTCGCGGCCAAACCGGCGGCTTATGTCAAACGCGCCGCCCCCCTGCCCGCTGCTGGTGTAATCGCCGGTGATACGCGTAATATCCGTCACCGCCGCCCGTTTGGGGATCAGATTGACGTTGCCGCCAACAGCCGAACCACCGGGGGCCGCGCCATTGAGGAACGCGCTGGCGCCGTTGAGCACCTGCACTGAATCATAAAGCTGGGGCGAGACAAGCTGCCGTGGGGTTACACCATACAGACCGTCAATCGCCACGTCATCGCCATACAGCGTAAAGCCGCGGATCTGGAACAGCTGCGCGTAATTGCCATAGCCCATCGTCGTGCGCACGGTGGGATCGTTCAGCAGCACGTCGCCCAGTGTCTGTGACTGCTGGTTCAGGATCAGGCTGGAATTGTAGCTGCGGATGTTGAAAGGTACATCCAGCCCGTTCTTCTTGCCCAACGCGCCCAGATCGCCCCCACTGCTAACATACATGCGGTTCCTGCGCGCGGCAGTGACGACAATGTCCTCGTGCCTGTCCGGGGTTCCTTCCGGTGTAGCGCCTGCCTGTGCGCCCGCATTGTCTACGGGGGCATGGGCTGGCTGCGCACGCCGCGTGGCAGCCGGTTTTCCCTGCTGCACGGCACCGGTTCCATCCGTTGCAGCGCGGGATGCCACCGGAGCCCCCACACCCGCCAGCAGGCTGGAGGCGCAGATTGTGCTCAGGCAAAGCGTACGAAGACTCATTGATCAAAGCTCACACTGTGACGGTTTCCGGCAGCTTATTTAGCAATTGATAGTGAATTGCAATATCAAATATGCATCTTCCCAACCCGATCCCGGATCGGCGCGCATAGGCTGGGGCAGCCCGCCCTGCCCCGGGCAGGCTGTTCCTGCGCACTGCATATTGGTCATATGTCTGGAAAAGCAGGCAGACGCGCCAACCTCGACCGCGGTTGGCACATATCTGAGTACGCAGGTGTAAATTTCGACGCCCGCAACTTTGACTATACGCCTGAGCAACCTGATAACCGATTCCGGTATCGTCAGCCGGCCATCATCCGAAAGTGGTCATGGTACGGCTGAAGACATAATCCTGCCGCGTGAGCATCAAGCATCTGCCCTGAATAAAACTCGGGACAAGGCAGAAACACGCCGTCACAGACGGCATGACGCTACGAATTCAGGCCACCGTGTATGCGTCCGGTCCCGTGGGGCACTGCCCCTTTTTGCGTCGTAAGGCTGTCGTCCGGTGCGGCTTGCGATATGTATATCGATCACGAGGCATTCCGGATTACCGGCCCGGGCCACCAGAATTATGAAGACCTTCCTGAATACACCACGCGCGCTCCAGCGGATAAACCGGTTATACAGCGTCTCGTGCAATCCGGGACCCTTTGCATGCGACTGTTCATTGAAACCCGTTATGGATCAGGTAAATGATCCCGCTGATAACCCCACGGTCATCCCCGCAGCGCAAACTCCACTTTTGCGGCGCTACCTCGCATAACCACTGTCACGGCATGGTCTTAAAGGGCAAACCAGACTGCTTGCTCCGTCAGGCAATTTTCGCCCATTTCTCAGCCGCAGCAGAAAACATAAAAGCGGGATCCTATCTCCGCCCAAGAAGCGAATTACTTAAGCTTGAACTGAGAGAGATTCCCGCAATTGCGCAATTCGCCTATAATTCAATTCGGCAATACACGCATATTCCCTGATTTCCAATGCATTACCAATTCCACTACGGCGTGTCGTCAGTTAAGCCCTGAGTGTGGCACGTGAGGGTTGTACTTTGTGTCTGAGTGTGCTGACTGTTTTCCCGTTTTTTTTAGGGGAGACAGACAGATGCGGCGCTATAGTTTACGCGATGACCAGTGGGAGCGGATAAAGGATTTTCTTCCCGGTCGAGAAGGCTATGTCGGCGGCACTGCGGCGGACAACCGTCTGTTCTTGGAGGCGGTGCTGTATCGCTATCGCGCGGGTATTCCATGGCGCGACCTTCCTGCCCGTTTCGGGGACTGGAAAAACGTGCACCGGCGTCTGCGCCGCTGGTGTGAAAGCGGCGTCATCGAACGGATATTTCGTTATCTGGCCGCTGATTACGACAACGAATACATGATGATCGACAGCACAATTGTCCGGGCGCATCAGCATAGTGCCGGAGCTCTCAAAAAAGGGGCACGGATCAGGCCATCGGACGATCACGAGGCGGGTTGACCACAAAGATCCATGCCATCTGCGACGCTCTGGGTAATCCGGTGGAACTCGGCATCACACCGGGACAGGATGCCGATATCACCCAGGCGGAACCGCTTCTGGAAAACATCGACCCAGATGCTTTCCTCGCTGACAAGGCGTATGACACGGACAGGTTGATCGATCGGCTGATACAGCGCGGGATTACCCCGGTCATCCCGCCAAAACGCAACAGAACGACACGACGGAAAACCGATTTTTCTCTCTACCGCGAACGGAACCTTGTTGAGAGGTTCTTCAATAAACTCAAGCAGTTCCGCGCTATCGCAACCCGCTACGATAAACTGAAATCGACCTTCCTCGCAGCCGTGCAGTTCGCCTCAATCATCATCCTGCTTAACTGACGACACGCCGTAAAAATCCCAAAGCGGTTCTTGCTGCAATTGACCCAGATGATGGTGATATTATTGGGGTAACGCCTGTATGTGGTATTCCTTTTATAGAAGACGCTGAAAATAATATAATTATATACGAACAGAAATACAACAATTTATTCTATTATTTCCATAAATATTATTACAAATGAGAAAATGTTAGAATAATCGGAAATATTAAAAATTAATCTTAAACATTATTATTTATATAGAAATTTAATAATTCCATTTTGGTTAGATACGATTTTTTAGACTAAATCATAAAAAATCCTTCAGGACACATACCTAAACAGCATTGATCCTGAAGGATAATAAAACCAGACAGATTTATAATATAGACGATTTATTTATTATAAATTACTTCCAATCACTCCCACTCAATCGTTCCCGGCGGCTTGGACGTAATATCATACGTCACGCGGTTTACGCCGCGCACCTCATTAACAATCCGCCCGGCCACGCGGTTGAGGAAGGACATGTCGAAAGGATAGACATCTGCCGTCATGCCATCGGTGCTGGTAACCGCACGCAGGGCACAGGCGTAATCATATGTGCGGCCATCGCCCATGACGCCCACGGTACGGACCGGCAGCAACACGGCAAAGGCCTGCCAGATGGCATCATACAGACCAGCCGCACGGATTTCCTCAAGAAAGATCGAATCAACCCGCCGCAACAGGTCCAGCTTTTCGCGCGTGATGGCGCCGGGAATACGGATGGCAAGCCCCGGCCCGGGGAACGGGTGCCGACCCACGATCGCTTCGGGAATATCCATTTCCCGGCCCAGTTCACGCACCTCGTCCTTGAACAGTTCACGCAGCGGCTCGACCAGTTGCATCTTCATCCGTTCTGGCAGGCCGCCCACATTGTGGTGCGACTTGATGGTAACGGACGGACCACCGGTAAAGCTGACGCTTTCGATCACGTCGGGGTACAGCGTGCCCTGCGCCAGGAATTCAGCGCCACCCAACTTGGCGGCTTCTTCCTCGAATACTTCAATGAACAGGCGACCAATGGTCTTGCGCTTGATTTCGGGGTCGCTCACCCCTTCCAGCGCATTCAGGAACAGGTCGGACGCATCGCGGTGGATCAGGTGGATGTTGAAGCGATCACGGAAGGTCCGGATCACCTCATCCGCCTCACCCGCGCGCAGGATGCCGGGATCAACGAAAATACAGGTCAGCTGGTCGCCAATGGCCTGATGGATCAGCACCGCCGCGACCGAGGAATCAACCCCGCCCGACAGACCGCAGATCACACGTCCCTTGCCCACCTGCTGGCGGATGCGGGCAATTTCCATTTCACGAAAACCCGCCATGGTCCACGTGCCCCTGCAGCCCGCCACGCCATGGGTGAAGTTGCGCAGCAGGGCCGCGCCATGCGGGGTGTGTACCACTTCGGGGTGGAACTGCACGCCATACAGGCGGCGGCCTTCGTCAGCGATGATGGCAAATGGCGCGCCCTCGCTCACGGCCACGGCCTGGAACCCGGGCGGCAGCTTGGTTACGCGGTCGCCGTGACTCATCCACACCTGTTCACGGCTGCCACGCGCCCATGTGCCACGGAACAGGGCGCAGTCCTTGATGATATCGATATGCGCGCGCCCGAATTCACGGTGTTCGGATGTCTCCACCGTGCCACCAAGCTGGCGGCACATCGCCTGCTGACCATAGCAGATGCCCAGCACCGGCACATTCAGGGCGAAAACCACTTCCGGAATGGTCGGCGCGTCCTTGTCCAGCACGCTGGCGGGGCTACCGGACAGGATGATGCCCCTGGGCGCAAAGGCGCGAATCCGCTCGGCAGTGCTGGAATACGGCCAGATTTCGCAGTACACCCCGCTTTCACGCACGCGCCGGGCAATCAACTGGGTGACCTGGCTGCCGAAATCCAGGATCAGGATACGATCCTCATGCAGGGTTTCATCAAGTCCTGCCTCAGGGGCGGCGGTCTTCGCGGTATCGTTCATCATATGTCTTTCGGTCGCGGGCATTATCGATAAACTAGGCTTCCAGCATGAGCTGGCAACATATTGCAAGGGTGGGATAGTCTTTCCCGCGCAGATAGCACAATATATGCATTCAGGCAGGCATGTCTTTCCTGTCAGTTCAGACAAACCGGATCATATGGCTGTTTCATGACTGCACGTTCATTCCTGCTGCTGGCGGCAGGCTGCCTTGCCTGCCTGCCCCTTGCTGCTTCCCCAGCGCGCGCCGATGCCAAAAATGACCCGATCGGGCTGTGGACGGGCCAACTGGTACGTGATCAGGGCAATTGCAGCACCGAAACCGGCAACACATCGACCTTCCAGATCAGCGCGAAACGCATGACGTTCACCCCGGCCGACGGATCAATCGCGCTGACGGGCGTGCCACAGAAGAAAGCCGACCTGTACCATACCGAAACCGTGGTCAGACAGCCATCGGGGGCGGCTTTTCCCATGGTGTTTGAAGCCCGTCCCGAAGGCAACACGATGGTCGGTACTTACGGCACCCCGCGCTGCCGGGCGCATATCGTGATGAAACGCTAGTTTTCCCCTGCCCGCCGGGCCAAGTTCACGCAATCGGGAACAGACTGGTCCGATACAGGCATGGATGCCGCGCCATGATCCGATATATTCTTGTATATGGCTGATAACATGACACTAGCCGGGGCAGTCCTGTCCATTGTTGTCCGCAATGGACAGATGCTGCTGGTCCGCAGGCGCAATCCGCCGGATCAGGGGCTGTGGGGTTTCCCCGGCGGTCGCATTGAATACGGCGAAAGCTACCTTGACGCCGCAGCGCGCGAACTGCGTGAGGAAACCGGCTTCATCACCCATGCCGAAGGCACGCTGACGGCCTTTGACCTGATCGACCGTGACCGTGCAGGCCGGGTCCGTTTCCACTACCTGATCGTGGCGGTTAAATGCCACGACAATGGCTGGACCGACATCACGGCGGGCGATGACGCGTGCGGCGTGGGGTGGTTTGACATGGCGCAGGTACGCGCCGATCCCGCCGCCTTCAGCCCCGGCCTGCTGGAACTGGGCACGCTGGCCCTGTCCCCGCGTGGCATCGCCCCATGGCCTGTCGTCGCACAGATGCGCACGCCTGCCCCCCATTCCCCCCGCCCCGAGAGCATTCCGTCATGACCCAGATTTCTGCCCTGATTGTCGAGGACGAGGCAACGATAGCGGAACTGGTCGCCACAATGCTGGAGGCAAACGGCATCCATGCCACCATAAGCCCCAGCGTTGCGGATGCCATGCAGAGGATCGGGGATACTCGCCATACGCTGGCGCTGGTGGACCTGACCCTGCCCGATGGCGATCCCGATGGCTTCATTGCCATGGCACAGGCCCAGGGCTGCCATGTAATCGTGATGAGTGGTGATCCCGACCGGCTGGCCGGTTACGCACCGCTGCCGCTGCTGGAAAAGCCCTTTCGCATGAAGGCATTGCTGGAACAGGTCCGTCAGGTTGCACCGGCGGCCTGACCCTTGACACTTCAGAATCAAAAGTTTCACCAAAAACTTTTGTTAATACGATCCTTGTACGGCGTGGGCAGCCTTACGATGGTACTGCGCTGTATGGCCGACAGGTCCGTGCGCAGGCTGACACGGTACAGGCTGACACGTTCCGCCACCCGTCCCTGTCGTCCACGCGCCAGTGTATCGATCTGCTGAACCGATACAAATACATCCCGATCAAAACCACGACGGGGATTGCAGACCATGATCCCATCCCCCGCCACGTCATGCGGCAGGTTGAACAGCGCCCAGCGCGGCTCCATCCCCACCACGACCTGGCCGGGCATGACGGTGGCCAGTTCCGCCGCCGTGCCATAATCACACGCTGCAATGAAGTCACCCGGTCGCGCATGGGCTTCGATACCGCTGGCCAGGTCACGCCAGCCTGCCATCTGCCGCAGCGCCACATCCGTATGGGCCGACAACGGCAGCGGGGCGAACAGGGCCTGCACGTAAACCAGCGCACCAACCAGCACGCCGCCACCAACCGCCCAACGCCCCCACCGCCACGTCACCATGGCCGCACCCGCCGCCAGCATGGGATAGATTACCACCGGCCAGTTCGCCTGCACCCGGTCGCCCATGGCATGCTGCACGAACACGCAGGCTGGCACCAGCGTCATGCACGACAGTAACGCAGCCCCCGCATCCCGCCGCGCATGGCGCAGCAGGATCACCTGCCCCCATATGAAAAAGGCCGCGATGCCCGGCGTCATCAATCCCAGTTGTCCCGTCACCAGTTCGGTCAGGAACTGCACCGCCCGGCCGGGATGCCAGTCTGCCGTCCGCCCCCCCTGCCGCACGAAACTGGCCCAGCCATGTCGTGCATTCCACCACACCACGGGTGTGATGCACAAAGCCGCCACCATCACGCCGCCCACAACGCCCGGCACCTGCTGCCCCCCCCAGGCACGATGACGCAGCCCCTGGATCAGCAGCCATAACCCGATGCCGCCAACCGGCAGGATGGCAGTATATTTACTGTCGCACGCAAGGCCCGCGGCAAAACCAGCCACCAGCCACCAGCCCGTCCCCGCCCCGGCCCTGACGCGGCCCATGGCCCATACCAGCACGGACAGGAAAAACATCACCGGCATGTCTGGCGTTATGACAACTGACTGAATTGCCAGCGCCAAAGTCGCCTGTAACATGACGCACGCCCGCACGCCCCCTGCTCGCCCCGTACCGGGCAGCAGGTCACGCACGGCGCGGAACAGGAAAAAGGATATCCCTGCCCCGGCAAGCACCCCCACCAGCCGGACGCCAAACGCGTCATCACCGCTCGGCAACATGCCCAGCCGTATCCACGCCGCCACCATGGGCGGGTGGTCAAGATAGCCCGCGGCGGGTGCAAACGCCCACAGCCGGTAATAGGCTTCGTCAGGGGAAAGTGGCAGGATACCCGCCACAACCAGCCGCACACCGGCCAGCAGTACAAGCAGGTACAGCCACCATTGCGGGCTGTACCGCACCCTCACACAGGCACGCCGGGGCGGTTCAGGCTGGTGCGGATGGTCTGCAATGTCTGCACACGCACCACATGCGGGGCTTCGGTCAACTGACGGGTCAGCAGGTTTTCATGCGTCGCGTCGCGCGCCACCAGCCGCACAAGAAAATCTCCCCCGCCCCGGATCATGTGACATTCGCGCACTTCCGGCCAGCCGGATACCTGCTTTTCAAAAGCTGACAGGACCGCTTCCTTCTGGCTGTCCAGCCCGATCAGCGCGAACAGCGTGATCGACCATCCCAGCCGCGCACCATCGGTATCGGCATGGTAGCCACGGATCACATGGTCTTCCTCCAGCCGGCGCATGCGACGCAGGCAGGGCGGCGCGGAAATGCCCACACGCCGCGCCAGCTCCACGTTCGTCATGCGTCCGTCCAGCTGAAGCTCGGCCACAATCCGACGGTCAATCGCATCCAGATCAGCCATCCGTTCCGCCATGCCTGTTCCATCTCTCGCCAAAGGGGGCGGCTGTCGCGCCCATATGCCGCAATAATGACGCCCTTCCTACTCCAACCCTTGCACGGACGCCAGTGGACGACCATACCAAAGGAAATTGTGACGATAGGGTTTTTCTGATCTCATGCCCCAGACGTGTTCTACCGACCTGCTTGTCATTGGTGCAGGTCCCGCCGGTTACACCGCTGCCATCTATGCCGCGCGCGCGAATCTTTCCCCCGTCCTGGTCGCCGGGCTGCAGCCCGGCGGCCAGCTGATGATCACCACGGATGTCGAGAATTATCCCGGCTTCGCCAAGGGCGTGCAGGGACCGGACCTGATGATGCAGATGGCCGAACAGGCCGGTAATGTCGGCACGCGGCTTATGGATGACATCATTGTCTCGTGCGACTTCACCCGTACGGACGGCACCGGGCGGTTTTACGCCACCGGCGATTCCGGCACGCTGTATGAAGCGCGCAGCGTAATCATCGCAACCGGCGCGCAGGCCAAGTGGCTGGGCGTGCCGGGAGAAAAGGAATTCCAGGGGTCCGGCGTGTCGGCCTGCGCCACGTGCGATGGCTTTTTCTATCGCGGCAAGCGCGTGGCCGTTGTGGGGGGCGGCAATACGGCGGTGGAAGAAGCCCTGTACCTGACCCACCACGCCAGTCACGTGACCCTGATCCACCGCCGCGACAGCCTGCGCGCGGAAAAGATCCTGCAGGACCGGCTGCATGCCAACCCCAAGATCTCGGTCATATGGAACAGTGCGGTCGAACGCATTACCGGCAGCGGCACGCCACCCGTGGTCACGGGGGCAGAACTGCGCAACACCGTAACCGGCGCGATTCAGCATATCGATGTTGACGGGGTATTCGTTGCCATCGGCCACGCCCCCAACACCACAATTTTCCGTGATGTGGTGGAGATCGATACAGACGGTTACATCGTCACTACGCCGGGCAGCACGCGCACCTCGGTTCCCGGCGTTTTTGCCGCAGGTGACGTGCAGGACAAGATATTCCGCCAGGCGGTGACAGCTGCTGGCACCGGGTGCATGGCGGCACTGGAGGCCGAGCGTTTTCTTGCGGCAGCGCAGTAATGAAACATGAAGAGTCCTTGACCTCCCTCCGTATTTCCTTCACCACAACGCTTAGTGTCATAACACTTGGCGCGCCCTTTATTAGATAGCAAAGCGGAGTCAACGCGTGGACTGGGATAAACTCCGGATATTTCATGCTGTAGCCGAAGCAGGGTCCTTCACCCATGCCGGCGACGTGCTTAACCTGAGCCAGTCTGCGGTATCGCGGCAGATTTCAGCCCTGGAAGAGGCGCTGCAGGTCCCTCTTTTCCACCGGCATGCCCGGGGGCTGATCCTGACCGAACAGGGTGAGACACTGAACCAGACGGTTCGGGAAGTCTTCTCCAAGCTGGCCATGACGCAGTCCCTGCTGACGGAAAGCAAGGAAAAGGCGGCGGGACGGCTACGGGTCACAACCACAACCGGCTTTGGCACCTGCTGGCTTACGCCACGTCTGCACCGGTTCATGGAAACCAATCCTGACATTTCGATCACCCTGATCCTGGAAGATAACGACCTGGATCTGGGCATGCGCGAAGCGGATGTCGCGGTGCGCATGCACCCGCCCCGCCAGCCGGACCTGATCCAGCGGCACCTGGCGGATTTCCCGCTGCCGATCTACGCCTCGCAGTCATACCTGAATGATTACGGCACGCCTCGCACGCTTGAGGAACTGAACGCCCACAAGCTGGTGCTGTTCGGCGGGTACCACCCGCCCGTGCCGCATATCAACTGGCTGGCTGAAACCGGCGTCCCGTCGGATGAACGCCGTCAGGCGCGACTGGAGGTCAACAGCCTGGCCGCCATGGCCGGTGCGATCGCGGCCGGTATCGGAATCGGGTCGATCCCGCTTTATGCGGCATCACAGTACCCCAACCTGGTCAAGATCCTGCCCGAAGTGCCGCTGCCCACGGTCGATGCCTATTTCGTATATCCCGAGGAACTGCGCACGTCCAAGCGTGTGGCGGTATTCCGTGACTTCCTGCTGGCGGAAATCAACGCCCGCCACTGATCACGTCGCGATCAGCCCGAATAAAGAAACACCGCGCCGGGTCCAGCCCGACGCGGTGTTTTTGTATTGTAAGTAGATAGTTTAATAAAGTCGGCCTGACCAACACCCTGCAGTCATCAGGACGTCGAAGCACGCTGCCCCCTTATTAAAAAAGACGGCACCCAAAAATTTTTTATCAATAAGCTGTTTCAGGCAGTCTTTGATAACGGGCGAATCAGGAACCAGACGGATGGTCAATCGGTCGTATTATGCGACTGGTTGACGCGTTCACGGAGTTCCTTACCCGCCTTGAAAAACGGCACCACCTTTTCCTCCACCGACACGGTTTCCCCTGTGCGGGGGTTGCGACCGGTACGGGCGTCACGTTTTTTGACCGTAAACGCCCCGAAACCGCGCAGTTCCACCCTGTCCCCCCGCATCAGTGCATTACTGACTTCCGTAAAGATGACCTGAACAATACGTTCCACCTCCCGTATGGGCAGATGTGGACGCGCAGCGGCAAGTTCGGCAATCAATTCCGATCTGGTCATCCTGTTCCCCTAATTTAAACAACAAATTAAAGTTTCCAGATCGCAACGGCCCCGTCAAGCGCGGTACTTTCCTTCAACAGAAATTCTGCACCCGGCACACCCGACAGGATACCCGAAATCCACCGCCGCCAGTTGATCCGCGTGGCCGTGGGGCCGATATCGCTCACCTGCACATCATCGGGCAGATGCGTAATCCCGATCAACCATTTCCGTGCATCGGCCATGGACCCGATCTGGTCCACCAGCCCCAGCGCGACCGCCTGCTGCCCGGTATAGGGGCGGCCATCAGCCAGCTGCTTCACGCGGTCAACCGGCATATGCCGGTCCTGCGCCACGACATTCACGAAAAAACCGTACAGGTCGGCAATCACGCCCTGCAGCATTGCGCGTCCCTCGGGCGAAAGCGGCTGCACCATGGAAGGCTGCCCCTTCATCGGGCCGGAGACAAGCTGGTCCACATGCACCCCCACCCTGTCCAGCAGGCCCGACACATCGGGCGATTCCAGAATTACCCCGATCGAACCGGTCAGGGTAGAGCGGTTGGCAAAAATGCGCGCAGCCGGCACCGACACCATATACCCAGCCGACGCCGCGACCGCACCCATGGACACCACCACCGGCTTGCGTCGTGCAAAGGTAGCCACGGCGTCATGCAGCACCTCGCCGCCCGTTACGGCGCCGCCGGGGCTGCTGACCTCCAGCACCAGGCCACGCACCGATGCATCATCGGCAGCTTTCTGCAGGGCTTCGACATTTTCATGTTCATCCGAAGGGATGATCCCCTCCAGCTTCATGTGGACCAGATGCGGCGCATGGCCCGCAAGCCCGCCCCCACCGGCACGCAATACAGCCACGATGCAGGCAAGGACAAAAAAAGCCACAGCCCCACCCCGCCAGACCAGAAGGCGGCGACGCAGGGATGCGGCATGCAGCAACATATCGGGATCAGTATCCATGACAGAGCCATATCACGGATACCACCCACACCGAAGGCAGGACTATGAAAGACGTTTCACCCTTACGCCTTGCGCCGGCGGCGCGTGGGCTTGGCGGGTTCGTCATGATCTGAGGGGGCTGCAGCCGCGGCAGCGGCCGATGCGGCGGTAATCTTGCGGCCAAGGCCGATTTCACGCGCAAGGCTGGAACGGCGTTCGGCATAGTTCGGGGCAACCATGGGGTATTCGGCAGGCAGACCCCAGCGTTCGCGGTACTGTTCCGGCGTCATGCCATAGGCGCTGTGCAGGTGGCGCTTGAGCATCTTGAGCTTTTTGCCGTCTTCCAGGCAGATGATGTAATCAGGAAAGACCGAGCGCTTGATCGGCACGGCAGGCTGCGGCTTTTCAGGTTCGTTCACCGGACGCCCGGCAGCGGACAGCGCCTGGTACACATTACGTATCAGGTCGGGAAGCACATCGGCCGCGACACTATTGTTTGAAACATGTGCCGACACGATCTGCGTCGTCAGTTCCAGACATGAAAAATCCTGCTCTGTATCAGACATAATATATTCCGTGCCTCTATATTCAGCCAAATAGTCGCGACTTCCTCACGAACCTTCATTTCAGGGACATATACTGCCACCTCAATAAATACAATACTGCAGGGCAGTCTATGCCGCGTATTATCAAACAGGATGTTTCGGTTATATTATATAGAATGCACCGTCCTAAATAACCAGATCAAATGTGAACAGGTGTTTTTGTATAAATTCGTTTCATGCTGTATCAGTCTTTTTCAGGCATTCAGATGGATACGGGCAAAACAGGCGGCCGTTCCGTCATGCGCCATCGGTGCGGGCGTTTTTTGCCTGCGCAGCACCCCGTTCAGCTGCTCCATATCGAATTCCGGGTCGCAGGCGGCGCAGATCAGGCGGATGCGCGTTTCCTCCATACTATCCTTAATACTGTAAATGACCTGTCGGGCCTCCTTGCGTGTTATAACGATTTCCGCCCGCCGAAGTTCCGCCAGCTGCTGACTTAACGTAGGCTGGCCGATGCCGGTTTCAGCTTCGATCTGGCCGACGCTCTTTTCCCCCTCCAGCAGGCAGGCCAGCACCATCAGCCGTTGCGGCTGAGCCAGCAGGCGCAGGCGCTGCACAAGATTTTCCGCAATTTCTCGTGTTCTGGGCAGATTGCTCATGTCACGGATCCCCTTAGACCAGTTAGGCAAGTCACTCCGTACCATAATCCCGACCGGCGGAACACAGGACAGGACTTGATAAAATACATACATAATATATTAAACAGATAAACCATTTACGCACCCCCATCATACGGGAGCCCCCATGACCGACCCCGCCGCACCCGCATACATGCTCCCCCGGTCCCACCTGCGCTGTCATGCCTGACGTGCTGCATACCCTGCTGGGCCTGTGCAGTGGCGGGGCCATCGGCTTCACGCTGGGTCTGGTCGGGGGCGGGGGATCTATCCTGGCCGTGCCGCTGCTGCTTTATGTGGTGGGGATTGCCGACCCGCACCGGGCCATCGGCACCAGCGCGCTGGCCGTCACCATCAATGCGCTGTGCAGCCTGGCCAGCCATGCACGCTCGGGTAATGTCGCATGGAACTGCGCGGCACTGTTTGCCAGTGCCGGCATGCTCGGCGCACTGGCGGGAGCCGCTTGTGGCAAGGTCGTCAACGGGCAGCACCTGCTTTTCCTGTTTGCCCTTGTCATGATCGCGGTCGGCGCGCTGATGGCGCGGGGCTGCCACCAGCCACAACAGACGCAGCCACAACAGGTCACCATGCGCACGACCTCGATGCCTGTCATGGCCTACGGGATCGCGACAGGATTCTGTTCGGGATTCTTTGGCATTGGTGGTGGCTTCCTGATCGTACCCGCGCTGCTGGCGGCGACCGGCATGCCCATGCTCAACGCCATCGCCACGTCACTGGTGGCGGTATGCGCCTTCGGGCTGACAACGTCCATCAGCTACGCGGTGGCAGGTATGGTCGATCTGCCCATGGTGGGGATCCTTGTGGCGGGCGGCGTGGCAGGCAGCGCGGGAGGCACCAAGCTTGCGCGGCATCTGGGCCGGCACCCACAGCGACTGCGCATGATTTTTGCCTACCTGATTTTCATTGTGGCATTCTACATGATGTGGCGCAGCGCACGGGCAATGGGCCTTGTCTGACACGGCGCGTGACCATCGCACCATCATGACCGGGAAGTCGCCCCATGCCACAGACCACCATAACCCTTGACCACCCCGTCGATTTTGCCCGCTGGCGCAGCGCGACGCGCGCCCTGGTCGGCCTGCACGTGTCGCCCGAGGCCATTGCGTGGCACGTCGCGCCATCCGGCCAGCCAGACACCCCCGCACCGGATGCCCGTCCCTTCCGCATTCCGCGTGAAACCATGCAATTGGCGGCGGATGTGCTGCAGTCCATGCTGCCCGACCGCTTTACCCTCGCCTACCGTCTGATCTACACCCATGTGACCGGGACCGATATCCCGCCGCCCGACCTTGCGCGGATGGAGGACGCGGCGGCAGCCGTGCGTACGGAAACCGCGCACCTGCGCCACGACCTGTTCACCCTTATGCAGCATACCGATGGAGACGATGGGTGGCACGCCACGCTGCAGGCCACGACCTATGCCCCCGAATGTAATGCACGGTTCATGACCTTCCAGCTGTCGCTTGCCCCATGGCGGCTGGTACTGCCGGGGCGGCGGATGGAATGGACGGGCAAGGAACTGCTGTACGGACAGGATGGCGCAGCCCCGTCCCCCATTGCTTTCAACAGCCTGCCGCCGCCCGCCATGCCGCTGGTAAACGGGCTGGACATTCCCCGCATCACCGCCCTGCCCGCCGTGGCGCTGGCGGCGCGGACGTGCCGGATCTGCCCCATGGCCCGCCACGCCACCCAGACCGTGTTTGGCGAAGGCCGCAGCGACGCACGCATGATGTTCGTGGGTGAACAGCCGGGAGATAAGGAAGACCTTGCCGGCCGCCCCTTTGTCGGACCGGCGGGACAACTGTTCGACCGCGCCCTGATGGAAGCGGGAATCGACCGTGATGATGCGTATGTGACCAATACCGTCAAGCACTTCAAATTCCGCCCCCGCGGCACCCGCCGCATCCATGAAAAGGCCGGGCCGGAGGAAATCGCCAACTGCGCCCCATGGCTTGCAGCGGAACGGCGGGTCATCCGCCCGCATGTGCTGGTCATGCTGGGGGCCACGGCGGCGTCGGCCCTGCTGGGCCGTCATGTCACGATCGGGCGTGAACGCTCGCGCGCGATCACGCTGGATGATGGTACGACCGGGGTTGTCACGGTTCATCCCTCCTTCCTGCTGCGCGTGCCCGATGAAGCGGCGCGCGTGCGTGAATATGACCATTTTGTCGCGGACCTGAAGCTGGCCGCCAGCCTGCGTACGCCTGCGGCGCCCTGATCAGCCCACAGGCCCCGCCACGAGGAAAGCCGATGCCAGATATGCACTCGCGGCACCGTTACGTCATGCCAAGATGCGTTATGGATAGGGCGCCCCTTGTCGCCGGAAGCCGCATATCGTGCCTGCAGACCTGAATCTTCTGCCCTCTTTCATCACCCGTATTTTCAGCGGAAAGCATTTTCCCACCATCCGCGCCCCCGGCTATGCGCGGATGAGTGGACTGAAATGGCTGTATGCCCCCACGCCGGAGGCCCTGGCCTTTGCCGTGCGTACCACCTTCGCGGCCCTGATGGCGCTGACCATCGCCATGTGGATGGAACTGGACGACCCGCCATGGGCAGCCATGACGGTATGGATCGTGGCACAGGGATCGCGCGGGGAAAGCCTGTCAAAGGCACGGTGGCGACTGGTGGGCACCGCCATCGGGGCGATCAGCGCCGTCATCCTGATCTGTTCCTTTCCACAGGCGCCCTGGCTGTTCTTTCCCGCCATCAGCATATGGATCGGCCTGTGCTGCATGTGTGCGACACTGGTGCGCAACTTCCGGTCCTATGCGCTGGTGCTGTCGGGCTATACCTGCGCCATCATCGCGCTGGCAGCGACCCGCGACCCCGACAACATCTTCATGATAACCATGTCCCGCACGTCCTATATCGTGCTGGGCATCACGTGCGAAACGCTGGTGGCGGTGCTGTTCGCGCACAACCTTGCCTCCAGCGCGCGGCGCAACATGCGCCAGAAAATCCAGATGGCGCTGGGCAGTTCGACGGATGCGGTGGCCAACCTGCTGGCAGGCGACGAGGCCGCCTTCATCCGTTCACGCGCACTGTTCGGCACGATCCTGAGCATTAATGACCAGATCGAGTTCAGTGAAGTCGAGATGGGGCCCCACGGACATGAAGGCGACCATGCGCGCGCGGCCCTTGCCGCCGTATCGGTCCTGCTGTCGCGGGGTCTGGGCATGATGGCGCGCATCAAGGCGCTGGGCACCACCAACGAACAGTTTACCGAAACGTCGCTGCTGACGCGCACCTTTCTGCTGGGCTTGCCCGCGCGGCTGGAAAACGATGCCGAGATCCCGCATGTCCAGCAGGACCTGCAGGACCTGCGCGGCGTATGCCGCCAGCGCATCATCGACGCGCTGACCCATGAAATCGGCATGGACCCCACTGCCGAGACGGCAGAAGTGGACGACCTGCTGAACTGCCGTATCCTGCATAACGCGCTGGATGAACTGCTGGGGGAACTGGAGCAGGCCATCACGGAGTTCGATGCCAGCCAGCACGAAATCCGTGGCGACCACTTCCATTTCCGTATCGAGGCGCACCGCGACTTCAAGGAAGCTGCCTATAACGGCATCCGCGCCGCCGTGGCCATCGGCGCGTCCGCCCTGATATGGGAAGTGACGGCATGGGCCAACGGCATCGGCTTCATCACCATGGTCGCGGTGACATGCGGGCTGTTCGCCACGCGTGAAAACCCTGTGGTGGGTACCATGAGCTTCCTGCGCGGGGCGTGCTGGGCGGTACTTGTCTCGGGCTTCCTTGTGCTTCTGTTCCTGCCACGGCCTGCGGAATTCGAAATGCTGGCCGCCGTCCTCGCCCTGCCCATGATCGCAGGCGGGCTTGCCGCGCGCAACCCGGCCACAGCGGGGGCTGCGGCCTCGTACTGCCTGTTCCTGCCCAACCTGGTGGGACCGGGCAACCAGACGCGCCTGAACGAAATCGCGTATTTCAACGCGTCCTTCGCGCTGCTGTGCAGTATCGGCTTCGCGGTGCTGATCTTCCGCGCGGTGCTGCCGTTCGACAATGATGAAGAACGCTGGCGCATGCGTAACCGCACACTGCATGACCTCCGCCACCTGGCATCCGCCCAGCCCATGCCGCGCACGCAATCGTGGATCGGGCGCAATACGGACCGTTTCTCCCGCCTGATCCGCCATGCCGGGCCGACACCCACCCCCACCATCGAAGCCTACCTGCAGGGCACGCTGTCAGCCATGACCATCGGGCTGAACATCATCCGCCTGCGCACGGTCATGGAACGGGGACAGCTGCCGCCTGCCGCCAACCGCGCCATTGAACTGTTCCTCAGCCGCATGTCCCAGTTCAGTGGCCGTTACGGACGTTTTGGCCGCACCGCACGGGTGGCGCGCGGGGCCACACGCAGCCTGCGGCGGCTGGAAGCGACGGAAACCAACATCACGTCACGTATCGAAATCACGCGCGCCATTGCCTACCTGCTGGTCATTTCCTATGAACTGGGCGCCAACGCAGCCTTCCTTGATGCTTCCCAGCCCTATCGCATGACCGACGGATCATGACGCGTCCCTGATACACATGGGCACGGGAAGGATGGAGCCAACCATGATGACCCCTGCCCCCACTTCCCCCGCCGCCAGCGCCGCCAGCGCCGCCCTGCGCGGGCATATCGTGACCTTTCGCGGCAACCCGTTCCTTATGCCACCGCAGGACGCGCTGGTGGACGAACCCGACGGGCTGGTCATTATCACTGATGGCCGCATCACCCATGTCGGGACGTATGGTGAAACCATCGCCCATCTGCCGCCGGGCATGGATGTGACCGATTACCGGGGCTGTCTGATTTCTGCGGGGTTCGTGGACACGCATGTCCATTACCCGCAGCTGCCCATGATCGCGGCCTATGGCGAACAGCTGCTGGAATGGCTGGAACGCTATACCTTTCCCACCGAACGCCGCTTTGCTGACGAAACATATGCGACCACCATTGCACGGCAGTTCCTGAACGAACTGGTGCGCTGCGGCACGACCACGGCGGCGGTTTACTGTACGGTCCACCCGCAATCGGTTGATGCGTTTTTTGGTCAATCCACCCGCCTTGGCACGCTGATGGTGGCGGGCAAGGTACTGATGGACCGCAATGCGCCCGACTACCTGCGTGATACGGCCCAGCGCGGCTATGATGAATCGCGCCGCCTGATCGAACGCTGGCATGGGCGCAACCGCCAGCATTACGCCGTCACCCCCCGCTTCGCCCCCACCAGCACACCCGAACAGCTGGAACTGGCGGGCGCATTGCTGAAGGGCGACGACACGCTGTTCATGCAGACCCACCTTGCGGAAAACCAGGCGGAGGTCGCATGGGTGGCCGAACTGTATCCTGACAGCCGGTCCTATCTGGATGTGTATGACCGCGCGGGGCTTGTGCGCCCGCGCAGCGTGATGGGTCACGGCATTTACGTGGATGAACGCGACCTGTGCCGCTGCCACGAAAGTGGCAGCGCGCTGGCGCACTGCCCCACATCCAACCTGTTCCTGGGCAGCGGAGCGTTCCGGCTGTTTGACGTGATGGATGCCAGACGCCCGGTGCGCACGGGGCTGGGCACCGATGTGGGCGCGGGTACAAGCCTGTCACACCTGCAATCCATGAACGAGGCCTACAAGATCGCGCAGATGACCGGAAAGCGGCTGCACCCGGTACAGGCCTTCTGGCTGGCGACGCGCGGCGGGGCCGAGGCGCTGCATCTGGACGACCGCATCGGCACCATAGCACCCGGCATGGATGCGGACCTGTGCATCCTCGACCCGCGCGCGACACCGCTGCAGGCGCTGCGTGCGCAGATGTGCGACAGCACGGCGGATATCCTGTTCACGCTGATGATGCTGGGCGATGACCGCAGCATCCGCGCGACCTGGGTGGCAGGCCGGCCGGTTCATGAACATGGAACGGAAGAAGCCGCCATCTGAACAGACCACGTTCCGGCCATCGCGACAGGATGCCCGGACAGCACGCATGCCGTACCGCCGATACCCCCGGTCATGAACGGCAGCGTTTCGGGCCGGATCAGAAACCACCATGCCATGGCCCGCGCGCCGGTCAGGCGGCGTGACACACGCGGGAAAGCCCCATCAGCCTGATGGCTGGGGGCATTCCAGAAAAGATTTTTTTAATGAAAAGCAGCCACACGCGATGCAGTGGCGGAGAGGGTGGGATTCGAACCCACGGTACGCTTGCACGCACAACGGTTTTCGAGACCGCCCCGTTCGACCGCTCCGGCACCTCTCCAACTGCACGCGGTGATGCAGCGGCTTATAGGGGCGCGCGCGGGGTGGCGCAAGGGGTCTTTTTTCACCCTTTGCACATGTCCATAAAAAATATTGACCTGCGCGCGCACACCCAGTAAAAGCCCGCATTCACCCCGCGCGGACGGGGCGCCGCTGCAATTGCGGCCAATATAAAAAAGCGACTGGGTCGTGTCGCCTGCACCCAACCACGGTGCCGCGCACGCCAAGAGATCGGAAAGATAGATAAAGACATGTTTGCAGTTATCCGTACCGGCGGTAAGCAGTACCGCGTTGCCAAGGACGCCGTCCTGAAGATCGAAAAGCTGGAAGCCGAAGCCGGCTCCACCATCACGTTCGACCAGGTCCTGGCCGTTGGCGGCGAAGGTGGCACGACCATCGGCGCGCCGACCGTCAAGGGTGCGACCGTCACGGGCACCGTGATCGCACAGGACCGTCTGGCCAAGATCATCATCTTCAAGAAGCGCCGCCGGCAGAACAGCCGCCGCAAGAACGGTCACCGCCAGCCGGTGACCGTGGTGCGCATCTCCGCGATCAACGCCGCCTGATCCCTCGCCCGGTCGCAACCGGGCAGGTCAGATCAGAGATTTCAGTTTTAAGGAGTTCAGGCAATGGCACAAAAAAAGGCAGGCGGTTCATCCCGTAACGGGCGCGATAGCGCCGGACGTCGCCTTGGCGTCAAGAAGTTTGGTGGCGAAAGCGTCATCGCAGGCAACATCATCGTCCGCCAGCGCGGCACGAAGATGAAGCCGGGCGTGAACGTTGGCGTCGGCCGCGACCACACCCTGTTTTCGCTGGTGGACGGACATGTGAAGTTCGAACGCCGCGCAGAAGGTCGCGTGCATGTTTCCGTGCAGGCCCTGCCGCTGGCAGCGGAATAAGGTTTACGCCTTAATCACTGCGGGAATACCCGAATTGAAGGGGGCGGTCATTCTGGCCGCCCCTTTTTTCGTATGATGCCGGGACACGTTTTCTGGTATCATGCACGCACATAAGGCACGTGCGCAGGACTGCACGCGCCCACCGGATCGCAGGCAATGAAGTTTCTTGACCAGGCCAAAATCTATGTAAAATCCGGCGACGGCGGGGACGGTGTCGTCGCCTTCCGCCGGGAAAAATATATCGAATTTGGCGGTCCGGACGGGGGCAATGGCGGCCGGGGCGGCGATATCATATTCGAAGCGGTCGATAACCTGAACACGCTGATCGACTTCCGCTACACCCAGCATTTCCGCGCGCGCAAGGGCGGCAATGGCGCGGGGTCGGACCGTACGGGGGCAGCCGCGGAAACGGTCGTCATCAAGGTGCCGATCGGTACCCAGATCTTTGATGAAGACCGCGAAACCATGCTGGGCGACCTTGATATCGCGGGCAAGCGCCTGCTTCTGTGCCGTGGTGGCGATGGTGGCCGCGGCAACGCGCATTTCAAGACCAGCACCAACCGTGCCCCCCGCCGCGCGGACAAGGGATGGCCGGGTGAGGAACGCTGGGTCTGGCTGCGCCTGAAACTGATTGCCGATGTCGGGCTGGTTGGCCTGCCCAATGCGGGCAAGTCCACGTTCCTGTCCACCGTATCGGCAGCGCGTCCCAAGATCGCGGATTACCCGTTCACCACGCTGCACCCACAGCTTGGGGTAGTGCGTCTGTCGGTTACGGAAGAATTCGTGATTGCCGACATTCCCGGCCTGATCGAAGGTGCGCATGAAGGCAGCGGACTGGGTGATCGTTTCCTGGGCCATGTCGAACGCTGCGCGGTGCTGCTGCACCTGATTGACGGCACGGCGGAAGACGTGGTCGAATCATGGCGCACCATCCGCCATGAACTGTCGGAATATGGCGGTGGGCTGGCGGACAAGCCTGAAATCATCGTGCTGAACAAGATCGACGCGCTGTTGCCTGAGGAAATCGAGGAACGCCGGACGGCACTGGAACAGGCATGCGGGCAGGATGTGATGTGCATGTCTTCCGTCGCCCACATGAATGTGGACACCGTGCTGCGCCGGTTGCAGGATTACGTAACCCGCGACCGTGCGGAAAAAGCCGAACAGGAAAAGGGGGAGATCCCCGCAACATGACGGACACTCCCCTGCCCCAGCTACGCACGGCGCAGCGTGTTGTCGTAAAGATTGGCAGCGCCCTGATTGTCGACCCCGAACAGGCGGCCCCCCGTCAGGCGTGGCTGGACAGCGTGGCGCAGGATATTGCCGACCTGCGCGCACAGGGCACGGAAGTGGTCGTCGTGTCCTCCGGTGCGATCGCCCTTGCCCGCCACCAGCTGGGCCTGACAACGCGGCGTGTGCTGCGGCTGGAGGAAAAGCAGGCGGCTGCTTCGGTCGGGCAGATCCGGCTGGCGCAGGCATGGACCGATGCCCTGTCGCGCTACAGCCTGACAGCGGCGCAGTTGCTGCTGACGCCCGATGATACCGAACACCGCGACCGGTACCTCAACGCGCGCGCCTCGCTCAACACCCTGCTGGCGCTGGGCTGCGTACCCATCATCAATGAAAACGACGCCATCGCCACGACCGAAATCCGCTTTGGCGACAATGACCGCCTTGCCGCGCGCGTGGCCGAAATGATCAATGCGGACCAGCTTGTCCTGCTGTCTGACATTGACGGGCTATATACTGCCGACCCGCGCAACAACCCCGATGCAAGGCACCTGCCGGTCGTGGCCGAACTGACCGACAGTATCGAGGCCATGGGCGGCGCACCCCCACCGGGTTATTCATCGGGCGGGATGCGGACCAAGCTCATGGCGGCGCGTATCGCAACGCAGTCGGGCTGCGCCATGGCCATTACGCAGGGCCAGCCCCTGCACCCGCTGACCCGCCTGTGTGATGGCGGGCGCTGCACATGGTTCCTGCCAGCAACCGACGCCCGTTCGGCACGCAAAAGCTGGATCGCAGGCAGCCTGACACCCGCAGGACAGGCCGTGATTGATGATGGCGCGGTCCGCGCGCTGACGATGGGGTCATCCCTGTTGCCAGCGGGTGTAACCACTGTCACGGGTGATTTCGACCGGGGTGACCTGATCGCGGTCATGGACCAGCATGGCAACCGGATTGCCTGTGGCCTTACGGCCTATGCGGCGGATGATGCACGGCGGATTGCGGGACGCCAGTCCGACGAAATCGAAGGGCTGCTGGGCTGGCAGGGGGCGGATGAACTGATCCACCGCGATGACCTTGTGCTGCTGACGCGGGTGGAGCCTGCCGCGCCCTGAAAACTGTCTGATAAAGAAAAAGTTTTGGTGAAGCTTTTTGAAAAAGCTTCGAAAAACGTCGCCTGTCTGAAAAAAAAGCGGCACCCAAAAACTTCTTTATGATTCGCGGCCACGCCAGTTCCCCTATTCCGGGCGGGGCGGCCAGCGCAGGGTCGGTTCCGCACGGCTTCCACGCTCGGGCGGCCAGACCGATGCGCGCACCGGGCGCGCGCCACGACCGGCATCGTCATCGCGCGGGCCATTACGGCTCCAGTCGGACAGGGATGGCGTATCCTGACGCTCGCGCCGGCCATCCATACCGTCACGTTCGGGCGCACGGGACAGGTAGGGGCGCGGCCCCTTGCGCCCCGATGACAGCACGTCCCATTCATCCGCAATGTCATGCCGCGCCGGTGGCGCGCGCACCGGTTCAGCGGGCCGGATCGGTTCGGCCCGGGGCTGCGGACGCACCGGGGCCACGGGACGGATGGGCGGTGCAGGCTGCACACGTGCGGCACGGCGTTCATAGGCGGGAATGTCGTTTTCATCCCCCACCCCGTCATAATCAGGGGCAGGCCGGACGGGGACATGCACGGGTTCAGGTTCCCATACGGGGGCCGGGGCCACGACGTCAGGCAGGACATCACCCGCAACCGATGCCACGGCATTGGCCGCATGCTGCTGCCCCATCGCAATGACCCGCAGTTCCGCCTGCAGATCATCAAGCTGTATGGCAAGGTTATCCAGCCGCCCCTTCACGCCAAAGACCGCGAAAGGCACCAGCAGCCACACCAGCGCGAACAGGATGCCGCCCACCAGCAGCACCGCCTGTGCCCACGCGGGCATCCATTCGGGGAAAAGGGACGACAGCATGTATCGTGCCACCTGAACTGAAGTTACCCGGCAATGCGGGCGGATGTCATCCGCGCTGCCAGACCATTACATGCCCAGCGCACGGCGGTAGATGTCAAGCAGGGTTTCCTGTTCCTCGACCTCGGCCGGTTCCTGCTTGCGCAGGCGGATGATCTGACGGATCACCTTTACATCAAAACCGGCGGATTTTGCTTCGGTAAAAATATCCTTGATGTCGCCGGCAAGGGCCTTGCGCTCTTCTTCCAGGCGTTCAACGCGTTCGATAATGCTGCGCAGGCGGTCGGCTGCGATACCGCCGACGGCGGCAGACTTGTCTTCCGCCTCGAAATTGTCAGCATTCATGGCAGGTGTCTCCAGATATCGTGATTGTGCCGTTCCGCGCCCATCAGCACACATGAAGGGAATGTCATTAGGCGACGGGGTGGAACGGCGGGATTATCGCGCCGCCGCCCGATGGTCAATGCCAACTTGACAGCCCGGAGAGACGGGCCGTAATCGAAGCGGCACGCCAGTATGCCGCATTTGCGTCATGTCCCATATACCGCGCATGCCCACCAGACATGCCGGGCATCATATACAGGCAGGAGGCCGACTTCCATGGCACATCTTCCCCCCGTTGACACCTTTGACTACATCGTTTTCGGCGGGACGGGTGACCTGACCATGCGCAAGCTTCTGCCTGCGCTGTACCATCGTTACCGCGACGGGCAGATCCCTGATGATTCCCGCATTATCGGCACCGCGCGATCCCCCCTGTCGCGCGCCGACTACCAGCAGCGCGCACATGCGGCCCTGACCGAGCATGTCCAGCCCGACGCGCTGGATGACGCCACCGTGCAGCGTTTCCTGAACATGGTGCATTATGTCAGCCTGAACGGAGCGGAAGCGGGCAGCGACTGGCCCGCACTGAAGGCCCTGCTGGATGGCGTGCCCGCCACCCGCATCCGGGTCTATTACCTGGCCACCTCGCCCGCGCTGTATGGGCAGATCTGTGAAAACCTGAACACGCAGGGGCTTGTCACCGGACAGTCGCGTGTGGTGCTGGAAAAGCCCATCGGCACTGATCTTGCCAGTGCCGAGGCGATCAACGACAGCGTGGGCCGTCACTTCCATGAAAACCAGATTTTCCGCATCGACCACTACCTTGGCAAGGAAACGGTCCAGAACCTGATCGCGCTGCGCTTCGCCAACCCGGTATTCGAACGCCTGTGGTCCTGCGATGCGATCGAATACGTGCAGATCACGGCAGCCGAGACCGTGGGCGTGGAAGGACGCGGCGCGTATTATGACCGGTCCGGCGCATTGCGCGACATGATCCAGAACCACCTGCTGCAGGTGCTGTGCCTGGTGGCGATGGACCCTCCGGTCTCGCTGGACGCCGACAGCGTGCGCAATGAAAAGCTGAAGGTACTGCACGCACTCAGGCCCATCCCGGCCGATGACGTGGCAATCTACACCGCGCGCGGGCAGTACATGCGCGGCACCATTGGCGACAAAACGGTCGGCAGCTACCTTGAGGATCTGGGCGAAGGGGTGACGAGCGAGACGGAAACCTTTGTCGCGCTGAAGGTCAATATCTCGACATGGCGGTGGGGCAACGTGCCGTTCTACCTGCGCTCAGGCAAACGCATGGCGGAAAAATCCAGCGAGATCGTGATCCAGTTCAAGTCTGCGCCATGGTCGATCTTCGCCAACCGGCCCGAACCCAATCGCCTCATCATCCGCATCCAGCCCGATGAGGGCGTGATGCTGTCAGTGGCCACCAAGGACCCGACGCCGACCGACAGCCTCGCGCTGCGTCAGGCCGACATCAACATCGAATTCGAAAAAGCCTTCAACGTCCGCTATCCCGACGCCTATGAACGCCTGCTGCTGGATGTGGTGCGCGGAGACCCGATCCTGTTCATCCGCCGTGACGAAGTGGCCGCCGCATGGCGCTGGATCGACCCGATCGAGCAGGGCTGGCGCGAAAACAAGGCCCCGCTGGAACCCTACGCCGCAGGCACATGGGGACCGGAAGGCGCACGCAACCTGCTGTCGCAGTCAGGGCATCTGTGGCATGAAGACATGAAGAAATAATTCCTGCATGACCAAGGCCCCCACCCCCACACCGCCGCGCCTGACCCGCAGGCGCGCGCCCGTCACACTGAAACAGCGGATCGTACGCCGGGTGCTCATGATCGTGCCCATGGCGGCCCTTGTCTTTCTGGTCGGCCGCATGGGCTGGCTGGATCAGGCGGCGGACAAGCTGACATTTTCACGCACAAGCTGGTTCGACAACACCGCGCTGGTTGAACATTTCCGCACCGTTGTCACCCATAACGGCATGACATCCGATTCCAAGGACTGCCTGCTGTTCGTGCTCAACGGTAACGATCCGCCGGATGCAACCCGTATCGACGTCATGGAAAAACATTCCGGCAGATGCCCCGGTGACCGCAACACCCTGCCGCGCCTGTTTACGCTGCAGATCGATCGGGTTGGACAGACGGCACAGACGGACTGGCAGTCACCGGGGGTGTTTCACCCGCTGCCACGCTGACCGCGCGCCCGCCACGCAGGGCGCGCTTCAGCGCATGGGCGCCATAACGGATCGCCTCCCGCCCGGCGGGCAGGAAGGCGTAGAAATTCAGGAACCCATGCACCGTACCCCGCCATGTGCGGGTTTCGGCGGCACTTCCGGCCTTCTGCATGGCGGCGGCATAACCCGTCCCTTCATCATGCAGCGGATCGCATTGCGCCAGCCCGATCACCACAGGCGCAAGTCCCGCCAGTGACGATGCATGGATCGGTGCCAGGCGCGGGTCACGCAGGTCGGCGGGCGTACGGATATACTGTTCGGCATACCATTCCATAAGCCTGGTCGACAGCATGTAGCCGCTGGCATAGGTCTGGCGCGACGGCACGTCGCGTTCGCCATACAGCGACGGGTAATACAATAGCTGCATGGCCAGTTCCGGCCCGCCCCGGTCGCGCGCCATCTGCGCCAGCACGGCCGCCAGCGTGCCACCCGCGCTGTCACCCGCCACCGCGATTGGACCACCCCACCGGTGCGCCTCCCCCGCCAGCCACTGCAGCGCCGCCCAGCAGTCATCCACCGCGACGGGAAAATGGTTTTCAGGGGCAAGGCTGTAGGCAATGGACAGCACTGCCGCCCCCGACTGCCGCGCCAGCCTGCAGCAGATGCCGTGATGGGAATTCAGCCCGCAATGCACATACCCGCCCCCATGCATGAACAGCACCACACCATGCACCCGGCCATAAGGTACGTACAGCCGCGCAGACAGCATGCCACGGCTGCCCGGCACGCGGCATTCAATGACACGCCGCACCTGCAATGATGACAGCGCCATGGGAAAACATGGGCGGTCCAGCTTTGCGCGCAGGTCCTCCAGCGTGTGGGGTTCGTGGGCGCGGCGGGCGGCACGCAGCTTCATGCCCCCCAGCAGCAGGCGGGTCAGCAGACCGGGACGGGACACGGCGGCGGAATCTGACATGGGGCATCTCCGGCGGGAAACGGGAACTGAAAAAGGGGGCAGGCACCCCGTCCCCATCATTTATCGCTTGACGCAGGGTGCATGCACCGCCAGTTTCCGCATGCCAGACGGTCGGACGGTCGCTGTCATGTGGTCATACACATGATGGAGGAAAGTCCGGGCTCCACGGAAAAACGGTGCCGGCTAACGGCCGGCGGGGGCGACCCCAGGGACAGTGCCACAGAAAACAGACCGCCCCCACGGCATGCCCGTAGCAATACGGGCCGTGTTGGGGGCAAGGGTGAAACGGTGCGGTAAGAGCGCACCGCATGCATGGTAACATGGATGGCAGGGCAAACCCCACCGGGAGCAAGACCGAATAGGAACGGCGGATGGGCCGCAAGGCGCCATCAGGGGTTTCCGCCCCGTCGTTCGGGTTGGTCGCGCAAGGTGTGCCGCAAGGTTCATCGCAGAGGAATGACCGTCCCGCCCCATGGGCGGACAGAACCCGGCTTACAGACCGTCTGGCATTTTTTCCTGTTTTACGCGTGAATCCAGGGAACGGGCGCCCTCTACCCGGAGTTGTTTACAAGTATTAATACTTAAGAACAAACCATAAACATATCACATTGCTGCCATATTGCCCCCGATTTTTCCCCTTTACCTGTGGGTGCGGATGGTTGTGCTGGAATAACTGCAGTTTTCAGCCATCTTTCCTACATCTTTAATTGACCGCCCATAAAATCCCATGTTATCCCATGACCACACCGGACAAAGGGTGGCGGCCAGATTCCGGCGCCGTCGCCTGGCGGTCAGTCAGTCATCCGGTTCCTGAAATTCATGCCAAGGGAGGGCATCGCGCAGCGTGAGTGTATTCCTGGGCACACACCAGAACCGGCTGGATGCAAAGGGACGGGTTTCCATTCCGTCAGCATTCCGCGCCGCGCTGCGTGCCCGGGCCAAATCGGGCGAGCCACTGGCCATCCTGCGCCCGTCCCATCTGCATCCCTGCCTTGAGGCATGGCCCGCTGATGCTTTTGCCGCACTGACCCGCCCGCTGGATGAAATGGACATTTTTTCCGAAGACCACGACGACCTCGCCACCGCGCTCTATGCCGATGCCTATCCGTTCGAGGCCGACAAGGAAGGGCGTATCCTGCTGCCGGAATCGCTACGGGCCTATGCGGGTCTTGCGGACCAGGTCACTTTCATGGGGCTGGGCCGCACCTTCCAGATCTGGGATCCGCAGGCGGCGCTGGCCCGCCGCGACGCCGCGCGCGAACGCGCCCGCCGCCTGACCGCGGGCCGCGGCACCCCCGGCATGGGCACGCCGTCATGAACGCAGCCTTCCCCCCGCACGATCCCGGGCATGTGCCCGTCATGCTGGCCGAGGTGATGGAATACCTCACCCCGCATGATGGTGGCCGTTACGTGGATGGCACGTTTGGCGGCGGCGGCTATGCGCGCGCCATCCTCGCTTCCGGCAACTGCCAGCTATGGGGCATCGACCGCGACCCCGCCGCGATTGCGCGCGGGCAGGCCCTTGCCCCTGCCTTCCCCGACGGGCATGGCGCATCCCGGCTGCACCTGCTTCATGGCGGGTTTGCCGACATGGCCGGGCTGCTGGCGGATGAAGGCATCACGAAGGTCGATGGCATCGTGCTGGACCTTGGGGTTTCATCCTACCAGATCGATGAGGCCGAACGCGGCTTTTCCTTCCGCATGGACGGGCCGCTGGACATGCGCATGGCCGATACGGGACCGACGGCGGCCGACGTGGTCAACACGCTACCCGAAGATGAACTGGCGGACATCATCTATCATTATGGCGAGGAACGGCTGTCGCGCCGTGTCGCGCGTGCCATCGTGGCCGCCCGGGCCGAGGCCCCGCTGCGGCGCACCGCCCAGCTGGCGGATGTGGTACGTTCGGTCGTGCGCCCCGACCGGTCGGGCATCGACCCCGCCACCCGCACGTTCCAGGGCCTGCGCATTCACGTCAATGACGAACTGGGCCAGATCAGCCGTGTGCTGGAACAGGCCCCGCACCTGCTGGCGCCGGGCGGGCGGCTGGTTGTCGTATCGTTCCATTCGCTGGAAGACAGGCTGGTCAAGCAGGCGATGTCGCGGGCCGCGGGTCGCCTGCCCGCCCCCTCGCGCCATGACCCGCGCGCCATGACCGCACGTGCGCAGCCCACTGATTTCACGCTCCTGACCGGACGCCCCATCCGGCCGGGGGAAGAAGAAACCCGCCGTAATCCACGCGCACGCAGCGCAAGACTGCGGGCGATGGAATGCATTGCCCCCTCATCCATTCCAGCATCGGAAACTGCCGAATGAGTCGGTTTGTCACGTTATTCTTCGCCGTGGTGGCGGCGGTGTCCGGTCTGTTCCTGTATAACAAGAAGCAGCAGACAACCGCACTTGACCACCAGATCGCACAGATCGTGGAACAGACCGAACACGTACGTTCGCAGACGGCAATGCTGCGCGCCGAATGGGCCATGCTGAACCAGCCCGACCGGCTGGGCACGCTGGCCAGCCGGTACGACAAGGGACTGCAGCCCGTAACACCCACGCAGTTCGTGCAGATGTCGGCCCTTGCGTCCCACATGCCCGCACCCGGCAGCCCGCTGCACCATCCCGCCCCGGCCCCGCGCGCGACAATGGTTGCCACACTGGCGGCCGACCATGTCGTGATCCCGCCAGTGCGTGACGCGGCACCCGCCCCCCATGTGGCCCCGTCCATGCCAGCCGCCCCGGTGGTGCCGCATGCCGACCATGTGGCGACAGCGCCCCGCCATGCCGAACCCGCGGCACATGACGCCCTGGCCCGCGCCCTGGCGCAGAACGATGTCCACCCTGCCCCGCATGCCCCGCCCATGGAACGCGTGCATGTACCCGAACGTCCTGTGGCGGTGGCGGCAGCCGAACCCGCCCATGCGGCAGTCGCGCATGACACCGTCGTCCCCCCCACCCGCATGGGGGCCAGCTATCCCGCGCGCAACCAGAACATAGCCGAAGCCGCATGGCACCCGGCGGCGGCCGTGCATATGGGCGGCAGTTCCCTTGGCACGCCACATGTCAGCGCCCTGCCACCCCCGGTGCCTGTCAGCAACTGATCCCTGATCCATTTTTCACCCCGGCCCCCAGCCCGGAACGCGCATGAACAACCCGCCCCAAGACCAGCCAGCCAGAAGCGCGCAGGATACCATCCCCGTCGGTGGTAGCCTGCGCACGCTTATGGCGCAGGACCGGATGCATGCGCGGCTTGTGGTTGTGGCAGGGGTGTTCTGCGTCCTGTTTTCGGCCATCGGGCTGAAGCTGACCATGGCGACGATCATCCGCCCCATGCCGCCACAGCAGCAGCAGATCGCACCACAGGTGCCCCCCATTCCAAAAAGCGATCCCAAGGGCATGATCGCGGGGGATATCGCGCTGCCGCAGGTCCATCGCGCATCGATCATCGACCGCACGGGGCAGGTCCTGGCCATGTCGCTGCCGGTAGCCCAGGTCTATGCCAACCCGCAGGAAATGATCGATGCCACCGACGCGGCCCACAAGCTGAAGGCCGCCCTGCCCACCCTGAACGAGGAAGAAACGAAACGCCGCCTGTCGCTGAACAAGCAGTTCGTCTATCTGGCGCGCGACATTTCTCCGGCACAGGAACTGGCGATCAACAACCTTGGCATTCCCGGCATCTATTTCGAACCGGGTGAACGCCGCCGTTACCCCATGGGCCGTGTCGCAGCCCAGATACTGGGTGGCGTGGACATTGACGACCACGGGGTTGCGGGGGTCGAACGGTATTTTGACAAGCGTCTGGACAGTGACCGCGCGCCGCTGCGCCTGTCGGTGGACGTGCGCGTGCAGAACGTGGTGCATGACGAACTGCAGTCCGCCGTGGATACGTTTCAGGCCATCGGGGCCTGCGCCATCGTGATGGACGTGCATACCGGCGAGATCATAACCATGGTCAGCCTGCCGGATTACGACGCCAATGATTTTGGCCGGGCATCACCTGATTCCCGCTTCAACCGCGCCGTGACCGGCATGTACGAACCCGGATCGACCTTCAAGCTGCAGACCGTCGCCATGGCCCTGCAGGAAGGGGTCGCCCATATATGGGACAGTTTTTCCAGCACGCCCATCAAGATCGGCCGGTTCACCATATCGGACATGAAAGCGGACCATTTCGCCCCGTGGCTGTCCCTGCCCGAAGTCATGGCCTATTCCTCCAACCCGGCGGCGGCGCATATCGCGCTTGATGCGGGGGCGACACGCCAGCAGGACTGGCTGCGCAACATGGGCTTCTTCTCCCGCGTGCCGGTGGAACTGCCCGAAGCGGGACGGCCGATCGTGCCGTCGGTCCATAACTGGGGCGTCTCCACCACCATGACGGTGGCGTTCGGCCACGGCGTGGCCGAACCCCCGCTGTCCATAATCCGGGGGACTGCGGCAACGGCCAACGGGGGCTTCCTGCTCAAGCCCACCCTGCTGGCGGCGGACAGTGCACATGAAACGGATGCGCCGGATGCAACAGATACGACACCTGGCGTCCCTGCCGGTGCCGAACGCCTGATTTCGGCGGCCAATTCGGATATCCTGCGCAAGATCCTGCGCCTCGACGTGGCAAAGGGCACCGGACAGAAGGCGGAATCTCCCGGTTATTACGTGGGTGGCAAGACAGGGACGGCAGAAAAGATCGGCCCGCATGGCGGCTACCTGAAACACGTCAATGTCTCCGCCTTTACCGGTATTTTCCCCATGAACGCGCCGCGTTACGCGATCTATGTCATGCTGGACAGTCCCAAACCCACGGCCCAGACCCATGGCTGGACCACGGCGGGATGGAACGCGGCCCCCACGGCGTCGCACATGATTACGCGCATTGCTCCCATGCTGGGCCTGTTCCCCGATACGCAGCATGCAGCGGCGATCGAGGCATCGCTGGCCATTCCCATGAAGCCGGCCGTGCCGCGCGGCTACCGTGCGCTGGGACCGGGTTACGATCCGGGTACTGCGCACCTGCATGAACATGAACGCGAAACCACGGGCCATGCCGCCCACGCCCATACCGCCCGCAGCGCCACCAGCACGGCACAGGTTCCCGCCCGCAACCTGCATGCCCGCAATACTGTGGACGGACCAGCTGCCCCACACCCGCGCGACAGGGGATGATATCAATGTACCTGCCTGAAGTCCTGCGCCGCGCAGGCGTGGACATGCCCGTACCCGCCGGGGCGGGTGATCTGGCCATTACCGGCATTACGGCAGACAGCCGCGCCGTCCGCCCTGGCATGATCTTTGCCGCCCTGCATGGCACGCACATGGACGGACGGGCCTATATCCCGCAGGCCATGACGAACGGGGCCGTGGCCGTGCTGGTCGATGCGGTCCCCGCCTGTGACCTGTCCCCCGGTATCATGCCGATACGCGTGTCGGACGCGCGGCATGCGCTGGCAGTTATCGCACGCGTGCTGACGCCGCATGTCCCCGGTTTCATTGCAGCGGTGACCGGCACGAACGGCAAGACCAGCACGGTGGAGTTCCTGCGCCAGATCTGGACCCTGATGGGGTTGCCTGCGGGCACCATCGGCACGCTGGGCGCGGTCGCCCCCTGCCCGCTGCCCGATTGCGGGCCGGTGCTGACCACGCCCGACAGCGTGGGGCTTATGCGCATGCTGGGGGCCATGGCAGAAAATGGCGTTGGTCACGTGGCGATCGAGGCATCATCGCACGGGCTGGAACAGCGCAGGCTGGATGGGCTTGCCCCGTATGCGGCCGGTTTCAGCAACCTGACCCGCGACCATCTGGATTACCACGGCACGACCGAACATTACCGGGCGGCGAAACTGCGGCTGTTTGACACCGTCCTGCCCGAAGGGGGCATTGCCGCCATAAATGCGGACATGGATGCGGCGACCTGCGCCGCCATTGCCGATATCGCCCGCCGCCGCAACCTTGTCCTGCGCAGCACTGGCGAACAGGGCACGACCCTGCGCCTGCTGGACGTACGGCCTACGCCCACGGGGCAGGTGCTGCGCATCGCAACCCCCGCCATGGTGCATGACGTTACGGTGCCGCTGGCGGGGCGTTTCCAGGTCGATAACATGCTGCTGGCCGCCGCCATGGCGGACCGGGATGCGGCGGGACCGGACCGGGCCGTGCCCCTGCTGGCGCACCTGCATGGCGTGCGCGGGCGGATGGAACGGGTGGCAGTGCTGCCAGGCGGGGCCGCGGCCTATGTTGATTACGCCCATACGCCCGATGCGCTGGAACGCCTGCTGCATTCGCTACGTCCGCATACGGCGGGCAGGCTGGTAGTGGTGATGGGGGCTGGCGGCGACCGTGACCGGGGCAAGCGACCCGTCATGGGGGCGACCGCAACCCGCCTTGCCGACCGGGTGATCGTGACCGATGACAACCCGCGCACGGAACAGCCCGACACCATCCGCGCGGCAATCATGGCGGCTGCCCCCGGTGCGGTGGAAATCGGGGACCGGCGGCGCGCGATCGCAGCCGGTCTGGACATGCTGGGTAATGGTGACGTGCTGGTGGTGGCAGGCAAGGGCCATGAACAGGGGCAGGTCGTAGGCCACGATGTCCTTCCATTTGATGATGCCACGGTCATCCGTGGCCTGACGGGGAATGAATGACACTGTTATGGAACCGCGCGGACCTGCTGGCCGCGACGTCGGGGCGTTTTCCGTCACCATCACACGACGATATCGCGGCCACCGGCGTTTCGATCGACACCCGCACGCTGCGTCCGGGCGATGTGTTCATCGCGCTGCAGGGCGAAAACAGTAACGGGCATGACCATGTCGCCACAGCACTGGATACGGGGGCGGCGGCTGTCATTGCGCATGAGCCATGCGGGGTTGACGACCCGCGTATCCTGATGGTCGGCAATACGCTTGTGGCGATGCAGGACATGGCACGTTTTGCACGCGCGCGCTTTGCCGGGCGGATGGTGGCGGTGACCGGCAGCGTGGGCAAGACATCGGTCAAGGACATGCTGCGCCATGCGCTGGCGGCCTGCGGTCCCACGCATTACGCCGTGGCGTCATACAACAACCACTGGGGCGTGCCGCTGACTCTGGCGCGCCTGCCCGCCTGCGCGGCCTATTGCGTGTGCGAAATCGGGATGAATCACCCAGGCGAGATCCGGCCCCTGGCCGACATGGTGCGGCCCGATGTCGCGGTGGTGACCACGGTTGCGTCCTCACACCTGGGGCTTATGGGCAGCATCGACGCCATTGCGCGGGAAAAGGCGGAAATCCTGCTGGCGCTGCCCCAGGGTGGCACCGGCATCGTGCCCGCAGGCATTACCGGCGCAGAATATTTCCGGCGCAATGCCGCAGCCGTGGGAGCCACGCTGTGGTGGACGGGGGTCACGCCCGACTGCGCCGTGCAGGCAACCGATGTGACATCCGACGCACAGGGCAGCGGGTTCAACCTGTCCCTGCCCGGCTGGCAGGGACAGGCACGGGTCAACGCGCCGGGTCGGCACATGGCTGATAACGCCATGCTGGCGCTGGCTGCGGCCCACGCGCTGGGCGCGGACATGGGCCATACAGTAACCGGACTGGCCATCTTCCACCCCGGCGCGGGACGCGGGGCGATAGCCAGGGTGATGCATGACAAAGTCATGCTGCTGGATGAAAGCTATAACGCATCACCCGCATCCGTACGGGCGGCCCTGGACCTGCTGGGGCTGGTTGCCACGGGGCGGCGTGTCGCCATCCTTGGAGACATGCTTGAACTGGGCACGTTTGCACGGCATGAGCATACCTCCCTTCTCCCTGCCGTCCGCGCGAACGCGGATATTGTCTTCTGTTGCGGCCCGAATATGAAAACACTCTTTGACACCCTGCCTTCTTCCATACAGGGGGGGTGGACGTCCGATTCCAGCCAGCTTGCCCCACTGGTTCGCGCGGCCCTGCGCGCGGGCGACACCGTGATGGTCAAGGGCAGCCTTGGCAGCCGGATGCGCCATGTCGTTACCGCCCTGCAGGCGGATGGCGCGCGGGTGGGACCGGCCTGATGCTGTATGACCTGTTCCAGCAGCATGCGGGGGCGCATACCTCCATGCTCAACCTGTTCCGCTACATCACCTTCCGTTCCGGAGCCGCATGCCTGACCGCGCTGGTCATCAGCCTGTGCCTTGGCAACCCGCTGATCGCGCAGCTGCGCCGTATCCAGCGCGGGGGCCAGCCCATCCGCAAGCTTGGTCCCGAACGCCACCTGATCGAAAAGGTCGGCACCCCCACCATGGGCGGCGTGCTGATCCTGATCTCCCTGTTCGGGTCCACCCTGCTGTGGGCGGACCTGACCAACGGGTTTGTCTGGGCCGTGATGCTGGTGACACTGGCCTTCGGCGCGGTGGGCTTTGCCGATGATTACCTGAAGCTGTCACGCCGCAATACCGATGGGGTTTCCAAACGCATGCGGCTGGGGTGTGAGTTTGGCGCGTCCCTGATCGGTGGCATCTGGCTGGAACACATGATGCCGCCCGACCTTGCCAACCACCTGGCCTTCCCGTTCGTAAAAGACCTGCTGCTACCGCTAGGCTATGCCTTCCCGCTGTTTGCGATGATCACCATTACGGGTTTCGGCAACGCCGTGAACTTTACCGACGGACTGGATGGTCTGGCCATCGTGCCGGTCATTATCGCGGCCCTTGTGTTCGCGCTGATTTCCTACCTTGTAGGCAACCATGTCTTTGCCGATTACCTGCAGCTTCATGCCGTGCCGGGCACCGGGGAGCTGGGGGTATTCTGTTCAGCACTTGTGGGCGCGGGGCTGGGGTTCCTGTGGTTCAATGCGCCGCCTGCCGCCGTGTTCATGGGAGATACGGGGTCGCTGGCGCTGGGTGGCGCGCTGGGGGCCGTGGCTGTTGCGGTCAAGCATGAACTGGTGCTGTGCATCGTGGGCGGCCTGTTCGTGGTGGAAACGTTTTCCGTCATCATCCAGGTGTTCTGGTACAAGCGCACCGGGCGGCGCGTGTTTCTGATGGCGCCGCTGCACCACCATTTTGAAAAGAAAGGCTGGGCGGAATCCAAGATCGTCATCCGCTTCTGGATCGTGTCCATCGTGCTGGGGCTGTGTGGTCTGGCCACGCTGAAGTTACGATGAGCACGTCCTTCCCCCCGTCCCTTCTGGCGGCCCACCATTACGGTGTGGCCGGACTGGGTCGCAATGGCGCGGCGGCCGTCACCGCCCTGCTGGCGATGGGGGCCAGCGTGCAGGCGTGGGACGACCGTGCGGAAGCCCGTGCGGCCCTGGCGCCACATGAACGGCTGAAGATCGCGCCGTTTGACAACATGCTGGGGCTGGCGGGACTGGTCCTGTCGCCGGGCATTCCGCACAACCTGCCCACGCCCCATCCGCTGGCGCGCATGGCAGTGGATGCCTTCGTACCGATTTTGTCGGATGCGGAACTGCTGTACCGCGCCGTGCGTACGGCGGGCAGCCGCGCGCGGTTCGCGGGCATTACCGGCACCAACGGCAAATCAACCACCACGGTGCTGCTGGCCCATATGCTGGCCGGTTGCGGCATGCCGGTTGCCGTCGGTGGCAACCTTGGGCCTGCGGCGCTTTCCCTGCCGCTGCTGCCCGATGACGGGGTGTACGTTCTGGAAATGTCGTCCTACATGCTGGAACGGCTGGAACAGATGCATTTCAATGTCGCCTGCCTCCTCAACCTGACGCCAGACCATCTGGACCGGCATGGCGACATGGCGGGGTATGTCACCGCCAAGCTGCATGTATTCGACCACCAGCATGTGGGCGACCTTGCGGTACTGGGCGAAACCCTGCCCGATTACAGCATGATACGCCGACGTCTTGCCGTAACCCGTACCACCATTGCCTGCGTCAGTGGCGACGACATGCCGCAATGCGACCTGTACTGCACGTCCGACACGCTATGTGACCATGAAGGCGTCATTGCCGACCTGCGCGCGGCCCGTGACCTGCCGGGCACCCATAACTGCGAAAACGCGGCTGCCGCCACCGCCATGGCCCTGCATCTGGGCATGCCGAGATCTGCGGTGGAACCCGCCCTTGCGTCCTTTGTCGCACTAGATCACCGCCAGAAAACCGTGGGAAGCATCGACGGCATCCGCTTCATCAACGACAGCAAGGCCACCAACGCGGACGCGACCGCGCGCGCACTGGCCTGCCATGACCGGATGGTATGGATTGCGGGCGGCACGGCCAAGGCAGGCGGGATCGAGGAACTGGCCCCGCTGTTCGACCGCATCGCCATGGCGCTGCTGATCGGACGGGATGCGCCGGAACTGGCGGCAACGCTGGCCCGCCACGGTATTCCCCACCGTATTGTCGCAACCCTTGACCGCGCCGTGCCCGAGGCGCTGGAATATGCACGCGAAGTGGGCGTCGATGTCGTGATGCTGTCGCCCGCCTGCGCCAGTTTCGACCAGTTCAGCGGGTTCGAGGCACGTGGCGCGCATTTCGCGGATCTGGTGCATGCCCTTGCCACCAACAGGGATGGAACCGCCCCTGCATGAGCGGCATATCGCGCATAAACACGTCATGGGCGGCACGATGGTGGCGCAGCATAGACCGGGTCACGCTGATCTGCGTGGGGATCCTGATCGGGTTCGGCTATATCCTGATGCTGGCCGCCAGCCCCGCCGTGGCCGTGCGTATCGGCGCATCGCGCGACATGTTCATTTTCAAGCAGGTGTGCTTCCTGATCCTGGCGGCGGTGATCGTCGTTTCCACGTCCATGATGTCGCTGCGTTCGGTACGGCTGGCGGGATGGATCGGGTTCGTGCTGGCGCTGGCTGCGACATTCATGACGCTGGTGCACGGAATCGAGATCAAGGGGGCGCGACGGTGGATCGCGCTGCCGATGATGTCGGTGCAGCCGTCGGAATTCCTCAAGCCGTTCTTTGCCGTGGTCACGGCGTGGCTGCTGACCGAGCGCCAGAGGCGACGGTATTTCCCCGGCATGCTGGTGGCCATCGGACTGTTTGCGCTGGTGCTTCTATTACTGAAATCACAACCCGATATCGGGATGCTCAGCGTCATCACCACGGTTTTCCTGACCCAGCTTTTCATTGACGGGCTAAGCCTGTTTCTGGTTGGCGCGGGGGTCGCGGCCATGGTCGCGGCCTTTGTCGGCGCGTATATGGTGTTCCCGCACGTGCGGTCGCGCGTGGAACGCTTCCTGCACCCCGCCGTGGGCGACCATTACCAGATCGACACGGCCCTGCGGGCCTTTGGCAATGGCGGCCTGCTGGGCCGTGGCCCCGGTGAAGGCCGGGTAAAGGATCTGCTGCCCGATGCACATGCCGATTTCGTCTTCGCCGTGGCGGGGGAAGAATTCGGCATGCTGGTCTGCCTGTTCATCGTGGGCGTTTTCGCCACCATCGTCATCCGCACGCTGCTAAAGCTGCTGCATGAAAACGACCCGTTCATCACGGTGGCGACAGCGGGGCTGGTGACGGGCTTCGGGCTTCAGGCCTTTGTCAACATGGGGTCCACGCTGCACCTGATCCCGACCAAGGGCATGACGCTGCCCTTTATTTCCTATGGTGGTTCCTCCGCCATGTCGGTTGCGCTTACAATCGGCCTGGTGCTGGCGCTGACCCGCAACCGGCCGGGGGAAGGCCGTTACGGGCAGTTCGGGCCACCGTCTTCTTCATCGCTGAAAGCACCGTCATGACCCGTCACTGCATTGCTGTCGCGGCCGGAGGCACCGGCGGCCATTTTTTCCCAGCCGAGGCACTGGCCTGCGAACTGGTACGCCGGGGACATGACATTGTCCTCATGACCGACCGGCGCGCGGGCCTGCGTGAAAACGGTGTCTTTGCCGGACGGCAGCAGTTTGTCCTGCCTGGCGCCGGGATCGCGGGGCGCGGCATCATCCGGGCCGCACGCGCCGCCGCCGCGCTGGGACGCGGGACGGTGCAGGCGCGCGGCATCCTGTCACGCATCCGGCCTTCGGCCATCATCGGGTTTGGCGGATATCCGTCCGTGCCGCCGCTGCTGGGCGGCAGCCTGCTGCCGCAAAAGAAGCGGCCGCTTCTGTTCATCCATGAAGGCAATGCCGTGCTGGGCAAGGCCAACGGCTTCCTTGCCGCGCGCATGGATGCGATCGCGACATCGTTTCCCGTCGTGGCGGGCGTGCCCGATGGCGTGCCCACCACGCTGACCGGCATGCCGGTGCGTCCTGATATCGCGACCCTTGCGGGGGAAGGTTACGTGCCATCGAACGGGGTCATCAACCTGCTGGTATGGGGTGGATCTCTGGGCGCACGGGTGTTCAGCGACGTGGTGCCGCCCGCCCTTGCCGCCCTTGCCCCGGCATTGCGCGCACGCATTCAGGTGACACAGCAGGCCCGCGCGGAAGACGTGGACCGCGTGGCAGGCGCCTATCGCGCAGCCGGCATTCCCGCCACCATAGCCCCTTTTCTTGACAACGTGCCCGAGCGCCTGCGCGCGGCCCATCTGGTCATCGGGCGTGCGGGCGGATCATCAGTTGCGGAACTGACGGTTGCGGGCCGCCCGTCGCTGCTGGTGCCGCTGCCCATCGCGGCACGCGATGAGCAGGGCGCCAATGCACAGGCATTGTGTGACGCCCATGCCGCATGGATGCTCCGCCAGCCCGATTTCACTGCCCCTGCCCTGACACAGCGTCTGACGGAACTGCTGGCCGACCGTGACCTGCTGGCCCGCACGGCGCAGGCAGCCAGCACCCTTGGCCGCCCCGACGCCGCCGCCCGTCTGGCGGATATGATAGAAGCCCGCTTGCCCGACCTGCCCCGCACCGCTTAAGTCCGCCTGCGCGAATACGGAGACCTGATTACATGAGAGCCCTGCCCCTTTCCATTGGCACCATCCACTTCGTCGGCATTGGCGGAATTGGCATGTCCGGCATTGCCGAAGTGCTGCACATGCTTGGCTATGCGGTGCAGGGCTCCGACATTGCCGAAAGTGCGAATGTCGCGCGCCTGCGCGCCGCCGGCATTCCCGTGACCATCGGCCATGATGCCGCCAATCTGGGTGGTGCGCAGGTGGTTGTGACCTCCACCGCCGTCAAGCGTGACAACCCCGAGGTCGTGGCCGCGCGCGCGCGGTTGATCCCGGTTGTGCGGCGGGCGGAAATGCTGGCCGAACTCATGCGCCTGCGCTGGTCGGTGGCGGTGGGCGGAACGCATGGCAAGACCACCACCACCAGCCTTGTCGCCGCAGTCCTGGAAGCCGCCAGGCTGGACCCCACGGTCATCAATGGTGGCATTATCGAAGCCTACGGCACCAACACCCGCATGGGATCGGGCGACTGGATGGTGGTCGAGGCCGATGAAAGCGACGGGTCGTTCCTGCGTCTGCCCTCCGTCATTACGGTCGTGACCAACATGGATCCCGAGCATCTGGACCACTGGGGCACGGAAGAGGCCATGCAGGCGGCGTATGACCAGTTCGTCTCCAACATTCCGTTCTACGGCTTTGCCGTGCTGTGCATTGACCACCCCGCAGTCCAGCAGATGATCCCGCGCCTGTCGGACCACCGGATCATTACCTACGGTTTCTCGCCACAGGCGGACGTGCGCGCGGAAAAGGTGATTACCGACAAGCTGGGCGCCACGTTCGAGGTCGTGATCACCAACCGCAACCGCAACCGTTCGCGCCGGGCCGGTCCGTTCCGCCTGCCCATGCTGGGCCACCACAACGTGCAGAACGCGCTGGCGGCCATTGCGGTGGGCACCGAGATGGAAATAGACGACGCCACCATCCGCTCCGCCTTTGCCGCCTTCCGTGGGGTCAAACGCCGTTTCACCCGCACGGGTGAAACCGGCGGCATCACCATCATTGACGACTATGGCCACCACCCGGTGGAAATCGCCGCCGTGCTGAAGGCCGCGCGACAGGCGGGCGCGGGCAACGTGATCGCGGTCATGCAGCCGCACCGGTATTCGCGGCTGAAGACCCTGTTCAACGAATTCTGCACCTGCATGAACGACGCGGGTACCGTCATCATCGCCGATGTGTATGCCGCGGGCGAACAGCCGATCGAGGGCATGGACCGCGATGCGCTGGTCGAGGGGCTGCGCGAACGCGGACACCGTTCGGTCGTGCCGCTGCCAGGGCCGGAACACCTTGCGGAAATGATCAACGCCATTGCCCGTCCGGGTGATTTTGTTGTCTGTCTGGGTGCGGGCAGCATCACCAACTGGGCGCAGGCGCTACCGGCCCAGCTTGCTGACCTGCAGGGCATCGCCCACGCCCCGGCACAGAAGGCGGACGCCCATTCATGACCTCTGCCCCCGCCGCCACCCTGCCGCAATGGGCACAGGCCCTGGACACGGATGATTGCCGCCCGCGTGGTCGCCTGACACCGCAGGCCGCCCTTGGCCCGCGCACGTGGTTTCGCGTCGGCGGTCCTGCGGAACTGCTGTTCCAGCCCGCCAGCGCCGATGACCTGGCCCATGTCCTGCGCCACCTGCCGCTGGAGGTTCCCGTCATGCCGCTGGGCGCGTGTTCGAACGTAATCGTGCGCGATGGCGGGATCGACGGGCTGGTCATCCGCCTTGCACGCGGTTTTTCCACCATTGTGCGCGATGGGGACGGGCTGGTTGTGGGGGCCGCGTGCCTTGACATGACGGTTGCCGAACACGCGGCCGAAGCGGGGCTGTCGGGGCTGGAATTTCTTGCGGGCATTCCCGGCTCGATTGGTGGGGCCGTGGCCATGAATGCCGGGGCCTACGGGTCGGACATGTCGGCGGTGCTGGACTGGGTGGAAGTGGTGACGCGCGACGGCAGGCTGCTACGCCTGCCCGCCGCGTCGCTGGATTTCGGCTACCGCCATGCCACCCTGCCGCCACAGTCGGTCGTGGTCCGGGTGCGACTGAACGGCATGGTCGCTCCGCCCGCCATCATCCGTCAGCGAATTGATGAAATCCGTACGGCGCGCGAAGCCGCACAGCCGGTGCGCGCGCGGACGGGGGGATCGACCTTCCGCAATCCCGATCCCGACGAATCGCAGCGCAAGGCATGGGAACTGATTGATGCGGCGGGCTGTCGGGGGCTTACGGTCGGTGGTGCGCAGATCAGTGAAAAACACTGCAATTTCATGCTGAACACCGGCAACGCCACCGCGTCCGACCTGGAATTGCTTGGCGATACCGTACGCCAGCGCGTGCATGACCACACGGCGGTCACATTGCGCTGGGAAATCAAACGGATTGGCCGTCCGGCCATGCACATTACGGGAGAAAGCGCATGACGGCCCGCAGGGTTTCCGTCCTGATGGGCGGCATGTCCGCCGAACGCGAGGTCAGCCTGGCCAGTGCCCGCAGCGTGGCCGAGGCCCTGCGCGGACTTGGGCACGACGTCCGCTGCATTGACGCAGGCCCCGACCTGCTGGCCATCGTATCCGACCTGCAGGCCCACCGCCCGGACGTGGTGTTCAACGCCATGCACGGCAGATTTGGTGAGGACGGGTCGATCCAGGGCGTGCTGGACTGGATGGGCATCGCCTACACCCATTCCGGCGTGCGGGCATCCGCCACAGCCATGGACAAGGATGCGGCCCGGACCGTGTTCATGGCAGCTGGCCTGCCTGTCGCAGATGGACTGGTCATGACACCCGCGCAGCTGGAACCGGCGGACCCGATGCCCGCCCCCTATGTGATCAAGCCGTTGAACGAGGGATCATCCGTGGGGGTGGAAATCATCCTGCCCGGCAGCAATCGCCGCTCCACGGTGGCATCGGAATGGACGTTTGGTGACCAGATGCTGGTGGAAGAATACATCCCCGGCCGGGAACTGACGGTTGGCGTGCTGGAAGACCGCGCCCTGACGGTGACCGACATCACGCCGATGGGCAGTGGCCCCAGCTTTTATGACTATCAGGCCAAATACGCATCCGGCGGTTCGCGACACGAACTGCCTGCAAACATCCACCCCGCCGCCTTTGAACAGGCACGCGCACTTGCACTGGCCGCCCACCGCGCGCTGGGCTGCCGCGGGGCCAGCCGCACGGATTTCCGTTATGACGACAGCGCGGGGCCGGATGCGCCCGGTCGCCTTGTCATTCTGGAAACCAATACCCAGCCGGGCATGACGCCGACCTCCCTGCTGCCTGAACAGGCGCAGACTGCCTGCGGCATGGACTACGCCACGTTGTGCCAGTGGATGATCGACCACGCGACCTGCCGTACATGAGGCGACCGACCGACAGCAGCGACCGCCCTTCCAGGCTTTCGATATTCCTGCGCCGCCAGAAACGCCTGCTGCGTCCGGTACTGCTGGTGGTGATACTGCTGGTGGTCGGGGCGGGCTGTGTCACGGCATTGCGGCATTTCGGGTCGGACCCGCATTTCGCGCCGCTGCGCGGGCGGATCATCAACATGCTGCCCCTGCGCATTACCGAAATTGACGTAACCGGCTGCGTGCTGACCAGCGAGGCCGCGCTGCAGCAGGCGCTGGGCGTGCGCACGGGGGACTTCATACTGGGCTTTTCCGTGGCTGGCACGCGTGAACGCATCGACGCGCTGCCGTTTGTCGATCATTCCGTGGTCGAACGCCACCTGCCCGGCACCATCATCATCCACCTGTTTGAACGCCGCCCCTTTGCCGTATGGCAAAATCACGGACATTTCATGCTGATCGACCGGGACGGCAACCAGGTGCGTGACCAGGGCATGACCGGCAAGGATGCCGAGGCCTTCATGCAGTTGCCGCTGGTGGTCGGCCCCGACGCCAACACCGCAGCAGCCGCCCTGATTGATGAACTGTCCGCCCAGCCGGAGGTACGCAGCCATGTCGTGGCCGCATCCCGCGTGGGCCAGCGGCGGTGGAACCTGACCCTGCGCAACGGCACGACCATCCTGTTGCCCGAAGGGCAGGAAGTCGCGGCACTGAAGCGTCTTGCGCAATTGCAGGAAAACATAAAAATACTGGACAGGCCGGTAATCGCCATCGACATGCGCCTGCCTGACCGCCTGATCGTGCGTGAAAACCCCGTTGCCCCGAACGACAGTGACCGGGACCGGGACGACACACCGCCACAGGCTGCCCCCACCGGGGATCAGGCCCCTGTCGCACCATGGCTTTCTTCCCCCGATACCGGCCCAAGACGGAGGCGGGCATGAACTATCCAGTGCCGGGAGCGGTCAGAACGACCCTACCTGCAACAAAGACCACCACACCAGCCGCCCCGGTACCTGCCATCCGTGGCCCCGGGACACCGGCCCGCCTGCCCCGCCCGCGACCCGCGACATCGCTTGTCCCCGCGGGCGAGCGTATGCCCACGCGCAAGCTGCGCACGGGACCGTTCAGCGTGCTGGATATCGGATCCACCAAGATCGTATGCCTGATCGGGCGTGGCGAGCCTGACAATACCATCCGCATCCTTGGCCATGGGTGGCGACGCTCGCATGGCGTGCGGTCGGGCGGGATCGTGGACCTGCGCGAGGCGGAAAGTGCGATCCGCGCCGCCGTGGCGCAGGCGGAAGACATGGCGACGGAACGCCGGGATTCCATTTTCGTCAACCTGTCCTGCGGCCACCCCGAAAGCCGCCACATCAACGCGCGCTGGTCCGTAGGCGGGCGGGAAATCACGGATAACGACGTCAACCGGATCATAAGCGAGGGTCGGGTCCGCGCCGTGTCCGAAGGGCGGTCGGCCATCCATACCCTGCCGCTGGATTACGCGGTGGATGACACGCAGGAAGTGCTGGACCCGCGCGGGCACCTGTGTGACCTGCTGTCCGCGCGCCTGCATGTGATCGACGCCAACACGACCGCGCTGCGCAATCTGGAAGCCGTGCTGTCACGCGTGGAACTGAAGATCGAGGGGATGGTGTCGTCCCCCCTTGCCTCAGGGCTTGCGGTCATGAACGAGGACGAGCGCAACCTGGGCGCCACCGTGGTGGACATGGGCGGGGGCACTACCTCGATCGGAGTGTTTGGCGAAGGCCGGCTGCTGCATACCGCCACGATTCCCGTGGGCGGCCTGCACATCACGCGCGATATCGCCCATGGGCTTTCGACCTCCATCGACAATGCCGAGCGGCTGAAAACCATGCACGGATCGGCCGAACTGCTGGCCGGCGATGATCACGATCCCATTCTTGTGCAGCTGATTGGTGACAACGACCATCATTATGTCAGAATTCCACGCGCAAGGATTGTCTCGATCATACACCCGCGCGTGGAGGAAACCCTGGAGATGGTACGTGACAGGCTGGAAATGGCCGCTGTCGGCCCCGCGTCCGACGGGCGTGTGATCCTGACCGGCGGGGGGTCGCTGCTGGAGGGAATCGGGCCGATGGCAGCCCGGATCCTGAACCGTCAGGTGCGCCTGGGCCGCCCGCGCCGCATTGTCGGCCTGCCCGAAAACGCGGCGACGTGGCCGATGTTCTCCACATCCGCAGGGCTTCTGGCCTGGGCGGCGGGGGCCGCGGACGAAATGGGTGAGCCTGACACGCGTGATACGCGTCCCGGCAGCCTTGTCAGACGTTTCGTGGATTTCATACGTGACAGGGTATGATCTTGCATGAAAACCCTTTATTGTACTTTTGCCGTTAGTATGCCAGCACGCCTACCCCAATCCATCGGGAGCCAAGCATGACCCTCAACCTGACCATCCCGCAACAGAATCATTCCGATTTCACGCCCCGCATCACAGTAATCGGGGTTGGCGGCGGTGGTACGAATGCGGTGGACAACATGATCCATTCGCAGTTGCAGGGCGTGGAATTCGTTGTCGCCAACACCGATGCCCAGCAGCTGTCCCACAGCAGCGCCGACCGCCGCATCCAGCTCGGGCCCCACCTGACGCAGGGACTTGGCGCGGGTGCGAAGCCCGAAATCGGCCGCGCGGCTGCGGAAGAAGCGTGCGATGAACTGTCCCGCCATCTTGATGGCGCGCACATGGTGTTCATCACCGCGGGCATGGGCGGCGGCACCGGCACGGGGGCTGCCCCCGTCATTGCCCGCATGGCACGCGAACGCGGCATCCTGACCGTGGGCGTCGTCACCAAGCCGTTCACGTTCGAAGGCCACCGCCGCGCGAAATCAGCGGAAGCGGGCATTGCCGAACTGCAGCAGTTTGTCGATACGCTGATCATCATCCCCAACCAGAACCTGTTCCGTCTGGCCAATGAGCGCACAAGCTGGAAAGACGCGTTCAAGATGGCGGACAATGTCCTGTACATGGGCGTGCGTGGTGTCACCGACCTTATGATGGCGCCAGGGCTGGTCAACCTCGACTTCGCCGATATCCGCACCATCATGGCGGAAATGGGCAAAGCAATGATGGGCACGGGCGAGGCCGAGGGCGAAAACCGCGCCATCGCCGCAGCCGAGGACGCCATTTCCAACCCGCTGCTGGAAGACACCTCCATGTCCGGCGCGCAGGGCCTGCTCATTAACATCACGGGTGGCGAGGACCTGACCCTGTTCGAAGTGGATCAGGCCGCAAACCGCATCCGCGAAGAAGTGGCGGAAGACGCCAACATCATCTTCGGCTCCGCCATCGATACATCACTGAACGGACGCATTCGCGTCTCCGTCGTGGCGACGGGTATCGACAACCCGCCCGGTGGCCATCCCGCCGCACGTCCGGCAGCCCCGCAGGCCGAATCCACCCCGGCACAGCCCGCCCCCGCCGAAGCATCACAGCAGGGCGCACCGGTTGCCGGCGCACCACAGCAGGGGACGCCAGCCGCACCGCAGCAGCCTGCCGCCCCCATGGGCCAGCCTGCGGCGACAGCCCCCCAGCCGCCGCGTCCTGCCGCACCGCAGGCGCCATCTCCCAACGCCGTGCCGCCGCATATCGCGCAGGCACAGCGCGCGGGATCGCCGCGTTCGCCGCTGTTTACCGAAAGCGCCAAGCCGCCCGCACCGGAGCCCCAGTCCGCGCCCCGCAGCCTGTTCGGTATCGTGACAGGTGCGCTGCGCCGTCATTCCACCCCGCCGCAGCCCGACCCCGCGCCCCGTACGGAACCCGCCATGCAGCCGCCGCAGACCCAGCAGCCTCAGCCGCAGGCCCAGCCCACGGGCGGCAACCCGACGCCGGATGACGGCGGGCTGGACATCCCCGCCTTCCTGCGCCGCCGTTCGCCCTGATTGCAGTCAGATGCATGGCCCGTTTCCCCTGTGGGCAGGCCATGCCTTACCCTTTCTGACAGGTAACAATAGGCAATAATCCTTGACTGTCATGGGGAGAGACAAGGCAGTAACATGATAGCATGCCAGTTACTGTGAGTTCTCCCACACTTCCGTCAAGGATACAGGCAATGAACGGCATGCTGCCGCAAGCATCCGGCCCCATCGGGTCTGCGTCCCGACATGAAGGACAGATGCAGCACACCATACGCCAGCCGATCAGCAGCATCGGCACCGGCCTGCATACCGGCAGGCGCATCAACCTGCAGCTGTCTCCCGCCCCGGAAAACACCGGGATTGTCTTTCGCCGCAATGACGTCGCCCTGCCGCCCCTTGCAGCACGGTATGACACGGTGGTGGATACGCGGCTGAGCACGGTACTGGGCTGCGATGCCGGGGACGGGCATGCCGAACGCATCGCCACCATCGAACACCTTATGGCCGCGCTGGCCGGATGTGGCGTCGATAACATCTTCATTGATGTAAATGGTCCGGAAATCCCGGTTTTCGATGGTTCTGCGGCGGAATTCGTGTTCCTGCTGGAATGTGCCGGCATCACGGCGCAGTCAGCCCCACGCCTGCATATCCACATGGACCGGACCGTGCGGGTGGAAGATGGCGATGCCTTTGCCGAACTGTCACCCGCAACACAGCCCGGCCTGACAATCGATATCTCCATTGATTTCCCGGCCGCCGCCATCGGCCAGCAGCGGTATGTGACACTGGTGGAACCGGGGGCGTTCCGCCAGCATCTCAGCACCGCGCGGACGTTCGTGCTGCAGCCCGAAATCGATTACCTGCATTCCGTGGGGCTGGCCCGTGGCGGATCGCTGGACAACGCCGTTGTCGTCAACGGTGACAGCGTGGTGAACCCGTCCGGACTGCGCCACCCGGATGAATTCGTGCGCCACAAGGTGCTGGATGCGATTGGCGACCTGTATCTGGCCGGTGGCATGATCAGCGGCCATTTCCGGGGACATAAATCAGGGCATACGCTGAACAACCGCCTGTTACGCAAGGTCTTTGCCGAACAGGCGAACTGGCGTCGCGCCCCGCTGGAGGCGTCCCTTTCCACCCCGCAGCCCAGAGCTGCCTGATGTGGGGATGCGAAATCCGCACGTGGAGACTTCACCCGCCCCCGGCACATGATATAAAGCTTCCATAACTGGAAGAGCCGGTATGTCCGTACGCACATCACACCATATTCCGCAACCCCTGCCCACCACGCGCCAGATGGCGCGCAGGCTGATGCTTCTGCCGCTTGCGGGCCTGCTGGCGGCATGTGGGCAGAGCGCCAGCAGCATCAGCGAACGTGCGCCGCGCGTCGGGTCAGCAGAGACGTTGTACAACAACGGCGTGGACGCCCTGCGTTCGGACCGGTACCTGCTGTCGGTCAACCAGTTCGACACATTGCAGCGCAACTATCCCTATTCCCAGTACACCGCCAATGCGCAGCTGATGGAAGGGTATGCGAACTACCTGCTGAACAAATATCCCGAAGCAGTGCAGCAGCTTGACCGCTTTCTGGAACTGCATCCCACCAGTACTGACGCAGCCTATGCCTTCTACCTGCGCGCCCTGTGTTATTACGAACAGGTAGCCGATGTGCAGCGTGACCAGCAGGGCACGATCGAGGCCATGGACGCCCTGGAAGAAGTCATCACCCGCTTTCCCCAAAGCCCGTATGCCCGTGATGCGCAGTTGAAGATCGATCTGTGCCGCGACCATCTGGCGGGCAAGGAAATGCTGGTGGGCCGGTGGTACCAGCAGCAGAACGACTATCTGGCCGCTGCCGGGCGCTACCAGCGCGTGGTGCAGGATTTCCAGACCACCAATCATGTGCCCGAGGCACTGGAACGGCTGGTGGAAGTGTATCTGGACATGGGCCTGCTGGAACAGGCGCGCAAGACCGGAACGGTACTGGCCTACAACTACCCCAGCAGCAAATGGTACACGGATGCGTACGATCACCTGCGCGCGCATCACCTGATAAAGGGCGTGGAAAGCAAGGACCACAAACAGGGACGAAACGTCTTTTCGCGGGCATGGCATTCGGTTTTCTGATTTCCGCCAACGATCATCTGTGCTGAACGGGAATCCTGCATGCTGACACAGCTCTCGATACGGGATGTGGTCCTGATCGAAAAACTGGATCTGGCCTTTCCCCCTGGCCTGACGGTGCTGACGGGGGAAACCGGGGCTGGCAAGTCCATCCTGCTGGACAGCCTGGGGCTGGCGCTGGGGGAACGGGCCAGCGCGTCGCTGGTACGGGCCGGATGTGAACAGGCCAGTGTCAGCGCGAGCTTCGAAATCGCGCCGGACCATCCCCTGCACCAGTTGTTCAGTGAACAGGGCATCGTACTGGATGACGTGCGCGAACCCGTGCTGCTGCGCCGGGTCGTGACAACGGACGGGCGGTCGCGCGCCTATATCAATGACCAGCCCGTGGCTGTCAGCCTGCTGCGCCGGGCCGCGACCCTGCTGGTGGAAATACAGGGCCAGCATGAACAGATGGGGCTGGCGGACCAGTCAACGCATCTGGACCTGCTGGATGTGTTTGGCGTACCCGGCGCGCTGCGCACCCGGACCGCTGGCGCCTATCGCAAATGGATCGAAGCCACGGCCGAACTGGCCGCAGCCCGCGCAGAAATGGAAAATGCCGCGCGCGAGGAAGACTGGCTGCGACAGGCGGTGGAAGACCTGTCCACACTCGCCCCGCAGGAAGATGAGGAAACGCAGCTGGCCGGCCTGCGCCAGGCCTTGCAGCAGGGCGAACGCCGGGCGGAAGCAATTGCGGCGGCCCTGGCCGACCTTGCCCCGCGCGACCGACGCTCCCCCGGTCCGGCATCGGCGCTGCGCAATGCCAGCCGCGCATTGCAGCGTCTGCTGCCCGCCCCCACAGACCTGAACCCCGAAGCCGTCGGCGCCGCCGAGCAGGAAGCCGCACAGGAAGCGCTGAACGCGCTGGAACGCGCGGAAGAAGCGCTGGCGGAAGCAGAAAGCATGCTCTCGCGCCTTGCATCCGACGCGCAGGCCGACCCGCGCCTTCTGGAACAGACGGAAGAACGCCTGTTCGCGCTGCGTGCCGAAGCCCGCAAGCACGGCGTGTCGGTCCCCGAACTGCCGGGTCTGCTCACAGCCTTTACCGAGCGGCTGGCCGCACTTGATTCGGGCAATGCCCGGATCGAGGGACTGGAAGCAACCGTGGCCGAAAACCGTGCAAAGTTTGAAGAAGTCGCCCTTGACCTGACCGCCGCGCGTGAAAAGGCGGCACGCAGGCTGGAACAGGCGGTGATGGCGGAACTGAAACCGCTGAAACTGGAACGCGCGCGCTTTATTGTCTCCCTTATCCCGCTGGAAGCGGAGGCATGGAACGCACGCGGCAAGGAACAGGCGTCATTCCTGATCGCCGCCAACCCCGGCCAGCCGCCGGGGCCGCTGGCCAAGGTCGCGTCGGGGGGGGAACTCTCCCGCCTCATGCTGGCGCTGAAGGTCGTGCTGGCCGGTCGGTCGGCCATTCCCACGCTGGTGTTTGACGAAGTGGATTCCGGCGTAGGCGGGGCCACGGCTTCGGCCATCGGGGAACGGCTTTATACCGTAGGCCGCAGCGTGCAGGTGCTGGTTGTCACCCACAGTCCGCAGGTGGCGGCCAGGGGGGATGCGCACCTGCGCATAAGCAAGAGCGTGAACAGAGGCCGCACCGAAACCCACGCCGCCCCGCTGGATACACAGGCACGGCGGGAGGAAATCGCCCGCATGCTGTCTGGTGACACCATTACGCCTGCTGCCCGCGCCGCAGCCGACAGCCTGCTGAAAGGGGTCTGACATGCCCCATGCTGCCCTATCCGAATCCGTGGCTGAACAGGCCCGCCGCCTGCTGGCGGATTACGCCACGATGGAACAGGACAAAACTCACGCAGAGACCACGCTGGCGCATCTTGCAGCACTGCTGCCCGCACTGGATGCCGCGTATCACCAGAATGACGCGCCGCTGGTTGATGATGCGACCTATGACAGCCTGCGCCGTCTGAATACCGAACTGGAAAAACGCTTCCCTGACCTGCGCCGCGCCGACAGCCCTACGGAAAAGGTCGGTGCCCCGGCCAATGGTCCCTTTCACCGCCACCGGCACATGGTGCCAATGCTGTCGCTGGACAATGTATTTTCGCGGGACGAATTCGAGGGCTTCATCAGCCGCATCGCCCGCTTCCTGGGGCTGGGGGAAGATCAGGCGCGCGCCCTGTCCTTTGTCGCGGAACCCAAGATTGATGGCCTGTCCATAAGCCTGACCTACGAACATGGGCATTTCGTACGCGGCACCACGCGCGGCGACGGTACCGAAGGCGAGGACGTGACCGCCAATCTGCGCACGCTGAAGGACATTCCCGAACACCTGCCCGCCCCCTTCCCCGACATGATCGAAATCCGGGGCGAGGTCTTCCTGTCCAAGCAGGCATTCCTTGAACTGAACGCGGCACAGGAACGCGCGGGCGAAAAACCTTTCGCCAATCCGCGCAACGCCGCAGCCGGATCGCTGCGTCAGCTTGACCCGAAGGTAACAGCCCGCCGTCCGCTGTCGCTGTTCGCGTATGCCGCGGGCTTCTGCGACGCGCCGCTGGCTTCAACCCACCACGGCTACCTTGAACAGCTTGCGGCATGGGGATTTGTGGTCAATCCGCTCAGCACGCGGGTAAAGAACGCAGCCGAGGCCGAAGCCTTCATGGAGCGGCTGACGCTGGAACGCTCGGCGCTGGATTACGACATCGACGGCGTTGTGTACAAACTGGATGACCGTGCGCTGCAGGACCGCCTTGGCTTTGCGGGGCGTGCGCCGCGCTGGGCGGTAGCATGGAAATTCCCCGCCGAGCAGGCCATCACCCGCCTTGAAAAGATTGACATACAGGTAGGGCGCACCGGCGCGCTGACGCCGGTGGCGTTTCTGGAGGCGGTCAATGTGGGCGGTGTGATCGTCACCCGCGCCAGCCTGCATAATGAAGACGAAATCACGCGCAAGGACATACGCGAGGGCGACCTTGTGCATGTACAGCGCGCAGGCGACGTGATCCCGCAGGTGACCGGCGTGGTCCTGCCGCGTGACCATGACCGCCCGCCGTTTCACTTTCCCCATACCTGCCCGGTCTGCGGCGCGCATGCCGAACGGCCGGAGGGTGAGGTCGTATGGCGATGTTCCGGTGGGCTGACGTGTCCGGCGCAGGTGGTGGAACGGCTGATCCATTTCGTATCGCGTGACGCCTTCGACATTGACGGGCTAGGCGATCGCACGATCGTTGAATTCCACGAACTGGGCTGGCTGCGAACGCCTGCCGATATTTTCCGCCTGCCCGAACACGAAACCGAAATCGCCAGCCGCGACGGCTGGGGCAAGATATCGGCCCGCAATCTGGTCCGCGCCATCGAGGCACGGCACACGATTGAACTGTCGCGCCTGATCTACGCACTGGGCATCCGCCGCATCGGCATCAACAACGCCCGCCTGCTGGCCCGGCATTACGGGTCGATGGCCAACTGGCGGCAGCAGATGGAAAAGGCGGCGGTCATCGGATCGGACGAACGGCTGGAACTGGGATCAATCACCGGAATCGGTTCGGCCATTGCCGATGAACTGGTGTCGTTCTTTGCCGAATCCCATAACCGCGCGACACTGGACGACCTGACTTCCGTTCTGACGCGGGTCACGGATGAAGAAATGGTGGCCGAAGGCGCACTGTCGGGAAAGACCATCGTGTTTACCGGCACGCTGACCACCATGACCCGCCCCGAAGCCCGCGCCGTGGCCGAACGGCTGGGCGCGCGGGTATCCGACAGTGTTTCAAAAAAAACCGACCTTGTGGTGCTGGGCGAAAAGGCCGGGTCCAAGGCGCGCAAGGCTGCCGAGCTGGGTGTCGCCACCATGGATGAAGCAAGCTGGCGCACGCTGGCAGGCATGCCACCGGCGGGGGACCAGACCGCCTGACGCAACGGTCTGGAACATGGCCCGCGCGATGGCCTTGCATGTCCCCGCCGCGTAACGTTTACTGTATCCAACGCACCCATAACGCAGTCACAGGAGCATCCGAACGGGCCAGCACGCCATCTTGCCGCAATGGGATACGGCATGGATTTTCAGGGGGATAACATCTTATGACAGTTTCAGGGCCGCGGGGGCGGCTGCTGACAACGCGCCGGGCGCTGCTGGGCATGGCAGGGGCTGCGGGTTCTGGCCTGCTGCGCCCCGCCCGTGCGGCGACGACACCTGCATGGCGCAGGCCACTGCCGGAAGCTGATGCCGTAATCGGCTTTGGCCATACCGGACCGATTACTGATGGCGGGTGGTCCATGGTGCATGACCGGGGCGTGCAGGCCGTGCGCCGCGCGTTCCCGAAAATCCGCACAATCTATGTTGAAAGCGTGCCCTATTCCGCCGATGCCACGCGCATTTTCCGGCAGTTCGTGGCTGAAGGCGCGCAGATGGTCTTCGCGACCTCCGAATACGGTGACTTCATCAAGGACGTGTCGGACCGCGCGCCGGACGTGGCCTTCATGGAATGTGACGGCACCAACGTGACCGGCAATCTGGGCTGGTATTACGTGGCGCACTGGTACGCCAGTTACATCATCGGGATTGCGGCGGGTCTTATGACGCGCACGGGCAAGATCGGGTTTCTGGGCGCGTTTCCGATACCGTCGGTCTATGCTTCGGCCAATGCAACGCTGCTGGGCGCGCAGTCGGTCAACCCGTCGGTCACGTTGCAGAGCATCACCATCAATGCATGGTTCGACCCGCAGGCCGCGACACAGGCTGCAACCGCGCTGGCGGATAATGGATGTGACTTCCTGTGCGGGATCATGGATGAACCGGCCTATCTGCGCGTGGCGGTGCAGCGCGGGCTGAAGGCCGCAATGTGGAATACCGGCATGCTGGATTACGGGCCGGAAGCCTATGTCAGTTCGGTGGATCTGGATTTCAATGATTTCTATGTCTCGCAGGTACGCGACCTGCTGGCGGGGACATGGCAGCCACAGGGCCGTTTCCTGACACTGGGCCACGGCGTGGACCGTGATGCGTGGGGACCGGGCGTGCCGGTCGAGGTCGCACGTCAGGCCGACGCCATGCGCACGCGCCTGCTGGCGGGCTACAACCCGTTCCGTGGCCCGATCCATGACAACCATGGTCGCCTGCGCGTGCCCGCAGGTGTGACGCTGAGCGATCTGGAAATCTATCACAGCGACTGGGCTGTCGCGGGAGTATCCGGCCTTGAATAAGCAGTCCGCCCCCCCCGGTGTGGCGCCGGGCACGCCGCCGGTCCTGCAGTTGCGCGGGATTGGCAAATTCTTTCCCGGCGTGATTGCCAACAAGGACGTGGACCTTGATGTCTGGCCGGGTGAGATCCATGCCCTGCTGGGTGAAAACGGAGCCGGGAAATCCACGTTGATGAATGTCGTAACCGGCATTTACCAGCCGGAGGAAGGCGAGATCATCCTTGATGGCTACGGCCAGACCTTTACCTCTCCACAGGAAGCGATCCGCGCGGGCATCGGCATGGTGCACCAGCATTTCAAGCTGGTACAGGCCTTTACTGTGGCGGAAAACATCCACCTGGGCTGGGATGAAGCGCCGCGCCGCGCATCGCCCGCCGTGATGGAAGCCCGCACGCATGAAATTTCGGAACGCTTCGGCTTTCCTGTCCGGGCCGATGCGCGGGTATGCGACCTGTCGGCAGGTGAACAGCAGCGTGTCGAGATCCTGCGCGTGCTGGCGCGCAGGGCCCGGCTGCTGATCATGGACGAACCCACCGCCGTGCTGACACCGGAGGAAACAGGCGAACTGTTCCGCGCGCTGAGGGCATTCCGCGCGCAGGGCAACGCCGTCATCATCATCAGCCACAAGCTGGATGAGGTGATGGAAATTTCGGACCGCGTCAGCATCCTGCGCGGCGGATGCAAGGTCGGCACGTTCAACACGGCGGATTGCAACCCGTCCATGCTGGCGGCGACCATGGTGGGACGCGACATCGTCCGGCGCAACATGCGTGCCCGCCCCGAAGGGGCAGCGCCCATCGCAACCACCCCCGTCATGCAGCTGCGCAATGTCAGCGTGCGCGACGACCGTGGGGTGGATACGCTGCGCGATGTCAGCCTTGACCTGTATGGTGGCGAGATCCTTGGTATTGCCGGGGTCGCGGGCAACGGACAGCGGGAACTGACGCATGTGCTGACGGGGCTTATGGCCCGCACGTCAGGCGAAATCCTGCTGGACGGCAGCCTGGTGGCGCGTACGGACCCGGCCCTGTTCGTGCAGGCGGGTGTCGGGCACATCCCCGAGGACCGGCTGCGCAGCGCGCTGGCGCCATCGCTGTCAGTGACCGCCAACATGGCGCTGCGTGAATACCCCTACCCGCCCATCGGGACGCACGGGCTGTATGACGCGCAGGCGGCAGGCGCGCTGGCACAGGGCATTGCGGATCTGGCGCAGGTCAACATTCCCGATTTCGCCATGCCCATCCGCAACCTGTCGGGCGGCAACCAGCAACGGCTGGTGGCGCGGCGTGAAATCCGCATCGCCAGCCGGGTGCTGGTCGCCGCCTACCCTGCACGCGGGCTGGATATCGGGGCGATCGCCACCATGCTGGGGTATCTGACCGACCTGCGCGATCAGGGGGTGGCGGTCGTGTTCATATCCGAAGATCTGGAAGACCTGCTGAATGTATCGGACCGGATCGGGGTCATGTTCCATGGGCGGCTCATGTCCATAATCGATGCTGAAGCAGCCGACATGGCCACCATCGGCCTGCTGATGGGCGGCCGGGATGCCGCCGGTACCCAACCGGGAGCAACGCAGTAATGGCCGCACGTGCATTCCAGCGCCTGCCCAGCGCACCGGCAGGACGCATCCTTGTGCTACGACTGGCGGCGATCGTGCTGTCGCTGTTCATCATCGCTGGTGTACTGGCGCTGTCGGGGCACAGTCCAGTCACGCTGGCGGAACTGATCCTGCGCTCCACCCTTGGCTCGCGCTTCGGGCTGGAGGATCTGGCCCTGTTCATGTGCCCGCTGCTGCTGACCGGGGCGGCGGTGACCGTATGCGGCACGATCGGGTTATGGAATATCGGTGCCGAAGGCCAGTTCTATGCCGGAGCCATTGCCGCGACCGGCGTCGCCCTTGGCATGCATGGCCCGGCACCTGCCGTGCTGCCGGTCATGACCATTGCCGGTATCCTTGGCGGCATGGCGTGGATTACGGTACCGACACTGGCGCGCGCCTATGCCGGGGTGAATGAAATCATCACCACGCTACTGCTCAACTTCATTGCCTCGCTGCTGACCTATTACCTGACCACCGGGCCATGGCGGGACCGGATCAGCGGGGCACAGGTTTCAACCCAGCGCCTGCCGGTCGCCATTCCCGAAATGTGGGGCATCGTGCACTGGGGCTTCCCCGTGGCCATCGTCATCGTCATCGGGCTGGCGCTGGTGCTGTCGCGCACGCGGTGGGGCTATGAAATACGTATTGGCGGGGCCAACCCCGAAGCCGCGCGCTACGCCGGAATTCCGGTGCGGCTGCGCATTATTTCGGTCATGCTGCTGTCGGGCGGACTTGCGGGCCTTGCAGGCATGTTTGAAGTCGCGGGCACGGTCCACCGGCTGCAGGGCGGCATGGCCAACAATTTCGGCTATCTTGGGATCGTAGTCGCCGTGCTGGCGCGCGGGTCGTGCCTGAATGTCATTCCCGCCGCCCTGCTTATGGCGCTGATCCTTGATTCGGGCATTGTCATGCAGACGCAGCAGCTTTCGGCGTCGGTTGTCCTCGCCATTACGGGGCTGATCCTGTTCATGATCGCCATTGGCGATGAACTGGCCCATTACCGGCCCGTGGCCAGTACCACGCCAAAGGGGAAAGCATCATGATCGCGCTACTGACGGGTATGCTGGCCACCGCCGTGCTGGCGGGTGGCGTGCTGGCACTGGCCGCCCTTGGTGAAGTGCTGGCCGAACGCGCTGGTGTTACCAACCTTGGCGTGGAGGGGCTTATGGCGCTGGGGGCGGTGACGGCGGTCATGACCGTGTCGTCCATTCCCTCGCCATGGATCGGGCTGCTGGTGGCAGGACTGGTGGGGGCTGCGGGCGGCATGGTGTTCGCCTTTGGCGCCGTGGTGATGCGGGCGAATCAGGTGCTGTGCGGGCTGGCCACAACCTTCATGGGGCTGGGGCTGTCCACGGCACTTGGCCATAACTATGCAGGCCAGCCGGTGGCGACGACGTTCGGCCATGTCACCGTACCGCTGCTGTCATCCATTCCGGTAATTGGTCCCGCGCTGTTCGGGCAGAATATCCTGATCGTGCCGATTTACGTGCTGCTGCCCGCGCTGGTGCATTTTGTCATGTTCCGCACCCGCCACGGGCTGAACATGCGTGCGGTGGGGGAAAACCCGGCAGCGGCGGATGCGGCAGGCATTCCGGTCATGGCCATGCGGTTCTGGTATGTGACCCTTGGCGGTGCGATGGCGGGTCTGGCGGGTGGATACCTGACGCTGACCTATGTGCCGGTATGGTCGGAAGGGATGGTGGCGGGCCGCGGGTGGATTGCTCTGGCACTGGTGATCTTTGCCGGGTACCGCCCGGTTATCGTCACCCTGTCCGCGCTGCTGTTCGGGCTGGTTACCGCCCTGTCCTTTGTCGGGCAGGCGCATAACTGGCCGATTGATCCCGCATTCCTGAACATGCTGCCGTATCTGGGCACCATGGCCTTCATCATCGTGCCGGTCGTGGTCTGGCACCGCATGCGCCGGGTCATGGCCGCCCCTGCGGCACTGGCCCTGCCCTATTACCGCGACGTGCGCTAGCTGGCGTGCGGGGGATCAGGGAATCCCCCCTACGTTGTTTTTTCCATGTTTTTACAGGGCGATATATGAACAGGGCGGCATGGGCCGAGCGATCGTCAGGGGAAGCGGATAAAGAACCGCCTCCCGGGTCGTGATGGCCATGCTGCTGGACACACGACGTCCCCCTGTTACCGCATAGATATTTCCGGCCATGCTCCACGAAATACAAGACGTTTCCGTTACAGTTTTTAGGTGCCGCCTTTTAAAAAAAGACGGTGTATTCTGAAGCATGTTGCAAAAGTTTTACCAGAAACGTCCTCATGATTGCAGGATGTTTCCGAGGCTGAAGGATGCCGCCTTCTTTAAATAAAAGACGGTATCAGCTTATGACACGCCTCAGCAGCCATTCAGTACCCGAATGCCGTGTATAAAATTTTGACTGTTGCGCATGGTTGCCGTCATGGATGCCTTATCCCTTGTAAAAACATGACTTTGTTGCGTAATGATAATTTACAAGAAACGTATCGGCATCTTCCTGTGCGATATCGATAAGACGTATGGGATCGGCCAGCCCCCCATAAAACCGGGTCAGGCTTGCGGGTCGGGAGCGTTTTTCGGGCACGATCATAACTGAATCATCTGCCTCCTGCCCGTCCCCCACGGGTAATCTGCATTGTGCATGCTTTGCGACGCGGTATCTGATCTCCCTTTTTCAGCAGGCGCCCCGCCATTGATGAAATCCGGATCCGAGAATGATCTGTTTATACTTTCATCCATCCAGCAGTTGCCAGAAGACCAAAAACGCAATCAAGCGTCGGCACTACGGCTGCTGGCATATCATCGGGTAACGGCCTGCGACCGGTACCGCGGTCAATCCAGATCGTGTGCAGCAACAAGATCAAGTTGCGGACTGGCACAAATATAAACGGTCTGCTGACGCTCAACACCCAATGTTTTCCATGCATACTGAAACAGTTGGGGCGCAGGCTTGTCGACCTGTGCCTGCTCAGCCATTATAACACGGTCAATATAGCCCCCAAGCTGGGCAATATTCCCGGCAATGCCTGCATCATCAGTGTTCGAAATGATCGCGAGCCTGAAATCTGCTTCCCGTATTTTTCCCAATGTCGCAATCACTTCAGGAAAAGGAGGCATCCGTCCAATGGATGATGTCAGGATTCCCACATCATCACGGCTGCTTTCAAGGTCATATTACTCCAATGCAAGTTGCATGACCCATGCCGAAATCGCACGAAAAGACCGGTGCAGAGACTGCTGTTCAAGCTGGTGTTCATACTGATCGTAAAGCTTGATGAATATATGGGGATCGATTGCACGTGCTTTATGTTTCAGGATCTGATCAACCGCAGCCATCAACCCTTCATCCCACTGAATTAACGTTCCGTAGCAGTTAAACGTCAGCCATTCCGGTTTCCTGCCCGGGTGCGGAAATCTTGATTCAATTTATGCGCAAACATCTGGAATATATTTTAAAATAAAAAAATTATACTAATTACCATGAAATAAATATAGTAATATTTAATTATTTTTTTCATAAATTAATTTATATATAAATATATATGCACCACACCAAACTGGAATCATCAATTTTTACTTAGAAGTCCTAATTTAATTTCAGTTTTTCATGAAAACTGAAATGGCCTGATTGCCGATGCCGAGCCGCGGACAGATGAAGGTTCTGCAGTCATTATTACCCTGTGCATGGTATGTACGGCATGTGAATGACTGCCGTGTCAGTAACGATCATTTATATGATCCATAATACCCTGCAGTGGAAAAATGCATCCATAATATGTGGATCATACAAAGCCTCTGCAACAACCTGATCCGCTTGAGCGCACGCAATGTTTCCGAGACGCTCCTCCCCCGTGACATTTTAACCTGAGGCATGCCGGGCGCAGTGGAAAGGCGCGTTTACAGCCGACCGGAATGTCCATCCGGACATGTTTTGATACATGTTGCAAATGATTCTCAGTTACTATACGACCCCATCTCCACACGGCGAAAAACGTCAAGAATGAGGTCGGACATGCATCGCAGCAGGGTTTTTTATGTGTTTCCCCTTTCACTTCTGGTGGCAGGGAATGCCCTTGCTGCGGAACCGGTTGAAAAATCGGACCATCCCCATCCTGCCGGGACGTCACGTGCGAAAAAGACAGCCACCCAGCCCGATGCGAATGCCGTACGGGCCGAAAAGCTGGAAGTCCATGCGCACAGGCCGGCGACTGTCGCGTCCTCGGCCACGAAATCCGATACGCCGCTGATTGAAACCGCCCAGTCGGTTACGGTTGTCAGCCGTAACGAAATGGACGTGCGCGGCGTGCTTAGCCTCAATCAGGCCGTGCGCTATACGGCGGGCATTACCCCGGACCTGCGCGGTGGTGGCGAAGGTACGCGCTATGACCAGTTCGCCCTGCGCGGCTTCACGGTTCCGACCTTCCTTGACGGCCTGAAACTGCAGGACAGCCCCACAGGCTATGCCACGGCGCAGACCGATACGTCACGGCTGGAACGGGTCGAGATCCTGAAGGGACCGGCATCCGCACTGTATGGCCAGTCCAGCCCCGGTGGCCTTGTCGCCCTGTCCAGCAAGCTGCCGACCGACCAGAAATTCTATGGTGGTGTCAATACAACCGGCGGCATGTTCGATCTGTATCGCGTGGATGCCGATGTTGGCGGTTATGCGACAAAGAACGGCCTTGTCCGCTACCGTCTGTATGGCACCGTCAACGGCCAGCACAGCCAGATGAGCCGGACAGGAAGCCGACGCTTTTCCATCAGCCCGTCCTTCACATTCGGTGGTAACGGACCGACCACGCTGACCATTCTGGGCAACTATCAGTATGATCCCGAAAATGGCACCTATGGCGGCGAACCACTGGTGGGGTCACTCAGGCCCGCATCTTATGGATACCTGCCCCGGAATTTCTATGACGGTGACGAATCGTTCGAGAAATTCAACCGCCGGCAGGGCGGGATCACCTATATCTTCAACCACCGTTTCAACAATGACTGGAGCTTCAGCAGTCGCGGGCGATACGATGACATAAAGACCATCTATCGCAGTGTGTATGACAACGGTTATTACACCAGCAACGACATGCTCAGCCGCTCTGCCTTCGGCACGAACGAACATACGCACAATCTGGCGTTTGACAGCCAGTTCAAGGGCCATGTCCGCACCGGCCCCCTGCAGCATACGATGATGTTCGGTTTTGACTACATGCAGCAGAGCGCATCAGAAGAAGGGTTTTACGGCAGCGCGCCGGATCTGAATGTCCTGCACCCGGACTATCACATGGCTATTCCGGCCATGAGCCCGTACCTGCACTACCAGACGAATTCACACCAGATCGGCATGTACGCACAGGATGAAATGCGCTGGAAGGGTCTGATCGTGACCGGCAGCCTGCGTAATGACTGGTATCGTTCACAGCAGAACGAATACATCTACCATACGTCCACGCATGAAAGTCCCCGCCAGATCACATGGCGTGCTTCGGCCCTGTACCACTTCGATTTCGGTCTTTCGCCCTATATCAGCTACTCGACATCGTTCCAGCCGCAGTCGGGCACCGTGTCCAGTGATGGCGGCAAGACATTCCGCCAGGCCGATCCATCCCTTGGCAAGCAGCTTGAAGGTGGCCTGAAATACCAGCTTCCGGGCACGTCGCTGCTGTTTACGGCGGCAGGCTTCCATATCGAACAGACCAATGTGCTGGTGGCTGTTAACGGCCTGGGCTACAACACGCAGAGTGGGCTGGTGCATTCGGACGGCTTTGAATTCGAAGCCCATGCCGAGCCGTACAAAAACCTGATGATCACGGCTGCGGTCAGCGTGCAGAAAGTCCATGATGATTCAACGGGCAAGCCCCTGATGCAATCCGGGACAGGCAATGCATCGCTGTTTGCGTTCTACACCATGCCTTCAGGGCCGGTAAAAGGCCTCGGCTTTGGTGGTGGCATGCGTTATTCGAACAAATCCTATGGTGGCGAGGCCAGCTATGGCAGCGTCTGGGTGCCGCAATACGCCGTGTTCGATGCGTCAGTCCGCTATGACCTGTCGAATCTTTCCTCCTCGCTGCATGGATGGACGGTCGCAGCCAGTGCCCGCAATCTGTTTGACAAGAATTATGTCGCGAACTGTATGAGCTACGCATCCTATAATCAGGAATGGTGCTATTACGGCGAACGCCGGAACGCGCAGGCAAGCCTTGGCTTTAGCTGGTAAATCTTCTGTCCCTGACAACCGCACGCGCGTTTGTGGGGGGGGCCGAATTCCGCATGGTTTTGGTGAAGCTTTTTTCAAAAAGCTGTAGAAAACGTCGCCTTTAAAAAAGGCGACACCCAAAACTTTTATTTATCAAAATGTTCATCCCGACTGTCCTGCACCGTGACCTCCCCTTTGGCCATGATGCAGGATATCGGCTGAAATAGTGCGGGCGTAACCAGCCGAATCAAGGCTATCGGGAAAAACACCCAGCAGTTTAAGTTCATCCACATACCGCGCGATCTGTATTTTCAGGTCGTTGCCCACGGGACTGACCCCCAGCACTTCGTGGCGCATCATCTGCAGGATCGTGTCCTGATCCATGCCGTCCACACGTCCATCCAGCAGGGCGGCGGCTTCCGCCATATGTTTCGGCAGCCAGTGCGCGGCATGCGACAGCGCCAGCACAAGGGCCACGGCGGCACCCGGCGTCCGCGCCAGCAGGTCCGTTGATATGCCCAGCGCCAGGTTGGTGCGTTCCGCGTACAACCCCTTCACACTATTGACCAGTTCCACCAGATCCAGCGCCCGGCTGTTCAGCAGCTGCCACGCCAGCGGATCATGCAGGGCCACGGCATCCACCGTGCCTGCAGCCAGGGCATCATCAATCTGGTCTGGCGGCATGATCACCCAGTCGGGCGCCGTATCCGGGTTCAGTCCCTTGCGGCGCAGGATGACGGAAAAGAACAGCCGGTCTGCCATATCCGCATTCAGCACGGCGATCCTGCGCCCCACCAGATCCTCGATCTTGGCAATCCGCAACCGTCGGCGCACCAGCAGGCGGAATGTCCCCGCCTGCAATCCCATGACCAGCCGCGCAGGCAGGGCCGCATCCGCCTGATATGCCTGCAGCCATGACAGGACGGGAGCCACGGCTGCCATGCTGCGTCCCGCCCGCAGGTCGGCAATGGCGTCACGTCCCGTTACCGCGCCGGACCGCAGATGCACATCCAGCCGAAACTGGGAAAAGAAGTCCTGCCGGAGTGCGACATTGTACAGGATCGATACCTGGGCAAAGGGCCAGGAAAGCGTCAGGTCATGCGGCTCCCCATCCAGCAGCGCATCATCATGCCGCACGATACGGGCCTGCTGCCGACTTTGCAGCCACTGTGCGCCCACCACGGCGCACCCTGCCCCGACCAGCAGCGGCATAACCGCACGGCGCAGCAGCCGTGGCGGCTGCCCTTCCCTGTTATCATCGACCATTGGTTAGCGTTTCTCCTGCTACACGAAGGGATTACCGCGCTTTTAGCCGGTCCAGGTTCCCTTTTTCCCCTTTTTGAAAAAAAGTTCAAAAGGGGGGTTTACGCCCCCCCACCAGTGTGGCTATAAGCTGCTCAACGCTGATCCCGAATAGCTCAGTTGGTAGAGCAAGCGACTGTTAATCGCTGGGTCGTAGGTTCGAGTCCTACTTCGGGAGCCACCTTTCCTTAAAAATTAGCACTAGAAATCATATGGTTGAAGATTGCATGCAATCTGGCCTGCGATTGAAACCATAACAGGCAATGTCCTTTCCGGTAATGCGCAGATCTGTCCCCTCGGTTCAGTCCTGCCCTGCAGTCGATCATCTACTCATGACAGTCTTCCCTGCTGCTCCGGCGCGGGGCATCAGATGTTCCAGAACCCGGGCAAGCACCCTTACAGCCGGATCGATCTCATGGTCCGGCGTGCCTGCGTATCCCAGCAGGAAGCCATGCTGCCTGTCTGCCCCCCGATAACATCGAGACAGGGGCGAGACCCGCACGCCTGCGGTCGCCGCTGCAACCATGCCGATACCGTCATCGAATACCGGAGCCAGATCACTGGCAGGTCGGACAACCACATGCATGCCGCCAGAATCCGGTATCACGGTCATCAGACCGGCAAGGTGACGATCGACTGCTTCCATCAACGCCTGCTGTCGCCCGGCATAAAGCAGCCGCGTCCGGCGCAGGTGCGAGATCAGATGCCCCTCAGCAATGAAACGCGCCAGCGCCCCCTGCCCCAGAAGCGGAGCAGGCGTGGAAATTCGTGACATGACCGTCTCCGCCACCGGTATAAGGGAGGTAGGAAGAACGATATAGCTTAGACGCAGGGCCGGAAAAAGCAGTTTGGAAAAACTGCCCAGATAGGCAACCCGCCCCGCCCGGTCCAGGGCGCGCAGTGGGGCCAGGGGGCGACCGGTATAGCGATATTCGCCATCAAAATCATCTTCGATGATCCAGCCGCGCATCCGTTGCGCCCAGGCCAACAGGGCCAGCCGGCGCGGCAGTCCCTGCACCATACCGAACGGAAAGTGATGGGATGGCGTAACAATCGCCAGCCGGGCATCCGGTGCGGCCGCCAGTGCATCCTCGAGCGCAAAACCCGATTCATCAACACGAACCGCAACGGGTTGTACCGCGGCTGCAAGGAGGGCTTCGGCTATGCCGGGATAGCCCGGCTCCTCGATCCAGACCCGATCCCCCGCTGCCAGCGCGATACGGGCAAATAGCGATACACTATGGCGCACACCGGACGTGATGACGATGGCATCCGGTTCACAGCCGAAACCACGCGCAGTCCCAAGATAGGATGCGATGGCCTGCCTCAGACCCGGATGCCCGAAGGGATGGCATGCGCCTGCCCTGTCCCAGGCAGGCCTGCGCCAGTCACGTTCCAGGAATTTTGCCCATAACGGAAACGGAAATGAGTCCCGGTCCGGTTGCCCGATCGGAAATGCAACAGGCTGCACGCCGAACCCCGGCATATCCAGGTCGGTTGCCGGTCCAAGCATTGCCATGGTGCGATCCGGCAGCATCGGGGGACTGGGGCCCATGGCGGCCGGTGGCGCGTTCACCGGCGTAGGGGCGAGCATTTCATCAGGCAGGTCCTGGGCCACAGACAGACCCGACGCCGCCCGCGCCACCAGATAGCCTTCCGCCACGAGTTGGTCGAGTGCTGCCATTACGGTGCCCCGGGAGCAGCCAAGTTCAGCTGCCATCAATCGTGAAGACGGCAGCCTTGCCCCACAGGCAAGCCGCCCCTGCAGGATCGCACTGCGAATCTGATCGCGGATCTGCTGGTACAGGGTATCCGGTCCGCTCCCGTCCAGCGTAATGCCCAGCGGCACCGCCGCGCGCGTCTGTCGCCCCATAACTGGTCCATTCTGTTTTTCGCTATCTGGCACTTTTTCCCAGACCATTCCAGCACGATCCTTGGGGGTGTAACCACATCCCGGAATCAGCAACAATGAATGTACGGACACCATTGCCCCAGGATCAGGCGACTGGCGATTTTCCTGTAACCCCCGCCAACCGGGTCAGACGCGCATCAACCCGTGGCCGTTATGACAGGACCACGATCCACGCCATACTGGATGCCGCCCTGCTGTGCCATATCGCCTATACTATTGAGGGTCGGCCCTATTGCACGCCAACCAGCTTCTGGCGCGAGGGGGATTATCTGTACTGGCATGGCTCGTCAGCCAGCCGGATGATCCGCGCACAGGCGCAGGGCATCGCGCTATGCCTGACCGTAACCCATCTTGATGCACTGGTCATGGCACGCTCGGGCTTTCATCACTCGGTCAACTACCGCTCTGCAATGATCTTCGGACAGGCGCATGCCGTCGAAGACCCGACGCAGAAACTCGCGCTGATGGAACGGCTGATTGACCGTATCTATCCCGGTCGCTCCGGGATCATCCGCCCGCCTAACACCGCCGAGTTCAAGGCGACCACCATGATGCGCATGGAGATCGAGACTGCCTCCGCCAAGATCCGGGATACGCATGTGTCTGACGACGAGGAAGATTACGCCAATGTTCCGGCCTGGTCGGCACTCTACCCGGTTACCCAGATACTGGGCGAACCCTCCCTGTGCCCCCGCCAGGCTCCTGACTTACCCTATCCGAAGGAAATGGCCGATTTTCAACCAGGCGCGCGCCTTGATGATGTCATGGCCAAAACCTATCGCCGCACGTTCGGGACATAGTCGGAGCTGATCCATCACTGGCCGTATTCAGGCTACACCTGAAAACGTCTTCAATCTGGATAATTGACAGATAATAAAGACTGGACCTGACATAAATGAAAGGTTGTTTACAAACAAATCACTGACAAGAAAAACAAAACTTTTTAGGTGCTGCCTTTCCTGAAAGATGATGTATTCAGAATTTTTATTAAATATCCACAAAAAAAACCTCCGCATTATTAAAAATAAACATTTATAATTATTTATTATGGATAAATTTACTAAAAAAACACCCATTCTGGCAGCCCATCCAGCCATAAAAACATGAAACTGATATTTATATAAAATATCAATTCAGTTTATTTTATACAGATTATAATACCTTGCATTATTTCTGTTTGGATCTTTTCCCTTATACGCTTCATATACAGGGTGATAGTGATCCTTCACCCACGAACAGACCTGTGGGGCCACCGTATGGTTAATGCAGCCGGCATGGGGCATCAGAACAAAAGGCGGGCGCTGTCTCAGGTCATCCAGATAATGATCTGCAGCCTGCGGACCAAAATATATCTCGATCTGACCACAGAATAGTATCGGATCAAATGTCTCCATGTCAGACAGATAGTACAGGGAATGATCCGAATTGATATTCAGCACCTTCTGATGACCTACAATCTGGGAAACCCGTGCGGGGTCAGTCAGTTGTGCACGCTTCATGTCATTTATATTTGAGACAATGCCGCTGACCATCAAAAACGCGGCGTAAAGATATAAGGGCATCATGCGCCACGAAAGGGCACCCCCAGCATCACGGTGCACAAGCAGGCATATCAACATGCCGGGAATAAGAAACAATGAAAAATAGTGGTAGAATCCATGACCGGACAATATCGCGGCCACTACTGAAAAGACAAACCAGAGCGAAAGCAGGCGTTCGCGCAGGTTCCCCCAACAGACATCCCTTCTGCCAAACCACAGGACAAGCATGGGACAAAGGGGAACGATATACAGCGCAACCAGCGCGAACGTATACATACGCTCGTCTGAAGCGCCTCCATAATGCTGGAGGAAATGATGCTGCATGTCGAAATACGCAGCCAGTTTCCCATGTCCCGCAATCAGGAATGGCAGGAAAATACCTGTCAGCCCAATCATTCCACCTGCGACGCAGGTCAGGAATTCCACCACGGTGCAGACCCGCCCCAGAAACAGGTAAAGAATGATGGGGGACAGGACACAACCCGCCAGATAATTTATGTTGACGGCGATTGCCGATACAATCCCCGCCAGAAAAAACAGGGGGATTTTATGCTCCTGCACGCCTTTGCACAGCATGAGAATGACGGAAAGTTCCAGAGGGATCTGTAATACTTCCGTATTACCCCCCAGATAGTCCCCGATAATGCCTCCGATGGACAGATAGAATAACGTCTGCCATTTGTCTGTTCGATATGCAGAACTGAACATAAACGCCACGGAAACCATACTGACCATTGCCAGGATGGCGAAACGCCCATTCAGGATGGGTTCAACCTGCGTCCATATGTAATAAAAAACGTAAACAAGGTATGGCTTGTGATCAAATATATAATCGTATGGTAGTATATGGTAACGGAATATCCCCTTCCCGATCAGTGGATAAAAAGTGGAATCCCAATCAGTAAAAGGCGAAAGAAAGAAAGTCAGGACATAAAAGAAAGACAATGCAAACATTAATAAAATAGAAAATTTTCTAATTAATAATTTACATTTAATCACTTTTTATGTCCTTGCATAAAATACAGCTTATATCTCAATCTTCCCTACCAAACCCATGCCATCATACAATTCAGCCCAGGTTTAAGGGGGGCGTTATGACATTTCCGGCAATCCGTAACAAGCACCATATCCTGCAATAACAGACCTATCATGCCTCTGGATGAAAACTATCGACGGGGTATGGACTTATAATCATACACCTTGCCATCTGAATGCAATACGCGGTCATTATCCTGAATTCTCTTTATATAATCTTGATCAATATCATATCCAAGCATATCCAGAAGCAGGTATTTTGTCATTAATGCTGTATAGTATTTATCATTGTTCCGCATCCCTTCTGCCATATTGCAGTAATGCTTATCTTTATCCAGTATGTATACCGGAACCTTGTACTGATCATACCCACCGTACTGGATTCCATGCCCCTCCCCCACTATTTCCCCATGGTCGGAAATATAAACCAGGGTGTAATCCCCCAGCTCCTTATCCGCCATGGTGATAATCTGCTGCAGGATACGGTCTGTGCGATGCAGGCTCTGGTCATACGGGTCTGCATTGGGAAGCGCCTTGATATCTTCTTCCGTGCGGTCGTCACTATAGCTTTCGTGACTGCCCATAAGGTGGATAACAAAGAACTTCTGTGAAACAGGATCTGCAAATTTTTCCTTTATGACAGGCAATAATGACTCATCACGCCAGTTCACATGGTTGGTCGCATTATTGTAATCCTGCCGCGTCACATAATCACTGAATTCGGACACATAACCAAAAGTACGGGAATATTCCCCCCGACCGGGCTGGGATGCGATCCAGAATGTCCTGTATCCATTGTCCCGCGCCAGTTCGACCAGGTTTTTTTCCGCATACAGCGCGCCCTGATGGTCGGGATCATAAAACGAAACCAGCATGGGCACTGCCGCCCGCGTCATGTTCGCGGAGGAATGGGCCTGCCGTATGACGCAGATACGCCCTTCATCCGCCATGGCCTTCATATCGGGGGTCGTGTTCTGGGCAGTATATCCATAGGTGGTGTGCCGGTCGGCAAACGCGGCCTCTCCTATGACCAGGATGATATTTTTGCGCTTTCCCTCCGCTTTCCCTGTAATGGCGGGATCGATCAGGGTATGGGGAATAGCGGGCCTGTTGTCATCGCTCATCCCCAGACCGGTCATGTACACGAAATCCCCCACCACGCCGGGCAGAAAAAAACGCAGGTTGGCCGCCATTTCAGCAACATTGCTGTTCTGACGTTCCACGTTGCTGCCGTGGCTGTGCTTCCAGCCCGCATGCAACGCCACAGTGACCCCTGCGCCGGCAACCAACAGCACAACGGGGCGGAAACGTACGCATTTCCATGTGAACACCATCATACCGACAAGAACAAGCAGCAGGACAACCGGCATCAGAACGCTGACGGAACTGACCATTGAAATGGCCTGATGGGTATTGGTACCCATAATCGCCTGCAGCATCGACCGGGTAACAAGGCCGTATTTGTAGGCAAGATAGAAATCAAACAGCGCGAACAGCAGCAAGATCGGGACGAAGATGGGAGAAAGAAAACACCCGAGCGACGCCAGAAGCGGCATCAGGAGGGACAGCAGGAATTCCTTTGAAACAGAATTCATGACATCCGCATCATGTCGCGCAACGTAGAAATTAATAAAACCAAAAATGATCGAAACACAAATTATGAACAGAATTTTTTTATTTAAAATATTAGGCCATGCATTCCTGAACATTTTTTAAATATTTTTCCCTACATCCCATATCGAAATATCCCTTTACGGAAGCTATCCCGAATTCCCCTGCTACATAAGATATACCGTTTACTGGCCGGATTACTGTCGCATCCAGACCTGCACCGTTATATCATTCCAAATGGGAATTCCTAGAATCACCGGGCATAGAGTAGGGTGATTTTACATTTTGAATTATTTCAAAACATATACCGCCTGCGCCATGATTGCCGGGTTTTCCGTTACAATACCCGGAAATCCACCATATCATTGGTTCAGCCAGAATTTGGAAACCCGGCCGTGACGTCACGTCAGGACCGGGCCAGATCAGGTCAATTCAGGGATTACAGGCCAAGCGTACGCTTCAGTCCCGCGCAGTAAGCATCCATGAACCGGCGCGACAGTTCCGCGTTGGGCACGAACATGTCAAAGACATGGTACGCCCCCGGCACGACCACGACCTCGGTCGGGACCCCTGCGGCCATCAGGCGGCGGCTATAGTCCAGATCCTCGCACAGGAACAGGTCCATCGACCCCACCCCGATGAAAGTGGGCGGCAGGCCCGACAGGTCCTTTGCCCGCGCGGCTGCGGCATAGGCTGGCGTTTCATCCCCCCCTGCCGCAGCCCCCAGATAGGCTTCCCATGCGTATTTGTTGGCCGAACGGGTCCAGACATATTCGCCAAAATCAGGCGCAGGATCGACCCTGGTCGCCGTGCGGTCATCCAGCATGGGATAGATCAGCAACTGGTACGCCAGCTTGTATTCCTTACGGTCGCGCGCCATCAACGCAAGTGCCGCACTTAGCCCGCCACCTGCACTTTCGCCAGCCACGGCGACCCTGTCACGGTCGATACCCAGTCCGGCCGCATTGTCGTGCACCCATTTCAGGACAGCGTAACAGTCCTCGATCGCGCCGGGGTATTTTACCTCTGGCGCCAGCCGATAATCGACCGAGACAATGACAAACCCCATTTTACTGGCCAGTACCTGGCATTTCGGATCATCAACTTCCGGATGTCCCGAAACCAGCCCGCCGCCGTGAATATAGACGATAGCCGGGGCATTGGGCCGCCGCACACGGGGGCGATAGATCAGCACGCGCACATCCGGCGCCCCGGCGGGGCCTGGCACGTATTCTTCCTGCGTTTCGACATCAGGCAGGGGGCGCCCTTCGATCAGCCGCACCGACGTCATGAAGATCTCACGCACTTCCGGCAGTGAACGACCGGACAGGCCATCAAAGGACGGCATTTTTTCCAGAATCGGCAGGAACTCGGGATTTACGACATTTTTGGGCATGGTGCAGCAGGTCCTCTCCAATCAGAATCCGCCCGTGGGGGCGCCTTCACTACCTGCAACCGTCACGCACGCAAGCGCGGCCAGCCATGACAGATATCAAATAATTTTCTCTATATATGTATATAAAATATAAAATTATGAGATTTTTTTATCTGTTATATTTGGAAATTAATTCATTTTATTGAATAATATGTTGCATTCGGCATGTGAATATAATATATACTTATCATTTCGTAATGAAACCCTCACAACCCGCAACATGATGCCAACAAGGTGATGCATTCACCCCGCCGCATCATCAAACCCCTGGCTCATACCAGCGTTTCCGTACGTTTGTGTCGCATCACGGCGGACGCCTGACCGCTGCGCAAGAACTTCTGGATTTTTTATAGGCATAGTTGGACATCAGAACACAAAAAAGGGCTACCCGACCCGATGCGGCATATATTCCCAAACCTTACCAAAAATAAAAGTTCACATTTGAATTTTTTGTATATATCCTATTTCAATTCCAGATAAGAAAGGTTTGAGGTTGTCGAACATTACGGCACTTGTTCTTGATGCCGCCCTGTTTGTTATTTTCCCATGGGCGGTATGGCGACTGGTACATAGGGCAATTCCCATTGTTGTCCTGCCGATCCTGCTCGGGATCATGCTGGCGGTCATGCATGTGCCTGTGCAGGACATCGGCATCCCGTCCATTTACGGCAACAATCTCGGCTGGCTGGCCGTGCTCGTGCTGGCCTTTACCGCCGGGCTGGAAATGTGGCAGCCGCCTGATGCCAATGCATCCGCCCACACCATTCCGCCGCCACCGCTGGGCCGCCTGCTGGGCGGGGCACTGGTGGCATTGGGCGGACCGTTCGTTATCGGCTCCTTTCTGGTCTATTATTTTTTTCTGCCCCTGCATGGGTGGCATCCGCCGCATGTCGGCCGGCTGATCGGGTCACTGGCCATCGGGCTGTGCATCGCGGTCAGCGCCCTGCCGGTACTGATTGGCATTGTGCGTGAACTGCCCCCGCTGCAACGCTCGATCGGGCAGCTTGCGCTCAAGCTGGCGGTGGTGGATGACGCGGCATTATGGATCGGGCTGGTCATCCTGCAATTCGCGGCCCGCGGCCCTGCGGCCCTGCATGGCTGGACGGGGCTGGAGGGCGTGGCAGTCGGCCTGCTCGTCGCGCTGGCCATCACCAGTAACTGGGCGACCCGCAACATGCGCAACCCGCCGCAATTCGTCATCTGGGCGGCAGTACCGGTCTATCTGGCGGCGGGATCATGGGCCAGCATGCAGCTTGGCCTGCATGAACTGATCGGGGCGTATTTTGCCGGTGCGCTCATGCCGCCGCGCTGGGTCGCGCGCCTGCCGGTGGAAGATGTCGGACGGTTTTCCCTGATCTGGCTGGCGCCTATGTTCTTTGGCCATAGCGGGCTGCACATCAATGGCGATGCGCTGACGTGGCCCTCGGTCACCGCATCACTGTTACTGGTGGTGATTTCGGTTCTGGCCAAGATGGGGTCAGTCTATGTCTTCCCGCCCGCACCCGGGCTGACGCGGCGGCAGGCGCTGGGAGTGGGTGCCCTGCTGCAATGCAAGGGACTGATGGAAATCGTGGCCGCCACCATTTTGCATGCACAGGGCATGCTGTCAGATTTCGCCTTTGCCTCCCTTATGGTGCTGGCGGTAATTTCAACCGCGCTGACCGGCCCGCTGTTCCGGCTGTTCGCCCCACGTACGGGAGAATAGCGCCCCCTATTCCGGGGTAATGTCATCCAGCCGGTCCAGCCGCCACAGGCCGGGGAACATCCGTATCCACGCGATCGTAATGGCCAGCGTGCCGATCCCGCCCAGCGCGACCGAGCCAACCGGCCCGATCAGGCTGGCCACCATCCCGCTTTCGAATTCGCCCAGCTGGTTGGATGACCCGATGAACAGCATGTTCACCGCCGAAACCCGTCCCCGCATGCTGTCGGGCGTGCGCAACTGCACCAGCGCGCCACGCACCACCACACTGACCACGTCCGCCGCCCCCAGCACGGCCAGCGCGATGATGGACACCGCGATGGAACGCGACAGGGCGAACACCAAGGTCGCCACGCCAAATATTGCCACAGCCATGAACATGCGCGCGCCAGCCCGGCGGTTGAGCGGCCGCCACACCAGTATGACGGAACACACCACCGCGCCCATGGCGGGTGCGGCCCGCAACAGCCCCAGCCCCAGCGGCCCCGCATGCAGGATATCACTGGCAAAGACCGGCAGCATGGCGGTCGCCCCACCCAGCAGCACGGCAAACAGGTCCAGCGAGATCGCCCCCAGCATATCGGGCCGGGCGCGCATGAAATGTGCGACCTCCACAAACGTGGCCAGCGAAAGCGGCACCCGTGGCCGAGGTGTATAGACAAGCCGGATGCATAACGTCCCAACACACGCACAGGCAAAGCCGATGGCGCAGACAAGGTAGCATACCCCCGCCCCCGCACCGTACAGCAGTCCCCCCACCGATGGCCCCGTTACCGCCGCCGCCTGGAACAGCGAGGACGAAACCGCCGCCGCACGCGGAAACACATGTACGGGTACAAGTGATGGCAGGAAGGTCTGCTGGCATGGCATCTCGAACGCGCGGGCGGCGCCAAACACCATGACCATGGCGTAGATCATCCACGGCGTAGTCCAGCCGCCCAATGCGCCAATGGCCATAAGCAGGGCCGACAGCGCCTCGATACACTGGCACGTCACCACGATCATGCGACGGTTAAAATGGTCCGCCGCATGCCCGGCCGGCAGCAAAAGCCCCGCCATGGGCAGGAACTGCGCCAGCCCCACCAGCGCCAGCGCCGTCGTACTGTGGGTCAGGGCATAGATCTGCCAGCCCACCGCGACAGCCTGCACGCAGGCGGAAAAAGACGAAGCCGTGCGGGCGACAAGGAAGGCGGGCAGCCCCGGATGGCGGTGCAGGGGCACGACGGCCGGCGGCGGTTCACCCCCTGACGGGGCCGATGAAACGGGGATGGAAGGCATGATGCCGTCATCCTAACAGCACCGATGCATAATATCCTACGCCTTTGCCTTTAAAAATTACGTTCCCGTGTTTGCAAATCGCCCCCAACGCAGGCAAAAGCTGTTCCATGACAGACCCTGTAAAGCATGCAGCCGTGCCCGGCACGGAAGGGGACATGACGACCCGCGACTGGCTTGATATCCGGGCCGGTACCGTCGTGGATGCGCACCCCGTGCGCGAAACGCCGCAGCACACCTTCCGGCTGACCATCGATTTCGGTCCCCATATCGGGATCCGGTCGTCGGTGGTGCAGGTCAATCACCGTTATGTCCCTGCCCGGCTGGTTGGCCGTCAGATCTGCGCGGTCATCAACGTACCACCCCGGCAGGTCGGTTCGCTGCGTAGTGAAGTGCTGACGCTGGGCATGCCCGACAGTAATGGAGAGGCCGTCCTGATCCGACCCGACGGCCGCGTCCCCGATGGAGGAAAACTTTTCTGATGGCCACAAACTACGCAACCGTAACATGGGACCAGCTGCACCGCGATGCCCGCCAACTGGCCAGCACGCTGATGGCCCGTGGTCCCTTCAGGGGAATCGTGGCCATCACGCGTGGCGGCATGATCCCTGCCGCGATCATCGCCCGTGAACTGGACTGTCGCCTGATCGACACCATTTCCGTCGTTACCTATGACGAAGAAAAGATGGGCGAACCCTCCGTCGTCAAGAACGCCGATGCCGCAGGCGATGGCGAGGGCTTCCTGATCATTGACGATCTGGTCGATTCTGGCGTCACGGCGCAGCTTGTACGCAAGATGCTGCCCAAGGCCGTGTTCGCCTGCCTGTACGCCAAGCCCGCAGGCCGCCCGATCACGGATATTTTCGTAGTCGAGGTCCCGCAGGATACATGGGTGCTGTTCCCGTGGGATACCGCGCCGCTGTTCATCCCGCCGCTGGCCAGCAAATCGGTCGAAAAGGCCTGACCGGGGCTTCCGCCGCCCCATTACACGCCTTGTTGTTCGCCGCGCCCGTCCACACTGCTTGCCGCAGGGACGATGGGCGCGGTATTTTTTTGCAAGAATGTGCTTGCCAGATCAGCAGTTGCCACATAGGTTCCCGCTCGTGGTCGCGGGGCGTGGCGCAGCCTGGTAGCGCGCGTGTTTTGGGTACACGAGGCCCCCGGTTCGAGTCCGGGCGCCCCGACCATATCCAGGGAGTACGGATAGCAATGCGAGCCCGGATTTACAGGCAGTCAAAACCCTCCACCCAGTCAGGGCAGGCAGGCACCCATACATGGGTGCTGGATTACGGGCAGAACCGCCCCCGTCATATCGATACCCTGATGGGCTGGACCGGCAGTGCCGATACCCCGTCGCAACTGCGCCTGCAGTTTCCCGATCAGGACAGCGCTGTTGCTTACGCCACGCGCGAAGGGATCACCTTCGATATCGAAATCCCCACCCCGCGCATCCGTCGTCCCAAGGCCTATGCGGATAATTTCCGTTATGACCGGATCCAGAACTGGACGCACTAGGCCCGATCTGGCACAACCACAGGCTCGCGCCCTTAGCTCAGTTGGATAGAGCAACAGCCTTCTAAGCTGTGGGTCGCTGGTTCGAATCCAGCAGGGCGCGCCACTTTTCAATGACTTGGCGGCTAAAAAGTTTGCACGGTTTGCAGTGCACTATGGCTCATTGCGGTTTCGCCCTGCTCCAGAGCCTCCGTGCGGCAGCGATCGAGACCATCTTGCTGGTCTCCTGCCGCTGATACTGCTCCCACAACTGTATATCCGCGACATCAGTGCGGCGCGGCAGATATGTGTCGATAATCCGCTGGCAATAATCGATCCCATGGCCGCTGATCAAGGCGATCTGGGGCGTTGTGGCTATGACCTGATCCCATGCACGGCTGAAATTGCGCCGCACCCACTTCTTTCCGATCGGTCTGGGTACCAGCAGCTGCGGACCTGGGTTCCAATGCGGCCGACGACATTGCCCGACCGGACTGCCATTTCCTGATCGATCGGACGCACATTTGATCACGTAACAGACCACGGGCACATCCTGCAGCGTCCCCGTCTTGGATTACCGCAAGACTATGCGCAGACGCCCGTCCCGTTCGGAAATGCGCGAAGCATCATGTCGCAACAACCATCCCGGTCAGGATCAGCTTGCCCCGTATCTCAGATGGAACCTGCAGGCTGGACTGCTGGACCTTCTGGAACGGAAGGACCGGCATGAAGCGTCCTGTCTGGAAAGCGGAAAGTGATGTCCAGATGCGGCGGATGCTGCGTGCGCCTCATCAAGAAAAGCTATGGAGACCTTTTCAAAGCTCCCCGATCGCAAGATAGCCTGTAACAGTTTGAAAATCACATATGCCTGCCCGGCTTCGGCTTTGGGGGAAATTGACACCTGCAACACGGAACGCATGCGCGTATGGAGCGGCGTGAAAACAGATAATTCTCAATGCAGCCTCAATGTCTGGCGTCATTTCATCAGGTAGGGCGCTTTCTTTCAGCCGCGTGATCTCCGCGTCTCTTTCCGCGCCCCTGCTCCCTCAGAATAACGCAATCATTCACCACGTTCCGATAATTACCCCTGTTTGCGTCCGGGGCCGGAACACCTGACGCGTCGGCATTTCGGGTCTGCTGTCTGGCAACCGGTCGAAGAAAGGGGCGCCTTACCGCCCCCTGTAAGTTCTGGGAAATATTCTATTCCGGCATTGAGCCCGAACCACCCGTTATTCTTGTAATGATCCCGAACTTCGTGAATTCAAAGCAGGATTTGACCACATTCCATATCAGCCATTACAGGAATATATTGTAATTACAATTGACAGGATTTTTGTTTTTTATATCATACTCAATACGAAATCCGAATATGGAATGTATATATGTCCGAGGCAACAAATATAGAACTCGATCAGGATGAAGAAATATTTCTTGGTCAATTTTCGGATTTTGTCCTGACCTCCCCTCTCAATCCTCGACCTGACGGACTAAAACAGGTCGGTTTTCTTGGGCGCAATATGGAAACAGGGCGACCGCCTGTCACCATTTATGGAAAAGATGGTCATTCCCCGGAACATCCTTTTAAAATCGTCTGTTATTATACCGAAGACAACATATACAAAGAATACGCGGAGCGCCTGCGGACAAGCGCAGCCCGTTTTGGCCTCGATTGCTATTTGAAGCCGATTCGGAGCAAAGGCATATGGGAACATAATTGCGCCTTGAAAGCAGAGTTCCTGCTTGAAGAATGGTCTACCTCCCCCGACCCGATCGTCTGGGTCGATGCCGATGCGACCATTGAAAACATGCCCTCCCTGTTTGCATGTATCAATGCTGATATCGCACTTCATAAATGGACATGGGATCATGCCCATGCCGATGATGGGTGGGAATTCTGTTCCGGCACGCTCTATCTGGGGAAATCTCCTTATACAAAGGCGCTGCTTGAACAATGGGTGCTGCGATGCCGGGCCGACCCGATGACATGGGATCAGGTTCATCTATGCAGTGCCTGGTGTGATATAAATAGCAAACTCCCGCTGAAGACGGCATGGTTGCCACGTGCTTATTTGCAGATCGAAGGCGCGCCGGAAACAGATGCCGATGTCATCAAGCACTGGCAGGCTTCGCGCCAGCTTCGCGCCGAACGCAAGACATCTCATTCCACTGCCCTTAAGATTACCGATCAGGGCATGGTCGATCGTCAGTTGAATCGCCTCTGGCGCAAGCCGGAGGAACTCTTCTGGATCATGGAGGAAACCAGCGGTACGAATCAGGGAAACAATCTGAATTTCCCCGAAGGATTTGATGTTCAGGCTGCGTTGAAAAAATCTGTCGACGGACATTTTCCTGTTCTGGAAATAGGATGTGGCGTCGGTCGGATCGCGTCTCTGTTCAGGCCGGACGAATATATTGGCGTTGACATCAATCCAACCGCACTTTTACAGGCCAGGACGTTATTTCCCGACCATACGTTTCGTATTCATGATCAGGGTTACGAATATCCTGAAAGTCCAACAGCACTGTTTTATACTGTCCTTCTGCATGTTTCCGATCATGAGATCGAAAACATTCTCCAGCTAGCCACAAAGGACCGCGAACGTCTGATCATCGCAGAGATCATGGACCGGAGATGGCGCCGTTCTGGAAATCCACCAGTATTCAATCGTGACCCCGAGGAATACATACTGATCATGCAACGGATAGGATGGGGTCTGGCATCGGCTTTTAAATATGAATATGAACATTATGCGAGGCAGCCGTGGAATATAGGCCGTGACAGCCGCTTTACAATGCTGGCATTCGAACCAATACGGCCGGAATCGACTGCCCTGAATGACTGAACGGACTGCATGTCCGTTTGTAATGAGCAGGGTGTGCAGTCCGCCTTTTCTTGGTCGGGTCCCGGGCATGAAAGTTTCAACCGCTCATATGAAGGCTCTGGCATCAGGGACTGCATAGCTGCAGATGGCCATGACAGAGCGCTGTCATTCACGCTTTCGTCCGGTCAGGCACACGACTGCCATCTGCTTATCCCCTATGCAGTGATCTGCCGCGAAGGCACAGCGGCTCTATTTTCGCCCATTGGGCATCGGTCAGAATGACGCGATTCATATGGTCTTTGAATTATATTCAGAGGATTGAAAAAAGCATAATTCCAACCGGCCCCGAAAAAAGGCAGCGTTCTTCGAAGTCTTTAAAAAAAAATCTTTACCAGGGGCTGTTGGGAATTGAGTTTTCTAAAGGGCCATGATGTGTTTCAAAGACCATATGGATCGCTTCATACTGACGGATGCCCAATGGGCGAAAATGGAACCGCTGTGCCTTGGCAAGAAGACGGATCAGGGACGCAGCGGGAAGGATAACCGCCTCTTCATCGAGGCGGTCCTGTGGATCGCCCGGACCGGTAGTCCGTGGCGGGACCTGCCGACGTATTTCGGACATTGGAACTCGGTTTATTCGCGCTACAGCGACTGGACGAAAGCCGGTGTTTTCCAGAAGATTTTCGAGGCTGTCTCCGATGATCCCGACATGGAATACGCGATGATTGACGGCACGGTGGTCCGGGTTCACCGCCACGGCCAGGGCGCAAAAGGGGGACCCGAAGCCAGGCGATAGGGCGGAGTGTAACGGGGTGGTCAACGAAGATCATCGCCATGACCGACGCCTTGGGTAATCTGGTCCGCTTCACGCTTATCCCCGGCCAGCATTACGATACGGTCGGCGTTGCGCCTCTTCTCGAACCAGCTGATTTTAAAGGAATTCTTGCTGACAAGGCTTTCGATGTCCACTGGATCGTGGACGCCATACGCGCGCAAGGGGCCTGCGTGGCCATCCCCCAGCGCAAAAACCGCCTCGACAGACGCCCGTTCGATGGGGCCCTGTTCAAAGCACGCCATCTCATTGAGAACTTCTTCTGCAAGCTCAAGGAGTTCAAGCGCATCGCCATGCGCAGCGAAAAAACAGACAGATCATTCGAAGCCATGATCTATCTCGTTGGCGCAATCATTAATTCAAGATAATTCCCAACAGGCTCCAAAAACTTCGGGAGGCTCTTGTCTCCCGCAAATACCATCTGCACTGCATGCCGTTTTTTGTCATGTCTTACATTCGCATCCAGCCCGCAACCCGTCAGGCGGGGATGCGTTGCCTATCCATGGTTACGAACGCATTACAACCAGAATATGGAAAGCTTTCATTAATAATGGTCACGACAGATCATTCATGTGACCATTTACTTTTTCATCATGCCGAAACCATAGCCTGATTATTCATTCCATTAATGAATACACAAACAATCCAGACGTAAAACCTTGTCCATGAATTCACATCTTTATTCAAGACAGTGAAACGACATTGATCACATGACAGGAAGACCATGAAAAAAACGATCCTGTGTCTGGGCGTGCTGGCCGTTACGGGGTGTGCCACCAGACCTGCCGAAATCAATGCGCAATATGTGAACCCCGAACCTTACATGCGGCAGAACTGCGCGCAGCTTGCCCAACTGGATGAAACGGACACACAGGCCCTTGCCTCGGCAGATGCAGGGCGCATGGCGCACACCCGATATATCCAGCCCGGCCAACTGAAGGGCGAACTGGACGCGGTCCATACGGCCGAACGCGGCAAGAATTGCGTGGGGCGCTACAACGCGTCAGATTATGACAGCACCGGCGCGGTCTATCCTGACAGGATACTGCCTGACCGTCCTGCCCCGGCGGTGACGACCATGCCCGCCCGCAGCAATATCCAGAGCGGCGTCAATCCGGGCACAGGCACAGGCACAGGCACAGGCACAGGCACAGGCACAGGCACAGGCACAGGCACAGGCACAGGCACAGGCAGCATTACGGCACATTCCTCTGTCGCCGAACAGCAATTGTCCAGCCCGACTTATGTCGCACCGACCAGTCGTGCCTCCAGCTATCCAACGCCGAGCATGCCGGTACCAGCCGCAGGCTATACGACGTCCCCGTCCTATACTGCCAGTCCATTCCAGTAACCTGGCACGTTGCCCGGCTTCCGTTGGCGCACTGATAAATAAAAAACAGAAGTTTGCGAGCGTCGCCTTTTTTCAAAAAGGCGGCATTCTCCAAAGCTTTTTGAAGAACGCCTCACCAAAAACTTCCTTTATGATTTGCAGACTGGCTTTTCAGACAGTCATTTAAATATCCCGCCCCGCCTGGTCGTCCGTTCCCCTGTTGTGGAAAAACGGGCGCTCAGGCGGAAACATGACAGTCGCCACAATCGGGACGCTACCTTCAGATTGTGCTGAGCACCCCGCCATCGACACGCACAGACGCCCCGGTAGTGGCGGAAGCCTGTGGGGACGACAGATAAACCACCATGTTCGCCACTTCCTCCACCGTTGCCGCACGGCGGATGATGGATGTGGGCCGATGCGTCATGACGAATTCAGCCGCAACTTCCTCCAGCGGCCTGCCGGTCTTTTCCTGTTCGGGTTTCAGCATATCCGCCAGCCCTTCGGACAGCGTCGGCCCCGGCAGCACGGAATTCACCGTAACCCCTGTTCCCGCCATCCGTTCCGCCAGTCCACGCGCCACCGAAAGCTGCGCTGTCTTGCTGAAACCATAATGGATCATTTCGACCGGGATGTTCAGCGCGGATTCCGAGGACACAAAGACAATCCGCCCCCAGTTCCGTTCCTTCATGCCCGGCAGATAGGCACGCGACAGCCGCACGCCGGACATGACGTTGACCTCGAAAAACCGGCTCCAGTCCGCGTCTGGCGTATCAAAAAAATCCTTCGGTTCAAAAATCCCCAGATTGTTGATCAGGATATCGCATGATGGGTACGCGGCCACCAGCGCCGCACACCCCGCTGCCGTGCCCAGATCGCCCGTGAACCCTTCGGCCTTTCCCGCGCCAAGGCCGGACAGGTCCCGCACCGCCCTGTCCACCGCAGGTGCCTTTCGCCCGTTCACCACCACCCGCGCCCCGCTGGTGACCAGTCCCTTTGCAATGGCCATCCCGATGCCGCCGGTTGATCCCGTTACAATGGCCGTGCGGCCCGTCAGGTCAATGTGCATGGTCCCTACCTCCTGCAATATCTGAAAACGGGGCACATCGTACACCAGACATTGCCCCGCACAACCGACCCGGAGGCCGTGATGGGACATGAACGGACCGGCAGCGCATCCCGCACCGCCGGCCAGCGTCCCGTATTGTTCAAACCCGCGTGATGATGACGCAGGCATCATATCCGTCACACTGCTTTTCCTCCTTGGCCATGCCCGGAAACCACGCAGTGAGTGTGCCCCTGCCCTGTTCCTGGCACGCATTGACAATATACCAATGGATATAGTCACGATGGGGAGAGCGTTCCCGCGACGGGTCGCGCCAGCCGGGATCATCCCATAGCCTAGCAACCCGTTTGTGCGTTCAGACAACGCAAACCTTCGTCCGTTATGGAAAACATGACCCACGAAGCAGCCACAAAGGACACTGACGACATGACCAGTCCCTATCGCACCATCAATCCGGCCACCGGAAAGACGGAAAAGGTCTTTGACCTTCATGACGACAAGACAATGCTGGCGAAACTGTCCACCGCCCACCAGTTCTGGGAAAGCGACTGGCGGCACCGTTCCATCGCACAGCGCAAGGCGATCATGCTCAAGGCTGCGGAAATCCTGCGCCGGGACAAGGAAAAGCATGCCCGCCTGATTTCCATGGAAATGGGCAAGATCCTGCCCGAAGCCATCGGGGAAATCGCACTTTCGGCCGATATCCTCACCTATTACGCGGAAAAGGCCGAAACCTTCCTTGCACCGCGCGAACTGCCGGTGTCGCAGGGCCATGCAACCGTCACCAGCGAACCGCTGGGCATCATCTATTGCGTGGAACCGTGGAACTTCCCCTATTACCAGCTCGCCCGCGTCGCGGCCCCGAACCTGATGGCGGGCAACGTCGTCATGGTCAAGCACGCGCCGAGCGTGCCACAATGCGCCGTGGCGTTTGAAGAGCTGTTCCGTGAAGCGGGCGCGCCCGAAGGTGCGTATACCAACCTGTTCATTACCAATGACCAGTCGGAAAAGCTGATCGAACGCCCCGAAGTGCGTGGTGTCGCCCTGACCGGCAGCGAACGCGCCGGCAGCGCCGTGGCGTCACAGGCCGGGCGTGCGCTGAAGAAAAGCACCATGGAACTGGGTGGGTCCGACGCCTTCATCGTGCTGGATGATGCCGATCTGGACAAGGCCGTGCCCATGGCCATTCGTGGGCGCATGTCCAATAACGGTCAGGTCTGCACTGCAGCCAAGCGGATGATCGTGCACAAGTCACTGGTCGATGAATTCACGTCGCGCCTGAAGGTGGCAGTGAATGAATTCCAGTACGGCGACCCGCTGGAACAGGGCGTCACCCACGGCCCGATGAGCAGCCAGGCCGCCATGGAACGGGCCGTGTCCCAGGTGGAAAAGGCCGTGTCCCACGGGGCGGAACTGGTTGCGGGTGGCAAGAAGATCGACCGCGAAGGCTTTTTCATGAAGGCCGCGATCCTGACCAGCGTCACCAAGGACAACCCCATTTTCTATGAGGAAATCTTTGGCCCCGTCGCCATCATCTATTCTGTCGGCAGCGATGACGAAGCCATTGCCATGGCCAATGATTCGCCATACGGACTGGGTGGATCCATCCAGACCAGCGATGTGGAACGTGGCCGTCGCGTCGCGGCACGGATTGATACGGGCATGGTGTTCATCAACAACATTACCGGCTCGGCACCCGACCTGCCCTTTGGCGGGATCAAGAACTCCGGCTATGGTCGTGAACTTTCGGAATTCGGCATTGAGGAATTCCTGAACCGCAAACTGGTCCATACCCCCTGATCCAGCCCTGCCGGATTGCGCCCCCTGTCGTATGATGGGGGGCGTTTTTATATGCAGCCCATTGGATCACGCCACGACGGCGCATGCGCTCTGGCGCGGTATCATGCTCCGACCGGTCAGACCAAACCCGCAATGGATACCTTGCGAAGGGAAAGCATAGGAAACGGAATCTCCAGTTCATGTCATAAAAAAGACCAGAATATGTGCCACAGAAAATAAAGTATCTGTTTGTAACAAATATGCGTTTTTTTGTTTCAAATGAGACATAAAATGTGTCAGCGATTATAAACTGTATTAATTTTTTATTTTTGCGTGTCAAAATCATTTGCATGCGTATTGTCTATATCATCAACAGCCTGAATGGCGGGGGCGCCGAACGTCCGCTGCCCGATATCGTGGCGCAAATGCGCGCACGCGGCCACGATGTCCATGTCCTCGCTCTGGCGCGAAAGGCTGGCAATGCGGTTGCCTGGCTGAAAGACGCCGGGATTGTCCATGACATCCTCTCCCCACATCCCGAAAAATTTGCCTCTTTGCGCACGACGCTTGCCGCCGTGCGTCGTCACGCACCCGACCTGATCTGGACATCCCTGACACGCGCGACCCTGTATGGGCAGATGGCGGGCATCGTGCTGCGCAGGCCCGTGGTAAGCTGGCAGCACAATGCCTATCTTCGTCCATGGAATCGACGCATCCTGCATGCCACGCACAGACTGACGGATCTGTGGGTGGCGGATTCCCGCTTTGTCGCAAAATGCACGGCACGACAGCTGAATGTGCCGGAACGCGATGTGATTACATGGCCTCTGTTCACCGCACAGGCCCACATGCCACAGGCCGCGCCATGGGCCGGACCGGGTAACGGACGCGGGGTGTTCCGCCTGGGTACGCTGGGCCGACTGGAAGCCCAGAAAAATTACGGGCTGCTGATCCAGACCATGGCCTGTCTGCGTGATCATGCGCCGCACTGCCGCATCCACCTGGATATCGGTGGCGAAGGCTCCCTCGCCCCGCAGTTACAGGAGCAGATCACGGCACTTGGGCTGGATAATATAACACTGTCGGGCTTTCAGGCCGACCCGTTCGCATATTGCGCCGGGCTGCATGGCTATGTGCAGCCATCGCTGTTCGAAGGGCTGTGCATCGCCCTGCATGAAGCGATGCAGGCGGGCGTGCCATCCATCGTCACGCCCGTGGGTGCCATGGCGGACGTTGTGAGGGATGGGGAAACCGGTCTGTTCCTTGATCCTCCGACGCCGGAACGCCTCGCCAGCCTGCTGCTGCGGCTGTACGACAACCCCGCGCTGTGCGCCCGGATGGGGGCCGCTGCCCGGCAGCAGGTCCTGTCTTCGTATAACCTGAATGCGATAACGGCTCAGGCCCGGGCAGTCATGGAACGGGCGGAACAGCTGGTCGCCACGCAGGCTGGTGCCGTGCGGGCCGGTACCAGCCCCCTTACCCCCATCAGGTAATCAGGGTACCACGTCCCCTTATCCCTTCAGGTGGAATACGACCGGCAGCGTAAGATGCGTGCCTTCCAGCGTGCCACCATCAGAAGTGCAATGAACATTGCGCGCGGCGGCAACGGCCGTGCTGTCCAGATCGTCGTAACCGGTACTGCTGCGCAGGTTCGCCTGCACCACCTGTCCCTGTCCGCCAATAACCAGATCCACCAGCGCGCTGCCTTCTTCATGCATATGCCGGGCCATGGGGGGATAACGCCATGCGGGTGGCGTACAATGCAATGCGGAGGCAGGCCGTGCAGCCGTTGCAGCCTGTTGCGCATGCCCGGATGCCGTCGTGGCGTGGACGGTATCGGTCCGGGACCCGGGCGGGGGTGCAGGCGGCGCGACAGATTCTGCATGCGTGGCCGTTGCGTGGGCGGATGCCCGCGGCGGTGATACGGGCGTGCTGACGGGGGGATGCCGCATGACTGGCATTTCCTGCTTGCCCCCCACACGGGGTGTGGACTGAGGCTGTGGCTGTGGCTGTGGCTGTGGCTGTGGCTGTGGCTGTGGCTGTGGCTGTGGCTGTGGCTGTGGCTGTGGCTGTGGCTGTGGCTGTGGCTGTGGCTGTGGCTGTGGCTGTGGCTGTGGCTGTGGCTGTGGCTGTGGCTGTGGCTGTGGCTGTGGCTGTGGCTGTGGCTGTGGCGTAGCCGGTCCGGGGGGCGTTGCAACCTCCGGCCGGTCAAAAAAGACCTGAATGGCATTTTTTTCGCTGGGTGATGCAGGCACGCCCTGGTGCCCCGGCAGCAGCCATGCCCCGATCACGCCGTGTCCCAGCACCGCCAGCAGCACCGCCCACCCGGCCGCCATGCGCGCCCAGCGCCCACGCGCCCGTGCACCGTCGGGGACAAGCAGCCGGGCTGCTGTTCTGTCTTGCTGTTGCGGCACGGTTCCATCCATTGTAGCCGGTACGGCGGCCTGCGTTCCATTTGACAAACAGGAACGCACCCACGAGAACATAAATCTGTTACCGCCTTATCTTACAACCACAAAGAGCCTGTTCAATCATGGGCCATGCCCGCCACCCCTTCCTGCATGACATGCCTGTGATCCGCTGGGTCATGGTGCTGTGCGCGTGCATGGGGCTGTGGGGACAGTTGCTGATTGAAAGCCGCAGCATGCCGGGGGAACTGCCCCGGACCACCATCATGCGGCTGACGGGGATCGATATCGCGCCCCCGGGACATACGGCCACCACGGTCCATAGGCCCGCCCATCATCATGCCATGATGGATGGCATGCCTGCCGGTCCGCACGACATGGCGGCCCATCCGGGCCATGACCATGCCGAAGGCTGCCCGCTGTGCCCGCTTCTGCACCTGCCCGCCCTTGCGCTGACACTCCTGCCCTTCCTGCCGCTGCCATCCCTGGCATGGCGGCAGGCCCGGCATGAGCCGCGACAGCCCCGCGCGCCCCCATCCTCTCCACTCGGCTTGCCGCCGTCACGGGGGCCACCTTCCGTTTCCTGAACCCATGCGCTGTCGCATGCCCGACCGGGTGTGCGCATTCCCGTTCCCTGTTCAGGACATGAAAAGTGACTTCCATAAAAAGAACGGCCGCGCCCATTGCCGCGGCTGCTGGCGGCTACATGCTGGCTGTCGGCCTGTACCCCGTCATGGCGCAGGCCGAAACCACCGTAACCCTACCCGGCCTGTCGATCGAGGACACGGCCGAGAACACCCCCATGGGTGACCGCCTGCTATCGGCCAGTTCCCCATCGCAGGCGTCCCGCACGGCAGCCAGCCTGAGCAGCCCTGATACCGCCAGCCTGTTTCGCAACCAGCCCGGCGTCAGCACCTATTCCGCAGGCGGGCTTGCGTCCCTGCCGGTCATCAACGGCATGGCCGATGACCGCGTGGCGACCGTGGTCGATGGCGTGCGCATTGCCTCAGGCTGCCCCAACCACATGAATCCCGCCCTGTCCTTCATCGACCCCGACAGCGTGGACACGGCCACCGCCATTGCCGGGATCACCCCCGTCAGCATGGGGGGCGACAGTACCGGCGGCACGATTGATGTGGAACGCAAGGACCCGCAATTCGCGCGCCATGGCAAAATACTGGTCACCGGGCATGTCACCGGCACCTATCGCAGCAATGGTGGCGGCTATGGCGCATCGGGCAGCCTGACGGTGGCCAATGACATGTTCAGCCTGCGCTACAACGCATCCTACAGCCAGGCAGGCGATTACAATGGCGGAGGGGATGCGGGCGTGGTCCGCTCCACCAGCTACCTGACCTACAACCATGCCGTGACCTTTGGCATGCACAAGGACAACCACCTGTTCACCCTGACATTCGGGCAGCAGGACACCCCGCATGAAGGGTTCGCCAACCAGTACATGGACATGACCAACAACCGCTCCACCTTCGTGAACGGCAAGTATGTCGGCACCTTTGACTGGGGCGAACTGGAGGCGCGCGGCTACTGGCAGCGCGAGGACCATGCCATGGACTTCCTGCCCGACCGCGACAAGACCACCCACATGCCCATGAACACCAACGCCCGCATGGCAGGCTACAGCATCAAGGCCACGATACCGCTGGCAGAAGGGCAGACCCTGCGGCTGGGCAGTTCGTTCGACCATTCCGGGCTGAATGACTGGTGGCCGCCTGTTGCCGGCAGCATGATGATGGGACCAGGCACCTATCACAGCATCAATGACGGCCATCGCGACCGGCTGGGCCATTTTGTGGAATGGGAAGCGGCATGGACTCCGCGCGTGACCACACTGCTGGGCTTCCGCAATGACCTGGTCATGATGAATACGGGGCCGGTATCCGGCTACTCATCAACCATGAACATGATGAACATGGCCAATATCAACGCGGCCAATGCGTTCAATGCCACCGACCGGGGCCGGACGGACGTGAACTTTGATGTCACGGCCATGGTCCGCTGGAAGCCCCGCCGTGACCTTACGATCGAAGGCGGCTATGCGCGCAAGACCCGCTCGCCCAACCTGTACGAACGCTATGCCTGGGGGCGGTCGGCCATGGTCACCAGCATGATCAACTGGTTTGGTGACGGCAACGGCTATGTCGGCAATCCCGACCTGAAGCCTGAAGTCGCCAATACCGCCTCCATCACCGCCGACTGGCATGACCCGAACGGCGACAGGTGGGACCTGAAAGTCCAGCCTTACTACACCTATACCCACAATTACGTGAACGCACAGCGCCTGGCATCGGCCGGGCAGTTCTACACGCTGGGATTCGTCAACCATAATGCCCAGAGCTACGGCATAAACGGTTCGGGCAATTACCGCCTGTGGCAGAACACCCGTTTTGGTCGTGGGGAAATCGTGGCCAACATCAACTGGGTGCGCGGGCAGGACCTGACCAATGGCGCGGGGCTGTACCATCAGATGCCGACCAATGGCAGCGTATCGCTGAACGAACGGTGGAAGAACTGGAGCGGCCGGGTGGAAATGACCTTCGTGAAGGCCAAGGACAGCGTGGACTGGGTCCGCAACGAACCCCGCACGCCCGGCTATGCCCTGCTGGGACTGGGGGGACAGTACCACTGGCGCTACATGACGCTGGATGCCAGCATCGACAACGTGCTGAACCAGAAATACGAACTGCCGCTGGGTGGATGGTCGCTGGCCGATAACGCGGCAACCGGCGTGCTACGTGCGCTGCCGGGCATGGGCCGATCATTCAATGTCAGCCTGACCGCCAACTTCTGACCAGATAAAAAAACAGAACGTTTCCAGACGCCGCCTTTTTTAGAAAAAGGCGGCGTTCCCTGAAGCTTTTTGAAAAAAGCTTCACCGAAAACCTCTTTAAATTTACAGGGGCTATGTTCCCTTTTCAGGCACCGGCGGCACGGTAGCCGGGGACGCATCTCCTGCCGCCGCTCCTGCCGGCCTGCGTCCCGGCGCCATACGGCGGAACCATGCCACGACCGGACGCAGGCAGACACCCAGCATGATAAGACCCGCCACGACGGCTGCTGCCGCCGCCCCTTCCAGATGCCACGCCATGGTCATGCCATAGACCAGCGGCAGGTAGGTCAGGGTGACGATGATCCGCCCTTTCAGCACCTGCGACACCTGCCCGATCACGGTCAGCAGCGGCTCCAGCGGCACGACCCCAAGCCCCAGTATCGCACTTCCCAGCATAAGCATGATCAGCGAACGCCCACCATGCCAGTGGACATGCAGCATCCATGTCAGCAGGATATTGCCCACCGCCATCGCCACCCCCATCAGCAGGATGGAAAACCCGCCGATCATCAGGAACAGCTTGATCGTCACGCGTTTGATGCCATACCAGTCCTGTTCTTCACGCAGGCGGATGAATTCGGGGTACAGCGCGGGCATCATAAGCTGTGCCGGCTTGGCGATCCCTTCGCCAATCTGGCGGGAGACGCGATAGACCGCCGCATCGGCCGGGCCAAGAATCCCTCCCACCAGCAACGTGCCGAACTGGTTGAAAACCGACCCCAGCAGATGGTTGCAACTGGTGGACAGGGTAAAGCGCCATATGCCCGGTGCATCACCCGCCTTCAGCGGGGCAAACAGGCTGAAACGCTGCGTGGCGCCCGTATGGCGCAGTTGCAGCCACCCCAGCATGGTGCTGCTTATGAACATGACCAGCTGTGTCACGCTCCATACCAGCAGATAGTAATCCAGCCCCATGTGATACATGAACCCGATGCCCGACCCCACGGTGCGCACCAGCGCGCCGGACAGGTCGGTCAGCATGGTCAGCCAGAAGGAATTGCACAGCCGGAACACCCCGGCCGACCAGCTGGTGTTCATGAATGCGATGGTCAGCATATAGGCAAAGGCCGCCCCCTGGTCAGCCGCGGGCCACCCCATATAGGCACCGAACAGTGCGACCCCCAGCGTGCCCACCAGCCACCCGACGCCGCCGCTTATGTAATCGGCACGGATGCAGAACGCCAGCACACGCGAAAACTGTGCCTGGCGGCCATTGGTAAACGGTTCGGTGCCGTAATGCAGCAATGGCTGCCACGACAGCAGGTGCGTGGCCTGCGATACGGCGGCCCCGAACGTCGTGACCAGCATCAGCACACCGAACTGCGACAGCCCCAGCGCCCGCACCGCCCATGCGATATAGACAAAACTGCAGATCGCATTTGTCGCCCGCCCGGCAATCAGGAAACCGGTATTGCCGAAAATGCGCTTGAGTGCATCCCGTTCAGAAGTGGACATGGGTGATCACACGTACAAAAACCCGCGCACGGGATGGCCCCGGACACGTGCCCTCGGAACAACAGGCGAAAACGATAGCGCAGGCTCCCCTAACTGAATACGGACGAGGAAGGAGGCCGGCAGACTGGCCCCTGCCACCGTTCATCCGTGTATCCCACGGCGGGCACTGTAATGCGCCACGCCTGCCGGGGCTAGTCCCCGCCATGCACGTATTGCAACCGGGATGCAACTGGGGAGGCCGCCAACGCCCATCCCGCAATCATGCACAGCCATCCCGCCGTGGGCTGTGTCAGTAATGAGCTGGTGGACGCCACGGGCCAGAAAACCAGTGTCACGACAACCGCCAGCATCAGCCGCTGCGGGTCGCGTGTGGGGACGACATCCTTCCATATGGTCACCAGCAGGCAGACAACCAGTGCAATGAACAGTCCCATGGCAGGCAGTCCCCCCATGGTCCCCATCAGCAGGTAATAGTTGTGCGGATGCAGGTTGCAGCCGGTCGCACCGCCATGCGGCCCTTCCGCCACGCCCAGCCACGGCAGGCCGTGAAAATACACCGGATCGGGACAGGCATGGCGAAACCCGTCAAACCCCAGCCCGAACCACGGGTGCTGCTGGATCATCACGCCCGCGCGGATGAACAGCATGCCATACGGGCTGTCGGCAAAGGCATGCATGTGCGCGATGAAGTTCACGACCAGCTTGTGATACGCCTGCGGCGCCAGCACCGGCGACAGCGCCACGCTACCCGCCCCCAGCAGCCCCACGGCCACCAGCCCGCCCCGCAGGCGCGGCACCAGCACACCGACAATGCCCATTCCCCCCAGCATGAGGAACAGCGGCATGCGCTGCGCCACCAGCACCATGGTCAGCACCAGTCCCAGCAGCATGGCCGCCGCCATGACCCGCCCCCGCGCGCCCTCACGCTGTGACAGCCGTATGGCGGCGGGAAACAGTCCCGGCAACGCCGTCATGAACAGCCCTGATCCCGCGCGCGGCGCCCATAACGGCCCCAGCAGCGCGCCATCCGCCCACCGGCCGTAACCCCATATGTTGTACCCCCATATGTATTGCTGCCAGCATCCCGCAACCAGCCATATGGCAACGCTCCCATACACCCGCGCCAGCACGGCACGTATGCGCGCAGCGGGCAGTATCCACACCTGCAGGGCGGCGATGAACAGGAAATATCGCCCGAAGCACACGGCCTGCGCGCGCCCATGACCATCCCCCATGACCATGGAGGAAAGGATGATCTGTCCCCATAGCAATCCCGCCACGATCACCCAGGGCTGCCGCAACCAGTTCCCGTGCCGGGTTACAATGCTACGGGCCCCGAACAGCACCGCCACCACCGTCACCACGATTTCAGCAGGTGCCAGCGCATACAGCAGCAGCACCGGCATGGGGACGACAAGGCCGGTTGCAATCCGCCACATCCACTGTTCAGCCTGCTGCTTCAACCTGTGTTCTCCCTGTTCACGCCCCTGCTGGCGGGATGTATCGCAAGATGGGTCGAAGGCAAAACCGTAGCGGGCCCTTCACGACATGCCGTATCAACGGAATCCTGACAAAGCGTGGGCATATTGTATTTGTAAAACCGGAAAAAGATCCGCATCCTTGCCACCGGCATATCAAAACACGGGAGACGGCATATGGAAGACGAAGACGGCATCGTAACCGAACGGAAGGTTCTGGTGCACGAGATCCGCGCCGACCTCGAACGTCTGTCCGAAACAGTGGACAACGCACAGACGGTGACCGCTGACATCCGCGCCACCATCGCCATGGTGGCCGACAAGATGGATGCGCTGTCCGACCTGATGCGTTAGGGGCTGCCTGCATTCAACATAACCGGATCGTAGCGCGCGAGATGGACAGACCCCATGAATGCAAGGAACGTTCTTTTACATCGCAAAGCAATCCTGAAGGCATATGCGGAAGACTGCATGCAACAGGCCTGACTTTGAAATTTCCTGTAAATTTCAAAGACGTTTTGGATGAAGCTTTTTTCAGGAAGCTTCACCAGACGCCAGCTTTTTGAAAAAGCGGCCCCCATAAAACCTTTATTACTTTTCAGCAAAGTATCATTTTTAACAGCCCCTTAAAAATTTCCTTATTCCCCTGATACAAAATGATATTTTCCAGACACGTATTCTGATACGCATAACAGTTAAGAATTCCTCTCATCTGGAGGAAGACAGACATGATAAAGAAAATCGTCTTTCTGGCGCTGGCCATACCGGGTGCCGCAGTGGTCAGTTATCCGACAATCACCAATGCGCATCGGGTCGTTGGCCCAGCTTCCCTTTTCGATCAACCGGAATCCGTAAGATCGTATGGATTCGCGCCAGATGGGAACACCGCAGCATTACCAGAAACTGTCTGCAACAGGTCCTGCAACCCGTCACGATCGTCTGGAAAAAATTCTTTCTGACAGGTAATAGGTTGAAAAAAAGGTAAAACGATCGCTGGCAGCGCCATATGCCGCAGATAAACATATTTTGAAATATATTCCGCCCCATATCGGCCTTTTATTCTTAACAAAAATTTCATAATCTTGACCTGAAATTATATAAAATATTCAGGCAGATATATTGTGGGAAACAGTAATACCTTTTTCAATACTTCATTAAACGCTTTTTTTATGTTGGTTGCGCCTGTCTCCCTTCCCACCATGGCAATGGCGACAACGATTTCAGGAAACGACAACTTTACCTTAACATCCGGAGAAAGTGTGGTTGCGGATGACGACAAGGGTATTTCCCTGAAAAAACCAGACAATCTGTCTGTCACGGTCGATCAGGGCGCGAGCATCACCTCCTCCGATGACGCAATCCATGCCGGAAGCGCCACTAAGGGAACGGTATCCATTACCAATAGCGGCACCATTGAAAGCACTACTGATGGACAGGCCATTGATCTGAACGACATTACGGGTACGTCCAACAGAACAACCATCACGAATACCGCAAGTGGCGTCATAAAAGCGGATAATGATGATGGCATCCGCCCGGGTACAAACGCCACGGTTGTCAATTCCGGGACCATCTATGCCGATGGGGCCGTCGGGGACAAGCATGACGGGATTGATTTTCAGGAAGCCCCCACCGGCACGGTCATCAATCAGAGTGGCGGCCTGATTTCCGGTGAACGCCATGGCATCACGACAGGTGGCTATGTCGATGTCTATAATGCTGCGGGCGCTACGATCATTGGGCGGAACGGGTCAGGCGTCGGGTCGGATGGCACCGGCAAGGTCGTAAATTATGGCACGATCATAGGCGGCTATAATGGATCCGGTACCGGAGATGGCGATGGGGTCGATATTGATGGTGCTGCGTATATTGACAACTGGGGCACCATCCGTGCTGAAGGCGCTTCCGGCGTAGATGCACAAAACCAGACAAACATATCCGAAGGCCTCGCCTTAACCGGAGGCGGCACGGTCATTAATGAAAAAGGCGCACTGATCACGTCCGTCCAGAGTGGGATAACCATGTGCTGCTCTGACAGTCCATTTACTTTCCATAACTATGGCACAGTCCACGGAGACAATATTGGGGTCGGTGTCAGCGGTCAAACTTCCATATATAATTATGGTGCCATAACGAGTGGATATGCCGCCCTGGCAAGCTGGATTATTGGGCCATCGACCACATCATTATATAATTACGGAACCATATCCGGCGGGACCGATGCCATCCTGAACTTTTCCGATTACAATACGTCCATTTACATGGCAAGCGGATCCCGGATTATTGGTGATATAGAAAATTATGGAAATATAAATTTCAGTGTTGATTCAACCTATAATATGGACAACCACATTATAGGCAATGGCGACATTATCAAATCAGGCAGCGGCGATCTGGTCCTGACGGCCAATAATGGCAGTTCCTTTACCGGCGCTACCGATATTCAGGCAGGCACCCTGACGGTTGATGGCTCCATCGCCTCTTCCACGGTAACGGCCCAGTCGAACACAATGCTGGATGGTAATGGCACGGTCGGAAGCGTAATAGTTAAGGACAACGCCACCCTGATGGCAGGTACCCCCGCCAAGGCAGGCACCCTCAAGGTAAATGGCAACCTGCAGCAGCAGGCCGGGTCGTCCTATATCGTGAATGGCGGGCATGTATCCGTAAGCGGACAGGCACAGATCGGATCGAACACGCAGTTGGTCATGGCATCCACTGCGGGCATAGCCAATGGTTTCCGCAAATCAGATGAAGCCGGGATATACCGGGTCCTGACCGCGTCACAGGGACTGAGCGGGACTTATACCACACTGGTTGGCAATACGCAGATATCCGCTTTCGATGTCGTGACAGAAGGTTCGGACGCAAACGACGTATATCTGCGCCTGGAGCAGGTCCGTTCCTTTGCCGATGTTGCCCACACCCGTAACGAAAGTGCCGTGGCACATGCTCTGGACAGCATGACAGCGGGCGCGATGAAGGATGATGTCGGCCTTGTCGGAAACAGTGCTCAGGCCCGGCAGGCATTCAATGCGACATCTGGTGAAATCCATGCGTCCGCCCGCACGGAACTGATCCAGGACAGTTTTTATGTGCGCAATGCCGCGATTGACCGCCTGCGCGGGGCTGCATGCGATCCCGGTGCGGGCACCCAGTCCACCGCGACCATGAAAGGCCGCCGCACCGATGGCACCTGCCAGTCCGAAGGTGCGGCAATGTGGGGTGAAGCCTATGGTGGCTGGGGCCATAATGCGGGCGATGACAATGCCGGTTCCATGCACCACAGTGTCGGCGGCTTCGTGCTGGGGGCGGATACGTCCGTATTTAGCACATGGCGCATTGGTGGGCTGGTCAGTTATGGCCACTCCGGCTTTGATGTCGGCAGTCGCTCATCTTCAGGCCACAGCAACAATGTGTCGGTTGGCGGCTATGCCGGGACGCATTGGGGACGTCTGGCCCTGCGACTGGGCGCAACATATTCATGGGATATGCTGGGCATCAACCGTCAGGTCATGTTCGCGGGTTATTCAGGGCGTGAAAACAGCAGCTATCTGGGGGGCACCGCCCAGGGTTTTGGTGACCTTGGCTACCGCTTCGACGTCGGGCATGTGGCATTGGAACCGTTTGGAAATGTTGCCTATGTCAACCTGCATACAGATGGCTTCAATGAACATGGTGGTAAAGCCGCGCTGGTCGGTCGGGGAATGGATACGGGTACGACCTATTCGACTTTTGGTTTACGCATGTCGTCCAATATACAAATGGGTTCCCTGCTTCTAATGCCGAATGCCAGCCTGGCTTACCGCCACACCTTTGGGCACCTGACACCAGCGACACAGGAATATTTCGCACGTGGCGATGGCCCGGCGTTTGATGTGGCAGGCGTTCACCTGTCGGAAAATACCGCCGTGCTGGACGCTGGTCTGAAGGCAAGAATGACCAACCGGGTCAATATTGGCGTGTCCTATATCGGTCAGTATGGTGAACGTTCCACCGATAGTGGTATTCGTGGAAAATTCGATCTGAAGTTCTGACTTCCCTGTATACGGACTGAGGCTGCCCTTATGTTGCCCTGCATGAGGTATGCAGGCGCAACAACCAGCTTCAACCTGCCCCATGACATGAAGACGGTTTATATCGAGTATCGTGCAGACCCGCCATCCCTCGCGCCTGTTCTGGCGTGACGCATAACAGGAAATCAGCAGCCCGGAGACCTTAAGGACCGGGATGCATACCAACCTGTCCAGAACAGCCATCCATCCGACGGCCACAATTACAAATAATTATGTACGTGACTATTTAGAATTTCTTCTTCTTTTCCACATATGCATTACCGACAGGCGATCCGATCCGGGTGCGAAACAGCGGCGCAACGGATCAATTCCCATGAGTTCTGTATGACATCAGTCTTTATAGCTGACCCAAATCCGTCAAATCAGAAATACAATCCTATGTACCTTACCCCTCACCCGGGAATTGACCAGAACGTATAAACTTGCCGCGATGCAGGAAACGAACCTATATGGCACCATAACCCGCTTCAACAGCGCATGAACGGGGGGCAGGAGCCGCTGCCAGCAAAAAAAGACGATACTGTAACCATACAAAATGCAGCATTTTTTGTGCGCGGTAACATCTAGACGGCGGCGGTCTTGAAAATCTCCGCCACTCTCCGATAAATTTCTAAAATCGTTTATTATCAATGTGATGACGTGCGTTCATGTTCCGCATGTAACGCCCTGCTCCTGCCTGCCCGAACATCAGGTCGGCACAAAAACCGGCACAGCCATCGACGCGGATCACCTGCCAGATCGCGGGTGATCGCCGGAGATCACCCGGTATGGTTTTTCTTTGAATATGATACCATATTTCAGTATCATCCATTTATGAAAGCCAAGCACCGCCGGACCCTCGAACTGATCTTCAGGCGGCCTGTCTCGGGCAACGTGCCGTGGGGCGACATTGAAGCCCTGTTCATCTCACTGGGCGCCGAAGTGTCGCGGGAAGGATCACGCATTGGCGTGGTCCTGTTCGGGGAAATCAGGGTCTTTCACCGCCCCCACCCCAAGCCGGATACGGACAAGGGTGCTGTGGCATCGGTGCGGAAATGGCTGGAGCAGAACGGAGTGATGCCATGAACAACGTGATGGAGATTGGCGGCCACCGGGCCGTCATCCAGTTTGATCCGGAAATTGGTATGTTCCGGGGCGAGTTCCTTGGCCTGAATGGCGGGGCGGACTTCTACGCAGACAGTGTGGAAGGGCTGCGCAGGGAAGGCGAGACCTCGCTCCGCGTGTTTCTGGAAATGTGCGAGGAAAAGGGGATCGCCCCTACCAAACGCTACTCCGGCAAGTTTCAGGTCCGCCTGTCTCCAGATGTTCATGCCCGTGCCGCTGAGATTGCGGCCGCCCGTGGCGTGAGCCTGAACCGGCTTGTTCAGGATGCGTTGGAGCTTGTTGAGCGGTAAGATTCACTTATCAATCAGATCGTGAATTACTGGTGCTGTTTTGTAAGGGAGGCGAATGGCAAGGCCTGAACGGGTTCCTGCCGTTTTTTCACCTGACACACATTATGTGTTTATCTTGTGCATAAGAGCTTTAATGCACACTACATATTGTGCTTTTCTCTTCCAATATTTTGAAGGTACGGCTATCCAGATTTCAGACAAAAAGAAAGGGGCTAGGATTCGTGGTCCTGCCCCTCTCTGCTCCGCAAGCGAATTGGCCGCCTGCGGAATGCTCTCTTGTGTAGCATGGGCCATATGGCCCGTACAAGATGCAGGGTCAAGGCGGCTTACATTAAAACTGTAGGTTACAAATTGACCAACTTCAGCAATGCTTCGCTATATGAGCAGGCAATCCGCTCCCAGCAGCGGCTATATGTTCGATATCATGGGTCAGATCGTATAATTGAACCGCATACCTTCGGCAGATGTCGTAACGGCAATGAATTGTTGCGCGCTTGGCAGGTCTCAGGTGGTAGCCGTTCTGGCATACCAACGGGCTGGAAGCTGTTCAGCGTAGACGAAATAAATACTGCACAACCGACAGGTGAAACATTCCCCATTCCCCAGCCTGGGTATAAACGTGGTGATACAGCCATGCGCGTAATCTACGCGCAATTGTAAATCCACCACAGTTGCAACGGCCCGGTTCAAATGCCGGTCCGTTGTAGACTGCACAATCAGACCAATGCTTCATTATGCTCTCTTTCTGATTCTCTTTCCTCAAAAGAAGATCCTATGCGGCCTCCACCAGATCACGGTGCGGAAGGCCCAAGATTATCGCGCACGTAACGCTGGTGGTCCCAACGCTCCACAAAATAGATCACCCACGCCAGCGCGGACTGTACCACGATGATGCCAAGAGCCGCCCAGATCATTCCATCCGTCCCTGCCGCCAGCAGTCGCGCGCGAACGCGATGAGCAGATAGCTCACCGCGCAGGCCGCCCCCAGCACGAAGCCGAGGGCCAATCCGGAATAGAAGTTCACGACGCCTGAATGGCCGCGTTATCGGCCTTGCACTTGGCGTAGATCGCTTCGATGTCGGCTGCGGTCGGGCCGGTGCTGCTCTTGGTCTGCTCGACCGCCTGCACGATGGTGGTCCATGCTTCGGGCCCGTATTTCTCGATCAGGCCGATGACGGTGGTGGCGCCGCTTACGATGGCGCTGATTTCCGCTGTATCCATATCAGTTGCTCCCCGTGGTCGTGGTCGCCTGCGCGTCGGCCAGCGCGGATTGCAGTCCGGCCAGCGCGCTTTCGGCAGTGGAAACGGTGGTGGTGGTCAGGCTGTCTCCCGCGGTGATGGCGTTATCCAGCGCGGTCAGCGGGGTCATGGCGGCGGCGGATGCCGTCTTGATCTCGGCCTTGACCGTGGCGTTCACATTGCCGCTGGCCAGATAGGCTTCGGCACCAGTGGCGGCCACGTGGTAGGCGCTCATGGTATCGTATGCAGCCTTCTGCAGGTTCACCTGCCTGTCGGATGCACAGGCCCCGAGGGTGGCCAGCGAGAGGACGGCGGCGCAGGCCGCCAGGCGGGATCGTTTGATCATGTCGGTTCCTTATGGCCAGATCACGGCTGGCGTGTAGGCGGACCACGTGTTCTCTGCCGTGCAGACGTAGATGCCGCCGGATGCGAAAATGATGGTGCCGGGCACCCCGGGCGCACTGTCGGACGCGGGCGCGGCCCCGATGGTGATGGTCAGGTTTCCTGCGCCATCAACTCCGGCTGCGCTTGTTTCGATCATGCGCTGCGCATCAAGGCGCGTCGGGTATTTGCCGGGATCGAAAGGTCGGCTGCGCCTGATGGGGTTAGGCGTTCCCATTGGTCGCCTGCTCCGGCCTGCCCTTTTTGTTCAGGACCGGGATACCGGCCGAAGCCACGGCCTGCTTGGCGGCAGGCTTGTCCGCCACCGGCACGCGCACGCCCGATTGCCCCGGTTTGAAGTGGTTTTCCGCCCAGCCGATGTTCAGGCCGATGGTGGTGATGGCCTGCCAGGCCACCGCCCACCGGCTGCCTGCGTGCGGCGGCGGCACCATCGCGGTGACTACGCCACAGGCGATGATGAACAGGGCGACATAAAAGGCATACTGCTCCGGAACCTCGGTCAGCAGCAGCGCGATGACGGCCCCGAGACCGCCCAGTTTTGCAGTGGTGTTCATGCACCATCTCCATGCAGGCCAATCCGGTAGAAATCGTGATGGCCGATTGTCTTGATGAAAAACCGGGGCAGCGCCCACATCGGGACCGGGCTGCCGTGCCGGTAGTAGCTGTCCGCGCCGTCCGTCAGATCCACCAGCGTTCCGGCCACCAGTTGCAGGGCCAGTTCGTGAGCCGTCCGGTATTGCGGGTCGGACTGGTTCAGGCTGGCTATCTTCCCGGCGTTGGGATCATCCGCATTCCAGCAGGAGAACTGCCACGGCGCGCGGCAGACGGATGTGATGTCGCGGCCCCACCAGCCGGGGTGCGCCGCCCGGTTGCCGATTACGTTCAGGACCGCCTGCATGCCGCACAGCCCTTCCCCCCTCGCCTCGCCCCATGCGGTGCGGGCTGCGGTGTCTATGGCGGTGGCGTCCAGCATCAGCCGAACACCCCGTGCCAGATGTGGCAGACGGCGCGCCATGCGGCGTCTCCGATCTGGCCCCAGCCCAGCAGCCCGGTAATCAGGACAGCCCAGAACATCATCCGCTTGTCGCGGGCCGCTTCCCGTTCCTCGATGCGTCCCAGCCGGGAGGACAGGTCGTTATCGCGATTGTCCTGCTTTTCCTGCAGGGCGCTGAAACGGTCGTTCATTTCACGGCGGGTCTCGGCGGCATTATCGTTGACCGCCTGCATCAGAAGCGCGTTCTGGTGCTTCATGTCATCGCGCAGATTGTCCTGCACGCCTTCGACGCGGGCGACACGTTCACGCACCACGGCGACTTCCTCGACCGTGGCATAACGGGGATCGGTCATCAGTGAGATACCGCCTCACCGGACACGCCCGTCCACGCGCTGCCGTTCCACAGCACCAGCACGCCAGCGCTTCCGCTGCCGATCCTGCAGTCAGAGCAGAAGGAAGGAATGCCAGTCTGCCCCGATGCGGGAAGTGCTGCATATGTGGTGGAAAGCGGGACGCCTATGCCCTGGGACCCCGGCGTCTGTGCGCCGAAGTCAAACAGGCCATGGTCCATGGGGGACGTGGGTGCTGCATGCGCCTGCACCGTGACAAGAAGGCTGGCGGCTGCCAGAAGGTGAGAGAAGCGCATGCCGTCCCCGAAAACTGAATGGTCAGGTTTTCGGGGTATGGGTGGTTTGTTAGTACGGTGTGGGATGGCAGGCGTTTTTATCCCTCACATACCGTGATCTCTCGGCACCGACGTAAAGCATAACTTGACACATTAAGCGTAAAGCAATACTTTACTCTCGATGGAAATCGAAAGCATCAGACACAAGGGATTGCACCGGTTTTTCGAGACAGGAAACCCGAAGGGAATCGTGGGAGATACTGCCCGCCTGCGCAAGATGCTGGCTTTTATCGATGCTGCGGCTTCGCTGGATGAACTTTCGGTTCCACCCAATTACGGCCTGCATGCCCTGTCAGGAGATCGGGCCGGCACATGGTCCATGACCATAACGCGCAACTGGCGGCTGACCTTCCGGGTCAATGACCAGGGCGCACTGGAAGATATGGATATGGAGGACTATCATGGCGCTTAAGATGCACCCGTCCCTCGCCGTAAACGTTGGGGACTGGATCAGAACTGAACTGGTTGAGCCCCACGGCCTGAAGATCAAGGAGCTGGCCGAACACTTCGGGGTATCACGGCAGGCGCTGAGCGCCCTGCTGAACGGTCGCGCCCACCTGTCCGCCGATATGGCGATCCGGTTTGAAAAGGCATTTGGCGTAAAGGCCGATACCCTGATGCGCATGCAGGTGGCATGGGACATGGCGCAGGCCCGCACCCATGAGGCGGACCTGCATGTGCGGTCTCTTGTCGCGGCGTAACAGTCCGGTCGCGTCCCCTCCCCGCACAGGCAAGGAAGGGAACATTCCACCTACCGGCCTAACTGTCGGGTTTGTTCCTGCTTGATCCGCTGCACGTCATTCCACATCTGCATGATGCCGTGCGCGGCAGACCGCAGGCTGCGCTCGCAGTTGTCGGTATTGGCCTTGTCCGGGTGGTGGTAGATGCGGGTGCAGACGGCCAGCGCCTTGCCCAGTTCACCCGCGACCTCGGTAGAAGTCAGGGGCTGCGCATCTTCAAAGAAGTCGGGCTTTTGCGGCTGGAAGTCTTCAGCCTGTGCAATATCCTGCTTCATGTCGGTGTCGCTCCCGAGCGGTGCGCGAAAGGGCGCGGGGTTGCCTTCTGGGCCAGTCCGGCCGCCAGCGTGGTGTCATCGTCCGGCGCATCACCGATAATCGTCCTGATCTTCGCCAGCCCCTTCTGTGTAATCATCGGCTGGCCCACACCTTCGACATAGCCGGTACGCCTGACCTCGACGTTCTTGGACTCCATCAGCCCGGCCTTGATCTTGTCGGCATAGGCGCACTTGCGACCCGTGACGCTGTGGGTATAGAGCCAGCCGAGTTCGATCAGCCGGTTGACGAACTTCCGCTCCGGCCACCCGCACTGCTGGGCTGCGGAACGCAGGTTATGGACGCCTTCGAGTGATGCCAGTTTATCGAGGGCCGCCACTTTGGGTTCCAGTGCCCTCTTTTCCTCGACTAGCTTGTCACGCTCCTGTGCCAGGCGACCGGCTTCGAGAAGGGCTTCGGCGTAGGTCTTGGGGAGTGCCGGGGCCTGCTGGGCTTCCAGTTCCATCCATCGGCGGACCACCTTCAGGCGCAGGTCGGCGCGGTAGCCGAGGACGAGGTTGTAGGTCAGATCCTGCGGGAGGTTGTAGCACTCACGCTCCTTGCCTTGAGCATCTAGATAGGTCGATCCAAACTTGGATCGACCCTCTCCGACCTGTTCCAGCATAGCGCGAATGTCACGCATAACGTGAGCATGTTGCTTGGCCGTCAGTTCCGCGATCTCGCGGCTCGACATGGTGAGTGCGTTTCCTGTGGAAACTGTTATGGTCGACGTGCTAAGAGTAATCATTCGTTGGGTTCCTTATTCAACGTGAGGGGCATCGGACTTGCTTTCCAGGGCGGGGTCCGGTGCCTTTTCTGTTTTTTGGAAATGGTGAATATACTGCTCAAGGCAGTATTCGATCTGACCAGTCATGGAACGGCGATTGCTTTTTGCGTCATGCCGCATCCACTCATTTATCCAATTTGCTAATCGGACCCTGATTATAGGATCTCCCCTTGCGGCCATTATCTTCCTCTTTTTCTTATGCCGCACAAGTGTGTCATTCCGTGTGGCAGACACACCGATAGCTAACGTGTGGCATATCGGTCAAGAGAAATGTGTGGCATCATGTGTGGCATGGCACGAGAAGATCTTCATTTCCGTCTGCGTATTCCAGAAGACCTGAAGAAACGGGTCCATGATGCAGCAGACAAATATGGACGATCAATGACCGCTGAAATTATTCAGCGGCTATCATGGACGTTCGACGGCGGATTTTATGATGACTTTGGCCCTGACGCTTCTGAGTCAGAAAAGCCGAGAAAATTAGTACTTACTGGCCTGTATAAGCTCCGGCAAGATCTTGAAACGCTTGAGGCGTCTCTCCGGGTAGAGCAAGGCATGCTCATAGAAGCGACAGATTACGCCGAAGATTTTAACAGCATCGAAGGCGCTAGGGATGCTGCTGAACTCGCTGCAACGCGTATCGGCCAACTGCAAAGACGTATTGCGCGGGTACGAGAACAGATCAAAATAGAAATGATTCGGGAGCAGAACTTACCGAATCCTTTCGATGATGCTTGAGAAAGAGATTAAGCCCGACAAGGGCTGACAGCAAAAAGCCGCCCGATCGAACATTCCCAAGGATATGAAATGAAAAAGATCACCATACTTGCCGCAGTCGTAATCCTCACGGCTTGTGCCCACAAGCCGCATCAGCCTGCTACGCCTGACAGCATCACTGCGCGACAGGGCATTGAGCCCCAGTCTGTTCATACAGCCCGATTTGGCGCGATGTCCCGGACTGCATCCTATGCGACTCATCATGCCAATCAAAATTCTGATTCGGCAGATGAAAAGAAGTGAGGCGGATATAAATAGCCGCCCGAGGCACGATACTATTCCGGACGCGAAAAGGGGCCATCATGCAAGAACAGATCCTGACTGGCCAACGCGGCAAAGAATATCGCTTTGTTGCGATAGAACCCAAAGACGCTCCGAACAGAGCATGCCTGTTTTTGGTTCAGGACACGCGATCCAATTCTTCATCTGACCAGATGTATATCGCCCATGCTCGGCATGGGAGAGGATGGGTGAAATTTTACGGGGAAGATGAAAATGGGATAACCCCGTTTAATCGCATTTTTTTGTATGCTGGTGTGAGTGACGACCTGACTATTCCGTTCAGAGATATTATGGACGGCGGCACCGAGCAGGTTCTAGGGTATAAGATGCCACATGGGAAAGAGTGCCCTTGAGGGAGGCGTATTGCCTTCTACATCACAAGCCGTTCCGTTTCCTATGTGATCAACACTGGCTCCTTTGATCGTATAAATTTGGTTCCGTAATGTGGGAGTGGTAAAGGGAAAAGCCATATGATTGATTTAAGCGAGCTATGCCGTTAAATTTTCCGCCGAGGGTCGGAGATATTCTCCGATGCAATTATGATACCGGCTTTGTCCCGCCGGAAATGGTTAAAGAGCGGTTGGTGGTCGTGATCAACTCAAGGCTGCCGAAACGTGACAGACTTTGTTCTGTTGTACCATTGAGCACTACACCTGCATGCTCTGGGGTAGCCTATCAAGTGAAAATAGATATTTGGGCAGAGTCCTCCTGATCCATTCCCTGGGCAGATTCAAGTGGGCCAAGGCGGATATGATGAGTGTTGTTAGTTATGAGCGTTTTAACCTACCCTATGCTGGCCGCTGCCCCACAACTGGCCGCCGAAAATACGTTCAAATACGAATGCCTATCGTACAGATGAAAATCATCCGCGAGGCCATTTTGGTTTCGCTCGACTTAGCCTACTTGATCCCTTCCTTGAAGTGACCTACATTCCATCTGCTCGCGGTACTGAAACTGATATTCAGTATGCGCCTCCAGTTCACTTTCGGGTGGCGGATGTGATGGCGATTCCAAGCTAGATCATTGACGGCCCTGCCTCCCGAGGCGGGGCCTTTTTGGTTTAGATGCTTTTATGTTTTCTACCATCGATCAAAATAAAATCGCTGTCAGGAGCTGGCCATGCCCAACACACTCGGAGACGTAGAACGTCTGGCAGAAAAGCTCTTCAAGCTGCACCACCCGCATAAGCAGTGGAATGGGCAGATCGCTTTTGCGGAGCGTCGGTCTGGATCGGACACGCCGGTATCCGAAGATTACGCAACGCCCGCCGAGCAGGCGCATTTCCAGGTGCTGGCGCGGGAGCAGTTGGAAAGACCGCTGTAACCTGCCACAAGGGACACATGCGTTATCCAATCGTAATTGAACGTGGGTCTGAGACAACAGCGTATGGCGTGATCGTACCGGACCTTCCGGGCTGTTTTTCGGCGGGCGACACCTTTGAAGAGGCCATGAACAATGCGCCTGAAGCCATAACCCTGTGGATTGAGTGTGCCCTCGATGACGGGGAGAGTATCCCTGCCCCATCGCCCCTTGATGTCCTGATGAACAACCCGGAGTGGTCAGGGCCTGAATGGGTATGGGCTTTTGCGCAGGTTGATCCGGCTCTACTTGATGAAACGCCTGAACATATCAGTGTTACGCTGCCCCGCCGGGTTCTGCTGCGCCTGGACGCGCAGGCCGGCACTGCAGGGGAGAAACGGTCGGACTGCATCGCCCGGTTGATTCTCAATGCGTAACTGAAAACCGGGGAAATGATGGATATCAAGCCGATCAGGAACGATGACGATCTGGATGCCGCCATTGCTGAGGTTGATCGGTTGATGGTCCTCAACCCAGAACGCGGCAGCCCGGATGGTAACCGACTGGAAGCCATGGCAGATCTTGTGGCCGCGTATGAGGCCAAGCATTATCCCATTGATCCGGACGATCCTGTGGACATGACCCTCGCGCCTTATAAAAACCTGCATGCCCACGTTAGGTTTGAGTTGAACGACGGCGTATTTGCGGGCCGACTTGCTGGTATCAATGATATCGTCACCTTCGAGGCAGAGACGATCGAGGAACTGCAGGAAGCCTTTCATGATGCCGTTGATGACTATCTTGAGACCTGTAGCAAGATTGATAGGAAGCCGCACTCCCCAGTCTCTGGCTAAGGCAGAGATAAACGATGGCAAGGATGACATTAAGTCGGCGGGAGTTGGATGGGGCAGCGGAGTAGCCACATCCCCCTTTTCCTGCACAACCAATGATGCCATCCTCATCATGACGCGCCGTGATACGGTGTAATTCTTCCAGCCGTAGGACAGTTTTCGGGCCGGATCGCCATGCAGGGTTCCCGGGAGGCCCTGTCGGTGCGTCACCCTCCCCTTAAAAATTTCCTTATTCCCCTGATACAAAATGATATTTCCCTGACACGCACTCGATACGTGCGCCAGTTAACACTCCCTCTCATCTGAAGGGAGGTAAGCATGATCAAGAAAACCGTCTTTCTGGCGCTAGCAATACTGGCTGCAGCAACGGTCAGTTACCCGATGATCAGCAACGCCCATCGGGCCATTGGCCCGGTTTCCCTTTTTGATCAACGATGAGGTGCGTTGACCCGAATCCTGCCGGTAATGAAGGATTAATCTCCATCATTGGAGATATAAGATGCCATTTTATAAATTTATGCACCATTTTATACAGAGCCCGCATAGAAATTTTGATATCACCACCGCACATGCACCTGGACATAAAGCCCCGGATGCCGGTATTTACCGATGCACAGGGTGCGGACACGAAATTGGTCTGGCAAAAGGTCACGCTTTACCACCGCAGAACCACCATCAGCACGCACTGCGGGATGGCCTTATCAGATGGCAGCTTGTGGCTGCGGCGATTGAGAAGGGTTCTCCTTAGAATAATCAATGATCCGTCTGACGGATAGGGGCGGATCATAAAACCCGGCATTCGGAAAATGCCGCCACATGACCGGGGCGAGATCAGCAACAGCGCGTGCCACTATAACCAGTTTCCCGGACTCAATATTGCTTCCCATGAAGTCACAGACAGCTTTGACATCGGGGTCCATTTCGACAACCAGTTTATCCATAATGTCCTCCACGTGATTACTCTACCGCACAGTAGGGTATCTGTACAATAGGCTTACTGACCCGCCATTGCCTGATACGGGCTCCAGCTAGGCGACAGCCAGAACTTCTGGCCCTGGTTCTGCTGGATGCCCTGTTGGTAGCGCCTGAGGTATCCGGGGTTCATCATTTCCTGAAGGCGGTAGAACACCAGATAATCAAGGGCGGCGCGGGTGTAGAACAGGTTGCCGAACGGCAGTTCCCGTCGGGCTTCCTGCAACAGGTTCATCTCGAACGTCTTGCCCTTGGGCGCATCGGCGCTGCCCAGCGCCATGTCGCGGCTGTTGGCGAACATCTTGAACAGGCTGCTGGCGTCCGAGAAGGTCGGGCCTGCCAGCGTTTCGAGGAATGAGTTGCCCATGCGGCTCTGTTCCCCGAACAGGAAATCACCATAGATCCCTGCCCCGCCGCCCTGCTGCATGGCAGCCAGCACGGTGCGCCAGTCGGCCGGGTCGCGCGGTTCCTTGCCCACGGCCATCGCTTTCAGGCTCATGGCGGCGTAGCCCAGAACGGTTGTGGCCACGATCAGGTGCGCGATGCCCGCCACGTCCGCGCCGTCGCGCGTGACCTCCCTGCCCCACACGCGCCGGATATGCGTAAGCGGGAACGACTTGAACTGTATGAGCATCCGCATGGCCTGCCCCAGCACCGGGTTCACCCGGTCGGCGGCGGCGTAGCTGCCCTGCATGAAGGCCTGCGTGCGCGGGTCGATCTCGGTCATGCCCTCGCGCACCTGGTCGATGATGTAGGAGGACAGCTTTGATTGCAGTTCGTTGCGAGCTTCATCGTGGGTGATGTTGTCGCGCAGCAGGGGGTTCAGGTCGTCCTCGGTCAGGTGATCCAGTTCGGCTGGCAGGATGTGCATGTTGCCGTCTGCCGCTTCCTTCGCCGTGCCGCGCAAGACGTTCCATTCGGCTTCATCAATGCCGTAGCGCGTGAGCGACTGGCGCAGTTTCGGGTGCAGGCCGCTGAAATCCTTTCCTGCATTGCGCCCAAGGTTGTGGGTCAGCATGGTGCCGAACCCTTCCTTCATGGCATCGGTCCAGTATTGCAGGCCGTTCAGCCGATGGAAGAACTGCACGGTGCGACCCATCTTGCCCAGCGGGCCGTCCTCGCCATGAAAGCGGGTCATGATCGCGCCCAGCGTGCCGTCAATTCCCACGCCCATCATATGCGCGATCTGGCGCCGGTTGCGCGTGCCCTTGCTGAGCGTGCCGGGAACCACGCTTTTCAGCGCGTTCATGTAGCTTTCCAGCAGCGGGATGCCGTTATGCCGCGCCACCGAAGCCGTGACCGCGATATCGGGCAGCGAGGACAGCACCACGCCACCCAACTTGGTGATGGCCTGATAGGAGCGCAGATAGGCCCCGATGGCGGCAATGGTCTTGTTCTGCGGCGCAGCCGCCCGGCCCGTCACCACATCGACCAGCGCGCCATCCTTCAGCGTGCGCAGCCTGTCCACCGTCTTGAAGTCGTTGCGGTCTTTGGCTGTGGCGATGGCCCGATCGGCCACATGGTCGAACATGGCGCGCGGGTTGGTGCCCAGCGTACGCATGACGGCGGCGTTGCGTGCGCCGCGCTCCATGCCCTGCATCACGCTGTCCAGAACGTTGCCCTGGCCGAACTGTTCGTTATAGGCCAGCCAGTCATCGGCAGATCTGAACATCAGGCTGCGTTCCTGACTGGCGCGTTTGGCGGCATTGGCCGGCCCCTTGAACCCGGACAGCCAGTCCGATCCGTTGGCGCTTTCATGCACGCCTGATGCCAGCGCCTGCCATGTGGCGCGCAGGTAATGTTCCTCGCTGGTGTCGGCATCCAGCCGGTCAAAGGTGCGCGGGTCCAGCTTCGGCAGGATGCTGTCGCGCCATGCCCGGTAATCTTCCTCGCCACCATTGCCGCGGATCTTCCACATGTCGTGGCTCTGGCGGGTGACGTAGTGTTCCTGTTTGCCGATCCATGCTCCGGCCTCGTTCTGCATGGCGCGGACCTTTTCCTGATGGCGGTGCAGGATCTCGGCGGCCTGCCGGGCGTGTTCGTTACCCGTGGCCGCGCCCGATGCCGGGTCATCCAGCCGCCACATCTCACGCGCGATATCGCGGTCAAAGTCATGGTTGCGGCGGGTCACGGCCTTGAGCAGCCCGGCGCGGTCGAGGTCCGTCACCAGCGGCCCCATGACATCCGCAACCAGAGCGTGTGTCGTGGCCGCAACCGACAGGGCGGCCCCGCGCTGCGTGTTCTCGCGCCCGGCGATGATGCCTTCCAGCGCCTGCGCTTCCTCGCCTTCGGTCAGGCGGCCCATGATCTCGGACCGGCGGGCAAGGTTGATCTTCTGGTTGCGTTCCTCGATCAGGGAGGCGATGCGGCGTTCCATGCCAAGCTGCCGCCCGGCCTCGCGCGCGGCGTCCTGCAGCGACATGCCTTCGCTCATCAGGCGGTCCATGCGGCGCTGGGTGCTGGCAAACACCTCATGCAGTTCATCTTCGGACAGGGCGCGGCCCGCGGCGCGCGCGGCGGTCTCGAAACAGTGGCGATATGATCCGTCAGCCATTCTTCATATTCCCGATCATGCAGCCTGCGGCGGCTTCATACGCGCGGGCATCGCCTTCCGCGCGCTGTGTCTGTTCATGGATGTCGTCCAGCGCCTTGCGGTCCTCGTCCGTCATGCCTTCGGGCATGGTCATCTCCCCTTCGCCATCCGTGGCCATGCCAAGGCGGCGGTTGGCGTCATCCACGGCGGCGCGGGCCTGCGCCAGTTCGTCATCTGCTGTGCCGCCCGTTACCTGCGGGGCAGCGGCTTCGGCCTGGTCCACCGATCGACGGGAGGATATGATGTCCGGCGTATCTTCAAGGGTCTTGCGGTGGGCGGAATCGGTGAGTATATTAGCTGCACTGCTCTGCATCCCGCCGCTCCCCAACCCGGTCGAACCGGACGGAACCTGCGACTGGGCATAAGAGGGATGGTCCCCGTCCGGATGGGGTGAGCCAGAAAGGGCGGACTGGCTCCATAGCAGTTCATTTTTTTTCAGGGACCGGTATCTGAACGGGGCCGCAGTGGCGACCCGGTAGTGCCCTTCTCCATCTTCCTGCAAGTGCAAGATGGCCGCGTTGTGTCGGGAGTCTGAATTCGTTTTCCCCCTAATCTGGCTGGCAAACAGTGCTACAGCCTTGTTGTGGCCCATATCGCGCCTGATCTCGTTCATATTGCCGATCGTATCGCGCACAAATGATATGGCATCAGGGTATCCCTGCGAACGGATGTCACGTCCATGCTGGGCTTCGATATGGAGACGACCGTAATTGTCTCCGGCTTTTTCCGCCCCTGAGCCGGGGAAGTAATGTTGACCTTCCGACAGGATGATGGGCAACGACGGCACGCCGTCTATTCCTTCCGGAATGTGCCCAACCTGAACAGGCGCATCAAGCGGCGTGCCCGGAACGTCCTCGGGTCGCGTCGGTGGCCATGGCCGATCATCCATTCCCTGCGCCTGATCCTGCGCCCGCGTGGGGATTTCCTGCCCTGCCCCTTCGGGGTCAATCGCATCCGTCAGTTCACCCACCACGTTGGGGCGGTCCTGCGCCAGGGCGGCGATAGCCTCGTTCGTCGCGACGTTGCGCGCCTCGGGCGACAGGCTTTCCATCCGGTCGGATACCGGATTGGCCATGTCATCCAGCGTGGGGGCCGTGTCCTTGGTCGGCTGGGCCTTTTCCAGTTCGCGCGCCGGGAACGCCATGTGCATGCCGCCGCCCAACAGGCCGCCAAATGCAACGTTGATCAGCGCCTGTCCCATGGTCCAGTCGTTATGCTCGTCCTGCGAGATGCCGTAATTCAGCGGTTCCAGCGCAGCCTGTCCGGCCATGCCCTGCGTGGCCCCGGCCAGCCCGCGGGCTGCCAGACGGCTATCAACACCGAACCGGCCAAGAATGGATGCCGCGCGGGCCTCCCCCATGCCCGGCACGAAGGCCGAGGCGACATTCAGCGGATCAAGGAACTGTGGCAGAAGGCCGCCGCCAATGCGGGCAGTGCCGCCCAGTATGCCGCCCGGCCCGCTGGACATGGTGGCCTGCCGGACGGCCTGCGCATGTTTCTGCTGGTACAGGTCGTTGGCCAGCGCATCCGATACCGGCGCGCTGAACTTCAGGCCCGGCGTCTGATACCGGCTGTTGGCCTGATCGGCTGTCAGGATGTTGGGGTCCAGTGCCTGCGCGCGATGGCGCACCCAGTCGGCAATACCCATAACCGGCGTATCATGGATGCCTTCCGACACGGCCGCGCCAAGGGTCTGTCCCAGCGTGGACTGCATGTTGTCCGTGCCCTGCTGCTGGACGGATGCGGCTTCGATCGGGTCACCACTGATGAACGGCATTAGCCCAGCCCCCCTGACTGCACGGTGTTGAGCGACCCCGGATACGGCGCGGACCCGCCACCCTTGCCATACTGGCCGGAGCGCATGCCATCGAACGTGACGGTCACCGGGCTGCCGTCCTTGCGGCGCATGACGTAAGGCGTGGCCCCGTTGCGTGGCGGGATGACCAGCACGAGGCCGCTTTCATCATTATTGGGCACCCACTGGCCGCCTGCGCGTGCGGCGCTGATGCCGAAATCCTTGCGGTCCTGATCGGTCAGGTCCGGCGCCGTGCCTGGGATCGGGGCGAGGTCGGATGGCCTGAGCGATGACAGGACACTGGCCGTAGCCGTGCGCGCGGCAGGCAGCATGCCCTTGGGCACGCGCATGCTGCCCGAAATGTCGTATTTGCTGTTGATCACGCCATCGACCGCGTTGGTCAGGGCCGTGCCGCTGTCCTGCCCGTGGGCGATGTAATAGAGCGCCAGCCGTTTTGTCGCATCATGCACGGTACGGTACAGCGCATCGCCCCCGCTGCTGTTGACGGTGGTGGCACGAAAGGCGGCAAGCTGGTCCTCCACCGGGTCATCGCCGCCCTTGGGCAGGATGTTACTGGCTGCCTGCCCGGCTGCTTCCTGCAACTGGGGCATGGTCCCCGCCTGCAATGCGCGCTGGAAATCGGCGCGGGCCATGGTCTGGTCCGCCGTGTCCATGTTCGCCAGCACCTGATAGTCGGGCGGAAGTCTGCCATACTGGACAAGTTCGCCAAACGCCTTCGGCCATTGCTGCCCATACTGCCGGGCAATGCCGTCCATGGTCTGGCCGATATCTTCCCTGGCCGGGTCAGCGCTGGAAATCTGCTGCGATAGCGCCTGAACCTGATCGTTGGTCAGGATGCGGGGTGTCTGGCTGGGCGCAAGGTAACGCTGCATGGCCATGCCCTGTGCGGCGTAAGCCTGCTGCGCCTGTGCCATCTGCGCGGGATCTCCCGACTGCTGTGCTGCCTGCACGGCCTGTGCCGCCTGCTGCATGGCGGGGGCGCTGGCGACGTAGGTGGCGGGATCTTTCTTCATTGCCTCCATGCGCTGGGTGATGACGGCGTTACGCATGCTCGCCACCTGCACACGCCGCTGGTAACTGCCAATATCCTCGCCATTGCGCATGGCGTCGGTGTCGCGCTGCATGGCGGCGGCTACCTGATCGGGCGGGGCGAAGCGCAGGGCGTTGGCTTCGTCCGCGCCCTGCCGCATGACCTGCAGGCCCTGAATGGTGCGCTCTGCCTGATCAGGCTCCTGCAACTGCCGGATCTGGGCTTCGGGGATGTCGTTGGTGGTGTTGCCGTGGGCGTAGGCCGAACCGAGATCACGCAGGCTATCAGCCAGTTGCCCGCGCCGGGTTGCGGTTGTGGCTTCCCATATGGACCTGTCACGGCTGAGCAGCGAATAGGCGTAGGTCTTGGCCTCGTCCGCGATGGGCAGTTTCGAGATGGCGACCTCGCGCGCGTTCCAGTCCGGTGCGGTATGGGATGGCGGATCATTGGGCGGGCTCTGTGCGGCACCGGCACGGGAGACGTAATTACGGGTTTCGTTGAACGGAATGGCCGCCACGAAGTCCGCATCACTGATGCCGCCCGTGCGCGGGTCGCCATTCTCCCTGATCCACTTATCCACGTTGCCCGGGCCCGCATTGTAGGCTGCGCAGGCCAGCGTCTGGTTCCCGCCATATTTCTGGCATAGCTGGCTGAAATAGGCCTGCCCGAGCGCCTGATTATAAGCCCCATCCTGATGGAAGCGGTTTTCATCCCACGGCAGCCCGACCGACTGCGCCACCTGTCGGGCCGTGTCGGGCATGAGCTGTGCGCGGCCAACTGCGCCCTTGCCCGATGTGATCGGATTGCCCCTGGCGTCCATCTGCTGGCCGCCGCTTTCCAGATGGATCATGGCGGCGAATGTCGCGTCCGGGTCCGTTCCCTGCGGAATGGCCACAGCCTGCGTTTCCGGTTCACCCGATACCGCATGATATCCCATCGTGCCCTGCTGGCGGTACAGGTGCGGCCGGTTCTGTTCCGATGCCTGTGCGTAGGCCGGGGCAGACATATGTCCCTGATTGGCGTCAAGGATGCTCTGGGCCTTTATCGCATCGTTGTTATTGGTCGCGGACTGGGCGGCCTGCATGAAAAACTGGTCGTTCCACTGCTGCAGCTTGGCCTGCGCGATGGGGCTGTCCATCGGCACGCCCTGCAGCGCCAGCCGCGCCTGTATCAGGTTGCGGCCCGTGTTGATCGCGCCACCGAATGCCGCCGGGTTGTCCAGATTGGCCGCGCCCGTACTGGCCGCGTTGGTCAGGCTGTCCTTCAGCACGTCATCCTGATACGCCTGCCGCTGGCGTCCGGCATGTTCATACATGGCGTTGAACGCGCCGGTCTGGAACTGCGTGCTGGCCTGCTGGAAAGCGCGGGCCTGATCGGCATTCATACCCTGCATCAGGCTCTGCCGGTAGGTGTTGATATCCTGCGTGGCCTGACCAAGGCCATCCACGGCGGCCTTGCCCTGCATGCCGAAATAGCCTGCCGCCTCTGGCATGCCGTCCTGCGCGTCCGGATCGCCATACTGCGCCGTGCGGACATGGGCCTGAAAGGTGTTCATGGCCGCGCTGACTGCGGTCAGGTTGTCTTCCTGCGCATGGCGCTGGGCCATCTGGCCAAGGCTTTCGGATGCCTGGTTCATCCCATCGCCTATGCGGGAGAACCCTTCGGCGATATTGCTGCCGAACGCACCGGGCTTTGCATTGGCCTCCAGGTAGCCATTGGGGATTTCGCTGGGCAATTCGCTGCCAGGCGTGAAGATCGGATCAGCCATCAGTTACCACCCGGAAATATTGACGCCGGTGCCCGCGAAAGCATTGGACATGCCGGCATCTTCACCGCCGCCCTCAAGCGCGCCGCTGTCTTTCATGTCGTCCCACTTGTCCGCGAACTGGCTGGCGCCACCGATCAGGCTTCCGGCCGCACCCATCGCACCGCCAAAGATTGCGCTGCTGGCGGCCTTTTTGTCCGCCGCCGCTTCGTTATCGAAATTGACCACCTGATTGCGGTAATCCACCGCGCGGGCGTCGGCGTTATACTGGATGCCCGCCACGTTCTGACCCGTGGTCATGGCTGTGGCGTTCTGCACATCCAGCGCGGAGCCGCTGTTCAGGGTGACGCCGTTGGCCGCCATCTGCGCGCGCTGTGCGCCAAGCTGCTGCGCGCCCTGCTGATACGCACGCTGGGCTGCGACATCGCCCTGATCCAGCGCCACATCGGCGTCCCGGCCTGCCATATTGGCGTTCTGCTGGGCAATGCGCGCTTCGTATTTGTCCTGACTGGCTTCGGATATGCCGCCGAGAATGGAGCCGACGCCACCAAGAAGGGAGCCACCGGCCCCCATCGCCGCCGATGCGACACCCATGCTATCCCCTCATTTCCGCACGGCAGAACAGCGCGCCGCCAACGCCGACAGGCTCCGGGTCATGGATGGTAAAGCCAAGCCAGCGCAGCCAGCGGATGGCCTGCGAATATTCCGCATCCACCCGGTTTGTTAGTACGGTGTGGGTGCGCCGCCATTCCTGCACCCATCGCCGGGTCTCGCGCAGGAACAGTTTGCGGTGCCGGGCAAGGTGGATGGTGCCGATCATCCACGGGCAGCCGATGGACGGGTCAAGCAACACTGGTTCGACCAGGCCGAACACGCCAAGGGGGCGGTCACCATCCAGCATGATGGCCGCCACGGCGGAGTGTGCGATGCTGTGGCGGACGGACATGGTCACGGGCAGCGGCGACGTGCGGGCGATTTCGAGCCGGTCCGCCGGGCGCAGGATGGGCGCAATCAGGTCGGCATCATCCGGCACGGCGGCGCGGATGGTGATCAATTGCCAACCTCCACATCGACGTCCAGGCCCGTCACCGTACAGGGCAGCGGGTAATTCTGGAACACGTCCACCTTGCCATACTGGTCCCAGTTGGCGGCCGGGATCACGAACTGCACATCTGACGACAGCGTGCCGGATGTGGCGGCGCTTCCGACCGGGCGCGTGCGGGCGCCATCATCGGTCGAGACCTCGATACCGGCCGTGTTGTAGAGCATGGTGTAGATCTTGCTGACGCGCTTGCGGCGGCTGAACTGCGGGGGCTGCCCAAGGTCCAGTGGCAGGGATTGCATATGCGCCGCGATCGGCAGTCCGACCGTAACCGTGCTGCCCGCCACCGGCAGGGTGACTGCGCCGTTCGTGACGGTCAGGCCAGTATACCCCTTGCCATCAATGCAGGCGGAAACCGTCTGCCCTTCCAGATGCGCCAGCCCCGATACCGCGGTGACAGCCTCACCCGTGTATTGCAGCCCGGCATCCACGAACCACGCTTTGGTAATATCGGCGTTCGCCGTGCCAAGCTGGCGCGTGTGCAGACGCTCGAGATAGGCAACCGTCTTGCCGTTGATCGTGCGCTCAACCACGAAATAGACGGTGTCCTCGACAACACCATTCTCGGTTTCTTCCGGCACGACCGTCACGGCGGTGAACGCCCCGTTGGTCGTGATGTGCTGGTGCCATGCCCATATCTGCTGCTCTTTCAGATAGGTCAGGCCCAGCAGCGTACCGTCCGATCGCACCGCCCACACGATGTTGAACGGAAACTGGGCGAACCGCCAGTCATCTATCGTGTAGCCATAGAACAGGTGGTCAGCCAGAACCGACAGGTCGTTGCCATTATAGACGGCAGCGTAATAGTCATACTGCAGGTCGCGGACATGGCTGCCCTTGCTTTCGACAAACAGCACGTCCTGGTCGATGGGCAGCGGCAGCGTGTCGGCCGCGCCTACGAACATCTGTGGCGTGACCGTTACATCCGCTGGCGTGATGGCCTTGCCCGCATCGCCCCCGCTCACCTTCCACACGCTGCCAGCCGTGAAGATGATCAGGTCCGCCATGGGCACGATATGCCTGATCTGGTTCACCTGCTGGGATGCGATGGTGGCCGTGATGGCGTCATCGTCCTTGACCGGGTTCGCTACATCCATGTTGGTGTAGTTGCCCGAGCGCGTCATCCAGATGGTCTGCGGGTCCGCCGTTGATCCACCGAATACCCGGCGCTGCTGGAAATATGACACGCAGGACGGATTGTTTCCGTCGCTGAACGGGTCTTCATGCGTAGGTGGACCGATGGCCGTATCCGGTTCGTAATCGGTATCCTGAAACGTCAGGTCTGTTGTGGACCCGATCAGACCGTACGACCCGGCATATTTGCGGTAGATGTTGTAGTAATCCGCGCCCGACACTTCGGACCAGTTGACGGTATTGTAGTTTCCGTACTGGGTGTAGTAGCCGATATTGTAGTTACTGACAGACGCAACCGCTGACACATTGCTCTCACTGCTCAGTGCTATGGAAACCGCCGTCACCACGTAATCATAGGTTGCGGACGATATGCCCGGCGTGGTGCCGGTATTTCCCGCGTTGCCTTTGGTAGCAGTCGTGCTGACGGTGCCGGGCGCATCAATGCCTGCGGCAAACGAAACTTCGGCCAGCGTCCAGTCGGTCTCCCCGCTGCGTGACAGGTTGTAGAGGGGGTAGGACGGGTGCGCGATGGTCAGCACGTCCGCCGACTGCACCCATCGGATGCCCCACACGTCCGCCACGGCATAGGGCGTGGCAACCTCATACACGCTGCCATCGCTGTTGGTCAGGTACACGCCATTGGAAATGAAGCGGATGTATTCATTACCCATTTCCAGCACGTAGGACTGCGTGTTGTTGTAGACGAACGGCACAAGACGCGGCAGGTTGGCCGCGTCCTTCACCGCACCGATGAACTGCGTTCCCGGCCGATTGCTGGCGCCGCCCTGCACATGCACGAAGAAGTTTGTCAGCTGGCACGCGCCGGTCTGCCATTTCTCCATATCCGAACGGAAGCGCAGCATGGGCGATATGATGCCCGCGGCAAATGCCGGCCGATATGCGATGGCAGGACGTGGACCACCCGGGGGCATCTGGCTTCCCTGTGACATGATACCCTCCTAAAGGGAACTGAGGGCTATTCTCTTCCACGTGCCCGCGCTGGTACAGAAATAGGCGTAGCTATCATCATTCATGACAGCTCCCTTCGTGCAGGTGGAAGATGATGTCGGAGTGTAACTGGCAGATGTGGCGATTCCCGCAAAAATCGCGTATCCGTTCGTGTCAATGGAAGCGACTTCCGTTTCGGCTGAATTATAGCCCTGGAACAGAAACCCGGATCCGTCAGAGCGCGCATATGCCTGATAGGATACCGTGGCGTCGCGGACGGAAATGCCGGTTGACCACGGAAGAAGTCCGCCGGAATAGTCATTGTGCTGAATATCGACGGCTACCGAACTGGTGGTGTTGCCCGCAGCGCCCCCACCCGTGATGAACAGTCCGCGCGAAATGCCACCATCCAGAACCTTGCCGTTGAAGTTCAGATCGATTTCGTATGCCGCACCGGAGTTGGAACTGAGGTTCAGAACGTCGTTACGCACTTCCATGCTGTAATTCGTCCCGGACGCGCCGCCCGTGCCTGTATCGGCCCCCGCATAAAGACACGACACCATGCGCTTGGTGGTGACCGTATCGCCGGTGTTGGGCCGGTTTGGCAGACACTCGACAGCATGTCCGATCAGGGCGGAACCGCTTGAGGGCAGTGTCAGGGCCGCCGGGTCAATCTCTTCCTTGGTGTTGGCGACAATCAACCACGGGTTCGTGTAAAGGGAATTCAATACGCCCGCTCCGGTGCCCGGCGTGCCAAGTGCGGCGCCGGAGAGAACATTCCCGTTGAAATTGAAGCGGCCAAGCATCTTGTTGGTAAACGTGCCGGTATTCACAACATATCCCTTGGAGGAATATGGGAAATTTACCTCAAGATTATCGGCTTCGGCGGCAGCAATTGCGTTCGTGAACGGCGCCCCATTATCGGTAGCACCGTCACCAACGGCGCCATAATCCCGTACATCAGTCACCGATAAAGCGCGGTCTGCCAGCGTGCGAGCCGTGCTGGCGCCTGTCGCCGTCACAGTGGAAGAACTGACGTTGCCCACAATGGTATCGGCATTCAGGGTGCTGGCGGTTAAACCGTCTGGCACGGTAACAAGGCCGCTTGCCAGGTCAACGGAAATGGGATTGTCCTTGTAGACGCCACTGACATATCGACCAAGAATCATGGCATCGGCATTGGCCGCGTCGCTTCCCAGTTCCCATACGATTGAACCGTTCACATTATAGAGGACGGACGCCCGGCCCGTTGATGTCGGGTTGGCGACGGAAAGGCCGGTTGCCGTGCCATTATCCTTGTCCAGTTTATCCCCTACACTGGTCAGTAAACCGGCAGCGAAATCAGAAAGCGTCTGACCGTTGATGACCAGATTGCCAGCGTTCCCGTTGACATCCATCTTGGACGCCCACCAGTCATGCCACTCCCTGGGGGACGGGATGTAATTCTGTGCCCAGTTTGGGGCAGACTGTGCATGGGACACGCCACCACCAATAAGCAGCGCCACGAACGACAGCATGACAGGCTTTTTCATTCTTCGGTTTCTCCCTCATCTGGCTGGGCACCAAGTTCGATGTTGTTGTGATATGGCCTGCGCCAGCCGACAGGACTTGCCCCGATGGTCAGGATGCCGATACGACTGTCTGGCGTGCTGGCTGGAATGTACTGGCTGTCCCGGTTGGCGATGGCTTTGGCGGGTATGCCGGAATTCGGCACGCCGTTCAGTGTATCTGCCGGGGTCAGGTGCGCCGGGATCGGGCTGTTTGCAGCGGCATCTCCGACCACGAAGCCGCCGGGGAATGTCTCGTTCACCGAGCGGATCGGCCGCCATTCATCACGCAGCGCGGGCATGCCGCGCACCCTGATCCAGTCGGGGATGTAATCGGTATTCTGCTGTTCCAGCACCTGATCAGCCTGCATGGCCTGCTGTAATGCCGTGGCTGCCATGCTGCGCATCTGGCCCGCAATCTCGCCGCTGCCCGTTACGGCAATGGCGATCTCGGCCGCCAGCGCCCATGTGAACGCCTCACGGAACTGCTGCCGCCAGTTGTCTATGGGCTGGGCATTCGAGACATATTGCACCTGCACGCTGGCGTGGTTGGTGCGGATGACGGGCCCGGTATCAGATGTGCCGGCCGTCCCCACGCCCTCGCCAAACGGCAAACAGGCGCGGAACAGCGCATGCCGTGCCTCTCGGTCCATCGGAGGATGGTGTGGCCCCGTCGCAGGCAGGACCTTGTGCACCGTCACGCAGTCGGATGGCCTCTGGAACTCGTACTGCCATTGCGGGTCCGTGCTGGCCGCACCGGTGCCGGTGGCCGTGACGCGGCAAAAGCGCCACTGATACGCCGAGAACAGCGTATCAAGGCACATCTGCCAGAACGCACCGCAGGCGGTTGCCTCAGCCGATCCATCCGTCAGTGACGTGATCGTGCTGCGCGTTCCCGCCCGCAGGAGTGCCGCGTTGCACAGGTCGATCTGCGTGGTCACAGGCCGTGCCTTACTGGCCCTGTTTGTCGATCATCGCGGCGATGAAGCGGGGATCGGACGCGCTGATGCGCTGGCCGACCTGCTTCTGGTATTCCGCCATCTTCTTTTCGGCGGCAGCGTCCAGAGGTTCCAGGTTGGAGCTGGGGTTACCATCATACTGGATGATGGCCCCCGGTTCCTCGACCTTACCGCCGATGTAGCTTTTGGTGAGAACCTTGTATTTCGCCATGGTGCGCCTCACGCCACGTAGTTGCGGGGGTACGGGACGTTCGCGGGAACATCCAGATTGATGCCAGCCATGACCGTGCCTGCATCAAGTGCTACGGACGCCGTGTAGGTCAGGCGCATGTAGCGGTAGAGCGTGTTGGAGAACGCGGGCTTGGCACGGACGAGGAAGGGCGTGCGCTGGCTCAGCGCGCCCAGATCGATGCCGGGAAATTCCTCAAGCGTGTCCCAGTCGGAGCCATCCTGCGAAATCTGCACGGCCACATCCATCGTGGGATCGGGAGGCGCTGCAACCGTGACCGTGGGCGCGGATGTGTAACCCGCGCCACCAGCCGTGACCGTGAAGCCGGTGACAACGCCGTTTTCCACGGTAGCCGTTGCCTCAGCCCCCGCACCACCACCACCGGAAATGGTAACAACGGGTGCCGAGGAATAACCCGCGCCACCGGATGCCACCGCGATGGCGGTTACGGCACCGCTGGCTTCGGTTGCGGTGCCCGTTGCGGTCGCAGTATCGGCCAGCGGCAGCGTGCCGCATTCGGCAAACACCTTGAACGGACCTGTCGGCCCGAAATCACGGTTCTGCGAGAAGTCGATAATGTTGGTCGAGGGGGTAGCAGCACCGGCCGCGAGCGCGGTCAGGTCCTGCGCGTTGCTGAACAGCAGCAGTCCATCAATGATCATCTGGGCGGTTTCCTTACTGGACCGTTTCTTCGGTGTTCAGGATCTGGTCGCAGGTGCGGATGGGGATGCCACGGAAGGCCGTGACCGGCTTGCCGTCCCATTCCAGCATCTGCAGCAGCACGTTGGTCTTGTTGAGCGCCTGCAGGTCCAGCGCCGTGCCGAGCGTGCGGTTGACGTAGATGGCCGGACGCCCCCACGAAAGCGGCTGTCCGCCGGTCGCCTGCGTTGCGGTCTGCACGTTGGTCACACCACGCGGCATGGTGGGGATCTTGTGCACGGCGGCGACCAGCATGGAAATCAGGTTGGCGGCACTGTCGCCCGTCAGGCTGTCCACATCGATGTTGGCGATGCGGACCACGAAACGCCAGTCACGCACGGTCAGGCCGCAATCCCATTTGTAGTGGGACTGATACGCCTGATACGGGTTGCCGTTGGCGTCCAGAACCGGCGCATCGGTCGTCACGTCATTGCGCTGCAGCCCGGCAATGCGCCCCTTGGGGAAAATGCCGAACGCGGTGGTCGGCCCCCAGCAGGTCAGCCACATCGACGTGTTGCTGGTGCCCCGGCCGCCTGCGTCGATCACGTTGACGGCGTTGGCCGCCTTGGTCGCATCGACCGTGCTGTAGCGCGGCGCAAGCCCGGTGAAGGCGGGAAGGTCGCTCTGCTCGGTGCCGTAAAACAGCGTGCCCGCCATCTGCTGGTTCATGCCCTCGATGAAGGCCATGTCCTCGGACAGGCGGAAGGCGGCTACGTCGCCCTCAAGGTTCGCCAGATCCTTGTCCACCAGCGAATAGGTTTCCAGCATGCCGCAGCTATCGGTGATCTGCGCGGTCGTGCTCTTGGCGCGCGGCACGCCGTAGTTGAGCATACGCCACGTGGCCGCAGGCAGCCCGGTGCGCACGGTCGTCTTGTTGCCGGTGGCGAGGTTGCCCATCTTCCACAGCATGTCGTCAAGGATTTCGTTGGTCTGGGACAGCAGGTTCACGATATCCGCGATCTCGCCGTCCTCGCGCCGCGCGGCCCAGTCGGCCAGCGTCAGGCAGGTGGTGCTGGAAATGGTTGCCACCGGTTATGCTCCTATTTGGATGGATACAGCCGCTGGGCCATATCTTCGAATGTGCTGCCACCACGCTTTTCCGGCGCGGGCTTTCCTTTGTCGGGCGGTTCGGCCAGACCCATCGCCTTGCCGATCTGCACGAAGGCGCGGATGACGGTGGGGTTGTTGCCAGCGCCCGTCTCGGCCAGCGCCTGCACGAGATCCCTGCCGCCATAGGACTGGATCACGCGATCGGCTGCCGCTTTGGCGTCCGGGTTCAGGCCGGTGCCATCGGACAGCGTGCGGTCGGACAGGACTTCCTGCCGCCACTTCATCGCCTGTTCGTGCTGGGCCTGACCGGCCTGTTCAAGCTGCTGCTGGACGAACTGCAGCCCGTGCTGCGTAATCGCGCTGAACTGCTCCTGCGTCAGTCCGGCTTCACGCGCCGCGCTCTCGTAATCGCCCATCGCCTTTTCATCGACGCTGAAACCTTCGGGCGGCGTGAATTCGTATTTCTCCGGGACGGCAGGCTTTTCAGTCGGCTTTCCCTGTTCGCCGCCTTCCGGCGCGCCCTCGCCATTCGGGGATGCAACTTCGTTCGCCGCTCCGCCCGCAGGCTCCTGCGCCCCGGTCGGCGTACTGTCCGTGCCGCCACCCAGAAGGGTGTCGGTTGCTCCGCCACCATCAGTGGTATCAGCAGGCGCAGCAGCACTTGTGGGTTCATCACTCATCCGCGTTCAGGCTCTCCATGAGGATATTGCTCAGGATGCCTTCACCCGCGTTTGTTAGTACCGTGTGCAGCTTGATGCCGATATCGCGCTGACCTTCGCGAAACGCGGTCACCAGCGGGTCGCCCGGCACGAATGACCCGGCCATGAACTGCGTCTCGTTCAGGATGCGCAGCAGTACGCGCCGACCGCGCGGGTCGGATACCACCCATGCAAGGTCAAGCTGATCGGTTGCAGCGCGTGCCTTGCGCCGCGTGCGCCGCTCGCTGACCTGTTCGGGATCATGCGGGTCATACATCAGCCGCCACCCCCGATGCCGGACATGATCGCCTGCAATGCGTTCTGGCCGCCCCCCACATCCGTGTCGGACAGGTTCTTGGCACCCGCCGCCATCTGCTGCGCCTGTTCGGCTGCCGCCTGCTGCTGCTGGGCGTATTCACGCTGCTGGCGCATCTGGGCCACGGCCTGCGGGTCACGCATGATCGCCTGGTTGATGCTGAGCAGGTTGCCGTAAATGTCCACGGCCTGATCCAGATCCACGTTATCCATCACGCTCTGGTCCACGCTGACCAGACCGCCGCAGAAGCGCACGAACTGCTCGATGCCCGTGGTCTCGGTCGCGCGCTGGGCCTGCGCCAGAACTGAAATGTAATTGACCTTGAGCGGCCCGGTGCCCATCTGCTGCGGGCGTGGCGGCAACAGACCGCCGCGTTCCATGATGCCCAGCGTCACGTTGATGATCGGGTTCAGCGCCTCGTTATGAAACCGCTCCAGCACTGGACCGAGGGCCAGAAGCTTCTCCTGCTGGCGCACGTTGATCTCGGCGGCTGTTGGTGGCTGTGCCTGATCCATCTGACTGACCATCAGGATCAGGTCATTCTTCAGCGTGGTGCGAATGGCTTCCTGAAACGCCCGTATGCGCTCGACCAGCGGCGCAATGTTCGGGCTGGTCTGGTACACCGGGCGCAGGCCCGCGCCATTGCCCATGGTGTTCAGGCCGGGAATGAAGTTGATGCCGTTGGGGATCAGGCTGACCAGACCGTTCTGCATGGCGGCATCGGCCTGCATCGGGGGGCGCGCAAACTTGTCCACCACTTCGGCACAGCGTAACTGGGCAAGCTGTAGCGACTTCACATCGCCCAGCGCGTCTTCTGCCGGACCGTGGCCGTACGCATCGTTGGACACGGCATGCCAGCGCGGACAGATGAACGGCTTTTCGGGATAACCCTCGACACGCAGGACCGGCACGCTCGGATTGCCGTATTCGTAATACACGCCGATATATGGAGCGCCCCGCCAGCCAATGGCACCCGGCACGCGGTCAAGGTTGGGCATGATGGCGTGCACCACGGGGATTTCCCGCGTAAGCTGGCGGCTGTCATACAGTCCCTGCACTGTGGGCGAGCAGTTCTCATACCCGAACTTGCTGACCACCTGCCGGACGTTCTGCACATACTCGCGCACCAGCGTGTCGATCTCCATCCGCGCGTTCTGCATGATGAAGTATTCGCCAGCCGTGAGCGGGTAGAACCGCACCACGTCCTCGTAATCCTGCTGGATGATGACCGCGCCCGTGCCAAACCCCGCGATTTCCTCGTAAAGCTGGGCCATGGCGTTGTAGAAATTGCCGGTGGCGAACACGCGCTGCAGCCGTTTCTGCACGATGGCCAGCCACTGCTTTACGTCCGGGTCATCGTTCAACTGGTCATTGTTGGTGGAAAGCTGGAACCAGTCCCGCGCCGGGCTGGTGATGCCCGCCATCAGGAACGCCGCCAGATCGCCCACACACTTGGTGGCCGTGCGGTCCACGATCTGCGTGCCCTTGGGCAGGCCGCGTGACCCCTGGTTGGGCAGCAGGTTATTATACCGGCCGCGCGTGGGCATGATGTACCACGTGATCTCGCGCCATGTTTCCCTCCACGATGACCGGTCCATGCGCATGAGCACGATCAGGCGGTCTATCTCGTCGCGGGTTTTCTGCTCGGGGCTGGTATCGTCAGACGGTGCGGCGCGCGCCATGTCAGCCACCCAGCAATGTCTTGGGTGCGCTGGTCGCGGTCTGGCTCAGCCCCGATGGTCCGGTCAGCATGGTCGATCCCATGCCGCCAGCCATGCGCGCAGCCTGCGTGGTCGAGTTCTGCAACCCCTGCACGGTATTGTTCACCGTCTGCCCCGCCATCGGCGCAGGCGTCGGGGTTACCACCTTCGGAGATTTGAAAATGCCCATGACAGCCCTGTGCGGGCCGTTTGTTAGTATGGTGTGGTGTCAGGCGTACGGGTCGTAGTCGCCCTGCACCTGCTGCCCTACGGGACCGGCGGGACTGCCTGAAAACTGTGACGGTGCGACGGGATAGGCAAAGGTGAGCGCCAAAGCATCCCCCACGTCAGGCGATGCCAGTCCGCGCTTCTTCATGTCTTCCTTGCGCTCAAGGATGATCTCGTTGCGCGGATTGAAGAAATACCACGGGCCAGCAAGGTCCGTGCGCAGTTCCTCATCATCCGGTATGCCGCCGGTTTTCAGCCACGCCCGCATGGTGCCCCACATCTCTGCACGCTTGTTGGCATAGCTTTCGGACTGGATATCGTAATTCACGCGGTCAGATTTTCCGCCAAACTGCACTTCCATCAGGCCACGCACGCGCAACTGCCTGCATCGGTCCACCACGCCCGCACCGACGCCACCGGCATCGACAAACACCGCATCCGCACCATACCGGGCAGCTTCATCCGCCACGCGGGCGGCAAGCTGCATCGTGTCCACGTTGCGCAGCCTGATCGGCGGGATCAGCCTGGCATCGCGCCCCTTGCGGAAAAAGATCACCGACTGGTCGTCGCCATACCGCGCCACGTCCACGCCAATGACCAGCGCATCGGACAGGATGGCCGCCACATCACGCCGGGCGGCTGCCTCGATGGCGTCCGTGCCGATGAACTGCATGGAGCCTGCCCGCGGGAACAGGCCGCGCACACGCACCCGCATGAAGTCGCTGTCCTCGCCATAGGCTGTTGCCCATTCCTCGAACAGCCGCTTGTTCGTGCCTTCGACCGCCCGGCTGTCGATCTGCCTGCCATGCCAGCGGTGGCGCTGCCTGTTGAAACATTCAAAGAACCGGCCAACGGGCTGCGTGGGATTCCCGAACGCGCACCAGATGATCTCTGTCCCCTCATCCGTCAGCGCGCCTTCCGCCACTTCCCACACACGGTCAATGATGCCCGAAGCCTCATCGAATACCAGCAGGATGCGACGGCCCACGTTGTGCAGTCCGGCAAACGCCTCAAGGTTCGTCTCGGACCATGTGACCGCATCCGTTCGCCACGTCTTGTCGTGGCCCGGTAGCGTGGAATGGATCGACATGCCATGCACCTTGAACCAGTGCGAGCAGATCAGCAGCCGGAACCATTTGCTGATTTCAGGGAATGTCTTGGTGCGCAACTGCGGTTCGGTGTTGGCCGTCACCACCACCTTGGTATCGGGGCACGTGCATAGCGCCCACGCGATCAGCATGGACACCAGCGCCGATTTGCCGATGCCGTGGCCCGAACTGACCGCCTGCAGGACGGGCATCAGGACATGTTCTGGCGCATAGCCCTCTCGCAGCCGGTCACCGACCGATTGCAGGATCTCGCGTTGCCATTTGCGCGGCCCGGCGGCATTGGCAAGGTCCGTGCCTTCCTTGCCCCACGGGAACGCAAACAGCACGAAACCCAGCGGGTCGAGGCTGTAGCTGGCAATCTCTTCCGCCAGTAGCGCTTCAATATCAGCCGCCACGCGCCCGCCTGCGCCCTTCATCGATCAGCGCGGCAATGTCCGTGTTGACGTTCATGTCCACGGTAGAGCGGTCGCGGTATTTCTCTGGCCTGTGCGCCTTGAGCAGCGTGGTCAGCAGGCTGTCGCTGTAACGGCGCTGCAGGACCGGCTTGTCTTCCTCGTCGAGAACCAGACCATCCTTGCAGGTGACATACTCGTCGTAGCCATCCCGGCCACGGCGCCATGCTTCTGCCTCAAGCGTGTCAACGGCCTGATCCATGGCCGCCTTCCATGCTTCGGAAAATTCCTCGTCCTCGCGCTTCATGCGATACGCGGCGCACCGATCGATGCCTGCAACCGCGCAGGATGCCGTCACGTTTCCAGAGTTCGCCAGATGCTCAAGAAAACGCGCGCGTTGACCGGTGGTACGCGTATCGTGTCCGCGCGCCATGCCTTACATCCCCACCCGCTTGACTGCGGCCATATGCCCAACCCTGATGATCCTCTCCCGCATCTGCCCAACGTTGGTGGCAATCTGCATGAACATCGGATCGCTACGGTGCATGGCCAGTTCCGCCGCTGCTTCCTCGGCATGCCTCAGCCCGGCCACCATCTTTTCGTATGCGTCGTTCTCGCTATTGGTAACGCTGCGTCTCATCGGCTTTTCCTCGACTGAATGTAATATCCAACTTCGCGTTCATTCCTGATCTCGACCCCGCTCGGTCCTTCTGTTCCGATCAGGCAGATCAGACCGCGCAACTTGCTGATCTTTTCCCGGATCACACGCCCCGGATCATCTGGCTCATCATCGGGGTCAGACCATATCGCCTGCGTTATCGCGTCCTGCGATTGGATGACCCCTTCCCGCCGCATCAGCTTTTCCATGATGCGGAACGGTACGGGCGCCAGCAGCACTTCACCGCGAGGGCCAGCCAGCACATGCCGTCCGACATCCAGCGACAGCTTGCCGACCCGGTAAATCTCGTCCTGCATCACTGCCATGCCTGCGCTCCGAACAGTATCTGATATATAGCCGCCTGTATTTTTCCGCTCATTCATGCAACAGGACGCCGGGGATAAACTTCTGCTGGGCAATTTTATTATATGAATACAGGGATTGGTACAGTTTTCTTCTCACCATGCCTCTGATCGCGCTCCCGCGCCCACATCGCGGAACCACGTTGTCGGGCCATCAAACAGCATGTCCACGATACCCGTGCGGCCACCCCGATTTTTCAGCACGATGATCTCGGCCTTTCCGCGTGACCGATCGAGCGCATCAAGAAACGCCACCCGGCGTTTTTCGTACATCACATCCGTCTCGTTCGTGTTCCGCACCGGTTGTCCATCCGTGCCCATCCGGGTCTGCAGGACGTGTTCCTCGCGGTAGAGGGCCATGACGCACCGGGCATCCTGCTCGATTGCACCGGAATCACGCAGGTCGGACAATACGGGCCGCCTGTCCTCCCGGTTTTCGGACTGCCGGTTGAGCTGTGACAAGGCGATGACGGGTACCTTAAGTTCCCGCGCCATGCGGGCAAGGTCGCCACTGATCTCAGTCATTTCCAGCGTGCGGTTACCTGAACGCCGCGCCACTGTGGAACCACGCATCAACCCCATGTAATCCACCACGACAAACTTCAATCCCCGCTTCGAACGCTTCAACTGCCGGGCACGAGCCAACAGTTGGGGCACCGTGATCCCTTCCCGGTCATCGATCGAAAGCGGGATTTCCTTCAACGCCATGGAAGCCTCGACCATCCGGGCCATGTCGTGCTGGCTGATCCGCTCCGGGTGTCCTGCCCGGTCGTTCATGCCGGTCAGCACCATGTCCAGCGGCATGCGAACCTTGGCGGCGATGACACGGCCCATCAGTTCCTCGGCCGACATTTCGCCTGACCAGAAAAGGCCCCGCCCGTTCAGTCGGGCCATCCTTACCGCCAGCGACAGCGCAAGCCCGGATTTGCCAATGCCGGGCCGTGCGGCAACGACATACATCGCACCTGGCCGAAAGCCACGGATCCGGTTGTTCAGTTCTGCAAAGCCGGTATCCAGCCCGGACAGAAACTGCCCCGCCTGCCAATGGCTGTTCGTTTCCTCCATCAGCGCCTGCCCGGCAGCAAATGCCGTGACAGTTGGCCTGCTGGCATCGGTGCCCTTGGACAGGGCTTCCAGATGCTCCAGCGCTTCGGTCAGGATGTCATCGGCTGTCGCTTCGGAACTGGCGGCCCGTGCCCGCATTTCGTCGGCATAGGTCTGGATCGACCGCTTGACCCAACACGCGGCAACCGAGCGCGCAGCCTCACGGGCCATGCGCACATCAGCGGCCGAGATGATGCCGGGCAGATGTTTGGCCAGCCATTCGGTCCCAAGGTATTCGCTCGACCGGATCTGGGGCGCGATGGTCACGGGCGAGACCTGTCGGCCAGATGTGATTTCGCCCTGCACCAGCCGGAACATCTCGGCCATGTCGGTGTGGTAGAAATGCTCCGACTTCACCACGTCCGCCACGCTGTCATAGGCCGCGTTGTTCAGCAGGATCGACCCGATCACGCAGGCTTCGGCCATGGCGTTTGTGGGCACTTCGTGCACCTTCGGCTCGAAATGCAGGACCTCAGCCATGAGCGGCTTCCTTCAGCGGAAAATGCTCCAGCCGCGGCGACAGGCCCTCGTAGCCGTTTTTCGCCCATCGTCGGGCAGCTTCGTCGTAGGCCGCCCTGTCGTATTTCATCTCATCCGCTGCCGGTTCGGGAAGCACGCCCTCATCCGCCCAGCGCTCGTTGTTGAGCCAGGTTGCGGGATGGGGAATGTAGTTCGCATCGGACGACCACGGCGTCGCCACAATGGCGGCGAGCAGCGTTTCGAGGCTGGCCTTGCCGATGGCCGTGGCGAACGCACGACGCGCCTTGGGCTTGCCCACTTTCCGCGGATAGGCCGCCCAGAACCGCTCGAACGCCGCCTCGTCCGGCGCGGGGCTGCTGGCACGGCGGGTTTTGGGTCTGGGGGCGGATGGCTGTTCGGCGTCGTCGAAAAACTCGTCCCCTGGCAAGGGGACTATAGGGGTATTTCTAGCTTCTAGCTTCTTGAGTTTATCCCTTGGCTTATCCTGACCCTTAACGGGGGGGTTAACCCCCTCCCCATCATTTTCGGCATCATTGTGGACCAGTGCGGGATTACCCCCCTTGCGTCCATGTTCAGCCGAAATGTCAGAGTTTTCCTTATCCCGCACCATGCGGCGGGAGAAAATGAAGCCCGCGTCATCGACGCTGAACACGCCATTTTCTTCCAGTTCCGCAAGCAGTTTCCGTACTTCCCGATCGCTTCCGTTCGTCAGTCCTGCAAGCTGTTTTGCACTGACTTTCCTGCCAGAAATCTCGAAAAAACCGATGCGATCCGCAGCGTGCATGATGGCCAACATCTCCATCCACAGACCGCGTGCTGCGTATGAACAGGACTTCAGGGCAAGGTCATTCTGCCAGTCCTTCCACCAGAACTTGGACCAGTCATAACGTTTTTTGCGGGTGACGCGGCTCATCGCTCATCCTCCGCAAAATCGCAGAAATAGCCGAGGACCTTGCCGGTCATGGCAGCTTCCGCCCGCATCATCTCAAGGTCCGGGGCTGATCGCACCGCTGCGATAAAGGTGCGGGAGAGTTCCTGCCGCGCCATGAACATGCGGGCCAGATCGGCCTTGTGACCGCCCTGCATGAGCATGTCGCGCATGACGGGGTCTTCGGGGAAATGGCGGCTGTTATGGCCGCGCCGTGGCATGGGAATAACGTTCATGCGTGTGTTCCGTGCTGGGGCCGGCCCGTGTTGACCGCCCGGGAAACTTTGTCGGGAGTGATGGAGGGATGTGCGCAGCCCCTCATCGACGCGACCGCCTGTGCCACAGGTCGGCCCGCCACTTGGCAATTTCGGCATTGTGGATGTGGATGCGGCAGATGGACCGCCAGCGGGCGGCCATCTTCAGGCAAAACCATTCCCAGATCATGCAGCCTCTTTCTTGAGCGCATCGAGACGTGCGCTGAGCAATTCGGCCTCAGCGATGTGTCGTCGCTGTTCGGCCTCCAGGTGGGCCGCGAACCGGGCGCGCACACGCAGCCATTCGCCTGCGGTGACACTCCTGATTTCGCGATAGATACAAGCGCGGACCCGCCGTTCCGTCAGGCCAAGAAGCCGCGCGGTATCGTGGATGGCCGCCTTCAGCCCGCACATGGTCCTGCGGGCTTTCACGGCTTCCGTGACGATATCGGCGAACTCATTGACTGCGATTTCGGCTGTCATTTGTGCCCCTCGGACAAAATGCTCCACGCGCCTGGACGAAATACTCCACGCCATTGGACAATTCCTGTTGCTAAATTCCGGGTGTCGAGGCCGGATGCAGCAACAGGACGAAGGAGCGTATGGAGGAAACTGGAAAACGGAACGATGCCACGACGGGGCTGGACGCCCTGACGCGCATCGACATGGCCCTGCTGGGGCTGGCGCAACTGCGCGCGCAGGCCGGTGCGTATGAATACGTGCAGGCCGCAAAGCTGTGTACGGCGCTGAGCGCCACGATCCTGTCGCCCACCCTGCTGCCGGTCACCACCATTCCCATGGCGCCGGTCGTGAGCCAGCCGCTGAACCGGCTGATCCACGGGCTGCAGCATGTCGGGGTGGTTTAGGGAGAGGGCAGCGCAGGGCATCAGATGCTCTCACCCGTGCCATGCGTACCGGGCTGTAGGGCCGCATCACCAGACGTGGCTACAGTTTCAGCACGGGAAGGAGTCGTAACCTCCTTCCCGTTTTCACCATCTTGCACAGAGGATGAACGGGATGCCTGCACCTGCGGCAACATTGAAAGTAACACTTCTTGGTTTACGTCGCGAAGGCGAAGGTATTTTGCCTGGCTCTGTAGAAGTGACCCTATCCCTTCTCGGATCGACTGAAGGCAAGGAGTGGCAAGCCACCCTGTCAGCCCAAGTTCCTGCAGAAATAATGTCAGGCTATCTTCAAAACGGTCTCCAGACAATTTCGCAGAAAGCTCTTGAATTAATTGTTCGCGGGTATGGCCTGGCAACGAACTCAACTGCGCTGACTTGGGAATGATTACTCCCATGTCCTGAGCGTGCTGGATGACATGTTCGATCGCGTGATTGCTCACTGCCTGGTCTCTCCCTGCACAAGCTGCCCAGTGGGCCGCACGACCGTCACGCCATCGAACAGGTCCGGGCGGAGTTCTTCGCGGGGGATGCCGGTGGCGGCTTCAAGCGTGATAAGATGCTTATCGGGAATACGCCCCCAGCCCAGCACTGTCGCATGGGACCGAAGGCCGGCGGCGTGGGCGACCTTTGCGGCTCCGCCTACCCGCTTCATGAGTTCTGCTGGTGTCATACAAAAAATGTCGCACATAATGACATTTTACGTCAATGCAAATTGTCGCACATACTGACTCAAAGATTTCTTAAAACGTGCAAACTGTCGCCATGACTGACACGCCAACCATGGGATCACGCCTTAAGGCACTTCGGAAGTCACGTAAGCTAGTTCAAGCTGACGTGGCCGAGGCTGTCGGAATCAGTCGTACCCATCTGACAGAAATCGAGAATGGGAAAGACCCAGGTTATCAAACATTTTGTGCGTTAGCAGATTTCTTCGGCGTGTCCCTAGACTTCCTTCAACGAGGAACCGGTGCGCCGTTTGCGGGCGCGGACCAAAGTTGTCAGCCCCCTTACACTCCCGAAGAGTTCGCCATGATCGAACTCTGGCGAGAGATGAACGAGGATCAACGCAGGACGATGATCTCGCTCATGACCCAGCTTGTGCGTACCAATGCAGCCTGACCTTTCCTCTATAATTCGTAAGTCTTTTGCTGCATTCCCAGTCATTAATTTATATTCCATTCCTAAAATAATATTCTAAAAAATAGAGATAGAACGATTTACAGGCCTTGCCCCTTATCATTGTGAAAATTTAGTTCTATCGTTTCCCCGAATCGTGGGTGTCTCCGATCTAATTTCTTCATAAAATCGTTATAATCTTCACTTAAATCCATAATTGTACATACAGAAGCTAGATGTTCTCTAAGTTTCGGATGGCCAATTTCTTGAGTTAATCTCTGCTGTAAAGTACCTTTCCGTCTACCACTTGAAGTTTTTGGATCCGTTTTCTTTAGCTCTTCCAAAATTCCAGGAGCCAACCTTTTGTATACAATATCATTTGTCAAATATCCAAAATACTGTGGTTTTTTTACTGTATCTTTAGGGAAAGCGAGTCCTCGCAAACGGAAAAGTTGCTCATAAAATTCATCTGGGAACGTCTTCACCCATGGTTGAAGCTCTTTTGCAATAAATTTCTCTAATATCTTTGCAAGGGCATCACTCGCTCGATCTTTTTGATATCCTGTTGCTTCATCTACCAAAGCAACGATGCCAAGGTCTGCAAACGCACGAATCAGTACTTCTGATTGCGCTGCAACACGCTGTTGGGATTCTGTCAGAACTCCCGCGCGACGTGCTTCGAGGTAGACGTCACATACCATGCGGAGCAATTCAGCACGATATCCGGTCGTGCGCTGTCCATGCTTATTGATGAATTCAATGGGGTCGAGTACAGATCTCAACTCATTGGAAATAAATGGCAAAAGGTTCTTTGCGGCAATAAAATTGGGTAATTCGGTACCAGCATAACTCCCTTTCCAGGGCCTGCCCAATGCTGTCATAAACGCCTTAGATATCATAAGGCGAGTTCCATCCGAAGTAACCGCGACAGGAAGAGTGAAACCCGCGATATTTAATTCACCCTCATGCGTAGCGTCAGGTAAATGCGCCGCCCACCGAGCTACAGCAGCCTTTTTCGCGATTTCAGATCTACGATTTTTAGAAAGAGACTTGGCTCTGGCTTCACCACCCTTCGACTGCTTCGACGCGGCATCCATTGATAGAATCCTTGCTAACATTTTTAGCAAGGATATGCATGCTTGATTTATCTAGCAAGCATGAAATTCTAAATTTTCCATTGGCAAAATCTTATTGCCTAATCTTCCACTTCTGGCACGTCCCCCACGCGCTCAAGGATCTTTGGCTCGCCGTAGTCCCCTGCATCCTCATCCACTTCCATGCTAACCAAGATCGCCCCGGCCATAGACGTGCTGCCAGCAGCAACCTTATCGATTCTACGCCTGCCTTCTTCTACTGACCAGCATAGGATGGGCGTGCCCAGTTCAAGCTGCGGGCCACCCCGTTTAGGCTTTCCCCAGATGTACGGCTGAAAGATGATTCGTTCGGTAACTGCCATCGGCCTCTCCTTTGATAATGTTCATATTATGTTCCCCCTTCCAAAAGGGAAGTGAATTCAGCATGAGTGATATTTGTCGTTATAAATGACATTATCTCTTGCAATTTATGTCGTTATATATGACATTTTGACTGTCACCTGCTGACGGAGCGGCTAACCCCACGGAAATCCCGTGGCCGATATACCTCCTGACGCTGGTAAGACACTCATTTTGAGTCGGGAGAGGCTTAATGTCAGGACGACACGGACGGATCGAGGGTGCGCGACTGCACTTCCGCCTGCCGCCAGACCTCAAGCGGTGGCTTGAGGATCGCGCAGCAGGCCGGGTCCGGACCATGACCAGTGAGTTGGTCACCATTCTTGAAAAGACACGTAGCGATGAAAAGGCGAAGCGGGCGGTAGCAAGGCAGTCCCTCGTGCCCCAGCATGCGTCCGCAAAACGGACGGATGCAGACATTGGTTCGCCCTGTATGGCAAATCAAACATCCCCAGCCCCTGCCCTATCCCACGCTGAAATCGACTTTGGCGAGGCCATCCAGAACCTGTCGCACGAGAAGCTGATTGCGTTGGCCGATGACCAGTGCAGCAAGCTGTGCCTGATGTGGGAGAACGTGCTGGAACTGCTCGCCCTCAATCTGGACGACCGCCGGGTGTACGAAATCGCGGAGGACATGGCGGAAACGCTGAACGACAATTCCGTGGAACATGAAGTGTTCTATGGCGGCAAGGCGCGTGAACGGCTGCTGTCGCTATTCCCTGCCCTTCGCGGTGAAGGGAATGCGGCATGAGCAACGTCACGATCAATGGCAGGCCGGTATCCATTCTGGAATACCGTGGGCAGCGTGTCGTCACGCTGGCTATGATTGACGATCTTCATGGTCGCCCGAAAGACACAGCCCGCAAGCGCTTCAATGAGAACAAGCGCCGCTTTGTTGAAGGGGAAGATTACTTCGTCCGAAATCCGGACGAAGCCAGAGAGTTTGGGTTTACCGCCCCAAATGGCCTGACCCTGCTGACCGAAAGCGGTTACCTGATGCTGGTGAAGTCCTTCACGGATGATCTGGCATGGACGGTGCAGCGCGAACTGGTCACCGGCTACTTCCGCGCGCCCCGGCAGCCGGGCCTGCACCGTAACCCTCTGGCCACCATGGAACCGACCGAACTGAACGCCCGCATCGGCGCATGCCGACAGGCTTCGCGCCAGTGGGGCAAGTCAGCCGGTGCGTGGGCATGGATGAAGGCGGGATTGCCCCGGCCACCGCGAGAACTGCTCAGTGCGGCCGAGAATGCAGTGCTGGATGCTGTTGACGGCAGCAAGCCTGCACCATCGCCGGTCCAGCGCCGGATCATGATTATTGAGGACGTTCAGGGAGGGCTGCGCTGATGGGTGCGAAACAGACCGATGCTGACAGTGCCCTCATGATTTCGGGCATGGTGACAGACGCGCACGGCAAGGTGGAACGCTACATCACGTCCCTCAACCGCCTTCCGGCAGATGGCCTGCCTGCCGACTTCGCCGCAGCCGTCCTGCTGGTTAACAATGCCACCGAGATCATCCTTGGCCGGTATGGACCTGCCGCCGCCCGCACCCTGCTTGATGTCGGGGTGGACCGGCTGAACACCCTGACCCTGCAAAAGTAATCAATCCCGTTCGGCTGCCATTACCAGCCTGACACAAGTATTCAAGGAAAACGAAAAATGTCCGAAACCATCTCACGCCCGAAGTGCGTCCAGGCGCCTGCGCCTGCCCTTGTTGTGGAGGACCAGATTGACCGGGTTCTGGAGCAGGCTGCGGCCCCGGTTCAGCCCCCGGTTGACCTGCCTGCTTTTACCACGCCGACACAGGTCGGGCAGCGGTTGGCCGCACTGAGGGACACACTTGATAAGCTGGAGCAGACGGAAGATCCTGCCGGATTGGGCTATAACCTCTATCTTGAAGAATACCATGCCCTGATCGACCGCATCATTACCATGCAGCCGGGTAATCTGCATGATATTGCGGCCATATTGGGGGCATCAACAGATCGCCTGTTCATGCTGAAAGGTTACAAACACAACCCAATCCATGTGGAGAACCACGCCGCACAGTTCCAGCAGATTATCTACGGTATCCTGCGTTTTCTGATGCGCACCGGGATCGATATCGATGCCCTGGCACCGACGCATGAAATCCAGCGCATCCTCGGCACGGAAGCCGAAGCCACGCCATCGGCCCTCCGCGATCTGGCCGATACGATGGAGCGGCAGTTTGTCGAAATCAGGGATTTCCCATCGGACAAATGGCCCGGCTATGATGGACCGCGGGTATTTCAGGAATACTGGGCGAACGTGGACGCCACGCAGAAGCAGACCGTCCAGTCGGCTGAAGATGTGGTCAGTCTGGCGCGTATCGCCCGTACGCTTGAAGATTCCATCAGCGATGATGAATGCCCTGCCCTGGAAAACATTCACCGCATGCTGGTTTCGGCCATTCTGGATGGGCACCTGCCATCGCCTGCCGGCCGGGATGCGTCGATCATTGCGAAGGCGACGGCGGCCACGACTTTCGGACGGCATGTTGATGATGCAGCCGATCATTTCCCCAATGATGAAGCCGGGAATGAAGCACTGGCGCGTCTGGTGAACAAGCGGGAGGACATGATGGATGACCTCATACGCTGCAAGCCGACTTCGCTGCAGGGCTTTGCTGCCATGGCGCAGGCAATCGTGGAGTCCGATCCTGGCGTGAAGGAAGGCGGCGAGCCGGTATCCGACTCCAGACATCTGGCATCATTTGCCCGCCATCTGGCCGCAGCAGCCCCGCAATCCGGCGTGAGCCCGGACATTGCCCTGATCAATGACTGCAATCGCTTCTGTGTGATTGAAGCGCGAAGCAACAAACTCTGGACCGAGGCTAAAACTTGGCAGGAAGAGGATGCTGCCACACTCGCATGCGCCCCATTTGAGGACGAAAGCCGCGCGCTGATGGAACGGATCACGGCGCTGGAAGCCCATACCCCGGCAGGCAATACCGCCCGAGCGCGTGCCCTGTCCTTGTTTGCCCCAGATCTGCTCGAACATTCTGATGGGCGGGATTTTGCTGAGAACATGCTGGCCGCCCTCGCCCGCGACACACTGGCCATGGGAGCCTCGGCATGAGCGATGATCTCGACAAAATCTCGATCACGCCCCGCGGCATGGGTGCCCTGATTGCGGAACTCGGGGCGACGGATAACGAGGCCGCTTTCTGCCTGCGCCTGCAGGGCCATCTGATAAGCATGGTCCGCAGCTACACGCAGCAGGGATATTCCGATGCAGAAATCGTCGGGTTCATAAAGCAGATCGCCGATGGCGCTGCGTTCCGACGCCACGAACTGCGGCCGATCGCCAACATTCACCACAAGCCGGGACATGCGTGATGGCTGCCCGCAAGCCGGACCGCCGCTACACGCCGCAGGACGATGTCCTGATCCGCTCCATGCGGGCGGAAGGCCGGACCTGGACGGATATCGGCAGGGTGTTCGGGGTGCATGGCACTTCCATCCGCCAGCGCCTGATCCTCGTGCTGCAGGAGGACGACCCGCACCCCGATGCCGAGCGCCTGCGCAAGGCAGCCCGACGCAAGCAGGCGGCGCAGCAGGAAGCGACCCCGACGCGGCGTCCCCTCACCCTCCGCACGCGTGATGGCGCGTTCAGTATCGCGACCCTGCAGATGCTCCATCACCAGCAGGCGGCAACAGCGGGCCATATCCACGCCACCATGCAGGACATTACGGCGTGGGCCCGCACCAACAGGCTGCCGCCTGCCTGCCGGGACACGCTGACCCACATTAACACCTGGCGCATGCAGGAAGGCCTGCCGCCCTTCGTGCTCCAGAAGGAGAAAACATCGTGACCGACCTCAGCATGGGCGATGAAGGCCCCCGCCCTGAATTCAATCCGGAACCGCATGCCTATGATCGCAAGGTGCGTGGCATCCCCATGACCGAACCAACAATCACGCAATCGCTCCGTATGCTGGCCCGGACCTGGGCTGTGCTGAACCCGAACGCCACCATTGAGGAACGGCAATACCTGGCGGCGCTTGTCGCTACGGAAATTGCAGGGCGATAGCGGCATGGACACCATCCCCCAGATCACGCAGCGGGTGCGTCTGGCCGATGTTGCCCGCGTCACCACCCTTTCCACCCGCCAGATCCAGAAGCTGGCCGCAGCCGGGCAGATACCGGGTGCGGCCAAGTTTGGCCGGATCTGGACATTTGACCCCACCAAGATCCACGCATGGATCAATAATCAGGAGGCCAAGGTTTGTCAGGCCGCGCCAACGCCAACATCTACCTTCGGGGCAAAACATATTGGGGCCGGGTCCAGATTGCCAGCCGCGAGCATAGAAGCAGCCTACGCACGACTGACCCGCGGGAAGCGCGGCGCAGGCTCCGGCAGTGGAAAACGGAACTCGAGCGCGAGGCCGTAACCGGGGACAGTGACCAGCTTTTTGAGGAAGCGGTCATCCGCTGGATCACCGAAGTGCTGGAAACCTCGGTCAAGCCCCAGACCATGCGGCGCTACACCATCTCCATCCGCAGTCTGGAAGCCACATTCAAGGGCGTGCGGGTGCGTGACATCACCACCCGACTGATTTCCAATTTTGTATCTAGCCGGTCGGGGTGTGTCACCAACGCCACCATCCGCCGGGACCTGACCGCCCTGTCCCGCCTGCTGTCGGCCTGCGTGGCATGGGGCTGGATCACCAGCAATCCGGCCCTGTCCTTTGACCGCACGATCATCCGCGAACGACGCGACCCGATCACGCTGCCCTGCCCCGATTCGGTAGCGCGGGTCAAGGCTGCCTGCCCGCCCGGCATGGCGGCGATTCTCGACCTGCTGGAACAGACCGGCATGCGGGAAAACGAGGCCGTCAGTCTGACAGGCGACAACGTGGACCATGAACGCCAGCAGATCCGGCTGTTGCGCACCAAAACGAGTCGGCCGCGCACGATCGCATGGGTCACGCCGGGCGGAAATGCGACGGCATTGTTTGAGCAGACACCCCATACCGGCTGTCTGTTCCCAAACCGGGATGGACATCCCTATCGCAACGCAGCTTCGAACTACGGACAGATCATGCGCCGGGTGATGGCGCGATGCGAAGCCAAGGGCATTCCCTTCACCCGCTTCCGCATCCATGACCTGCGCCACGCCTTCGCCATCCGATGGCTCAAGACAGGCGGGGATATCTACCGGCTGAGCCGTCATCTGGGGCACACCTCGGTCAAGACGACCGAGATCTACCTGTCCGCCCTGACAGCGGATGAACTGGACCGCGTGCTGCATGTCGGCACAAAAGACGGCACAGAGACCCCATGAATGTAGCGGTTTTTGTGCATGCTAACATCTAGACGGCGGCGGCAGACCTAGCTAAACAGACGATATGGAGAGGTGGCCGAGCGGTTGAAGGCAGCGGTCTTGAAAACCGCCGTGCGTGTGAGCGTACCGTGGGTTCGAATCCCACCCTCTCCGCCAAACCAGTATCCCAACCCATACCAATCTGTTTCAGAAGGCTGGTTTTCTGCCCTTCTGTCGGCATTCTCTGTGCGTATTGTTCCTATTTTGTTTCATGCTGCTCCGTCCTCTTATGGGCACGCAGCGGGCATGAAAAAGCAGGGGAACGGGTAAGAGGAGAATCCACATACTGACCAATACGAAAAATCCGTTCGGCCACGCCGGAAGCCACAGCATACCGGCTTGCAGACGCCGGAGGATTATTTGTGCATGTCATGGCCAGTGGCAAGAAAATCTGGCGGCTCCGCTACAAATTCCAGAAACGGGAAAAAATGCTGACGCTGGGTGATTAACCATCTGTCGCGCTGGCGGATACATGCCTGGAACGCGAAGAGGCCAGGCGCATCCTGCGTAAAGGGCGTGACCCGGTACCGGTCTGGCTCGCCATCCCTGTGACAGGTCCGTTCCACTGCTTACAGAATCCGCAGTCCCTGCATGCCACGGGGCACGCATATGGGGCACAGACATATGTATTATCCGCGCCCCGTCCAATCAGTCTTCAGGCACATGCCCCGCCATGCGTGCCGCTTCATCGGCAATGGCCTGTTCACGCACCCGGCGACGGGCACGGGCCCGCAACCACAGCCATGCGCCAGTCCCCAACATGACCGCACCTGCAACACCGCACAGGTACATCAGGATTGGATGACGCGACAGGAACCAGTCCACCCACATCCACAGCGGCAACCTGCCCACCGTATAGGTGGGTGATGTGCGATAGGTCGTGAATTTGTCACCGTTCTTCAGCACGAGGTCGCCCTGCAGGCTGGACAGCGCCTTGCGGTCATGCAGGCTGGTGACCAGGTCATGGATATGGGCGCCATTATCCCCCAGCAGCGCCAGCACCGAACGATGGCTGGCATAGGGGGATTCCGCACCGATCATCATTGCGGCGTTGTGCACCGGGGCATTCAGGTTGGCGGTCACGCCATTGCGCAGCCCGCTGCCATCACGGTCCTGAAACATATACCATATACCCTGCAGCCCCATATCCTGACCGATATGGATATGGCCATCGTCAATCTGGTATGCCGAACGTGACAGCAGGGCAGCCGCCGGGCCCATCTGCTGCACCGGGGCAAGCAGGATCACATCGCCCGGGGGCGGATTCTTCGCGATATCCGCTGTCGTGGCAAAATGCACCCCTGCGGCGGGATACCATGTCACCGACCCCATGAAGCCCATCAGGTCAAGATAGGCCCCGATCGTATCGGTATCCGGCGTGGGCGGCAGGACCACCGTGGTTTCCCCAAGATCGGCCATACGCGAAAACGGAAACCCGATTTCGGAAAAATAGGACAGGTTGGGCAAGGTGGTGAAATGCACCCCACGCCGGAAATCCAGCACGGAATCCGAATCAATCCCAAGACGCAGGTTACTGACTTCATTCGAACGGTGACATGCCCCACGGTCCACCGGACGGGCATCAAAATTGAACTGCAGATCATTCTGCCCGAACAGAAGCCATGACGGCAGCGCCGTGACATGCCCCACTGCCCCGGCATGCTGGGTGACCATCCGTTCCGACCACATGCGCCACAGGCTGTTGCCCAGCAGCGAATAGCTTTGCAGATAGGAGTTGTTGAGACTGACATCCAGACGGGAAGTATTGGTATCAACCACCGGGCTGTCCGGTGTACGTACCCACAGATCCATCAGGAAAGGCAGGCCGTGCCACGTATACAGATCGGGTGGCAGGTGAAACGGCACGTGCAGCGTACCGGGCGCGAAGCCACCAGCCTGCAGGTCGCCTGCCGTCACCAGTTCACCAAAGCGCACCGGGCGATCCGTCGGGATGAAGGCCGGGGCATCATAAGGCCTGCGGGGACGCAGGGTGACGTCCTGCACTACGGTAGATGACACGTTGCCCAGCGTATCGGGCGAAAACACCAGCGCGCGGGCCGCGATCTCAACATCATGCGGCGTGCGCCCGGTTACGATCAGGACGGTGCCCCACCTGTCATTGGGATTGGCGATTTCCAGCAGCGTCGGACCGGCGGGCATGTGTCTGTGGTCATCAACGGGAATGTTCTGGCCGATTTCAATGGCATTGCCCGATGCCGGCATGCTGCGCGACACGGGAAAGGATAGCTGCCGCGAATCAGCCATCCTGCCAAACCATGAGGCGACAAGCCCCCCTGCCCGCATGATGTCCTCCCCCGGCACTTCTGCGGGCATGACCACAGGCACCCGCATGGCCACCTTCAGGTTGGGATCGAAAAAGGGTACCGGCAACCGGCTCAGGTCACGTTCAGGCACGATCCGCGCGGTGGTCAGGGTAATGCTGGACTGGTCCGATATCTGGGCCCACAGCACATCATTGTACAGGTCGTTGCAATCACGCCTGTATTCACCTGCAAAATGGAAATTGAGCTTGTTGTCCCCCGTGAAATAAAGCGGATCGACCGCAAATTCCATCGGCCCGAAAGTCGGATGGGCGGGATCGATACGGATCGTGCCGACATACTGTTCATTCAGGGTAATGGTCAGCGCCGTGGCTTCGGGCAGAAGCGAGGGCGAAATCGCCCCCGACAGCTTCAGCGTCGCATGGGTCACGACGCGATTGGCCGGCACCACCACGTCAATTCCCTGCAATGGCGAAAAGCCGCGCAGGGTCAACGGGCCATTTTCAAGGCCGAGATCATGAAACGGAATGGTGCGCGTAATTTCGGTATCGGCCACCCGGTCCGCAAGCGTCGGGTCCGCCATACTGCCCACGGGGGGAATATCGCCACTGTTGGTATCCCCCAGCGGGGTCAGGCGCGACACGCCGGTCGTGTTGTAAACCGGGGGCGACACGGGTGCCCCGGCTGGGGCGGCGGTAGCTGGCGGCACGGGCGGGGGCGAAGCAGCGTCCTGTGCCACGGCAGGCATCATCACCGACAGCAGCATGCCCATCCCTGCCGCCATCATGGTCATGCCATAGCCAATGCCCCGACGGACAGGGGGCACCACAAGGCTCTTTTTTTCCAGCGTTTCTTCCTTGTGCACGCTATCATCACTTCCTTCAGCTTCCTGCGCCGGGCTGAGATCCCACAGGTAGGGCGGGGACAGAAGGCCGCCTATGCTTTTTATGACCTGATATATGCTGTTCAACGGTCGGTCATCCTTGAAATCGGCCCAGTTATGCCATGCATCGCTTCGGCCGAACACAAGGCTGACAATCTGGCGTTCCTGTTCCAGCGTCTCGATTTTCCATTGCAGGTGCAGCCACGAACCGCGCTGCCCGAGTATGGTGGCAGGCACTGCCACCTCGATCCCGTCATCGGGCTTGCTATAGCGCAGGGTGATATCCAGCGGGGTTTCCAGCTGTTCGGGCAGGCTGAGGGTCACACCCGCCCCGCCCAGCGAGATATCGGTCGTATGGGCATGGAATACCGCGCCATCGTCAAAACAGACATCAACCGGCAGCTTGACCCGTACCCGCGGCTTGTGCCGGATCTGCCGCGTCTCTCGTCCCACCGCAATGGACGCCAGCACCACGATCAGGCTGATGGTGATCCATAGCGTATTGAGCACGAAAGACTGGAACGCCAGTTTCTGGTGATACTGGAAAATCATGCCCAGAATGCCACGCACCATCCCCGCAAACAGGATCAGCGCCATGATGACATTGGGGTACACCGCGCTGAAATCAAAATATCCCCGCGCCAGCAGCCCCCCCTTATCGGTGACGTTGAACTTGCCCTTGTGCGGCTGCAGCAGGGTGACGATGGTGATGCGGATGAGAAACAGCGCGAGCGATGTCTCGTAGATTTCGCTCCAGAAGGAATAGCGCCATCGCCCCTCGATCCGTGACAGGGTCATGATGGAATGGAAGATATGCGGCAGCGCATAGACCATGATGGCAAATGGGGATGCCGCAATGATGTTCTGCCCGAAAAACAGGAACCCCAGCGGTGAAACAAGGAAGGTTACCCTGGGGATGGCAAACAGGAAGTGCGACATGGCCGACAGGTAGCAAAGCCGCTGTTCCCACCGCAGGCCGCCGCCCAGCATGGGATTATCCAGCCGCATGATCTGCAGCATGCCACGCGCCCAGCGCACGCGCTGGCCGATATGCAGGATCAGCCGTTCGGTCGCCAGTCCACCGGCCAGCGGCTGGCACAGATACGCCGTCCCCCACCCCTTGCGCTGCATCTTCAGCGCGGTATGGGCATCTTCCGTAACCGTTTCGGTCGCGAACCCGCCAACACTCAGCAGCGCCGAACGGCGGATGGCCGCACAGGAACCGCAGAAGAACGTGGCATCCCAGAAATCATTGCCGTCCTGCACCAGTCCGTAGAACATGTTGCCTTCGGGCGGGACGTCATAGCCTGCGGCAAGGTTACGCTGGAACGGGTCTGGGGAATAGAAATGGTGCGGCGTCTGTAGCAGCGCCAGCTTGGGGTTCGCCACCATCCAGCCAATGGTCTTGAGCAGAAAGGACCGGGTGGGCACGTGGTCGCAGTCGAAAATGACCACGAACTCCCCCCTGGTGATCTTCATGGCATGGTTGAGGTTACCGGCCTTGGCGTGGTTGTTCTCGGAACGGATGATGTAGCCCGCGCCGGATTCCCTGGCGAAATCGTAAAAGGACTTCCGCCGCCCGTCATCCAGGATATAGACATTCAGCTTGTCCGCGGGCCAGTGCAGGTCCATCGCCCCCAGCACGGTCGAACGCACCAGTTCCAGATCCTCGTTATAGGACGGAACATAGACATCCACCATCGGCCAGTCATCAGGGTTGTCCGGCAGGCGGTGCGGCTTGCGGCCCAGGGGCCATGACATCTGGAAATAGCTCAGGCACAGGGTGGACAGGGCGTACCCCTCCGCCATCAGCAGGGCTATCGACATGACAATCTGCAGCGGGCCGGTAAACTGCACCGTGCTGCCCAGCCGCCAGATCAGATAGCGAAAGGACACGAACAGAGACAGCATCATGAGGATGCAGGTGACATGCCGCCCCTTCCTCCGGTTCAGGAAGAAGAACAGGCTGATCGTACCCACGGAAATATAGGCCTGCTGTGCCGGGGCAAGGGTGATGTCGCCAACAGACAGGCAGAGAAACGCCCCTCCAGCCAACAGAAAGCAGACAAGCCACTTCAACCCGCGCGGCGTGGCCATGAACGCATCACCGCCCCACTTCAGCCACAATTCCCTTAGCATATTTTATAACCAGACCGACCTGAATAAAAACTGCTGATACACATGCATGCAACAGACGCGCAGGGACATTTCACGGACCATTATTGCGCCCCGCGGCAGGCATGATTTATTCCTTATGACAAACAGTTCCGCTTAAAAGGTATCTCTTTCCCGTGATTTTTTAATGGGAGGGAACATTAAATGACGTGCCATCGTGACCGCAAGGTATTATGTGGGATACCGATTTATTTTTACATATCGGATAAAAAAAACAAACCTCATGCCTGTTGACAGTATAAGTCAGGGAAATTCATAAATCCGATATCGGGTAATAATATCATATCCATTTATTCATTAAATAAAACATTTCATTTTACATATATCATCTGATCATGACAGACGGAAAAAGGCACCCGATCCACAGGACCGGGTGCCTTTTTCATATCATCGCATATGCAGCGCCTGCCCACCGGGGCAAAAATGCGCCGCCTGCGGGATCAGACTGCGCGGCGACCCGCGCCACCGGAACGGCCTCCGCCACCAGGGCGACCGCCACGGCCACCACCGGGCGGACGACCGCCACCAGCCGGACGACCACCGCCACCGGGACGCCCGCCACCGGAACGGCCTCCGCCGCCCCCACGGCCACGACCACCGCCACCCAGCACGGGCGGACGCATGGTGGAATTCTCGGCCGTTTCCGAATGGTAGGGATGTTCGGATACGACCGGGATCTTCTTGCCGATATTCTTTTCAATATCGCGCAGCCACGCCCGCTGTTCCGCATCACACAGGGACACGGCCCACCCCTCACGCCCGGCGCGCGCCGTGCGGCCAATGCGATGGACATAACTTTCAGGCACATTGGGCAGATCGTAATTGAACACGTGGGTCACGTCGTCCACATCAATGCCACGGGCCGCGATATCGGTCGCTACCAGCACCTTCACGTTGCCGGAACGGAACCCCGACATGGCGCGTTCACGCGCGCCCTGCGACTTGTTGCCATGAATGGCTTCGGCCGTGATGCCATGCTCGCTCAGGAAAGCTGCGACCTTGTTGGCTTCATGCTTCATCAGCGTGAACACCACGGCGCGCTCGACCTTGGGCGAGTCCACCAGCAGCTTCAGCGCCTCGCGCTTGTTGCCGGTATCGACAAACATCACCGCCTGGCGGATCCGGTCCACCGTGCTGGACGGCGGGGTGACCTGCACGGTGGCGGGATCACGCAGCAGGCCATGCGCCAGATCGGAAATGGTCTTGGGCATGGTGGCCGAAAACAGCAGCGTCTGGCGGTCGGTGGGCAGGGCTGCGACAATCTTGCGGATATCGCGCACGAAACCCATGTCCAGCATGCGGTCGGCTTCATCCAGCACCAGGACTTCAAGTCCGGACAGGTCGACATGTCCCTGCCCCATCAGGTCCAGCAGGCGGCCGGGGGCTGCAACCAGCACGTCCACGCCACGGCGCAGGGCCTCGATCTGGCGCCCCTGCCCCACGCCACCAAATACGACAGCGTGGCTGAAGCGCATGTGGCGGGCATAGGATGCGAAGCTTTCCCCGATCTGGGATGCCAGTTCGCGTGTCGGCGCCAGCACCAGCGCGCGTGCGCCCTTGGGATGGGCACGGCCCTTCTCACGGAACAGGCGATCAAGGATCGGCAGCGCGAAGGCCGCGGTCTTGCCCGTTCCGGTCTGTGCCAGACCCAGCAGGTCGCGCCCTTCCAGCAGATAGGGAATGGCGCCGGCCTGAATGGGGGTGGGCGTGGCGTAGCCTTCCTCGTCCAGTGCCCGCAATAGCGGCTCTGCAAGATGAAGATCGGCAAACGTTGTCATGAATGGCGCCTCCTGGCGCGAAAAAACAGGGCCGTGGGGCACGCAGGAACCTGCATGCCCGGATGGCGAACTGACAGACATACCCGGCACCGGCCCTTATATGCACGGGGGCACTCGGTCTGTTGTCGCAAGGATATCATGTAAGGAATAAAGGCCGGTCCAGTCTGCTTCTGTTCGTGTCCCCCGCGTCAAGGACACGTGCAATCAAACCAGCACAAGGAACAGGCGCGGTCCGTCCCCAAGCCTGAGGCTGTATATTGTTACGGGGGGGACCGCAAGCTTTTTCATGCAAGCCCCCCCCTTCATGCGCCCCCATTACGGGCGGGCCGGTTCAGGCAGAGGGAAATCGGTCGGTCAGGATGACTTCGCTGTCAGGCAGCCTGCCCACGCGCGGCGGCGCATGTTCCGTGCCCTTGCCGATGACGACAAACATGGCCACCACATGGTCGGCCGGCAGGTTGATCAGGCGGCCGACCGCGTCATAATCAAACCCGTCCATGGGACAGGACTGGTAGCCCATGGCCGTGGCGGCCAGCATGAGTGTCTGGGCTGCAAGCCCCGCGCTGCGCATGGTTTCGTCCTGCTGGACCCATTCGCGGCCTTCGTAATAACCCCGGATCATCTCCGCCATGCGCTGCTTCACGTCATCGGGCGCGCCATCGAAATAACGGGCCGGGTCCTTCTTCCACGCATCACGGTCGGCACAGATCACGATCAGGGCGGAGGCATCGGTCACATCGGGCTGGTCCCACGCCACCTTGCGCAGTTCATGACGCAGGGCCGGATCGCGCACCACCACGAAACGGCAGTGCTGGATATTGAATGCCGAAGGCGCACGGCGCGCGGCTGCAAGCAGTTCATGCAGTTCCGCCGGGCTTATCGCGTGATCCGGGTCATACGCACGGATGGCGCGCCGGGTCCGGATGGCCTCAAGAGTATCCACTGTCACATCTCCCCACCGTGGCGACTTTATTTATGGGGGGTATCCTTGCGCCGTAACAGAAACAGCGCCTGTTCCCCAAACAGGTTGGCCAGCCGGATCGAACGCCGCCACGGTGCGCGCTCGCCATCTTCATCAACAGCCATCCACTGCTGGACAACATAACCCTCGTCCCGGCACAGCGTCAAAAAGTCGAGGATCGTGCACGGGTGGATATTGGGCGTGTCGTACCACGGCGTGCTCCACACGCTGGTCATGGGCATGCGCCCGCGCATCAGAAGCTGCATGCGCAACCGCCAGTGGCCGAAATTGGGGAATGACACGATGGCGTAACGCCCGATACGCAGCATCTGGCGCAGCACCTCACGCGGGCGTTCGACCGCCTGCAGGGTGCGCTGCAGCACCACGTAATCAAACGCATTGTCGGGGTAATGGACAAGGTCGTGGTCCGCGTCCCCGTGCATGACCGGCAGGCCATGGGCGACGGAACGCGTAACCTCGCGCATGTCGATCTCGATCCCGCGCGCATCACACCCGCTGTTGCGGAACAGGTAGTCCAGCAGCGCGCCGTCACCACTGCCCACATCCAGCACGCGGGTCCGGGGACGGATCATGCCCGCGATCAGGCGCTGATCAAGCCGCATGGTCAGCCAATCCCCGCATGTTCGGCTGCCCCGCACAGGAAGCCACGGATGGTCCGGTCGAAATCAGGTTCATCCAGCAGGAAGGCATCATGACCCTTGTCACTATCGATCTCGACAAAGGATACGTTTGCCGCGACCTGGTTGAGCGCACGCGCCAGAAGCCGCGCCTGCGACGTGGGGAACAGCCAGTCAGACGAAAACGATATGATGCAGAAGCGCGTGCGCGTGCCCTGGAACGGACGCGACATGTCACCATCATGCTCGGCCCCGAGGTCGAAATAATCCATCGCGCGCGTGATCGTCAGGTAGGAATTGGCGTCAAACCGCCGCACGAAGGTCGATCCCTGGTGACGCAGGTAGCTTTCCACCTCAAACATCTCACCAAACAGCGCGCCCGGTCCCCCTGCGGCCCCACGCCCGGGTGTCGTGCGCACGCGGCGGCCGAATTTGCGTGTCAGCGCCGCTTCGGACAGGTAGGTGATGTGCGCCATCATGCGCGCGACCGCCAGGCCGCGGGCCGGGATCTCGTTACATTCCCAGTACCGCCCCCCATGCCATTGCGGGTCGGCGAATATGGCCTGGCGGCTGACTTCGTTGAAGGCGATGTTCTGCGCCGAATGGAAGGGGGATGTCGCAATAGGCATGGCCGCGAACACCTGCTCCGGATAGGTTGCGCACCATTCCAGCACCTGCATGCCGCCCATGGATCCGCCAACCACCGCCAGCAGGCGGTCAATGCCCATATGTGCGACCAGAAGATGCTGCGCGCGTACCATGTCACGGATGGTGATGGCAGGGAAATCGGTGCCCCATGGCTCCTCCGTCCCGTCTTCGTTCACCCGCAGGCTGCGCGGGCCGGTCGTGCCCATGCACCCGCCCAGCACATTGATGCAGATGACGAAGAAACGGTCGGTATCAATCGGCAGGCCCGGACCGACCATGCGTCCCCACCATCCGGGCTTGCCGGTCAGGGGATGGGGGTCGGCCACATACTGGTCGCCTGTCAGCGCATGGCAGACAAGGATCGCATTGTCACGCGCGGGCGACAGGGTGCCATAGGTACGGTACGCCACATCCACCGGGGCAAGGTGGAAGCCACAGTCCAGCTGCAATCCGTCAGGAAAGCTGACATGCTGGTGCGACAGGGTGGTAGCGGGATTGGTCTGGTCCATTCTGTATCCGGCATTGCGTCGACAGGGACAATGAAAAAAACTGACAGGGGTTGCGTATGGCACCCCGGCCCGGCACATGCAAGGTTCATGGCACGCCCTGCCCGCCGGGCCGGGGTTCAGAACTGCTCGACCCTGCCCACCCCTTCAATGGCCTTGATCATCTGCGCCACGCGGGGGGTTACGCGGTAACGCTCGGCCAGCGTCAGTTCCACATCGCGCGTTTCCGCAACCGATGGCAGCAGGATCACCCGGCCCCGCCCGTTGCCATTGTCCTGCAACACGTCACGGATCGGTTCCAGCGCGTCCGCCCGGTCGAACCAGATGCGCAGTTCCGCCGCGGCCTCCGCCGCAGCCTGCTCCAGCTCCATCACGTCGGATGCCGTGATACGCAGCGCCTCGCCTTCCAGCTTCAGGTCCGCCGTAACCACCACCGCATTGCCCGCCACAAGGATTTCACGCGACCGTGACAGCACTTCTGAAAAGAAGGTAATCTCACACCCACCCGACGCATCGGACAGGCGCACCCACGCCATCTTGTTACCCGTGCGCGTGGGGCGCTCCTTGCGGTCCACCACACAGCCCGCGATCTTGACGCGACCGATACCCGCCTGCGCTGCCGCCTCCAGCCCCGTGGCCCTGACCGCCCCCAGCCTGCGCATGAGCGGGCCGTAGGAATCCAGCGGATGCCCGGTCAGGTGGAAACCGATGGCGTCGGCTTCCATGTTCAGCCGTTCGAATTCAGGCCAGTCGGCGCAGCGTGGCAGGCGCAGCGGTTCACGCTGCGCCGGCGTGCTGGCACTGCCGCCGAACAGCCCGATCTGGCCGCTGGCGGCTTCCTGCGCATTGGCCTGCGCGCGCCGCATCACGGTTTCAGCCCCCCCGCAGGCCTGTGCGCGGTTTGGCAGGATGGTGTCAAATGCCCCCGCGCGGGCAAGGTTTTCCAACTGCATCTTGTTGACCTGTTTAGGGTCAAGACGGGCTGCCAGATCCTCAAGGTCGGTAAAGGGCCTGTCACCGCGCACCGCCACCAGCGACTGCATGGCGCTCAGACCGACCTTTTTTACCGCGGCCAGCGCGTAGCGGATGCCATAGCCTTTGCCATCGGGCAGTTTTTCCACCGTAAAATCGGGGCCAGAGGCATTGATGTCAGGCGGCAGGATGGGAATGCCCAGCCGGTCGGCTTCCTGTCGCAGGCCCGCCAGCTTGTCGGTCTTTTCACGCGCAAGCGACATGCAGGCCGCAATGAAGGCGACGGGATGGTTCGCCTTCATCCACGCCGTCTGGTACGATACCAGCGCGTAGGCGGCGGCATGGGATTTGTTGAACCCGTAATCGGCGAACTTGGCCATGAGGTCGAACACCTCGGCAGCCTTTTCGCGCTCGATCCCGCGCTTCATCGCCCCTTCGGTAAAGATCACGCGCTGGCGGTCCATTTCCGCGCGGATCTTCTTGCCCATGGCGCGCCGCAGCAGGTCGGCCCCGCCCAGGCTGTAGCCCGCCATTTTCTGGGCAATCTGCATGACCTGTTCCTGATAGACCATGATACCGTAGGTCTCTTCCAGGATATCGCGGATTTCCTCGTGCGGCGGCTCCCACGGCTCACCATGCTTGCGCCTGCAGTAATCGGGAATGTTGGCCATGGGACCGGGACGGTACAGCGCCACGGCGGCAATCAGGTCTTCCAGCCGGGTCGGGCGCATCTGCTTGAGCACGTCGCGCATGCCAGCGCCTTCGAACTGGAATACGCCGCCGGTATCGCCGCGCGCCAGCATGTCGTAGGTCAGTTCGTCATCCAGTGGCAGGGCCGACAGATCGACCTCGACCCCCATGCCGTGCAGGAACTGCACCGCACGTTGCAGGATGGTCAGCGTGGTCAGGCCAAGGAAGTCGAATTTGACCAGCCCCGCCTGCTCCACGAATTTCATGTTGTACTGCGTGACCAGCATATCACTCTTGGGGTCACGGTACAGCGGCACCAGTTCCACCAGTTCGCGGTCGCCAATCACAACACCGGCAGCATGGGTACTGGCATGGCGGAACAGGCCCTCCAGTTGCTGGCCGATTTCCATCAGCCGGCGGATGGCCTCGTCCTCGTCACGCATTTCCTGCAGCCGCGGCTCCCCCTCGATCGCCTGTTTCAGGGTGACCGGCTGGGCCGGGTTATTGGGGATCAGTTCAGCCACGCGGTTGACCATGCCGAATGGCAGGCCCAGTACGCGCCCCACGTCACGTACCGCCGCACGCGCCTGCAATTTACCAAACGTGATGATCTGGGCCACGCGGTCGGGGCCGTATTCGTTACGGACGTAGCGAATGACCTCATCACGCCGGTCCTGACAGAAATCGATATCGAAGTCAGGCATCGACACACGTTCGGGGTTCAGAAACCGTTCGAACAGCAGGTTGAAGGGAATGGGGTCGATATCGGTAATGGTCAGCGCCCATGCCGCCAGCGACCCCGCACCCGACCCGCGCCCTGGCCCCACGGGTATGTCATGCGCCTTGGCCCACTGGATGAAGTCGGCCACGATCATGAAATAACCGGGAAAACCCATCTGGGCGATGATATCGAGTTCGAATGCCAGGCGTTCCTCGTATTTCGTCCGGGTCTCGTCATCGACAGTCATGCGCGACAGACGGTTTTTCAGGCCGGTCACGGCCATGTGCCGCAAGGTCTGTTCTTCGGTCTGGCCTTCTTCCACCTTGGGGCAGACCGGCAGCAGGGGCTTGCGCGTTTCCACCGCTATGGCGCAGCAGCGCGCGATATCCAGCGTGTTGTCGCAGGCTTCGGGCAGGTCGGCGAACAGTTCGCGCATGACCTCCGGCGGCTTGAACCAGTGTTCGGGCGTTACCCGCCAGCGGTCGCGTTCGGCCATGGTGCGGCCCTGTGCGATACACAGCAGCGCATCATGCGCCTCATACATGTCCGGCTTGGGAAAGAAGCATTCATTGGTGGCCACCAGCGGCAGGCCCATACGGTCGGCCATGGCGATCATGCCCGGTTCCACAGCACGTTCCGCCGCCTGCCCATGCCGGTGCAGTTCCACCGCCATGTGGCTGCCATAGGCTTCATGCAGCCGGTCCATGAGGCGCGCGGCCTCCCGCTCCTGCCCTTCGGCCAGCATGTGGAACAATGGCCCCCGGCTACCGCCCGTCAGCAGGAACAGCCCGGCCGCGCGTTCGCATAGCAGGTCGAGCGTAACGGTCGGTTCGTCCGTTTCGTGTTGCAGGAACCCCGCCGAGGACAGGAACTGCAAATTGGCCAGCCCCTCCGCATTGCGCGCCAGCAGCACCACGGGTTCCGCCGGGCTGCCGGGCTTGTCACTGCGTGACGGCAGGCCCACCTGGCAGCCGATAATGGGCTGCACGCCCTTTTTCCCGCAATATTGCGAGAATTCCAGCGCGCCGAACATGTTGCCCGTATCGGTAATGGCGACGGCAGGCATGCGCATGTCATGCGCCAGCGCCACCAGTTCAGGCACGCGGATGGCCCCCTGGCTGAGGGAATAGGCGGAGTGGACACGCAGGTGGACGAAATCGGCATGGGACATACGGTCATTCTACCGCACTCCACCTTCAATGTGCACTCCCCATCCCGCATGCAGACGCAATGGCGAAGCGGGTCACTTGATCAGAATGGCATGGAAGACGAAGATGGCGTGTACCTGACCTTCTGACAGGCAGAAGGTCAGGTCGCCGCATGAAACTTTGCTTTAATCCATTTTCCTGCACAACGGTACGAGGCGATCGGAGCGCGCCGTACGCTGCCCCATATCCTGTGAACAGGACAGGTACCTGCTGGTGCCTGCGGCGACCGAAATCAGGCCGCCGTGTTTTCCACCGGCACAACCAGCCCGTCACGAAGGGTCACGATACGGTCCATGCGGCGTGCAAGGTCCATGTTATGGGTTGCGATCAGGGCGGCGACCCCGTGGGCCCGCACGGTTTCCAGCAGCGCGTCGAACACCGCATCAGACGTATTCACATCCAGGTTGCCCGTCGGCTCGTCAGCCAGCAGGACATGCGGACGGTTGGCCAGTGCGCGTGCAATGGCCACGCGCTGCTTTTCCCCTCCCGACAGCTTGCCCGGCAGGTGATCCAGCCGGTGCGCCAGCCCGAAAATGGACAGCAGTTCATCCGCCCGCGCACGTGCGGCCCTGCGCGCAATGCCCGCGATCATCTGCGGTAGCATGACGTTTTCACGCGCGCTGAATTCAGCCAGCAGGTGATGGAACTGGTACACGAACCCGATCCGGTCGCGCCTGATTTCGGTGCGCCGGGCATCCATCAGCGCACCCGCATCCTGCCCCGCCACCATGACACAGCCCGCATCCGGCTTTTCCAGCAGCCCCGCCAGATGCAGCAGCGTGGACTTACCCGTGCCCGACGGTGCGACAAGGGCCACGATCTCACCGGCGTGCAGCGTCAGATCCGCGCCGCGCAGCACATCCAGCGTTTCCTCTCCACTGACATAACGGCGCACGACACCATCCATGCGTAGCGGTGGGGCGGCATTCGGGACATCACTCATGGCGCAGGGCCTCCACCGGGTCGGTTTTCGCAGCCCGCCATGACGGATACAGCGTCGCCAGCAGCGACAGCACCAGCGCCATCACGATCACTTCGATCACCTGCGACCAGATCAGCCTGGCGGGCAGATGTTCCAGATAATAAACCTCGGGATTGAACAGGTTGGTGCCCGTGATGCGCTGCAGAAGCTGGCGGATATGTTCGATATTCAGGCAGAACACGATGCCCAGCCCGGTACCCACAAACGTGCCGGTCACCCCCACTGACGCCCCGCACATGAGGAAGATACGCATGATCGCCCCGCGCGTGGCCCCAAGGGTGCGCAGTACGGCAATATCCGCGCCCTTGTCCTTGACCATCATGATCAGCGATGAAATCACGTTGAAGGCGGCGACAAGGATGATCAGCGTCAGGATCAGGAACATCACGTTCTGTTCCACCTGCACCGCGCCGAAGAAGGCATTGTTGCTCTGCGTCCAGTCCATGACGCGCACATTGCCATCCATGACCTTCTCGATCGCCTGACGGATGGGGCTGACATTTTCCGCGTCCCGGGTCATGACCTGCACCTGCGTCACCTGCCCCGGTAGCTGGAAATACACCTGAGCCGCATGCAGCGGCAGGAAGACATAGCTGGCATTATAGTCATTCACCCCGGCATCGAATATGGCCACCACGCGATAGGCACGCACGCGCGGCATGGTGCCAAATGCGGTCGCCGCCCCCTGCGGGGAAACCAGCGTCAGCCTGCCGCCGATCGTCAGTCCCGCGCGTTCCGCCAGCGTGGTGCCGACGATGATGGTGTCATCCGCGCCAAAGTCGTCCACGGACCCCGCGACAAGGTTGTCGCTGACTTCATGCAGCGCCAGCAGGTCGGCCCGCGTCATGCCGCGCACCAGTCCGCCCGCATTGTAGCTGCCGGAATTGAGCAGCACCTGCGATTCAACCAGAGGCGCCGCCGAGACAACACCCGGCACCCTGCGCACCCGGGCCGCCACATCATCATAATCACTGATGGTGCGTGTCACGCCAAATACGCTGAGATCTCCATTCAGGCCGAGGATACGACCCAGCAGGTCGGCCTTGAACCCGTTCATGACCGACATGACGATAATCAGCGTGGCGACACCCAGCGCGATCCCCACAAGCGAGAAGATCGCGATGACGGAAACGAACCGCTCCCCCCGCCGGGCATGCAGGTACCGCCCGGCGACCATCCGCTCGAAGGGGCCAAACATCAGGCGCGTATTTTCGCGATAAGGGCCAGCGCCGCATCCACCGTTTCCTCGGTGCGCTCACCCGTGCGGCGGTTCTTCACTTCCACCTTACCATCCTTCGCCCCGCGCGGACCGACAATCAGCTGCCACGGATGACCCAGCAGGTCGGCATCAGCAAACTTGGCCCCCGCGCGTTCGGCGCGGTCGTCATACAGCAGGTCGTCAGGGGCAGCCGCATACAGCTTTTCACAAATGGCGTCGCACTGCGCGTCGCCATTCTTCAGGTTGATGATGGCAGCCCGGAAGGGGGCGACGGAAGCGGGCCAGATAATGCCGTTGTCATCATGGCTGGCTTCAATGATCGCGGCGACAAGGCGCGACACGCCAATGCCGTAAGAACCCATTTCCGGATACAGCGGCGCGCCGTCAGGACCGCTTACGGCAATATCCATGGACCGGGTATATTTGCGCCCGAAGTTGAAGATATGCCCGACCTCGATGCCACGGCCCTCACGCTGGCGTTCGGCTGGCACTTTTGCCCATGCATCCGCGTCATGCATCTCATCCGTCGCGGCATAGAACGACGTCATGCCGGTAAAGAACTTTTCAAGCGATGCCCGGTCATTGAGGTCAACGTTCTCGCCCAGCCAGTCCTGGTCCTCCAGTGCGCTGTCAAAGAACACGCCACTTTCCCCTGTCGGGGCAAGGATCAGGAATTCGTGGCTCAGTTCCCCGCCAATTGGCCCGGTATCGGCGCGCATCGGGATCGCGCGCACGCCCAGACGCTGGAACGTGCGCAGATAGGCCAGCATCATGCGGCGATAGGTATCGACAGCGGATGCATGATCAAGGTCGAAACTGTAGGCGTCCTTCATGTAGAATTCGCGCCCGCGCATCACGCCGAAGCGGGGACGCACCTCGTCACGGAACTTCCACTGGATCTGGTACAGGACCTGCGGCAGTTCCTTGTAGGACTTGACCGCCTGTCCGAACAGGTCAGTGATCATTTCCTCGTTGGTCGGCCCGAACAGCATGTCACGTTCATGGCGGTCACGGATGCGCAGCATTTCCGGCCCGTAGGCGTCATACCGGCCTGAACGCTTCCACAGATCAGCCGACTGCATGGTGGGCATCAGCAGTTCCTGCGCGCCCACGGCATCCTGTTCGTGGCGTACGATATTCGCGATATGGCGCAGCACCCGCAGGCCGGTCGGCAGCCAGGCATAGATGCCTGCGGCTGTCTGGCGAATCATGCCCGCACGCAGCATGAGCCGGTGTGACGTGATCTGGGCCTCGGCCGGATTTTCCTTGAGGGTCGGCAGAAAACTGCGGGACAGACGCATATCCGTATGAACCTTGAAGTATGAGAACCGATAATGCTGCGGACCCTAGACCAATCACAACGCCCGTGGAATGGGGCATATGTGTGATATCCCCCCCGGCCACACCGAAGCGTGATGGCCAAAGCCCGATAGGGCGTAAACATCCACGTGAGGAGGCATGGCGGCAACCCCGCCCCGGAGCTAAGCTGCGCAGGCAAATCTGGTTGCACACAAGACGCCGGGTTTAGGGAAAACGTACCAAAAAAATAATGGCAGGAAACGGTCCGTCCGTTCCCTGCCATAATCATTTAAAGAAGTTTTTGGTAAAGCTTTTTTCAAAAAGCTTCCAAAGAACGCCGCCGTTTTTGAAAAAGGTGGTTACCAGAAACTTCCATCAACTATACCCGCAGCAGATGCACATCGACCAGCGGACGCTTCTGCAGCTTGCGACCCAGCGCACGACGCAGGGCGGTCTTGGCCGCTTCGCGGAAGGTGGTGTCATTTTCACGCAGTTCATCAGGGATTTCGTCCAGCGCATTGCCGAATTCTTCGGTCACGCGCTGTGTTTCGGGGTCTTCGGCATCCAGCAGGCCGGGCGCGCTGACCTTCGGGTCGCCGATCAGGTAGCCGTCGTCATCCACAGCGAAGCTGCCAAGCACCATGCCGTTGAACAGCATCCGCCGCCGCGCCGACAGCACGCCACCATTCATGGGCAGAATACGTCCGCCATCCAGCACCAGACGCCCGGTGGGAGCGGTATCACCAATTTCGACCCCATCGGCGCGGATGTCGAGGATATCGCCATCTTCCAGCAGCACGGGCTCGATATTGAGTTCCTGCGCAATGGCGGCATTGGCTGTCAGGTGACGCCATTCACCATGCACCGGGATCAGGAAACGCGGGCGCACAAGGTCATACAGCCTGCGCACGTCACCACCCGTGGCGTGGCCCGATACGTGCACAAGGTGATCCTTGTCAGTAATCACATGCACGCCGCGACGGGTCAGGCTGTCCTGCACCTGAATCACGGCCTGCTCGTTACCGGGGATCATGCGGCTGCTGTAAATGACCGTATCCCCTTCACCCAGCGCAATGTTGGGGTGGGTGTCGGCCGCGATGCGCGACAGGGCGGAACGGGGTTCGCCCTGGCTGCCGGTCACGATCAGCAGGATCTGGTTGTCGGGGATGGAATTGGCGTCCTGTTCCGACAGGAAATGCGGCACATCCGACAGGTAACCGCATTCACGCGCTGCGACCTCAAGGTTGCGCAGGCTGCGCCCGACCACGGCCACGCGGCGGCCAGCGGCCTTTGCCGCCATGGCCAGCGTTTCCACGCGGGCGACGTTACTGGCGAAGCAGGTCACCGCGATCCGCCCCTCAAGCGAGGCGATGAGACGCGTCATCTCGCGCCGCACGTCGGCTTCGGATGCAGACGGGCCTTCGGTGCGGACATTGGTGCTGTCGCACACCATGGCCAGCACGCCCTCACGCCCCAGTTCAGCAAAGGTTTCAAGGTCGGTCGGCGGCCCCACCTGCGGATCGGGATCGATCTTCCAGTCACCGGTATGGACAATGATGCCCTGCGGCGTGCGCAGCACCAGCGACTGCGATTCCGGCACCGAATGCGTGACCGAGACGAAGCGCAGGTCAAACGGCCCGACCGTAAAGGCGCTGCCGGGGGCGACCACATGAATGGGCACCTGCTGCAACAGCCCGGCTTCCCCCAGCTTGCGGCGCAGCACGGCGGCTGCAAACGGCGTGACATAGACCGGGCAGCCAAGCTGCGGCCACAGATGGGCGATCGCGCCCAGATGGTCTTCATGCGCGTGGGTGACCACCAGCCCGGTCAGCCTGTCCCTGCGTTCGGCAATGAAAACCGGGTCTGGCAGGATGATTTCCGCTTCCGGCGTGTCATTGCCGCTGAAGCCGATGCCACAATCCACCGCAAGCCATGCCTCACCCTGCCGGTACAGGTTGAGGTTCATGCCGATTTCGCCTGTCCCGCCTAACGGAAGGAATGAAACGCCTGTCATATCATTCATCAATAAATCCTGTATCAGTTACCATGGTTTCAGATGCGTTTGAAAAATGGCACAGGAACGCCCGTTCCGTGCCGTTGTACGTGCCCTGCTGTCAGCCCGGTCGGGGCCAAAATCCTGTCCGGCGCCAGCCTGTCGCCGGTCCGCCTGCCCTGGTGACGTCGGGTGGAGCAGCCCATCCCGCCCGGTATGGGGGAACGGCGCTCGACACCTTTCGCCATAAAATCACGCATGGGATTATCATGTAATCCCGCCAACTTAAATCTCTTTCCTTGGCTGGGGCCGATTATTCTGGGTTCGCAGGGGCCAGCAGCACTTCCCCCGTCACCACGCGCCGCACCCCTTCGGACGTGCGCAGCAACAGGATACCGTCATCCCCCAACCCTGCAAACGTGCCGGTAAACTGCTGGTTTCCTGCCGTAACCCGTATGGGTGTGCCGATCGCGTGCCCGCGTTCCAGCCACGCCGCACGGATGGCGCCAAATCCATGGGCCCGGTAACGCGACAGCCACAGGTCCAGATGGTGCAGAAGCCTGTACGCCACGTCGGGTGCCGCTGGCACATCGGCCCGGCAGTCCGCCAGGCAGGACAGCGTGCGGCCTGCGATATCGGGTCTGGCGCGCAGGTTGGCCCCAATGCCGATCACCTGCCACGACACCCCGGCCCCGATCCCGGTTTCGATCAGGATACCGGCCATCTTGCCCCCATCCAGCAGCAGGTCATTGGGCCATTTCAGTTCCAGCGTATGACCGGCGGGCACGTAACCTGTAATGGCGTCATACAGTGCAAGTCCCGCAATGAAGGGCCATAGCCCCACCGGCACGTCCGCCCCCTGCCCCACCAGCATGACCGACAGGGCGAGATTGCCACCGGGATCGTTCCATTCGCGCCCCCGGCTGCCACGTCCCGCCGTCTGTTCCAGCGCGAGTATGGCAACACCATCCTCCCTTTCGCCCGCCTCAAGCCGGGCCTTGCACAGGTCGGATGTTGATCCCAGCCTGTCATGCACCTCCATCCGCCATGCGGCCCCGCCGCCACGGGGGATCGGGACAATGGACGGACGGCGGGCGGGCTGGGTCATGCGTTACCTGAACAATGCGCTCGCCGCCGCCTGTGCCGCTGTTGCGACAGGACCAAGCCCCACCACGAAGAATGTGGTCACCAGCCCCATCCCCACCGATACGAACGACACGGAAACAGGCGAGCGGTCCAGCGCCGGGGCGGCGGCATCGAAAAACATGATCTTGACGATCCGGATATAGTAATACGCCCCGATCACGCTGCTGATGATACCGATTGCCGCAAGCCCGTAAAGATGCGCGTTGATCGCGGCGTAGAATACCATAAGCTTGCCAAAGAACCCGGCCAGCGGCGGCGCGCCCGCCATGGAGAACATGAACACCGCCATGGCCAGTGCCATGCCCGGATCCGTGCGGCCCAGACCGGACAGGTCGCTGATCCGGCTGACCGCATGCCCCTTGCGGCGCATGGCGACAATGCCCGCGAACGCACCGACATTCATGAACAGGTAGGTCACCAGATAGACCAGCGTACCGCGCGTGCCCTCTGCCGTGCCGGCCGCCATGCCGATCATGGCGTAACCCATGTGCCCGATGGAGGAATACGCCATGAGCCGCTTGATATTGCCCTGCGGAATGGCCGCAAGCGACCCGAACACCATGGACGCGGCGGAGACGATTTCAATCAGCAACTGCCACTGCGGCGTCATGCTGCCAAAGGGACCGGCCATGACGCGCAGCAGCACCGCGAATGCCGCGATCTTGGGTGCACCGGCCATATAGGCGGTGACCGACGTGGGCGCACCCTGGTACACATCGGGCGTCCACATATGGAACGGCACCATGGACAGCTTGAAACACAGTCCCACCAGCACGAACACGATGCCCACCATAAGCCCCGCGGGCAGCACCGCACTACCGCGCACGGCCTGCTGCAGGCCGGCATATTCCATCGTTCCGGCAAAACCGTATGCCAGCGAGATGCCATACAGCAGCAGCCCCGACGCCAGCGATCCCAGCACGAAATACTTCAGCCCCGCTTCCGCCGCCGTTACCCGGTCACGGGCAAAAGCGCACAGGATGTAGATAGACAGCGAAGACAGTTCCAGCCCGACAAACAGCGTCATGAGATTTCCCGATGACGCCATGATCATCGTGCCCAGCGTGGAAAACGCGATCAGGACAGGGAATTCGAACTTGTCGATTTCCATTTCCCGCGCGTACCCTACGCTCAGCACGACTGAAAGGGCGGCCCCTGTCAGGCTCAGCACCTTCATGAAACGGGCGAAGCCGTCATTGATGAAGATGTGGTTGTACCCGGTGCCATCGGGCGAAAACACGACAAGGATGCCCGTGACCACCAGAGCCAGCAGCGTCATCATCGCACAGGAAAAGAAGGCCTGCCCGCGCCGTTGCATCACCCCGGCAAGCAGGATGACCAGCCCCGACAGGGCCAGCACGATTTCGGGCAGCGCAAGTGTCCAGTTCATTGGTATTGGCCCTGACATGCCTGGGGTTAGCGGAAGAACAGCATGGTGGTCAGCAGCACCACCAGCCCGATCAGCATGGAAAAGGCATAGACCGCCATCGACCCGGTCTGGATGCGCACGGCCTGCCCCGCACTGCCTGCGGTCAGGCGGGCCAGCCCTTCGGGTATGCCTTCGACCACATCTTCATCCACGCCCTTCCACAACAGACGCGCAACCGCGCGATAGGGGCGGATGATGACCACGTCATACAGTTCATCGAAATACCATTTGTTCAGCAGGAACAGGTAAAGCGGACGCAGGCTGCGCGCGAGTGCGGCCGGAATGCCGGGGCTTGCGACATAGCAGACATAGGCCACGACGATGCCGAATACGGCGGCGAATGTCGGCACCAGTGCTATGAAGCCGGGCGTCTGTTCAAGACGTTCAATCACGTCATGACCGGGAATTGCGGCAATCGCCCCGTTCCAGAACGCTGCCTGGTGGCTGCCGATATAGAACGGTTCCAGCACGATACCCGCAATCACCGCACCCACGGACAGCAGCCCCACCGGCAGCAGCATGGACGCCGGGCTTTCATGCGCGCCGTCATGCAGGTGCGCCTCACGCGGCTTGCCATGGAACACAAGGAAGATCAGGCGCCAGCTGTACAGCGCAGTCAGGAATGCGGTGATGCACCCCATGACCCAGCCATAATGGCCCATGGTGCTGTCCGACATCCATGCGGCCTCCAGGATCGCATCCTTTGACCAGTAACCGGCAAAGGGGAAGATACCGGCCAGTGCAAGGCTGCCGATCCACATGGCGGCATAGGTGAAAGGGATTTTCCGCCACAGCCCGCCCATGCGGAACATGTCCTGTTCATCATGTACGGCATGGATCACGCAGCCCGCGCCAAGGAACAGCAGCGCCTTGAAAAATGCATGCGTGGTCAGGTGAAACATGGACGCCTGATACGCCCCGACACCAACGGCCACGAACATGTAGCCCAGCTGCGAACAGGTGGAATAGGCAATGGTGCGCTTGATGTCGGGCTGCACCAGCCCCACGGTCGCGGCAAAGAAGCTGGTGGTGCCCCCAACCAGCACGATCAGGTCGCGCGTTACCGGGGCCAGTTCCACCAGCGGCGACATGCGCACCATAAGAAAGATGCCCGCCGTGACCATGGTTGCCGCATGGATCAGGGCGGAAACCGGGGTTGGCCCCTCCATCGCATCAGGCAGCCATGTGTGCAGGAACAGCTGCGCCGACTTGCCCATGGCCCCGATGAACAGCAGCGTGGCAATGACTTCATACAGCGGATGCGTGCCGAACAGCACGAACGTGTCATTCACATGGTAGGGAATGGCGGCAAAGATTTCCTCATACGACACACTGCCCAGCCGGATGAAGATCAGCGAAATTCCGACAAGAAAAAACAGGTCCGCCACACGGTTGACCACAAACGCCTTGATCGCGGCGGCACAGGCGGATGGCCGGTCGTACCAGTAGCCAATCAGCAGGTAACTGGCCAGACCCACCCCTTCCCAGCCAAAGAACAGCTGCAGCAGGTTGTCCGACGTCACCAGCATGAGCATGGCGAACGTGAACAGCGACAGGTAGGAGAAGAAGCGGTACACCGGTCGCGCTTCATGAGCCATGTAGCCCACGCTGTACACATGCACCAGCAGGGAAACAACGGTAACCATGGCCACCACGCTGACCGAAAGCATGTCCATGCGCAGCTGCCAGTCGGCACGGAAACCCGCGGCATGGACCCAGTCGGCCACCGGCACGACAAACGTGCCCACATCGCCCATCTCGAACCCCAGCACACCAATGGCCGCCAGCGCCGAACAGGTCATGAGGCCGATCGTGGTCAGCCGCGCCGCCCCGTCACCCATCAGGTGACCGAAACAGCCCGCCACCAGGAAGCCGATAAGGGGCGCGAACACCGCCACTTCAAAAAGGAAGGATGCCGTCTGCATTTCCCTTACCCCTTCATCATCGTGATATCATCGACTTCGATCGAGCCGCGATTACGGAAATAGACCGTGACAATGGCCAGCCCGATGGCGGATTCCGCCGCCGCGATGGTCAGCACGAACAGGGTCATCACCTGCCCCGACAGGTCGCCGGTAGCAGCCGAAAACGCCACGAAATTGATATTGGCCGAAAGCAGGATCAGTTCGATCGACATCAGAATGATGATGACGTTCTTGCGGTTCACGAAAATGCCGAACACGCCCAGAACCAGCAGGATCGCGCCAATGCTCAGGTATGGCCCAAGACCAATCCCCTCAATCGCGCTATGCATTGTCCTGTCCTTTCGTGCCTGCCGCAGGGGTAATGACCACCAGCGCGGTTTGTGTTTCTTCTTCCATTTCCTGTTCACGCCACGCCTGCGTGCCATAGCTGCCGGGGACGGACGCCACGTCGTATGACGTATGTGGACGCAGGAAGCCGCCCTGTGCCGCAACACCCACGCCCAGCGGAACCTGCAGCATTTCCAGGCTGTCGGCGGGCGTGCGGTCATGCTGGCGGTCGATGTTCTGGCGACGTCCGGTCGGCCGGTCACGCAGCGTCAGTACGATTGCGCCGATCATGGCCACCAGCAGCACCAGTGCGCAGGACTGGAACAGAAAGATGTAGTGGGTATAAAGCACGTCCCCCAGCGCCGCCGTATTGGTACGCGTGGGCGACGACGGAACAATGTGCCCGACCTGATCAATATTGGACGCCACGCGCCAGCGGGTGAACGCCATGATCAGTTCAACCAGCAGCACGCCGCCAACCACGCCACCAATGGGCGCGTAGCGCTGTACGCCTTCACGCATCCGCGCGAAATTGACATCCAGCATCATGACTACGAACAGGAACAGGACCGCGACCGCGCCGACATAGACAATCACCAGCGTCATCGCGAGGAATTCGGCCCCCGCAATCAGGAACAGCCCCGCCGCATTGAAGAATGCAAGGATGAGGAACAGTACCGAATGCACGGGGTTGCGCGCGCACACCACCATGGTGGCGGACAGGACCAGAACCGCCGCAAAAACGTAAAAGACAATCTGGGTCATCATGGGTGAGCTTCCTGCAGCATGGATGTTTCCTCCTGCTGGCATGACGGGGCTGGCCGGTGCTGCGCCCGCCGTGCGATGTCAGCGGTACGGGGCATCAAGTTCGAGCCTGCGGGCAAGGACGCTTTCCCAGCGGTCGCCATTGGCCAGCAGCTTGTCCTTGTCGTACATAAGTTCTTCGCGGGTTTCGGTCGCGAACTCATAATTCGGGCCTTCGACAATCGCATCGACCGGACATGCTTCCTCGCACAGGCCGCAATAAATGCACTTGGTCATGTCAATGTCGTAGCGTGTGGTCCGGCGGGAACCGTCATCACGCGGTTCGGCCTCGATGGTGATGGCTTCCGCCGGACACGTCGCCTCGCACAGCTTGCACGCAATGCAGCGTTCTTCCCCGTTGGGGTAACGACGCAGCGCGTGTTCGCCACGAAAGCGCGGTGACAGCACGCCCTTTTCATAAGGGTAGTTGATCGTGGCCTTTGGTTTGAAAAACGCCTTCAGTGTCACGCTCATGCCCGTCACCAGTTCGGACAGAAGCATGGACCGGGCGGCTTTGCTTAAGGTACCCATCAGCCTGCTCCTCCGGGCAGAAGGCCCGTTACCATCAGGAATCCCGCGCTCAGCACCATCCACGCCAGCGAGAACGGCAGGAACACTTTCCAGCCCAGCCGCATGAGCTGGTCATAGCGATAGCGGGGGAATGTCGCGCGCACCCAGATGAAGACAAACAGGCAGAACAGGATCTTCGCGATCAGCCACAGCGGCCCCGGTATCCATGTAAAGGGCGCGATCCCCAGCGGCGGCAGCCATCCACCCAGGAACAGGATGCTGACCATGCCAGACATGAGGAACATGTTCGCGTATTCACCAAGAAAGAACAGACCGAAGGCGAGCGCGGAATATTCGACGAAGAAGCCCGCCACCAGTTCGCTCTCGCCTTCCGGCAGATCGAATGGCGCGCGGTTGGTCTCGGCCAGTGCCGAGATGAAAAACACGATGAACATCGGGAACATGGGCAGGCAGAACCATACGTTGCGCTGCGCCAGCACGATGTCATTCAGGTTGAGGCTGCCCACCGCCAGCAGGACCGACACGATCACCAGCCCGATGGACACTTCGTAGGACACCATCTGTGCGGCCGACCGCAGGCCACCAAGAAAGGCATATTTGGAATTGGACGCCCACCCCGCGATCAGGATGCCGTAAACACCCAGCGATGAAATCGCCAGCAGGTACAGCACGCCCACATTGATGTTGGCGATGGCCAGCCCGTTGCCCGTAGGGATCACCGCCCATGCCACCATCGCCAGCGAAAATGTCAGGAACGGCGCGAACAGGAACAGCATCCGGTTCGCACCCGACGGGATCACCGTCTCCTTCGTGAGCATCTTGATCGCGTCGGCAAAGGCCTGCAGCACGCCAAACGGGCCGTTCACGTTCGGCCCCTTGCGCAATTGCATGGCGGCCATCACCTTACGTTCGGCCAGCGTCAGGTATGCGACCCCAAGCAGCAGCGGCACCAGTACCGCCAGCGTTTCCAGCACGATCAGCAGAAGCTGGCCCAGCGTGGTGTGAAAGAAGAAATCTGCCATCTTGCCTACTCCGCCGCGATTGCGGGACGCACGTAAATCCCAGAACAGGTTTCCATGGTGGGACTGGCGCGGCACATGGCATGGGTCAGGTAATAATCAGCAATGACCGGATGGAACGGATCACTGGACATGATGACCGTTCCTGCCTGCGGCGGCGTCATGTCCGATGTGCCATGGCGGGCCCACGCAGCCCCGAATGCCGGGTTGGCCCGCACCATGCGTGTGCGCAGGGCCTCGATCGTGTCGTAGGGCAGCTTGCGCCCCACAACTTCGGAAAAGGCGCGTAATATCCGCCAGTCCTCGCGCGCATCACCGGGCGGCATGATGGCGCGGAATGCTTCCTGCACCCGCCCTTCGGTATTGGTGTAGGTACCGGGCTTTTCGGCATATAGCGTGCCGGGCAGGATCACGTCCGCCCGCGCGGCCCCCGCGTCGCCATGATGGCCCTGATAGATGACAAAGGTTTCCGGCCCGATGCGGTCGGTTGCGAATTCATCCGCACCCAGCAGCCACAGCACGTCCACCCCGCCATCCAGCATGCCCGCCACGTCACGGCCTTTTGGTCCGGGCACAAGGCCAAGGTCCAGCCCGGCAACGCGGCTGGCGGCCGTGTGCAGCACGTTGAATCCATGCCAGTCAGGCGTAATGGCCCCGACCTGCACCGCCAGATCCCAGCATGCCTTTGCAATTGCCTGTCCGTCGGGCCGCGTCAGTGCGCCATGACCGAGAATGACCATGGGCTTTTCCGCGTTTTTCAGCACATCGGCAAACGCCAGCTTCCCGTCTGCCAGTTCAGCCAGCGTATCCGGCCCAGCACCCAGTACCTCGGCCGTGTAGGTCGGGTCGGCATTGGGCGCGCCAATCATGCCGATGGGAAAACCACCCCGCCCGGCCGCAAGGAAACGCTTGCGGATACGCGCATTCAGCACGGGCGCTTCCTGCCGGGGAATGGAGCCTACGATCAGCAGCGCGTCCGCATCCTCGATACCGGCAATGCCACTGTTGAAGGTATAGAAGTCACGGCGCGACATATCGTATTTCGCCCCGTCCTGCCGGCAGTCGATATTGCTGGACCCCAGTGTTCCCATAAGATCCTTCAGCGCCATCATGCTTTCAGCATCACACATGTCGCCCGCAATCGCGCCGATGCGCTCACCCGGCACGCTTTTCAGCCGTGTCGCGATGGTGGCAAAGGCATCCTGCCAGCCTGCGGGCTGCAATCTGCCATCCACCCGCACCCATGGCCGGTCAAGGCGCCGACGGCGGAAACCATCGACCACGAACCGTCCCTTGTCCGACAGCCATTCCTCGTTCACCTCGTCATTGATGCGCGGCACGATGCGCAGTACTGCCGCCCCGCGTGCATGCATGACGATATTGGTCCCCACCGCGTCACATACGTCGATGGAATCCGTGCGCCTGAGTTCCCATGACCGGGCGGTAAACGCGTACGGCTGCGATGTCAGCGCGCCCACGGGACAGATGTCGATCAGGTTTCCCGACAGTTCGGATGTCAGGGCCTTTTCAACATAATTGGTGATTTCAAGGTTTTCACCGCGTGAAATCCCGCCCAGTTCGGGCACGCCCGCGATTTCGGTCGAAAAGCGGATGCAGCGCGTACACTGGATGCAGCGCGTCATGACCGTCTTGACCAGTGGGCCAAGATATTTATCGGTCACCGCGCGCTTGTTTTCGCGATAGCGGGAATGATCCGCGCCATAGCCGAAGGCCTGGTCCTGCAGGTCGCATTCTCCACCCTGGTCACAGATGGGGCAGTCCAGCGGGTGGTTTATCAGCAGGAATTCCATCACCGCGCGGCGGGCGCGGCGCACGACCTCGGTATCGGTGAAGATCTGCATCCCGTCACCAATCGGGAAACCGCATGAGGCCACCGGCTTGCGCCCGCCCGATACCTCGACCAGGCACATCCGGCAATTGCCCGCGACTGACAGGCGTTCATGATAACAGAAACGCGGGATTTCCTTGCCCGCCGCCTCACACGCCTGAAGCGCGGAGGAACCTGCGGGGACTTCAACCGGAATACCGTCAACGGTTACTTTTACCACTGTTCCTACTCCGCAGCTTCAACCAGGCCTGCAGGCACCTGCACGGACCGCGTGCCGCCATGGGCTGCCTTGTAGGCATGAATGCGTTCTTCCATGACGGGCCGGAACCGGCGGATCAGCCCCTGTATCGGCCATGCCGCCGCATCGCCCAGCGCGCAGATGGTGTGCCCTTCCACCTGCCGGGTGACCTGTTCCAGCATGTCGATTTCCTCGATTTCGGCGCGGCCTTCGACCATGCGTTCCATGATGCGCATCATCCATCCCGTGCCCTCGCGGCACGGGGTACACTGGCCGCAGCTTTCATGCTTGAAGAATTTCGAGAAGCGGGCGATGGCCGCGATGATGTCGGTGGATTTGTCCATTACGATCATGCAGCCGGTGCCAAGGCCGGAGCCTTCGGCGCGCAGGCTGTCGTAATCCATCAGTACGGTGTCACACACATCGCGCGGCAGCATGGGCACCGAACAGCCACCGGGAATAACCGCCAGCAGGTTGTCCCACCCGCCCCGCACGCCACCGCCATGCTTTTCGATCAGGTCCTTCATGGGCACGCCCAGCTCTTCTTCAAACACGCAGGGCGTGTTGACGTGGCCCGATATGGCCATGAGCTTGGTGCCCGCGTTGTTGGGCCGCCCCAACCCGGAGAACCACGCAGCCCCCCGGCGCAGGATGGTGGCGGAAACGGCAATGCTTTCCACATTGTTGACCGTGGTGGGGCAGCCATACAGGCCCATGGCCGCCGGGAACGGCGGCTTCATGCGCGGCTGCCCCTTCTTGCCCTCCAGGCTTTCCAGCAGGGCGGTTTCCTCACCACATATGTACGCACCGGCACCCCGGTGGATGTAGAAATCGAAGTCCCAGCCCGACCCGCAGGCATTCCTGCCGATCAGTCCCGCCGCATACGCCTCGTCAATGGCGTGCTGCAGGTGCATGGCCTCGTTATGGAACTCGCCACGAATGTAGATATAGGCCGCGTGCGCCCCCATGGCGAAGGAGGCAATCAGCGCGCTTTCCACCAGCTTGTGCGGGTCATGGCGCAGGATCTCGCGGTCCTTGCAGGTGCCGGGTTCCGATTCATCGCCATTGATGACGAGGTAATGCGGCCGCCCGTCATTCTTCCTGGGCATGAACGACCATTTGACGCCAGTGGGAAAACCCGCGCCACCGCGCCCACGCAGGCCGGATGCCTTCATCTCGTTAATGATGGCATCGCGCCCGCGCGCCAGTATTTCCGCCGTGCCGTCCCAGTCGCCCCGTGCGCGCGCGCCAGCCAGCGTCCAGTCATTCTGGCCATACAGGTTGGTGAAGATGCGATCCTTGTCCTGCAGCATGTTCCTTACCCCTGCCCCTGCGGCTTTTGCGCCGCGTCTTCCACCAGCACCTTGCGCCCACCGGCGGGGGCGGAGTTCAGGCGGTCTATGGTGGGACCGGGCGTGGGCCGTTCGCCACGCTTCAGCGCCTCGATCAGTTCAAGGGTGCGCGGACCGTCCAGATCTTCGTAGTAATCATCATCGACCTGCAGGATCGGGGCATTGGCGCAGGCACCAAGGCATTCGACCTCCGTCAGGGTGAACAGGCCGTCGCCACTGGTCTCACCAAACGCCCTGATGCCCGTCGCCGCCTTGCATGCCGCCGTCACGTCATCCGAACCACGCAGCCAGCACGATGTGGTGGTGCACACCTGCAGGTGGTACCGGCCAATCGGTTTGGTGTTAAACATGAGGTAGAAGGTTGCGACCTCGTAAACCCGGATCGGAGCCATTTCCAGACGTTCGGCCACCACATCCATGGCCACGCGGGGGATCCACGCGCTGCCGGTCTGGCGCCCCATCTGCTTTTGCACGACATACAGCAGCGGCAGCACGCCACTTGCCTTACGTTCAGGCGGATACTTGGCGAGGATGGTCGCAATCTGCTGCTCGCTTTCGGCATCGAATGCGAACTGGGTCGGTTCCGCGCCCTCGGGCGCGTTGGGCTGGACGGACATGTCGGTCACCTGTCAATCTCGCCAAACACCAGGTCGAGCGACCCGATAATGGCCACGGCATCCGCCAGCATGTGCCGGCGCGACATCTCGTCGATTGCCTGGAGATGGGAAAAACCCGTAGGCCGAATCTTGCAGCGATACGGCCGGTTACTGCCATCGGCCACCAGATACACGCCGAATTCCCCCTTGGGCGTTTCGGTCACGGTGTAAGTGGCCCCCGGTGGCACGTGATAGCCTTCGGTAAACAGCTTGAAGTGATGGATCAGCGCTTCCATCGACCGCTTCATCTCGCGCCGCGGCGGAGGCGTGATCTTGTGATCGCGCACCTTGATCGGGCCAGGACGGATCTGTTCAAGGCACTGGTTGATGATCCTTACGCTCTCGCGCATTTCCGCGACACGGATCAGGTAACGGTCATAACAGTCGCCCTGCCGCCCCACGGGCACGTTGAATTCGACCTTGTCGTAATTGTCATAGGGCTGGCTGCGGCGCAGGTCCCACGGCACCCCCGATGCGCGCAGGCACGGGCCGCTGAAGCCCCAGGCCAGGGCCTGTTCGGTCGTGAACACGCCGATACCCACCGTACGCTGTTTCCAGATGCGGTTACTGGTCAGCAGCGATTCCAGATCATCGATCCATTTGGGAAAGGTCCGCGCCCAGTCGGCAATGCGTTCCTCCAGCCCCGCGGGCAGGTCGCGCGCGACACCACCGGGGCGGACGTAATTGGCGTGAAAACGCGCACCGGACGCGGCCTCATAGAACTCGATCAGCTTTTCGCGTTCCTCATACCCCCACAGCGCGGGCGTAAGCGCGCCGCAGTCCAGCCCGAAGGAGGTCAGATTGAGGATATGGTTCAGGATGCGCGTGATCTCGGCAAACATGACCCGGATCCACCTCGCGCGTTCCGGGGCTTCGATATTCAGCAGTTTTTCCACCGCCAGCGCGAAGGCCTGTTCCTCACACATCGGCGAGACGTAATCGAGGCGGTCAAAATACGGCAGCGCCTTGGGATATGTCTTGTACTCAATCAGCTTTTCCGTGCCGCGATGCAGCAGCCCGACATGGGGAATGGCGCGGGCGACGACCTCGCCCTCCATTTCCAGTACCAGCCGCAGCACGCCATGGGCGGACGGATGCTGGGGCCCGAAGTTCAGTGCGTGGGAATCAATTTCCACCACATGGCGTTTGACCTCGCCATCACTGTCCTCCGGCAGCATGCTGTCGGGAATATCCGTATCACTACGAAGGGTTACGTCGCTCATCTGTCGCCTATCCCTGTCGTTTCATGTCCTGGCGGTCGGCATGCGCCTTTTCATCGCCCGGTAGGGTAAGGATGCCTTCCCATGGGGACTCAAAATCGAAATTGCGGAAATCCTGCACCAGATCGACCGGCCCATAGACCACCTGACGGCGTTCCTCGTCGTAATGCAGCTCGACATAACCGGTCAGGGGGAAGTCCTTGCGCAGCGGATGCCCTTCAAACCCGTAATCGGTCAGGATGCGGCGCAGATCCGGCTGGTCCGTGAACAGTACGCCGAACAGGTCATAGCATTCGCGTTCCCACCATGTAGCAGCGGGCCAGAGCTGATGGACGGACGGCACGGGCGATGTTTCATCCGTGGTCACGATCACGCGGATGCGATGGTTATGGGTAACCGACAGCAGATTATAGACCACATCGAACCGTTCGGCCCGTTCGGGAAAGTCCACGCCGCAGATATCCATCACCTGCTGGCAGGCATAACGCGGGTCATCACGCAGCATGGTCATAAGGTCGAGCAGGCGATGGCGCGTGGTGCGCACCACCAGCTCCCCCTTCTCGATCCCGGCTGAAATAATACCCGGAACAGCGGTGGACAGACGGAAGGCGATTACGCCCAGCGATCCCGACACGACACGCGGCGCCGCGACGGTAATGGGGGGAATGTTTGCAGGATCAGCCACGGCGGATCGTCCCTGTCCTGCGGATTTTCTTCTGCAGTTGCAGGATGCCGTAGATCAGCGCCTCCGCCGTGGGGGGGCAGCCGGGCACGTACACATCCACCGGCACGATGCGGTCGCAGCCGCGCACCACCGAATAGGAATAATGGTAATACCCGCCACCATTGGCGCACGACCCCATGGAAATGACCCAGCGCGGCTCGGCCATCTGGTCATAGACCCGGCGCAGTGCCGGGGCCATCTTGTTGGTCAGCGTGCCCGCCACGATCATCACGTCCGACTGGCGTGGTGACCCGCGCGGGATGATGCCCATGCGGTCCAGATCATAACGCGGCATATAGGCGTGGATCATTTCCACGGCACAGCACGCCAGCCCGAAGGACATGGGCCACAGGCTGCCGGTCCGCCCCCAGTTCACCAGCTTGTCCAGACTTGCGACCACAAAGCCCTTTTCGGTGATTTCGCCGGTAATGCCCTTGATGACCGCATCCTGCTGCGGCCCCGGCGGCAGCATTTCCCGGTTCCACGCAATACTGTCCGCGGGCCGGTCCGGCCCGGATGTATCGTTGCTACCCATTGGCGCGCCTCCCCTTGTCATGCTCAATCCCAGTCCAGCGCGCCCTTGCTCCATTCATAGATGAAGCCGACCACCAGAACGCCCAGGAAACCCATCATGGACGCGAAACCAAACCACCCGATCCGCGACAGGCTGACCGCCCACGGGAACAGGAATGCGACTTCCAGATCGAAAATGATGAACAGGATCGCCACCAGATAGAACCGCACGTCAAAACGATGACGCGCATTGTCGAATGCCTCGAAACCACATTCATATGCGGACGTTTTCTCGGCATACGGCTTCTGGTGGCCAAACAGCAGTGAACTGCCCAGCATTGCGCCTGCGATCACCACCGCAATGCACCCGAATATGAGTACGGGCAAATAATCAGCGATAACGGAATGCATCTTCCGTGTTCCCAACCTGTTAATCCGCCATCGGATGTCTTGAACGACTTATGTATGGCTTCCGGGATGCTAGACCCAACGTGCTGATGGGAACAGTTACTTAACCGTGTTCTTTGGTGAACATTACTGTGAGGATATATACCGGACCATTTCCGTCAATATTGCGTGACCATTACTTAAATGGCACGAAATATTGTTTTCATTTTTCCGTGTGGACTGCGGGCACAAAAAAACGCCAGTGCGGCTGCATCTGGCGCGGTGCGGACAATAATGGATTGTGCCGTAATGGCGCGAGTGACGGGGCTCGAACCCGCGACCTCCGGCGTGACAGGCCGGCGCTCTAACCAACTGAGCTACACCCGCGTGGTGTATGTCCCTGCTTATATGAAAGCATGGGAAGTATGGTGGGCGATGACGGGATCGAACCGCCGACCCTCTCGGTGTAAACGAGATGCTCTACCGCTAAGCTAATCGCCCGCGACCCTACTAAGCGATTGCAAAAAAAGGGGCAACCCAAAAAATGGATTGCCCCTTCTTTTTTACCTGAAAAAGTAGCCAGCCTTACTTGCTGACGGCTTCCTTCAGGTTCTTGCCCGGCTTGAAACGCACGGAGGTGGAAGCCGGAATGTCCAGCGGTTCACCCGTACGGGGGTTACGCCCCTTGGCCGCCTTGCGGGTTGCGGTCACGAACGTACCAAAACCAACCAGACGGACTTCCTGCTTGCTTGCAAGCGCCTTTTCGATCGCACCGAAAACCGCATCAACCACTTCGCCAGCCTTTGCCTTGGCCAGATCGGCTTCCTCGGCTACCGCAGCGACGAGTTCCTGCTTGTTAAGTGGCTTCTCCATTTTACGCCTTTCTTTGTACTGTGCGCCTACGCAATCATTCAAAAGTCGCGCCGCATTTCTGCACGCACTATGCCGCTGTTTTTTCTCACGTCAACCGACAGAATTCGGGGAATGACAGAGAAATTCCGTCATTCCCCCCCTTCATGACAATTTTGCGACCCTGCACCCCTGCCTTAATGCGTCAATGCGGGGGTTGCCGTGTCTTCCTTGGTGCCAGATGCCACAGGCTCCGTCCATTCAATCGGTTCGGGCTTATGTACCAGCGCCTGCCCGATCACCTCATCCACATGCGAGACCGGCAGGATGGTCATGGCCTGTGTCACGACTTCGGGAATATCCACCAGGTCCTTCTCGTTATCCTTGGGAATGAAGATGGTGGTCAGACCTGCACGGTGGGCAGCCAGCAGCTTTTCCTTAAGCCCGCCAATGGGCAGGACACGGCCACGCAGCGTGATTTCACCCGTCATGCCCACATCGCGGCGCACCGGGATGCCCGTCATCACGCTGACGATGGACGTCGCCATGGCGATACCGGCGGACGGACCGTCCTTCGGCGTGGCCCCTTCGGGCACGTGCACATGCAGGTCACGCTTTTCAAACAGGTCGGGACTGATTCCAAACGTCACGGCGCGGCTGCGGACATAGGACAGGGCCGCGGCGACACTTTCCTTCATCACGTCGCCCAGCTTGCCGGTCAGCTTGATGTTGCCCTTGCCGGGCACCATCACACTTTCGATGGTCAGGATTTCGCCGCCCACCTCGGTCCATGCCAGCCCGGTCACGACTCCGACCATGTCTTCCGACTCGGTCTCGCCATGGCGGAAGCGCTTCACGCCCGCATATTTTTCAAGGTTTTCAGCCGTAATCTCCACGGTCTTCGCCTTGCCTGTCACGATTTCGGTCACGGCCTTGCGTGCAAGGGTCGCGATTTCACGTTCAAGGTTACGCACGCCTGCTTCACGGGTGTAGCTACGGATCAGTTCGCGCAGTGCATCATCCGACACCGACCATTCGCCGGGCTTCAGGTTGTTCGCTGCCGTCTGCTTGGACAGCAGGTGGCGCTTGGCGATCTCGACCTTCTCATCTTCCGTATAACCGGACAGACGGATGATCTCCATGCGGTCCAGCAGGGGCTGGGGCATGTTCAGGCTGTTGGCCGTCGTGATGAACATCACATCCGACAGGTCATAATCGACTTCCAGATAGTGATCGCCAAAGGTCGAATTCTGCTCCGGGTCCAGCACCTCCAGCAGGGCGGAAGACGGATCACCGCGCCAGTCAGCACCCAGTTTGTCGATTTCATCCAGCAGGAACAGCGGATTCGAGGTCTTGGCCTTCTTCATCCCCTGAATGATCTTGCCTGGCATGGAACCGATATAGGTGCGGCGATGGCCACGGATCTCGGCTTCGTCACGCATGCCGCCCAGCGACATGCGGACATACTGCCGCCCCGTCGCCTTGGCGATGGATTTGGCCAGCGAGGTCTTGCCCACACCCGGCGGTCCCACCAGACACAGGATCGGCCCCTTCAGCTTCTGCGCGCGACTCTGCACAGCCAGGTATTCGATGATGCGTTCCTTGACCTTCTCCAGACCATAATGGTCGGTATCGAGGACCTTCTGGGCCTCCGACAGATCATGGCGCACCTTGGAACGCTTTTTCCACGGGATACCAAGGATCCAGTCAAGGTAGTTGCGCACCACCGTCGATTCGGCGGACATCGGGCTCATGGTCCGCAGCTTCTTCAGCTCGGCCACCGCCTTCTCGCGGGCTTCCTTGCTCAGCTTGGTCTTGGCGATCTTTTCCTCAAGCTCAGCGGTTTCGTCCTTGCCGTCCTCACCTTCGCCCAGTTCCTTCTGAATCGCCTTCAGCTGTTCGTTCAGGTAGTACTCACGCTGCGTTTTTTCCATCTGCCGCTTCACGCGATTGCGGATGCGCTTTTCCACCTGCAACACGCCGATTTCGGCTTCCATATGCGCGAAAACCCGCTCCAGACGCGCGTTCACGTCCTGGATTTCAAGGATTTCCTGCTTTTCGGGAATCTTCAGGTTCAGATGGCTGGCAATGGTATCCGCCAGCTTGGACAGGTCATCAATCTGGTTGAGCGAGACCAGCACCTCTGGCGCGATCTTCTTGTTCAGCTTGATGTACTGCTCGAACTGGCCGATCAGCGTACGGCCAATGGCCTCGGCTTCCTTGCCGTCGGTTTCCTGTTCCGGCACATCCTCGATCTCGGCCTCGAAATGGCCATCGATCTCATGCAGGGCGGTGATGTGGGCGCGACGGCCACCTTCGACCAGCACCTTTACCGTACCATCGGGCAGCTTGAGCAACTGCAGGATGGTGGACACGGTGCCGTAGCGATAGATATCGTCGGGCGTCGGGTCGTCCTGTGCCGCGTTCTTCTGCGCGACCAGCAGGATCTGCTTGTCGCTACGCGTTACGGCTTCCAGCGCGCGCACGGATTTTTCACGTCCCACGAACAGCGGCACGATCATGTGCGGGAAAACGACAATATCCCGCAGGGGCAGCACCGCGATCGTATCATGCGCGCTGGCCGTTTCTTCCGTCTCACGCTGGGCGGGGGGCGGATTGGCTACCATGTTGTTGTCCGTCTTTTCCGTCCCGTCGGGGACGGGATTCAGCCTGTCAGTTTCAGACATGTTATTTTTTGACCTCCTGATGGACGATCCCGGACGGGCACCCGAACATTGCGGCCTGCCCATCCGTCGCGCCGCATATGCGACAACTTCACTTCATGTTGTCACGACGCGCCATCACCACAAGTCCGGCGATGGCATTTCGGCGTAAACCGGCCCAGTCGTCAGGCAGACTGTTCGGCTGGCTGATTCTTCCCATACACATAGACAGGCTGTGCCTTGCCTTCGGCCACTTCCTTATTGACCACGATTTCCTCGACGTTTTTCAGACCGGGAAGTTCGAACATGGTCGACAGCAGGATGCTTTCCAGAATGGCGCGCAGGCCACGCGCACCGGTACGCCGCGCGATGGCGCGCTGGGCCACCTGACGCAATGCGTCTTCGGTAAAGGTCAACTGCACGTCTTCCATCTGGAACAGGCGCGCGTACTGCTTGACCAGCGCGTTCTTGGGCTTGGTCAGGATCTCGATCAGGGCTGCCTCATCCAGATCCTCCAGCGTCGCGACAACGGGCAGACGACCGATGAATTCGGGGATCAGCCCGAATTTCAGCAGATCCTCAGGCTCCACGTCACGCAGCACCGCACCCATCCGGCGTTCGTCAGGCGACTGCACATCCGCGCCGAACCCGATGCCCGACCCCTTGCCACGCGCGCTGATGATCTTGTCCAGGCCAGCAAAAGCACCGCCACAGATGAACAGCATGTTGGTGGTATCGACCTGCAGGAATTCCTGCTGCGGATGCTTGCGCCCGCCCTGCGGCGGCACGGAGGCGACGGTGCCTTCCATGATCTTCAGCAGCGCCTGCTGCACGCCTTCGCCACTGACGTCGCGGGTGATGGAGGGATTGTCCGACTTGCGCGAAATCTTGTCGATCTCATCGATATAGACGATGCCGCGCTGCGCCTTCTCCACATTATAGTCGGCGGCCTGCAGCAGCTTGAGAATGATGTTCTCCACGTCCTCGCCCACGTAACCGGCTTCGGTCAGGGTCGTGGCGTCGGCCATGGTGAAGGGCACGTCAAGGATGCGGGCCAGCGTCTGCGCCAGCAGGGTCTTGCCCGACCCCGTTGGCCCGATCAGCATGATGTTGGATTTCGCGATCTCGACATCATTGTTCTTCTGGGCATGGGCCAGGCGCTTGTAATGGTTATGCACCGCAACCGACAGCACCTTTTTCGCGTGTCCCTGCCCGATGACATAGTCATCCAGAATCTTGCAGATTTCCCGCGGCGTTGGCACGCCATCGCGTGATTTGACCAGATGCGTCTTGTGTTCCTCACGGATGATATCCATGCACAATTCGACGCATTCATCGCAAATGAACACGGTGGGACCGGCGATCAGTTTGCGGACCTCGTGCTGCGACTTGCCGCAGAACGAGCAGTAAAGCGTATTTTTGGAATCGCCGGATTTGTTATTCATAACCGCTCCTATTCCCACGCGGGGGAACTTCTCCATACCTTGCGGCCGGGCCACGGGGGCACGGCACGCCGCAGGTGATTTTCACCCACAGGGGCAGGAAGCGCACCTGCGCGCGCGCTTCCTTTTGCAGATTACTCCGCAGGTTTTGATGCAACGTTACGACGGACCACTTCATCCACAATACCGAATGCCTGCGCTTCTTCCGCCGACATGTAGCTGTCGCGTTCCAGCTTCTGCTCAATTTCCTCAAGCGTGCGGCCGGTATGCTCCTTGTAAATCTCGTTCAGGCGCTTGCGAATGGTCAGGATTTCCTGCGCCTGGATCTCGATGTCGCTGGCCTGTCCCTGCGCGCCACCGGATGGCTGGTGCACCATGACACGGGAATTGGGCAGGGCGAATCGCCGCCCCTTTTCCCCACCGGCCAGCAGCAGCGACCCCATGGATGCCGCCTGCCCGATGCACACCGTGCTGACGGGGCAGCGGATGTACTGCATGGTGTCGTAAATCGCCAGTCCCGCCGACACCACGCCACCGGGGCTGTTGATGTAGAACGAGATTTCCTTGCTCGGGTTCACGCTTTCCAGATAAAGCAGCTGCGCCGACACAAGGGCGGAAACCTGGTCATAGACCGGTCCGGTCAGAAAGATGATCCGTTCCTGCAGAAGGCGGGAATAGATGTCGAATGCCCGTTCCCCGCGGGAGGTCTGCTCCACCACCATGGGCACCAGAGCGTTATTGAAGATCTCTACGGGATCCCGATCCCTCATAGCCATATTCCCGTCCTGAAAAGCAAGGCCCCGTCCTGCGCACGATCACCGGCAAAAGATGCGCGGACAACGCGGGCGCAGCCGGACCCTTCCCGGTTACTTATGACAAAATAGAGACAAACACGCCAGATACCACCCCACCCCTGTCATTTTGCCATGATCGGGGGTGACAAACTGTACGTGTTCACCTGTCCGCAAACACATACGGCGCGCGGAAGTCCCCTTCCGCGCGCCGTATGCGCTACCTATGTCGCGAAAGCGGATCAGACGTCAGCTTCCGGCATTTCAGCCAGCTCTTCCGGCGTCACTTCCTTGTCCTCGACCTTCGCAAGCTCGACGATGTAGTCGATGACCTTGTTTTCAAAGATCGGGCCACGCAGGCTGTCAACGGCCTGCGGGTTCTTGGAGAAGTACTCGAACACGGCCTGTTCCTGACCGGGATAGCGCGAGGCTTCGGCGCGCACCGCGTGCACGATTTCTTCCTGCGTTACGGTGATGTTGTTCACACGACCGATTTCCGCCAGCAGCAGGCCCAGCTTCACGCGGCGTTCGGCGATCTTGCGATAGTCGGCGCGCAGCGTGTCCTCGTCCTTGTCCTTGTCTTCCTCATCCAGGCGACCGGCCTTGCGGTCTTCCTCGATGCGGTTCCAGATCTGGGCGAATTCGGCGTCAACCATGCCCGGAGGGGCTTCGAAATCGGTCTTTTCCGCCAGCTTGTCCAGCAGTTCGCGCTTCAGGCGCAGGCGGGACAGCTGCTCGTATTCCTGACCAACCTGCTTGGAGATCAGTTCACGCACCTGCTCCAGCCCGTCGAAGCCCAGCTTCTTGGCCAGTTCATCATCAATCTTGGCCTCGACCGGACGGCGGAGTTCCTTGAGCTTGATGTCGAAGGTGGCTTCCTTGCCCGCCAGATGTTCCGCGCCATAATCGGCGGGGAAGGTCACGGTGATCACCTTTTCGTCACCGGCCTTCATGCCCTCGATCTGCTCGGCAAAACCAGGGATGAAGCCTGCGCCACCCAGTTCGACGCTGACGTCATCGGCGGAACCGCCTTCAAACGCCGTGCCATCGACCTTGCCGACGAAGTCGACGACGGCCACATCGCCATTGGCGGCGGGACGGTCTTCCTCGACCTTCTCGAACTCACGCTGGCGGCTGGCGATTTCCGTCAGGGCCTTGTCCACGGTCTCGGCGTTCACTTCTGACTTGAGACGCACGAGCGACAGGTCGGACAGGTCGGGGATGGTGATTTCGGGCAGGACCTCGAACTCGACCGTGAACTTCAGGTCTTCCCTGCTGCCCGGCTCGCTGCCGGAAACCAGGTCAACCTTGGGCTGCATGGCCGGGCGCAGGCCGCGCTCATCCAGCAGGGTGCGGGTTGCCTCACTTACAACCTGCTCCAGGACTTCGCCCTGAACAGATTCACCAAAACGCTGCTGCAGGATGCTCATCGGCACCTTTCCGGGGCGGAAGCCCGGCAGCTTCATGGACTGTCCAACTTCTTTCAGGCGCGCGGTGCGCTTGCTCTCGATTTCCGCAGCAGGCACCGTAACGGTAAACCCGCGCTTCAGGCCATCGGAAAGCGTTTCAGTAACCTGCATCTGCCAGGCCATCCTCTCGGTCAGAACGTGTCAAAGAACGCAATAGGCCGGTCTGGCCACCACGTCTGCTCGCATAACGCGACTTGCCGGGATCTTGGTACGGGCGGAGGGACTTGAACCCCCACGACTTGCGTCACCAGAACCTAAATCTGGCGTGTCTGCCAATTCCACCACGCCCGCACTGTGCCCAGGCTGTAAGCGCGGGGCTTTAGCGCACCATTGGCCACGGGGCAATATCCCACGCGGCCCGAATGGCGTTTTCAGCCTAAAACTTTTTTTGCCATGGCTTCCGCCCGCGCCCTTGCCGCCCCCAGATGGCGGTCAAAATCCTCGGCTACCGGCCACTCCCCGGCATGCAGCGCCGCATCGCCATGCATCCATACCCCTGCACAGGCTGCATCCCAGCGTGGCATGCCCGCCGCCAGCAGGGCCGCGATGATTCCCGTCAGCGTATCGCCCGACCCCGCCGTGCCCAGCATGGGGGTGGCATGGCTGTTGATCGCGACCCGCCCGTCGGGGCTGGCGATGATGGTGTCCGGCCCCTTCATGACGGTCACCGCCCCTGTCCGCGCCGCAGCCTGCCGCGCCGCCGCCACGCGGTCCGGCCCCGGCTTGCCGAAAACGCGCGAAAATTCGCCGATATGCGGGGTGATGATGGCAGCCCCCTTCAGCCGGTCAGGCTGCCCCGCCGCCATGGTGAACGCCCCGGCATCGGCAATCACGTCCCGACCCGCGCGCACCAGTGCGGGAAAGGTTGCCGCCACCTCATCCACCGACAGGCCGGGACCACAGACCCATACATGTCGGCGCGAATCCTGCAGCAACCCGTCCAGCGCGCCGGAATCCACGATCAGCCCCGGCGGCGCGGTCATGCGGTATACTTCCGCGCTGTCTCCCACCGCCAGCCGCACGAGCCCCGCACCTGCCCCCCGTGCGCCCGCTGCCGACAGACGGGCCGCACCCGGCATTTCACGCCCGCCACATATACTGACAACGCCACGGCTGTATTTATAGCTGGTCGGCCCGCATGCAGGCGTACGCCACAGGCCCGGTTCGTTATGCCATGTACGAATCGGCACCGATGCCACGGCATCTTCCCCGATACCGATATCCGTCAGCACGGTCCGGCCACACAGCGTATGGCCCGGCAGCAGCAGATGACCGGGCTTAAGCCTGCAGAACGTGACCGTCATTTCCACCTGTGGCGCGTATCCCCGGACCGCCCCCGTCGCCCCGTCCACGCCTGTTGGCATGTCTATGGCAACCAGACGGGAAGCCGCCTTCAGCACGTCCGCCACGTCCGGGCCGATATCCCGGCTCAGCCCCGCGCCAAACACGGCATCGACCACCAGGTCAAAACCGGCGGCATTTTCAGGCGTGAACGCCACGACCGGCCCGCGCCACCGTGCTGCGGCAGCGGCCGCGTCGCCGCCGGGATGCGGAGGCGCCATTTCCGCGACCGATACCGGCCAGCCTTCCTCCGCCAGCCTGCGCGCAGTCACGTAACCGTCGCCACCATTATTGCCCGGACCACACAGCACCAGCACGCGGCACGGACGCATGTGCCGCCTGATGGCGCGGGCCACGGCCCGGCCCGCGTTTTCCATCAGCACGGCCACCGGCACGTGGCGGGCAGCGGCGGCGTCAATCCGCCCCATTTCATCGGGCGCGGGCAGCAGAAGGTGGCGCACGTCCCTATGTGCTGTTTCATCCATGGTCATGATGTCCTTCCCCCTTTCGGCAACTTTGGCTGCGTGACCGGTCTTGCGCATGATACAGGAATGGGGAAACAAGCATTCCGTATCCTGCCGCATGGCACGGATCGTTTTTTACCCATCCACCCCCGCAAGGAGGCGTCATGTCCTATTCCATAGTCTGGAGCCTTGTGCTCGCACTCCACATAACTGGCATGGCGGCCTGGGTCGGCGGCATGATCTATGCGGCCTTCGTGCTCAAGCCCAGCCTCAGCCTGCTGGATGGAACGCAGCGCGCCTCAGTCCACCTGCAGACGCTCAACCGTTTTTTCCGTATTGTATGGCATACCATGCCAACGGTGCTGATTACGGGCTGGCTCCTGATTTATCACGATGGCGGCTTTGCGGTGGTGCCATGGCCGATCAACCTCATGCAGCTGTTCGGACTGATCATGGCCGGCATATTCGCCCGCATCTATTTTGGCCCCTACCAGAAGGCGCGCCGCGCGCTGCGCCCGCAGCAGGGTACATTCGACTCGATCCGTTCGCTGGTCATGCTCAACACCGGAATCGGCGTGCTGACCATCATCTGTGGCTGCCTTGCCCATCCGTTCTGAAAATATGGACGCACCCCTCACGTCCCCTTGATTTCCATTGCGGATATGGGTAGGCACAGGGAATGTGGCACATCAGGGGTCTGACCCCGAACATGCCGCACTCCCCTTCCCTGCATTGCTGCAGGTACATCAGGGACGGCAGCCTGATACAGCGCGACACGGTGGCAATCGGACGGGGCCATATTCATCTGCTGATACGTTCGAGAGTAATTTGAGCGCCAAAAAAACGTCCTCCGCCCCGGCCCGCTCCGCAAAAAAGGCGGCAGCCCCAGCCTCCGCCGCAAGCACGGACGGGGTTGCCCCCACTGACACCTCTGCACCGGCAGACGCCGCAGAACAGGAAGCACAGCCCCTGTTTTCCGAACTTGGCCTGTCCGAACCCATCCAGCAGGCAATTGATGAGATGGGATACCGTCATCCCACCCCCATCCAGGCACAGGCCATCCCGTATGTACTGATGGGGCGCGACGTTCTGGGTGTGGCGCAGACCGGAACCGGCAAGACCGCATCCTTCACCCTGCCCATGCTGGAAATCCTGTCCGGGTCACGGGCGCGGGCACGGATGCCGCGTTCGCTCATCCTTGAACCCACACGTGAACTCGCGTTGCAGGTCGCGGAAAACTTCGTCAATTACGGCAAGCACCTCAAGCTGACCCATGCACTGCTGATTGGCGGCGAAAGCATGGCCGAACAGAAGGAAGTGCTGAACCGCGGTGTTGACGTGCTGATCGCTACACCCGGGCGGCTGATCGACCTGTTTGAACGCGGAGGCCTGCTGCTGACCCAGACCAAGCTGCTGGTGATCGACGAAGCGGACCGCATGCTGGACATGGGCTTCATTCCCGATATCGAGAAGATCGTGGGCATGCTGTCGCCGCTGCGCCAGACCATGTTCTTCTCCGCCACCATGGCGCCGGAAATCCGCAGGCTGGCGGACATGTTCCTGCGCAATCCCAAGGAAATTACGGTCAGCCGTCCCTCCTCCGTCGCCTCGACGATCGAGACGGGACTGGCCATTGTCGACGCCAAGGAAAAGCGCCGCGCGCTGCGCAAGCTGCTGCGTGCGTCGGACATGCAGAACGCCATTGTGTTCTGCAACCGCAAGCGTGATGTCGATGTACTGTGCAAATCACTGATAAAACATGGTTTTTCCGCAGGACCCCTGCATGGTGACCTGGCGCAGTCGCTGCGTTTCTCGACACTTGAAGCATTCAAGAGCGGCGAACTGAAGATTCTGGTCTGTTCCGACATCGCGGCGCGTGGGATCGACATTGGCGGCCTGTCGCATGTGTTCAATTTTGACGTACCGTTCCATGCTGAGGATTACGTCCACCGAATCGGCCGTACCGGCCGCGCGGGCCGTACCGGGCATGCCTATACCCTGGCCACGCCGGATGAAGAAGCGCTGGTCCAGGCCATCGAGAAACTGACAGGCAAGCCCATTCCCCGAATCGAAATCCCCGGCGTGGAAACGCTGGAATGGTCGGACGAACCCCGCGCCGCCAATGGCCGCCGCAAGTCCGCCCGCAAGGGCAATGCGGCAACCCCTGCCCCGCAGCAGGCAGTTCCTGCTCCCCCTGCGGTCGCCGAGGAAGCGATTCCTGCCCCACGCAAATCGCGCAGGACGCAGGGTGGCAATGCAGGCGGCGCCTCCACTTCCACGCGTCGCGACTCGGGCTTGCTACCGTCCGCGCCAGATCAGCCGGTTACTGGCTTTGGCAATGACGTGCCGGCCTTCATGCAGCTGCCGCGCCGTGAAAAATCCGTCATTCCGGCCGACGAATAAGTACTCTGCCCTTCAGGCGATAACAGGGAATGGAAAACGCAGTGGCGAATGCCATCCGGGTGGTGGCGCTCGGCAATGATGGGGATGGCATAGCCCAGACCCCGGAGGGGCGGATATTCGTACCCGGCACGGTCCCGGGTGATGAAATCCTGCTGGTGGACCAGAACGGCACGCACGGCACGCTTGACCGCGTGCTGATACCCGGGGTCGATCGCGTGGCCGCCCCCTGTTCCCTGTTCGGCCGTTGTGGTGGCTGCCGGATTCAGAACATGGCATTACCGGCCCTGCTGGACTGGAAAACGGGCCGGGTGCTCGACTCCCTGCAACGGGTTGGGTTTGACGCCATTCCCACACCGCAGGCCCATCAGGTCAGCCCACATGCCAGGCGCCGGGTCGATCTGGCCTTCCGCCGGGTCGGGAAAGAGATCGTGCTGGGACTGCACCGCCGTCGCGGCGATGTTGTGGACATGACCGAGTGCACGCTGCTCGACCCCACGCTTTTCAACCTGCTGACACCATTGCGCGCCATGCTGCATTCGCTGCCGGCCGTACATACGGGTGGTGATATCCAGATCAATCTTCTGGATAGTGGTCCCGATCTGCTGATTACGATGGACGGCACGCCAGACCCCAATGACCGGCGTATCCTTGCCCAGTTTGGCAAGGCGCATGGCGTCCCACGTATTTCACTACAGGCCCGCCCACCGGAGACACTGGCCCTGACCGGGCCGGTCTTCCATCATTTTGATGACGTGCGCGTGATGCCTCCGCCGGGCGCTTTCCTGCAACCCGCGCGGAGGGGGGCTGCCTTTATCAAGGCGGCGGTCCTTGCGGGCCTGCCACGCAAGGGGCTGAAGGCGGGTATTATCGAATTATACGCGGGCTGCGGCACGCTGTCCTTCGCACTGGCTGAACAGGCCAAGGTCCATGCCTATGAAGGCGATCGCGCCGCCTTTGCCTGCCTGAAACAGGCCAGTGGCGGCACACGCGTCCTGCCTGCGCAGCGAGACCTGAACCGCCAGCCAGTCATGGCGACCGATCTGGCAAAGGCAGCGGCGGTCGTGCTGGACCCACCCCATGCGGGAGCCGGTGCGCAGATCGCCCAGATTGTGGCAGGAAAGCCACCATGCGTCATCTATGTCAGTTGCAATCCCGTTGCCCTGCAACGGGATCTGACACCATTGCGCCAAGCGGGCTACCGGCTGGATAGTATCACGGTCATTGACCAGTTCCTGTGGTCAGCGGAAGTCGAATCAGTCTGCGTGCTGACCCTGCCAGGGAAAAACCGCCGTAACCGGCGGTAAAAGCAGGATTTTTTAAGGAAGCTTTTTTCAGAAAGCTTTGAAGAACGCCGCCTTTTTGGGAAAAGGCGGCACCCTGAAGCCTGTCTGGTTTTCAATATCAGACGTGAAAACTTTCCCCGCAGCCGCAGCGGCCCTTTTCATTGGGATTGCTGAAGGTGAAGCCGGATTCAAGCTGCTTGACCTCATAATCCATCACCGACCCGATCAGGAACAGCGTCGCCTTGCGGTCCACCAGCAGGGTAACTCCCTTGTCCACCACCACTTCGTCACCCGGACCGGCCTGTTCAACAAAGCTCATGTCATAGGCATGGCCAGAACAGCCCTTGGTTGAAATGGCAATGCGCAGCAGATGTCCGGCATGATTGGTCTGGTACAGTTTTTCCAGCCGCTGCGCGGCCCGGTCCGTCAAGGTCATAAGCGGCGGCAGGGCACGGCGCGGGGTGGCAGCAGTAGTAGTCGTAGCGTTATGTTCAGTCATGGCACGTTCCCCTTTTCTGGGTTCAGAACATGTTCAGGGCAAGGCGCGCATCTTCGCTCATACGCGACATGTCCCATGGCGGCTCCCACACGATTTCCACCGTGGCAGTGGTGACCATATCAATTTTTTCCACCGCTTCCTTAACCTGTACAGGCAGTTCCTGCGCGCTGGGGCAATTTGGGGCTGTCAGTGTCATCTCGACCTTGACCGATCCATCCTCATGCAGGTCGATGGCGTAAATCAGGCCAAGTTCATAGATATTGACCGGGATTTCCGGGTCATACACCGTAGCGATCGCCGCAATGACCGTGTCCTCATCCGGCATGCTGCCACTGGCTGCGGCATCAGCCGGCTTTTCCCCGTCTGGTGTCCACGTTGATACGGGTTCGGCCTTGGGACTGGGCGTATCTTCGGTCTCAAGGGAGAAATGCCCGGCTCCCTCTGCCATGCCGATGGCAGGCTCTACCTGATTTTTCTCGTCCATGGGACTTTCACCTGTCTTTATCATCATTGAGCATTTCGATCAGCGCCGACCATGGCAGCATCGCGCAGCGGATACGTGAACGATGCCGGTGCAATGGCGCAAAAGCCGAAAGTTCACCCAAGCCCTCGGGGGCTATACCTGTTTCAACGGCCGTAACAAGGTCCGCATGCAGTTGGCTGACGTGTGCAGGTTCCTGCCCGACCACCCGTTCCGCCATGAGATCCGCAGACGCAGCACAGATCGCGCAGCCCCGCGTTTCATGCCGTAATGCCGCAACCCGGCCCTGTACATCGACATTGGCCTGCAGCCTTACCCGGTCGCCACACAGGGGGTTTGACCCTTCCCCCTGCATCTGCGCACCTGCCAGCGGGCCGGAATACCGGGGAGTTCTGGCCCGTTCCAGCACTACGGTGCGATACAGATCATCCTGCGTCATGACTGTCACGCCATCAGACAAAAAAGCCGCGTATCTGTTCCAGCGTGGCGGCCAGGAAGTCAATTTCCTCTGGCGTGGTGTAGATGCCGAAACTGGCCCGCGCGGTGGCCGAAACCCCCAGCCTGTGCATGAGCGGCTCGGCACAGTGATGCCCCGCCCGCACCGCGATGCCGTTGCGGTCCAGCAGGGTAGCGATGTCATGCGGATGGACATCATCCATGGTGAACGAAATCACCCCGCCACGATCCGGCGCGGTCCCGATCACTTTCAGTCCGCTGACATTGCCCAGCGCCTGCAGCGCGTGGGTGGTCAGGACTTCCTCATGTGCGCCGATCGCGTCAAACCCTATGGATTCGATATAGGCAAGGGCCGCGCCCAGTCCAATGGTCTCGATGATGGCGGGGGTGCCTGCCTCGAATTTATGCGGGACACTGGCCCATGTTGACCGTTCGAACGACACGGTGGAAATCATGTCGCCACCGCCAAGGAAGGGCGGCATGGCGTCAAGGATCTCGCGTCGTGCCCACAGCACGCCAATGCCGGTCGGGCCATACAGCTTGTGCCCGGTCACCACGTAGAAATCCGCGTCCAGCGCGCGCACGTCCACACGACGATGGACGGCAAGCTGACTGCCATCGAACAGCACTTTCGCACCGGCCGCATGCGCCATGTCGGCAATGGCACGGGCATCCGTGATCGTACCCAGCACATTGGACATGTGGGTGATCGCCACCAGCGCCACCCGTCCGTCGGACAGGTTGCGCGCCAGGGCGTCCATGTCCAGCGCGCCATCATCGGTAACGGGGGTTACGCGCAGTTCAACGCCCGTGCGATCCCGCAGCATCTGCCATGGCACGAGGTTGGCATGGTGTTCCATTTCGGACACCAGAACCACCTGCCCCGGCTTCAGCAGGGAACCGAATGAATGGGCGACAAGGTTGATCGCCTCGGTGCTGTTGCGGGTGAATACGATTTCCTCCCGTGCGCTGGCGCCAAGGAAGGCCGCCACCTGATCGCGCACGGCTTCGTAGGCTTCCGTCGTGCGTTCGCTCATCCAGTACAGCCCGCGATGGATGTTGGCGTACTGGGTGCGCATGGTATCGGCCATGGCGTCAATGACCTGCCGCGGCTTCTGCGCGGAAGCCGCGCTGTCAAGGAACACAAGGTCCCTGCCATGCACCTTCTGCGACAGGATCGGGAAATCGGCCCGGATACGGCGCAGGCTGCCCGCGACGTCCGTGCGGCTGGCTACAGTCTGGTCCATCATGCGACCTCCCGCGTCCACCATGCCTCTACAGCAAGGTTCAGGCTGTCCTTCAGGCGCTGGTCATCAATCTGGTCCACGACATCATGCAGGAAGGCGCGGATCAGGATGGAGCGCGCGGCGGCATTGGGAATGCCACGGCTGCGCAGGTAAAACAGCTGGTCATCATCCAGTGCGCCCACGGTGGCGCCATGGCTGCACTTCACGTCATCAGCGTAGATTTCCAGTTCCGGCTTGGCGTCGATTTCCGCGCCATCGGACAGCAGAAGCGCCTGATTCATCTGGTACCCATCAGTCTTCTGGGCAATACGCTCGACAAGGATCTTGCCCTGAAACACGCCACGCGCCTGATCGGACAGGACATTCTTGATTGTCTGGCGCGACACGCAGTCCGGTGCCGCATGGGTGATCACACTGGTCAGGTCACCATGCTGGTGGCCAGACAGAAGCTGCGCGCCATTGACGTGCACGCTGGCCCCCGGCTGCGTCAGCCCGGCATGCACTTCATGCCGTGACAGGCTGCCCCCCAGCGTAAGCGTAAAACTGTCATAGACACCTGCCGCCGCAACCCGGGCATGGCTGACCGCCAGATGCACCGCCTGCCTGCCTTCTGCCTGGATACGGGCATGCGACAGGTAGCCTTCATCCGCCACCGTAATGTCATACAGCGGATTGTGCAGGTACTGCCCCCGCCCGACCGATGCATCCAGCAGCGCCAGACGACCGCCCTTTTCCACCACGATGCGGTGGCGCGGGTGGAAGGAAACCGGCTCGGCCTCTCCCGTCTGGCCAATACTGACCAGCAGCAGGCAGCCGCCATCCACGCCTGCAGGCACGACCAGATCCAGTCCGTCGCGCGCAAGGACGGTATTCAGCGCGGTGGTGACATCACCCGCCGGATCGATCCCGTCATCGGGTAGCATGCCTGCGGCCAGGGTCGAAATCCGCACGCCTTTTGGCAGGCGCGAACGACCGGCATCGAACGATCCGTTCACGAATACGACGCGGCTGGCCCCGGCGCCAAGACCGGAAATGGTTTCGACCTCCGCCAGCAGGGTATCGACAGCCCTGTCATCAACCACTTGCGGCGCGGCCGTGAACGGCACGTCAGCCAGTGCCCGCAGGGATGTATATTTCCACGCCTCCACACCCGTGCGGGGCAGGCCGACATGGCGCAGGAAATCGGCGGCCTTCTGCCGTTGGGCATTGCCCGTTACATCACCCCGGTCGAGAAAGGTGGCAGCATTGACCCCGACCGGTGCAATGGCGTTCACGCCGCCTCCGACAGGAACTGGGCGTAACCCTGCGCCTCAAGCTGTTTGGCCAGTTCGGGACCACCGCTGTGAATGATGCGGCCCTTCGCCATTACATGGATACGATCGGGCACGATATAGTCCAGCAGCCGCTGGTGATGGGTGATGACCAGCGCCGAAAAATCGGGCGAACGCAGGGAGTTCACACCTTCGGCCACGATACGCAGGGCATCAATGTCCAGTCCGCTGTCCGTTTCGTCCAGAATGGCGAAGGATGGCTGGAGCATGCGCATCTGCAGCACCTCGTTGCGCTTCTTCTCCCCACCGGAAAAGCCGACATTGACGTTACGCTTGAGCATCTCGTCCGACATGGACAGGTGCTTGGTTTCCTTGCGCACGGCTTTCAGGAAAGCCACCGCGTCCAGTTCCTCCTGCCCGCGCGCGCGGCGCACGGCGTTGACGGCGGTGCGCAGGAAATTGGCGTTGTTCACACCCGGCAGTTCGACCGGCGTCTGGAACGCAAGGAACAGGCCAAGGGCTGCACGTTCCTCCGGTTCCAGCGCCAGCAGATCCTGCCCCTTGAAGGTGGCGGCCCCGCCGGTCACTTCATAATCCTCGCGCCCGGCCAGCACATAGGACAGGGTGGACTTGCCCGAACCATTCGGCCCCATGATGGCGTGGACTTCACCCGCCGGGATTTCCAGATCGACCCCACGCAGTATTTCCTTGTGGGTCTCCCCGTCCGAAATGCGGGCGCACAGGCCATTGATGCTTACGAATTGCTTGCTCACGTCTTTGAATCCCTGTTAGCCCACGCTGCCTTCTAGGCTGATCTGCAGAAGCTTCTGCGCTTCCACCGCGAATTCCATCGGCAGTTCCTTCAGAACGTCCTTGCAGAACCCGTTCACGATCAGGCCCACCGCGTCTTCTTCCGACAGGCCACGCTGGCGGCAGTAGAACAGCTGGTCTTCCGATATCTTGGATGTCGTCGCCTCATGCTCCACACGCGCGGACATGTTGCGGCTTTCGATATAGGGCACGGTATGCGCCCCGCAACGGTCACCGATCAGCAGGCTGTCGCACTGGGTGAAGTTGCGGCTGCCCGATGCCTTGGGCATCATGCGCACCAGCCCGCGATAGGTACTGTCGGACTGACCCGCGCTGATGGTCTTGGCGATGATGGTCGAACGCGTGTTGCGCCCGATATGGATCATCTTGGTGCCGGTATCGGCCTGCTGGTGATTGTTGGTGACGGCAACGGAATAGAATTCGCCCACCGATCCCTCACCCTGCAGGATGCACGACGGGTATTTCCACGTGATGGCCGACCCGGTTTCCACCTGCGTCCATGAAATCTTCGACCGCGCGCCACGGCATGCGCCACGCTTGGTCACGAAGTTGTAGATGCCACCCTTGCCGTTCTCATCACCAGGATACCAGTTCTGCACGGTGGAATACTTGATCGACGCATCTTCCATCGCCACCAGCTCGACCACGGCGGCATGAAGCTGGTTTTCGTCGCGCATGGGCGCCGTGCACCCTTCGAGGTAGGAGACGGACGCGCCATCTTCCACCACGATCAGGGTGCGTTCGAACTGCCCGGTATTACGCGCATTGATGCGGAAATAGGTGGACAGTTCCATCGGGCAGCGCACGCCTTTGGGCACGAACACGAAGGAGCCGTCGGTAAACACGGCGGCGTTCAGGGCGGCATAGAAATTGTCCGTAACCGGCACGACGCTGCCCAGGTATCTGCGCACCAGTTCGGGATGTTCCTGCACCGCTTCGGAAATGGGGCAGAAGATCACGCCCGCTTCCTGCAACGTCTTGCGGAAAGTAGTGGCGACGGACACGCTGTCGAACACGGCGTCAACCGCGATGGGCGCGCGCGCTTCCTGCCCTTCGGGCACTTCCACGCCAGCCAGCATCGCCTGTTCATGCAGCGGGATACCCAGCTTTTCATAGGTGCGCAGCAGTTCGGGATCGACCTCATCCAGCGACTTGGGACCGGGCTTCCTGCGCGGGGCGGCGTAGTAATGCACATCCTGGTAATCGATGGGCGGATGATTGACCTTGGCCCATGTGGGTTCGCGCATTTCCAGCCACGACCTGTAGGCCTTCAGCCGCCATTCCAGCAGCCATTCCGGCTCCTTCTTGCGACTGGAGATCAGGCGGATCGTGTCCTCGTTCAGGCCCTTGGGGGCGATATCCATTTCGATATCGGTCTCGAACCCCCATTTATAGGTGTTCTGCCCCAGGGTTTCGACCGTCTTGCGGGTTTCGGCTACTGCCGGCATGTGTCTTTCCTCCCCCTGTTTCAGGCCGTGGCTGCGGGCCCGCCGGGCATGGACGGCGGGCGCAGGCCGTCCAGTCTGTCAATGACTGTGTGGTTTTTCATGTCCGCCAGCGTAATGGCGGACAGGGCGTTGCGAATGGCGGCGTTGACCATGTCCCACTGACCGCCCAGGCCACAGGTGGACCGGGCGTCGCAATCCCCGCCATCCACGCATGTCGTCAGCGATATGGGGCCATCAATCGCCTGGATCACGGCCGCGATCGATATTTCCTCCAGCGGACGGGCCAGCCTGTAGCCGCCGCGCGCGCCGCGCTGTGATGTCACGATGCCCTGTGTCGCGAGTATCTTGAGCACCTTGGCCACGGTGGGTTCGGGAATGCCGGTCGAACGCGACAGGACAGGCGAGGTCGTGACCTCGTCCTTCTGTCCCAGCCGGACCAGAGCCACGACGGCATAATCGGTCAGTTTCGACAGTTTCAGCATTCCGCTCTCCCGCCTGTTCCGGTCTCCGCGCATAATTGGACCGAAACAGTACTGTTTCCTGAAGTTTCAGATGGGCTACCAGCCACGCGTCGTCAAGTCCAATCGTTGCATACGGCCCTGCCCTACCCGATCCCGGTTCCGAATATCAGCTGTAATAGCACGGACAGCCCGCACCCGGCCAGAAAGCCGACCAGCGTGCCATTCAGCCGGATATACTGCAGATCCTTGCCTACCCGCAGTTCAAGGCGGTCACTCAGGCTCTCCGCATCCCATCCATTGACGACCGAGTAAATAAACCGCGACATCCGGTCCCGCAGGAACGGCAGGCTGCCCATGATCATGCCACGCGCGCCGTCATTGATCCGCTTGCGCATGGTGGCGTCATGATACATCTGTTCCGCCAGGCGCTGCAGTGCGTCACGCACAATGGAGGACAGCCATCCGGTATCCCCCTTGTCCATGTCTTCTTCGATCAGGCGACGCAGGCGGCGCCATACGTCACTGCTCCAGCCACGCACGCTGTCATGCGTCAGCACGCCCATCACGGCATCCGTGATTTCGCGCCGACGTACCGGGTCCTGCTCGATCCGGTCGATTTCGGCACGGACCCATGTGGTGAACCCCTCACGCAATTCTGAATTCTGCGGGTCGATCCGGTCCAGTTCCTGCCCCGCGGCCAGCAGCACCTTGGTTGCGATCGAACCGCCAATGGCCCAGCCCAGCACGCGGCCGCCCTGTTCGCGCACGCGTTCCTCGATCATCATGCGCAGGGCCGGTTCCTTGGCCTTGATGCCTTCCTTCAGTCGCGACAGCAGAAACGACAGCACTTCCTGGTGGCAGTCCCCTTCCACCATCGCGCGCAGGCTGCGGGTCACGACAGGGGCGATTTCCTCCCCCCCCAGCAGAGTCGGCAGCAGGCGGGCGATGGCGGAACTCGCCCGTCCGTCCTCCAGCCGGTCCAGCACGTGCGGCACGGACCCCAGCACCGCGCGGTTGACCATGGCCGCCGTTTCCGGCTCCTGCAATATGTTGCCGATGATGGACGGCAGGTCGATGCGGTTGAACGCGGCCTCGACTTCATGCTCGGTGAACACGTTTGTTGAAACGAACCGCCCCAGCGCCTGCGCCAGCCGTTCCTTCTGCGCGGGCAGGATGGCGGTATGCGGAATCGGCAGCCCCATGGGCCTGCGGAACAGCGCGGTCACGGCAAACCAGTCAGCCAGTCCCCCCACGACCCCGGCCTTGGTGCCCGATCGCAGGATTTCCAACCACGGACGATCCGCCAGCCAGCCCATCTGCGGCAGGGCGTACCCCGCTACCGTCAGCCCCGCCATGGCCGCCAGCAGGCCGGTCGCAGACCGTTTGTAACGCAGCAGCGTGCGCCGCGCGTCCTGATCCGTTTGTGGAATAGCGTTCATGAAGTCCTTGATACCATTGTCTCCACTCCAGCCCAAGCAACACTCGGTGTAACGCGCCAAATAGGCGTGAATATGCCATGGTGGACATTGCGGGCCGTCGCCGAACATGGGATTTGAAAAAACCATGACGATTTTTCATGACAGGACAACACGATGACCGAAGCCGCCGCGCGGACTGTCTCCGACCTGCTGCAACAGGCGGAGCGACTGATTGCCAGCCATGACGAGACTGCAACCGGCAGCCCGGTCATGGTACTGGCGCGCCAGATCGGCCGCCAGATGGGCAGTGGCGCCCTGTCGATGGAAACGGTGGAGGAAATCGTGCGCCTGCTGCGTGACCGGGCCTTTGCCGGGCGGGCGCACCATATCGCCGCCTATCTGGATGGTCCCGACGACACGGTGGTGGCGACGCGCATGCGTGACGTCGCCCGCCGCATCGTACAGCCGGACCCCGATGACAGTCCCGTACCCATCGCGCGTTTCCGCGCCGCCATCGAACGCAGCCGCTTTGCCGCCGTATTTACCGCCCATCCCACATTCGCGCTGGCCAACCCGGTCTACGAGGCGCTGGCGGACCTCGCCTCCACCAATCCGGCCGAGGCTCCGGCGCATGTCCCGGCCTTCCTGACCCACCGCCGCGTGGGACCGCCCACGCTGGATGAGGAGTTCACGCTGGCGACGCAGGCCATCATGCGCGGGCGCGACGCACTGGACCGGCTGAACGCCATCCTGCTGTCAGAAGCGCGGACCCACTGGCCACAGTTATGGTGCACGCTGGCACCGCGCCCCATCATCATGACCAGCTGGGTCGGCTATGACACCGATGGCCGGACCGATATCGGCTGGTGGGACACGCTGCGCCTGCGGCTGCGCATGAAGCAGATGCAGCTTGCCCGCCTGCATGACCAGATCACCCCCGTAACCAGTTGCGCCAACGACCTGCTGCCGCGCGTCCAGACCGCGCTGGAAACCGTGGCGGCACAGATCGCCGCCTGCCCCACCGGGCCGGAACCTGAAGCGGTATCGCGTTTTGCCGATGCGCTGATTACCCGCAGCACCGACGCGCTGACCAGCACCAACGACCTGAACGCCGCCTTCAGCGAGGCGATCGACGCTGCGACACCCGAAGACAGGATGACGCTGGCGGTAGCACGCGCGGGTTTCATGGCGCATGGCCTGTCGGCGGCGCATACGCATACGCGCCTGAACGCGACACAGTTGCACAACATCGCCCGCCAGCGCCTGGGCATTACCGACAGCCCGGATGTCCCGGCCCAGCGGCGCGCGCTGATCAGCCGCATGAACGATGCGCTGGAAGCAGTCCAGCCGGTCGATATTGATTTCGGATCGCTGCTGATGGAACAGGCCAGCGCGGGGCGGCTGATGATGACGGTGCGCCAGATCCTGCGCCATATCGACCGCACCAGCCCCATTCGCTTCCTGATCGCCGAGACCGAGACCGGCTACACCCTGCTGACCGCGCTGTGGCTGGCGCGGCTGTATGGGGTGGAGGACATGATCGAGATCTCGCCCCTGTTCGAGACGCAGGAAGCGCTGGAAAACGGCGAACAGGTCATCGAGGAAGCCCTGCGCTCCCCCCACTGGCGCGCCTACCTGCAGCGCACGCGCAAGCTCAGCCTGCAGTTCGGCTTTTCCGACTCCGGACGTTACGTGGGGCAGCTGGCCGCGACCTACCTGATCGAACGGCTCCGCATCAAGGTATGCGACCTGCTGCGCAAGTGGGACCTGGCCTGTGTCGAGGTCATTCTGTTCGACACCCATGGCGAAAGCATTGGCCGGGGCGCGCACCCATACAGACTGGCGGACCGCTTCGATTACCTGTCCCCGCCGCATGCGCGCGCCCGCTTTGCACGCGCGGGGATTCAGATGCGTGAGGAAACCGCGTTTCAGGGTGGTGACGGCTATCTTCTGTTCGGTACGCAGGCTCTGGCGGATGCAACCGTCAGCATCATTGCCGAACATGCCTTCGCCACCACCACGCTGGACCGTGACCCGGTATATGATGAACCCGATTTCTCGGCCGATTTCTTCGCCACCATCGCCAATGGCATGACCGGGCTGGTGGAAGATCCCGGCTATGCCGCCCTGCTGGGCGCGTTTGGCCCGTCGCTGATTGACAAGACCGGGTCGCGCCCGTCCGCGCGGCAGAGCGACGCGGCATCGACCGTGACCCGCATCAAGCACCCCAGCCAGTTGCGCGCCATTCCCAACAACGCCATCCTGCAGCAGCTGGCATGGTGCGCGAATACATTGCAGGGACTGGGCACGGCGGCGGCCCGCCACCCAGAAACGTTCGAGAAATACCTGGCGGAAAGCCCCCGGTTCCGCCGCGCCATGGATTTTGCCGCCCACGCGCTGGCCCATTCAGACCACGGCGTGCTGCGCGGCGTCATCCGCCTGCTGGACCCGGATATGTGGCTGGAACGCGCCACGGCGCAGAAAGACCCGGCACGGCAGGAAGCCTGCCTGTCGCTTATGCACGGACTGGAAAACCTGGATTTCTGGGCCAGCACGCAGGCCATGTTCCGGCGCATACAGTCCGATCACCTCGCCCTGCGGCGCGCATGGCCCGACGCCCCGCGCATGCGGCCCGATGAACTGCTGCTGCATGCCATCCGCATCGCGATCATTGAACAGATCTGGCTGCTGTCCACACAGGTACCCTATTTCTCGCCCCGCCATGCGTTTTCGCGCGATGTACTGACGCTGAAGGTATTGTGCCTTGAAATCCCCGGTGTCCTGGCGGAACTGGAACAGATATTCCCCTACCGTTCGGATGGCAGTTTCGATCTTGATTTCCATGAACCGCACGGTCCCCGACAGGAAGGTACCTATCACCGCGAATACACCGAGATTTTCGAACCGATGCAGCGCCTGTTCCAGATGGTGCGCGAAATCAGCACCGGGGTGATGCACCATGTCGGCGCCTTTGGCTAATTCCCCAAAAACATCACGCAACGGGTGGCGGATCAGCGAACCGCCACCGCCCTATGGCGTGGCGTTGCCACAGACCCCTGCCATACGGCGCGTGGTGGCGAACAATCCCGGTCCCATGACCGGCAACGGCACCAATAGCTGGCTGGCGGACCATGATGGGGGCTGCGTGATCATTGACCCCGGCAGCACCGATCCCGCCCATCTTGACGCACTGGTCATGGCTGCGGGCAACCGGCCAGTTACCCATATCATCCTGACCCATACCCATGCGGACCACCTGGCTGGCGCCCGCCCGCTTGGAACACGGCTGGGCATTCCGGTCTGCGGTTTTCATGCCAGTGCAGAACCCGACTTCATCCCCGATATCGGATTGCGCGACGGAGATGAAATCGCGGGGCTGCGGGTGCTGTACACACCGGGCCATGCCAGCGACCATATCTGTCTTGAAACGCCGGATGGCATCATCTTCACCGGCGATCATGTCATGGGCTGGTCCACCACCATGGTGCCCCCTGCCCCGCATGGATCGGTCCAGCAGTTTCTGGACAGCATGGACTACCTGCTGCGACGCGACAGCCACCTGCTGTTGCCCGCGCACGGCCCGGCCATACCGCATGTGAAAGCCTGTATCGAAGGACTGGTCGCCCACCGCCGCGCACGTGAGGACAGCATTCTGGCGCTGCTGCCGCCTGAACCCCGCACGCTGGATGAAATCGTGGACAGCATGTACCACAACCTGCGCCCCGGCCTGCGCCGCGCAGCCCGGCTGAACCTTCATGCCCACCTGGAAAAGCTGGCACATGATGGTCACGTGATTCTGGATGGGGATCAATGGGCGAAGACCATGCCCTGATGGCGTTATCCACCATCGCGTCACGGATTTATTTTACCACGACGGAATATATTTTCATGCGTGTTTGATAACCGGAAGACATCAAGCACCTCAATCCAGCATACCCCTTGCAGCAAGTATGCTTTCAAAGGGTGCCATCATATCATGTGACATACGGCTATTCTGGACAGTTCAGATATTTCATTACAGAAGCAGGCGAAGCTATCCTTTCCCTGCCGTAATCCTGAGTACAGACCACCTGTCTACATGATTTTACCCGGCTGCCATTCAATCGGCCGCCTCATGATACAAAAAAACCGGCCCCTTTCGGGAGCCGGTTTCTTTTGATGCTCTCTTTCGAGAAAGATCAGGCAGACTGCGCCATGATCTCTTCCGCAACGTTGCGGGGCACCGGATCGTAATGATGGAACTGCATCGTGAAGGATGCACGGCCCTTGGTCATCGAACGCAGGTGCGAAATGTAGCCGAACATTTCCTTCAGCGGCACGGCCGCGCGGACCATGACGGTGGAACCAGCGGTTTCCTGGCTCTGGATCATGCCACGGCGACGGTTAAGGTCACCCACCACGTCACCAACATGATCGTTCGGGGTGGTCACTTCCACGTCCATGATCGGCTCAAGAATAACCGGACCGGCCTTCTTCATGCCTTCACGGAAGCAGGCCTTGGCCGCGATTTCGAACGCCAGTGCCGAGGAGTCGACATCATGGTATTTGCCGTCCAGCAGCGTGAACTTGAAGTCCACGGTGGGGAACCCGGCCAGCACGCCGGTCGTGGCCTGCGCCTGGATGCCCTTGTCCACCGCCGGGATGTATTCCTTCGGCACGGTGCCGCCGACGACCTTGTTCTCGAAGGAGATGCCTTCGTTACGCTCAACCGGCGCGAACTCGATCTTCACTTCCGCGAACTGGCCCGAACCACCCGACTGCTTCTTGTGGGTATAGGTTTCGGTATGCGCCTTGGTGATCGTTTCACGATACGCAACCTGCGGCGCGCCGATGTTCGCATCTACGCCATATTCACGACGCAGGCGGTCGATAATGATGTCGAGGTGCAGTTCACCCATGCCCGACAGGATGGTCTGGCCCGTTTCCTGATCGGTCTTCAGGCGCAGGGAGGGATCTTCACCGGACAGCTTCTGCAGCGCCAGCGTCATCTTTTCCACGCCGTCCTTCGTCTTCGGTTCGACGGAGATATCGATGACGGGGATCGGGAAGCTCATGCGTTCCAGCACCACGGGATCGGCCGGATCGGCCAGCGTGTCGCCGGTCTGGCTGTCCTTCAGGCCGACAAAGGCGGCAATGTCGCCTGCGTGGACTTCGGACAGTTCCTCGCGCTTGTCAGCATGCATCTGGTAGATGCGGCCGATACGCTCCTTGTGACCCTTGGTCGTGTTCAGCACGGTATCACCGGTCTTCAGCACGCCACGATAGACGCGCACGAAGGTCAGCGTGCCGTATTTGTCGTTGATGATCTTGAATGCGAGACCAGCAAACTTGCCATCCGGGTCAACCGGGATGATCGGCAGCTTGTTCTCGTCCACTTCCTCGTCTTCCGGCGGGGCGATACGGATGCCTTCCACGTCGTTCGGCGCGGGCAGGAAGTCGATCACGGCGTCGAGCAGCGGCTGGACACCCTTGTTCTTGAAGGCCGTGCCGCACAGGACGGGACGGAAGTCACCAGCGATGGTGCCCTTCTTGATGCAGCGCTTCAGCGTCGCGACGTCCACGTCGCCCTTGTCGAAGTATTCTTCCATCGCCGCGTCATCAACCGACAGCGCGGTGTCCAGAAGGTTCTGGCGCGCTTCGGCGGCCTTTTCCTTCAGGTCGGCGGGAATTTCCTCGTAATGGAACTTCGCACCCAGCTCACCGCCTTCCCAGACGATGGCGCGCATCTCGATCAGATCCACCACGCCAACGAAGTTTTCTTCGGCGCCGATGGGCAGCTGCAGCGGGATCGCGACAATGTCCAGCTTCTCCTTCAGCGTGCTGAAGGCGTAGTAGAAGTCGGCGCCGGTACGGTCCAGCTTGTTGATGAAGATGATGCGGGGCACGTTGTAGCGGTCAGCCAGACGCCAGTTGGTCTCGGACTGCGGCTGCACGCCGGCAACGCCTTCGATGATGAAGATCGCGCCATCAAGCACACGCAGCGAGCGGTTGACTTCGATGTTGAAGTCAATGTGGCCCGGGGTGTCGATGATGTTGATGCGGCGGCCTTCCCACTCACACGTCACGGCAGCCGAGGTGATCGTGATGCCGCGCTCACGCTCCTGCGCCATGTAGTCGGTGGTGGTGTTGCCTTCGTGCACCTCACCGATCTTATGAGACACACCGGTGTAGTACAGGATACGCTCGGTGGTGGTGGTCTTGCCGGCATCGATGTGCGCGGTAATACCGATATTGCGAATCAGGGACAGATCAGACTTGGCGGACACGGGGGAACCTCCACAAGACAACACGGGCGCGAACGGGAACCTTTCCCTTTCGCGCCTGCCGGAACCGTAAGCTGCTTCCGCCCTCAGTCTTTTTCAACATGGACGACGCAGACCGGCACAGCGGAACAATGCACCAGACTTCAGTCAGGCTTCATCTACGACAGACGGGCCGACCGCCACCCCGTCACTGCAGGGTGATGGCCGGCCCGGTCGCATATCAGGCCACAGCGGCCTTTTTTTCCTGAACGCGCAGGATACGGCGCTTCACCGTCATGGCTTCCGGCGTCAGCTTGCGGTTCGGGGTGGACAGCAGGAACGCGTCCAGGCCGCCATTGTGTTCGACCGTGCGGATGCCGTTGGTGGTCATGCGCATGGGAACCGCCGTGCCGAGAATATCGGACAGCAGCGAGGTTTCCTGCAGGTTGGGCAGGAAGCGACGACGGGACTTGTTGTTGGCGTGGCTGACGTTGTTGCCCGTCAGCACGCCCTTGCCTGTGATCTGGCAGCGGCGAGACATTTTATCATCCTCGGATATAGCTGTGGCCGAGGCATAAATGCCCGGCAAGGATCGTCTAGATTAGGCGCGGCTTATCGCCAAACCACCGCCAACAGTCAAGATGCATAAGCATGATTCGGCATTTTTTGTCCGGCATGGGGGACAAAGCGTGGCATTTCGTCCCCACTTTTCCCCCTGAGGGCTCAGCCTGCCTTCTGGTCGTGGTCGGGGTGCAGTTCACCCGCCTGCACGCTGTGCAGCGCGTTTTCCAGCATGGCCTGCATGGTCTCGCGCCCCATGGTGCGCGACAGAAGCCCCAGTGAGCCGCCCAGCAGTGCGGAGGCAATGGCCACCGGCGGCAGGTTTTCACCCAGCATGTATTCGATGGCCTTGTCCACCACCGCGCCGCAATGGCTCAGTTCGGGGGGGATGGCGTCCCCTTCGGGGGGCTGGTTGTTCGTGTCCGTCATGTCACGGCTCCTTCTAGCGTTCTTCCTGATATGTACTTCCTTGCCGCCGCTGACCAGTGCGGGGCGGTCATGCGCGTGCCTCCGTCGCGCATGAGCGGGTCAGACCCCGGCGGCTTCCTCCTCGGCCTGTATCGCCCACATTTCGGCATACAGGCCGCCGCGTTCCAGCAGGGCGCGATGGGTTCCGCGCTCCAGTATCCGCCCCTGCCCCATCACAAGGATTTCATCCACATCAACGATGGTGGACAGGCGGTGGGCGATGATGATGGTCGTGCGGTTGGCGGCCACCGTGTGCAGCGCGGTCTGGATTTCCTGCTCGGTGCGAGTATCCAGCGCGCTTGTCGCCTCATCCAGCAGCAGGACGCGCGGATTCTTCAGGATGGTGCGGGCAATCGCCACGCGCTGCTTTTCACCACCCGACAGCTTCAGCCCGCGTTCACCCACCCGCGTGGCGTAGCCTTCGGGCAGGGTCATGATGAAGTCATGGATGCAGGCCAGCTTCGCCGCATGCTCCACCTCCGCCTGCGTGGCGCCCAGGCGACCATAGGCGATGTTGTAGCCGATCGTGTCGTTGAACAGGATGGTGTCCTGCGGCACGACGCCCACGGCCCCGCGCAGGGCCGCCTGCGCACAGTCACGGATGTCATGCCCGTCGATCAGGATGCGGCCCGATGTCACGTCATAGAAGCGGAACAGCAGGCGGCTGATGGTGGACTTGCCCGCCCCCGTCGGCCCGACAATGGCCACCCGGTGGCCCGCCGGGACATGGAAGCTGACCCCGCGCAGGATCTCGCGGTCGGGACGGTAGCTGAAATGCACGCCCTCGAAACGGATGTCGGCGGCAGGCGCTTCATCCAGCCGCGCGGGCAGGCTGACCGCGTCCGCGGAATCGGTGATATCGGCCTGTTCATCCATCAGGGCGAACATGTGTTCAAGATCCACCAGCGAATTGCGCAGCGAGGAATAGACGCTGCCCAGGAAGTTCAGCGGCAGGTAGAGCTGCATGAGGTAAGTGTTGACCAGCACGAAATGCCCCACCGTCATGCGGCCTGCCTCCACATCCCGCCCGGCCATCAGCATGACGGCGATCAGGGCGGTGGCAATGATCGCGGCCTGCCCGAAATTCAGGCCATTGAGCGAAATCTGGGTGCGGATGGCGGCGGCCTCATAACGCCGCTGGGCGTCCTCGTAGCGTTTGCGTTCGTGTTCCTCGTTGCCGAAATATTTGACCGTTTCATAATTCAGCAGGCTGTCCAGTGCTTTCCAGCTGGCCTCGCTGTTGATGTCGTTCATCTGGCGCCGCAACCCGATCCGCCATGACGTGAACTGGATGGTGAACACCACGTAAGCCGCCACCGCCACCAGCATAACCACCGCGTACCGCCAGTCGAACAGCCGCCAGATCACGATAATGACCATCAGTGCCTCGATCAGGGTCGGCACCACGTTGAACACACCCACACGCAGCAGGGTCTCGATCGCTTCCGTCCCGCGCGCAATGGCACGCGTCACCCCGCCCGACTGGCGGTTGAGGTGAAAGCGCAGTGACAGCTGGTGCATATGCGTGAAGCTGCGCATGGCCGCGATCCGACTGATACGGTAACGCAGCGGGGCGAACAGGGCATCGCGCAGTTCCCCCAGCCCCGCCGCCGCCATGCGCAGCAGGCCGTAACCCACAATCAGCACCAGCGGCATCATGGCCGCATGCCCCGCTACGGGCTGCAGGGCGTCAATCACCCGGCTGTAGGCATAGGGCACGCCAATGGTGGCGACCTTGGCCGCGATCAGCAGGATGCATACCCCCACCACGCGCAGCCGGGTGCGCAGGTCATGGCGGGGCCACAGATAGGGCAGAAGGCCGCGCAGGGTGGCGGCGGCGGAACGTTCCGGCAGGTCCTGCCGGGTCTTGTGGGAAACAGCCATATGCACGGCATGTGGCATACGTTACGGGTTTTGCAACCCATATCTCCCTGTCATTCCGGCGCGCCCGAAGGATTGTCAGCCCCGGGGGCAGCCGGTATGCCAGCCATGGCCCGAAGGACAGGGATGGATCATGTCACGTAACCTCGATGGTTTTTTTCGTCATATCGCCGCCTGCAACACGGCGGTGCTGCCCGGTGGGCGGCTGGAATTCCGGCTGGGCACGCAGCCCGCGGGGTGGGTGCAGCCTGACCTGCTGCCGGTCCTGCTGCGCCATGGCATGACGCATGCGGGGGACAGCGTCACCCTGGATGACCCCGCGCGGCTGGAACAGATAGGCGGGGCCATGGCACGCGAGGGGGTGTACCGCTCCCACCATGAACTGTTTGACGTCTGGACCGACATGGGCCGGCCGCCGGTCGCCCGCATTGACCGGGGCGCGCTGCCGCTGTTTGGCCTGATGGCGGCGGGCGTGCACCTCAATGGCCTGGTGCGACGGCCCGACGGGCTGTATCTGTGGATCGCCCGGCGGTCCATGACCAAACGGCTGGACCCCGGCAAGCTGGACCATCTGGTTGCGGGTGGCATCCCGGCGGGGCACACGGCGGCACAGGCGCTGGTCAAGGAAGCGGCAGAGGAAGCCAGCCTGCCGCCCGAACTGGTGGCCCACGCCCGCCCCACGGCGGACATCCGTTACGCGCTGGATCGCCCGGAGGGGCTGCGCCGCGACGTGCTGCACTGTTTCGAACTGGAACTGCCGATCGATTTCATCCCCACCCCCGCCGATGGGGAGGTGGAGGAATTCCGCCTGATCCCGGTGGAGGAAGCCTATGCGCTGGTCCGTGATACCGATGAGTTCAAGTTCAACGTGAACCTTGTGCTGATCGACCTGTTCCTGCGCACGGGCATGATTGACCCCACCAGTCCCGAAGGCCAGCGCCTGCGCCATGGCCTGACCGGCTGGCACGCCCCGAAAACCGACTGATCCACCGCCCGCGCGCAAGGACCATGCGATGACCCTCCCCCCCGTTCCCCGCAAGATACCCCGCACCATCACGCAGCTTGGCCGCACACGGCAGGACGAATATGCGTGGATGAAGGACGACAACTGGCAGAACGTGCTGCGTGACCCGTCCCTGCTGCGCCCTGACATTGCCGGACACCTGCGGGCGGAAAACGCCTATACGCAATCCGTCCTGTCGGGAACGGAAGCCCTGCAGGAGCAGCTTGTGGCGGAAATGAAGGGACGGATCCAGCCTGACGATACCTATCCCGCCGTGCCCCACGGGCCGTTTTCCTACCAGACCGGTTACGACGCAGGCGCGCAGTACCCTGTCTACAGACGTTATCCCACCGACCGGCCGCAGGCGGAAGAGGTGCTGCTGGATGTCAACGCGGCAGCCCATGGACACGACTATTACGCCGTCGCCACCGCCAGTCACAGCCCCGACCATGCCCTGTTCGCCTATGCCGAGGATACGCAGGGTTCCGAAATCTACCGCATCCACATCCGCAGGCTTGCGGATACGACCGGTACGGCCCTGCCGCCCGTTGACAACTGCAGCGGAGCCTTCGTTTTCTCGCCCGACAGCCAGTTCCTGTTCTGGGTCTGGCGGGACGAACATGGCCGCCCGGCCCGCGTCTACCGCCGCCGTATCGGGGAAGATACGGATACGGTGGTATATGAGGAACCCGATCCCGGTTTCTTCGTGGGCGTGGACGCGACGCGTTCAGGCGGATGGATCATCATCTCCACCGGCAACCACGACACATCCGAATCCTGGCTGATCCCTGGTCATGACCCGCAGGCTGCACCCGTCTGCGCCGCACCCCGTCAACCCGGACTGATGTACGGACTGTACCATCAGGGCCAGCATTTCATCATCCTGACCAATGCCGGCGGCGCATATGATTTCAAGATCATGACCACACCCGACAGCGCGCCGGGACGTGAAAACTGGCATGACCTGATCGGGCATGAACCCGGGCGCTACATTACCGACTGCATGGTCTGGTCGGGCCATATCGCATGGCGCGAACGCCGGGATGCGAACACCCGCATCGTCATCCGTGACCTGCAGGGCCGTACCCATGCGCTGGAACCCGATGAAGCGGCCTATGACCTGACATTCGCGGGCGGTTATGAATACGACACGACCGAACTGCGCTATATCTACCAGTCCCCCACCACGCCACGGCAGTGGCATGCGCAGGACATGACGACGCGTGCCGACCGGGTGCTCAAGCGGCAATCCGTGCCCTCGGGCCACGACCCGGCGCAGTACCGCTGCTGGCGGCTTATGGCGCAGGCCCCGGATGGGGAGCAGGTGCCCATAACCGTGCTGGGCCGCCATGACACGCCCATAGATGGCTCCGCCCCGCTGCTGCTTTACGGTTACGGGTCCTATGGCCATGCCATCGACCCGGTATTTTCCACCCGCGTGCTCAGCCTTGTGGACCGGGGGTGGTTCTATGCCATTGCCCATGTCCGCGGCGGGTCGGAAAAGGGCTGGAACTGGTTCCTTGGCGGTCGGGGGCGCAACAAGCCCAATACCTTCAGCGACTTCATCGCCTGCGCCACCTCCCTGACCGATGCGGGCTTTGGCGCGCCGGGACGGATCGTGGCGGATGGGCGTTCGGCAGGTGGCATGGTGATGGGAGCGATCGCCAACATGCGGCCCGACCTGTTCGCGGGCATTGTGGCGGTGGTACCATTCGTGGATGAACTGAATACCATGTCCGATGACACACTGCCCCTGACCCCACCGGAATGGCCCGAATGGGGCAACCCGCTGGAAGATGCAGATGCCTATGACCTGATCGCAAGCTACGCCGCGTATGAACAGGTGGCCCCGCGCGCCTACCCCGCCATTCTGGCCCTGGGCGGCCTGACCGACCCGCGCGTCACATACTGGGAACCGGCGAAATGGGTCGCGCGCCTGCGCGACCACAACCGATCGGACCGGCCCATCATGCTGCGCACGAATATGGAAGCGGGGCACCGGGGGGCGACGGGACGCTTCGATTCCCTGAAAGAAGCCGCCCTGATTCATGCTTTTGCCCTGTGGGCCGTTGAAACGACGCCCCCGACATAGGATTAATGTCTTTGCTGGAACGATCCCGTTAACACCAGCACCCGTATCGACACAGCCCGTTTTCCAGAGGAATGACCATGACGGATCCCTACAACGCGGATCAGGAGCAGGCAGGTGCCCCCATGCCGGGCCACCGCATGGATCCTGCCTCCACGATGCGCACCTTCCGGTCATTCAGCGAAACCCAGCGTACGCAGCGCATGGCGCGTGCGGGGCTGGCACTGTTTTTTGTCCTGCTGGCGCTGTACACCGTGCGCGGTTTCCTGCCATCTCTGATCTGGGGCTGCATATTCGCGATTGCCTCGTGGCCACTATACGCACGGGCACGCAGGCGGTGGCATTCACGCGCGCATCAGACCCTGCTGCCGGTCCTGTTCACGCTGGCCATTGCCCTGATCTTCCTCGGGCCACTGGCGCTGTTCGGGCTGGAAGCGGGGCGTGAGGCGGAAAGCGTGCTCAGGCTGCTGAATGATGCCCGCCATTCCGGCATTCCCATCCCACCATGGGTCAGCCGCCTGCCCTATGGACAGCAGACGGTTGAAACATGGTGGAACGACCACCTGAAAAATCCCGCCGATGTCTCCGCCCTGCTCGGGTCCATGAATATTGGACAGGGCGTAAAGGTCACGCAGCAGCTTGGATCGCAGGTGCTGCACCGCGTCCTGCTGTTCGCCTTCGCCATACTGACGCTGTTTTTCCTGCTCAAGGATGGGGATGCGGTCATCCGCCAGTCCCTTAACGTATCCCGCCGCGCCTTTGGCAAAAGGGGGGAGCGGATTGCGTTGCAGATCATCGCATCCGTCCATGGGTCGGTATCCGGACTGGTGCTGGTCGGTATTGGCGAGGGCATGCTGATGGGCCTTGCCTATCTGGTCGCAGGCGCGCCCCACCCGTTCCTGTTTGGGGTGATAACGGCCATTGCGGCCATGATCCCTTTCTGCGCCCTGATTGCCATCAGCGCCGTCGCCATACTGCTGGTCATCAATACCGGGGCAGTGCTGACGGCCATTGCCATCATTCTGTTTGGCATTGCCGTGATCCTGCTGGCGGACCATCTGGTACGCCCTGCCCTGATCGGCGGTTCAACCCAGCTACCCTTCCTGTGGGTGCTGACGGGCATTCTGGGCGGGGCGGAAAGCTGGAGCCTGCTGGGGCTGTTTGTCGGGCCGGCCATCATGGCGGTGCTGCACATGCTATGGCTGAACTGGAGCCGCGCGCGTTACTAGCGCGCTTGTGGCAGATACAAAAAAAGCACCCTGTTAGAGGTGCTTTCATCGGGGCATCCGCCCAAAATATTCGATCGCAGACAGGGATATCGGGCAGGCGGGATTCGAACCCACGACCCCCAGTCCCCCAGACTGATGCGCTACCAGGCTGCGCTACTGCCCGCCTGTCTGCGATGCGCAGGATGTAGCAGGCCAATAGGGGGACGGCAAGCCACGATCTGCGCAAAAATGAAAAAAACCGGATAAATCAGACCGGCACCATTTCCCGCAGGGCCTGCAGTTCCACCAGCACGCCACGCAGGCTGTCTCGCAGTACGGTATTTTCCGCCTGCAGGCGCTCAAGCTCGATCATCACGATCTGCTCCAGCGGCATTTCTTCTTCATCCACCACCTCATCTTCGGGCGGTACCATGGCTTCTGGCGCCGTTGCTGCGGTAGTCGGGGCATCGTCCGTGACCGGAGCCTCCGGCCGGGATTCCGGGGATACAGCCGGGGTCGTATCGGTGACCTGTATGGTCTCCTCGATAATCGTGACCTGTTCGATAACCGTGCCGGCCTCGACCGGTTGCGTGTGTTCCGGTGCGGACGTGTCAAACGGTTCGTCAGCCGCAGCCTGCGCATCCGCTACCGGAGGAACCGATGCCACCGTTGCGTCAGGCGCAGCGTGTGCAACAGGAACTTCTACCGCCACGGGCGTGGCTGGCGTGGCTGGCGTGGCTGGCGTGGCTGGCGTGGCCACGATTGCAGGTGACGGGTCCAAGGCAAGGGCAACCTGCCCCATTTCGGCCTGTGCCTGTGCGATTGACAGCTTGCGGACATACAGCAGATCGGCAATCTGCCGCAGCACGGCAATATCCTGCGGGCGGTAGTACCGCCGCCCTACCTGCCCCCGCAATGGCTGCAGTTGCGGAAAGCGGGATTCCCACATGCGCATGACATGCTGTGCCAGACCGAGTTCACGCGCGACTTCATAAATGGGCAGGCTGTCCTCGCCCGGCTGTGTCATGTCGTGCGTGGGGGGCGCGGTACTGGCCAGGTCATGCTGCATGCTCATTCCTCGTCTCCTTCCGGCGGGATTTCACCACCGGACTGTCCATTGACATGGGCACGAAGCAGCTGGCTGGGGCGAAACACCAGCACAGAACGGGGAAGAATCGGAACTTCCACGCCTGTTTTGGGGTTACGGCCCGTACGCTGTCCCTTCTGCCGGACAGAGAATGTGCCAAACCCGCTTATTTTCAGGGTATCGCCGGTCTCAAGTGTCCGTGCCATCCGTTCCAGAATATCTTCCAGAATATCGGCGGATTCATGGCGGGACAGCCCGACCTGATCATATATCTGTTCTGCCAGAGTGGCGCGCGTCACGGTGCTCATGCGTAAACGTTATGCATGCGCGTCATCATCGTCAATTGAATGTATTCAATGAAGGGACGGTTTATTGCGCGCCCATTTCAATGTGGTACCGAAACGACATCACAGACGCACCAGCGCCGAGCCCCATGTCAGGCCACCACCCAGTGCTTCCATCAGCACCAGATCGCCCTTACGGATGCGCCCGTCCCGGACCGCTTCGTTTAGCGCCAGCGGGATGGAGGCCGCCGACGTATTGGCATGCCGGTCCACCGTCACCACCACCCGGTCCGCCGGAAGCGCAAGCTTGCGCGCCACACCGTCGATAATGCGCAGATTGGCCTGGTGTGGCACCAGCCAGTTCACATCCGAATGTGTCAGGTTATTGGCCGCCAGCGCCTCATCAACCGAGGAAGACAGCTTGCCCACCGCATGGCGGAACACCTCGCGCCCGTTCATGCGCAGGTGGGCGGGTTTATCATGCTGCCCGGTGGCGCCATCCACATACAGCAGGTCACCGTACTGGCCATCGGAATGCAGGTGGGTGGACAGGATGCCGGCATCACCATCCTGCGGCCCCGCGGCGGTCAGGAACACGGCCCCAGCCCCATCACCAAACAGCACGCATGTCCCCCGGTCCGACCAGTCAAGGATACGCGAATAGACTTCGCTGCCGATCACCAGCGCGGAACGGGCCTGTCCGCTGCGAATCAGCGAATCGGCCATCGACAGGGCATAGATGAAACCCGAACACGCCGCGGCAAGATCGAATCCGAATCCGGATGTCATGCCCAGCTCGGCCTGCACACGCACGGCGGTGGAAGGAAATGCCTGGTCCGGCGTGCTGGTCGCGACGATCACAGCATCGGCATCAGCCGGCGTCGCACCTGCGTATTCAAGTGCCCGACGTGCGGCCTGCGCCGCCATGGATACGGCGGTATCATTTTCACCGGCGATATGACGCTGGCAAATGCCGGTACGACCACGAATCCATTCATCGGATGTATCGAGCCGGGATGCCAGCTCGTCATTGGTAACGATCCGCTCAGGCAGATAACCGCCAAACCCGGACAGAAGCGAGCGTTTCGCCGTCATACCTGTTTTTCCACCAATCTCATCTTACATGCACGGGTGGGAACAGCCATGACAGCCTGCCCGCCACACCGGATGTTACAGGGTCAGGATGCAGGAACCGCCTGCTGCTGGTCCGGAACCGCCTTGACGGATGTCAGCTTTTCCATATGCGCAAGGCGGTCACGTATGCCGTCGGTAAAGCGGTGCGTGACCATGTCCATGGCCACATCGACCGCAGCGGCAAACCCTTCGGCATCCGTGCCGCCATGCGATTTGACCACGACACCATTCAGGCCGACAAACACCGCGCCATTGTAGCGGCGAGGATCCAGCCATTCCTTCATCCGTTCCAGTCCCGGGCGCACCAGAAGATAGCCGATCCGGCCCAGCAGGCTGGAAGTAAAGACCTGCCGCAGAAGGGTAAACGCCATTTTCAGCGCGCCTTCCCCGGTTTTCAGGGCCACATTGCCAGTAAAGCCGTCTGTCACCACCACGTCGGTCGTACCTGCCGTGATGTCGTGCCCTTCGACAAAGCCGTGGAACTGTCTGGCCAGCGCGCTGCCACGCAGCACTTCGGCCGCCTGACGCAGGCGTTCGTCGCCCTTCAGCTCCTCCGACCCGACATTCAGCAGGCCGATCGTGGGCGCGGGCAGGCCCAGCACCGCCTTGGCGAAGGCTTCGCCCATGATGGCGAATTCCACCAGGTTACGCCAGTCGCACGACACATTCGCGCCAAGGTCAAGCATGACCACGTCGCCACGTGTCGTGGGGCTGAGTGCCGCCATGGCCGGACGGCTTATGCCGGGAAGTGTCTTGACCACGATCTTGGCCAGCGCCAGCATCGCCCCGCTGTTGCCAGCGGATACAACGCCCTGTGCCGCACCCTTGGCCACCGCATCCATGGCCAGCCGCATGGAGGAATCGCGCACACGCAACGCCGCCGTGGGCTTCATGTCCATCGGGATTGCCGAACCGGCCGGAAGGATTGTGCAGATATCGGCCGCGCGCGGATGGCGGCTCAGAAGGCCGGACAACTTTGCCTCATCCCCTACCAGAAGGATTCTGGCTGAAGGATGTCGGTCTGCTGCAATTGCCAGTCCGGCCACTACAACTTCCGGACCACCATCCCCACCCATGCCATCTATGGCCAGGGTATAGGACCCAGTCTCGGAAAAGGAGGAACCTGTCTCGCTCATGCTCGTCTTGTGCCGGGTAAGAAAGGAACGCGCAAGATCAGGGAGTACAACTTTGGCACCCCCCTTTCCCGTGCGGCCCGGACGGGACGGCCACCAGGCACGCCCATAGGCGCGGTCCATGCAGACCGCGCCCCTGACCGGGTTAATGACGCCAGCAGCGCCCTGTTATCAGGCGCGGACCGCCGTCTTCAGCGCCTTGCCGGCGGAAGCGACTTCGCGACCGTCATAATGCCCGCAGTGGCTGCAGACGTGATGCGGACGCTTGAGTTCGCCACAGTTGGAGCATTCCGCGTGCGCCGGAACACTGAGTGCCGCGTGGCTGCGACGCATGCCACGACGGGACGGCGAGGTTTTTCTCTTGGGTACAGCCATGGGCCTGGGCCCCTCCGATCTGGATCACAACCGGCAGGCACACCATCGTGGCGATACACCGGTCAGTTATCAATAATTGAGGGGGGCGCTCTAACAGATCATTCGCACTTGCGCAAGAGATGATGCGCAAGGCGTGCAATCCACGCCCCCCGTTACCTGCCCCTTCCTTTGCGTCAGTTCTGCTTTTTTTTCAACTCGGCCAGAGCGGAAAAAGGCTGCCTGCGCACGGTTTCTTCGGGTTCTGCCTCTTCCTTGCCCGCGAATTCGGCCGGAATCTCGCATCCGGGCTTGTGCGGATACGGATCCAGCGCCAGCGAAAGTTCCTCCGCCGCCAGTTCACCAAGATCGATGCTGTCACGGTCATAGGGAATTTCATCGATGGAAAAGGGATCGATCTCGTCATCCTCGCGGAAACGTTCCGCCGGGATGCAGCGTACGGTGAACGATTCCGCCAGCACGTCCTCGAACGCCTCAAGGCTTACGACACATTCCTGTGTCACATGCGCGGTCAGCCAGCCTTCGGCCAGCACTTCCCCATCCTGTCCCGGCACCAGCCGGTAACGGCAGGACAGGTTCCGCAGGCCGGGAATCCCGAACCGGCGCGCCAGCCTGCGGCATTCCTCATCCGATGCCTCGACCACCGTTTCCATGCCACGGGCCGGGATGCGACCCACGGCAAGCGGGCGGGAAAATTCTGCATCCATGTCGTACTACTCCTGCGCGTCTGTTCACGGGACCGGCGCCGTGATGCCCACATGGTGGAAATATGGCCATGACTTTCGTGTTTTTCCACCGCCGGGGCGATCTGTGATTGACTTCATTTTCCCAATCGGGCACCGGAAAGACGAACCGCGTTTTCGCGCCATGCCCTTATTTCAGGATATTTTCCGGACCATGAGGTCACCACAGGACACCCCGCCCCGTTCCCGTTCATTACGCCTGTTTTCATGCGCTGTCATCGGGGCAGGGATCGCGCTGTCGGGATGTTCGGTGTTCAAGCCCAGCACCATCCAGCGTGGTTCCCTGGTCGAAGAGGATGATTACAAGAAACTGAAGATCGGCGAGACTACGCGCTCTGACGTGATGGACGCGCTGGGCTCCCCCACGGGGCGCGCTACGTTCGACGACAATACATGGCTGTACATGTCCATGAAGCAGGTCATCGTTCCCATAAGCTTCCCCCGCGTGCGCAAGCAGGACATGGTGGTGCTGACGTTTGACCAGGACGGCATCCTGCGCAACATGCGCACGCTGCACAAGGACGACGCGCGCTACGTCTCCATGGCACCCGGCAAGACCCCCACGCCAGGCACCAAGATAAACATCATGCAGCAGATCCTGGGCAATGTGGGCCGCTACAACCCGCTCAGCCAGATGAGCAGCACCTACGGCGGCAGCACCGGCCCGATGAACAGCATGAACGGCGGTCCCGGCCATGGCGGGTCGGGCAACTCCCTGCCCTGATGTCCTGACCTGCCGGACCTGTCATTTCGGCAGTACGATCCTGACCCGCGCACCACCCAGCGGCCCGGCTTCCAGTCCGATATGGCCGCCATGGGCGTGAATGATGTCACGCGCGATCGCAAGGCCCAGGCCGGTTCCGCCCTCCTTGCCACTTTCGAACGGGCGGAACACGCTTTCACGCCGCGCTTCATCCACACCGCACCCATTATCATCAATATACAGGATGACTTCCCTGCGCCCGCGTTCGGCTGACAGTTCGATGCGGGTGGCATGCCTGCGGGCATTTTCCACCACATTATTCAGGACGCGACGCAGGGCATTGCCCCGCCCGGTCACGCTCAGCCCTGCGGGCGTAATGGAACCGATACTGGCCTGCGCGCCCATGCGACGCAGGGCGACGACGATTTCCTCGAACAGGTCTTCCACGCGGATGACAACGGGTTTTTCCGCCCCCTCGCCCCGCGCAAACGACAGGTAGCCTTCGATCATATGCTCCATTTCCACGATATCGCCGATCATGTCGGCAATATCGGGCTGCAGTTCCGCTGCGTTGACCGTGCCCGTACGCGGAAGCATGGCCAGCGACAGCCGCAGCCGCGTCAATGGCGTGCGCAGGTCATGCGATACACCGGCCAGGACGGTCGTGCGCTGCTCCACAAAGCGGTTGATGCGGTCACGCATGCGGTTGAAGGCAATGGCCGCCTTGCGGATCTCCTGCGCGCCCTCGGGCATGATGGGTACGGTGTCACGCCCCAGCCCGAACAGTTGCGCCGCGCGCGCCAGCCTGCGTATGGCGCGGACCTGGTTGCGCATGAACAGTGCCGCGATCAGGAACAGCACCAGCGCGCTGCCCGACGCCCATGCCACGAACAGCCATACCGGCGCCACGTCCAGCCGTTTGCGCAGGGTCACGACCTGCAGCACCCCGCTGGGCGTCTGCACACGGATCACCACACGATGATGCGCCTGTTTCCAGTCCACGAAGCTGGGCCAGCGCACATTCGCCCGCAGGTCGCGAACCAGATCGTCGTCAATCGGGCCAAGCACATGGTTGGAACCGCGCCGGTCCAGGCTTTCCCCTTCATGCAATGTCATGGCCAGGCCGGCGCGCCGCCCGGCATCATCCAGTATCCACTGCCTGTCGGCGGGCGATGGATAGCGTTCCAGAAGGTCCAGCGTCATGGCGATGGTGGTAGCCATGTCGCCTGACAGGCGGCGGGAGACGATCTGCAGGTAATTTCCGTAAAACAGTTCCAGCGAGATGGCCTGCGTGGCCAGCAGCGGAATGAACCCAATCAGCAGCATACGCCCCAGCAGCGACCGTGGCAGGACCCGCCGGATCAGGCGTTCACGCACCCTGCGCCAGCCCTGTACGGGGGGCATGCGTTCGGTGCCGGGATGCGACTCCATATCCATGGCTTTACCTTGACTGCGGACACAAAAAAACCGGCTCCCTTCTGGGGCCGGTTTTTTTGTGGGTCAGACCCATATTCCGATAACGGTCGGCTTAGAAGCCTTCACGCTCCAGACGCTTGCGCTCCATCTTGCGGGCGCGGCGCACGGCTTCGGCAGCCTCGCGCGCCTTGCGCTCGGACGGCTTTTCATAATGACGACGCAGCTTCATTTCACGGAAGATGCCTTCGCGCTGCATTTTCTTCTTGAGGGCCTTGAGGGCCTGATCAACATTGTTGTCACGAACGAGAACCTGCACTGGGTCGTCAACTCCTGATCTGCCATCCGGTATGGATGATCCATGAAACTGAAACTTGGGGAACGTCCGCCCGAGGCCATTCCCTTCGTGCGATTCCCAAACGGGCCGCACCTATATCACACTCGCGCACGGCAACACAAATCATTCCCGCATCCGGGACAGATGATTTTCGTGCTCCGCTTTGCGCGCCAACGCTGTCATATACATGTTCCCCGAAACAGGAAGGGTCTTTGTGTCCATGACGCTGCTCAAGATCGCCCGCATGGGCCATCCGGTGCTGCTGCAGCCAGCGCAACCGGTCACCGACCCGCAGGCCCCCGCAATCCGCACGCTGGTGGCCGACATGATCGAAACCATGCTGGATGCGGGCGGCGTGGGACTGGCTGCACCCCAGGTGCACCAGGGCCTGCGGCTGTTCGTCTATCGCGTGCCCGAAACCCGCAGCATGGGCGAGGACGATCCCCCCCGCCTGCCCGCCGTCCTGATAAACCCGGTGCTGGAACCGGTTGATGACGACATGGTGGACCGGATGGAGGGCTGCCTGTCCATTCCCGGCCTGCGGGGCTGGGTGCCGCGTTACCGCCGCATCGCCTGGCGTGGCCTGAATGCGGACGGGCAGGAAACCCACGGCATTGCATCAGGCTTTTTAGCCAATGTATTCCAGCATGAATACGATCACCTGAACGGAATCCTCTATCCCATGCGCATGACCGACCTTGGCCGGATGGGATTTGATACCGAAATGGCACGTTACGGAGAGCGCCCATGACCCCTTCCGCCCTGGCTGCCGCCGCGACATCCGCGCTGGAACCGCCCGCGCTCCAGAATTCACCGCAAAGTGACGCGCTGCTGCGCCGTTTCCTGGCCGACCCGCGCGCGGGCAGCCAGCCGTGGACGACGGCCCTGCTGCGACAATGCGTGGGAGAGGACGCGGATCTGCTGTTCCCTGACGGCATGGCGCAGGTGGCCGAGTCGTGTTTCGACCTCATGGACCGCGACATGCTGGCCGCCACCAACAGCTTCCGCAGCCGCAAGATCAGCCGCCGTATCCGCGCTGCCGTTCTGTTCAGGCTGGATCATGCCGCCCCGCACCGTGCCGCCATCCGGCAGGCGCTGGCCGTGCTGATGGTACCGACCCATGCCCGCGCCCTTGCCCGCGCGCTGGGGCGTAGCGTGAACGCGATATGGCAGGCGGCAGGGGATACCTCCACCGGCTTCACCTATGTGACCAAGCGCATCACGCTCAGTGGTGTCTATGTCTCCACCCTTCTGTTCTGGCTGACACGTGGGGGCAACCCCGCCTCGGTGGAGGAATTCCTTGATCGCCGCCTGTCGGAAGTCGGCCGCATCACCCGCCTGCGCAACCGCCTGACCGGTCGCATCGCCTGACCGGTTTCCTGGACGTGACAGCCCCTGCCCGCCCGCCATCCACCCGCCATGCACCCGCTGGCGCGGGGGTGGAACTGCTTTTCCTGCGCGATGAGGACATGCGACAGGCGCAGGACCTGCTCATGCTCGCCTGCCGGTCGTTTACGGCCATCATAGACGACGCCCTGCATGCCTACGGTCTGGGCCATGCCCATTACCGCATCATGCAGGCTGTGGCCCTGCAGCCCGGCATGGCCGTGGGTACCCTGCTGGACACGCTGGGCATTACCAAGCAGAGCATGAGCCGTGCGCTGGGCGAACTGCTGTCCATGGACCTTGTGCGGCAGGAAACGGCCGCAGAAGACAGACGGCGGCGGGAACTGCACCTGACCGTACGTGGGAGCGAGATTGAAAACCATCTGTTTTCCCTGCAACGTGAGGTCCTGCTGCGTGTGTACCGCAACGCGGGCGGCAAGGCAGTTGATGGCTTTCGCCGCGTCATGCACGGGCTGATAGACGAATCGGATACGTCCGGCGTATCCACCGATGCCCCCCACCCTCCCGACCGGAGTTCCCCATGATCCAGACGGCCTGCGACTCCTCCCTGCCCCGCGACAGCATGATCGTGGATGCACATGTGGTCGTGGTGGATGATGACCCCCGCCTGCGCCGCCTGCTGCAACGCTACCTGAGCGAGCAGGGATTCCGTGTCAGTGCCGCGTCATCCGCGCATGAAGCCCGTCAGGTGCTGGGCTTCATGCAGCCGGACGCACTGGTACTGGACATCACCATGCCGGGGGAAAACGGGCTGGAACTGACACGCGAACTGCGGCGGGAAAAGCTGGATTTCCCCATTTTGCTGCTGACCGCGCGTGGTGAGCCGGAAGACCGGATCATCGGGCTGGAAGCCGGGGCCGATGACTATCTGGCCAAACCGTTTGAACCGCGCGAGCTTCTGCTGCGGCTCAAGGCGCACCTGCGCCGCTTTGTTCCCCCCGCACCCAGCAGCAACCTGCGGATCGTACGGCTGGGGGATCTGGAATTCGACCCCGTGCGCGGCCTGTTGTCCAATACACAGGGAATCGTGCACCTGACGGGCGGCGAATCGGCGTTGCTATCGGTTCTTGCACGCCATCCCAACGAAATCCTGTCGCGCACAGACATCGCCACCACGCTGGATATGGAAGAAATCGGGGAACGCGCGGTGGATGTGCAGGTTACGCGCCTGCGCCGCCGGATCGAACCCGACCCGCGTGAACCACGCTTCCTGCAGACAGTGCGCGGCAAGGGCTATGTGCTGAAGCCGGGTCTGTAAAAAATAAAGTTTTGGGGGTGCTACCTTTTCCAAAGAAACTTTCTGAAAATTCACCAAAAAATTTCTTATGATCCGCAGCGTATTGCGGAAGGGACTTTTACAACGCTCCCCAGAACAAAAAACGGGCCAGCATGGATATCATGCCGGCCCGTTTCACATTGAAGCCATAAACCCGGACGGGTCAGGGTGTCCTGTTCAGCCGATCCAGTTCGGCCACCACAGCCTCACCCATTCCTGCAGTGTTCACTTCCGTCCTGCCCGCACTCATGATGTCCGGCGTACGCAGGCCACGGTCCAGCACGTTGGAAACCGCCTGTTCAATCATCGCGGCGTCTTCCTTCATATCGAAGGAATACCGCAGCAGCATGGCAAACGAAAGGATCTGCGCCAGCGGGTTCGCCTTGCCCTGCCCTGCAATGTCGGGCGCGCTGCCATGGATCGGTTCATACAGCGCAGGCATGCGACCATCTTCGCCCTTTGCCCCCAGGGTTGCCGAAGGCAGCATGCCAAGGCTGCCGGTCAGCATGGAAGCGAGGTCGGACAGCAGGTCACCAAACAGGTTACCCGTCACGATCACATCAAACTGACGCGGGTTACGCACCATCTGCATGGCACAGTTATCAGCCAGCATGTGGCTCAGTTCCACATCCCTGTATTCGCTGTCATGCAGTGCGGTCACGACCTCTTTCCACAGCAGGCCACTTTCCATCACGTTGCACTTTTCGACCGAGCACACGCGGTTGTCGCGCTTGCGCGCCAGGTCGAAGGCGACACGGGCCACGCGCTCGATTTCCGCCGTGGTGTAAACCTCGGTGTTGATGCCACGACGCGACCCGTCGGGCAGGGTCTCGATCCCGCGTGGGGTGCCGAAATAGATGCCGCCCACCGTTTCACGCACGATCATGATATCCAGGCCGCGGATGACATCAGGCTTGAGCGTGCTGGCGTCCACCAGCGAATCGAACACCTTGGCCGGGCGCAGGTTGGCAAACAGCCCCAGTTCCTGACGCAGCTTGAGGATCGCGATTTCAGGCCGACGCTCAAACCCCGCCGACGCCCATTTCGGGTCCCCCACAGAACCAAACAGCACCGCATCCGCCGCCCGCGCCGCGTCGATCACCTGCTGCGTGATCGGCTGGCCATGCACTGCAAGCGACGCGCCCCCCACCAGATCCTCGCTGATATCAAAACGGATGCCGCGCGCCTGCGCCATCCAGTCCATGATGCGCTGTGCTTCCCGCATGATTTCGGGACCGATGCCATCGCCAGGCAGGATCAGAAGCTTCTTGGGTGCGGACATGACGTCTCCCATCCGGATAATCTGTTTATGAATGATTGGCTGGTGTACGGCGCACGCCCTCAGTCAAGGACGATGTGCGGAATCCACGGCTGTGCCTGTGCGCGACGCTGCTCGAATGTCGTGATCGCCTTTTCATGCTGCAGCGTCTGGCCAATATCATCCAGCCCTTCCAGCAGCAGCTGCTTGCGCAGCGGATCAACATCAAACGGCACTTCCTGACCATCCGGGCGGATAATCACCTGCCGCGCCAGATCAACCGTAAGGCGGGAATTCGCACCCTGACGGGCATCATCCATCAGTTGGGTGCACACTTCACGCGGCAGCGCGATGGGCAGGATGCCGTTCTTGAAGCAGTTATTATTGAAAATATCGGCAAATGACGGCGCGATCACACAGCGGATGCCAAAATCCAGCAGTGCCCACGGCGCATGTTCACGCGACGAACCGCAGCCAAGGTTGTCATACGTAATCAGGATTTCGGCCTTGCGGTACGGTTCCTGATTCAGCACGAAATCAGGGTTTTCCGTGCCATCGGGCCGGTAGCGCATGCTGTCGAACGCATGCACGCCAAGGCCGGACCGCTTGGTGGTCTTGAGGAACCGCGCCGGAATGATCTTGTCGGTATCAATGTTTTCTTCCGGCAGGGGGGCGGCGACGGCCGTGAGAACGGTGAATTTATCCATTGTCAGATCAGCTCCCGCACATCAGTCAGGGTTCCGGTCACGGCGGCGGCGGCAGCCATGGCGGGGGACAGCAGGTGCGTACGGCCACCCGGCCCCTGCCTGCCCTCGAAATTACGGTTGGAGGTGGAGGCACAGCGCTGGCCCGGCGTCAGCCGGTCAGGGTTCATGCCCAGACACATGGAACACCCGGCCTCACGCCACTCGAACCCGGCTTCCAGGAAGACCTTGTCCAGTCCTTCCTCTTCCGCCTGCGCCTTTACGATGCCTGACCCGGGTACGATCATCGCCCGCACGCCGGGGGCGACTTTCCGCCCTGCCGCAATGCTGGCTGCCGCCCGCAGATCCTCGATCCGGCTGTTGGTGCAAGAGCCTATGAACACGACATCAACCGGCGTACCCGCGATCTTCTGTCCTGCTTCCAGTCCCATGTAGTCCAGCATGCGCTGCATCTGCCTGCGCCGCGCCGGATCGGCCTCGGCTGCCGGGTCGGGCACGTTGCCGGTCACGGGAATGACGGTTTCGGGGCTGGTGCCCCATGTCAGCACGGGCGTGATGTCTTCCGCACGCAGTTCCACCACGCGGTCGTAATGCGCACCCTCGTCGGACGCCAGCGTCTTCCAGTAGGCGACAGCTTCGTCAAACGCCTCCCCTTTTGGGGCGAAGGGCCGACCGCGCACGTATTCGAATGTGGTCTCGTCCGGGGCCACCAGACCCGCGCGGGCGCCCGCTTCGATCGACATGTTACACAGCGTCATGCGGCCCGCCATGTCGAGTTCACGGATGGCGGAACCCGCGAATTCGATCACATGCCCCGTGCCACCCGCCGTGCCGATATGCCCGATGATCGCCAGCATGATGTCCTTGGCGGTCACACCGGGGCCAACCTGCCCCTCGACCACGACCTTCATGTTCTTCGCGGGCTTCTGCAGGATGGTCTGGGTCGCCATCACATGCTCGACTTCGGACGTGCCGATACCGAATGCCAGCGCACCCATCGCACCGTGGGTGGAGGTATGGCTGTCACCGCACACGATGGTCATGCCCGGCAGGGAAATCCCCTGCTCCGGTCCCACCACATGCACGATGCCCTGACGCGCGGACAGCAGCGGGAAATACGGCACGCCGAATTCCTTCACGTTGCGTTCCAGCGTCTCGATCTGGTTGCGACTGTCCGCTTCCTCGATCGGCAGGGTGCGATCGGATGTGGGCACGTTATGGTCCACCACCGCGATCGTCGCATCGGGGTGGCGCAGACGGCGGCCGCTCAGGCGCAGCCCCTCGAACGCCTGCGGGCTTGTGACCTCGTGCACGAGGTGACGGTCGATATAGAGGATGGCCGTACTGTCCGGGAGGGTTTCGACCACATGGCTGTCCCATATCTTGTCGAACAATGTGCGCGGGGCCATCTTGCTATTCCTCTCCCGGACGGAAACAGGCCGCCATCACGCGCAGGATACGCACGCAACAGGCAGCCACAAAATCTTGCATAAAAACGGTTCGCCCGTTTCCACCAGTCACGGCGAAAAACGGGCGAAGGGTCGCATGTTACTCGGCTGCGGCAGTAGCTGCGGGTGCCGCAACTTCACGCTTGCGCTCGGCAATACGGGCGGACTTGCCGCGACGGCCACGCAGGTAATACAGCTTCGCGCGACGGACCACACCGCGACGGACAACGGTGATGTCCGCAATGGTGGGGGAATACAGCGGGAACACACGTTCCACGCCTTCACCGTTGGAAATCTTGCGCACGGTGAAGTTGCTGTTCAGGCCCTTGTTGGAGCGGGCGATCACAACGCCTTCGTAGTTCTGCACGCGCTTGCGGGTGCCTTCGACCACTTCCACGCCAACGCGCACGGTGTCACCCGGTGCAAATTCCGGCACGGCGCGGATGGCGGTCAGGCGGGCGATCTCTTCCGCCTCGTACTTCTGGATGATGTTCATGATCCGGTCCTCGTTCGATAGGATTTCATGTTCAGTTCAGCCGGTCCGCGTCGGCACGGGTGCCAGCGGTCCGGGAAATGTCTTGACCTGCATCCGCCCGGTAGGCGGCCCACAGGTCCGGCCGACGCGCCTGCGTCACCGTCTCGGATGCCGCGCGCCGCCATTTGGCGATTGCGGCATGATGACCGGACAGCAGGACTTCAGGCACGTCACGCCCGTCCCATTGTGCCGGCTTGGTATAAAGCGGATATTCAAGCAGACCGTCGGAAAAGCTTTCCTCGACCGCACTTTCGCCCGATCCCATTACGCCCGGCAGCAGCCGCACGCAGGCATCCAGCAGCACCGTCGCCGCCACTTCCCCGCCCGACAGGATATAATCCCCTATCGAGACCTGTTCAGCACCCGAGGCTTCGAGCACGCGCTCATCCACCCCTTCGTACCGCCCACACAGCACCACGACACCCGGACCCGCCGCATACCGGCGGATATCCGCCTGCATCAGCCGCCGTCCGCGCGGCGTGGGATAGACCAGCGGTCGTCCCGCCAGGTCAATATCGGCAATGGCGCTCGCTACGACATCGGGACGCATGACCATGCCTGCCCCGCCGCCAAACGGCGTATCATCCACCACACGGTGCCGCCCCAGCCCGTATTCACGCATGTCGCGCGCATCCACTGACCAGATGCCGCGTTCCAGCGCGCGCCCGGCCAGCGAATGCCCCAGCGTGCCGGGAAACATGTCGGGAAACAGCGTCAACACCGTTGCCTGCCACGTCATGGTGCGTCCCTCTGCCCCGCCGTGCCGGGAAAGCATTCGACGGGGACCTCGATCTCATCGGGCTGGCAGATGGCAATCCATCCCGCGCCGACATTCACCACCGGCACGCAGGCTTCGGTGAATGGCAGCAGGATGTTGCCACCCGCGCCGTCAATTTCAAGGCTGGTGCCTGCACCATAGTCATGGACTGCCGCCACACGCCCAATCACACGCTCCGTGCCGTGTTCGCGCGCTTCCAGCCCGACCAGATCGGCGAAATAGAATTCGTCCGCATCGGGTTCGGGCAGGCTGGCGCGGGGCACGTACAGCTTGCGGTTGACCATCTGCTGAGCAGCCTCACGGCTGTCAATCGCATTGCCTGCCGCGTCATGCAGCCGGGCCACACCATTGCCATGCCATGACAGCCGCCATGGACGACCAAGGTCATCGACCAGTCCGGCATAGGTGGCCAGGTCTTCCGCCACGGCGGTGTAGCTGTGCACGTGCACAAGCCCCCGCACGCCATGCGGACGACCCACCACACCCATCAGGACATGATCGCGGTTCATGGGATGACTGCCTGCCTTTCCTGCCTGTCTATCGCGTCAGCAGACTTACGCTGCCGCTGCTTCAGCTGCGGCAGCGGCACGTTCCTGCGCACGCTTCTTGGGTGCGGACTTCTTCGGCTGCTCGTTCCAGGTCGGCTTCGGCGCCAGGCCGGCGTTGCCAAGGAAACGGGCTACGCGGTCGGTCGGCAGCGCGCCGTTGGACAGCCAGTGAGTGATGCGTTCTGCGACCAGACGCACGCGGTCGGCGTGGTCGGACGGCAGCATCGGGTTATAGGAACCAACGCGCTCGATGAAGCGGCCATCACGCGGGGAGCGGCTGTCAGCCACGACGATGTGGTAGTAAGGACGCTTCTTCGCACCAGCGCGGGCGAGACGGATCTTGAGGCTCATTTAAGACTTCTCCAGACAGAAAAAAACAAAAGAGAAAACGGAAACGACGTTATGGGATCAGCCGAAAGGCGGACGCCCGCCGCCGCCGGGGGGGCGCCCCCCATTGGGCATGAGGGCGGACAGGCCCTGACGCATCAGGCCCTTCACCCCCAATTTGCTGAACCGTTTCATCATGGAGGCCATCGCGTCGTACTGCTTGAGCAGACGGTTGATCTCCTGCACGGTCGTGCCGGACCCTGCGGCGATGCGCTTCTTGCGCGACGCCTTGATGATGGAGGGCGTGCGCCGCTCCTTGCGGGTCATGGATGAAATGATAGCCTGATGGCGCTTGAGGACGGAGGTATCAAGCTCCTTGTCCCCCAGCGCATCCTTCAGCTTGCCCATGCCGGGCAGCATGCCAAGGATGCCGGAAATGGAACCCATCTTGTTGATCTGGCGGATCTGCGCCGCGTAATCATCAAGATCGAACTTGCCCTGCATCATCTTGAGGGCAAGCTTCTCGCTTTCCTCATGATCCAGGGTATCGGCGGCCTTTTCCACAAGCCCTGCGATATCGCCCAGGCCAAGGATACGACCCGCGACACGCTCGGGGTGGAATTCCTCCAGCGCGTCCAGCTTTTCGCCCGAGCCGGTCAGCTTGATCGGCGCACCTGTAATGGCGCGCATGGACAGGGCGGCGCCGCCACGGGCGTCACCATCCATACGGGTCATGACGACGCCGGTCACACCCACGGCCTCGTTGAACGCCTTGGCGGTATTGACCGCGTCCTGCCCGGTCATGGCATCGACCACCAGCAGGGTTTCCGCCGGGTCGGTTTCGGCCCGGATGGCCCGGACCTCCTCCATCAGCGCCTCGTCGATCGACAGGCGGCCGGCGGTATCGAGGATGACGATGTCATACCCCTCACGCCGTCCCGTATCCATCGCACGCTGCGCGATCTGGACCGGGGTCTGCCCAGCGATGATCGGAAGGGACGCGACACCCGCGCGTTCAGCCAGCTGCGCCAGCTGCAGCTGTGCGGCCGGGCGCTGGGTATCAAGGCTGGCCAGCAGCACCTTCTTGCGCTCACGCTGCGCCAGGCGGCGCGCGATCTTGCCCGATGTGGTGGTCTTGCCCGAACCCTGCAGGCCGACCATCAGGATCGGCACGGGCGGGGCCGCGTTCAGATTGAGGGGAACCGCGCCCGCGCCACCCAGCGCGTCGATCAGCGCGTCATTGACGATCTTGGCGACGGCCTGACCGGGCGAGATGCTATCCAGCACCTCATGCCCTACGGCGCGTTCACGGACCTTGTTGACGAAATCCTTGACGACAGGCAGCGCCACGTCGGCGTCCAGCATGGCCAGACGCACTTCGCGCATGGCTTCCGTAACATCGGCTTCCGACAATGCCCCGCGCTTGGCGAGACCATCGAACACACCGGAAAGCTTGCCTGACAGCGTCTCGAACAACGTATTTCCCCAAAAGAGGACGCGCCACTGCGCGAACCCTCGCGAAGTGACGTGCCTGATTGTTGGCCGGATTTATCCCCTGCCCCCTGCAATGTCAAGCATTACGGGGCCGTACACAAAAAAACGGCTGCCCGACCATGCCGGGCAGCCGCCTTGACCTTCAGCCTGCAACAGGGCAGGCGGACGATCTTACTTCTTCGCATCTTCCGGTGCCGGGGGCGCCGTCAGCGCGCGCAGCTGCTCGTGCAGGCTGGCGACCTTGTCCTGCGTTTCACGGATCTGGTTCAGCTGGTCCGTGGTCAGGATGTCATGGATGCGGATGGCGGTCTGCAGGCGGGCTGCTTCATGCTGCTGGTGCATCGCGGTGATCTGCTGCTGCAGGCCAACGATCTGGGATTCGTCAACCTTGCCCGGCGTGGCCAGCAGGTCCTGGATCTGCTTGTGAAGCTGGTGCTCCTTGTCCATGTCCGCACGGAAATCGGGATGGCTGTCCTGCAGGATGGCCTTCAGCTTCTTGTGCTGCGCGGATGTCAGCTGCACGTTACCAAGGAACGGCATGCCAAACCCGCCAGGGCCACCGGGACCACCCATCATGCCACAGCCGCCGCCCGGCGGCGGAGCCTGATGGTGCGCAGCAACCGCCTGCCCGGAGAAACCTGCAGCCATACCGCCAACGATCGTGGCGGCCAGAATCATTTTCTTCATCATGGGAACCAAGTCTACTCCTGTTATAACCTGTTTTCTACCCTGCATGCCGCAGGCTGGTCATGCAAGGCCTGTAAACGTAACGCTACAACACCCCGGATGTTCAATGTGGGCAAACCTTGCTACAAAATGTAAGGCATGCCGACCTAACCGAAACGGCCCGTGATATAGTCCTGCGTACGGTTTTCACGCGGCGCGGTGAACATGCGGTCGGCGCTGTCCACCTCCACCACCTCCCCCATATAGAAAAAGGCCACCTGATCAGCGCAGCGCGCGGCCTGCTGCAGGTTGTGGGTCACGATGGCGATGGTGAAATCCGCCTTCAGTTCATCCAGCAGTTCCTCGATCCGGGCGGTGGATACGGGATCAAGCGCGCTGGTCGGTTCATCCAGCAGCACCACTTCGGGCCGGGTGGCGATGGTACGTGCAATGCACAGCCGCTGCTGCTGCCCACCCGACAGTGCCGACGCCGAATCGTGCAGCCTGTCGCGCACTTCCGACCACAGGGCGACGCGCTTGAGCACATCCTCCACCCGGGCCTCCATCGCGGCGCGGTCAAGGCGTTCATGCAGGCGCACGCCAAAGGCGATGTTGTCATAGATCGACATGGGGAACGGCGTGGGCTTCTGGAACACCATGCCAACGCGTGCGCGCAGCACGTTCAGGTTCACCCTGGGACCAAGGATGTTGCAGCCATCGAAAATGACCTCCCCCGTCGCGCGCTGCCCGGGATAGAGGTCATACATGCGGTTGAGCACGCGCAGCAGCGTGGACTTGCCACACCCTGACGGGCCGATCATGCCCGTCACCTGCCCCTGCGGGAAATCGATGGAGATATTCTTCAGTGCGTGATTCGCACCGTAATAGAAATCAAGGTTCCGCACCGAAATCGCGGCTGGCACCGGCTGTTTTTCCGCCACTGTCATGTTCATTTCCTGTTACGTCCCAGCCCCAGCCGCACGGTTATGTTGATCATAAGGATACCTGCCGTAATCAGCAGCGCGCCGGTCCACGCCAGCGCGGTCCAGTCCTCGTACGCCGCACCGGCGTACTGGTAGATGGTGACCGGCAGGCTGGCCATGGGGGCTGCGGGGGAAACCGACCAGTTCATGTTGCCAAGCGAGGTGAACAGCAGGGGCGCCGTCTCGCCCGACACACGGGCCAGGGCAAGCAGGATACCCGTCGCCACTCCGTCACGCGCGGCCCGCAGGCAGACAAACAGGATGACCCGCCAGCGTGGCGCGCCCAGCGCGATCGCGGCTTCGCGCATGGACAGCGGCACAAGACGCAGCATGTCTTCCGTAGTCCGCACCACGACCGGCACCACCAGCATGGACAGCGCCAGCGCCCCAGCCATGCCGGAGAAATGCCCCGTCGGCACCACAACGATCATGTAGATGAACAGCCCCACCAGAATGGACGGCGCGGACAGCAGCAGGTCGGATATGAACCGGACCAGATTGATGAACCGCCCGTCGGTGGCAGTGAATTCCGCAAGATAAATGCCCACCAGCAGTCCCACCGGCGCACCGATCAGCACGGCCAGTCCGGTCTGGATCAGGCTGCCCATTATGGCGTTGGCAAGACCGCCCCCCTGCCCCGGCGGCAGGGTGACATGCACGAAGGTGATCCAGCGCAGTCCCCCCACCCCGTTGCGCACCAGCACGAACAGGATGGAAAACAGCATGAGCAGCACAAGGACCGTGGCAGCCCAGCACAGGCCCGTCGCCACCCGGTCCACCATACGCCTGCGCATGTCGGACAGGCTGTTGCCCTGCCACCGCCCTGATGTGCATGGCGTGGCGGACATGGCCACTGCCTGCGTCACGTTTTGCCTGTCCGCCATTTATCGACCCGCCGACCGGGTGCGCAGCAGCAGCCGCGAACAGACCAGCGTTCCAAGTGAAATCAGCATAAGCAGGAAACCCGCAGCCATGAGGGATGAAAATTTCAGGCTTCCCATAGCACTTTCGGGAAATTCCAGCGCAATCAGCGATGCGATGGTGTTACCGGGGGAAAACAGCGACCAGCCGATATGGTTGGCATTGCCGATAACAAATGTGATCGCCATCGTCTCCCCCAGTGCGCGGCCCAGCCCCAGCATGATCCCGCCCACTACGGATGTGCGCGACCACGGCAGGATGATGCGGCGCACCACCTCCCACCGCGTCATGCCCAGCCCATAGGCGCTTTCCTTCAGCACTGCGGGCATGGACAGGAACACGTCGCGCATGACGGCTGAAATGAATGGCGTGATCATGACCGCAAGGATCATGCCCCCCGTCAGGAAGCCGGTGCCATAGGGCGCGCCACGGAACAGCGGGCCGATGCCTGGCATGCGTCCCAGCGTGTGACTGGCGAAGGGTTCCACGTAATGCGCCATGAACGGCACCAGTACCGCAAAGCCCCACATGCCGAAGATGATGGACGGCACCGCTGCCAGAAGCTGGATGAGTGTGCCGATGACCCCTGCAATGCGTGCCGAAGCGATTTCAGTCAGCCAGACCGCGATGCCAAAGGCCAGCGGCACCGCCAGTGCTATGGCCAGCAGGGCCGTGACCAGCGTGCCGAACACGGGAGCGGCGGCGCCAAAATGCTGGGTGACGGGGTTCCAGGCCCTGTCGATGATAAAGGCAGGGCCAAATGTCGCAAACGCACCGCGCGCACCCCACGCCATGACGGCCACCATGCCCCCAAGTCCCAGCAGGATCAGGGCGGCGGCGCAACGCACGATGGCGGCGAATACGGCATCACCGTTTCCCCTTGCCACCCCCATCAGGGCTGAAGGGGATGTTGCAGACCGATCCATACAGAAGACCTCCGCGCCGCCACACGCTTCACTGTTCTCAACATTCGCGCCCGCGGACGCACCGGAATGCGGGGACCAATACTGGACGGAACGGCGGTTCTGCAACCGTCATGATCGCCTGTGGCCCAAGTTTGCACCAGATCGTTGTATTTTTGTGCAATTCCGACCGTCCGGACCGCTTATTTGCGCACGCTCAGCAGCAGGTCACGCAACACGCCGCGCACGGCCTCGACCGACATGCGCTCCAGCACCAGCGCGTTGGGCTGCACGTCGGGCGGCCCCATGCGCCGCGCCACGGTCATGCCACGGGTAAATTCTCCCCGACGTTCCACATCGACATGTGCCAGATGGCCACTGAACAGACCGGGGCCGAGCAACGCCAGCAGCGGAACCACGGGCCGCAGCGTGATATCCACGCCACTGCCCCGCGCGCCCCCATTACGCGCCGCCACCAGTTCGGCATGCACCCGCCCCGCGACGGAGGCAGGCTTACGTCCCATCGGTTCAAGCTGTTCCATCCACACCGCGTCCGCCTTCAGGCGCGCCGTGCAGTCCAGCGGCACAAGGGTCACCGGCACGCCCACCGCCAGCACCAAAGCTGCGGCTTCCGGGTCGGCCGCGATATTATGTTCGGCAACACCCGTGGCGTCCCCATGAACGTAAAACGCGCCGCCGTTCACAATCACCCCATGCATGTGCGTAGCAATATCGGGAGCCTGCACCAGCGCAAGCGCAAGCGTGGTCAGCGGGCCGGAACAGCATATGCTCACGCTGTCCGCCGGGCACGCACGTACCGCCTGCACCAGATTCAGCGCGCCCAGACCATCCTGCCCTGCAGGCACGTCATGACCCGTGCCCCCGGTCAGCGGCCCCGGACATCCCGCATGCACACCCACATCATCCAGCCCGTACTGGTGCAGCAGGTCGCGTGCATGGGTCAGCGCCACAGCAACCTCGGCAGGCTGGCCGCTGAACAGCACCAGCACCGGGCGCACATGGTCGGGCACCTGCAGGGCCGCCAGCAGGGTCGCCATACCCTGCGCGCCGGGTGTCAGGTCAAGAATGATGGGGCGAGTCATGGGCATCCGTCCTGCATTGGGTTGCGCGGTTATCGGTGGTGGTGGCGTGTTACAACAGTTCAGTCAACATCCACATGCCTGGGCTGCCAGTACAATGCCCGCGCCAGCAGCCTGTCCACGCCCCACCATAACAGCACGGTCATGGCCGCCAGCACCGCGAGTGCGGCGAACATAAGGTCCGTCTGGAAACGGGTATTGGCCGTCTGCATGAGGAATCCGAGGCCGGAGGACGCGCCCACCCATTCCCCCACAACCGCCCCGATCGGGGCAATGGCCGTGGCCATGCGCACGCCCGACGCAAAGGATGGCATGGCAGCGGGCAGGCGTACATGCACCAGCACCCGCCAGCGCGTGGCCCCCATCGTGCGGGCAAGGTCCATCCAGCCCGGTTCGGTCTGGCGCAGGCCATCGCCCAGTGCCGACGTGACAGGAAAGAAAATGACCAGTACCGCCATGACAACCTTGGACGCCATGCCGAATCCGAACCACAGCACCAGCAGGGGAGCCAGCGCGAACACCGGCACCGCCTGACTGAGCAGCACCATCGGCATGACCCACCGCCGCAGCGGTGCCCAGACCGCCATGCCGATGGCAAGCGCGCTGCCCGCCCCGATGCCCAGCGCAAGGCCCAGCAGCGTTTCCTCCAGCGTGGTCAGGGCGGCTGGCGCCAGCTGCGCGCGCTGCGTCCAGACCGCCCGCGCCACCGCGTCAGGGCCGGGCAGCATATAGGGCGGCACATGCCCCCAGCGCGCCAGTGCGGCCCACACGGCCACCAGGCCGGCCAGCGTGACAAGCGGGCGCAGCAGCCGCATGGCCGACGAACCTGTCATGACGGTCATTGCAGCATCCGCCGCAGAAGCATGGACTGCGCTGCCAGAACGCCCGGGTCATCCACCGCACGCGGCACGGCGCCCGCCGGGACATCCATGGCGTCCAGCCGTGCGGGATGGCCGGACATGAGCAGCATACGGTCCGCCAGCCGGCAGGCTTCCAGCGGGTCATGGGTAATCAGCACCACGGTCCGGCCTGCCAGCATCCGCCCGGCCAGATCCTGCATGCGTGCCCGGGTCACACTGTCCAGCGCGGAAAAGGGTTCATCCATCAGCACAACGGGACGGTCTTCATACAGCACGCGCGCCAGCGCCACACGCTGCCGCATGCCACCCGACAGCGTGGCCGGAAGGTCCGCCACATGCGACGACAGACCCACACAGTCCAGCAGATGCCCCGCCCTGCCCCGGTCCACCCTGTCACCGCGCAGGCGCGCGCCCAGCATGACATTGTCCATGACAGTGGCCCAGGGCAGCAGCAGGTCCTGCTGTCCCATCCACGCGACCCGCCTGGCAAGCGACTGCCCGTCTGCCGCCGCGACACGCCCGTGATCAGGTGCAACCAGCCCACCCAGCATGCGCAGTAGCGATGTCTTGCCAACGCCACTGGCACCCAGCAGCACGGTCATGATCCCGGCCCCGATGCACAGGTCCAGATTACGGAAAAGCGGTGCGGCCCCAAAATCCAGCCCCACCCCTTCCAGCTGGATGGCAGGGGGCGCAGGCATCATTTTCCACGCTTGGGATAGGGAATGCCAAGCGCGTCACGCGCGGCGGTGGCCATCTGGTCCACGCGTTCATTGTTTACGTCACCGGAATGGCCACGGACCCATTTCCACTCGATTTCATGCTTCGCGCTGACATCCAGCAGCCGCCGCCACAGATCCATGTTCGCCACCGGGTCGCCCGATGCATTGCGCCATTTGCGCCGCACCCAGCCCGTGCTCCACCGTGTAATGCCATTGCGCACATATTCGCTGTCGGTATGCAGCACGACACGACAGGGACGCTTCAGCGCCTCCAGCGCCTCGGCGGCGGCGGTCAGCTCCATGCGGTTATTGGTGGTTTCCGCCTCGCCCCCCGACAGTTCACGCTCCTGCCCGCGACAGCACAGCAATGCCCCCCAGCCACCGGGGCCGGGATTGGGCTTGCACCCGCCATCTGTCCAGATTTCCACAAGATCAGTGGTGGGGGCCACGTTTTCGACAGGGGCCACGTCCTCGTTCATCACAGGAAACCTTCATCCATGCGGGACGCGAAGAATTCCATACGCGCCAGATAGTCCAGCGGGTCCTTGCGCGTCACCAGCGCATCCGCGGGCGTATTGATCCAGTCATACAGACGGGTGAGCGCGAAACGGATGGCGGCACCCGTGGCAAGGGTGGCAAGGGCCGCCTCCTCCGCATCCTCCAGCGGGCGGACATGGCGGTAGGCTTCCACCATGGCGCGCGCACGGGTTGGCACGAAACGGCCAGCGTCATCAAAGCACCACGCATTGATGGTAATGGCCAGATCGTAGGCATACCAGTCGGTACAGGCGAAATAGAAATCGATGATGCCCGACAGCTTTCCATCACGGAAAAAGACATTGTCGGGGAAAAGATCGGCATGGATCTGCCCGCGCGGCAGGGACGGGTTGTTGCCCGTGCCGGGCCATGCGGGCAGCACGCGCGCCAGCGTATCCGCGATCGCACGCATCAGCCCGGGCCGGACTTCGTCCCCCCGTGCCCGGCAGGCCCGCAGCAGGTCCGTCCATGCCTGCGGTCCCATGGAATTGGGACGTTCGGCCACGTAGCCTTCACCCAGCAGGTGCAGCCGCGCCATGGCCGCACCCACCTGTGCGCACATGTCCACATCGACCTCCCGCGCTCCACGACCGGGCAGGAAGGTGGTGATGGCGGCGGGACGGCCGGACAGCGTGCGCAGCGTGCGCCCCTGCCGGTCAGCCACCGGCAGGGGGCACGACAGCCCGTGCTGCGCCAGATACTGCATGAGCCCAAGGAACCATGGCAGTTCATCGGGGTTCACCCGACGCTCGTATAACGTCAGGATGAAGGTGGCCTGTGTGGTCTTCAGCAGGAAGTTGCTGTTTTCCACACCTTCCGCAATGCCGTGGCAGGCGACGGGCCTGCCGATGTCATAGCCTTCCAGAAACGCAGCCAGCGCATCTTCCGGCACTTCGGTATAGACTGCCATGTGGGAATACGGTTCAGCCCAGTGGCGCCGGCAGGCGGAAGGCCACGTTTTCTTCCTTGACGGTGATTTCCTCGATCTCAAGCGTGAAACGCTTGGCCAGGGCCGCGACCATTTCCTGCACCAGCGATTCCGGCGCGGATGCACCGGCCGTGATCCCCAGTGTCGCAACCCCGTCCAGCGCCGACCAGTCCAGCGCGTTCAGGCGCGGCACCAGCAGCGCGCGCGGTGCGCCCGAACGCTCGGCCACTTCGCGAAGGCGCTGCGAGTTGGACGAATTGGGCGAACCGATCACGATCACCAGGTCACAGCCCGGGGCGATCGCCTTGACCGCTTCCTGCCGGTTGGTGGTGGCGTAGCAGATGTCCTCACGCCGCGGCCCTTCGATCAGGGGGAAGCGGTCGCGCAGGATGTCCACGATTTCCGCCGTGTCATCAACCGAAAGGGTGGTCTGGGTAATGAAGGCCAGACGCGAGGGATCGGCCGGCTGGACGGTCCGTGCTTCCTCGGCGTCATTGATCAGGGTGACGGCGCCGGGCGGCAGCTGGCCCATCGTGCCAACCACTTCGGGGTGGCCCGCATGGCCGATCATCAGGATATGGCGGCTTTCGGGACCGCCATCGGCAAAGTGCCGTTCGGCTTCACGATGAACCTTGGACACCAGCGGGCACGTCGCATCCAGATACAGCAGGTTGCGGCGCATGGCCTCGGCCGGCACGGTCTTGGGCACGCCGTGGGCGGAAAACACCACCTGTCCATCGGCGGGAACTTCGTCCAGTTCCTCGACAAAGATCGCGCCCTGGGCTTCCAGCGCCTCGACCACGGTACGGTTATGGACGATCTCGTGGCGGACATAGACCGGCGCGCCATAGCGGCGGATGGCTTCTTCCACCACGCGGATGGCGCGATCGACGCCGGCGCAGAAACCGCGCGGGCCTGCCAGCAGTACTTTCAGGACACGGGGCGGTGCCTCGGTGGGGGCAGTATTATCGGGCGTATGAATCATCTGGTCGGGCATGGTGTTCCCCAAACATCCGGCGGGCGGTATAGGATACGGGCCGCGATCTGCTACAGTTCCGGCGCCGGTCTCCCGTGCGATGGTCCCGGCCCTACGCAAACCGCGGCAATGGCGCAAGCCATTTTCCCGTTGATCCTAACGTACTGTGCCATGTCTGTCCTCCCCCGTCGCCCTGCCGGCATTGCGCTGCACCCCGGCCGTCCCCCGCGGGGCGGGCCTCCGTCCACACCTGACCTACCCGGAATACCCGCATGATTCCTGCCCTTGTGCCATCACGCCTGTCACGAAATGCCCTGACAATCTGCATGCTGGGGGTCGTGTCCCTGCTGGCCGGCTGTTCCAGCGAATCCGATTCGATCGATTTCGCCCCGGCCTGTCCCGTGGTGGAAATCCCCGGCGAGGCCGCCGATTACTACCAGTACTCCGGCAACGACCATGACGTGACCCACCTTGTCGCACGCGCCAGCCTGACCCGCGTGGTCGGATCGTGCGAGGCGGGACAGAAACGTACCGTCATGACCAACATGAAAATCGGGCTGCATGTGGAACGCGGCCCGGCGTCGAACGTGAATTTCGTCAACATCCCGTATTTTGTTGCCGTGGTGTTCAATGGCGAGATCAAGAGCAAAAAGGAATTCGTCGCCCATGTATCGTTTGATGACGGGCGCATGCAGGACCTGACCCATACGCGCAACATTCCCATAACCCTGCCGGTGTCGCGCCATATTCACAGCGACCAGTATCATATCGAAATCGGCTTCCAGCTGACCAAGGCGCAGCTTGACTTCAACCGCGCGCATCTTGTCATGCCGACCTTCCACAAGATGTAAGGGGCCGCCTTGGCCAACCATTCCCAGCCATCCGAACTGACATGGCGCGGCATCGTGATCGGTGCGCTGATCACCATCGTTTTTACCGCGTCTAATGTCTATCTGGGGCTGCGGGTCGGGCTGACCGTCGCGACCTCCATCCCCGCCGCCGTCATTTCCATGGCGGTGCTGCGGCTTCTGGGCGGGGGCACGATCCTTGAAAACAATCTGGTCCAGACACAGGCTTCCGCCGCCGGCACGCTGTCCTGCGTGTTCGCCAGCCTGCCTGCCCTGATCATGGCCGGGGTATGGCAGCATTTTCCCTTTATGCTGACGGCACTGCTGACGGCGGCGGGCGGCATGACCGGGGTGCTGTTCACCATCCCGCTGCGCCGCGTCATGCTGGTGGACCCGGTCCTGCCCTTTCCCGAAGGAGTAGCGGCAGCCGAGATCCTGCGCGCCGGTGCGGCACGCGAGGACCGGGGCGGCATCCGCGCCCTGATGCACGGCAGCGTGCTGGCAGCGATCCTGACATTCGCCACCGCCGGCCTGCGCGTGCTGGGTGACGGCATGACGGCGACCGCCGTATGGGGGGTCTCGGCCTTCCGGCTGTCGCTGGGGTTTTCACCGGCACTGCTGGGGGCGGGCTACCTGGTCGGGCTGGAAGGGGGCATCGCGATGCTGATGGGGGCGATGCTGACATGGGACATCATCGTGCCCGTCATGGCGCATGTACAGCCCAACCCTGCGGGCCTGCCCGCCAGCACGTTCGCCACTGGCCTGTGGAAGGACAAGGCACGCTTCATCGGCGTGGGGCTGATCGGGATCGCCGCGATATGGACGGTACTGCGCATGGGCCGCCCGCTTCTGGCCAGCGTGCGCGCCCTGCTGGAACGCACGCAGGGCGCCTCCTGCGCCAGCCGCACCGAAACCGACCTGTCGCCACACACCATGCGCACCGTTGCCGGTATCGTGCTGATGGTGATCGGAGGGCTGTTTTTCATATTCGCCCGTACTTATGTGGCCACCCTGCCAGCACTGGCGGCAACCCTTGCGGGGCTTGCGTGCTGCGTGGGTGTCGGACTGTTCGTGGCGGCGGCGTGCGGGTACATGGCAGGGCTGGTGGGATCTTCATCATCCCCCATTTCCGGCGTCATCATCCTTGCCGCGATGTGTCTGTCCTGCGTATTCGTGCTGCTGCGCGCGCTGGGGCTGTTCGCAGGCATGGAAGGACAGCATTTCGCAATTGGCTTCTGCCTGTATGCCCTGACCGCCATCACCGCATCGGCCGCAATCGCCAACGATAACCTGCAGGACCTGAAAACCGGCAGAATGGTGGGGGCGACGCCATGGAAGCAGGAAGCCGTCCTGCTGGTCGGCTGCATTACCGGCGCGATCATCATCCCGCCGGTGCTGAACGTGCTGTACCAGACCTATGGTTTCGTGGGCGCGATGCCACGCGCGGGCATGGATGCAGGCCACGCACTGGCTGCCCCGCAACCCGCCCTGCTTCTGCTGATTACATCCGGCATTTTCCTGCACCAGCTTGACTGGAACATGCTGCTGCTGGGCGTGGGGACGGGCTGCGTGCTGATCGGGATTGACGCAGCCCTTCGCCGTAAGGGACGGGGCGCGCTGCCCCCGCTGGCGGTAGGCGTTGGCATCTACCTGCCCATGAGCGTTTCCGTCACCCTGGCCATTGGTGCGATCCTGGGTCATGTCATCACCCGCCTGAACGCGGGTGCGGGCAGCCATCAGGGCACCATGATCGCATCGGGCCTGATTGTAGGGGAAAGCCTGACGGGGGTGGTGCTGGCCAGCCTGTCCGCGCTGAGCGGGCGCGACAGCCCGCTTTCGCTGCTGCCCCCCGGCCTGTATACAACAGTCACCAGCCTGACGGGACTTGGTGCGTTCTGTGGACTGTGCGCGTGGTTCTGCATGAGGCAACTGCGACAGGACCATCGGTAAGCACGTCAGATAATCCCGCATGGGCATGGACGCAGGCCAGGTTTCCATGGCACCCTGCCCCGCATGTTGTGCCATTTTGACAGCCTTGATTTCCCACGCCCCACACGCGACGCGCTCGGGCTGCGTTTTGGCCAGGTCTCGACCCTGCTGGACCAGGGCAACGTGGCGGACGCCGCCCGCCTGTTTGATACGATCCGTCGCGATTATGAAAGCTGGTCCGCGCTGGTCGACCTGCGCTTCGCACAGGACACCACCAGCCCCGAAGCCCGTGCCGACCGTGATTATGCCGACGCCCTGACGCCACATGTCACCGCGCATGAAGTCGCGCTGAAGCGCAGGCTGCTGGAATATCCCGACCCCGCGGCGGTGGCCCACGTGGTTACCCCCCATACGCTGGAACTGTGGCGGACCGACATTACCACCTTCGACCCCCTCATTGCCGATGCGCTGGAGGAGGAAGCCCGGCTGAGCGGCGAATACACCGCCCTTCTGGCCAGTGCGCGCGTAGAAATTGACGGCACCCATGTCAACCTGTCCGGCCTTGCCCCCTATGCCGAAAGCACGGACCGCGCCATGCGCCGCGAAGCGGAACGGGCCAGGTGGGCGTTTTTTGAACGGAACGCCACGCGGCTCGATACCCTGTTTGACCAGATGGTCCACCTGCGCCACGGCATGGCTGAAACGTTGGGATATGACAGCTACATTCCGCTGGCGTACCGCCGCATGCGCCGGGTGGATTACGGACCCGCGGATGTCGCGCGCTTTCGCGATGATGTGCATGAACATGTCGTACCACTGGTCCATGACATCCTGCGCCAGCGGTGCGAAACCATGGGATGGGACGTCCTGTATTCATGGGACGAACCGCTGATCGACCCGAAGGGCAATCCCCGCCCGGCAGGCGACCATGATGTGCTACTGACCCGCGCGCAGACCATGTTCAACCGCATGGGCGGTGACCTGGGGCCGTTTTTCGGACAGATGCGCGATGGTGGCTATCTGGACCTGATCAACCGGCCGGGCAAGGCCGGGGGCGGGTTCTGCACGTCCTTCCCCACGGTGGGCATGCCGTTCATATTCGCCAATTTCAACGGCACGCAGCACGATATCAACGTGTTTACCCATGAAATGGGCCATGCCTACCAGAACTGGAAAAGCCGCAGCCTGCCCGCCGTTGACCTGCTGTGGCCGACCATGGACGGGGCCGAAATCAATTCCATGGCGCTGGAATTCCTGACATGGCCGCATATCGACCTGATGGTGGAGGCAGGACAGGGCGATCGCTTCCGGCGGATGCACCTGATTTCCTCCCTGTCGTTCCTGCCTTATGGGGTATGTGTCGATCACTTCCAGACCGAGATCTATGCCAGCCCGGACATGACGCCAGCACAACGTCACGCCACATGGAAGCGGCTGGAACAGCACTACCTGCCATGGCGCAACTATGGCGGGCTGTCGCACCCGGCCATGGGGGGACGGTGGCAGGCGCAGGGGCATATCTACCGCTCGCCTTTCTATTACATTGATTACGCGCTGGCGCTGTGCTGCGCGATGCAGTTCTGGATCCGCAGCCGCACGGACATGGATGGCGCGTTGCAGGCCTATGTCGCGCTATGCGCGCAGGGTGGGGCGCAACCCTTTACCCGGCTGGTCCGTTCAGCAGGACTGAAGTCACCCTTCCAGCCGGGCACGCTGGCCGATGCAGTCCGCACGGCGCGTGATATCCTGAACGCCTGACGCGCCCCATACCGTCTGACATCACCAAGGGGAAACCATGTCTCCCAACCCTCCCCCCATGCCCACCATTACCCGGACCGTGTGCAAGACACTGGCGGTACTTGTGCTGACGGGGCTGTTCATGCTCAGCCTGCGTTTCAGCGCCACCGTGGCGGGCATGGTCGACCGCGTGGCCGGGACCGGCATGTGGCTGGCCCTGTACCGTCTGGCCGGGGCAAATGATGCGACCGAGCAGGAACGGCTGATCGTAATGGCTGTCGCCCTGATATGCTGCCTGCTGGCGATCGGGGTGGTGGAAGTGGCGGACAGGCTGATCAGCCGCCGCCGCGCGTCATCATGACGGGTCGCGCTGCCAGAAAAAGGTCAGTTCATGCTTGTTATGCCACAGGTGCAGCACGCGGCCACCGGGAATGGCGGCAAAGGCATCCGCCGTGTCATGATCGGTTTCACCCTGAAACTTGATGGTCATGACGATGCGTGCGGCCCTGCCCGACGCAATCCACCGCCGCGCCAGTGCCAGCAGGCGGGTGGGATAGGCGATTATATCGGAAAACAGCCAGTCCACGGGATCACAGCTTTCCGGGTCCAGCCCGAATGCGCTTTCATACCGGCACGTCACGTTGGGCAGCCCCGCCACGTTTTCGGCAAGGGGTGAACGGTCAATCGCAGTGACATGCGCCCCGCAACTGGCCGCAACCCATGTCCACCCGCCGGGACAGGCCCCAAGGTCAATACAGCTTTCCCCCGCCACAGGCCACTGCCCCAGACGCAGCAATGCTTCCCACAACTTGAGATAGGCACGCGAGGGCGGGTCGGTGCGGTTTTCGACAAACGGGACCTCACCATTCACGAAAGGCGAGGACTTGGTGCGCGACAGCAGCAGCCGGTCAGCCGAAAGCAGCGTCCATGCCCCCAGATGCGCATCCGGCCCGACTGCGGGAAAGGTAAACGGTTTTGGCCGCAGCGGCGGCAGCGCGTCAGTCACCAGCGCACTGCGCCGGTGCAGGGTCGGCACATATCCGGCCCAGTTGCGCTGGATCGCACGCATGATCCGCGCTGCCCCCTTGATGGACGGGACCGCATGTTCTTCCGGCGCATCCCATATATCCAGCGCCCACAGGCAGACCACCGGCGGCCTGGCGGACAGTGCCAGCCGCCCATGCCAGCACAGGTCACCCGCCCCCCGGCGGGCCAGTTCCTGCTCCATGATGGATTCAAACCCCGGTGGCGCCAGATAGGCGCTGCGCACTGTCCACGACGGCTGCGTGATATCCGTTGCGGTCATGAGCGCATGACCCCGACGGCCAGAAGCAGCCATGCCAGCATGAGCATGCTGCCCCCCGTGGGCGCGACCGGGCCGGGATGAATGCCCCAGAACGCCGTCAGCGCAACCCCCACGCTGAACAGTACGGTTCCCACCGCCATCATGCAGCCGGAAACGGAAACCAGCACCCTGCATCCCTGCTGGATCATCAGGACCGAAATGCCGATAATGGCCAGCGCGTGCCACATCTGCATCTGTATGGCCTGACGGGCCATGTCCCGTCCCCCTTCGGCAAAGAAACGGTCAGGCAGATGAGCGGTCAGTGCGCCCCCCATGACACTGGAAAACGCGGCCAGCGCCGCAAAACACAAGAGGAACCTGACAACAGTAGGCATTCGGTCTATCCGCAAAACAGGGTGACAACCCGCATCGGGCGCGGGCGGGCACACCCTACTCCGCGCATGGGTCAATCGTATAGGTCACGCCGACGGGAAGCTGTCGTGCCAGATGTCGGTATCATGAAATTCCATTCATGCATGCGACGGGTCCCTACCGGCAAAGTCAGTTCCCAACATTAAGACGAACCTGAATCCGTTACCGCAGAAAACGAAAATACTTCATATCAGGCTTAACATACCTATAAAATTTCCGAAAATTCATAAATTAGTATGAAAGTATATCCATATATCAGATATACAATACATATAATTTACAATATTTTTTATTATTATGAATGAATAATCATAATTTATTGTTCATCATTATGGATTTTCTTAAATTTTATTGCCACAACCACAAACGCACAGCCCTGTTTATTACCCACACCCTGCCCGGAGCCAACGATACAATACCCTTCCCATACCGCATGGCCGCTTTGTATGGCCCACCAAAGCTGATAAAACAGGGTGACATTCAGTAAAGCCGCCTGGATTTCACACGTTAGGAAGATGACAATATGAAACGTTACGCAGTCTGGTTCCTTTTTGCGTCCGTCAGCCTTCTTCCTGCCGTTGTCATGGCCCGCCCTGCGCCAGCGCCCGCCCCAGCGGCGGCAGGTGCGGCGGAACCGACGCTGCCGCCGCTGACGGAATCAGATTCCACCTTTGCCGAAAACGTTTCCGCGCTGAATACATTTGAAATGACCATTTCAAAAATGGCCACGACACAGGCCAAACGCCCGAAGGTGCAGGAATTCGCCGAAAAATCACTAAAAATGCACACAGCGAACCAGAAGACCCTGTCCACCATGACGCTGAAGCACGGACTGGAACTGCACCAGGACATGAGTTCGGACGAAACAGAGGTCGCGGATGACCTGAAGACCCAGAACGGAACCAAATTCGACCGCACCTATCTTGACCTGCAGGCCCAGGCGGCAAGCGATGCGCTGGCCATGTTCCAGAACGAAGCGGAATCAGCCAGTGACCCGGACCTGAAAGCCTACGCTTCCGCCACGGCTGATACGCTGCAGGCCCACCTGAACGAAGCCATGAAGCTGGGAGCCAGCAAACCCTCCCGGTAACAATGACCACCAGATCAGGATACCGGATGTACAGGCGGGAGCATTCATGACCATTCGCATCGACCGGATCGTGACGCGCGGCGGGGACAGGGGGCAGACCTCGCTGGGTAATGGGGAACGGGTCCCCAAGAATTCGGCACGGATCGAGGCCCTTGGCGCGCTGGATGAAGCCAATGCCATCATCGGCCTGCTGCGCGGCACCCTGCCCGCTGGTCGCAACGCAACCTTCATTGCATGGATACAGGGGCTGCTGTTCGATATCGGCGGCGCGGTCTGCATGCCGGTCAGCCCGCCCCGCCCGCTTCCCCATGCGGCTGCCGCCCTTCAGGCCATGGAAAACGAGGTCGAACGCCTGCGCGCTGACATTGCGCCGCTACGCAGCTTCATCCTGCCCGGTGGCACGTCAGCCGCCGCCCACGCCCATCTGGCACGCACCGTGGTGCGCAGGGCGGAACGGCGGCTGGCAACACTGGCGCAACAGGATGATATCGGCACCGATATCCCCGCCTGCATGAACCGCCTGTCGGATTATCTGTTCGTGCTGGGGCGCCACCTTAATGACAATGGGATGACCGACCTGACATGGGTGCCAGCCTCCCCGCCCCCCGACCCGACCTGAACGGCCGGGCTGCCTGCATTACGCTGGCAGGCCGGACAGATGCGCACAGGCCTGTTCCGCCAGATGGTCCTGTGGCGCATTGACATCCAGCGCCATGACGACCTCATCATCCATGTCAGGTTCCTCCAGCGTGGCAAACTGGCTGTCCAGCATTGCGGCCGGCATGAAATGCCCCATCCGCTGCCCCAGACGCGGGGCTATATCGTCCCTGCTGCCCTTGAGGTAGACGAAACAGACATCTTGACTGCCACCGCCAATATGCTCGCGGTATTTCCGCTTCAGCGAGGAACAGGTCACGATCCCGCACTGGCCCGCAGCCCCCCATTCACGGACCTGCTGCGCGATGCGCTCCAGCCATGGGGCACGGTCCTCGTCCGTCAGGGGGATACCACTGCTCATCTTGGCGATATTATGCGCGGTATGCAGGTCATCGCCCTCGATCACGGGCCAGCCCAGACGTTCGGCCATAAGATGGGCCACGGTACTCTTGCCGCAGCCCGAGACCCCCATGACGATCAGCACGCGTGGCTGCTTGCCCTGCCGGAGCCTGCGTGAGAGGGAAACCGAAACCGTCTGCTGGTCGATGTTACACATTCCGCGTCCTGTCGGATATTATCAGGAAAACCCATACCAGACCTTATCTGGACCAACCGGCCACCCGAACGCAAGCGAGCAGGCTGTGAAGGGGCACATACTGGCAGAATATAAGGTGTTATTTTTATACATAATTTAAATGACTTCTAAAAATATATGCGGAATTATATTTATCCATCATTATTTATTATACTGAGCGAATAGTATTTTACTTCAAAAACAGTCATAAATAATAAATAATATGTTATCGTGTTATATTGTTCCTTATGCCCTTGCACAAGTTGGCGGAAAAGAATTATATACTCAATCAATCACCTAAAAACAGGCACCATTGGTATACTGGTTGTAGGAATAGATTCCTAAATATCATTTCAGCCACACCGTTCATGGTGCATTGAATTATCGAGAGTTCCGCTGTGTCATCATACAATGATTTTCTTTCCTTCCCGAAAGAAGAAGACCAGAACACCCATCGGGAAGAAGTAAATGAATCCGCATTCCGGCAGGCGCTTGAACGACTGGGCAAGGGCAAGCCCGCGCCCCGTGGCGCAGGCGCCGCAAAGACACCAGCACCCAAGGCCCGTCCGGCCCGTCAGGCCGACCCCACGCAGCGCCGACGTAAATTCGTGCAGGATGGCGATGTCCGGGTCGAACATCATTCGCTCGCCACGGGCCGCGCCACCCCGCGCGCCATTCATGCACAGCAGGAAGACCGTGGCGAAATCGAACAGCTGCGCCACAAGGTACAGTTCGAACAGAAACTGCGCGAACAGGCCGAACTGCGCCTGTCGGAAGCACAGGCACAGATCCGTTCCCTGACCACACGCATTGGCCATGCCGATGTCATTGCGGCAGAACACAAGGGCAAACTGGCGGCGCGGGATACGGAATTACTGGCCGTGCGTGCGGACCTGTTCAATGCCCGCGAAGAAAACAGCCAGTTGCGTGAAGAACTGACGCGCCTGAAATCAAGGCAGCGCACAGTAGAATCCCGTCCCACACCAACACGGGCCACCGACCCGCAGGACGAAACACCGGCGGATGAACCCGAACCCGTCAAGTGGTGGCTGCGCTAGGCACTGGCGGCGCACTACATGACCCCGGAAGCCCCGCGTCATAATCCGGCGGCGCGACAACGTCAGGTTGGACTTGTCATTGTCGCGACATGTACTTCCGCCAGTCTGGCCATACTGGTCCTGCTGCCGCTGGTCAGCGGGCTGGTCAACCTGCTGCGCGATATCCTGGGCGTGCTGATCCTGCCCTTTTCGTTCATGTTCGGGCTGGGGGGCGAAGGGGGACAGTCCCCCGCCCTGTTGCGCCTGCTGTCGGATATGGGCATGCAGACACAGGCCCACCCGCTGCGGCTGGGTGGGGCCGCCATACTGGAACTGGTCGCTGTTTTCCTGTTTGTCATTGCCGAACGGCTGGGTGGCCGCACGGGTTACATGGGGGCCTGTGTTGCATCGGCCGGGGCGATTGGCCTGTCGGGGCTGCCACTGGCCATGCCGCTGCTGCCCGCCATCGTGACGGAGGGGGTTTTCATGCTCTGCCCCCCCTCACCCGATCCGGACTGATCCCGGACGACGGGCGTCAGTTCAGCCCGTCCACAAACCGCGCGATCCGCGCACAGCTTTCCTTCAGGATATCGTCACTGGTGGCATATGACAGGCGCAGGTAAGGCCCGTGCCCGAAGGCCGATCCGTGTACTACCGCCACGTGCTGTTCCGTCAGCAGGGCGATAGCGAAATCCTGATCCGTTTCCAGCCTGTGGCCACCAGCCGAAACACGCCCCATGCACCCCGCAATGCCGGGATAGGCATAGAAGGCCCCATGCGGCATGGCGCAGGTCAGCCCCGGTATGGCGCGCAATGTGGACACCACCATTTCCCGCCTGCCTGCATAAACCGCGCACATCTGCGCGATAATATCCGCCGGGCCATCAAGTGCCGCCACTGCTGCCGCCTGGCTTATGGAACAGATGCCCGATGTGGCGCTGCCCTGTATGGCCGTCATGGCGCGGATCAGGGGTATGGGACCACCCACGTACCCCACGCGCCAGCCGGTCATGGCATAGGCCTTGGACACGCCATTCAACGTCAGGATACGGTCCTTGAGGTCAGGTGCCACGGCAGCGAGGGAATGATGCCGCAGCCCGTCATACAGCAGGTGTTCATAAATCTCGTCCGACAGGACATGGACGTGGGGATGACGGCGCAGGACTTCGGCCACGGCCTCCAGATCAGCCTGTCCCATTGTCCCGCCGGTCGGGTTGTTGGGAAAGTTGAGGACAAGCCATTTGGTGCGTGAGGTAATGGCCGCTTCCAGCGCCCGTGCGGTCAGGCGGAAACCATCGGCCTCGTGACAGTCGGCATAGACCGGCGTGCCACCGAACATCTGCACGATCAGCGGGTAACTGACCCAGTACGGTCGGGGAATGACCACTTCATCCCCCGGCTGTACCGTCGCCATGAATGCATTGAAAATGACCTGCTTGCCGCCATTGGACACCATGATTTCGGCCGGCGCGTAGTCCAGCCCGTTTTCACGCGCGAATTTGCGTGCAATGGCTGCCTTCAGCGCGGGCGTGCCATCCACGGGCGGATATTTTGTCTGCCCGTCCAGTGCCGCGCGGTGTGCGGCCTCGATCACGGCAGCGGGGGTGGCGAAATCAGGTTCCCCCAATGCAAGGGACAGTACCTTCTCCCCCTTCGCACGCAGGTTGCGTGCACGCTGGGCCATGGCGATGGTGGCTGGTACCGTCAGGCGATCCATCCGCTGTGCAAACAGCGGATGGGTCCGGTCCGCATCCATGTCCATCACCCTTAACGCAGTCCGGCGCAGAAACGCTGGATGCGCAGGCAGGCTTCCTTCAGGCTGTCGGTGTCGGTGGCGTAGGAAATGCGGAAATGCCCGGCGAACATGAACGCGCTGCCATGCACGGCGGCTACACCTTCCTCATCCAGCAATGCGGTGACAAAGGCCTCATCCGTGTCAATCAGCGTGCCCCCCGCGCTGGTCTTGCCAAGACAGCCGACCAGTGACGGAAAGACATAGAACGCCCCTTCCGGCACCGGGCAGTGCAGGCCGCGGGTCTCGTTCAGCATGCCCACCACAAGGTCACGCCGCGCCTGATAGGTGCTGACCATGGTGCCGATGAAATCCTGCGGCCCGGTCAGGGCTTCCACCGCCGCCGCCTGACTGATCGAACAGGGGCCGGATGTGGACTGGCTCTGCAGCTTGTTCATTGCGCGCGTCATCTGCACGGGGGCTGCGGAATAGCCGATGCGCCAGCCGGTCATGGCATAGGCTTTCGACACGCCGTTCATGGTCACCGTACGGTCACGAAGCCGGGGTTCCACCTCCACCACCGTCGGCGCGTGGAAGCCATCATACACCAGCTTGTTGTAGATGTCGTCCGTCAGTATCCACACATCGGGATGACGCAGCAGCACGTCACACAGGCCACGCATTTCCGCGGCGGAATAGGCGGCCCCCGTCGGGTTGTTGGGAGAGTTGAGCAGCAGCCAGCGCGTGCGCGGGGTGATCGCGGCTTCCAGATCGGCAGGCTGCAGCTTGAAGCCGTTTTCCGCACTGCACGGCACGATGACCGGCGTGCCTTCGGCCAGCGAGACGATATCGGGATACGACACCCAGCACGGCGCGGGAATGATCGCCTCATCCCCCGGATTTATGGTCGCCACCATGGCGTTATAGATGATCTGCTTGCCGCCGTTGGAGACGATCACCTCATCCCACGTATAGTCCAGACCGCTATCGGCGCGGAACCGCTCGGCAATGGCCCGGCGCAGGGCGGGCGTGCCCGCGACATCGGTATATTTGGTCTCACCCGCCGCGATGGCCTGCATGGCCGCCTTCTTGATCGTGTCCGGGGTATCGAAATCCGGCTCACCGGCGGAAAGGCTGATAATGTCCTTTCCCGCCGCCTTGAGCGCACGCGCCTTGGTTGAGATGGCGATCGTCTGGCTGGGGCTGATCCGGTCCAGCCGGGCGGCGGTAAGATCCATGATATCAAGATCCATCAACAGTGAATTAAAGACAGGCCGGCACGCTGCCGGGCAACGGGCGCGTAGCCTAGTGCGAACACGCAGCGGTGGAAACAGCAGATATGTGATCGGGCTGCACTGCTGCGGCGCATACCTGTTGTGGCGTCATGCCCGCCGCGCGCATGGCCCGGATGGACACCGCGCCGTCGCGCTTGGCCAGCCGCCTGCCCGTGTCATCACATAACAGCCTGTGGTGGCTGTAACACGGCGCGGGCCAGCCCATGACATGCTGCAGCAGGCGGTGCAGCGCGGTGGCGGCCATAAGGTCTTCCCCCCGCGTCACAAGGGTCACGCCCTGCAATGCATCATCATGCGTGACACACAGGTGGTAGGACGCGGGCACGTCCTTGCGCGCCAGCACTACATCACCAAAACGCTGCGGCTGGCACGGGTAATCCCCGTGACCCAGTTCATGCCATGTCAGGTCCCGCGCACCGGACAGCAGCATGGCCGCCGCCATATCCAGCCGCAGCGCATGGGGCACCCCCGCAGCAAGCCAGTCCGCCCGCTGCATGGGATCCATGTGGCGGCACGTGCCGGGATAGACCTGGTTACCATCGGGGGCGTGGTGGGGGGCGCCTGCGGCCTCGGCAATGTCACGCCGGGTGCAGAAGCACGGATACAGCAGGCCACGTGCGCCCAAGGCGTCCAGAACGCGGCGGTAGTCCGGCATATGCTGCGACTGCCTGCGCACCGGCTGTGGCCATGACAGCCCAAGCCAGCCGAGGTCCTCGTACAGGTCAGTGATGAATTCGGGGCGACAGCGGACAGTGTCGATGTCTTCCACCCGCAGAAGGAAGGTGCCACCCGACTCCACAGCCCTGCGCCAGCCATGCAGGGCCGACGCGACATGACCAAGGTGCAGGTGCCCCGTAGGGCTGGGGGCAAAACGGGTCGTGACTGCCATTATCGAACCAAAACAGCAAGATAGCGGAAAAATCCGCGACTTTCCTGCTTTCCTCTATGCATGAAGGGCACCCAACGGCCCCACGCGCGCGACTTGCCACGCCATGCGGGGTCTGCAATAGATTCCTACAGTTATCTGACGACGACGCACAACCACAGGCGTTCGCTTCGCTACAGAATACGCCTGAGCATTGTGCGCGGCATTCGGAAAGGAATGCGTCCGTGCCCTGTGACAGTCAATACCTGCCTGCCCTGGTCCTGAATGCAGATTTCAGGCCGCTTTCCTACTTCCCGCTTTCCCTGTGGTCATGGCAGGACGCCATCCGCGCCGTCTGGCTGGACCGCGTATCGGTGCTGAGCGAATATGACACCGTCGTACGCTCCCCCACCCACAGCCTGCGCCTGCCCAGCGTCATCGCGCTGAAGGACTATATCCCTTCCGCCCGCAAGCCCGCCTTCACCCGCTTCAACGTCTTTTTGCGGGATAATTTTTCCTGCCAGTACTGCAACACCCGCTTCCCGACACAGGAACTGACGTTCGACCACGTCATCCCACGCAGCAAGGGCGGACGGACAAGCTGGGAAAATGTTGTGACCGCATGCAGCCCGTGCAACCTGATAAAGGGATCATACATGCCGCACCAGATCCGCATGTATCCCGACCGCACGCCCGCACGCCCCACCAGCCGCAGGCTGCAGGAAAACGGCCGCGCCTTTCCACCCAACTACCTGCATGAAAGCTGGCGCGACTATCTGTACTGGGATACCGAACTGGAAAACTGAGCGGACCGGGGCACAGGCCCCGACACGTTATTTTGTATAGCTGTAACCATATTCGTCCGCCATCTTCTGCAGGTCAGGTGCGCCACGCAGCTTCAGCGGCAGCGGCTCGGCGTGCTTGTGATTCCTGCTGAAGACGAAGTTATGGTCGCTCATCCGCTGGCAGGTATTCGCCGCGATGGGAAAACTGAGCTGCATGGTGGTGCCCATCTGTTCGCGCAGGCACTTCACATCGCTTTCGAAGGGCTTGCGCCCGATTTCAGCGGTACAGCCGCCTACCATAACCAGCCCGCATGCCAGAAGCCCGAGGCGGGCGGACATTTTTTCCACGATTTTCAGCTTCATTTCGACCCCGTCGCTTAAGCGGAGCCGACACTGCCACGAAAGTGCCCCCTGCGATAGGGGACATGAAGGCCACCGGCGCGCTGCTGCGTTCGCAGCGCATAGGTCCCCTACCCCTGAAGCCGAGCATGAAAGAAAAACATACCAGCCCATGAAATACAGCAAAGGGTACGCAGGCATTAACTGCATGCATAGGTGATATTACCGTGAATTGGATGACAGATCACACTTATATTGCCACCCTCTGTCATTATTCTTATTTTTTCTAAATCGTGTCTGATATATAAAAAATACAAATACAGCGTTGGTCCGGCTGTAAATTTGTTACCGGATTGCGTATGCACTGCCGTGCTGTGACACCGTCCCCATCGATGCCCTGAGGTAAAAGAATGAGATTACTGGCCGTTCATCCAAGCTCGCTCATGTACACGAAGGTCTTCCTGCGTCTTGAACCGCTGGGGCTTGAACTGGTTGCCGGTGCTGCGCGCAACAAGGGACATGATGTGGAAATCATCGACCTGCAGGTCGAGAAGCATCCCGATTACTGGGAACGCATCGAGCGATTCCGCCCCCACGCCATCTGCTTTTCCGGCAACTACCTGGCCAATGTCCCCGAGATCATTGACCTGTGCAAGGAAACGCGCAAGCGCCTGCCCAACGTGTTCCTGTTCATTGGCGGGCACTCGATCTCGTTCATCGCGCGTGACGTGCTGGCACTGTCTGACGGGGCCATCAACTGCGTGCTGAAGGGGGAGGGCGACGCAACCGTCGGCCTGCTGCTGGAAGCCTGGGAACAGGGCAAGGACCTGCTGACCGTGCCAGGTGTCGTCACCATGGAAGGCGACGGCCCGCCGCCGATCTTCATCGAATCCCTTGATGAAGTCCGCCCCGCACGTGACCTGCTGCGCCACCGCCGCAAGTACTTCATCGGCACGCTGGACCCGGCAGCGTCGATCGAATTCGCCCGTGGCTGTCCGTGGGACTGCACGTTCTGTAGTGCATGGACCTTCTATGGCCGGTCCTACCGCACCGCCAGCGCCAAGGTAATTGGCGAGGAACTGCAGGAAATCAAGGAACCCGGCATTTTCATCGTCGATGACGTGGCCTTCGTCCATGCCGAGCATGGCCTTGCCATCGCCGATGAGATCAAGCGCCGCAATATCCAGAAGGAATACTACCTCGAGACCCGTGCCGACGTGCTTATGCGCAACAAGGAAGTGTTCGCGGTCTGGAAGGAAATCGGCCTGAGCTACATCTTCCTGGGGCTGGAAGCGGTCGATGCGGAAGGACTGAAGCGATTCCGCAAGCGCGTATCGATGGACCGCAACTTCGAAGCACTGGACTATGCCCGTTCGCTGGACCTGATCGTCGCCATCAACCTGATCGCCGACCCGTCATGGGACCGCGAGCGTTTCGAGGTAATTCGCCAGTGGTGCCTGGAAATACCGGACATCGTGAACATTTCCGTCACCACCCCCTACCCTGGCACGGAAATCTGGGAAAGCGAGTCACGCAAGCTGACCACGCGTGACTATCGCCTGTTTGACATCCAGCACGCGGTCATGCCCACCACGCTGCCGCTGCGTGAGTTCTATGAAGAACTGGTCAAGACCCAGCAGATCCTGAACAACAAGCATCTGGGCTGGAGCGCGATCAAGGATACGCTGGGCATTGCCCTGCGCCTTGCGTTGCGTGGACAGACCAACTTCCTGACCATGATCTGGAAGTTCAACTCCGTCTTCAATCCCGACCTGCAGATGGCTGACCACGCGCAGAAGCCGGAATATGAAATGCCGCTGAAGCCGGAAGGCACCGACCAGAAAGTGGATCGCAAGACGCTGTATGTTCATGGTCCTGCCGGGCGCAAATCGCGCAAGCTGGATGATGATACGGAAAAGTTTGTGGATGAAACCCGCATGAGCACGGTTGACTGAACAGCCACGCCTCACCGCATCCATAACCCGAAAGGCCGGTTGCTTCATGCACCGGCCTTTTTTGTGCCCTGACACCACATGATCCTACACACGCGGCCACAGCCCCTGCCAGAACGCAGGGACCGCCGCAGCAGGCCGATGGCGGACCGGTTGGGAACATATAGATACCGCCGCCAATGGGACAGCATGAGCCTTTCCGCAGCCCCCCGGAAAGCCATGAAACGATTTGCGGCGCACATGGATCATGCGCCGTTTGCCTCAAAAACAATCCATATCAATTTTATTACAGACGATAATATCTTACATCATCAATATGCGCCAAACCGATACGGTTCCAGCCCTGTCCATCCAGGCCATGCGACAGCATTGATCGTGCCCATGATGCGCCTGTGGTTCTGCCTTCATGGAATACAGGGACTGTTTGAAAAGTCAGCCTGGGAAACATCCTGCAATCAGAAGGACGTTTTGGATGAGCTTTTTTTCAAAAAACTTCAGAAAACGCCGCTATTTTTGAAAAAAGGCGATACCCCCCAAATTTTATTGTTTTTTGTCAATTGGTTATTTTTAGACAGCCTTATTAAGTTGAGGTGATGGCGTTAAATGCTCTTATCTGGTGTAATTGCGCCGGTTCTCAACCACAGGCACCCATACAGGCTGCCAGCAGGTGCTAAAGGCGATCAGATCATGGAAACAATAACACTGAACATAAGCGGCATGACCTGTGATGGATGTGCATCCAAAGTCGTGCGCGCACTGGAAGCCGTGGACGGCGTGTCGATGGTGGAAGTCTCGCTCGAACAGGGCAAGGCCTTCATCACCTATGACGGACGCACCACCAACCCCGAGGACCTGTTTGCTGCCGTTGACGATGCAGGCTTTGACGCAGGCTACTGACCTGCATGGGCAGGCCTGATCGGCCGCCCCTTCAGGCGCTAAAGATAAGAAGTTTCTGGTGAAGCTTTTTTTCAGAAAGTTTCAGGGAACGCCGCCTTTTTGAAAAAGGCGGCATCCAAAAACTTTTATTCTTTTTTGCCAACAGATTCAGGCAGGCATGGCTGCGGCAGCCTTGCGTATGGCCTGCGCCATGGCTTCCACCCCGTTGCCCCGGTTAGTGGACAGGGCCTGCACCAGGCCAAGGTCACGCAGGAATTGGGGGTCCGTATTCAGGATCTCGTCCCGGCTGCGCCCCGAATAAACCCGCAGCAGCAGCGCCACCAGTCCCGACACGATGGCCGCATCCGATGCACCGGCCAGGTACAGCAGGCCATCATGCGGCTGCACTTCCATCCAGACCTGGCTCTGACAGCCCGGCACGCGGTGGGCATCGTCCTGCCATTCAGTGGGGAATGGTGGCAGCTTGCGCCCCAGTTCGATGATATACTGGTAACGCTGCATCCAGTCATCAAACAGGGCCAGTTCCTCACCAATTTCCGCGATGGCATCAGCGGCGGTATCGTCCTCGGGCTTTACGAAGGGGTCGGTCATCATCTTTCCTGTTACGCAGGGCCTCAATACTGGGCCGGAAAACGGGACGGAACGCAAAGGGCCGCACCCTTCTGGCGCGGCCCGTGCATCGGCAGGTACTGCCCTACAGGATAAAGCGGCTCAGATCACCCTTGCGGGCTAGCGGGGCCACCCGGTTCTGGACGTCCTCGGCTGTGATCACCACGTCTTCCCCGCTCCGGTCGGCGGCGGTGAAGGATACGTCCTCCAGCAGGCGTTCCAGCACGGTGGCCAGACGCCGCGCACCGATATTCTCGACCCGTTCATTGATGTCGGCTGCCAGTTCCGCCAGCGCGTCAATCGCCCCATCAGTAAAGGACAGCGTGACCTTTTCCGTGCCCAGCAGGGCGACATACTGCTGCAGCAGCGAATGTTCCGGCTCGGTCAGTATCCGGCGCAGGTCCTCACGCGTCAGCGAAGCCAGTTCCACGCGGATGGGCAGACGCCCCTGCAGTTCGGGCAGCAGGTCGGACGGCTTGGCGATATGGAACGCACCGGATGCGATGAACAGGATATGGTCCGTGCGCACGGGACCATATTTGGTGGAAACGGTTGTCCCCTCGATCAGGGGCAGCAGGTCGCGCTGCACCCCTTCGCGCGAGACATCACCGCCACGCGATCCCCCTTCGGACGCACGCGCACAGACCTTGTCGATTTCATCAAGAAAGACGATGCCATGATCCTGCGCATGGGCCACGGCTTCACGCGTCAGGGTTTCGGTATCCAGCATCTTGTCCGCTTCCTGCCGGATCAGGGCGGCGCGGGCTGCTGCAACCGTCATGCGCTTCTGCTGCGGCATGCGGTTCATGAAGCCCTTCATCATGTCAGAGAAGTTGATGACCGCGCCGGGCGTCATGTTTGGCATGTCGGACGGTGACGGGCTGCCCCCTTCAGCAATCGAGATCTCGACTTCCTTGTTTTCCAGCTCACCCCCGCGCAGCATCCGGCGGAACTTGTTGCGCGTCTCGGACGACGCCCCCTCGCCCACCAGCGCATCGAGCAGGATATCCTCGGCCGCCTGTTCGGCGTTCTTTTCAACATCCTTGCGGCGCAGGTCGCGCAGCATGTTGATCGAGGACTCGACCAGATCACGCACTATGCTTTCCACATCGCGGCCGACATAGCCGACTTCGGTAAACTTCGTGGCCTCGACCTTCAGGAACGGCGCCTGCGCCAGTTTGGCCAGACGGCGCGCGATTTCGGTCTTTCCGCATCCCGTCGGCCCGATCATCAGGATGTTCTTGGGCACGACCTCGTCACGCATCGCATCCGTCAGCTGCGCGCGCCGCCAGCGGTTGCGCAGCGCAATGGCCACGGCGCGTTTCGCATCGGCCTGGCCGATGATGTAGCGATCCAGCTCGGCCACGATCTCACGCGGGGAATGATTGGGGATTTCCATTACGCCGCTCCGTCCTGCGCATCCGCGCCCAGTGTCTCCACAATGACGGAATGGTTGGTGTAAACACAGATGTCACCGGCGATCTTCATCGACCGCCGTGCGATATCGACCGCCGGTAGCCCTTCGATCCCCAGCAGCGCGCGCGCAGCCGACAGCGCGTAATTCCCGCCCGAACCGATGGCGATGATGCCGTCCTCGGGTTCCAGCACGTCGCCATTGCCGGTCAGGGTGAAGGAACGTTCAGCATCCGCCACGGCCATCATCGCCTCCAACCGGCGCAGGTAGCGGTCCGTGCGCCAGTCCTTCGCCAGTTCGACGCAGGCGCGTTCAAGCTGGTTGGGATAGCGTTCCAGCTTGTTTTCCAGCCGTTCCAGCAGGGTGAAGGCATCCGCAGTTGCCCCCGCGAAACCGGCAAGGATCTGCCCGGTGGGGCCGATGCGACGCACCTTGCGGGCATTCCCCTTGATCACGGTGGCGCCCAGCGTCACCTGCCCGTCGCCCGCCATGGCAACCTGGCCATCACGCCGGACACATAAGATGGTTGTTCCATGCCACCCGACAGGGTCATGGGGTGATGAATGATATTCTTGCATATCAATAGAAATAAAACGTTCTCACGCCAGCACAAGGGGCAAGGCCGCACACATGACCCTGTTCCGCTATGCCTCCTGCGGGGCGCGGTTCATGATCCGTTCGATATGGGCGGCCAGATCGGCGCGGGTAAAGGGCTTGTGCATGACATCGGCACTGCCGACGGGCAGCGCGCCGGCAGTGGCGTATCCCGTCAGGTACAGCACCCGCAGCCCCGGACGCAGCGCCTGCAGGTGGTGGGCCGTCTCCAGCCCGCCCATGCCCGGCATCATCACATCCACGATGACAAGATCGATCGGCCCCAACCCTTTCTCCATGGCCTGCACGGCGGCGGTGCCGCTGGCGTATTCCAGCACCTCATGCCCCCGTGCGCGCAGAAAGCCCGCCGTCACCGCACGCACGCCCGGTTCATCATCCACCACCATGACATGCAGCGCACGCAGGCCCGTGCCCGCCGCCGGGGTCGTGGCCATGGTCGGTTCCCGGGTGTCCGTGGCATTGCCACCGCCCTGCACCGGCAGGCACAGGTCAACGCGCGTGCCCTCGCCCGGCCTGCTGCGCACCTGTACCTCCCCGCCCACGTGACGGATGAAGCCATAGATCATGGACAGGCCCAGCCCGGTGCCGCGTCCGACGTCCTTGGTCGTAAAAAAGGGTTCAAACACGCGGGCCAGCGTCTCGGGCGACATGCCGACACCCTGATCGGTTACCGAAACCATGACGTATTCACCCGGCACCAGATTCGTGCCCGCCACGATTTCCTTTACCCGCTTCAGCGCCGTGGACACCTTTATCAGACCACCTTCGGGCATGGCGTCGACAGCGTTGATGCACAGATTGAGCACTGCAAGCTCCAGCTGCCCCGCATCAGTGCAGACCGGAGGCAGCATGCCGTCCGACGCCGCCGTATCCACCACGATTGCGCATGGCGCACCGCCACTTTTCCCCTGCCGCGACACCACCGTCTGCGCCAGCAGGTCATTCATGCCATGCAGCAGGGCGTTCACGTCCACCGGCTCAAGACTGAGGTCGCGCGGGCGGCTGAAATTGAGCAGCCTGCGCGTCAATGACGCCCCGCGCTGGGCTGCGGCGGATGCGTTGTCCAGCAGGCGGGCCACCGGACCCGTTTCCGGCCCCATGTCGCGCACCAGTTCAAGGGAGCCGAGGACGGCGGTCAGCAGGTTGTTGAAATCATGCGCGATGCCACCGGCCAGCGTACCCAGCGCCTGCATCTTTTCCGCTTGACGCAGGCGGGCCGCCATTTCCTGCTGGCGGGTGATGTCACGGTTGATGACAACGGAACACGCCGACCCGTCCCCCAGCGCCCCCAGCACGACGCGCGTGATCTCGCGCCATCGCCCCTGCACACCGCCACGGATATGTGCGGGCAGTTCAACAACTTCCTCGTCGCGTCCTTCATTATGCAGCCGTTCATGCGCAGCACGGATCAGGGGCAGCAGATCCGCATCACATAGTTCCTCCTCCGTATGGCCAAGACAGCCTGCGATGTCGCGGCCATAGAAATCGGCGGCCTGCTGGTTGATGCGGATGAAGCGGCCCTGCGCATCCATGAACCCCAGCCCCGAACGCAGGTTGTCCAGCAGGCCATGCAGCAGCATGCGCTCAGTACGCAGCTCGCGTTCCAGACGGTGGTAATCCGCCGCCTGCACGATCATGGCGCGCAGGGCATCCGGATCCCATGGCTTGTGCGAATAGAATGAAATCCGCCCCTGGTTCAGCGCCGCCGCCACGGCCCCGATATCGGCATATCCCGTCAGCAGGATGGCCTGCGCGTCGCTATATTCACGCGCGCGCGCCAGCATTACGTCGCCGCCCATTTCGGGCATGCGCTGGTCGGATACGATCACGTCCACATCGTTGCGGGCGGCAAGGATATCCAGCGCCTCGGTCGGGGATGTGGTGGACAGGACGGTAAAGGTATCTTCCAGCAGGTCCGTAAGCGCCACAAGGATCTCGGCTTCGTCATCCACCAGCAGGACAACAGGGCGTGGCTGCGTCGCGGGGTCGGTATTCATTGGTCTGCAACTCCCTGCACGAAGGTCAGGCTATCTCAACGCGCGTGATCGGATAAAGGCCGGGACGTGGTCGACTGGTCTTCGGTCGCCGGGCCGGGGTTCCATGGCACGGAAATGGTGAAGCGCGCGCCCCCCTGCGGCGCGCTGCCAACCGACAGGCTACCCTGGTGGGCCTGCACCACGCTGTAGGCGATCGCAAGGCCCAGCCCGGTTCCCGCACCCACCGGCTTGGTAGTGAAAAACGGCTCGAAAATGCGTTCCTGCACATCAGGCGCAATGCCGGGGCCGCTATCGGTAATGACAAAGACATAACTGTCCCGCCCCTCCCCGTTATGGGTCAGGAACGTATGGATCTCGATTTCCCCCTCCGCTATCCCGCCACGGACAGACATATCATCAGGCTGGGCGGCAAGAATTGCATCGGCCGCATTGCTGATAATATTCATGATGACCTGATTGAGCAGCGCTGCCTGACAGTACAGCCGGTCCGGGGCCTCATACCGGCGCCTGACCACAATGCCGCTGCCCAGTTTCTGTGTCAGCAGCGCCATGACGGTTTCCAGCGCCTCGGGCACGTCGATCAGCTGGAACAGTCCTTCATCCAGTCGCGAGAATTTGCGCAGGTTCAGCACAAGGTTCTGGATGCGCCGCAATCCCATGTTCATGGACCCCACCCGGTCGCGGCATTTGTTCAGGATCGCAGCCCTGTTGTCATGATCGGGGTCGGTGCAGGCGGCTTCCATGCTGATCACGCGCTCCAGCCCACGCGCCACCGTATCCTTGTGCGCAAGGATGAAGGCCAGCGGATTGTTGATTTCATGCGCGATGCCAGCCACCAGTTCACCCAGCGACGCCATCTTGGCCGTCTGCACCAGCTTGCCCTGTGTTTCAATCAGCTTGCGGTTGGCATCGGCCAGTTCACGGTTGGCCTGTTCCAGCGCCTCGGCCAGCGACGCCTTCGACGCAATGGCCGCGGCTTCCGCGCGTGCGCTCTTGACCGCGATCTCACGCGCCTGGCGTTCCACCTCGATCCGGCGCACGTCATCCTGCAAAAGCTTGCGGCGCACCAGTACGCGGATGCGCAGCGCCAGCGCCGCAGGCCCCACGTCGCGCGATACAAGGTCGTCTGTCCCCGCTTCGAACACCCGGGCCGAGAACTCCTTCGCATCGGGCCGTGACGCGTCATCCACCCCAAGGATGCGCGGCGGCACGTTACCCGACAGCAGGTCCTCCTGCCGCCATTCGTCCAGTCTGCGGCAGACCGCCAGCCCGTCGAATTCCCGGCATGCAAGATCGATCACCACGCAGTCGGGCACATGATCAGGGTCATGCAGCAGGGAGGGTTCAAGCCGGGACGGGTCAGGGCACAGGGTTACGATATGCCCGTCACGCCGCAACTGGTCGATCAGTTCGGGCACCGCGCGCCGGTGGGCCGGTTCGGGGGCGATGACCATGATGCGCGCACGGCGGAACACGCGCTGCGGCAGGAGGGATGGCGCGTGCACCGCATGTTCACGCAGCAGCGCGCGGATACGGAAGACGATCAGCGCAGGATCGGATGATTTGGGGATATAGGCATCCGCCCCGCTTTCCAGCCCCTCGCGTTCCAGCCCCGGCTCGATCCCCTCCGTCAGAATCAGGACGGGGATCGTGCGCGTGACCGCGTTCATGCGCAGCTGGCGGGCAAGCTGTCCGCCATTCATGCCCGGCAGGTGATAATCGGCGATCACCAGCCCCGGCAGGCGTTCGTCCAGGGTATCAAGCGCGGCCTCCCCACTGGCCACGCGGTGGACGTGAAAGCCGTGGCCTTCCAGCATGCGGCGGATACGCAGGGCCTGCGTGTCCGAATCCTCCACCAGCAGCAGGGTATCGACGTGGTCCTGTTGGTCGGTCAGTGGCATCGGGGCGTCATCATCCTGCCAGGGGGTCATCGGAAGGGATCTGGCCACCCGCCATGATCCGGAGAATATGCGGGGTGATTTCATGCACAGGCAGGCTTATGCACGCAGCCCCCGCGCGTTCGGCAGCACCGGGCATGCCGTGGATGACAGCGGTGCTGCGGTCCTCCACGATGGTATAGCCACCGGCATTGCGGATGCGGCCCAGTCCCTCCACGCCATCTTCGCCCATGCCGGTCAGCAGCACGCCCAGGCTGTCCGCGCCAAATACCTTTGCCACGGAAGAAAACAGCACATCGGCCGATGGCCGCTGCCCCTGCACCAGCGCGTCATCATGCAACAGGACATCGCCGCGCGGTCCAACCGTCATGTGCCGGTTGCCCGGTGCGACCAGCACCCGGCCGCGTTCCAGTTGCATGCCATGCTGCGCCAGCATGACCGGCAGGGCCACATGCTGGTCCAGCCAGGCTGCGAACCCTTCCATGAAGGGCTGGCCCATATGCTGCACCAGCACCACGGGCAGCGCGAAATCGGCTGGCAGGTCCCCCAGCACCCGGGCAAAGGCCGTCGGCCCCCCGGTGGAGGCCGCAAGGGCAAGGATGCGCGGGCGGATATCCAGCGGCCGCGCCCACATGCCCCTGTGCCGGAAGGGTTCGGCCTGCATCAGGCGACGGCGGATCACGGGCACCTGGCTCATGATATACAGTTGTGTCGCGATCCCCTGCGCCACGGCGGCGCCTGCGGCACCCGACAGCCCCTGCGGCTTCTCGATCACCGACAGCGCTCCCGATCGCAGCGCGTTCATGGAAACCTGCGTCGCCTGCGCGCCAACGGTGTCACTGACGATCACGATGGGGGTGGGGAAATGCGCCATGATCTGCCGGGTGGCTTCCAGTCCGTCCATGCCGGGCAGGCAGATATCCATGGAAATCACATCGGGACGCAGGCGCGGGACAAGGCGCAGCGCTTCCTCCGCCGTTTCCACGGCTTCCACCAGTTCCAGACGCGGATCGCCCGTCACCACGCGCATGAGCAGGTGACGCAGGACCGCCGAATCCTCCACGATCAGCACCCGGCGCGGGACGGGGGGCGTCATGTCGTTCACAACAGTCCCCTTATCGTGTCGATCAGTTCACCCTGATCGAATTTCTGTTTGGTCAGGTAGGCGCGCGCCCCGCCTTCCATGCCACGGCGTACGTCATCCCCCTCGTCACGCGATGTCATCAGGACAACGGGTATGCCCGACAGGTGAGGGTCGGCATGCATGGCCGCCAGCAGGGCAAAGCCATCCATGCGTGGCATTTCAACATCTGTCACCACTACATCCACATGCCGCGAGGACTGCTGGAGCAGCGTCAGCGCTTCCTCCCCATCCACTGCGAGGCAGACATCGTAACCATGGGACTGGAGGATGGTTTTCTGCAGTGTCCGGGTCGTGATCGAATCATCCACCACCATGACCAGCGGCGCATGGCGCACGGGCACGACGGGGGCGGCTTCATCCACGTCACTGAAGCACACACCGTCGTCATTACCCCGCAGCCGCCAGCGCGCGAACAGCCGGTCGGGGCTGAGGATGAAGACTGGCTGGTCCTCTCGCTGCCAGGCGATGCCGGGCACCAGTTCACTATCCAGCCCCACTGCAGTCGCATCCGACACCAGCAGCGTGCGCACATCCACCATGCGTTCCACCGCAAAGCCACAGCATGCGCCATCCACTTCCATCACCACGACGCTGACCGCGCCATCGCGCACGGGCAATGGCGCGTTTTCATCCCCCACAAAGGCCCGCAGCGGCACCAGCGGCACCAGATCCTCGGCCTGCTTCCCGGCCGGGCTGGCGGGGGACGACGTGCCATCGCCGGGATGTGGCACCACGGCAAAGGGCGCACCATTGAGCAGGCGGATCTCATCACGCCGCACCCGCAGCAGGTGACGGATCACGCGCCCGGGCAGGCCGAGGGACTGCCCCGCATTTTCCACCAGCAGCACGGTACGCTGGCGCTGTGACACCGGCACGGTCAGGGTGACGGTCGTGCCCGCAGGCTGGCGCTGTTCCATGCGCACGGTGCCATGCAGGGCGCGTGCGGCTTCGGCCACCACCGACAGGCCAACCCCGCGCCCGGCCAGCGTATCCGCCTGACCACGCGTGGAAAAACCCGGTTCGAACACACGCGCCAGCAGCTGCCGCGCATCCAGCGGCGCATCGGCATGGACCAGCCCCTGCCCCGCCGCCCGTGCGGCAATTGCCTGCAGGTCGGGGCCACGCCCGTCATCACTGACCGCGACCTGCAGCCGCACGCCGGTCAGGGTGACGGCAATGGTGATGTTCAGGCATTCGGACTTGCCTTCCTTCAGCCGCTGGGCACGGGTTTCATGCCCGTGCACGATGGCGTTGCGCACAAGATGGACCACCGGGTCGCGCAGGGCCTGCATCACGCGGCGTTCGGTCTGGACATCCATGCCATACATGTGCACGTCCACGCCCGCATCCGGCCCGCCATGTTCACGCGCGATGCGCCGGGCCATGGCGGCGAGGGAGCCGAATACGCTTTCGGCCGGCACGAGGGTCACGGCATGGACTTCCTCCCCCAGCCGCAGCAGCGCGCGGTCGATCTGACCGGACATGAGTTCCCGTTCACGACCCACCGTCATGAGCCTGCGCGTCATGCGCGCGAATTCGGCCACGGGATCAGCGCGCATGCGTTCGGGCGCGTGCATGACCGCGCGGGATTCATCCAGCAGGTCCATCACCTGCGCCCATAGCCTTTCATGCCGTTCCGCCACGGACATGAGGTCATGCACCGCCGAGGCCAGTGCATCAAGCCGTGCCACAGGCACCTGCACATAGGACGGGTTTTCCCCCGTCGCGGTCACGCCGGGCGCATCTTCATCCCCCCCATTGACATCCCCGCCCGATGGCGCGGATGTCATGAGCAGGTCCACCTCATCAAGTGTGTCGGTAATCGCCTTCAGGTCCGCCGCATCCGGCAGGGCGCGGGCCGCCTGCAGGGCTGACAGACGGTTTTCCAGTGCGTGGGCCACCCCTTCGACCACCGGCAGTTCCACCGCGCGCGCCGCCCCCTTGAGCGAGTGGACGCGCCGGAAGATTTCCGCCAGCCCCCGCGCATCGGGGCAGCCTGCGGCCACGATGCCCCGGATCGCACGCAGGTGATCACGGTATTCCGCGTCGAATACCGCCAGAAGTTCATCGCGAAGGGTGTCCACGGCCCGGTCGTCAGGTCTGGTAACGGGCGGAGATGGTCAGCAGCTGTTTTGACAGCTTGCCAAGATTGCTGGCCGAAACCTCCAGGTTACGGGTGCCCGCCGATGTCTGCTGGCTGGCCTGGCGGATGCTCTGCAGTGCGGTCATGACCTGTTCGATGCCGATCTGCTGCTGGTTGGTCGATGCCACGATCTGCTGGAAGGCATGCACGCCTTCCTCGATCCCGCCAGTCATGCGTTCGATGGTGCGGTAGGCGATGTCAGTCCGTTCCTTGCCCGCCGAGACCCGCTTGACCGCTTCTTCCGTCAGCATGACGGACGTGTTGATGCCGCGCTGGATGTCACCAAGGATGGCGCGCACGTTCTGGGTCGCATCCCGCGACTGATCGGCCAGTATCTTCATTTCTGCCGCCACCACGGCGAACGACCGCCCGTGCTCACCCGCCGCCGCGGCCTCGATCGCGGCGTTCAGCGCCAGCAGGTGGGAGCGTTCGGACAGATCATTGACGGAGGCGATGATTTCGCTGATCGCCTCGGTCCGTTCGGACAGGGCGACGATGTTCGACGCCACGGCTTCGGCCCCGTCATGGGTATGCGCCATGGCGCGGGCCGTTTCCTCCACCGCTTCCAGCCCGCTTGCGGAACTGTGGACGATTACCTCCGCCGAGGAAATGACTTCACGCGCGCGCTTGCTGATCTGGGCACCCGAATGGGTTATTTCGTCCACGGTGGCCGCCGTTTCCTGCACAGCGGCAAACTGTTCTTCCACACTTGCGGCCTGCTGCTGGGTGGAGGCGCGGATTTCGGCCACGGCGGCGTCAAGGTTCTGCGTCACCTCCCCGCTCTGCCGCGCGATTTCACGCAGGCCGTCGATCATGCGGTTCAGCCCGGCGGCAAGGCGGGCGACCTCGTCACGGTCTTCGCCCATGCCGCCCACCTTGGCGCGGGTGGCAAGGTCGCCCTGTCCCACGCGTTCCATCACATGCATGATGGACGAAATCGGTTCCATGATCGACCGCCGCGTCCAGAAGGTCACGATCAGGGCCACGACAACCGCGCCCGCCATGCCTATGGCCAGCGAACGGCGGCTGTAGTCATACGATGCCGCCCCCTGTGTTTCAGCCACCTGCACCCCATGGTCCAGCAGGGATGCGGCCCGCCCCACCAGCAGTTCTATCGACTGTTCGCGGCTGTCGATACGCGACGCCTGTTCACGCACGCCCGCGTCATTGCCCGCGCGCATGGCCTGGAACAGCATGGCGGCGCCACGCGTATCCATCTGGAACTGCGCGGAAATTTCACGCAACTGACTGGCGACGGTATTGAACATCTCACGCTGGTCATCGCTGCGGGCCAGCCTGCCGCCTTCTTCCGCGCGCGACAGCACGCCCGCCAGCAGCCTGTCTGCGTCACGCGCCTTTTCATCCCATCCGGCAATCGCGTCTTCCAGCATGGTGGGGGCCGTTTCAAAATCATGTGCGTAATAATGCGCAAGGATCGCGAGCCTGCGGGCGACCAGATCATTTTCATTGGCGCGGATATGCGTCAGTTCACGGTAGACTGACAGGTCGCGGGTGACGATGATCGTCATCTCATCACGCACCTCCCGGATCTGTCCCAGCGCGTAGATACCCAGCGATACCATCAGCAGGACACCGACCATGAAGCCGAACAGCAGGCGATTGGCGATTGTCACGGTACTTCACACTCCGACATAACGGGAAGAAAACAGGCGGGCGGGATCAATGACGGTCAGGCTGCGCCCATCGGGCAGGCTGGCCTGTGGAAAACCCGAAGGGGTCAGCGGCGTGGGCGTGCCCGTGATTTCCACGGTGCCCGCCGCCCCACTGGCCAGAAGGGCTATGCGCCCCAGCGGAATGCTGGAAACCGAGCGCAGCAGCAGCATCACGCCCGGATCTTTCAGCGGGACACCACCCAGCAGCACCGAAAGGTCGAATACGGTGTACAGGTCGGCCTGATATCCATGCACACCGCGTACGCCGGGCGGACAGTCGGGCCTGCGGGGCATATCACTCCAGACCGGGTCGGTCACCCGCAGCACCGCATGCAGGTCCACCCCGCAGGCCTGTCCCGCAAGGTCCAGCATGACCAGCGGCCGCCCCGCGGCACCTGCCGCGTGCTCCTGCCCGCGCGCGGCCATGATACGCGCACGTTCATGCAGTACCCGCCGGGCGAAGGCGTCCCGGCCCGAAGGCGACGTGGTGTCCCCTTCCGTCATCACGATGTCACCTGCGCATGGCGGATGGCCGGTGCCTCACTGGCCTGACGGGCCAGGCGCAGCAGGCCGCCCGCCGTCATGCCATCCCCATCCGGCAGCACGGTATCAGGCGGACAGCGGCGCACCAGTTCCATCATCTGCTGGCGGATACGGCCTGCCTCCACCCCTCCACCCGCATCTTCCAGCAGGCGTGCAAGGTAGCAGCGCGCCATGACATGGTCGCGGCACAGGTAAATGACCCGGCGGAACGATTCCTCGGCCTGAAGCAGGCTGCCTTCCCCCCATGCCAGCACGGCGAACAGGAAATGGATGCGGGTGTCCATGGGATGGCGAAGCAGGTGATCACGGCACATGCGCATGGCCAGCGGAACCCGGCCCGTATCCGCCACCTGCCGGATTTCGGCGGCGACAGGCGCGCTGTCCACTTCAGGCATGGCCACCAGCGCATGTGCGGGCCTGCGCCGGGGTGCGGGGGATGCGACGGACACATCCTGCCCGCCCCTGCCCTGCAATGGCGGGCGAAACGCCAGCGTACCCGGCAGGCGAACGGTTTCAAGGCAGGGCGCGAAACAGGATACGGGTTCCGAATGCCCCAGCAGTATCCAGCCTTCGGGCACAAGCCGCTTCGCCATGGCCTGGACCAGCGCCTGCGCCTGTACCTGCGCGAAATAGATCAGCACGTTGCGGCACAGGATCAGGTCGAATGGCCCCGGCGGCCCACCGTCAGGGCGCAGCAGGTCAAGGACATTGCTGTAACGGAACCGGACCATGCGGCGATAGCATTCATGCAGCCGCCATATCCGGGGACTGACCGGGGTAAACCACGCGGCACATTGCGCGGGGGCGATATCACGCAGGGTCCATGCGCTGAATTCGGCCTGGCGCGCCTGTTCCAGGGCACGGGTGCTGATATCGGTGCCAAGGATTTCGATATGCCAGTCAGCGGGGTTCATGCCCGCTTCATCCAGCAGGCGCGTCAGCAGGATGGCGATGGAATAGGGTTCAGCCCCGTTGGAACAGCCGACACTCCATATCCGCAGGCGGCGCGTGGCGGCAGCCCTGCGGATCAGTTGCGGCAGGATGGTATGTTCAAGGGCCGCAAACTGTTCGGCATACCGGAAGAAAAACGTCTCCCCTATCGTAATGGCGGATTCCAGTTCCCTCCATTCCCGGTCACCCCGCGCCCCGTCATCAAGCAGGGCAAGATAATCATGGCAGGTACGGCAGCCATGCAGCGCCATGCGCGCGCCCACCACCTGTTCCAGCAGGTCGGCCTTGTCCACGTAATAATGCAGCCCCGTGCGGTGGGTCACCGCATTGAGCAGGCGCCGGAAGCCCGCGGGGGGAAAGGCGGCCGATCCCGTCATGAATGGCTGTCCCCATGCGCGTCACGGGGCATGTCGGGTTGGGAATCGTCAATCGCGGCCCACAGGGTGGCGCGCGCACGGGTACGTTCCATCAGGGTATCCAGCCGCATGCGTTCATCATCATTGATGATGTCGGTCATGCGCAACATGAATGCAATGCCACCATCCCCAAGTTCCAGTTCCCGGCCTGCACCCTCGCCTCCCGCCATGTCGCCGTCAACCGTGACGGATGCGACGGACGTGGGCTGTGGTCGTCGCATGACCTCGCATACCGCATCCACCAGCAGGGCCACGCTGCCCCCGCCGGGCAGGTTGCACAGCAGCAGCGGGCAGTACAGCAGGTCCACCGGCTGACGCACCGCCTGCGTGCGTTCCCCCAGCAGCACACCAAGGTCAATCACCACCACCATGGCCATCCCCAGCCGGAACCAGCCCGATACATGCGGCAACGCCACGGCCACCGGCATCAGTTCGGGCACGGGCATGCATTCCCTGACCACAAGCCCCGCGGGCAGGCCATACTGCCGCGAACCCACGCGGAAGATCATGACGGGCGACGACGGCAGCCGGCCCGATCCGTATCCGTTATCGTGCTGTGGCATGGCATGATCCATTAGCAACGGCGCAACCTGCTGTTTCCCATATGCACAAGGCAGAAGTTTGCATTTAATACAAGCGATCGCTACCTCGGTCTGGAATGCGTTTCCAACAATCCCGGGAAGCGGTACCCATGACCGGAGTCTTGTTTTAATGGACAGTCACTTTTCCAACCAGCAGCAGGACCGCACGCTGCCCCCCACCACCAGTACCATGGGCGGAGTGAACGTGCCGCGCATCGTGCGGGTGGCGGTATGGTCGGTTTTCTACTTCCTGTTCTACCTGGTGCAGCAGGTATCGGAACTGGTGGCCCCGCTGGTGCTGATCCTTGGTATCGGATGGAGCGCACTGCCCCATATCATAGGGATCGTGAATGGTGCCGCAGGCAACGACCCGCAGACGCGCGACATGATCGCACATGTCGCGCATTCCATCCCCGACCACCTGGAGGTGGGGTCGCACCTGCTGACCCCGTCCTCGCTGGTCTTTGACGGGCTGCTGCTCATGGCGGCGGCGGCGCTGTGCGCGACGCTGTCCACCATTGCCGCGCGCACCATGTAAAGACCGGCAGGCCCGCCCGCATGTTCCGCCTGCATGATGTCAGCTACGCCTATGGCGGCAACCGCGCCGGGGTGGCTGCGCTGTCCCATATCAGCCTTGATGTGGCGCAGGGTGAATTCCGCTGGCTGCTTGGCCCCTCGGGGGCTGGCAAGTCATCGCTGCTGTCCATCCTGTCGCTGGAAGTGCAGGCCAGTGCGGGCATGGTGGAAATACTGGGCGTGCCGGTCATGCAGGCGCGGCGCAGCAACCTTGCGCGCCTGCGCAGGCGCATCGGGACGGTGTGGCAGGATTTCCGGCTGCTGCCCGACCTGAGCGTGTTTGACAATGTCGCCCTCCCGCTGCGCCTGCAGCACCGCGCGGAAGACGAGATCGCCCATGAGGTCCACGCCATCATGAAATGGGTCGGACTGGAAAACCGCCTGGACGCGCGTCCACTGCAGCTTTCGGGGGGCGAACAGCAGCGGGTCGCGATCGCGCGCGCGGTGATCTACCGCCCCGCCCTGCTTCTGGCCGATGAACCGACCAATGCACTGGATGAACGGCAGGCGGGGCGCCTCATGGCCATGTTCCACCGGCTGGCCGAACTGGGCACGACCATTGTGGTGGCCACCCACAATGACGCGATCGTGGAAAAATATCCCGCCCCCGCCATTGAACTGGCGCATGGCCACATGGTGCGGGATTACCGCTGATGGCTCGCAGGCGTTACCATGACGGGCTGGCCCTGCATCAGGCATTGCCGGGACAGTTCCTGCCTTTCCTTGTGGCGGCCATGTCCTTCCTTGCGGCACTGGCGCTGGCGGGGGGAATTGCGGCGCACAATCTGTCACAGCGCTGGACCCATGGTGCGGGAGCGGTCACGACCGTGCAGGTCCCCGGCCCTGATGACCCGGCGGCCGGTTCGGGCACGCGCATTGCCGCCGTGCAGGACATTCTGACCCATGCCCCCGGCATCGTTGCGGCGCACCGGCTGAGTGATGCGGAACTGCGCAACCTGCTGGCCCCATGGATCGAACAGACCGGGGATGCATCCCTGCCCCTGCCGGCCGTGATCGAGGTGCATACGGCAGCCGGACAGGACCCGATGTCCCCCCTGCTGTCCCGGCTGGAAGCCATTGCCCCGGGCGTGATGGTTGAACATGACAGCATATGGAGCAACCGGCTGGCAGCCCTTGCGGGCAGCCTGCAGGCCTGTGCACTGCTGGCCGTTCTGATCGTGATGACGGTAGCGGTGTGCGTGGTCATGGCCGCGACACGCGCGGGACTGCAGACCCGGCGGCAGGCCATTGTGCTGATCCATTCACTGGGCGCGATGGACAGCTATATTTCCGGACGGTTCGCATCCCGCGTGGGGCTGCTGGCGCTGGTGGGGGGGCTGGGGGGTAGTCTTGCGGCACTCCCCATGCTGCTGGCCATGTCGCATCTGGCCGCCCCCTTTTCCGCCATGACCGACGCGCCCGTCCTGGCCTCCGTGGACTGGCGTGATCCGCGCGCATGGGCGGATATCGTGCCGCACGCGCTGTTATGGATGCTGCTGGCGCTTCCGCCCGCGGCAGGGATCACGGGGTGGATCACCACGCAACTGACCGTGCGGGCATGGCTGCGCCGCCTGCCATGACACACCCGCCACATGGGAATGACCGCCCCCCCGCCCGCCGCCGCAGGCTGCTGGCCACGGGCGTGCTGGCCACCATACTTGCATGGATGGCGGGGCTGGCATGGTTTACCCGTGACGCCATGCGCGCCCCCATACGGCCCCCGCATGCGGACGGGATCGTGGCCCTGACGGGCGGGCAGGGCCGGATTGACGAATCCCTGCGCCTGCTGGCGCAGGGCGATGCGGACCGGCTGCTGATTTCAGGCGTGGCCCCGCATGCGACGCTGGGTGATTTCCTGCGCCACCTGCCCCAGCCCGTTCCCCTGACATTATGGACACGGACGACACTGGGCCACAGCGCCACGTCCACGCTGGGTAATGCGGATGAGACGGCCGCATGGGTCCAAGCCTACCATATCCGCAGTCTGGTCGTGGTGACGGCAGGTTACCACATCCGCCGCGCCATGCTGGAAATCTCGCGCACGGTGCCCGATGTGCGTCTGTATGGTTACCCGATCCGTTCTCCCGCGCTGCGGCACCTGCTGCATCCCGCCACCATGCGGCTTATGGTTACGGAATATGACAAATGGCTGCTGGCCTGCCTGAATGTCGCCCGCCTGACACGGCCCCTGCACGGCCTGATAAACCATACCGATACCCGACCCGACGCGCCCCCGGTCATGGGCTGAATACCAGCCCGCCGCTTGTCCTGACGCCGGTTTTCTGGTGTTAGGAAAACCCATTCATACTGATGGACCCGTTCGTGATGACAGTACTGCGCGCGCTTGCCTTCAACCTGTATTTCCTGCTGCTGACCATCGTGATGGGCATTCTGGCCTTTCCCATCCGGCTGTTTGCACCGGGACGGGCACTGGCCTATGCCAAGGTATGGACGGGGCTGACCCTGCGGGGATTACAGCGTATCTGCAGGATCGACATACAGGTCAGCGGCATGGAGCACATACCTGCCGGGCCGTGCCTGCTGGCGTGCCAGCACCAGTCCGAATTCGACACACTGGTCTGGATGAACCTTGTACCCCGCCCGACCTATGTCATGAAACGCGAACTTGAGCGCATACCGCTGGTTGGCCCCATGCTGCGGCTGAGCGGCATGATCCCGGTGGACCGCGATGGCAAGGCAAAGGCGCTGCGCGCCCTGCTGGCCGCCACCGACGCAGCAGTGGCCGATAACCGGCAGATCATCATTTTCCCCGAAGGCACGCGCACGGCCCCGGGAGCCCCCATCAGCCTGCAGCCGGGCATTGCGGCCCTTGCTACCCATACCGGACTGCCGGTCATTCCCGTGGCAACCGATGCGGGGCTGTACTGGAAACCCGGCAGTTTGCTGAAACGCCCGGGTACGATCCATATCGTTGTGGGCGCGCCACTGCCCGCAGGGCTGCGGCGGGCGCAACTGCTGCCCACGATTGGTCAGGCCTGGCGGCAGTTGTGTACCCGCCATGGACTGCCGGTGCCTGCACAGGCATCGCCTGCCGATCCCGCCTGAAGATTATTTGAAAATAAAGGTTCCTGGGTATCGCTTTTTTCAGGGGCTGTTGGGAATTGAGTTTTCTAAAGGGCCATGATGTGTTTCAAAGACCATATGGATCGCTTCATACTGACGGATGCCCAATGGGCGAAAATGGAACCGCTGTGCCTTGGCAAGAAGACGGATCAGGGACGCAGCGGGAAGGATAACCGCCTCTTCATCGAGGCGGTCCTGTGGATCGCCCGGACCGGTAGTCCGTGGCGGGACCTGCCGACGTATTTCGGACATTGGAACTCGGTTTATTCGCGCTACAGTGACTGGATGAAAGCCGGTGTTTTCAAACGGCTTTTTGACGCTGTCTCTGACGATGCCGATATGGAATACGCGATGATTGACGGTACGGTGGTCCGGGTTCACCGCCACGGCCAAGGCGCAAAAGGGGGACCCGAAGCCAGGCGATAGGGCGGAGTGTAACGGGGTGGTCAACGAAGATCATCGCCATGACCGACGCCTTGGGTAATCTGGTCCGCTTCACGCTTATCCCCGGCCAGCATTACGATACGGTCGGCGTTGCGCCTCTTCTCGAACCAGCTGATTTTAAAGGAATTCTTGCTGACAAGGCTTTCGATGTCCACTGGATCGTGGACGCCATACGCGCGCAAGGGGCCTGCGTGGCCATCCCCCAGCGCAAAAACCGCCTCGACAGACGCCCGTTCGATGGGGCCCTGTTCAAAGCACGCCATCTCATTGAGAACTTCTTCTGCAAGCTCAAGGAGTTCAAGCGCATCGCCATGCGCAGCGAAAAAACAGACAGATCATTCGAAGCCATGATCTATCTCGTTGGCGCAATCATTAATTCAAGATAATTCCCAACAGGCCCCAAAAAGGCTATGTTCTTCGAAGTTTTTTGAAAATAGCTTCAAAAAACTTTTATTGTCAGCGCCCTGAACCGCCTGACGGTTATCACCATCGGTGGACTGGCGGAAGGACAACCAACTGTTCCGCCCGCAGGGCATGGTCAGGAATTGCCCTTTTCATCGGGCGCATCCCCGTTCTGTAGCGCCGCCACCTGCTGACGCAGATCCATGATTTCCTGCAGCAGGTTTTCCACCGTCCGGTCCCCGCCCCGTTCCACGGCGTAAAGGGAGGTAAACAGGGACATGGCCTGCCGCACCACGGCAGCGTTTTCCTGCCCCAGCATCTCCAGCCCATCCGGTGTCGCGGATGGCGGCTGACGGTCCATGAATTCGGTCATCATGCGTTCCAGGTAATCGGATACCTCGCCCTGCCTGCTGTCCCCATAACAGCGGATAAGCTGGCGCAGGAAGGCAACCGGCAGCATGGCCCGGCCACGGGTTTCCTCTTCCAGCATGACCTGCGCCAGCACGCCACGGGTTATGTCATCGCCCGTACGGGCATCCAGAATGACAAAGGCACGGTCCTGCTTGACCATGTCCATCAGGTTTTCAAGGGTGATATAGGCCGAAAGCTCGGTATCGTACAGCCGCCGATTGGCGTATTTCTTGATGATTACCGGGACAGAAGATACCGACAAATGCCTTCCTTTCGCATGGATCGGGCACGGAGCACCCGGATGGGCCATAACACCGCCCACCACATGGCGGCCAACCCGGCCAGACATTGCGCCGGTGGGCCGGTGACATAGATTTCCCGACCAGATTTGCCCACCCTTCGAACGCATCCGGCCTTACTCCGTGGACCGAAGGGCGGAGGCACCTCAGAATGTGCCGGTCCCTGACATCCATACCGCCAGACAACCCGTATTATGTCATAATATCAGGGTCCGGCCATGAGCCGGATCATTAATTGTAATTCCGGATGGGAAAACAATACCGTCAGCCGGTTTCCGTTTCTCATCCGCATGTTACGGCCATAACGGAATGGCGGGTATTTGCGCCTTTCATCCCGCCATAACCTTCGTTTTCCTGCATGTAAAACGCGGGGCCACCACCTGCGTTTCCCTGTCCATGCAAAACATGACATAGTATGTCAGAAGCTGTCCTTTTCCCTGCGCAACCGTGCAAGGGTCGCGACATCGTCCGCACGCAGGAAGGGATTGGTCTGGCGTTCCACCAGCAGGGGAACCGGCAGCGTGGGCGCCCCCCTGCCCCTCAGGTCCGCCACCTGCGCCGCGCGTGCCTTCAGCGCGGTGTTATCCGGATCGACATGCAGGGCGAAACGGGCATTGGACTGGGTATATTCATGCCCGCAGCATATCAGCGTGTCATCCGGCAGGGCCTTGATACGCTGCAGGCTGGCGAACATATCGGCGGGTGTACCCTCGAACAGTCGTCCACACCCCATGCTGAACAGCGTATCACCACAGAACAGCGCCGGGCCATCGGGGAAATAATAGGATACCTCGCCTGCTGTATGCCCCGGCGTTGCAATGACCTGTGCCCGGGACTGCCCCAGTTCCACGACATCCCCGTCACGTACCGCAATATCAAGACAGGGCAGACGGGCGGCCTCTGCCACAGGCCCCACGATCTTCGCGCCATAACGCTGCCGCAGGGCGTCGGCCGCCGCGACATGGTCGGCATGATGGTGGGTCAGGAAAATCAGATCCAGCCTGCCTCCCGCCGCATCAATGGCGGCGATCAGGGGGGCTTCCTGCGCCGGATCAACCATGCCGGCGGCCCCGGTTACGCCATCATGCACAAACCAGGCGTAATTGTCCGACAGGATAGGAATCGCCTTTATGGCAAGTTTCTGTGTCATGACTGTATCTCCTGCACTTTCGTTGCATGGCCTGAATGCCCGGCATGACGTGATGGCCCGGGCAGCGGGGTATGCTAATGTGCACCAATGCCAGCGAACATACACACCGCCGCAAGTTTCTATGCCACCCGCCGGGGGCAGGTGGCCGCGCGCCTGCTGTGCCAGCGCATGGCCGCCTTCTGGCCCGAAAGCACGCAGGGACACACGCTTGGCCTGGGGTACGCGCTGCCCTTCCTGCCATTATGGGACCGGCCCGACAGGCCGTGCATGTCGGCGCGGCTGGACACGCATGTCACGCGCGATGCGCTGCCATGGCACGGGCGGGACTGTATCGTAAACGGCACGCACCTGCCATTTGATGACCTGAAGTTCGACCGCATCGTGATGATCCATGCGCTGGAGGTCAGTGAGGACAAGAACAGCCTGCTGCGGCAGGTCTGGAAGATCCTGAAGGATGACGGGCAGCTGCTGCTTGTCGTGCCCAACCGGGCGGGGCTATGGGCCCATACTGATAACTCCCCCTTCGGGCAGGGCACGCCATTTTCGCGGCGGCAGATCACGCGCTGGCTGGCCGATGCCTGTTTTCAGGCGCAACGCCATGAAGACGCGCTGTATGTCCCACCGGTCGGCCCATGCCCGGCGGGGCCGGTCCGCATGGTGGAATGGACGGGCCGCAACCTGTTCCCCCGGCTGGGCGGCGTCTGCATGATAGAAGCGGTCAAGGACATATACGCAACCATACCCGCACGCCCCGCGACACTGGTGCCGGCCGGGCTGCGCCTGCGTCAGGCAGGGGTTTTCTCACGAAATACCACACCCCGGCGGCAACCACGTGACATGCAGGATACTTGACCAATTTTACTGAAATCTTCATGAACATTATCCATGTCGCTGATTCAATCACTCAAGCTTGTCATCGCCCCGCCACACCCGGCCGCGCGCCCGTTTCTCCTCGCGTCGGGGGCCGGGGCCATTCTCGGTCGGCTGCTGCCGTTCCGGGTGACCAGATGGCTTGGCACAGGCAGTGGCCTGTTCTTTGGCTTCTGCCTGTATTTCTTCCGTGACCCCGAGCGTGTCACGCCAGCCGAACCAAATCTGGCGGTGGCGCCCGCGGACGGACACATCGTGTCGATCGAGAAAGTGCCCCCCCCGCCTGAACTGGACATGGGTGACGCCCCGGTCTGGCGTGTGGCAACCTTCCTGTCAGTGCTGGATGTGCATGTAAACCGCATGCCGGTCGCGGGCACCGTGACACGGATCGCCTACCATGCCGGGCAGTTCCTGAACGCCAGCCTGGACAAGGCGTCCGAACTGAACGAACGCAACGCACTGCGCGTGACGCTGAAGGACGGGCGGCAGGTCGCCGTGGTCCAGATCGCGGGCCTGATCGCACGTCGCATCCTGTGTGATGCCGAAGAAGGCATGCAGTACGAAACCGGCGAGCGTTTCGGCCTGATCCGCTTTGGCTCCCGCACCGACCTGTACCTGCCACCCGATGTCACGCCGCTGGTTGAAGTCGGGCAGACCATGATTGGTGGCGAAACCGTGATGGCGCGGCTTTAACCCGGTATGGCCACCACCCCCACCACACCGGCACGCCGTACCCGGCGCCTGAAAAAACGCCAGCGCCCCCGCGTCCGGGGGCTTTCGTTCAACCGGATGATTCCCAATCTCATGACCATGCTGGGCCTTTGCGCGGGCCTGACGGGCATGCGATTCGGGCTGGAGGGACGATTTGGCAGCGCCGCGACCGCCCTGCTCATCGCCGCCTGCATCGACGGGCTGGATGGACGGATCGCGCGCCTGCTGCGCGGCACCAGCCGTTTCGGGGCGGAATTCGACAGCCTGTCGGATTTCCTGTGCTTTGGCGTAGCCCCGGCTTTCGTGCTGTATCTGTGGGCGCTGCATGAAGGGGGCCGTTTTGGCTACATCCCGTGCATCATGTTCACGGTCTGTATGGCATTGCGCCTGGCGCGCTTCAACGCCAGCCTGGATGACGACGCCAACCAGCCGAAATACGCCAGCAACTTCTTTACCGGTGTTCCGGCCCCTGCAGGTGCCGGGCTTGCACTGTTTCCGCTTTTCCTCGGGCTGGAAGCGCAGCACCTGCATTGTGACTGGCTGTATGAGCTGACGCGCGACCCGTTGCTGCCCGCACTGACACTTAGCGGCACGGCCTTCCTGCTTGTCTCGACCCTGCCGGTCTGGTCATTCAAGAACTTCAAGGTTCCTTCCCCCATGGTCCTGCCCACCATGCTGGGTACGGGGGCCTATGCCGCCGTTCTGGTGGCCGAACCATGGGGCGCGCTTGCCGCTGCCGGGATCATCTACATCCTGCTGCTGCCCATAAGCAGGCGGAGCTTCCACCGCCTGCGCCGGGAAGCCGAGGCCCTGCAGGAAAGTGACGATCAGCCTGTGGCTTCCCCTGCAGGCTGATAAACGTTTATGGGTGCCGCCTTTTTTGAAAAAGGCGTTACCCAAAAAACTTTCATCCTTTTTATATTACGCAGATAGCCCGCCTTCGCCCTGCATGCGCCAGCGGATCAGGGCGTCGAGTATTTCCGCAGGCGACGGCGGGCATCCCGGCAGCAGCAGGCTGACACGCGCACGACTGCCCACACCACCCAGCACCGCATAACCAGGCGTAAACACGCCCCCATCCAGCGCGCAGTCCCCTACTGCGGCCAGCAGGCGCGTACCGGGCATGGCCTGCCATGCCAGTTCCACGACCGGAGCCATTTCCACCGTCAGGCTGCCGGTCAGCAGCAACAGGCTGGCCTGTCGTGGCGTGGAGACGAAACGGATATCGGAATATCCTTCCACCAGTGCACGCGACAGGCTGCGCAGTTCAAGCGCGCAGCCGGTGCAGCCCCCGGTTTCCATATGAAAGATATCCAGCGGCAGCATGCGGGGCAGGACCGCGCCTTCGGGCCAGAACAGGTCAAGATATGCCATCATCCCTTCCTACAGGTCGGCCGCCGCAGCCGACAGGCCGAGGGAGGCAAGGATCAGCGGCACATCCTCATACACCGCGCCGGATAATACCTGCGGCAGTGCCTGAAACAGCAGCAGGGACGGATCACCGCACCACCATGCTGCCACCCGGCCCTTTTCAACCCGCAGCCAGTGCCAGACCGGCCCTGTCGGTCCTTCAACACAACCGATCCCCTCGCCCGACCCATAGTCATCGCCCGGCACAGGTGCTGTCAGGCACCGCGCCGTGTCCAGCGTGGACAGCATTTCCACCGCCGTTTCGACTTCATGCAGACGCAGGCCAAGCCGTGCGGCCACATCGCCCGCCATTGCGTGGTACCCATCCGGCCATCCATGACGCACACGCGAGATATAGGGGCGCAGGTCGGATTCAATGCCGCCTGCCCGTCCCACGCATCCGGCAATGCCCCAGTAATCGGCGATATCCGCCGACAGGATACCCCGCCCCCGTGCCTGCATGGCCATGCCACGCGGCCGCCAGAACAGACGCTGCAAGGCCCTGCAGCCATCGCGCAGTTCCACCAGCAGTTCTGCAGGAATAGACAGTGTCCGTTCCACTCCGCCCACAGGCGGCAGCACGTCAAACAGCAGGCGACTGCCATACACATCCCGACAGGCCTGCCGCAACCGTTCCACAAGGGTTGCGGCAGGCATGGCAAAACGCCTATCCGCCAGCAGTTCAGCTGCGACCGTCAACGTATCCAGATGGGTCACGATACGTCCAAGTTCCCCCACGAACAGGTCCGCGTCGCCCATTTCCCCCGTAGCATTCCCCCCTATCGCAGCCAGCGCGCCAGCAAATGCCTGCTGGTGGGCCACCGTAGCCGTGGCGTCAATCCGGGCCACCATCTGTGTGGCCTGCGCCACGGTTGCGCCACGCATGCGCGCGCACAGACCACGATGGGCATAGCCCATGCGGGAGCGCACCTGCATGATCCGTTCCCCCGGCAGACCCAGACGCAGGTGAAAAGGCGCGTTGAAATCCCCCTCCGCCGGGCCATAGCCCAACACGGTTCCACCTGCCCGCACCATGGTTGCGTCATCGGTGAATTCCACTCCCTCAGGCGCGGCAGGTGCTGGCGGGGGCCGGTCACGCAGGGGCCATGTCACCGGCCATTGCCCCTGATCCAGCCATGGGGCGCAGCCTGTAGCCCCCATGGCCTCGATCCCCCACAGATCCTGAATGATGCGTTCAGACGCACTGGCCCCGGCCCGCACGGGGGACAGGGCAAGGTAGCGCCCATCCGTTACCGCGACACTGGCCAGCAGGGGGCGCGTTTGCTCCATGAACAGGGCATGCACCTGCATCCCGTCCGACCACAGGCCAAGAAGTGGCAGGGTGGAATGGGACAGGGCCGCCACCATGTCACGCCATTCCCCCTCATCCAGAACGAACCGTCCGTTACAGTTCGCAGGCATCCCCCTGCGGATCAGGTCCGCCACCTGCGTCACCACGATCCTCCCCCCATCTGGTAATACGCAGCACTGGCGAGCACCATGCATCCGATGGCCATCAACAACGCCGCCTGCGCCCATGATGCCACGCCATGCCCTGCCCCCGTGCGTTCCGCCATCACCGGCCACAGGCTGGCACCAGCCAGCAGCGCCACGGGGGGCATTTCACCCATTTCCCCCACGAGTACCAGCACGGCCGCCATGCCGGGCAGGGAGGGCGGCCATAGCATGGATCCCGACAGCCGCCCGCCCGACGGTGTCACACAGGCCATGACCAGCAGGCAGGCTGCAAGCGGCAGCCCCCCCATGACACCATCCGGCAGGCCCGCGGCCAGCACGGCCCACCCAGTCCAGTAGTCCCCCGGGAACGATCGTCCCCGCCGCGACAGAACAGCCCATGACAGGCACACGCACCCCATGAAGGTCAGGACCGGCAGCAGCACCGGCCAGACATCTGCCGCCCGCGCGACAACCGGCAGCACGGCCAGTATTTCCATGTTCCATCCGGGCGCAACAACCGGTCCCGGACGGCCAGGAACGCCACAGGCCAGCAGCAGCCCGCCCACCAGCAGGATCGCCGCGGCCTGGTCCTGCATGTGTCCCCAGCCCGCCTGCAGTACGAACAGGCCACCCTGCGCCACAAGCAGGCCACCCAGTCCCATGCGCAGCACCTGCCATCCGTCCCGGTCCAGCCCACGCGGCCCGATCGCCAGCCCAAGCCGGGCCACAAGACCACAGCCAAGGAACACCCCAAGCAGGTCACACCGCCCGAACGCAATGGCCAGGGCCGCGATGCCCGACAGGAAAAAGGGCAGCACGCCAGCCCCACGCGGGGCGGTTGCCTGCGCAGGACGCTGCATGAAAACCCACACGCATAATGCCAGCGCAGGACCACATCCCGTCATGATCCGCGCCATATCGGGGAAATGCGCGCTTCCCGCGCCACACAGGATCAGCAGCAGCACCGCCAGCAACCCACGCAGCGCCAGCGTCCCGCCCGTTACCAGCAGGGCGGTCAGGGCCAGCACCATCCAGCCCCCCAGCAGGCTGGCATAAAGCGGCAGCATCATCATGCCTTACCCCCCCCATGCGACCGGGGACATGCAGCCAGCAGGATATTCAGGCCAATCGCCACGACAATCACCTCCGCCATGACCAGCCTGTCATCCACCCGTGCCGCCAGCAGCATGACGCCATCCAGCCCACAGGCAAGCCCCGCGCACAGCGCGACAGGCCCACGGGCGATACATGCCCCCCACACGCCACACAGGGTGGCGGCCAGCCCCGTCATGCCCATAAGGCGCGCCGTCATGCCCACCTGCGGTCCCTGCATGATGACCTGCGCCAGCACCGCGATACAGGCCAGCCCACCAGCAAGGCGCAGGCCACTGCGCTCACGCTCCCCTGCGGGGATATGCAGCATCTGCACGCCCAGCAACCCAAGCAGTCCCGCCAGCCCCACCGCCATCACGCAGGCCAGCCCGACCTGTTCGTGCCCCCAGCGCGACAGGCATACGCATGCGGCCATGCACGCCCCATGCCAGACCGGGCCACCACCCCGTCCCCCCGAAGTCGAAAGCGAAAGAATGACCAGAACACCGAACAGCAACACAAGCATGGTCAGCTTATCCCCCGACCGGCAAACAGCAGCACCCCGGCCATGACGGCGCATAACAGCGCCAGTCCCGCCCGCCAGCCCGCATGCCGCTGTCCCGACACCACGAAAACCCGTATCGCCGCGACACAGCCGCAGGCCAGCAGCATATGCGCCACCCACAACGCGACCGCCACCAGCATGGGCACCAGCACCCATGAACGCGACAGGATGTCAGGTTCCACAATCCCTTCAGGCCAGATCAGGTCACGCGCCAGCATCATCCACACCACCGCCAGCAGGTCACGCGCATACTGGGCCACGGCGCGGTCGGGACCGGCAAGGTCCTCCAGCATGGCTGCGGACAGCCGTGACGTCGTACCGTCACCTTCCCCCACCCCCGCCACGACCAGTGCACCGGCAAGCAGCGCCAGCGGCGCGCGCACAAGGTTCATGTCCGCCACATGCGCCTGCCGCACCAGTCCCGCCAGCGTGCCATCGGGCAGGCACATGCCCAGCACGCCGCATGCCAGCAGCATGACCGGCTGGATCATGATGCCACCCGCCACGACCCGCAGTCCCGTATGGCCCGGCCGCGCAAGACCCGGCGCAAGGGCGGCCACCACCAGCGCAAGGAAGGCCATTTCCAGCAACCCGCCGATAACCAGTACATCCGACAGGTCGCCACCGGGCATGCCGGTGGCAAAGGACGGCACCAGCAACGCCGCCATCATGCCCGCCGCCAGCGCCAGCCAGGGTGCGACCGCCGTGACCTGCGCGCCAGCCGCCGAACGCACACCCACCTGCCGCCATGCATGCAGCAGGGTGCGCCAGTGCGCGGTGGGGTCCGGCAGGCGGCGTTCGCCTTCCATCATGGTGGCCATCCAGCGCAAGAGGCCAATCCATACCGGCACCGTCACCATGACCAGCGCCATGTGACAGCCTGCAAGCAGCAGGGCCTGCATCCGCGCGGCAAGGACAGGTGATGTCATCATGCAGCCTTACCCATGCCACGCGATGAATATCAGCGCCGCCATGCACGCCATGGCCACCACCACCGGCGCGGACACCATGACGCTACCCCGCAGCACATCACCAGCATACCGCGCCAGCGCGGGCCATGGCTGCCCCATCCACCGTCGCAGGCGCACGTAATCACGCAGCAACCGCCTGCGTGCTGCAGGCATCACCACCATATCCAGCAGCATGCGCGCGGGATTACCCGGCCCCACCTGCGTCAGCGGATCGCCAAACACCATCCACGGCGGCACGGGGGGCGCGCCCTGCTGCCAGCCCGCGACCTGACGGGCAGGCGTGGGGCAGGCCATGCGCCGCAGCAACACAACCATGCCCCCCACCACCGCCACCAGCAGGCAAAGCCGCGCGGGATGCAGAACCGCCGCCCCATCGGGCGACGCCAGTGCGATCGTATTCATCATCGGCCACGTAACCCCACCCGAACCATGTCCTGCCACCAGCCCGAGCCAGTATCCCGGCCAGATGGAGGCACACAGCACCGGCAGCACAGCCAGCAGCAGGGTGACCATTTCCCGCCCCGGCGGATCGGACGCCCCGGCCCCACGTGGCGTGCGTGGCCTGCCACACAGCATGACCGCGACAATCCGCACGAGTGCAAGCATGCGTATCGCCCACCCTGCCCCCAGCGCCACAAGTGCAAGCAGCAGCGGGAGGTCCGCCCCCAGTCCACCGCCGCGCGGCATGGCCGCCAGCAGGTGCAGCAGCATCCAGATAAGGGAAAAACCCAGCAACGGCGGCAGCCCGCTTTCCGCCAGCAGGCCGATGGAAAACAGGGCCGACAGGCGCGGCATCAGCACACCCAGCCCCCCCAGGCGGCATAGTACGAGAGCACCGGCCTCACGCTCCATCACATCAATGGCGCGGGCCATGAACACCCATGTCAGCAGCGTGCCCACGACCAGCATGGACGTGCGGCCCGCGCATGTGGCCATGGCTGGCAGGTCATCAGCGCGGGCCAGCAGGCCCAGCCCCGCCAGCACGATCACCAGCGCGCCCGTACCCCCCAGCAGGCCCGTCATGACCCTGCGCCCGTCACCCGCGCACAGCGCCCGCCACGATGCCGTCATGTATAACAGACAGCCTGCCACGATCAGCATGCCACCCCAGCGCATGTCCGCCACCATGCCGCCAGCAGGCAGGTGCCCCCACAACGCCATGGCGGCGACCATCGCGGCGATATCGGTCATGTGGAAAGGGTGCAGGCCACGCGGTGCCACACGCGGGGAAAAGGAAAGCCCCAGCAGCCCGCGCGTGGCCAGCCAGCACAGGCCGGGCAGCAGCCAGCCCGCATGGGCCGGGAACACCAGCACCGCCGCCATAAGCAGCAGCGCAATCAGATCAGGCGCCTGTCGCACGTCCATGCGCAGAATATCGTTATGTGGGCCATGCGCACGCGCGACCAGTATCCATCCCGCCCCCATACAGGACAGGACCGGCCCGCCAATCACCGCAAGCGCCGCCCCGCCACAGGCCGCGAGGTCACACCCGCCGGATGCGGCAAACCCCACAATGCCCAGCGGCACCAGCAGGGCGACATCGCGCGCATTACCAGAAAAACCGGCCCATGCCACGATCCCGCCTGGCAGCACGACCCCAAGGCAGGACAGGACGGCCATGACGCATATGGCCAGCCATCCGCAGCGCAAGGCGGGCACCATTCCCGCAGCCGACCGTGACCAGCAGGCCGGCAGGGCACATGCCATCCCCACCAGCATTACGGTTACGACAAGGATGACAGGAATGATGACAGCCCTCCCGAATGCCGCCCGGAAGGCCGGGCGGGTCAGATCATGGCCAGCGGCTCCTTGCGGCGCGGCGGCGCTATGGCTTCATCAATCTGCGCCAGATCATCGCGCGTCAAGGTGATCTCGGTCGCGGCAAGGTTTTCGTGCTGGTGACGCGGGCTGCCCGCCTTGGGAATGGCCAGCACATTTTCCTGCCGCAGCACCCATGCCAGCGCGATCTGCGCCGTTGTGGCAGGCCCAAGAGATGTCGTGTGCCGCTGCGCGATATGCCTGAGCACAGGCGCGCGCAGCAGGTCACCGCCCTGCCCCAGCGGGGAATAGGCCATGGTCACGATGCCCGCATCGCGGTCGCGTTGCAGCAGGTCGAATTCCACCCCGCGGTAATCCAGGCTGTACAGCACCTGATTGGCGGCACACGGCGTACTGGCCGGTATGCTTTCGACCTCACGCATGCCATCGGCATCGAAGTTGGAGACACCCCAGCTACGGATCATGCCCGCGTCAACCAGGTCATCGAATCCGGCCAGCGTTTCCTCCAGCGGCACGCTGCCGGGCCAGTGCAGCAGGTACAGGTCAAGATAATCGGTACCCAGCCGCTTCAGTGACGCGGCGCATGCCCTGCGCACGCCATTGCGCGATGCGTTGGAAGGGACAACCTTGCTGACAAGGAACACATCATCGCGTCGCCCCCTGATCGCCTCGCCCACCAGTTTTTCGGAACGGCCGGAGCCATACATTTCCGCCGTGTCCACAACACGGATACCCGCGTCGAGGCCTGCGTGGATGCTCTTTATCTCATCCGCGCGGCGGCTGTCGCTGTCCCCCATGTTCCATGTGCCCATGCCCAGCGCGGGCACCGTGGTGCCATTGGGGAAAGTAACCGTCTTCATTGCGCAACCTGCCTTTCGTCCATCCCGTCACCGCCGTGGTACGGTGGTGACTATTTGCGACGCGCCCAGCCTTTGGGCTGCTGTTGCCAGTAGCTCAGTTCATGGCCACCATCACGCCATGCCGCCCAGCGTTTGCGCGCGGCAGTGACGGCGGTTTCATCATGGCCGTCAAACAGGTCAAACACCCGTTCGAAAGGGGAAAGGTCGGGCGCTTCCACCCCGTCAAGCAGGAAGGCGAAGGTCGCACCATTGGGTACATCCGCGCCTTCCGTCAGCCAGATCGGCTGCCAGGGCCCATGCCCCATGGCCTGCGTGCCATGGGGAAGCCATAGCGGATCGGTCGCCCGCCACAGCCCTTCATCAAGCTCCTGCACCCGTTCCGCTGTGGCACAGCGGACCACCGCCCTCTTTCCCGCCGCCAGCGTACGGCCCAGCAGCGCAGGCAGGACTGCCAGCGCCGGTGAACGCGTCAGGTGATAGAAGCCGATCTGCGCCATGGAGTTCCCCGTTCCGATCCGGCCTGCCGCGCGGGGCAGGCATTACCCCTCGTAATACGTGCCGACCATGCGATCGAGCAGGCGCACACCAAAGCCGGTCGCCCCCTTGGGCGCATGCGATGTCGCCTTGGATGTAAACGCCGTGCCCGCGATGTCCAGATGCGCCCACGGCACGTCGTTCACGAAGCATTCAAGGAACTTGGCCGCCGTGATCGAGCCGCCGGGACGACCGCCGATGTTCTTGAGGTCCGCGATATCCGAACGCAGCAGTTCAAGGTAGGCGGCGTCCATGGGCATGCGCCACAGCTTCTCGCCGGTCTTTTCACCCGTGGCCGACAGGTGGCCCGCCAGTTCGTCACTGTTGGAAAACAGGCCCGCGCGTTCGATACCCAGGCTGACCACGATCGCCCCGGTCAGGGTGGCGAGATTGACCATGAAACGCGGCTTGAAACGATCCTGCGTGTACCACAGCACATCTGCCAGCACGAGGCGGCCTTCGGCATCGGTATTCAGCACTTCCACCGTCTGGCCCGCCGCCGTGCGCACGATATCGCCCGGACGCTGCGCGTTGCCTGACAGCATGTTTTCCACCAGTCCCACGACACCGATGGCGTTCACCTTCGCCTTGCGCCCCGCCAGCGCCGCCATGGTGCCGACCACGGCGGCGGCACCGGCCATATCGGTCTTCATTTCGTCCATGCCAGCGGCGGGCTTGATCGAGATGCCGCCCGAATCAAAGGTCACGCCCTTGCCGACGAAGGCCACCGGAGCATCCCCCTCCGCACCGCCATTCCAGCGCATGATGACCGTACGCGGCGGCGCATCGCTGCCCTGCGCCACCCCCAGCAGCGCGCCGAAGCCCAGCCTGTGCATGGCGTCGCGATCCAGCACCTCGACTTCGATGCCCAGGTCACGCAGGGCAAGGATGCGCTGTTCGAATTCGGGCGGACGCAGCATGTTCGCGGGTTCGGATACAAGATCACGGCACAGGCACACGCCACGCGCCACTGCCGCAAGCGGCTGCCATGCCGTGCTGGCGTGCGCCGAGTCTGCACAGGCCACGGTCACGTTCACCAGCGGCCCCGCCTCGCCCTTGCGCGGCTGGGTGCGGTACGAATCGAAACGGTAGCTGCCCAGCACGATGCCCAGCGCCACGTGGGCCGCAAGGTCGGGGGCAACCGTATCCGCCACGACCACGCCGGTGGCTCCCGCATCGGACAGGGCGCGCGCGGCCGCGACGCCCGCCCGTTCGGCCACGGTGGCGTCAAGTGCGGCCACATTGCCCAGCCCCACCATGATCACGCGATCATATCCCGCGCCGGGTGCGAGCACGACGCAGGTTTTTGCCGCATCGAAGCCGAATCTTGCGGCCTTCGCCGCACGGGTCAGCGCGCCACCCACCGCCGCGTCCAGCGCAGCGAAGGCCCCCGCGGGTGCGCCGGGGGCGGCAAGGATGGCAATGGTGCCACTGGTGGGCAGGCTTGCATCGGAAAAGGCGATATCGGGCATATGGGTCACGGTGCTCCGCTACGAAGGTGTTGGGCAGGCAGGATAAATTCCCGTGCCAGCACGCCGCGCCCCGGACCGGTACACCCCTGTCCGGGGCCATCGGCACCGATAAGGGCATGACGGCGCGCCGTGAGTAAGCTAATGCGAACAGCATGAATACGCCATCCATGCCAGCATATGAGGACGGATTCCTTCTGGATCTGGCCCTGCGCCTTGCCGATGAGGCCGCCGAACTGATCCGCGCCATCCGCGCACGCGGGTTCGCGACCAGGGTCAAGACCGACAGTTCCCCCGTGACCGAAGCCGACCACGCAGCGGAAAAACATATCCTTGCGGGGCTGCGCGCCCACGCCCCCGCCATTCCCGTCGTGGCGGAAGAAGAAGTCGCGGCTGGCATCATGACCGATACCGGATCAGAGTTCTGGCTGGTGGACCCGCTGGATGGCACGCGGGAATTCGCCGCCGGGCGCGACGATTTCACCGTCAATATCGGTCTGGTGCGCGACGGCCGCCCGGTGCTGGGGGCCGTGGCCCTTCCGGCCTATCACCAGCTTTATGGCGCGGGTGCCGGACGCGGGGCGTTTCGCATCGATGCCCACGGCACGCAGGCCATCCATGTCCGCACGCCCCCTGCGGAAGGGCTGACCGTGCTGGCGTCGCGCCATTATGCCGATGATCCGCGCCTGAAGGAATTCCTGGGCGGGCATACAATTGCCCATCTGGGCAATATCGGGTCTGCGGCCAAGTTCATCCGCGTGGCCGAAGGGGTGGCCGACCTTTATCCCCGCCTTGGCACCACCATGGAATGGGACACCGCCGCCCCGCAGGCCGTTGTCGAAGCCGCGGGCGGGTCCATCACCACGCCAGATGGCAAGGTGCTGGGCTATGGCAAGCCCGGCTTCCGTAACCCGCATTTCCTGTGTCGCGGCGCGGCCTGACGCGCGCCCATGCACACACGCCTGCTGCATAACGACCCGCAGGGGATCGCCACCGCCGCCACCATCCTGCGCGCGGGCGGCCTGGTCGCCTTCGGGACGGAAACGGTTTACGGCCTTGGGGCGGATGCGGGCAATGATGATGCCGTCGCCGCCATCTATACGGCCAAGGGACGGCCGGGCATCAACCCGCTGATCAGCCATTTTGCAAATGGGGAGGCAGCTTTCGCGCAGGTGCAGGCCAGCACGCTTGCACGCAGGCTGGCTGAACGGTTCTGGCCCGGGCCGCTGACCATGGTGCTGCCACGTGCCGCGCATTGCGGCATTTCCCCCATCGCGACCGCGGGCCTGCCCACCGCTGCCGTGCGGGTCCCGGCGGGGACCACCACGCAGGCCCTGCTGGCGGCATGCGGGTTTCCGGTCGTGGCCCCTTCGGCCAACCCGTCTGGCCGGGTCAGCCCGTCCGACGCGCAGCATGTGCTGGCGGGGCTGGATGGCCGCATTGACGCGGTCCTTGACTGCGGGCCATGCAGCATTGGCGTGGAGAGCACAATCATCGACCTTGGCGGTGACATCCCTGTCCTGCTGCGCCCCGGCGGCATCACGCTGGAAGCGCTGGAAGACGCATGCGGTATGCCACTGGCCCTGCCCACGGGCCGCAACGATGTCCGCCCCGCTGCCCCCGGCCAGCTTTCATCGCATTACGCGCCCGGCCTGCCGGTACGGCTGGAGGCAACGGCCGTGGCCCCCGATGAGGCCCTGCTGGCATTCGGTCCCCCGCTGCCCGGCAGCGCGCTGGTGTGGAACCTGAGTGAAGCGGGTGATTTGCACGAAGCGGCAGCGCGCCTCTTCGCGGGGCTGCGGTTTCTTGATATGGAGGGTCACCGCCGGGGACTGGTCAGGATTGCGGTGCAGCATGTGCCCGGTCATGGGCTGGGCCGTGCGATCCGTGACCGCCTGATCCGTGCGGCCAGCCCGCGAGCATAATAGTTTCAACCGCATGATCCGACCCCGGTGCCCCTGAAATGAGCGACACAATCGACCCCAAGGAACTGAAAATCCTTTCGGATATCCTTGCACTCGTACTGGAAGACCATGCAGGCCAGTCGGAAAACGCGCTGGCCGCCATCCGCTCCCGGGCCAGGAAAAACCAGGTGACGGGTGGCGCGCTGAAAAACCTGTTTGCCGCCATTGCCCCCAATCCCCCGAAAAAGGCACCGGCAAAGCCACGCGCCCCCCGCGCCACGAAAGCCAGTGCGGCGGCCGCGAAAGAGATTCAGGAGTCGCACCAGCGCATTTCCCAGCTGACGGAAAGCATCCGCAGGCTGGACACGGAAATACGCGACCTGAAGGTGAATAACGAAGCGCTGCGTTCGGAACTGAACCTGACACGGCAGGCCCGTGCCGAAACACAGGCCGCCCTGTCGTCGGCCGTGCAGTCCCACCGCCCCCCCCCACGCCGTTCGGGCCTGCTTGTGGCGGCGGCGGTGGGTGCCCTGACCGGCTTCGCCCTGACCGAAACGTGGCACCTGTTCATGTCCGGCAGCCCGGCGCAGGCCAGCGCCACCTATCCGCCGGTCCATCATCACGGGCAGGCGTGGCTCATGCCGCCCTCCCACCCCCTTCTTGCAGGAAATATGCCGTCATGACCGTCTCCCCCCCCACCGCACCGGCACGGCAGGACCTGATTGCCCGTTTTACCGACATGCTGGGGCCGGTGGGCGTGATTACGGATGAAACCGATACCGCATCCTACTGCACCGACTGGCGCAACCTGTATCATGGCCGCGCGCTGGCGGTACTGCGTCCCGCCAGCACGGAAGAACTGTCACGACTTGTGCAGTTCTGTAACGAACATGACGTGCCCATGGTGCCGCAGGGGGGCAACACCAGCATGGTGGGGGGTGCCACGCCGGATGGCAGCGGGCGTGAAGTCGTCATCTGCCTGTCGCGCATGAACCGTATCCGCAACATCGATCCCCATGACCTGACCATGGAAATCGAGGCCGGCGTCACGCTGAAGGCGGCACAGGACGCGGCAAAGGAGGCCGGGTTCATGCTGCCGCTGTCCATCTCGTCCGAAGGGTCGGCGCAGATTGGCGGCGTGCTGGCGACAAACGCAGGCGGCAACAACACCCTGCGCTACGGCAATGCACGTGAACTGGTGCTGGGGCTGGAAGCGGTCATGCCCGATGGCGGGGTGTTCCATGGCCTGCGCCGCCTGCGCAAGGACAATACGGGTTATGCCCTGCGCCAGCTTCTGATCGGGTCCGAAGGCACACTGGGGTTCATCACCACGGCCATCATGCAGTTGCACCCGCAGCCGCGCGCGATCGAAGCCGCCCTGTGCGCGGTGGACGACGCCGAAGCCGCGCTGAAGCTGCTGGGTCTTCTGCGCGCGCGCGACCCGGCGCTGCTGCAGGCGTTCGAGTTCATGTCCGGCACGGGCATGGACATGGTGATCGACCTGATCCCCGGCACGACCCTGCCGCTGGGGGAACGGGCACCCGCCTACGTGCTGCTGGAACTGGCGACCCCACGCCCCGATGCCGACCTGCGCGAATATGCCGAGGACGTGCTGGGGGACGCGCTGGAGGAAGGCATCATCACCGACGCCGTCATAGCCGAAAGCGAGGGCCAGCGCACGGGCCTGTGGAAACTGCGTGAAGAACATGCCGAAGCCCAGCGCCGCGCGGGTGCGAGCGTCAAGAACGACGTGTCGGTGCCCGTGACCCACGTGCCCGAACTGATCGAGCGCGCCAGCGCCGCATGCGAAAAGCTGATCCCCGGCATCCGCCCTGCCCCGTTCGGCCACATGGGTGACGGCAACATCCACTTCAATCTGGTCCAGCCCGAAGGCATGGCGCCAGACGCCTTCCTGGCCCGCAGCCATGACATCATGGATACGGTGGCGACGATCGTGAAGGAGCTTGATGGTTCGTTCTCGGCCGAGCACGGGGTGGGTCAGCTCAAGCCCTACATGATGCCGTCATGGCGTGGTGGTGCGGAACTGGCGGCCATGCGCCACATCAAGGCCGCCCTTGACCCGAAAAACCTCATGAACCCCGGCAAGGTCCTGCCGCCCGTCGCACCGGGGACATGAGGCCGCCGCCATCCGCGCGGCGGACTGAAGGCCGGGGCCAACCCCAATGCATGAAGGGATCACCCCTTTTGCACCGGCGGGAACAGGGGTAGACAGGGGCATGCCCGCCGTCCGTCCCGTCCCTGACCGCCTTGCGCCGCGCCTGTCGATTCTGGACAGCTACATGCTGCGCCAGCTTCTACTGGCGCTGGTCGCGACCACGGGCGCGCTGGTGACGCTGATCTGGCTGACCCAGTCCCTGCACTTCGTATCACTGGTGGTGGGCCGTGGGCTGTCGCTACGCGTGTTTCTGGAACTGACCAGCCTGCTGATCCCCTCCTTCATCGCGGTCATCCTGCCCATCACCACGTTTGTGGTGGTGCAGTTCATCTACCAACGCCTTGGCACCGACCGGGAACTGACGGTCATGCAGGCAGCCGGGCTGTCGCCCGCCATGATGGCGCGACCGGGACTGGCCTGCGCCGCCATCGCAACGGCGGCATGCCTGGTGCTGAATGTATGGATCGTGCCGGTTTCATACCATGCCTTCCGCCAGTACGAATTCCAGATCCGCAACCGCATGGCCGCCTTCCTGGTGCAGGACGGGGTGTTCACGCAGGTATCGGACAACATGACCGTGTATATCCGCGCAAGAGACAAGGATGGCACGCTGCACGGCATCATGGTGGAAGACGACCGCACCCCCGGCGCGGAAGCCACCATACTGGCGGAAGAAGGCAATCTGGTCATCATGAATGACCAGCCGCGTGTGGTGCTGTTCAACGGGTCACGGCAGGAAATCGACAGCCATACCGGGCGGCTGAACGTGCTGACCTTCACCCGCAACACGATCGACCTGTCCAGCCCGCACTCCGCGCATACACGCCTGCCCGATGCCAATGAACTGCCAATCTCGCAACTGCTTCACCCTGACATGCGACTGTATTCGCGCCGGGATGAAAGCAAGATGTTCATCGAGGCGTGGCGCAGGCTCAGCACCCCCTTCTGCGCCTTTTCCTTTGCCATGATCGGGCTGGTGGGGGCGATGGGCGGCAGTTATTCCCGGCAGGCCAGCATACTGCGTCCGGTGCTGGCCATACTGACCGTGGTCGCGGTGCAGGCGCTGACGCTGCTGGTGCAGAACCTCGCGTCGCGCAACCTGCAGCTCATGCCGCTCATGTGGGTCTGCACGATCGGGCCGGGCGTGATCTGCGCGGTCATCCTGTTCTGGCCCGAACTGCGCGCCGACCGTGAAGCCCGGGCAGTCGCGGGCGGCACGCGCCCATGAAGCTTGCCTTCACGCTGTCGCTGTACATCGCCCGGCAATTCACCTATGCCACGCTGTCGGTGATCGCCTTCCTGACCGGGCTGATCACCATGTTCGACTTCATCGACCTGTTGCGCCGGGTTTCCACGCGTCCCAGCGTGCCGACCTCGCTGGTCAGTCAGATCGCCTTCCTGCACATCCCCTTCGCCTGTCTTGAAATCCTGCCCTTCGGCATCCTGCTGGGCGGGATCATATGTTTCTGGCGGCTGGCGCGTTCATCGGAACTGGTGGTGGCGCGGGCGGCGGGCATTTCGGCGTGGCAGTTCCTGGCGGGGCCGGTCACGTGCGCCGTGCTGATCGGGACGGTGGCCACCACCTGCATCTCCCCTCTTTCATCGGTCATGTACCGGCGGGCGGAAATGCTGGACCGCCAGTACCTGCGCGACAACAACGGCAAGTCACTCAACCTGAGCGGGGGCACACTGTGGTTGCGGCAGGGGGATAACGGGCTGGTGGACCATGGGGTGGACATCATCCACGCGCGCCATGTCAAGCTGACGGGCAGCGTGCTGCATATCCGCGACATCACCATTTTCCGGCTTGGCCCTGATGATAACCTGCTGACCCGCATCGAAGCCCGGAGCGGATATCTGGGCAAGGAGCGCTGGGTCCTTGATTCCGCCCGCCAGCTACGCCCCGATGAACTGCCCGTCGATATGGGCGAAATGACACTTCATGCCGACCTGACGCTGGCGGGGGTGGAGGAAAGTTTTGCCTCCCCCGACACATTGTCGGTCTGGGCGCTGCCAGGTTTCATCCGGCAGCTGAAACGCTCGGGCTTTTCCACCATCCGCCACCGGCTGCATTTCCAGACCCTGCTTACGCTGCCGGTCCTGTCAGGCACCATGGCCCTGGTGGCGGCGGGATTTTCCATGCGGCCCGCACGACGTGGCGGGGTCATACGCATGATAAGCTTCGGGGTTGCAGCCGGTTTTGCCCTGTTTGCGCTGTCGAAAATCGCCGCCCAGTTTGGTGAAACGGGCACATTGCCGCCCCTTCTTGCTGCATGGGCCCCCACCGGGGCCGGGCTTTGTCTTGCAGTCACGCTGCTTCTTCATCTAGAGGACGGTTAATGGACCGTCCCACCCCCTTCACGCGCGCGCCGTCACCGCCACGGCTTTCTGCCGTTCTGCGGCAGTTTCCGCGTGGGTTTCTGCTTTCGGCCACCATGCTGGGGGGGATGATGTGCGCGCAGATGTCCGGCACGGCCCATGCGGACACGCCGCCCGACGGTCCCAGGCGCAGCAGGCCCATCCATGCCCCCAAGAGCCAGCCACAGGCGCCCGTCAGCTTTTCCGGCACGGTTTCCAATACAGACCCGATGACGTTCCAGGCCGACCATGTCGCCTATGACAGCCGCAACGGCATCGCGACATGGACCGGCAATGTCCAGCTATGGCAGAATGACCAGATCATGCGCGCCGACAAGGTTGTGTATGACCGCAATACGGGCATAGCCTCGGCCCGTGGCAACGTGGCCATGGTGGAACCCGACGGCACGGTGCTGTTTACCGAATATGCCGAACTGAGCAACGGCATGCGCGACGGCATCATGACCCGCCTGTATGTCCGCATGCAGGACAATGCGCGCATGGCCGCAAACGGCATGCGCCGCACCGGCGCCAAGGTCAACGACCTGACGCGCGTGGTCTATACAGCGTGTGAAATATGCGCCCGCCACCCTGAACGCGCGCCATTCTGGCAGCTGCGCGCCTATGACGCCACGCATGACATGCAGCACAAGCGGCTGGAATTCCGTGACGCGTTCGTGGACTTTTTCGGGGTGCCGGTTTTCTACCTGCCCGCGTTCTCGATGACCGACCCGTCAGTCCGGCGGCAGAGCGGCTTCCTGACCCCCGGCTTCACCCCGCATGACCGTTACCTGGGCACGTATGTCACCATTCCCTATTACTGGGTCATTGACCGCCAGTCGGATGTCACGCTGCAGGGGCTGTTCTCCACCCGGACGGGGCCTGAGCTTACGGCGAACTACCGCCGCTATTTCAGCAATGCGCGCCTGAACCTGACCGGCGGCATCGCGTACGATACCCATCGTGACACCGATTACGTCAACACCTTCGGGCAGGAGGTGGACAGTTCGAACAACCACGGCATACAGGGCTATATCTTCGCCAACGGCCAGATCTCGATCAACAAGACGTGGCGGGCGGGTGCGAACATACGCTGGGCCAGTTCACCCAACTTCATGCGTGACTACCGCGTCAGCGGGTATGGACAGGATACGCTCAATTCCAACGTCTACCTGGAAGGGTTCGGCACGGGATCGTATTCACGCCTTGATGCCGAAGGCTACCAGGGCATGAACCAGGGCGTCATCCACAACCAGGACCTGCCGTGGGTGCTGCCGCGCTACACCTACAGCTATTTTGGCCAGCCGGATTCACTGGGCGGGCGGTTCAGCCTCGATACGACGGATTTCTACGTCTATCGTGAAAACGGGACATCGGACCAGCGCGGTCAGCTTTCGCTCAACTGGGACCGGCCGTTCCACAACTCGCTGGGACAGATATGGAACCTGACCCTGCATGTTGAATCGGCCATCCATCGCGCGACCGAACTGAACCAGCAGCCCAATTACGCCCGGACCACCCGCGCACAGGTGGAGGGACAGGTGCTGCCCACCGTGGGCCTGAAGATGAACTGGCCCTTCCTGCGCAGCTTCAACCACAATACCGGCACCCAGATCCTTGAACCCATCGTGCAGTTCCTGGCCGCCCCCAATACGGGTAACAGTACGTCGCGCAACATTCCCAACGAAGACAGCCTGTCGTATGAATTCACGGATTCCACGCTGTTCTCGCTCAACCGCTATGCCGGCACGGACCGGCTGGATGGCGGCCTGCGCGCCAATGTCGGGCTGCATAACAACTGGACATGGAACGGCCACCAGATCGATGTGCTGATCGGTGAAAGCTTCCAGGAACATATCGACCACAACCGCATCCCCTATTCCGGTCTGAACCATCATCTGTCGGATGTGGTGATGGGCACGCATATCATACCCAACCAGTTCTTTGATTTTGATGGCAAGATGCGGCTTGACCCCTATGGCGGCAAGGTCGATTTCGCTGATGCGCTGGGCAGTGCGGGTTTCAGCCATTTCCGTGTTACGGGCGGCTATCTGTTCGAACCGGTCACGCCCTATTATTATTATGCCCAGCGTCCTTACGCCCAGGCGGCGCCTAACGTTTATTACAAACCCGTCAGCGAACTGACGGTGGGGGCTGCGTCCAACTGGGACAACTGGCACATTGCCGCCTACCTGCGCCGCAGCCTGTCGCGCAAGGAAAGCGTCGCGGTGGGTGGTGACGCAGGTTACCAGAATGACTGTTTCGGGCTGGATGTCATGTATCTCAAGCAATACACCACGATTGGTGGCCAACAGAGCAATTCAACCGTAATGTTCTCCCTTACGTTCAAAACCATCGGTACATTTGGTATCAATGGCTGACCTGATGCGCGAAAGACCGAGCTGGATGTCCTTCTTCCCCACCGCCCGTGGCGCTGTTTTCTCCCCCGCATCGCAGCGGGGCCGTATGGGCCGCACCCTTGCGGCAACCCTGCTGGCATGTGTGGCGCTGGTGGGCCACGAACAGGCGGCCGGTGCCCGCACGGCCCGCGCCATTGCCCAGCAGGCGCAGGCGGCGGAAGATCAGGACGCCATCATCGCCACAGTGAATGGTGCGGTACTGACCAAGCGCGATGTCGATACGCGCGGGCGGCTGTTCGCCCTGTCATCGGGGCTGGATGTCAGCGACGACGTGATGCAGCGGCTGCGCCCGCAGATCGTACGGCAGCTGATTGATGAAAAACTGCGTATGCAGGAAATGCTCGACCGCCACATCAACGTGCCGATCCAGCAGATCGGGGACGCCATAGCGGGCATCGAGCAGCGTAACGGCATGCCCCAGAACGCCCTGCGCAACAAGCTGGCGGAAGATGGCGTATCGCTGACCACGCTGATTGACCAGATCCGTGTGCAGATCGGCTGGTCGCAGGTGCTGCGTCAGGAAACGGCCGAGCATGGCCGCATCACCGCATCCGAGATCGAGCAGCGCATGGCCGCGCTGAAGCGCGAGGATGGCAAGCCGGAATACATGATCAGCGAGATTTTCGTGCCGGTGGACGATCCCCGCCATACGGAAAACGAACTGAAATTCACCGAGACCATCATTCAGGAACTGCGTGAGGGCGCGCCCTTCCCCATTGTCGCCGCCCAGTTCTCGCAGGGGCAGAGCGCACTGGACGGCGGCATGATGGGCTGGACGCAGGAAGACGGGCTGGACCCGCAGGTGGTGGACGTGGCGCGCAAGATGCCTGACGGCGCCATTTCCAACCCCATCCGTGTCGCAGGTGGCTACGTCATCGCCACCATTGCCGAACGGCGGACGGTGGGTCACCAGATGACCACTATCCTGACCATCCGACAGGTTTTCTTCCCCTTTGACACGCCCCTGGACCCGGAAAACCCGACCGACCAGCAGAAATCGACACTGGACACCGCCACGGCTTTTGCCAACGAAGCCAAAAACTGTGACCAGATGGAAGCCGAGAACAAGAAACTGGGGGAAAAGCACCCCAGTGATCCCGGCGAACTCATGCTGAACCACCTCAACCCCCAGATGCGCGAAATACTTGAGCCGCTTGGCCCGGGCAAGACCAGCAAGCCCCTGGTTTCGGGCGAAGGTATCCTGGTGCTGATGGTCTGCACCCGTGAAGAGCGCAACATCGCCATCCAGACCCCCAGCCAGATTGCCGACCACCTGATGAACGAACGCGTGGAACAGACATCACGGCAGCTGAACCGTGACCTGCAGCGCCGCGCGATCATCGACATGCGTTCCAAGACCTGATCGGGCCATGAGCATGACTGAACGCCCCCGGGGGCTGGAACCCCTGCGCGAGACCATCGCGCGGCACGGGCTGGACGCACGCAAGGCGCTGGGACAGCATTTCCTGCTGGACCCGGCGATTACGGCGCGTATCGCGGCGCTGGCGGGGGATCTGGCGGGCCAGCATGTGGTGGAAGTCGGCCCCGGCCCCGGTGGCCTGACCCGCGCGCTGCTGGATACCAGTGCCGCCAGCATTGTCGCGGTGGAAGTGGACACGCGGGCGGTTGCCGTCATTACGGAACTTGCCGCCCTGGCACCCGGCCGCCTGCACATAATCGAAGCCGACGCCATGCGGCGCGACCTGACCACACTGTGCCCCGCCCCACGACAGATCATCGCCAACCTGCCCTATAATGTCGGCACGCCGCTGCTGGTAGGGTGGTTGCGGCAGGCTGCTGCGTGGTCACGGCTGACGCTGATGTTCCAGCAGGAAGTGGCCGAACGTATCTGCGCAGCCCCCGGTTCTGCGCATTACGGCAGGCTGGGCGTGCTGGCGCAGTGGACGTGTCGCTGCGGTGTGCAGATGCATATTCCCCCCGGCGCATTTTCCCCACCGCCCAAGGTCCATTCGGCCGTGGTCGGGCTGATTCCCCATGCGCAGCAGCCCGAAGCGGCCGTTTTCCGCGCCATGGAACAGGTTACGGCAGCGGCATTTGGCCAGCGGCGCAAGATGCTGCGCGGGGCGCTGAAATCCATCGGGGGGGAAGCCCTGCTGGCTGAAGCCGGCATCGACGGTAGCCGCCGGGCCGAGACGCTGGACATTGCCGAATTTGACCGACTGGCCCGCCTTCATGCCCGCAGGGCCGCGACACTATCCTGATCCTGCCCATCCACTGGCTGTGGGGCATACATGTAATCACGCGACAGGGGCACGGCATCAATCTCGCGTACCAGCTGCAACTGGAAATTCAGGTGTCCCTGCACGCGAAAGGCCAGTTCGGACACCACAAGGTAGAATTCGAACATGCGGCAGAAACGTTCGTCATACAGCCGCGCGACCTGCTGGCGCCGTGCCGCGAAACGGCTGCGCCAGTGGGCGATGGTACGCGCGTAATGCAGACGCCAGATCTCGCAATCCGTCAGCCATAGCCCGGCGCGTTCCACCGCGCTGACGGCTTCACTGACCGCCGGGGAATAGCCGCCGGGGAAAATGTAGCGATCAATCCATGGATTGGTGACGCCCGGCCCCTCCCTGCGGCCAATGGAATGCAGGACCATTACGCCATGGGGCTGCAGGGCCGCGCGCATGGTGGCGAAAAACGCCGGATAATGGGCCACGCCCACATGTTCGAACATGCCGATGGAAACGATCCGGTCATAGCGCCTGCTGACGGCGCGGTAATCCAGCAGTTCAAAGCGTACGCGTCCATCCAGCCCAGCCGCCCGCGCACGCTGGCGGGCAATATGCAGCTGTTCCACTGACAGGGTAATGCCCGTCACCTGCGCGCCGTAATCGCGCGCCAGCGTCAGGGCCATGCCACCCCAGCCACAGCCGACATCCAGAACGCTCATACCGGGATGTGAAAGGTGCAGCTTGGCCGCCAGATGGTGTTTCTTGGCCACCTGCGCCTGTGCCAGCGTTTCATGGCCCGTGGGGAAATAACCGCACGAATACTGCATGTCCTCATCAAGGAAGTGACGGTACAGCCTGCTGTCCAGATCATAATGATGCGCCACGTTCCGCCGCGCCCGCCGCAGGGTATTATGTTGCAGCCAGGTCCGCGCGATATAGCGCAGGGAGCCAAAGATCCGCTCCCCCGCGGGGCTGCGGCGCATCACATTGAGCATGAGCACATGCAGCAGGTCATACAGCGTGCACCCCACCGGACGCAGCGTGCCCGCCATGTAGGCTTCCCCCACCTTCAGCGCGGGATCAAGCAGCAGGGCGCGCACCGTTTCCCCATCCGCGATCCACATGCCCGCCTGTGGCCCGGGACCGCCCACATACACGCGCCTGTCACCGCCGGGATAATGGACATCCAGCCGTCCCAGGGTAATGAAATGCATAAAGGCCCGGTCCAGCAATACAGGTGCCATTGGCCTGCTTCCTTCACGCATATGCGCCTGGCAACAAGCCCCATGCGCCCGCCCCGGAAACGGCAAAAGCCCGGAAGAGTTTCCTCTTCCGGGCTTTTGTAACCGGTCAGACGCCCCGAACGGGACGACAGATCAGGTCAATCAGACAGCCGGGGTTTCCTCGACGGCGGTTTCTTCCGAAACTTCGCCTTCGGTTACCGCGCTTTCTTCGGCCAGGACCTGTTCGTCGTCCTGATCGACGCCGATTTCCTCACCACGCGCCTGACGTTCCGCTTCTTCTTCAGAACGGGCAACGTTGACGGTGACCTGCATGGTCACTTCCGGGTGCAGGGCGACGCTGACTTCATACAGGCCAAGCTGCTTGATCGGCTCGGGCAGGATGACCTGGTTGCGGCCGATGGTCAGGCCGGCCTTGGTCGCTGCTTCCGCGATATCACGGGTCGTGACGGAACCATACAGGCTGCCGCTGTCACCAGCCTGACGGATCAGGATGACGGACAGGCCGTGCATCCGCTCGGACAGGCGCTCGGCCTCCTCGCGGTTCTTGAGGTTCTGGGCCTCAAGCTGTGCACGTTCACGTTCGAAACGTTCGCGGTTATGTGCATTTGCGCGGATCGCCTTGCCCTGGGGCAGCAGGAAGTTACGGGCATAGCCCGGCTTCACCGTGACGATCTCGCCCATCTGGCCCAGCTTCTCGACGCGCTGGAGCAGGATGAGTTCTACTGCGGACATGGTTCTGCCTCCCTCAGCTTACAATGTAGGGCAGCAGGGCCAGGAAACGCGCGCGCTTGATGGCCTGGGCCAGTTCACGCTGCTTCTTGGCGGACACTGCCGTGATGCGGCTGGGAACGATCTTGCCACGTTCGGACAGGAAGCGGCTCAGCAGGCGCACGTCCTTGTAGTCGATCTTCGGCGCGTTGGGGCCGGAGAACGGGCAGGACTTGCGACGACGGTAGAACGGGCGGCGCGCGCCAACCGCAACGCGGCGGGCGGCGGGATTAATCTCGGTTGATTCGGACATCAGCTCTTACTCCGCTTCGGCGCTGGCAGTGGCGTTGGCGCGCTGCTGTTCTTCACGCTCGTTACGGGCGCGGAACTCCTCGCGGTCATCGAAATTACGGCGCGTGCCGCGACCGCTTTCAAAACGGCCAGTGGGCTTGGGCCCACGGAAGCCACGCTCACGCTCGTCACCCTTGCGCGACAGGATGACCGACGGTGCTTCGTCAATCTCATCCACACGCAGGGTCAGCACGCGCAGAACGTCTTCGTTCAGGCTGAGCTGACGCTCGATTTCCTTGATCGCGGCGGAAGAACCATCCAGGCCCAGAAGCATGTAATGCCCCTTGCGGTTCTTCTTGATACGGTAAGCCAGCGTGCGCAGGCCCCAGTATTCACGCTTCTTGACGGAACCGGATTCCGCTTCAAGCTGTGCGGCGATGCCATCAGCGATGGCTTCGACCTGCTGCTGCGACACGTCATTACGTGCGATCAGCACGGTTTCATACAACGGCATTGGAACTCCCTTCGGATCGCTTCAACCCCCGCATGGACGGACACGGTCCGCCATGTTGCCACCAGGGCACGGGTATAGCCGGGGGCGATGCCACGCACCCGGCAGGGAAGAGGCGGTTTGAAACACAAACCAGACCGACAGACAAGAGAAAAGTCAGGCAAACGACCTTTTAATCGGCTCCAGCCACGTAAAGACCGGCGTGGGCCTGACATCCTGCGGACGGTCATGGCGGAAACCGGTCACGGCCTTGACCAGTTCCAGCGGCACATCAAGCATGCTGCCCGGACCACGCGGGTCCGCCAGTCCCCGTTCCACCGCGGCAAAGGCCTTTTTATGCAGTTCGGGCAACGCGTCCGGCGCGTCCCCTTCTATATCCAGATCCAGATAGTCATTGTTACGACCGTCATGCTGGACGGTCCAGATTTCTTCGCCATCTGCATAGCCTGCGGCCTGACTGACCGGATCAACCATAGCAACATCGCACGTGATCAGCCTGCCCGCACGGCACAGGGTCCTGCGGTCGTAATTGGAAATCAGGCCACTGTCGTTATTGGTGCGGATGACAAACCAGCCATTGGGAAGGTCAGCAATTGCATAGGGCGATTCATCATTCGGGTCCGGCTTCCCGCTATCACGCAGGCCAAGGGCTTCCAGCAGCGCCGCGCGGTCAACACCATGAAATTTATAGTACGATGTATCGAAATCCATACGCCCCTCTCCTTACGAATACGAAAGGAGAAATGGTTGCGGCAGCTCGTTATAACAAGTGCCGGGATCACGTTTTCTTGTACCTGAACTGCCTTTTATTCAATCCAGACGCAGACGCTCCGGCACCTTCAGCCCCAACATATTGGGAATGTTCCAGATTTCATGAATTGTCCGCACCTTGCGAAAACCAGCCCGCTGGTAGTTGGGGAGCGCACGCGGATGGTCTGCCGAACATGTGTTGACCCGCAGCACCGCCGGATTCATGGCCCATGCACGCGCCACCATCTGGTGCAGGAAAACCTGCCCGACCCCACGGCCGATCCATGCGGGTAACAGCCCGAAATAGGCGATATTGATATCGGGGGCATACCGGCTGTCGAGTTCGCAGAATCCCGCGGGCACATCGCCATCATACAGCACATGCACGCCAATGCCCGAACTGGACAGCAGGCCCGCAAGCTCACTGTCGGGCATGACCCGACGCAGCCACCAGCAGTAATCCGCGCCCACGGCGTCATACAGGCCACGATACCAGGCAACACCGGGACGGAAGGTCTGCCGGATGCTGTAGCCGTGCGGCAGGGCTGGCGGAGCGCCGGGGGGCGCGCGGTCCATGCACAGGAACGTCACGTCCACCCCGACCCGTGTTCCATCACCGCCCGGTTCGTCACGGGCAGCGGGGCATGGAACCTCAGTTATCATCAAGGAAGGAACGCAGCTTACGGCTCCGGCTGGGGTGCTTGAGCTTACGCAGGGCCTTGGCCTCGATCTGGCGGATACGCTCACGCGTCACGTTGAACTGCTGGCCTACTTCCTCCAGCGTGTGATCGGTGTTCATGCCGATGCCAAAGCGCATGCGCAGCACACGTTCCTCACGCGGGGTCAACGAAGACAGCACCCGGGTCGTGGCTTCACGCAGGTTGGTCTGGATCGCGGCATCAAGCGGGATGACGGCGGCCTTGTCCTCGATAAAGTCGCCAAGGTGGCTGTCCTCCTCATCCCCGATCGGGGTTTCGAGGGAGATCGGCTCCTTGGCGATCTTGAGCACCTTGCGTACCTTTTCCAGCGGCATGCCCAGCTTTTCGGCCAGCTCCTCCGGTGCGGGCTCGCGCCCGATTTCGTGCAGCATCTGGCGCGATGTGCGGACCAGCTTGTTGATCGTCTCGATCATGTGGACCGGGATACGGATGGTCCGCGCCTGATCGGCGATGGAACGCGTGATGGCCTGGCGGATCCACCACGTGGCATAGGTGGAAAACTTGTAGCCACGGCGGTATTCGAATTTGTCCACCGCCTTCATCAGGCCAATATTGCCTTCCTGAATCAGGTCAAGGAACTGCAGGCCACGATTGGTATATTTCTTGGCGATCGAGATCACGAGACGCAGGTTGGCCTCGATCATCTCCTTCTTGGCGCGCGCCGAATCCCGCTCACCACGCGACACGGTGGCATAGACGCGGCGGAATTCACCCACCGGCAGGCCGGTTTCCTGCGTCAGGTCGGCCACCTGGTTACGCAGGCGGATCACCGTCTCGCCATGCTTGGCAAGGAAGTTCTTCCACGACTTGGCCGGCAGGGTTGCGACCATGTCCATCCAGCCGGGATCCAGTTCACGGCCACGATATTTGATCAGGAAGTCATCACGCGACACGCGGGTGCTTTCCGCCAGCCGCAGCATGCGCCCTTCCAGTCCGTTCAGGCGCTGGAAGATTTCCTTCAGGTGTTCGACCAGTACCTCGATACGCGCATTGTGCAGGTGGACCTGCTGGACCTTGCCCACCAGTTCCATGCGCAGCTGTTCGTAACGGCTTTCGTCCTCGGCGGAGATTTCCTCACCCGCCGTGAATTTTTCCAGCCGTTCGGCCTGCACCTTGTGCAGGGCTGCGTACAGCGCCTCGACTTCCTCGAACTGTTCAAGGATTTCCGGCTTCAGCTTTTCCTCAAGCGCGGACAGCGACAGGCCGGCACCTTCGCCTTCGCCCTCACCTTCGCCCTCTGTTTCCTCGGCTTCCTCGCTTTCGCCGCCTTCGTTCTCGCCAAAGGCTTCCTCGCCTTCAGCCGCCTCGACGGGATCGTTGCCGCCGGACTGCATGGCCTCGAGATCAACGATGTCGCGTAGCAGCATTTCACCGGCCTTGAGCCGTTCGTGCCACGAAATGATGGCGCGGAAGGTCAGCGGGCTTTCGCACAGCCCGCCGATCATCTCGTCCCGGCCAGCCTCGATCCGCTTGGCGATCGCAATTTCGCCTTCACGCGACAGCAGTTCGACCGAACCCATCTCGCGCAGATACATACGCACCGGGTCATCGGTGCGGCCCAGGCTTTCGGTATCGACGTTACCGGCGGCGGGTTCCTCGCTCTCGCTTTCTTCCTCGGCGGTATCGTCGCTCTTGGTTTCAGCGGGGGGCTGGGTTTCCGTTTCGTCGTTGTCCTCGTTTTCGACAACCTGCATGCCCATTTCCGACAGGGCCGCCATCACGTCCTCGATCTGTTCAGAGGACATCTGGTCCTGCGGCAGGACGGCATTGAGTTCGTCGAAAGTGATGTAACCGCGTTCCTTGCCGCGGGCGATCAGTTTCTTGACGGCGCCGGACCGGGTGTCCAGCAGGGTCGTATCGTTGTCCTGATCCCCTGAAGCCGTGTCCGTACCCGTGGCTGTCTTTGTCGCCATGCCCGATCAATCCCTACCCAGCAAATCCGTTTACGCAAGCGCGCACACCCTGCCCGCGCATAGTGGCCGTTCCCCTTTCCGCCCGCCGGTATGTAGCGGGACAGGATACGGCCAATCATACCGTTTTCATCTGCTTTTGTCTGGTGCAGGTGGTCGATAACATGGCCGAAGTCAAGGGTTGGCGCGGTTCATTTCATGCATTCTGTCAATTTTCCGCCTTATTCATCAAGGTCGGTCCCTCCCCGGCGCAGGGTGTCAAGCGCCAGCAGGCGCGTGCGCAGGCTGGCCCATGCGGCCTCATCCAGATCGCCCGTGCACATCCGTTCGGTATCGGCACGAATTTCGGCAGCAAAACGTTCAACATTCAACAAAGCGTAAAAATGCCACCACTCATGCCGGGGGTCGGTCCCGAACAGGTCGTCATCCCCGTGCCCACCCGCGCGCCGCCCGCGTACGGCCCGCACGCGCTGGCATACCTCATCCAGTCCCGCGGTGGACAGGCAGGCCGCCAGTTCATCGGGCGGTGGCAGTTCGCCCCGGACGTCATACAGATCCAGCAGTTCTTCGCGCAGGGCGGCAAGGTCGGCAGGCAGTTCAAGGCGGCAATAGGCGTCCTGCACTTCATCCAGCACGCCGGGCTGTTCAAGGATGATGGCGCTGAGGATGCACTGGCGCTGCAGGTCCGCATCCATGGGGGCGACGGGGGACGTGGCGACACTGGCTTTTTTGACGCCGCCGCGCGCACCATTGCGGCGGAAGGTCTGAAAAAAACTGTCCAGCAGGGTGGATCGGTATTCGGACGCCAGCGCCTTGTCGGGAATCAGGCCCGCGACCTCCACCAGCCTGCGGCGCAGGGCCGCGCGCTGTTCGGGGCCGGGGGCGCGCACGCCCTCGCTCAGCAGACCGAACAGGACTTCGCCCATCGGGCGGGCACCCGCAATCAGGGCGGCCATGCCAGCAGCGCCATCGCGCCGCACCAGACTGTCGGGATCATCATTTTCGGGCAGGACGCAAAAGCGCAGGCTGCGGTCCACGTTCAGCAGTGGCAGCGCGGTTTCCGCCGCCTTCACCGCCGCGCGCTGGCCCGCCGCATCCCCATCGAAACACAGCACCGGGGCCGGAGCGACCTGCCACAGGGCTTCAAGCTGTTCGGATGTCAGCGCTGTGCCCAGCGGGGCCACGGCACCACGAAAACCGGCCTGATGCAGGGCGATCACATCCATGTAGCCTTCCACCACCAGCAGGTCGGACGCCACCCCCGTGCCGCGCACGGCCTCACGCGCGCGGTCCAGGCCGAACAGCACCCGACGCTTGGAAAAAATGGCGGTTTCCGGACCATTGAGGTATTTGGGCTGGCCATCGCCCAGTATGCGCCCGCCAAAGGACACCAGCCGCCCGCGCCGGTCACGGATGGGAAATGTCACACGGTTGAAAAACAGTTCACGCGACGGCGTGCCGTCCTCATCCGCGCGCATCACGCCCGCGTCGCGCAGCATGGCGGGGGTTATGTCCAGCGCCGCCATCTCGCCAACCAGGCCGCCGCGCCCTTCCCCCGACCAGCCGAGACCGAAGGCCGCGATGGTTTCATCCGTCAGGCCACGGCCCCGCAGGTAGGCCAGCCCTTCGCGCCCCTCCGGCTGGTACAGCCTGCGCTGCCATGATGCCTGCACCGCGTCCAGCACCTCGCCCAGCGTGCGGGCGCGCGCTGCCTGCTCGCGCTGGTTGCGGTCGGGTTTCGGCATTTCCATGCCAGCGGCGGTGGCCAGCTCCTCCACCGCTTCGGGGAAGGAACGGCCCTCGCTCTGCATCACGAACGTGATGACATCGCCATGCGCCTGACAGCCGAAGCAGTGGTAATGGTCGTCATAAACGTAGAAGGATGGCGTCTTTTCCCCGTGGAAGGGGCAGCACGCCTTCCAGTTCTTTCCTGAACGCACCAGCTTCGTCCGCCGCCCGATGATGGGGGCGATAGGCGTACGGGCACGCAGTTCATCAAGAAATGCGGGGTCAAGCGCCATCGTGTCGTGTGCCCCCTGCCTCAGGCGGCAAGGCGTGCGCGCACTACGGCGGAGGCGCGTGCGGGGTCAAGGGCCGCGCCAAACTGTTCCTTCAGCGCCGCCATGACCTTGCCCATATCCTTCATGGAGGTGGCGTCGGTGCGTTCGATGGCTTCGCGCACGGCAGCCTCGATGGTGGCGTCATCCAGATCTGGCGGCAGGTAGTCACGGATGATCGCGATTTCAGCGTTTTCCTTTTCCGCCAGTTCGGGGCGACCACCCTTTTCATACATCGCGGCCGATTCCGCACGGGACTTGATCATGCCACGCAGCATGGAAATCACGGCTTCGTCGCTCACCTGATCCTCGCCTTTGGCGCGACCGGCGATATCGACATCCTTCAGCTTTGCGGTGATCATGCGGATGGTGCCAACCTTTTCACTCTGGCCTGCCTTCATGGCGGCTTTCAGGTCATCCATGAAACGTGCGCGCAAGGACATGACTGTCAACTCCTCTGCCCGGCGGGCGGGGCGGGATGCCCCGTTCGTGCCGGGAATAATTTTCCCATCATCTCATTTCACAGGCATGTGGGAATTTTCTTCCCAATCACCAGAGACGCTGTTAGGCAATACTCCCGGAAGGGACATCATCCAATGCCGATGACGATAGAAAGCATTATCGAACGCCTTGGCGGCGCCGAACAGGCCGCCCGGCTGACGGGCGTCAGCACCGAGGCCATTCGCAAATGGCGGCAGGCCCGCGCCATTCCGCCCAAGCACTGGACCACCGTGCTGCGGGCCACCGGCCTGTCACTGTCCGACCTGCAACCCGACACAGAATCCGACCGACCGGAGCCCATGATGAGCACGTCAAACCCGATCGCACCGGCCGACAGGCCAAAAGCCGCGACAGCCGCCCTGATCCTGGCGGATGGCACCATTATGTGGGGCCGCGGATTCGGCGCACACAGCACGGAGCGCGCGCTGGGCGAGATCTGTTTTTCTACCGGCATGACCGGATATCAGGAAACGCTGACCGACCCGTCCTTCGCGGGGCAGATCATCACCTTCACTTTCCCCCATATCGGCAATACCGGCACCACGCCGAAAGATGATGAGGCCGTCCGCGTGCATGCCCGCGCGCTGGTGGTCAAGGAAGACCTGACGGCGCCAGCCAACTGGCGTTCGACCGAATCGCTGGATGCATGGCTGAAGGCGCAGGGCATTCCGGGCATCTGCGGCATCGACACCCGCGCCATCACACGCCGCATCCGCGAAGGCGGCCCGCAGACGGCCATCGTGGCCTACCCCGCCGACGGCAGGTTCGACATTCCTGCCCTGCAGGCACAGGCACGTGCATGGCCGGGGCTGGAGGGCATGGACCTTGCGGGGGAAGTCACCTGCGCCAGCTCCTACACATGGGCCGAAGGTGTATGGCAGTGGCCGCACGGCACAGCTCCCCTGCCCGCGAAGCGCCGTAAGGTGGTTGCGGTTGATTACGGGGCCAAGCGCAACATCCTGCGCTGCCTTGCCACCGCAGGCTGCGACGTGACCGTTGTGCCCGCGACCGCAACGGCTGAGGACATCCTCGCCCTGGACCCCGCGGGCGTGTTCCTGTCCAACGGTCCGGGCGACCCGGCGGCGACGGCAAAATATGCGGTCCCGGCCATTCAGGGCGTGCTTGCAGCGGGCAAGCCGGTATTCGGCATCTGCCTGGGCCACCAGCTTCTGGCACTGGCGCTGGGGGCAAAGACCTACAAGCTGGCGCGGGGCCACCGCGGGGCGAACCAGCCGGTCAAGGACCTGGCGACGGGCAAGGTGGAAATCACCAGCCAGAACCACGGCTTCGCAGTGGATGACACATCCCTGCCCAACGACGTGCGCGCCACCCATACCAGCCTGTTTGACGGGTCGAACGAAGGCATCGCCACCAGTCGTTATCCGGCGTTTTCGGTGCAGTACCACCCCGAAGCCAGCCCCGGCCCGTCCGACAGCCATTACCTGTTCCGCCGTTTTGTCGATCTGATCGACACCACAACCAAGACCGCGTGAAAGCCGACCCATGCCAAAACGGACAGACATCAGCTCCATCCTGATTATCGGCGCCGGCCCGATCGTTATCGGCCAGGCGTGCGAATTCGACTATTCCGGCGCGCAGGCCTGCAAGGCCCTGAAGGAAGAAGGCTACCGCGTCATTCTGGTCAACTCCAACCCCGCCACGATCATGACCGATCCGGGGCTGGCGGATGCGACCTATATCGAACCGATCACCCCGGAATTCGTCGAACGCATCATACTGCGTGAAAAGCCCGACGCCGTGCTGCCCACCATGGGCGGCCAGACCGCGCTGAACACCGCGATGGCGCTGGACAAGTCGGGCTTTTTGAAAAAGCACAATGTCGAACTGATCGGCGCGAACGCCGAAGTGATCGACCGTGCCGAGGACCGGCAGAAATTTCGCGAGGCGATGGACGAGATCGGCATCGAAAGCCCGCGCAGCCTGATCGCCCACACGCTGGAGGAAGCCCGCAGCGCGCTGACCACGGTCGGCCTGCCCGCGGTCATCCGCCCGTCGTTCACCATGGGCGGCTCGGGCGGTGGCATCGCTTACAACAGGGAGGAGTTCGACCGCATCGTCTCCTCCGGGCTGGACGCCTCCCCCACCACGGAAGTCCTGATCGAGGAATCCGTGCTGGGCTGGAAGGAATATGAGATGGAGGTCGTGCGCGACACGGCTGACAACTGCATCATCATCTGCTCCATCGAAAACATCGACCCGATGGGCGTGCATACCGGTGATTCCATTACGGTTGCCCCGGCGCTGACGCTGACGGACAAGGAATACCAGCGCCTGCGTGACATGTCGCTGGCATGCCTGCGCAAGATCGGGGTGGAAACCGGCGGGTCGAACGTGCAGTTCGGCATCAATCCCGTCGATGGCCGCGTCGTGGTGATCGAGATGAACCCGCGCGTGTCGCGTTCCTCCGCCCTTGCATCCAAGGCCACGGGCTTCCCGATCGCGAAGGTCGCGGCCAAGCTTGCGGTGGGCTATACGCTGGATGAGCTGACCAACGACATCACCGGCAGCACGCCGGCATCGTTCGAACCGACGATTGATTACGTCGTGGTCAAGATCCCCCGCTTCACGTTCGAGAAATTCCCCGGCACCCCCGCCCTGCTGTCCACCAGCATGAAGTCGGTTGGCGAGGCGATGGCCATTGGCCGTTCCTTCCCCGAAGCACTGCAGAAGGGCCTGCGGTCCATGGAAATCGGGCTGGCTGGCCTTGATCCGGTGGAAGCACCGGGCGATGGCGGGCCTGACGCCTTCCGCGCCGCCCTGTCGCAGCCCCGCCCGGAGCGTATCCTGATGGCGGCACAGGCCCTGCGCGCGGGGCTGAGTGTGGAGGACATTCACGACGCCTGCCGGTTCGAGCCCTGGTTCCTGCGCGAACTGGCCAAGATTGTCGCAGCCGAACACACGGTGGTGCGTGATGGCCTGCCGGAGGACGCCGACAGCCTGCGCATGCTCAAGGCCATGGGCTTTTCCGACATCCAGCTGGCGCGTCTGTCGGGCACCAATGCGGATGAAATCGCGAAACTGCGCGAAAGCCGTGGCGTGCTGCCGGTCTACAAGCGCATCGATACCTGCGCCGGTGAGTTCGCGTCCCCCACGCCATACATGTATTCGTCCTATGAAGGCGGGTACGGCGTGCCGGAATGCGAAAGCAGGCCAACGGACCGCAAGAAGATCGTCATTCTTGGCGGCGGGCCAAACCGTATCGGCCAGGGGATCGAGTTCGACTACTGCTGCGTCCATGCCGCCTACGCATTGCGTGAGGCCGGTTTCGAGACGATCATGGTCAACTGCAACCCCGAAACCGTCTCGACCGATTACGATACGTCGGACCGCCTGTATTTCGAACCGCTGACAGCGGAAGACGTGATCGCCCTGATCCGTCGTGAACAGGAAAACGGCACCGTGCTGGGCTGCATTGTCCAGTATGGCGGCCAGACGCCGCTTAAGCTGTCGCGCGCGCTGGAAGCCGCGGGCATCCCGCTGCTGGGCACGCCCGCCGATGCGATCGACCGCGCGGAGGACCGTGAGCGCTTCCAGGCCATGCTGCACAAGCTGGGCCTGCGCCAGCCCGCGAACGGCATCGCCCGCAGCCCGGCGGAAGCCGAAGCGGTGGCTGAGAAAATCGGCTACCCTGTCGTGGTCCGCCCGTCTTACGTACTGGGCGGGCGCGCGATGGAAATCGTGCATGACCGCGCCAGCCTGCAGCGTTACATGCGCGTGGCCCTGCAGCTTGCCGGCGCCGAAGTCGCCAACGGTCCCGTGCTGATCGACCATTACCTGAACGATGCGATCGAGGCGGATGTGGACTGCATCGCCGATGGCGGCGAGGTGTATGTCGCGGGCGTGATGGAACATATCGAGGAAGCGGGCATCCATTCCGGTGACAGCGCGTGTTCGCTGCCGCCCTACACCCTGTCGCCCGCCATCGTGACCGAACTGAAAAGCCAGACCGAAGCCATGGCCCGCGAACTGGGCATTGTGGGCCTGATGAACGTGCAGTACGCGATCAAGGGGCAGGAGATTTTCGTGCTGGAGGTCAACCCGCGTGCCTCGCGCACCGTGCCGTTCGTGGCCAAGGCCACCGGGGTTCCGGTCGCCAAGATCGGCGCGCGCGTCATGGCGGGTGCGAAGCTGGGTGAATTCCGCCTTGATGACCGCGCGGTGGCCCCGCATGTCGCGGTGAAGGAAGCGGTATTCCCCTTCAACCGCTTCCCCGACGTGGACACGATCCTTGGCCCCGAAATGCGCTCCACGGGCGAAGTGATGGGCCTTGACGCCTCGTTCGAACGGGCATTCGCCAAGTCACAGCTTGCCGCTGGCGTGAAGCTGCCCCTGTCGGGAACGGTGTTCCTGTCGGTGCGCGACAGCGACAAGCCCGCGGTAAAATCCATCGGCCGCCTGCTGTCGGACATGGGCTTCCACATCGTGGCGACGCGCGGCACGGCAAAATGCCTGCGTGAAGCGGGCGTGAATGTGGACGTGGTCAACAAGGTGCTGGAAGGCCGCCCCAACTGTGTCGACGCCATCCGGTCGGGCGATGTCCAGATGGTCATCAATACCGCACAGGGGGCGCAGGCGGTCAGCGACAGTTTCGACATCCGCCGTTCGGCGCTGACGCATGGCATTCCCCACTACACCACCATCGCGGGCGCACGCGCCGCGACGCATGCCATTTCGGCCATGCGCGAGGGGGTTCTTGAAGTCGCGCCCCTTCAATCCTATTTTAAGGGATCATTCTGAGCGTATCGCATCAAAACGGGTGGCCTGCCGGTCCAAAACCGGCGGCCACCCGCGTTGCATTAATGCGATGGGCCCAGACACGGCAACCAACAGTCAGTTGTGGAAACTGACCTTCACCTCGGGGACAAACCTTGCAGAAATTTCCGATGACAGGCCCCGGCCTGGAACGGCTTGAAGACGAACTGCGCAAGCTCAAGAGTGAAGAACGCCCCGCGATCATTCGCGCGATCGCCGAAGCGCGGAGCCACGGCGATCTTTCGGAAAACGCGGAATACCACGCAGCCCGTGAACGCCAGTCCTTTACCGAAGGGCGGATTCAGGAACTGGAAGAAATCGTCTCCTCAGCCGAGGTCATCGACCCCGCCTCCCTGTCGGGCGACCAGGTGAAATTCGGCGCACGCGTCAAGCTGGTTGATGAAGAAACCGACAAGGAAGCGACCTACCAGATCGTTGGCGTGTACGAAGCCGACATCAAGCAGGGGCTTCTGTCCATTTCCTCGCCGCTTGCCAAATCGCTGATCGGCAAGAGCATTGGTGACAGCGTGTCCGTCCCCGCCCCCGGTGGTGACCGGACGTATGAAATCCTGGAAGTCACCTACGGCTAGGCGTACCAACCGTGATCACGCTTGAAGACATCACCGCCGCCGCACAGCGGATAAAGGGGCGCGTACTGCACACGCCCACCGTACCCTGCCAGACACTGTCGCGCGCGACGGGCGCGGATATCGTGCTCAAGCTCGATAACCTGCAGGCTGTCGGTTCATTCAAGGAACGCGGGGCGGCCAACAAGCTGGCCCTGCTGACCCCGCGCGAACGCGAACGCGGCGTCATTACCGTTTCAGCCGGCAACCATGCACAGGGCGTCGCCCGACATGCCTCCCTGCTGGGCATTGACGCGGTGATTGTCATGCCGCGCTTCACTCCTGCCGCCAAGGTTACGCGCACCGCCGCGTGGGGGGCGACGGTGGTGCTGGAAGGTGACAGCTTCGCCGAAGCAACCGCGCATGCCAACATGCTGTGCCAGCGCGAGGGCCGGGTATTCGTCCACCCCTATGACGACCCAGAAGTCATGGCCGGTCAGGGCACCTTTGCTCTTGAACTGTTCGAGGATGCGGGACCGCTGGACACCTTCGTCTGCCCCATCGGCGGTGGCGGCCTGCTGTCAGGCTGTGCGGTGGCCGGACAGGCCCTGCAGCCGGACATGGACATCATTGGCGTGCAGGTGGAAAATTTTTCATCCCTCGCAGGCTTCCCCGGTGATGAGGTTCTACCGCCAGGTGGTCCCACCATTGCCGAAGGCATCGCGGTGCTGCAGATCGGCCGCCAGCCGCTGGAGGTGATCCGTGAACTGGTGTCGCGCGTTCTGGTCGTGCCCGAAAGCGCGATCGAGACCGCGATCACCATGCTGGCGGAAGGCGCCAAGCAGGTCAGCGAGGGCGCGGGCGCAACCGCCCTTGCCGCCGTGCTGACCTACCCCGAACTGTTCCGGGGCAAGCGGGTGGCGCTGCCGGTAACCGGCGGCAATATCGACAGCCGCATCCTGGCCAACACGCTGCTACGTTCGCTGCTGCGTGACGGACGGCTTCTGTGCCTGAAGATGGAAATACCCGACCGCCCCGGCGTGCTGGCCGACATTTCACGCAAGATCAGCGATGAGGGCGGCAACATCATCGAGGTTTCGCACCAGCGCCTGTTCACAACGCCCAGCGTGCAGGCCGCCGAACTGGAAATCATGGTCGAAGCCCGCGACCCCGACCACGCCCGCGCACTGGAAGCGGAACTGGCCAAGACCTATATCGTGCGCCGCGCCTGAACCCACGGGTTCACGCAATATCACGAAATAAAAACCTGCGAGGTATATTGCCCCGCAGGTTTTTTTAAATTTGATAAATGACCAGAAGTCTTTTGAATGCCGCCCTTTCAAAAAGGCGGCGTTCTTCGACGCCTTGTGAAGAGCGTTTTACCAAAAACTTCTGCTATTTGGTGCCGAACAGACGGTCACCCGCATCCCCAAGGCCGGGACGGATATAGCCATGTTCATCCAGGCCCCGGTCAATGGCACAGGTGACAATGCGTACATCCGGATGGGTCTTGCGCAGGCAGGCGATCCCTTCGGGAGAGGCCAGCAGGCAGACAAAGACCATCCGCCCACACCCTGCCTGCTTCAGCCGGTCAATGCCGGCAACGGCGCTGTGTCCCGTCGCCAGCATGGGATCGACCACCAGGCAGATGCGGTTGCCGACATCATCAGGCAGCTTCAGGTAGTATTCGACCGGTTCCAGCGTTTCGGGATCACGGTACAGCCCGACATGGCCAACCCGCGCCGAGGGCACGAGGTCCAGCAATCCGTCCAGAATCCCGTTCCCCGCCCGCAGGATGGAAATCAGGCACAGCTTCTTGCCCGCCAGCCGCCATGCCTGCATGCGTTCCATGGGGGTATCGATTTCCACCGGTTCCAGTGGCAGGTCCCGCATGGCCTCGTAACCGAGCAGCAGGCTGAGTTCACGCGCAAGACGGCGGAACTCACCCGTTGACGTGTGACGTTCACGCATGAGTGTCAGCTTGTGCTGCACCAGCGGGTGGCTGACGACAACAACGCCTTCATCATGCGTGGCGGCAGGCTGGGTCATATCCATTCCTTTGATCGGGTTCGTTCAGATCAGCTAGCGCCATCACGCGGGACGAAAGTCAATGCCAGTCCGTTCATGCAGTAGCGCAGGCCGGTCGGCGGCGGCCCGTCGGGAAAGACGTGGCCCAGATGGCCATTGCAGTGGGCACAGTGCACTTCCGTGCGGGTCATGCCATGGCTGGTGTCGGTCGTGGTGCCGATTGCGCCCGGAATCGCATCGAAAAACGATGGCCAGCCACTCCCGCTTTCATATTTCGTGCCAGAGCGGAACAGTGGCGTCCCGCAGCCCGCGCAACGATATTCACCAGCACGCTTTTCATTGTTCAGCGGGCTGGAACCGGGGCGTTCCGTCCCATGTTCGCGCAGGATGCGCAGTTGTTCAGGGGTCAGGCAGCCACACTGTGCCCCACTGGTATTGGCGGTATCGGTCATGACGATTTCCTTCCTCCTGCACACGGGCATTTCGCACCCGCTTCTTTTAGGGCATCATGCCACCCAAAATAAAACAGGGAGACAATACCCATGAACGACCAGGCAGATACACACAAGGCACCCCGTCCCGTCATGCTGGCCATCCTTGATGGTTTTGGCTGGCGCGAAGACCCGGCGGACAACGCCGTGCGCTCCGCCCGCACCCCGGCATTCGACAGGCTGTGGCAGGCGGGACCGCATGCCTTCCTCAAGACGTGTGGGGAGGATGTCGGCCTGCCGCAAGGGCAGATGGGCAATTCGGAGGTTGGCCACCTGAATATCGGCGCGGGCCGGGTGGTGATGCAGGAACTGCCGCGCATTTCCACGGAGCTGGCCGACGGGTCGGTGGCGCGCGGCGCAGTCATGCGCGATTTCATCGCCGCACTGAAAAAAAGCGGTGGCACCTGCCATCTCATGGGCCTTGTCTCCCCCGGTGGAGTCCACGCCCATCAGGACCACGCCATAGCGCTTGCCCGCATCGTGCGTGACGCGGGCGTGCCAGTGACCTTCCATATCTTTACCGACGGACGTGACACCGCCCCGCAGTCCGGCCATGGCTATGTCAGCCAGCTTCTGTCCGCGCTGCCCGATGGCGTACGCGTCGGCACCGTATCGGGCCGGTATTACGCCATGGACCGCGACCGTCGCTGGGACCGGGTGGAAAAGGCCTACAATGCCATTGTCGCGGGCGATGGTCCCCACGCGGGCGATCCGCTGGAGGTACTGGACCGCGCGTATGAAGCAGGCACCACGGATGAATTCGTGCCCCCCACCGTTATCGGGGAATATGGCGGCATGCGTGATGGCGACGGCGTGCTGAGCTTCAATTTCCGCGCCGACCGCATCCGGCAGCTGCTCGCTGCCCTGTTGGAACCGAATTTCGATGGCTTCAAACGCGAGAAGCTGGTCAACCCTGCCGCAGTGACCGGCATGACGCGCTACAGTGACCGGCTGGCTGAACTGATTACCGTGCTGTTCCCGCCGCAGGAACTGCATGACCTGCTGGGCGACGTCGTGTCGGCGGCGGGGCTGAAGCAGATCCGCATGGCCGAGACTGAAAAATATCCCCACGTCACCTATTTCCTCAATGGCGGGCGCGAAGGCGAGTTGCCGGGCGAGGACCGGGTAATGGTCCCTTCCCCCAAGGTCGCGACCTATGACCTGCAGCCCGAAATGTCCGCCCCGGAACTGACGGATCGCGCGGTGGAAGCCATCAGAAGCGGTAAATACGACCTGATCGTACTGAACTTCGCCAATGCCGACATGGTGGGTCATACCGGCGTGCTGTCGGCCGCGATCAAGGCGGTCGAAGCCGTGGATCAGGGGTTGGGTCGCATTGCCGACGCCATCCACCATGCCGGTGGCGCGCTGCTGGTCACCGCCGACCATGGCAATGCCGAAACCATGTTCGACCCCGAAACCAATGGCCCGCATACGGCGCATACGCTCAATGTGGTTCCTGTTGTCCTGAGCGGGGTACAGGGGGCGGCCCTGCATGACGGGCGTCTGGCCGACCTCGCGCCCACGCTGCTGCAGCTTATGGGCCTGCCCCAGCCTGCGGCGATGACCGGCCATTCCCTGCTGGACGGGGCCACGCCATCCTGACACCCGGCCTGACCCTGACTGCCCGCTGGCATGGCTGTATGGCCAGCGGGATCGTCCTTGCCTGCTGCATGGCGGTATCGGCCTGGGGCGCGCCCGCATCCCATCATGCCCCGACCGGGACCGGTTCCCATAACGCCCCCCATGCGTCCACCGAGCGCGAGCAGCACATTCGCCAGCAGCTTGAAGCCGCGCGGAGCGCGCGTGAAAGCCTTGTCGCGCGCCAGCAGCAGCAGGCGCATGACCTGGAAGAACGCCGTAAGGTGGAACTCGAAGCCCGCGAACAGGCCCGTCAGGACGCGCAGAAGGCCGCCAGCCTGTCTGCCGCCACGGTCGATGCCACCGCCCGCCTGCAGCATACCGAACAGCAGGCCGCCGACCTGGACAGCCGCATTACCGACCTGCATACCGAACAGGCCGCCCTGCGCCAGCAGCTTGCCCGTGAAGTCGCGCGCCTGTCCCCCCTGCTGCCACTGGCGGAGCGGCTGTCGCTTTACCCGGCGGATACGCTTCTGGCCGTGCCCCTGCCTGCCGACCGCGCGGTCACCGGCCTGCTGGTGGTGCATGGCATGATGGGCGATATCGCCAACCAGGCCCGCGCCATCCATGACCGCCGCACCCGGCTTGCCCAACTGGACGGTGAACTGGCCCAGCAGCAGCAGCAGATGCGCCTGGTGGTCAACGAGCGCGAAACCCGGCGTGATGCGGTCAACCGTGCGGCCCATGCGGCGCTGGAGGCCCAGCAGCGATCCAACGCCGCCGCCGCCTCCGCCACGCAGGCGGTGGAAGAGGCCGCCCGCCGCGCATCCAGCGTGCAGGACGCCATAGCCCGGATCGAGGCGACGGAAGAACAGGCGGAAAAGAACCTGGAAGAAGCCGCCCGCGCCGCCGAACGCGCCCATAACATGCAGGCCGCCGCCGCCGCCCGCAGGCAGGCGCATGACATGGCCACGGGTGCCGGCCCCGGCATTGCCCCCGCCACCAGCGCCAGCGCGGGCGCGCCCGTGGCGGGCACGGTGCTGACCGCATGGGGCCACCCGACCGAAAGCGGCCCGGCCACCGGCATCACCTATGCCCCGCCGTCACGCGCGACCGTGCGCGCGCCATGCACGGGGCGTATTGATTTCGCGGGCGCGTTCCGCACCTATGGGCAGATGATGATCCTTGACTGTGGCAAGCATTACCGCTTCGTGCTGGCGGGACTGGGTGAAATCGCGGTGGCGGCAGGCCAGCAGGTCAGTCACGGCGCGGCAGTAGGACAGATGCCACAATGGAATGGCGGCGGCAGCAGGCCCACCCTGTTCGTGCAGTTGCGCCATGGGGGCAGTACCGTCAATCCGGCCCCCTATCTGTAATATGGGCACGAGACGGTTTTATCCGCATGCAGGTTCGGTATATGCTGCCCACCCGTGACGGATGGGCAAGACCACGTTACAACGCAACGCGAAGAGTACATGCAGGCCAGCCAGATCATGATGGCGGGCATCCAGGAGACAACGACGCATGAAGTTCCGTAATGGCTTGCTGATCGGTTGCGCCTTTCTTGCAGGGATCGCGGCGGCCCCGCAGATTGCACGTTATTCAGCCGGCAGGTGGGGCGATATCGCCCCCATGGCCCATGCGGCGGACACTGTCTCCAAGGATGACAATTCCCCCCACGAAATCGAACAGCTCATGTTCCTGTTCGGTTACGTGCTGGAAAAGGTGAAGGCCAATTATGTCGAGCCGGTCTCGACACGCGACCTGATCACCAATTCCCTGAACGGAATGCTCAGCGGCCTTGACCCGCACAGCTCCTACATGACGGAAAAGCAGTTTTCCGACCTGCAGGTCCAGACCAAGGGATCGTTTGGCGGCCTTGGACTGGAAGTCCAGGGCGAGGATGGGCATGTGCGCGTCGTCTCCCCCATCGACGACACGCCTGCTGCCCGCGCGGGCATCAAGCCTGGTGACTTCATTGTCGCGATCGATGGCAAGAACATCGATGGCCAGCCGCTGGATCAGGTCGTGACCCAGATGCGCGGCAAGCCCGATACCCGCATCACGCTGACGCTGATCCGGGAAAAGGCGCCCAAGCCCATCATCGTCACCCTGACCCGCGCCATCATCCCGCTGCAGGTCATCAAGTCCGCGCTATATGATAACATCGGCTACATCCGAATCGCGCAGTTCAACGAGGAAACGCAGTCCGGCCTGCTGGCCGCGTACAAGAAACTGCAGGCCCAGACCCATAACAGGATGGCGGGCCTGATCATCGACCTGCGATCCGATCCGGGCGGATTGCTGACACAGGCAATCGACGTGGGGTCCGATTTCATCCGCAGCGGTGAAATCGTCTCAACCCGCGCCCGCCATCCACAGGACAGCCAGCGCTGGGACGCCCATAACACCGACATTACCGGCGGCCTGCCGATTGTCGTGCTGATCAATGGTGGCTCGGCTTCAGCCAGTGAAATCGTGGCCGGTGCGCTGCAGGACCACCAGCGCGCCGTGCTGCTGGGTGAAAAGACATTCGGCAAGGGATCGGTGCAGACCATCCTGCCCATCCCCGGTGAAGGCGCGATCCGCCTGACCACGGCGCGGTACTACACCCCGTCGGGCCGTTCCATACAGGGGCTGGGCATCATGCCCGACATTCCCGTGCGTGAAGCGCATGACGACGCGGGCTACAGCATCCACGAAGCGGATCTGGCGCATATCATCAAGAACCGGGGCGGCAATACCGCGCAGCCCCCGTCACGCACCGACCTGCCCGCCATAGCCAAGTCCATTCCGGCGCAGCCGCCCGCCAACTGGCCCACATTCGACCCGACAAAGCCCACGACCGACTTCCAGCTGCAGGAAGGGCTGAGGGTCGTGCGCTCCATGGCAGGACTGCCGGTTGCGGCTGAACCGCCGATTCATGATGACAGGACGCAGGCGACCCCGGTGCCGTCCGCATCCGTCCCCCCCAAGGCCGCAGCGCCTGCGTCCCCCACGACCACGCCTGCGACACCGACCTCGCCCGCAGCACCTGCCGCCCCGGCGGAAAAGGAAGGCCCCACGACACCGCCGCCTGCCCCTCCGGCAACGGCACCTGCCGCGCCTGCCCATCCCTGATCCAGCTGGAAGCCACTACCATGACCGACCTGCCCTATCGCCCCAATGTGGGGGCGCTGCTGTTCAACCGACAGGGCATGGTGCTTGTCGCGCGCCGCACCGACATGGAAGGCGCGGGCGGCCCGCCGGATCAGGGCGTATGGCAGTGCCCGCAGGGCGGCATTGACGAAGGGGAAGATCCGCAGGCCGCCGTCATGCGCGAACTGCATGAGGAAATCGGCACCTGTGCCGCCGAAATCATCGGCACCTATCCCGAATGGCTCAGCTACGACCTGCCAGCGCACCTGATTGGCAGGGCGCTGGGGGGACGTTACCGGGGGCAGACACAGAAATGGTTTGCCCTGCGCTTCACAGGACAGGATTCCGACATCAGGCTGGATACGCACCTGCCTGTGGAATTCGATATGTGGAAATGGGTCAGGCTGGACCAGCTGCCGCACCTGAATGTCGGCATCAAGAAAGATATCTATACGAAGCTTGCGGTGTATTTCGCCCGCTACGCCATGGCCGCCTGAGGCATAAGCCCCGTCTGGACAAGGACAGCCATCGTCCTGCCCCGCAACAGGGGCGCAAGATCCAGATCCGCCATATCCCCTGCCCCGATCCAGCGCAGTTCCGCAATTTCGGCACCAGCATCCGGTGTGCCATGCAACTGCCCGGTCCAGATGCGCGCCTGCACGATAAAGCCGGGTTCATTGGCGGCGACATCGGTAAAATCACCCGCCAGTTCCATGCCCGGCGTCAGGTCACAGCCCAGTTCCTCGCGGATTTCACGCATCAGTGCCTGTTCGGGCCGTTCCCCCGCATCGGGCTTGCCGCCGGGCAGCATGAAGGCGGTCGTGCCGCGCTTGCGCACGACCAGCAGGCGTTCACGCACGATGACCGCCGCACAGACAACCCTGATGACACCCGGCATGTATCCAATTCCCTGCTGTCTTGAGAAAACTGTAAAAGTTTTTCGGTGAAGAATTTTTCAAAAAGCTGCAGAAGAATGCCGTCTTTTTGAAAAAAGACGGCACCTCGGAAATTTCTGTTACTTGTCCCCACCCTTAAGCGGCGACATGAGAAAACAGAACGGTACGACAAGCATGCAGCCTATGCCAAGGATCATGAAGACCTCGTTATAGGCAAGGATGGCTACCTGCCGCTGGAATTCCTTGTACAGGTGTCCCATGGCCACATTATTCACCACCCCCTGCGCATAGCCACGCGCAACCGCGACCGCACGGCTCTGGGCCAGGTATTCATTGAACGGCTGGTGATACGGCGTCATCCAGTGGACCATCTGGTTCTGGTGCGCCTGACGCAGTTCGGTCACCAGTGCAGTCGCCCCCGAAATACTCAGCGACCCCAGAACGTTACGCGCCATGCTGAACAGGGCGGACCCATCGGCGTTCAGCCGGCGCGGCAGGGTGGCGTAGGTAATGGTGGAAATCGGCACGAACAGGAAAGCCATCGTGCCCGTCTGGCTCATGCGGAACAGGACCAGATGACGAAAATCCAGATCAGGCACCAACTGCGCCGACCACAGCATGGACAGCCCCATCAGGAAGAAACCAAACGCAATGATGTAGCGGAGCTGGATGTACTTCATCCCGATGCCCACCAGCGGGATCAGCACGATCACCACCATGCCACCGGGCGACAGGATCAGGCCGGACAGGGTCGCGGTATAACCCATGATCTGCTGTGAAAACTGCGGCACGATAATGGCCGAGGAATAGAGCAGCGCCCCCACCGCGCCCATAAGTCCCGTGCCCACCGCGAAATTGCGGTCCTTGAACACGCGCAAATCCACCGCCGGATTCTTGGCGCGCAACAGCCAGATGACCGCCCCGCCAATACCAAGGACGGCAAGGATCGCCATGATGACAATCATGCGCGAACCGAACCAGTCCTCGTCCTCGCCCCGGTCAACCGCCACTTCAAGGCAGCCGAAGCCGATGGTGATCAGCCCGATGCCCACGAAGTCCAGAGGCGCCTTCTGCTTGCGCGCCCATGGCGGGTCCTCGACCATGATCGACACCGCGATTGTGGCCAGTATGCCCACCGGCACGTTGATGAAGAATACCCACCGCCATGAATAATTGTCGGTAATCCACCCGCCCAGTGACGGGCCAAGCACCGGCGCCACGACGGTGGCGATGGCGGTCAGGCCGAAGGCGGCCGCCCGTTTGTCGGGCGGGAAGGTGTCAAGGATGATGGATTGCTGGTTGGGCTGCAGGCCGCCGCCAAAAAAACCCTGCATCAGCCGGAATACGATCAGTTCGGGCAGGCTGGTGGAAATACCACACAGGAAGGACGACAGCGAAAACATGGAAATACAGATCAGGAAGTAATGCCTGCGCCCGAACAGCTTGCCCAGCCAGCCCGAGATCGTCAGTACGATCCCGTTCGCCACAAGGTAGGACGTCAGTGTCCATGTCGCGTCATCATATGTGGATGACAGGTTACCCGCGATATGCGGCAGCGCCACGTTGACGATGGTGGTATCCAGGATTTCCATGAAGGCGGCCACCGTCACGACCACGGCGATCAGCCACGGATTGTGTTTCGGTTTCCAGTTCGTGCCATCCGCCGCTCCGGTGGACGCTGCCTGCGCGCTCATTCCGTGTGGACCGTCGGTTCAACCGACAGGCCGATCGACAGCGGCAGGTCCTGTCGCAGCCCTTCGTCAATCAGAATCTTGACCGGCACGCGCTGTACGATCTTCACATAGTTGCCGGTGGCGTTTTCCGGCGGGAAGGCGCTGAAGGTCGCACCTGTGCCCAACTGCAGCGAATCAACATGCCCCTTCAGCTTCAGGAACGGATAGGCGTCAATCGCAATGTCCACCTTCTGGCCCGGACGCATGTGGGTCAGCTGCGTTTCCTTGTAGTTGGCCACCACCCATATTTCGGGTTCGACAACGGACACAACGGTCTGGCCCGCCGTGACATAGGTGCCGCGTTCGATGTTACGCTGGGAAATCCAGCCATCATGCGGAGCGCGGATCTGGGTCCATTCCACGTTCAGTTCGGCCTCGCGCAGCTTGGCTTCCGCCTGCGCCAACTGGGCCTGCTGCTCGGTCACGCGGGCTTCGGTGCTGGAGATATTGGGAATGACCGGCAGGGCGGTTTCAAGGTTACCCTGTGCCTCAAGCACCTGCGCCTTGGCGGCATTCAGTGCTGCGGTGGCGTAATCGATGTTCTGCTGCGATGTCGCCTCGCGCGTTACGCCATGCTGGCGGCGGTAGTCGGTTTCCGCCTTGAATTCCTGTGCCTGCGCCTGTGCCAACTGGCCCTGCGCCACCATCAGGTGACCGGGAAAGTTCTTTTTCGCGACTTCGGACAGCAGGCTGTAATTGCGGACCTGCGCGCGCGCGATATCCACGGCCGCCGCAGCCTGGTCGCGCTGGGCGCGCCAGTTACGATCATCAATGCGGGCAATGACATCACCCTGATGAACGAACTGGTTATCGTTCACCAGCAGTTCAGTCACGTAGCCGGACACATGGGGGGCAACCGCTACCGCACGACCGGCGGTAAAGGCGTCATCCGTCTCGACTTCATTACGGTGCAGGAACCAGTAAAGGCCACCCAGTATAAGCAGCACCACAAGGCCACCGATCAGGATCAGCTTCCGCCGGGGGGATGCTTCCTTCTCCTCCTTCTTCCCGTTCCCTGTATCCTGTGCCCCTGTATCCTGTGCGGTCTGTCCGTCTTCAGGTGCCTTACCTTCGTCCGCGGCCATCTGCTTCCCTCATCATCACTTTGATTGCAGCCCCTGATCCTGTCATCCACGCATTGACCGAACGGGTCGGTCAATGCATTGCACGAAGCTTGCAACACTTCAACCGCCATCACCGGCCCGGACTCACTTTCAGCGCAGTTTACAGCGTAAAGGCCTGATTACGTACCATGCGGGCATACAGCCCGTTTTCATCCATCAGCGCATCATGCGTGCCACATTCGACCGCACGGCCCTGCGCCATGACCACCACAAGATCGGCTGAACGCACGGTGGACAGGCGGTGCGCCACCACGATGGTCGTGCGTCCGTGACGCAGGTGCGTCAGGGCATTGTGGACAATGGCCTCGCTTTCGCTATCCAGCGCGCTTGTCGCCTCATCCAGCAAAAGCACGCGCGGGTTGCGCAGCAGGGCGCGCGCCAGCGCCACGCGCTGCCGCTGCCCACCCGACAGGCGCTGCCCGCCGGGACCGACCATCGTGTCATAACCCCGTGGCAGGGCCTGGATGAAGTCATCCGCCGCCGCTGCCCGTGCGGCCGCCCTGACCTGCTCATCATCCGCCTGCGGGTTGCCCATGCGGATATTGTCCATGACCGGCAGGTCAAACAGCAGCGTATCCTGACTGACATAGGCAATGGCATCGCGCAGTTGCGACAGGACCAGACGGCGCAGGTCAACGCCATCAAGCGTGATACGGCCACCCGATACGTCATGCAGGCGCGGGATCAGCGAAAGTGCTGTGGACTTGCCCGCCCCCGACGGGCCGACCAGGGCTACGGTCAGGCCGGGACTGGCCACGAAATCCAGTCCCTCCAGCCCCATGCGCCCATCGGGGTAGCGGAACGTCACCTGTTCAAATCGCAGGTCCCCCCCACCGGGCGGCAGGTCGATCGCATCGGGGGCCTGGGCTACGGCCACGGGTTCATCAATTACGTCAAACACGCGCTGCAGGCCGCCAAGCCCCTCCTGCAGGGCGATATTAAGGGTGCCCAGCGCGCGCAACGGACGCGCCGCCAGCAGCAGGGCCGCGACAAACCCTGAAAAATCACCCAACGTGGCCCCGCCCTGCGTCGCGCGCCACCCGGCAAAACCCAGCACGGCCGCGACCGCGGCCCCGCCCAGCACTTCCAGCATCGGGTCCACGCGTGCGCGTCCCCGCGCAATGCGCAACAGCCCCGCATGCAGTCCGTCCAGCACATGCGCCGCCCGGCGTTCTTCCGATCCTTCCAGCCGATAGACACGGATGGTACGCGACTGGCTGAAACTTTCGGTCAGCATGGCGCTTGTCTCGCCCACCTGCTCATGCACGCCACCGGACTCGCGGCGCAGGCGCTTGCCCAGCCTGCGCACCGGCATGGCCGCGATGGGATACAGCACGGCAGCGATCAGGCTGAGTTCCCAGTCCATGTACAGCATGGAGGCAATCAGCCCCACCACCGTCACGGCATCCCCCAGTGCGTTGGTGGCGCGGATCATTGCCTCACGAATCGCCATGGCGTCGGTGGTAAAACGTGCGGCGATCTGGGCCGGGGCCTCGGTTTCGATGCGGGATATGTCTGCATGGACCAGATGGTGAAACATGCGCTGCTGCAGGCCGCGTATGACCAGCAGCACCAGCGACTGCACCGCGATAGACTGCCCGTACTGCGATATGGCCTTCGCCACCGTAATCACCACCACCAGCAGCGGCACCTGATACAGGATACGCGGGTCGTGGTCGGCAAACATGTCCAGCGCGCGCTGGATCACCAGCGGATACAGCGCACTGAATATGGCCATGAGCGCCGTCAGCACCATGACACCCAGTATGCGCAGCTTGTGACAGGCCAGTTCATCATGCCACAGCCGGCGCATCAGGCTGCGTGACGACACCGTTTGCGTGGGTGTGTCCTGCCTGTCGGGCATGGGCGTTTGAATCGCGTTCATTAACCGGCCTATAACCGCATGGCCGCCCAAAACAAAGGGCCGCGACACATGGTTACAAATTATGTCCCGCGGGTGGGGCTGTCACGCAATACCGCATCCATGCGCGCCGCACAGGCCGCATGGCCTGCCGTGCAGCCGTTTTCCAGCCACCATTGCCGCACCTGCGCCAGCACCTGCCCCACCATGGCGCCCGATGCCAGCCCGGTGGCCATGACATCACGACCTGCCAGCGGAAAGACCGGCTTTTCCATCCCTTCCAGCACGGCGCGCAGGTCATCCCACGTATCCGATCGCTGTCCGGCAAGGTCAGCCTGACGCAGCCATGTGCGCCACGACAGGTCACGCAACGCATGATCGGCCAGCATGGGCGCAAGCACGCCCGTCCCCATGCCGGGCAGCGGCACGGGTTCGCCGCGTGTCTGCGCCAGCGCCGTGGTATCGGCGCGCGACAGCTTCAGCCGCCGCGCCACCTCACGCACATCTCCCGACACCAGGGCCGCAAGGCGCAGCACCGCATCCGCGGGCGCGCCACAGGCCAGCAGACGGCCAAGGCGGTCGATGTCGTAGCCTTCGGGCAGGACATGGCCCAGCACGTGGCACGCGTGCATCTGGGCCAGCGTGCGCACCACATGCGGCCCGACAAGGATACGACGCAGTTCCGACCACACCCGTTCGACCGAAAGCCGGTCGATCATGCCCGACAGGACAGTGATGGCGGCCATCGCTTCCGGTTCGGGCGCGTCCCCGCCGTAACGGGCCTGAAAGCGGAAAAACCGCAGGATGCGCAGCCCATCTTCCGTAATACGCAGGCGGGCATCCCCCACGAAGCGGATCCGCCCCGCCGCCAGGTCTGCCTGCCCGTTGAAATAATCATGCACCACGCCCGCGCTGTCACACGACATGGCGTTTATGGTGAAATCCCGCCGCGCCGCGTCCTCGCGCCAGTCGTGGGTCCAGGTTACGGTAGCGTGGCGGCCATCGGTTTCCTCATCACGGCGCAGGGTCGTGATCTCGAACGGATGGCCATCCAGCACGGCCGTCACCGTGCCATGCGACAGTCCCGTGGGCACCACGCGTATTCCCGCCTGTTTCAGCCGCGCCATGACCACATCGGGCGCATGCGGGCTGGCAAGGTCGATATCCGCCACCCCGCGCCCGCACAGCAGGTCGCGCACAGCCCCGCCCACCAGCCGCGCATCGGGCACGATACCCCATATCCGCGCAAGGTGCCGCGCCACATCGGGCATGTCCCGATGCAGAGCATCAAGCAGATTGCCCGCCTTCATCGTCAGGTTTCGTCCGGCAGGGTGGATAGCGGGAAAAACACATGCCGGCTCCATACCCCCAGGCAGGGTACGCCACGGCAGATACCCTCCACCGCCAGCGCCGCCAGTTCGTAATAGACGGGGCGTGCGATCCGTGCCTCGATCGGCAATGCGCCGTCCCCGTCACGCACATGCAGGTAGGGCACCGGTCCCGTGCCGCAGCCTTCGCATGGCACGTCCCACGCGCAGCGAATCGGGTGATCCGGCCCGGCACAGATCACCTGGTCCACATTGGTGCGGAACGACAGCACCTGCCCCCGCCCGCAGCCATGCCATTCCAGGTGGTTTGCGACGAAGGGCGCGTCTTCCACTTCAATCGTACCCTGCTCGACCGGGGTCTGCAGGCGGTAGCCGCCCTGCGCGTCACGCCGCAGGGTGGAAGCAAACAGGCAGACCATCGGCTTGCGACGGATGGGGGAGCCACGGTACAGCCATGTCCCGTCACGCCTGATCAGGAACGGCAGCGCGCCGCATGTGCCCGCCCGCCCCGTGGAAAGGGAGGGCATGGTCTCACCTGTCTCGAAATCGTCCATCAATTGCGTTAACCCGACACTATGGAAGCTGCTGGACTTGATATAGGGATCAACACCGGGTTGATGAAACCCCCGGACCTGTCAGACTGTTGGAATGATGACCATGGATGATACCCCTCCCCTCCATGCGGCGCCGCAGGCGGGCATGACATCCCCCCCATCCCCCACGGGCGAACAGATCGCAGCCCGGGCCGAAAGCATGGGCGTGCGCCTGCGGGATGCGCGCGCGGAAATCGGCCGCGTCATACTGGGGCAGGACCGGGTGATCGACCTTGTGCTGACCTCCATCATATCGGGCGGGCATGCACTTCTGGTGGGGGCGCCGGGACTGGGCAAGACCCTGCTGGTCACAACGCTGGGTCACGTGATGGGCATGGATGCGCGACGCGTGCAGTTCACGCCCGATCTCATGCCATCCGACATTCTGGGCAGCGAGATACTGGACGAGGACGAAAGCGGCCGCCGCAGCTTCCGCTTCGTGGCGGGGCCGGTATTCTGCCAGTTGCTGATGGCCGATGAAATCAACCGCGCCAGCCCCCGCACCCAGTCCGCACTGCTGCAGGCCATGCAGGAGCATGAGGTCGCCATCGCGGGCACCAACCACCTGCTGCCCCGCCCCTTCCATGTTCTGGCCACCCAGAACCCGATCGAGCAGGAAGGCACCTATCCCCTGCCCGAAGCGCAGCTTGACCGCTTCCTCATGCAGGTGACGCTCGACTTTCCCGACGCCAGTGCCGAACGCGCCATGCTGCTGGCCACGACGGGCACCACCACGGCCACGGCCCGGCCCGTTCTGGCGGCAACCGACGTGCTGGCCGCACAGGAACTGGTGCGCGCGCTGCCGGTGGGCGAACAGGTAGTGGATGCGATCTTACGCCTTGTCCGCGCGGCCCGGCCCGAGACGACCGATGACCCGACCATACGCGAAGCCGTGGCATGGGGCCCCGGCCCGCGCGCGGCGCAGGCGCTGATGCTGGCCACCCGCGCACGGGCGCTGCTGGAAGGCCGTCTGTCCCCCACCATCGAGGACGTGGCGGCACTGGCCCACCCCATTCTGGCCCACCGCATGGCGCTGTCCTTTACCGCGCGGGCGGAAAATGTCCGCCTGGGCACGCTGATCGATACACTGGTCGGACGGATCGGCTGACATTGCGCGCAGCCCTATCCTTTCTCACGCGCCTGTCCGGGCGCCCCCCACGGGGTCCGGCCCGGGCGTCGTCCACCCCATCGGACCATGGTGGGGATGCGACCGCCTTCCTGCCCCGGCATCCGGTTGCGGCCATTGCCCTGGCGGACTCACTGGCCAGCAGGCTGCCGGGCCTGATCGTGACGGCACGCCGGATCGCATGGAATGCGGGCGCTGGCCCCCATCCCCGGCGCAAGGCGGGCGTGGGCGAGGAATTCTGGCAGTACCGTCCCGCCATGGCTGGCGAGGCCGCGACCCATATCGACTGGCGGCAGTCGGCACGCGGGGACCGGGCTTTCGTGCGCGAACATGAAGCCCAGACCCCACATACCATATGCATCTGGTGTGATAACAGCGCATCCATGCGCTGGCGGTCCGATGAGCACCTGCCGCTGAAGGCCGAACGTGCTTTCCTGCTGGCCCTGGCCTGCGCCGCCATGCTGCTGCGACGGGGGGAGGATATTCGCCTGCTGGATGCTGCTGGCGGTCCGCCGCTACGCCTGCGCGGGCGGCAGGCGCTGGAACAGATGGCCCACGCCCTGATCGCGGCCCTGCGCAACACGGTAGACGAACCCGGCCTGCCACAGGCTGCCGCCATTCCCGCACGCAGCCGGGTACTGCTGTTTGGTGACGGGCTTTATCCCGCAGCACAGCTGGCGGACTTCCTGCGCGCGGCGACCGCGCGTCAGGCGACCTGCACGCTGATCGAGGTGATTGACCCGGCGGAAACCGCTTTTCCATATGAAGGGCACACCCGCTTTACCGGGCTGGAGGATGACACGACCGTGCTGCTCAATGGTAGTGCCGCACTCCGCCATGACTACCGCACGATATGGACCCGCCATCAGGACCGGCTGGCCACCCTGTGCCAGGCGGCAGGTAGCCTGCCGGTGCCGCACCTGACGGACCAGCCACCGGAAAAGGCCCTGCTGGCGCTGCACGCGCTGCCGGGAATGGGAAACAGGCCATGATGCTGTTGGCGCCATGGATGCTGCCGGGACTGCTGGCGCTGCCCGTCGTGTGGTGGCTGCTGCATGCCCTGCCGCCCGCCCCACGCGTGCAGTCCTTTCCACCCATGGCCCTGCTGCGCACGCTCAACGCGCCGCCGCCGGATGCGACATCCGCCCCCCTGTGGCGGCTGCTGCTGCGCTGTGCCGCCGTGGGGCTGCTGGTGCTGGGGCTGGCGCAGCCGATCTTTCCCCGCGGGCAGGCAGGTGTTGCGGATGCCGACTGCCTGATCGTGGTGGATAATGGCTGGGCCGCTGCAAGCACATGGCCCCAGCGCATCCACGCGCTGGACGGGCTGCTGGATCATCTGTCGCGCACCGGGCATGGCGCGCGCCTGCTTCTGACGGCACGCAGTGACGCGCTGGATCCCATGACGATCCAGCCCACGCAGCAGGCACAGCTGCTGCGCGGCATGATCGACCCGCTCCTGCCCCGTGCGTGGCCAGTGGACCGGGTGGCTGCCACACACGCGCTGGGGCAACTGGCGCAGCAGAACTGGCGCGGACCGGTCATTTACCTTGCGGACGGACTGGCCACACCCGCAGATGCCGCGTTTGGCGCTGCACTGGCCAAAATCGGGCCGGTGCATGAAATGTACCTGCCCGGTTCGGACATCACCCTGCTTACGGCGCCGGGCAGTGGCGAAAACGGGCTGGCCACCCGCCTGCGCGCCGTGCCGCGCCCCCAGCCGCGCACATGGCTGCTACGGCTTGAAACCGCCACCGGGGGCACACTGGCCCTTGTACCCGTGACCCTGCCCGCAGGTGGCGACCATGTGGACATCACACCCGATCTGCCAGCAGAGCTGCGTAGCAAGGTCGATCATCTGTCGCTGGATGGCGTGAACGGGCCGGGCGGCGTGCGCCTGCTGGATGAACGTGAGCGCCAGCGCCCCGTAGGTCTTATTTCCAGCACATCATCCGACACGCCACTGATGGGCAGCCTGTTCTACCTGCGCCGCGCATTACAGCCCACCGCCGAACTGCGCGAAGGGGATCTGGACACACTGCTGGCCCGCCCGCTTTCGGTCATCATCGCACCCGACGGCACACTGGGCAGCCCCGACAGCCGCAGGAAGGTGGAAGCATGGGTACGTGGCGGGGGCACCCTGATCCGTTTTGCCGGCCCCCTGCTGGTCCAGAGCGACAGCAGCGCCAGCCCGGACCCGAAGCCAGCGGATACGCTGCTGCCTGTCCCCCTGATGGGGGGCGAGCGGGTGCTGGGCGGCACCATGTCATGGAGCAGGCCCGAGCACCTTGCCCCCTTCCCTGCGACCTCTCCATTCCATGACCTTGATATCCCTGCCGATGTCACGGTGTCGCGACAGGTTCTGGCGCAACCGTCCACCGATCTGGACAGCCATAGCTGGGCACGGCTGACTGACGGCACGCCACTTGTCACGCATGCCGCCCTTGGGGCGGGTCAGGTCGTGCTGTTCCATGTCACCAGCACGGCGGAATGGTCCAACCTGCCGCTGTCGGGGCTGTTTGTAGGCATGCTGCAGCACCTGATCGATGAGGCATCGGGGATCGAAACACCGGCAGGGGCGACATTGCTTGCCCCCTACATGACACTGGATGGTGATGGCGCGCTGGTGACGCCGCCCGCGGGCGCTCAGGCGCTGCGGGCCGACGCCTTTGGCCGCACCGCGCCAACACCGGAACATCCGCCGGGACTGTATGGCCCGCGCAACAGCCGTCGCGCGCTCAACCCCGGTGATGGCCCGGCCCGGCTGGTGGCGCAGGACACCATCGGCACGACATCGGACCTGCGTGGACAGGTGCCCGATCTTGCCATCGGGCCGATGCTTATGGTCCTGGCCACCCTGCTGCTGATCGTGGATGGCGCGATCAGTGTGCTGCAGCGCGGCCGCAGATGGGGGCGACGGGCGACGGGCGCCATGCTGGCGCTGGCCTGCATGGCGCACGGCCCCGCCCACGGGGCGGACATTCCCCCTGACGTGCCTCAGGCCGCACTGGAAACCCGGCTGGCCTATATCGTTACCGGACATGCAGATATCGATGATGTCTCGAAGGAAGGGCTGCAGGGCCTGTCGGATTATGTCAATGCCCGGACCTCCGCCGTGCTGGGCCATCCTGATGGCGTAGTGCCGGAACACGATGACCTGTCGTATTACCCGCTCATTTACTGGCCGGTGACGGCGGACGCCAGCACCACACCCGCGCGCACGGCGGCGCTGAATACTTATATGCGCCATGGCGGCATCCTGATGATCGACACGCAGGGACAGGACCCGGCCACCGCCCCCGACAATGCCAGCGGCTATACCGGATCGGCACCCGGCACGGCGGCGGCCCTGCGGCGCATGACGGGGGGGCTGGACATCCCGCCCCTTGCAAAACTGGATAACCACCATGTGCTGTCGCACACGTTTTACCTGCTGCATGACTTTCCCGGCCGGTACGACGGCATGCCGGTCTGGGTGGCGCAGGAAGGCGACAGCACCAATGACGGCGTCAGTCCCGTCATCATTGGCAGCAACGACTGGGCGCATGCATGGGCAGTGGATGACAGCGGCAATACGCCCTATGCCCCCGTCCCTGACGGGGCGGACCAGCGCGTGCTGGCCTACCGGTTCGGGGTCAATGCGGTGATTTATGCGCTGACGGGCAATTACAAGGCGGATCAGGTTCATGTGCCCGCCCTGCTGAAACGGCTGGGGGAATGATGGGCATGCCCGACCTGTCGCGTCACATGATGGCATTCAGTCCGCAGGTGCCCCTGTGGTGCATCTACATATTGCTTGCCGCCGTGGCTGTCATGGCGATCACGGGCCTTGCGCGCCGGGTGCGCGGCAGCGTGTGGCGTCTGCTGGCTGCCCTGGGTGTGATCGCGTGGCTGTGTGACCCGCAGCGCATTACCGAAACATGGCACCCCCTGCCCGAAACCGCGCTGATCGTGGTGGACCAGTCGGCCTCCATGTCCGAACGCAACCGGGGCGACATGGCGCGCAATACCGCCGAGCGCCTGCAGGCTGAAATGAACCGCGTGCCGGGGCTTGTGCCGCGTATCGTCACATTGCGTGAAGCACAACATGGCGGCACGCGGCTGTTTGGCGCGTTAAGGCAGGCGGCGGCGGATATCCCTCCCTCCCGCCTTGCCGGGGCCGTACTGGTAACTGATGGCGAGGACCATGACATCCCCGCCAGCGTGCCTGACATGCTCAACCCCGATGACGGGCACGGCCACCGCACAATGCTGCCACTGCATGTGCTGCTGACCGGACGCGGCGAGGAAACGGACCGTCACCTGCGCGTGCTGCAGGCCCCGCCATTCGCCATAGTGGGCAAGGATGTCACCATCCGTGTCGAGATCGATGACCAGGGCGCGCACCCGACCCCGGACGCCACCACCCAGCTTACGCTGACGCAGGGCGATGGCACGACCTTTTCGCGTCCCGTGCGGATCGGACAGCCACAGGACATCACCCTGCCCGTCACCCATCCGGGCGAGATGCTGGTGGGCCTGTCGGCCCCGGAACTGCCTGGTGAGGTCTCGACACGCAACAACCATGATGTCATCCGCATAAACGGCGTGCGTGACCGGCTGCGCGTGCTGCTGGTATCAGGCACGCCCAACCAGGGTGAACGGGTATGGCGGCGACTGCTGAAAGCCGACCCGTCTGTCGATCTGGTCCACTTCACCATCCTGCGCCCGCCTGATCGCGATGATGGCACGCCGCTGTCCGACCTTGCGCTGATCGCGTTTCCGGTGAACGAACTGTTCCAGCAGAAGATCGACCAGTTCGACCTCATCATCCTCGACGGGTTTGAAAACCGGGGCATCCTGCCCGAAGCCTATCTGCGCAATATCGTCAATCACATCCGTGCAGGCGGTGGGCTGCTGCTGATCGGGGGACCGGAATTCCTGACCCCCGGATCGCTTCAGGATACGCCGCTGTCGGACATCCTGCCTGCCCACGTGGCATCCACCGACGGCATGACCGTGCGCCGCTTCCGTCCTGACCTTACGGAAACCGGTATGCGCCATCCCGTGACCTCCGGCCTGCCGGGGGCACCTGACAAAGCGGGCGCACAACCGGGCTGGGGGCCGTGGTATCGCGGCCTGCGCACGGATTCAGCCAATGGCGAAGTACTGATGACCGGCCCGGACCAGCAGCCCCTGCTGGTGCTTGACCACGCGGGCAAAGGGCGCGTCGCCTTCCTGCTGTCGGATCAGGCATGGCTGTGGTCGCATGGCGAAGGTGGCGGAGGACCACAATCGGAACTGCTGCGGCGTATTTCGCACTGGCTGATGAAGGAGCCGGAGCTGGAGGAAAACCAGCTGGAGGCCGGAATATCGGCAGGCCAGATGACCATTACCCGCCGTTCGGTTACATCCGGCCCGCCCCCGGTTGTCCATGTGATTGCCCCCGATGGCGCCACGCAGTCCATAACGCTGGAACCTGCGGGCAATACCGGGCTTGCCCGCGCCCGCCTGCCCGCGCGGCAGGAAGGAATATGGACGGTGCGCGATGATGCGGGCCATGAAGCCTTTGCCGCCCCGCGCATGGAAGACCCGGTTGAATTTGCCGACCTGCGGGCGACGGCATCCCTGCTGGCGCCAATGGCTGCGGCAACCGGCGGGGGCGTGCGCTGGCTGGGTGACAACCCGCAGGCCCCGTCCCTGCCGCAGCTTGTCATGGAAAGCGGACGCGCACGCTCGACATCCGACCGGTTTGCCTTTCCCGCGCGCAATGCGCACAGCGTATCGGGACAGCAGGCCACGTCCCTGCTGCCCGCCTGGATGGTGGGCCTGTTCGTGCTGGTCATGCTGCTGGCGGCATGGTGGCGGGAAAGCCGTTCCTGACACAAAGATGATTAGGCATCGCATCCGCCGCAATTTTGCGGTAATCACCAGAACTGTCGGGTGGCATGTGGCAGTTTCGCACGCCCGGTCGAACGCTCACTCTCGGGACAGGACATGATTTCCAGATCCGGTATTTATCTTCTTGCCGCCGCCCTGTTCGCAGGAATCCCCTGCCTGTGCATGCCCCTGCACATGGCTTACGCACAGGATGCCGATGAAGCGGAAGCCGAGGGCGAGGCCGCTGAAGCCGCGAAAAAGGCCGAAGCCCGCCGCGCAGCCAAGGCAGCCGCCCCACCCGCTGCCCTGCCGGGCGCGGAATCGCGTGAAGAAGAACACGGCCACGCCAGCGCGGACATGAACCCGACCGATGCGCTGTTCGACGCCATCAACCGTGGCAGTCTGGGTGCGGCGAAGGAAGCCCTGAACCGTGGCGCGGACATGACCGGCCATAACGTACTGGGGCAGACGCCGCTGGACATGGCGATTGACCTGAACCGCAACGACATCACCTTCCTGCTGCTGTCGATGCGCACGTTCTCGGATTCGGACCCGCACTTCGCATCGAACAGCCTTGCGGAAGGCGAGGACGACACCCCGCCACTGACCATGCCGCGCCATGCCACCACCACCGTCGATCACCGTTATGATGCATCCGGCGGCCATGCCGACCCGTCCATCGGGTTCCTCGGCTTCGGGGGCAGCTAGCAGAAGTTTTTGGTAAGGCTTTTTCAAAAGCCCAAAAGGAACGCCACTTTTTTCAAAACCAGGCGGTAACTGGAAGCTTTTATTTATTCATCAGTTATTTGCAGACATCGTCTGCCGGGTTCAACCGGGCTTCCATGATCATGATTTCCTGCACGATCTCATCCGGTGTGCAGGTACCACGGCCACGCGTATCGGTCAGCAGGATGAATTCAACAGTCATCGGACGCGCCGAATAACGCTGGCGGCTGACGCGATAACGTTTGTAACCACGGGTAAAAACCCGCACATCCCCACGTTCACAATTCGCACGGACCATGTCATGCAACGGGATGAAGCCATCGGTGCTGTAACTGGTGGCGATCCAGCGCGTATCCAGCGCGGATAACAGGTCACGATAGGCCGCAAGCGCCTGATGCCGGTGATTGTACGGGCTGCGCCGCTGCGTGCGCCAGTCCTGCCGGATCGCGGATTTGTCGCGTCCCGTGATCTTTGGCGCCAGTTCGGGCTGGTCCCATAGCGTCACGGTATTGAGGACATGGTAATTCGCGCCGTATGGGTGCTGGTTGTAGGGCGGGTCCACGTAGGCGATGGCTGCCTCCCCCACCTGTCCGGCCAGTTGGGTGGCAAGAGCATGCGCGTCCATGCGCATGACCGTATTGTCGCGCCCATTATCGATAAAACACGCGGGCTGCAGGTGCAGGTCCGCCGCAATACGGTACAGCGCCGTGCCGGTACGACCGCCCCACCCCCGGTGGAATCCCTTGAACAGGCCGCTGGTATTACTGTTGTAACTGGCGCTGTACAACAGGGGGGCAAGCAGGCAGGCCTTCTGCCCGACGTCAAGCAGGCCGTCATGGTCCCACTGCGCAATCCGTTCCCGAATGGCGTCGATGCGCATGCCGTTCTTGCGCATGTAGAACATCCTGTCACGCGCGGTGTCGTATTTCACGTCATCATCGGGGCACAGGTGGCGCGTCACCCACCCTTCACACGGTGGCAGGGCATTCAGTTCGGCTATGATCTGCGCATAATCCCGCCCCCCGTGAAAACACGGCGGCGCGGACGTGCCGACATGGCAGCGGTTCAGAATCTCGCTATATGGTTCCCAGTCGTTGCTCAGCACCCGAAAACCAAGCCATTTGGCCAGCCGGGAGACGACTCCGGTGCCCGCAAACAAATCCACGAAATCGGTCCTGGCCGGAGTTTCCCCCGTCGCGGCAATGGCCTGCGCGATCAGACCCAGCAGTTTACGTTTGTTCCCGATATAGGGAATAAGCTGGCTGTACAGGTATTCATCCGTCTGCCCGGCGGAATGACGGGCCGCATTCCATTCCATTGCGGGCATGTCGTGCGGCCCGCCGTGGTCCGGACGCCGGTTCACGCCGCCATGCCCATGAATGTACTTTCCCGCTCCAGCGCCATTATTCAGGAAGCGACGGCTGCCTGCTCCGCCCGGATTTCACCGCGCAGCACATCAAGCTGGGTCAGTTCGCCCTCGCGCTCGAAATACCAGAAGGTCCAGCCATTGCATGATGGCGCATTGGTCAGCAGCGCGCCCATTTTGTGGATTGATCCCCGGTGTCGCCCGCTGACCAGCGTGCCATCGGGCGACACGGTGGCGCGCACCCGCTTCTGCCGGTCCATAAGCACTGTGCCCGCAGGCACCATGCCGCGCTCCACCAGCACGCCAAAGGGCACGCGTGGGCTTTCACGTCGGGCGGGCGTGGTCAAGACGCTGTCCAGTGGCACGGGTTTTTCGCGCCGGGCACGTCCGATCGCGGCCTCGGCATAATCGGGATGGCGCTCGATCCCGATAAAGCGGCGGCGCAGCCTGCGCGCCATGGCGGTAGTGGTGCCGGTGCCGGTAAAGGGGTCCAGCACCACGTCATCCACATTGGTTGACGCCACCAGCACCCGGTGCAGCAGGCTTTCGGGCTTCTGGGTGGGATGCAGCTTCAGGCCATGTTCGTTGCGCAGCCGCTCGCCGCCAGTGCATAGCGGCAGATACCAGTCCGAGCGCATCTGCACATCATCATTAAGCGCCTTCATCGCCTGATAATTGAAGCGGTAACGGCTGTCCGGCCCGCGCGCTGCCCAGATCAGCGTTTCATGTGCGTTGGTAAAACGGCGGCCACGGAAATTGGGCATCGGATTGGATTTGCGCCAGATCACGTCATTGAGGATCCAGAACCCCAGATCCTGCAGGATCGCGCCAATGCGGAAGATGTTATGGTACGAACCGATCACCCATATCGTGCCGTCCTTGCGCAGCACACGCCGCGCTTCGGTCAGCCACGCACGGGTGAATTCGTCATAGGCCTGAAGGTCTGTGAATTTGTCCCAGTCGTCATCCACCCCATCGACCACGCTGTCATCGGGGCGACGCAGTTCGCCCTTCAGCTGCAGGTTGTATGGCGGATCCGCAAACACGCAGTCGATCGAACCTGCGGGCAGGGTGCGCATCATCTCGACACAGTCGCCCCGCAGGACCTGGTCCAGGGGCAATTCCATCATAACTGCACCGCTCATGAATTGTTCAGCATGATGGCTGCTCCGCGCTTTGGGGTGAAGAAGGGGAAACGGATGCCTGCATGATGCGGCGCACCGTGCCGAATGCCGCGCGATGGTGGGGGCTTATGCCTTCCGCCATCAGGGCCGCGCGGTGGATGGGGGTGCCGTAGCCCGCGTTACGGTCCCAGCCATAGCCGGGCCAGCGCCGGGACAGCCGTGTCATCAGCCGGTCACGCACGACCTTGGCCACGACGGATGCCGCCGATATGGACAGGCTGATCGCATCACCGCCCACGACGCATTGCACCGGGCACCCGAAATCGGGCGCGGCGTTTCCATCAACAAGAACCAGTTCAGGGAATTGCGGCAGGCGGCCAACCGCACGCTGCATGGCGATCCATGAGGCGCGGAGGATATTGTGATGTTCGATTTCGGCAACGGACGCGGCCCCCACCCCGATCACGATATCGGGGGTAGCGTGCAGCACGTCATAAAGCTGCTGCCTGACCGTGGGCTTCAGCTTTTTTGAATCATCCAGCCTGTCCGCCAGCACGCCCGGAACGCCGGAAAGAAACATGACCGCAGCGGCGACGACCGGTCCGGCCAGCGGGCCGCGACCGACTTCGTCTACCCCGGCGACGCGTCCCCCATGGGCGTTTTCAAGCGCGTAATCCGGCATCCATTCCTTCCTGACCGAATGCGAATCGGACCATGATGGCCCGATTCGCATCGAATTTCCGTTCTGGAAGGATGGAAACCATTTTTATGCAGGGTTGCGCAAGATGCTGTGGACTCATCGAGTCCCTTAAAATGAAAAAAAAACGACTCGACGCCGTTCAGCCCTTGCGACGGGGCAGGAAGATCAGCCCGATGATGGTGCCCAGCGCTGCTGCAATTCCCAGCGAAAACAGCGGTCGTTCGCGCACGAACGTCACCGCGCGCTCAACCTTGCTCTCGCCTTCTTCATACAGGTCGGCGAATTCCTGGCGCGCCATGCCCGAAAGCTGGTCCACCTTGCCTTCCGCCTGCATGCCCACGTTGCCCGTCAGGCCGCCGGCGGCGTCCTTCAGGCGGCCAACGCCTTCGTCCATGACGCCTTCGGCCTTTGTCTCGATGGTCTTTGCCTTGTCTTCCGACATCGTTCACACTCCGTTGTATCGCTTGATCTGTAGCGTGGGCCTATAACGCCAGCATGGCGCTTTCGGTTCCGTACCGCCTATATCATGCATGATCATGCCCCCCTTGACGACCGCCCCCGCCACATTCCCCCCACCTTCACCCGGCATGACGCCCCCGTCCCGCACGCGCAAGCGGATCATGGCGCTGATTGTCGCCAGCCTCATGATGATGGAACAGATCGACGGCACGGCCCTGACCACGGCGCTGCCCGCCATGGCGGGGGATTTCCATGTCGATATTCCACAGACCAGCATCGCGCTGACGGTGTACATGCTGGGCCTTGCCGCCCTGATTCCGGCATCGGGCCACGTGGCCGAACGCTTTGGCAGCCGGACCACGCTGCGCTACGCCATCGCGCTGTTCCTGTCGGGTTCGCTGCTGTGCGGCTGGGCGCCCGACCTGCTGGTGCTGGCGCTGGCGCGGCTGGTGCAGGGGGCCGGCGGCGCGATGATGGTCCCGGTCGGGCGGCTGGTGATCCTGCAGAACGTGCCCAAGTCGGAGCTGCTGTCCGCCATGGCATGGGTCATGCTGCCGGCGACCATCGGCCCAATGGCCGGGCCGGTTCTGGGTGGCGTGCTGACATCGTGGCTGTCGTGGCGGTGGATTTTCTACATCAACATCCCGCTTGGCCTGCTGGCCATCGCGCTGACAGGATGGTTCATTCCCCAGATCCGCGCGGCCCGGCCCCCGCCATTCGACCTGCGGGGCAACATCATATCCGCAACCGGGCTGGCAGGGCTGATATTCGGCATGGAAATGCTGACCCATCCGGGTTTCCCGCCCGTCATGTCGGCGGGACTGCTGCTGCTTGCCCCGCTATGTGCCGCCCTCTACCTGCATCATGCACGCGGGATGGACCATCCGGTACTGGACCTGTCTCTGCTGCGGGTGCCGACTTTCCGCATTTCGGTCATGGCGGGCGGATTTACGCGCATTGCGACGGCGGGGATCATATTCCTCCTGCCATCCCTGCTGCAGACGCGTTTTGGCGCAAGTGCTGCGCAGAGCGGCCTGATAACCTTCATCGCCCCCGTCGGCGCACTGGCCATGCGTTTTGTCGCCCCGCGGATCTATCGTGGCCGGGGCTTCCGCGCCGTCATGTGCGTGACCTGCCTGGTGCTGCCGGTCGTGTGCCTGCTGCTGGCCCGGTTCAGGCCAGGCATGGACATGGGGTGGCTGCTGGGCCTGCTGGCGATCAACGGCATGGGGCAGACACTGCTGTATACCGGCTACAACACCATCGCCTATGCCGACATGCCAAAGGCGCGTATGGGGGCGGCCACCAGCCTGTATTCCACGTGCCAGCAGGTCATGCTGACAATGGGCATATGCCTGTCCGCGGGCATGCTGGCCGCGGGCCGTGCGGCATTGCCCGCGCAATGGCAGGGACAGGACTACGGACTGGCCTTCATGGCCTGTGCGCTGATCGCGTTTATGGCGCTGCCCATCCTGCGGCGGCTGTCGGCCAATGCCGGGGCTACGGTCAGCGGGCACGGAGACACCGTTGCCACAAAGAAACGCAATTAAACCGTTTTGTGGTTTCCCCCTTTCCCACCGCAGGTACAATGTTACATTCGCTAACTTCGACCTATTCGAAGCCATGTTAATACTGCGGCAAGCCGAATCAGAAACCTTGTCTTTATCAGCATGGCCCGGTCCTTCAGACAGGACGCCCGTTCGACAGCAGGCAGAAAACCGACCGCATGGATACAACTCCTCCCCCACCCCACACCCCGGAAAACAGCACGCCGTCCACGGCCCGTCCACGGCGCGGGCGGCGCGTCCTTTATCTGGCGGGCGGGGCGCTGGCGGTTGTCCTTGCGGTCGCTTTCCTGCGCCCCCATTCCACCAGCAAGAAACACGCGACCAGTGGCGACCAGCCCGTGGCGGTCGCGACCGTCAGCCGTGGTGACATGCCCGTCATCCTGACGGAACTGGGCACGGTCGTGCCGATCACCAATGTCACGGTGCAGTCACGTATCGACGGCTACCTCATGCAGGTGCTGTTTACCGAAGGTCAGCATGTGCACAAGGGCGATCTGCTGGCATTGATCGACACCCGCCCGTACGAGGTGCTTCTGGCGCAGTACGAAGGACAGCTGGCGCAGGACATCGCCCAGCTTAACGCGGCACGGGTGGATAATGCCCGTTACCAGCGCCTGATCCGCCAGGACAGCGTTGCGGCCATGACGGCGAAGGACCAGCAGTACAAGGTCGAGCAACTGGAAGGCACGGTCAAGTCAGACCAGGCGCAGGTGGATAACGAAAAACTGCAGATCACCTACTGCCACATCCTGGCCCCGGTGGATGGCCGCGTGGGCATCCGTGCGGTGGATATGGGCAACTACATCACCGCAGGCCAGACCAACGGGCTGGTGACCCTGACGCAGATGCAGCCGATTTCCGTCATTTTCACCCTGCCTGAAAATGACATTGGCCCCGTTGCCGACCGCCTGCGCCAAGGCACGCCCCTGCCAGTGGAGGCATGGGACAGCGCCAACCTGAACAGGATCGCGACCGGGCAGGTCAGCGTGCTGGACAGCCAGATCGACACATCGACCGGCACGGTGCGCATGCGCGCGCTCTTCGCCAATTCGCAGGAGGAGCTGTTCCCCAACCAGTTCGTCAATGCCCGCCTGCTGGTCAGCACCGACCATGACGCCCTGCTGGTGCCCACCAACGCCCTGCAGACCGGTCCGAACGGGCAGTTCGTGTATGTGGTCAAGGCCGACAACACCGTCGAGATGCGCAACGTAAAGACCAGCCACGCCAACAACACCATGACCGTGCTGACCGACGGAGTGAAGGAAGGCGAGCGGATCGTGACCGACGGGGTGGACCACCTGCGCGATGGGGTGAAGGTCAGCATTCCGCAGCCGACCGATACGACGACAGGCGCCGCCACAAGCAAGGACAAAGGCTAGAGTGCGCAAGTCCACGCCAGCCCCCCTGTCTGACCGCCAGCCCCTGCCGCCGCCGGAGATTGCCGCGTGAACCCGTCCCGCCTGTTCATACACCGTCCGGTCGCGACCACCCTGCTCATGCTGGCCATTCTGCTGGCGGGACTGCTGGGGTATCATTTCCTGCCCGTCTCCGCCCTGCCGGAAGTCGAATATCCCACCATCACGGTGCAGACCTTCTATCCCGGCGCCAGCCCGGACGTGATGGCGACCTCCGTCACCGCCCCGCTTGAGACACAGCTGGGCGAGATGTCAGGGCTGGAGCAGATGACCTCCCGCTCATCGGGCGGGGCATCGGTCATCACGCTGCGCTTCGGCCTGACCATGACAATGGATATTGCCGAACAGGAAGTGCAGGCCGCGATCAACCAGGCCAATTCCCTGCTGCCGACCGACCTGCCCGCCCCTCCCGTCTACGCCAAGGTCAATCCCGCCGATACGCCGGTCATGACGCTGGGCATTTCGTCAAAGACCATGCCGCTGACGGAAGTGGAAGATTACGTCGATACCCGGCTGGCTGAAAAAATCAGCCAGATTTCGGGCGTGGGGCTGGTAACGCTGTCAGGTGGCAACCGAAAGGCGCTGCGGGTACGGGTGAACATTCCCAAATTGACATCGTTCGGCATCGATCTTGATACGCTGCGCACAACCATTGGCAACGTGAACGTCAATTCGCCCACCGGCACGTTCGATGGCCCGCAGCGCGCGACCACGCTGCGCATCGACGGGCAGATTTCGGGCGTGGACCAGCTGCTCAACCAGGTCATCGCCTACCAGAACAACGGTCCCGTACGCATCCGTGACGTGGCCAGCGTGGTCATCGGCCCCGAAAATACCGAACTGGCCGCATGGGCCAACCGCACGCCAGCCCTGGTCATGAACGTGCAGCGCCAGCCGGGTGCGAACGTGATCGGGGTGGTGGACAACATCAAATACGCCCTGCCGCGCCTACAGCAGTCGCTGCCGCCGGGCATCACGATCACGCCCCTGACCGACCGGACCACGACCATCCGCGCATCGGTCGAGGACGTGGAGTTCGAACTGGGCCTGGCGCTGGTGCTGGTGGTGGGCGTGATCTTCGTGTTCCTGCGCAATGTGCCGGCGACACTGATTCCCAGCCTGTCGGTGCCGCTGTCGCTGGTGGGGACGCTGGCGGTGATGTACCTGTTCGGCTTCTCGCTCGACAACCTCTCGCTCATGTCGCTCACCATCGCCACGGGCTTCGTGGTGGACGACGCCATCGTGATGATCGAAAACATCGCCCGTTACATCGAAATGGGCGACAGCCGCATGGAAGCGGCCCTGAAAGGCGCGGGTGAAATCGGGTTCACCATCATATCGCTGACCATATCGCTGATCGCGGTGCTGATTCCCCTGCTGTTCATGGGCGACGTGGTGGGACGCCTGTTCCATGAATTCGCCATGACGCTGGCGGTCACCATCATCCTGTCCGCCGTGGTCTCCCTGACGCTGGTGCCGATGATGTGCGCGCGCCTGCTGCATGAACGCGACACCAGGCATGCCGAACCGGCGTGGTCGGCTGCGGTCGAACGCTGGACGGTCGCGACAATCAACGGCTATGGCCGCGCGCTGGATGTGGTACTGCGCCACCAGCGGCTGACACTGGCGATATTTGGCGCGACCCTGGCGCTGACGGGCCTGCTGGCCGTCGTCATACCCAAGGGCTTTTTTCCCGTGCAGGACACGGGCGTGATCCAGGGCATTTCGGTCATGGAGCAGTCCACGTCGTTTGCTGCCATGAAGCGCCACCAGCAGGAGCTGGCCGACCGGATCCTGCGCGATGAGGATGTGGCCAGCCTGTCCTCCTTCGTTGGTGTGGACGGGCAGAACGTGACGCTGAATCAGGGGCGGTTCCTGATCAACCTCAAGCCGGTGGACAGCCGCACCGCCACCGCGCAGGAAGTCGCAACCCGCCTGCGCGCGGAAACGGCGGATATCGCGGGCGCGGACCTGTACCTGCAGCCGGTGCAGGACCTGTCGCTGGATACATCGGTCGCGGCGACCCAGTACCAGTTCCTGCTGGAAAATCCCAGCTATGACCAGTTCACGACATGGGTGCCGAAATTCATTGCACGCCTGCAACGCGAAAAGGCGCTGTCGGACGTCACATCGGACCTGCAGGCTGCAGGCCTTGTGGCGCATGTCGATCTGGACCGCACCACGGGGGCACGTTACTCCATCACGCCCCAGACCATCGACAACGTGCTGTATGACAGCTTTGGCCAGCGCCAGATCTCAACCATCTTCACGCAGTCCAACCAGTACCGCGTGATCCTGGAGGCAACGCCCGCGTTCCAGCAGGACATGGGATCGCTCAACCAGATATATCTGCCCGGCATCAGCGGCAATGCGGGGGAAAGCACGTCGGGGCCAACGCGTTCGCCCACGTCTGGTCTGGTGCCGCTGGCATCCGTCACCACCGTAACGCAGGACACCGCGCCGCTGCTGATTACCCATGTGGGGCAGTTCCCGGCCACGACCGTGTCGTTCAACGTAAAACCCGGCTATGCGCTGGGGGATGCGACGGATGCGATTGAACGCGCGGCGAAGGATATCCACCTGCCGTCCAGCTTCCAGACATCGTTCCAGGGCACGGCCGCGGCATTCCGCAGTTCGCTGTCCAACGAGGCATGGCTGGTGCTGGCCGCCCTGATCGCGGTCTATATCGTGCTGGGCATCCTGTATGAAAGCTTTGTCCATCCCATCACCATCCTGTCCACCCTGCCATCCGCCGGGGTCGGCGCGCTGCTGGCGCTGTGGGTCACTGGGTCCGGGCTGGATGTGATGGGCATCATCGGGCTGGTGCTGCTGATCGGCATCGTCAAGAAAAACGCCATCATGATGATCGACTTCGCGCTGGAGGCTGAACGGGTGGAGGGCATGTCCTCGCTGCAGTCCATCCGCCATGCCGCGCTGCTGCGTTTCCGTCCCATCCTGATGACCACGCTGGCGGCCATGCTGGGCGCGGTGCCCATGATGCTGGGTACCGGCACGGGGTCGGAACTGCGCCGCCCGCTTGGCATCGCCATTGTCGGCGGGCTTGCCGTCAGCCAGTTGCTGACGCTGTTCACCACGCCGGTCATCTACCTGCTTATGGACGGAATCAGCCAGAAGCTGTCGCGCCGCTTCGGCAGTGCGGATAGCAGCGGCAAGGATGGGCTGCCCGGACCGCAGGCGCAGGCATGACGCCGCTTTCCATCTTTGTCCGCAGGCCAGTGGCCACGGCACTGCTGACGGTGGCGCTGGTCATTGGCGGGATCATCGGCTACACCACGCTGCCGGTTGCCGACATGCCCAATGTGGACTTCCCGGTCATACAGGTACAGGCCCAGCAGGCCGGTGGCTCGCCCGAGGAAATCGCCAGTTCCGTCGCAGCCCCGCTGGAGCGTCATCTGGGCGCCATCGCGGACCTGACGGAAATGACGTCACAGTCATCAGCCAATCAGGCGCGGATCACGCTGCAGTTCTCGCTCGACCGCGACATCAACGGGGCCGCGCGTGATGTGGAGGCGGCCCTTCAGGCCGCACACGCGGACCTGCCATCCTCGCTGCGGCAGAATCCCAGCTATTTCAAGGCCAATCCCAACGGCGCGCCGGTCATGATCCTTGCGCTGACATCCCGCACCCGTACCGCAGCCCAGCTTTATGACCTTGCATCCAACGTGCTGCAGCAGCACCTGTCACAGATCCAGGGCGTGGGACAGGTCGAAATCGGGGGCAGTTCGCTGCCTGCGGTGCGGGTGGAGATGAACCCGCTGGCGCTGTACAAATTCGGCATAGGCTTCGAGGATATCCGCGCGGCCCTGGCTTCTGCCAATGCCCATACGCCAAAGGGCTTCATCGACCAGGGCGAACACCGCTTCGTGCTGTCGACCAATGACCAGGCCCATAATGCGCAGGCCTATCGTGACCTGATCGTGGCCTACCATGACAGCCGCCCTGTCAAGCTGGAGGACGTGGCCTACATCCATGACGGTGTGGAAGACGTGCGCAACGCCGGTTACGTGGATGGCCGGCACGGGGTGCTGGCCATCGTCTTCGCGCAGGCTGGCGCCAACATCATCAACACCAATGACCAGATCCGCGCCAAGCTGCCGATGCTGCGCGACGCCCTGCCAGCGGATGTGGACCTTGGCAACTTCATGGACCGTTCCACCACCATCCGCGCGGCCCTGGCCGATACGCAGTTTACGCTGGTGCTGTCGGTCTTCCTTGTGGTGCTGGTGGTACTTCTGTTCCTGCGTTCGCCACGCATCACCATCATTCCCGCCATCGTGGTGCCGACATCCATCATCGCAGCCTTCGGCGCGATGAAGCTGCTGGGCTATTCCATCGACAACCTGTCGCTCATGGCGCTGACCATTTCGACCGGTTTCGTGGTGGATGACGCCATTGTGGTGGTGGAAAACATAAGCCGCCACATGGAAGCGGGGATGGACCGCCTGCAGGCCACCCTGCTGGGCACGCGGGAAGTGGCGTTCACGGTCCTGTCCATCACCGTATCGCTGATCGCGGTGTTCCTGCCCATTCTGCTGCTCAGCGGGGTGGCGGGCCGCCTGTTCCATGAATTCGCCATGACGATGTCGCTGACCATCGTCATTTCCATGGTGCTGTCGCTTTCGCTGACGCCCATGCTGACCTCCCGCCTGCTGCGTCCGCATCTGGCGGCCCCGTCAAAGGGATTTTTCGGCCAGGTTGGCGCATGGCTGGAACATGGGCTGACTGCTGCCCAGCGGGGTTACGCCAGTTCACTGGAATGGGCGCTGACACACCGGCGGATCACCATCCTGTCGCTGCCCATAACCATTGCCATCATGGTCGGCCTGTTCATCAAGATGCCCAAGAGCCTGTTTCCCGAATCAGATACCGGCATGCTGATGGGACACCTGATGGGCGACCAGTCCATTTCATTCCAGGCCATGCAGGGCAAGATCGCCACCACGCAGCAGGCCATCATGGCGGACCGGGACGTAGCACATGTCATGGGCTTCATGGGCGGGCGCGGCAGTTCCAACCAGGCCAACATGTTCGTAACGCTGAAGGACAAGTCGCTGCGCAATGACACGCCCGCGCAGACCATTGCCCGCATCACGCGCCGCCTGCGCAACATGGTGGGGGCAACATTCTATATGTCCGCGCCGGGGCAGCTGCGCATAGGCGGGCGGCAGAGCAATGCGGCCTACCAGTATTCACTCCATTCCGATTCATCGAAAGACCTGTACAAATGGACGCCGCTGCTGGTCAGTGCGCTGCAGAAACACCCCCAGCTATCCGACATTTCATCGGATGTGCTGCAAGGTGGTTCGGCGCTGGATGTACAGATAGACCGCGATACCGCAAGCCGCCTGAACATTACGCCCCAGCTTGTGTCCAACACACTGTATGATGCCTACGGGCAGCGTTCGGCATCGGTCATCTACAACGCCCTCAACCAGTACCGCGTAGTGATGGAAGTCGAGCCGCGGTTCTGGAAAGATCCCACCACGCTCAAGCAGGTCTGGGTCAGTGTCGCCGGTGGCACGGCGGGCGGCGGCACGCAGTCCAACACCATCCGGGTCAAGACGGATACGGGCACCACGGCATCGCAGCTGAGTGAACAGTCCTTCCGCAACCAGGTGGCCAATACGCTGGCGGGGGGTAACAGTGCCTCCACCGGTTCCGCCGTGTCCACCAGTTCGGAATCCATGGTGCCACTGACACTGGTGTCGGTGCTGAAGCCCACCAAGACGGCGCTGAGCATCAACCATGACGGGCAGTCGGTTTCCACCACGGTCTCGTTCAACCTGACCAATGGCGTCCCGCTGAGCCAGGCGGTGCAGATCATCAACGAGGAAACCGTTCGCCTGCACATGCCTGCCAACATCCAGGGTCAGTTCGCGGGCAATGCCGCGCAGTTCCAGAAATCGGTCAACAATGAACCCTTGCTGATCCTTGCAGCCCTGGCAGCGGTGTACATGACGCTGGGCATTTTGTACGAAAGCTATGTCCATCCGCTGACCATCCTGTCCACCCTGCCCTCGGCCGGAGTGGGGGCGCTGCTGGCGCTGCAGGTCTTTGGTGAGGCATTTTCCCTGATCGCCATGATCGGGGTGATCCTGCTGATCGGCATCGTCAAGAAAAACGCAATCATGCTGGTAGATTTCGCCATCACCGCCGAACGCGACGAAGGCCACAGCGCGCTTGATTCGATCCGCATGGCCTGCCTGCTGCGTTTCCGCCCGATCATGATGACCACCTTTGCCGCGGCACTGGGCGCGCTGCCCCTTATATTCGGTCATGGTTATGGCGCGGAACTGCGGCGCCCGCTTGGTATCGCCATTGTGGGCGGGCTGCTCGTCAGTCAGGCGCTGACGCTTTACACGACGCCGGTTGTCTATCTCTATCTTGACCATCTGGGGGTAGCCTGCCGCACATTATTCAACCGGCTGTATGGACGGCTGTCCCGACGCCATCGTCTTTCCCACCAGCAGGATTCCTGAACCGGATGACATCTTTTTCGCCATCCCCCGGCCGTGCCGCCATCCGCCCGTCCCGCTTCCCCCGCCGGTCCGCCGCGCGCCTTGCGCTGGCGGTACTGCCCCTCATGACGCTGGCAGGGTGCATGGTGGGACCGAAATACCATCGTCCCGCCGCGATCGTGTCCCCGCGTTTCAAGGAACTGCGTCCTGAACCGGGATGGGAAATGGCCAACCCGAAGCTGGCCGAACTGCCCAAGCATGACTGGTGGACGATCTATAACGATCCCATCCTGAACGGGCTGGAATCACAGGTCGCGATTTCCAACCAGAACGTCAAGCAGTACGAAGCCAACTACCGTAACGCCCGCGCCATGATCGACAGTGTGCGCGCACAGCTTTTTCCGACCATAAGCGGCAGTCTTGGCTTCAACCGTGATGGCCATGGCGCGGGTTCGCTGTCCTCATCGGGCAGCAACTATGCGAATGCGGGTTCGACCTACAACACCTATGACATCGGGCCCAGCGCCAGCTGGGATCTGGACATATGGGGCAAGATCCGCCGGCAGGTGCAGGAACAGGTCACCGCGGCGCAGGCCAGCGCCGCCGATCTGGCCAATGCCACGCTGTCATATCAGGCACAGTTGGCAACGGCCTATTTCAACATGCGCTATCAGGACAGCCTGACGGACCTGCTGCAGCGTTATGTCAATTTCAACGAACAGGCGCTGCGGATCACCCAGAACCAGTTCGAGGCCGGGACGGCCGATCCCACCGCCGTGCTGCAGGCCCGCACGACACTGGAACAGAACCGTGCTTCCCTGATCCAGGCCGGGATCAACCGTGCGCAGTATGAACATGCGATTGCCGTACTGATTGGCAAGCCGCCCGCTGATGTCACCCTGCCCCCGGCGGAACTGTCGCGCACGGTACCGCCCATTCCGGTCACGGTGCCTGCCGACCTGCTGCAGCGCCGCCCCGACATTGCAGCAGCCGAACGCACGATGGAAGAATACAACGCCATGATCGGCGCGGACATGGCCGCGTTCTATCCGGATATCACCATCAACGCCAGCTACTCCCAGAGTGGTGGCGACCCGGTAACATCGCTCATGCAGGCCATGAACCGCGTCTGGTCGCTGGGGGCTTCCGCGACCGAGATCCTGTTTGAAGGCGGGTCGCGCACCGCCGCCGTGCATGAAGCCAACGCCCAGTATGACAACGCCGTGGCAACCTACCGCCAGACCGTCCTGACCGCATTGCAGAGCACGGAAGACCAGCTGTCCAACCTGCGCATCCTGGCGCAGCAGGCGCAGCAGCAGCAGAAGGCGCTGGATTTCGCCAACCGCACGGTAGAAGTCTCGCTCAATCAGTACCGGGCCGGAACCGAAATCTATACCACCGTCATTACCAACGAGAATTCGGCGCTGAGCGATGCCGAAACCCTGCTGGGCATCCAGCAGCAGCGCATGGTGGACAGCGTGAGCCTGGTGCAGGCCCTTGGCGGCGGGTGGGATGCTTCTCGCCTGCCCTCCAAGGGTTCTTTGCAGAAGGACAATCCCCTCCTGCCCTCCTTCATCCAGAAGGACACTAACAAATAGGCAAGAAAAAACCCCCTGCGCCAATGGCGACAGGGGGTTTTTTCATTGGGGTGGTCGCTAGTTGAAAAGCGACCTGGCCGAGAACAGCACGATCAGGATCACGACCACAAAAGCCAGAATGGCGATAAAGAACAGTATTTTCGCCATTCCTGCCGAAACGGCGGAAATGCCACTGAAGCCAAACAGCCCGGCGACCAGTGAAACGATCAAAAAGAACAGCGCCAGTTTCAGCATGGCATTTTTCCCTGCAAATCAGTCATGTTGCCCTAACGCGACAGCACCATATATGTTGCGTTATGCCCGGCGGCGCAGGAACAGGCTGGCCACAAGGCCCAGCACCGATGCGCCCAGCAGCGCGAACAGCGGACGGTCAGCTGTCACGTCGCGCAGGGTATCAAGGATTTCCCCCATGCCCTGCTGGGCAGCGCCACCCACGCCCTGCAACCGTCCCGATAGCGGGGTACCCGTATCCCCGACAAAGCCGTCCAGACCATCCTGAAGCCGGCCGATGCCGTCTTCCAGATGCGCTTCAAAATTGGGGGGATTTGCCATGTTCGATATTCCCTTGCTTGCCATCAGGGAGACAGGAACCCCATCTCCCGCTGCCCATGCCTTCATGCCCGCAGGCAACAGACCCGTTACAGCAGACTTATCATATCTCCGATGCCTGCCAATAGGTCGCGTCCGCACCGGGATCTTCCTCCCCCGCAATCAGCCGGCGCATGCGCTCCGCTATCGCCCGCATGCCAGGCGCGGTATTGTCGCGTGGCCGTGCGCCCACCGCAAAATCCCCCCGCAGCCCCGCGGGGTGACCTTCTAGAATGATGATCCGGTCTGCCAGGACCAGGGCTTCGTCCAGATCGTGGGTCACGAACAGCACCGTCCCCTGTCGCCGCGCATGGATACGCAGCAGTTCATCCTGCAGGGCACTGCGCGTGATGGCGTCCAGCGCACCGAATGGTTCGTCCATCAGCAGCAGGTCCGGCTCAACCGTCAGCGCACGCGCAACCCCCACGCGCTGGCGCTGCCCACCCGAAAGCTGGCGCGGCCACCGGTCCGCCATATCCGCAAGGCCCACAAGATCCAGCGCCGCCATGGCCCGTTCATGCCGCTGCAGGCGCGTCAGCCCCAATCCTTCCAGCCCCAGTTCCACATTGCGCCGCACGCTGCGCCACGGCATGAGCTTGGCGTCCTGGAATACCATGGCCGCCGGGCGGTGCGCCGCCGTAGGGGACGGGTGCAGGCTGACCGTGCCTTCACTGGGGCGGATCAGTCCCATGATGACCCGCAGCAGCGTGGATTTGCCCACACCGGACGGTCCCAGCACGGCCACGAACTCACCACGCCTGATTTCAAGATCCACATGCCGCAGGATGAAGGTGCGCCCATGGTCATGCGACAGGCCGATATTTTCCAGCCTGACCACCACATCGCCCGTGCTGGCCACCATTTCCGCCTTATCCGTTACCACCGTGTTCATCCCTGCCAGCCCAGCAGCCTTTTGCGCACCAGCATGAACGCCGTGTCTGTCAGCGCATACAGCAGCGCCATGGTCAGCATGTAAACCACCACAAGGTCGGTCGCCAGCAGGCTGGACGCCTGCATCATCCGCGCGCCAATGCCAGGCACGCCGAACAGTTCCGCCGCGACAACCGACATCCATGCCTGACCCAGCCCTGTACGCAGCCCTGCCAGCACGCCGGGGGCTGAAGCCGGAATGATCACCGTGCGCAACCGTGCCCGAAACCCGCCATGCCCAAACGACGCCGCGACTTCATACAGGTCCGGGTCAATTGCCTGCACGGCACCGTAGGCCGCATAGAAATTGATCCAGAACACCGAAATGGCGATCACGAACGTGGCCCCTGCGGTATCAAGCCCGAACCACAGGATGGCGAACGGCACCCATGCAAGGCCGGGTATGGGCCGCAATACCCGCACGACACCGGATAGCAGCCCGTCCAGCAACGGCACCGCACCGCACAACAGACCGGTCAGCATGCCCAGGACCGAACCGATGACCAGTCCCATCACGTAATGGGTCAGGCTGTCGCGAATGGCCTGTATCCATGCCCCGCTGCGCACTTCCTCCAGCCAGGCCGGCCCAAGGCTGCTTGGTGCAGGCAGCAGGCCGGATGGCACCCAGCCCAGCCGGATGGATGTCTCCCACGTCCCGAACAGCACAATCAGGCCCAGCGCGCCCAGAAGCGGTCGTATCCAGATGGAACGGATGGGCGTCATTGTGCGATCTGCCGGTAGCTTTCAAGGTCGAACAGCGATGCCACTGGTTCCGCCTTGCGCAGCAGGCCGCTCTGCACTTCGAAATCCTGTAACCGGCTTACCGCGTCCACAATGCTGGCGGGATCGGATACATAATCATGCGCCGATACCTTCAGCGCCTCGATAATGATGTCCCTGGGCAGCATACCCCCACCCAGCGCCTGCTGGACATAAGGTTCCGCCTGTTCCGGGTCGGTTGCCAGCAGGTGCGTGGCCTTCACGAAACCGGTCAGGAACGCGGTCTTCCATGCCGCACGGTCCGGCGCGTTCTCGTTGACGATTGCCAGAACGGAGCCGGGCTGCCCCGGCATAAGGTCATGCCCCGATGCCAGCACCCGCATGCCGGGCATACGGTGGCGGATGATGGTCAGCGCCGGTTCGCGCAGGATGGCGCCATCCACCGCCCCCGCCAGAAACGCCTGCTGGGCTGCGTCAATATCAATCCCGACAATATCAGCCGCCTGCGCCGGGTCCAGCCCGTTACGGACCTTGAACCAGTAGCGCAGCAGCGTATCGGGCACCGACCCCAGCGGCTGGGCCGCGATCTTGGGTTTATGCCCCGCCTTCGTGGTAAAATCGGCGAAACGCTGACGGACCTCATCCGCACTCAGGCCCGCAGGCTGTTCCGGCAGTCCCTCTGCCAGCGCACCGCGGGAGACCACTTCCAGTTCCTCCGTCGCAGCGCTGGCAACAACCTTTACATCCGCGCCATGCGCACGGGCCTGCAGCAGGGGCAGGACACCCGCCACATAGGCGTCAATCTTGCCCGACACCAGCGCCTGAATGGCCTGCGGCCCGGACTGGAAGCGGACCAGCTGCATATCAATACCCGCATCACGCGCCCAATTTTTGCCCTGCATGACAAACAGCGGCGCCGAACCGATGACAGGAATATACCCCACGCGCACGGTCGCAGCCTGAACACTTCCACACAGGCCGATCATGGCGGTCATGGCATAAAGCCCACGGCGCATGGCACGCCCTAAAACTGATCCTGTCATGGCTGAAGCCCTGTCTGCTGCGCAGGAATGACCCTGCGTATCGATTTCGTATCGAAATATACATAATCGTGATTGAATATCTATATCACGACAGAAAAATGTTGGATTGCATATCGACATAAAAAAACCCGGCCAGAGGCCGGGCTTTTTCACGCTGGAACCGAAGTTCCTCAGGCTGCCAGATGATCTTCCTGAGTGGCTTCCGGGCGCGGACCGCTGTCCTTGCCCTTGGCCGACACATCGCGATCAACCAGTTCGATCACAGCCATGTCGGCCGCATCACCGTGGCGCATGCCCGCACGCAGCACGCGGGTGTAGCCACCCTGACGCGCCTTGTAACGGTCAGCCACCGTGTCAAACAGCTTGGACACGATCTTGTCGTCACGCAGCTGGGCGAAAGCCTGGCGGCGGGCATGCAGATTGCCGCGCTTGCCAAGGGTGATCAGCTTTTCCACAACCGGGCGCAGTTCCTTCGCCTTGGGCAGCGTGGTGGTGATCTGTTCGTGCTTGATCAGGGCGACAGCCATGTTGCGAAACATGGCCAGTCGATGGGACGAGGTAACGCCGAGCTTACGGCCGGCAACACCGTGACGCATGATGTAATTTCCTGTTTTATCCGGTTCCGAGGATCAGAACGGCTCGTCGAGCCTCTTGGCCAGATCTTCGATATTTTCCGGCGGCCATGCCGGGACATTCATACCCAGTGAAAGCCCCATGGCGGTCAGGACTTCCTTGATCTCGTTGAGCGACTTGCGACCGAAGTTCGGCGTACGCAGCATCTCCTGCTCGGTCTTCTGAACCAGATCACCGATGTAGACGATGTTGTCGTTCTTCAGGCAGTTCGCGCTACGGACGGACAGTTCCAGTTCGTCAACCTTGCGCAGCAGGTTACGGTTGAACGGCAGATCATCCTGCGGCTCTTCCGTACGCACGGTGCGCGGTTCGTCAAAGTTGATGAACAGCTGGAGCTGGTCCTGAAGGATACGCGCGGCAAGCGCCACGGCATCTTCCGGCGTGACCGCGCCATTCGTCTCAACCGTCAGCAGCAGGCGGTCATAGTCGGTGACCTGACCCACACGGGTCTGCTCCACCTTGTACGACACGCGACGGACCGGAGAGTAGATGGCATCAACCGGGATCAGGCCGATCGGTGCGTCTTCCGGGCGGTTGGCCGCCGCGGGGACATACCCCTTGCCCATGTTCACGGTGAATTCCATCCCGAATTTCACCCCTTCATCAAGGGTGCAGATCACAAGATCAGGATTCATGACTTCGATATCATGACCCGTCTGGATCTGTCCGGCACGCACTTCGCCCGGCCCCGTGGCCGTCAGCACCATGCGCTTCGGCCCCTCACCATGCATCCGCAATGCGAGCTGCTTGATGTTGAGGACGATGTCGGTCACGTCTTCACGAACACCCGCCACAGACGAGAATTCATGCAGCACGCCGTCAATCTGGATTGCCGTAACCGCAGCCCCCTGCAGGGACGACAGCAGAACCCGACGGATCGCGTTACCAAGTGTCATGCCGAAGCCGCGTTCCAGCGGTTCGGCAACGACGGTAGCAATGCGTGAAGGTTCCGCCCCCGGTTCGACTTCCAGCTTTTCCGGCTTGATCAGGGATTGCCAGTTTTTCTGGAGGACCAAGGTAATGGCCTTTCAAGACTGATCTGCCACCCGTTACGATGGCAGATGGTACCCTGCGGCAGGATACCGGAATGACAATCTTCCCCCGCATGCGGGGGAATACGACTAAGCAGATTGCGGTTCAGACGCGACGGCGCTTGCGCGGGCGGCAGCCGTTGTGCGGAACCGGCGTCATGTCACGGATGGCCGTGATCGAGAAACCGACAGCCTGCAGGGCACGCAGTGCGCTCTCACGCCCCGACCCGGGACCGGAAACCTCGATTTCCAGCGTTTCCATGCCGTGTTCACGTGCCTTGCGACCCGCATCCTCGGCAGCAACCTGCGCCGCGTACGGCGTGGACTTGCGCGATCCCTTGAAGCCCTGGGCACCAGCGGAAGACCAGGCAATCGCATTGCCCTGCGCGTCCGAGATGGTGATCATGGTGTTATTGAAGGTGGACAGCACATGCGCCACACCGGAAATGATGTTTTTCCGCTCTTTCTTGCGAATACGCGGAGCCGCAGCTTTCGCCATAGTTTTCTCGATCCTGTCAGTTCAAACGGCGCATGGGGCGGGCTGCCCCCCATGCTTACATACCGGACAATCCGCTGATTAGCGGGTTGCCTTCTTCTTGCCCGCAATAGCCACGGCCTTACCCTTGCGGGTACGGGCGTTGGTATGAGTCCGCTGACCATGGACAGGCAGCCCACGCCGGTGACGCAGACCACGGTAGCAGCCAAGATCCATCAGGCGTTTGATGTTCATCGCCACTTCGCGGCGGAGATCACCTTCCACGCGATACTTGCTGTCGATCAGCTCACGGATCTTACCGATCTCGTCATCGGACAGCTCGTTCACGCGCCGCTCAGCCGGAATTTCCAGCTGGTCACAGATCGCCTGGGCCTTGGTGGCCCCGATACCATAGATATAACGCAGGCCAATGGTGACCCGTTTGTTGGTTGGGATGTTCACGCCGGCAATACGTGCCACGCCACTTACTCCTCGTCCGCCCTGATACAGGGCACTAACTATCAGGCAGGGCTGCTTCACACCACCTGCCCTATTGGCAGGAGCGCCGTGAACATACCGGTTTCGAACCGGCCAACCCCATCATCATTCATTCCGGCCCTACGAGCCGCACCATCAGCGGGCGACTCATACGACGCTCATACCTTGAGGGCGCGCAATATACTGCTGCCCCCATGCGAGTCAATTATTTTGCATCACTTCTTCGTGATGCGATCGATAACAGCGAAGACTTCCGTGGTCACTGCATCAATATCCGCCATCCCGTCAACACGGTACAGACGCTTCTCTTCCTCGTAATAAGGCAGGATCGGCGCCGTCTGTTCCCGGTAGGCCTTCAGGCGCGCGGCCACAGTGTCCCGCCGGTCATCTTCCCGGCGAATGAACTCATGCCCGCCACAGACATCACATGTGCCTGCTACCTTCGGCTTTTTGAACAGGTCATTATAGCCGGCACCACACCTGGCGCAGGTGTAACGACCCGCAATGCGGTCAGCCAGGGCATCCTCATCCACATCCAGCAGCAGTACGGCATCAATATGCCGACCACTGCGTGTCAGCATCTGATCCAGCGCCTCAGCCTGCGCCCGGGTGCGCGGGAAGCCATCAAGAATGAACCCCTTCGCACAATCAGGCTGCTGTATGCGGCTTTCGATCATGGCGATGATCAGATCATCAGGCACAAGCTGACCTTCCGCCATGATGGTCTTGACCTTCTGCCCCAGCGGGCTTCCGGCCGCGACTTCCGCACGCAGCATGTCACCCGTTGAAATCTGGGCGATTCCATACCGTTCTTCCAGCCGCTTTGACTGGGTGCCCTTACCGGCACCCGGCGGGCCAAGAAAAATAATATTCACCGCATTCTGCCCTTTCTGCCCCGTCCCCGGCGCATAAGTCCCTGATACTGGTGCGCAACCAGATGCGACTGCACCTGTGTCACCGTATCGATCGTCACCGTCACGATAATGATCAGACTCGTGCCGCCAAAATAGAAAGGCACGTTGTAATGGCTGATCAGGATCTGCGGCAACAGGCAGACTGCAACGAGATATAGCGCACCGATGGTCGTGATCCGCGTCAGTATCCGGTCAAAGAAGGCAGCCGTATTCGCCCCTGGCCGGATGCCGGGCACAAACCCTCCCTGCTTGCGCAGGTTTTCCGCCGTTTCCTGCGGATTGAAGGTAACCGCCGCATAGAAATAGGAGAAAAACACGATCATCGCCGCGTAGAACAGCATGTAGAGCGGCTGCCCCTGTCCCAGTTCCTGTCCCAGGAAGGAAAGCCAGCCTGGCATGGAACTGTTATTTACAAACCCCGCAATCGTAACCGGGATCAGCAACACGGATGACGCGAAGATCGGCGGAATCGAACCCGCCGTGTTTACCTTCAGCGGCATGTGCGTCGAATCGCCACCGAACATGCGCTGACCGACCTGACGCTTGGGGTACTGAATGACCACCCGGCGCTGCGCCAGTTCCATGAACACGATGAACGCGATGGTAACAGCCGCCAGCACCAGAAATACCAGCACGAAGAACGGTGACAGCGCCCCCGTATAACCAAGCTGGAACAGACTGGCCAAGGCATTGGGCAGATTTGCCACGATACCGGCGAAGATAATCAGGGAAATACCGTTACCGACCCCACGCGAGGTAATCTGCTCACCCAGCCACATCAGGAACATGGTGCCCCCGACAAGGGTCAGCACACAGGACACTATGAAAAAGAGTCCGGGAGAGACAACGGCAGACCCGGCTTCCGTATGCATGTTCTCAAGCCCGATGGCGATGCCGTAAGCCTGGAACAGCGCAATCACGACCGTCAGGTAGCGGGTGTATTCGTTCAGCTTCCGCCGTCCGCCCTCCCCTTCTTTCTTGAGTGCTTCAAGCGAGGGGATCGCCGCCGACATGAGCTGTACGATGATCGAGGCACTGATATAGGGCATGATGTTCAGTGCAAACACGGTCATGCGCCCAAGCGCACCACCGGTAAACATATCGAACATACCCAGAATGCCGCCCTGATGCCGGGCCAGAAGCTGCCCCATCACCGTCGCATCGACGCCAGGAACGGGGATATAGGTGCCAATCCGATACACGATCAGCGCGCCCAGCGTGAACCAGATGCGCTTTTTCAGTTCTGTTGCATTGGCAAAGGAACTGAAATTCAGATTGGCAGCCAACTGTTCGGCCGCGGAGGCCATGCGCCCATCCTTTCACAAGAACAGCGCCACCGCTGGAGGCGGGACGCTGCCATGATAAAAAAAACCGCAAAAAGTAATAAAGCGATGCGCCCGCCGAGTGCAAGCAGCATCGCTTTTATTATGCTCCGGGTACAGAACGTGCCTGTGCCCGGGACCGGTCATTCCGCGGCAGGAGCCTGCTGCTTCTGCGCCTTGACCTGCACCTTGCCGCCTGCCTTTTCGACAGCGGCCACAGCACCAGCCGAAGCTCCCGATACTTCAATGGTCACAGCGTGGTTCAGTTCACCATCCGCCAGCAGACGGATACCGGCGAAACGGCCAGAACCAACCAGACCGGCCTGGGCCAGGGTCTCTTCCGTCACGACAGCCTTGGCATCGACCTTGCCTGCCGCTATTGCCTTGTCCAGCACGCCCAGATTCACGATCGCATATTCCTTACGGAAGATATTCTTGAATCCACGCTTGGGCAGACGACGGTAGATTGGCAGCTGACCGCCTTCAAAACCGTTCAGGGACACACCGGAACGCGCTTTCTGACCCTTAACACCCTTGCCCGACGTCTTGCCCTTGCCAGAGCCGATGCCGCGACCAAGACGCTTCTTGGTGTAACGCGCGCCTTCGTTGTCACGAAGTTCGTTCAGGTTCATCTCAATCCTCCACCTTGATCAGGTGGGACACCTTACGGATCATACCGCGAACCGAAGGGGTGTCCTCCAGCTCACGCGTACGACCAATCTTGTTCAGGCCCAGACCAATCAGTGTCGCCTGCTGGCCCGGCTTCTGTCCGTTCCCGGAATGCACCTGGGTGACGCGCACTTTCGCCTTGGTATCAGACATCGGCCGTGGCCTCCGTCGTTACTGCAGCCTCACGACGCCCCAGAATGTCCGAAACCTTCTTGCCACGGCGGTTGGCAACCGAACGCGGGCTGGCGCAACGCTCCAGCGCGGCGAACGTCGCCTTCACCATGTTATGCGGGTTCCGGGTCCCAAGGGACTTCGCCACCACGTCATTGATACCCAGGCTTTCGAACACTGCGCGCATCGGACCACCGGCGATGATACCCGTGCCCGCATCAGCGGAACGCAGAACCACCTTGCCCGCCCCGAAGTGACCGGCCACATCGTGATGCAGCGTGCGGCCTTCCTTCATCGGGACGCGGATCATCGTCCGCTTCGCGCGGTCAGTTGCCTTGCGGATCGCTTCGGGAACTTCACGGGCCTTGCCCGCGCCGAACCCTACACGGCCCTTCTGGTCACCAACGACAACCAGAGCAGCAAAGGCAAAGCGGCGACCGCCCTTTACAACCTTCGCAACGCGGTTGATCGTGACCAGCTTGTCGACCAGATCGTCGCCTTCGCGATCGCGATCGCGACCACCCCGGCCGCCTTCTCTCGGTTCACGTGCCATTATGCGTGACCCTTTCGTCAGAACGAGAGACCGCCCTCACGGGCAGCCTCCGCCAGGGCCTTGATACGCCCATGATAGAGATACGCGCCGCGGTCGAAAACGACCTTCGACACACCTGCAGCCACTGCGCGCTCTGCCAGAAGCTTGCCAACTGCACCCGCCGCCTTGACGTCCGTACCACCCTTGAGGGCCGTACGCAGATCCTTGTCCAGGCTCGATGCCGCGGCCAGGGTACGACCAGCAGCGTCGTCGATCACCTGCGCGTAGATGTTCTTGCCCGAACGGAACACCGACAGACGCGGACGGCCACCGCTCTTGCGGCGAAGCTGGAAACGCAGGCGCTGACGCCGCCGTTCCCGCAGATCCTTCTGCGTGCTCATTATTTCTTCTTACCTTCCTTGCGACGGATGGTTTCCGTTTCATAACGGACACCCTTGCCCTTGTAGGGTTCGGGCTTGCGGAAGCTACGGATGTCAAGTGCGACCTGACCAACCCGCTGCTTGTCAATGCCTTCGACCGTAACCGCCGTGGGACGGGGGGTCGTGATCTTGATCCCTTCGGGAATCGCATAGACGATGTCATGCGAATACCCGAGGTTCATGACCAGGTTCTTCCCCTGCACTGCGGCACGATAACCTGTCCCGGAGATTTCCAGTGTCTTGGAAAACCCTTCGGACACCCCCTTGACCATACCCGCGATCAGGGAACGGGTGGTCCCCCACATCATACGGGCCTGTGACTGGGTATCAACCGGCTTCACGGCAACCTTGCCATCCGCAACATCAACCGAAACGTGGCTGGACAGCGGCAGCTTGAGTTCACCCAGCTTGCCTTTTGCCGTCAGCACACCGTCAGCAATGGAAACCTGAACGCCCGACGGCAGTTCGACGGGATATTTGCCCACTCGCGACATTTATCCCTCCTCAGAATACACGACAGAGGACTTCACCGCCAACATTGGCAGCGCGGGCCTCCGCGTCGGACAGAACACCGCGCGGCGTCGACAGGATCGACACGCCCAGCCCGGCATACACACGCGGCAGTTCCTTAATCTTGGAATAGACGCGGCGTCCCGGCTTGGACACACGGTGGATTTCTTTGATGACCGGCTCACCATCGAGATACTTCAGCTCGATGCGCAGCTGGGCCACACCTTTACGCAGTTCCTCGCGGGAGAAACCACGAATATACCCCTCGCGGCGCAGAGCCTCGAGAACACTGGCGCGCAGCTTTGAAGCCGGCGCCACGCATGCAGCATGCCGTGCACGCTGCGCATTGCGGATCCGGGTGAGCAGATCACCCAAAGGATCAGAAAGTGACATCGTTCCCTGCCCTTACCAGCTCGATTTGACCATGCCCGGGATCTGACCATTAGAGGCCAGGTCACGCAGGGCGATACGGCAGAGTTCGAACTTTCTGTAATTGGCGCGAGGACGCCCCGTCAACTTGCAGCGCAGCCGCACGCGGACGCGCGAACCATTGCGAGGAAGTTCAGCAAGCTTGAGCGATGCATCGAAGCGATCTTCAACCGGCAGAGACCGGTCCATGATGATATTCTTCAGTGCAGTCCGCTTAGCCCGGTCCCGGTTTGCCATGCGCTCGCGCTTGACATTCCGGTTAACGGCGGAAATTTTGGCCATGCCTTGTTTTACCCTCCGGAACCTGTCGGGCCATTCCCAACGGTTTTCCAAACAACGTGTGTATTAGGTCTTCTGGACTTCAGACGGAAGCCCTTCGCTACATTTTTATGCAGCAAAGGGCAGATCAAACGCCTTGAGCAGAGCCTTTGCTTCCGCATCCGTCTTCGCGGTGGTCACGAAGATGATGTCCATGCCACGGATTTCGTCGACTTTGTCGTATTCGATTTCCGGGAAGACAATCTGTTCCTTCAGGCCCATCGCAAAGTTGCCACGACCGTCGAAACCCTTGTTCGCCGGCAACCCGCGGAAATCACGCACGCGCGGCAGGGCGATCGTCACAAAACGATCCAGGAACTCGAACATCTGCGCACGACGCAGCGTCACCTTGCACCCGATCGGCAGCCCTTCACGGATCTTGAAACCGGCAATGGCTTTCTTGGCCACGGTCTTAACCGGCTTCTGACCTGCGATCAGGGTCATTTCCTTGACGGCCGCATCCAGCTTCTTCTGATCGCCGGCAGCTTCACCCACGCCCATGTTCAGGACAATCTTCTCAAGACGCGGAACCTGCATCTCGTTCTTGTACCCGAACTGCTCACGCAGCTTCGCGCGCATCTCATCCTGGTAGCGCTTCTGCATGCGCGGCACAGGACGGGCTTCTTTCACTTCAGACATACCCGCCTCCTCAGCCTTCGATAACTTCGCCGGTCGCCTTGGCGACACGAACCTTGCGACCATCTTCCAGAACGCGGAAGCCGACTTTCGTCGGGTCACCGCTCTTGGGATCGATCAGCTTCAGGTTGGACAGATGAACAGGCATTTCCTTCTGGACAATGCCACCCTGCTCACCCATGCGGGAAGGACGGGTATGACGCTTTGCAATCGCCACGCCACGCACGACAGCCTTGTTGGCTGCGGGCAGGACTGTAACAACCTCGCCACGGGTCCCCTTGGAACCACCGGTGGTGACCAGAACCTGATCACCCTTCTTGATACGAGCAGCCATTACAGCACCTCCGGTGCCAGCGAGATGATCTTCATGAACTTGCGCGCACGCAGTTCACGCACGACCGGGCCAAAGATACGGGTACCGATCGGCTCCTGCTGCTTGTTGATCAGCACGGCCGCATTACGGTCGAAGCGGATGGCGCTGCCATCAGCGCGACGGACGGGGTAAGAGGTGCGAACGATCACCGCCTGGTGCACGTCGCCCTTCTTGACCTTACCGCGGGGGATGGCCTCCTTGACGGACACGACAATCACGTCGCCGACCGAGGCAGTCTTCCGCTTGGAACCGCCCAGCACCTTGATGCACTGCACCTGACGGGCACCGGAATTGTCGGCCACGTCAAGGTTGGTCTCGGGATGGATCATGGTCTATGCCCTTCTTTACGCCTGCGCACCAGACGCGGCACCGGCGGCAGCAGCCAGCGGCTGGCCATTCCGGACAACGACAGTCCAGGTCTTGCGGCGGGAAATCGGCTTGCATTCTTCAATGCGCACCGTGTCGCCTACCTTGCATTCATTCAAGCCGTCATGCGCCGCATACTTTTTCGAGCGACGAATGAACTTCTTATACAACGGATGGATAATGCGACGATCGACAAGAACCGTTACGGTCTTGTCCATCTTGTCACTGGTTACCCGCCCGGTCAGGACGCGCCTTGGCATCGCCCGTCTCCCTTCAGGACTTTACTGCCGGCGCGTGGCCAGCGGAACTCTTCTTCACAACCTCGGTTGCAACAGTCTTCACACGCGCGATTTCACGACGAACTTCGCGCATGCGGGACTGCCCCTCGGTCTGACCGGTCGCATGCTGAAACCGAAGATTGAACTGCTCGCGCTTCAGATCGACGAGAAGCGTATCCAGTTCTTCAACAGTCTTGGCACGCAGATCGGCCGGCTTTGTTGCCTTTGCCATCTCACGCCTCTCCGATACGGGTCACGAACTTCGTCTTGATCGGCAGCTTCGCCGCGCCAAGAGCCAGCGCTTCACGCGCGACTTCCGGCGGCACGCCTTCGATCTCAAACAGGATTCGACCCGGCTTCACACGAGCCACCCAATATTCAGGCGACCCCTTGCCGGACCCCATACGCACTTCTGCGGGCTTTGTCGAGACCGGAAGATCAGGGAAAATCCGAATCCAGACACGACCGGCGCGTTTCATGGCGCGGGTAATGGCACGACGGGCAGCTTCGATCTGGCGGGCAGTGATCCGTTCAGGCTGCAGAGCCTTCAGGCCAAAAGCCCCAAAATTCAAGGTTGTGCCACCCTTGGCCAACCCATGAATACGCCCCTTGTGGGCCTTGCGGTACTTTGTCCGCTTGGGAGAAAGCATTTTCTAAATCCTCACGCGCCGCCTGGCGCATTTAGGTCCATTGGACCCCGCAGATTAACGCTGCGGGGCCTGTTCGGCGGCGCGACGGTCCTGCGCCAGCGGATCATGGGCAAGAATCTCACCCTTGAAGATCCAGACCTTCACACCACAGGTGCCATAGGTCGTCTTGGCGGTCGCCACACCATAATCAATGTCCGCACGCAGCGTATGCAGCGGCACGCGGCCTTCACGATACCACTCGACACGTGCGATTTCCGCACCGCCGAGACGGCCGGAGCAGTTGATCCGGATCCCCTGCGCACCCAGGCGCATGGCGGACTGCACGGCACGCTTCATGGCGCGACGGAAGGCAACACGACGTTCGAGCTGCTGGGCAATGTTCTCGGCCACCAGGGTCGCGTCGATTTCCGGCTTGCGGATTTCAACGATGTTCAGCGCGACATCGGTCTTGGCCATACGGGCCAGATCCTTGCGCAGCACATCGATGTCCTGACCCTTTTTTCCGATCACGACACCCGGACGGGCCGCGTAGATGGTCACACGCGGCTTCTTGGCCGGGCGTTCAATCACCACGCGGGATACACCGGCACCGGACAGCTTGCGACGCAGGTAGGACCGCAGCTTCAGGTCATCGTGCAGCAGACGCGCATAATCGGCATCAGCATACCAGCGGCTGTCCCATGTCCGGTTAATACCAAGCCGCAGCCCGATCGGATTAACTTTATGTCCCATGGATCAGGCTGCCTTCTTTTCGGTTTCAGCTTCGGGCTTCTTTTCCGCCACGACGATGGTCAGGTGGCTGAAAAACTTCTCGATGCGGGCCGAACGGCCACGACCACGTGCGTGGAAACGACGCATCACGATCGACTTGCCCACCTCGGCACGGGCGACAACCAGCTGGTCAACGTCCAACTGATGGTTGTTCTCGGCGTTGGCAATCGCGCTTTCCAGGGTCTTCTTGACCTGCTGCGCGATACGACGCTTGGAGAATGTGAGGGTGGCGATCGCCTGTGCGGCCGGCTTGTTGCGGATCAGACCCGCAACAAGGTTCAGCTTGCGCGGGCTGATGCGGATGTTCCGCGTCAGCGCCTGCGCCTCGGTTTCCGCGAGCGTGCGCGGATGCTTAGGCTTGCTCATGATCAGCCCCGCTTCGCTTTCTTGTCCGAAGAATGACCCGTGAAGGTACGGGTCGGTGAAAACTCACCGAACTTGTGCCCCACCATGTTCTCGGAAACCTGCACGGGCAGGAATTTGTGCCCGTTATAGACGCCGAACGTCAGTCCGACGAACTGCGGCAGGATGGTGGATCGACGCGACCAGATCTTGATCACTTCGTTACGGCCCGACGCGCGCGATGCATCGGCTTTGTTCAGCAGATACCCGTCCACGAACGGGCCCTTCCAGACGGAACGTGCCATCTTAAATGCCCCTTACTTGCCGGTCTTCCGGCGACGGATAATCAGACTGTCCGTACGCTTGTTGACCCTGGTCTTGTAACCCTTAGTCGGCTTGCCCCATGGCGTAACCGGATGACGACCGCCCGAAGTCCGTCCTTCACCACCACCATGCGGATGGTCAACCGGGTTCATGACGACACCACGGTTATGCGGACGGCGGCCCAGCCAGCGGTTACGGCCGGCCTTGCCCAGATGCTGGTTCATGTTGTCCGGGTTGGACACGGCACCGATGGTGGCCATGCACTCCGCACGGACGACACGCAGTTCACCGGACTGCAGCTTGATCTGGGCATAGCCCACATCCTTGCCAACCAGCTGTGCATAGGTGCCAGCAGAACGGGCGATCTTGCCACCACCACCGGCCTTGAGCTCGATGTTGTGGATGATCGTTCCCACCGGAACCGACGACAGGGGCATTGCATTGCCCGGCTTGATATCGGCGCGGGTGCCAGCAACAACCTGATCGCCTACCTTCAGGCGCTGCGGTGCGATGATGTAAGCCAGTTCGCCATCTTCGTATTTGATGAGGGCGATGAAGGCCGTACGGTTCGGATCATACTCCAGACGTTCCACCGTGCCGACCACATCGAACTTGCGACGCTTGAAATCGACATAGCGGTAGGACTGCTTATGTCCGCCACCGATGAAACGCGAGGTGGTGCGACCGTGGTTGTTACGGCCGCCGCTCTTGTTCTTCCCCTCGGTCAGGCCCTTGACGGGCTTGCCTTTCCACAGCTCCTTGCGGTCGATCAGAACCGTTCCGCGCAGGCTGGGGGTAACTGGATTAAAGTGCTTCAATGCCATTTCTTGTCACCCCACGTCAGACCAGCTTCGCGGTCAGGTCAATGGACTGACCTTCAGCAAGCTGGACAAACGCCTTCTTCACATCCGAACGCTGGCCGGGACGTCCCTTGAAGCGCTTGGCCTTACCCTTCTGGATGAGCGTGTTGACACCCAGAACCTTCACACCAAACAGCGTCTCGACCGCTACCTTGATTTCCGGCTTCGTCGCATCGATCGCAACCTTGAAACCGACCTGATTCTTCTCGGACAGGGCCGTGGCCTTTTCCGTGATCAGGGGCGCGCGGATGATGTCGTACATCGCTTCGCGCGACATGCGTTCCGCCTTCTTGCGGATTGCCAGGATGTTGGTCATGCCAGACGCTCCTTCAGTCCTTCAACACCTGCGCGGGTGATGGCCAGCACATCGTGGTTCAGGATGTCATAGACATTCGCACCGATCGTCGGGAGAATGTCGATCTTCGGAAGGTTGCGCGCGGCACGGCCGAAGTTTTCTTCAACAGCGGCGTCCACGATCAAGGCGGATGTCCAGCCCAGAACCTTCAGCTTCTTCGCAAGCTCGGCGGACTTACCCGAGGCGGTCGCCGCATCAAGCACAACCAGCTTCCCTTCGGCAGCCTTCTGCGACAGCGCGGAAATCAGGCCCAGACGGCGCACCTTCTTGGGCAGGTCATAGCCATGGTCGCGCACGACCGGACCATGAACCACCCCACCGGTGCGGTACTGCGGCGAACGCAGCGAACCCTGACGGGCGCTACCGGTGCCCTTCTGGCGGTACGGCTTCTTGGTCGTGCCGGAGATTTCCCCCATGCCCTTGACCTTGTGCGTACCGGCCCGGCGCTTTGCCAGCTGCCAGTGAACCACACGCGCCATGATATCCGTGCGCGGGGTGGCTGCGAAAATCTCGTCGGGAAGGCTGGTCTTGCCTGCGCTTCCGTTATCGAGGGTTTTGATATCGTAATCCATTGCCCTCTATCCTCAGCCCGCAGCCTCAACCAGGGCCGCCGGATACGGCGCCTCGGCATGACGGGCCTTCTTGATCGCATCACGAACCAGAACCGCCTCATTCTTTCCGCCTGGCACGGAGCCGCGGATCATGATCAGGTTCTTTTCGGCGTCAACAGCCGCAATCTCCAGGTTCAGCGTGGTCACACGCTCGGAACCGAGATGGCCAGCCATCTTCTTGTTCTTGAAAACCTTGCCCGGATCCTGACGGTTACCCGTCGATCCGTGCGAACGGTGACTGATCGAGACACCGTGGGTGGCTTCGAGACCGGCAAAGTTCCAGCGCTTCATTGCGCCGGCAAAACCCTTACCCTTGCTGGTGCCGGTAACGTCCACCTTCTGTCCCACCACAAAGTGGCTGGCGGACAGAGAAGCCCCGACTTCCAGGACGGCATCATCCGCAACGCGGAATTCAGCCAGCTTCTTCTTGGGCTCAACCTTGACCTTGGCAAAATGGCCGCGGTTCGGCTTCGACACATTTTTGACCTTGGCCTTGCCCGAACCAAGCTGGACGGCTGTATAGCCATCGCGCTCGGTCGTACGGACATCAACCACCTGCAGATCATCAACCTGCAGGACAGTCACCGGCACATGTGTGCCGTCTTCCTTGAACAGCCGGGTCATACCCAGCTTTTTTGCGATCAATCCGGTGCGCATCGTCTGGACCTTAGAGTTTAATCTCGACATCCACGCCAGCGGCGAGGTCGAGTTTCATGAGAGCGTCCACGGTCTGCGGGGTCGGCTCGACAATGTCGAGCAGCCGGCGATGGGTCCGAATTTCGAACTGCTCGCGGCTTTTCTTATCCACGTGGGGGGAGCGGTTCACGGTGAACCGTTCAATATGCGTCGGCAGCGGGATAGGACCCCGAACCCGCGCACCCGTACGCTTCGCCGTGTTGACGATCTCTTTCGTGCTGTTGTCAAGCACCCGATGATCGTACGCCTTCAGGCGAATGCGGATGTTCTGGTTGTCCATCTTTCTGTTTCAGTCCAACTTTACCTGATTCGGGGGAACCCGATCCGCAATGGAAACCCGGCCGGATCGCTCCGACCGGGATGCCACACTTCAGTTACTGTCCAATCACGCCGTGATGGAAGCAACAACACCTGCACCAACGGTGCGGCCACCTTCGCGGATAGCGAAGCGCAGGCCTTCATCCATGGCGATCGGAGCGATCAGCTCGACATCCATGGCGACGTTATCGCCAGGCATGACCATTTCCGTGCCTTCCGGCAGGTGAACAACGCCGGTGACGTCGGTCGTACGGAAATAGAACTGCGGACGATAGTTGGTGAAGAACGGCGTGTGACGGCCACCCTCTTCCTTCGTCAGGATGTAGGCTTCCGCCTTGAACTTGGTGTGCGGGGTGATGGAACCCGGCTTTGCCAGCACCTGGCCACGCTCAACGTCTTCACGCTTCGTGCCACGCAGCAGCGCGCCGATGTTGTCACCTGCTTCACCACGATCAAGCAGCTTGCGGAACATTTCAACGCCGGTCACGGTCGTCTTCTGCGTCGGACGCAGACCAACGATCTCGATTTCGTCGCCAACGTTCACGGCGCCACGTTCGACACGGCCCGTCACCACGGTGCCACGACCGGAGATGGAGAACACGTCTTCGATCGGCATCAGGAACGGACGGTCGATCGGACGCTCCGGCTGCGGGATGTATTCGTCAACGGCGTTCATCAGGTCCATAACGCGGTTTTCACCGACTTCCGGATCACCGTCTTCCAGCGTCACCAGGGCCGAACCCTTGATGATGGGGATATCGTCGCCAGGAAACTGGTAAGCGGACAGCAGCTCACGCACTTCCATTTCAACGAGTTCCAGCAGTTCCGGATCGTCAACCTGGTCAACCTTGTTCAGGAACACGACCAGCGCCGGCACGCCAACCTGACGGGCAAGCAGGATGTGCTCACGGGTCTGCGGCATCGGGCCGTCAGCAGCGGACACAACCAGAATCGCGCCGTCCATCTGCGCGGCACCGGTGATCATGTTCTTCACATAGTCAGCATGGCCCGGGCAGTCGACGTGCGCATAGTGACGCTTCGCGGTTTCATACTCGACGTGCGCGGTCGAGATGGTGATGCCACGGGCGCGTTCTTCAGGTGCGGCGTCGATCATGTCGTACGCCTTGAATTCCGCACCACCGGCCTTCGCCAGCGTCTTGGTGATAGCAGCAGTCAGCGAGGTCTTGCCGTGATCGACGTGACCAATCGTGCCGATGTTGCAGTGCGGCTTATTCCGCTCAAATTTAGCCTTTGCCATCGTTTTCTCCGTTAACTCGGCCTCGTGCCGAGAGTCGGGTTGGAAAGTTCCGTTTCGGAAGCCGGGCAGGTCAATAGACCGGCCTGACCGCCTTTACCAGCGGTAATGACTGAACGCCTTGTTGGCTTCAGCCATGCGGTGCGTGTCTTCGCGCTTCTTGACCGCTGCGCCACGATTGTTGACGGCATCAAGAAGTTCGTTCGACAGGCGATCCTGCATGGTGTTCTCGCCGCGCTTGCGCGACGCGTCGATCAGCCAGCGGATTGCCAGCGCCTGACGGCGCTCGGCCCGGACTTCGACCGGAACCTGGTAGGTGGCGCCACCGACACGGCGGGAACGCACCTCGACAGCCGGCTTAACATTGTCCAGCGCGCTGTGGAACATGACCACAGGGTCCGCAGCTGCACCACCACGGCGACGCAGCACCTCAAGGGCGCCATAGACGATCCCTTCGGCTGTGGACTTCTTGCCGTCGTACATCAGGGCGTTCATGAAACGCGTAATGACGACATCACCAAATTTCGGATCGGGAAGAATCTCGCGCTTTACTGCGCGATGACGGCGACTCATGCCTCGTTATTCCTTTTACTTAGGACGCTTCGCGCCATAGAGCGAGCGACGCTGACGACGCTTGGCGATACCCTGGGTGTCCAGAACGCCGCGCAGGATGTGATAACGCACGCCAGGAAGATCCTTAACGCGACCACCACGGATCAGGACAACACTATGTTCCTGGAGGTTATGCCCCTCACCCGGAATATAGCTCACAACCTCATACCCGTTGGTCAGGCGAACTTTTGCCACCTTACGCAGAGCCGAGTTCGGCTTCTTCGGTGTGGTTGTGTAAACACGAGTACAAACGCCACGCTTCTGCGGACAGCCCTGCAGTGCAGGAACCTTGTTGCGTTTGGCTGCGGGCTCGCGACCTTTCGCGATCAACTGGTTGATGGTCGGCATACGCCTTTCCCGATCCTTACAAAATTCGGCCGGCCAACCCCATATCTGGTTGCCGACTGTCGTTCACAACAAAACCCCAACGAATGACAACCATTCGTTCGGGCATCATATTTACATCCGGCCTGGGCAGCCCGATTCCCGGACTGCGGCACCGCATGCCTGCATGCTGCATTCGACGGCCAACGACGTCTTTCAGACAGGGCTAGCCGAGGGCGCGTTACCTACGGGCAAACTGACCAAAAGTCAAGCCTTGCGCAGGATTCGCTAGCAGTCCGACAGAGCGACTCTGTTCCACCGGACTCGGAGCACCGCTCCGTCAGGCCGCTGATACCGCCTGAATCGGATGGTGACAATAGTGCAGCACCGAATCATGCCAGATACCGGCCTGCGGCATCTGGCATTTCACTCGTATTGTTACTCGGCGGCCTTGGTGGTGGCCACTGCAGCGCGGGCCTGGGCCAGACGCTGCTTGTCTTCGCCCGCCGCAACGGCGCGAAGCTTGTTCATCACGCTGCCCGTGCCTGCAGGGATCAGGCGACCGACAATCACGTTCTCCTTCAGGCCGTTCAGCGTATCCTTCTTCCCGGCCGTAGCGGCCTCGGTCAGGACACGTGTGGTTTCCTGGAAGGATGCGGCGGAGATGAAGGACTGCGTCTGCAGCGACGCCTTCGTGATGCCCTGCAGCACAGGCATGGCAACAGCCGGACGCTCGCCCATGTTCAGGCGCTTCGTGTTCTCTTCCTCGTATTCGATACGGTCCACCGTCTCACCGATCAGGTAGGTCGTATCGCCCGGTTCAAGAATTTCCACCTTCTGCAGCATCTGACGGACAATGACCTCGATATGCTTGTCATTGATCTTCACGCCCTGCAGTCGATAGACGTCCTGGATCTCGTTGACGAGATAGTCGGACAGCGCCTCGACACCCAGAACCTTCAGGATGTCATGCGGCACGCGCGGACCGTCGACCAGCGGATCGCCAACCTGGACAAAGTCGCCTTCCTGAACGGAAACGTGCTTGCCCTTGGGGATCAGGTAATCCGTCTCCTCGCCCGTCTCGTCGTTCTTCACGATGACACGACGCTTGGACTTGTAGTCCTTGCCGAATTCCACACGTCCCTCGGTTTCCGAGATGATCGCGTGATCCTTCGGACGACGGGCCTCGAACAGCTCGGCCACGCGCGGCAGACCACCGGTAATGTCACGCGTCTTGGAGCCTTCACGCGGGATACGCGCCAGCACGTCACCTGCGTTGACCTGGGCGCCGTTCTCGACCGACAGCAGCGAGTCAGGCGACAGGAAGTAGCGGGCATCGTTGCCGTTGGCCAGCTTCACCACGTCACCATTGGCGTCCTTCAGCTGCAGGCGCGGACGCAGGTCGATCCCCTTGGACGCCTGCTTGTAGTCCACGACCACCTTTGACGTAAGGCCGGTCACCTCATCCATACGCTCCACCAGGGTGATGGAGTCGATCAGGTCAAGATATTCGACCTTACCCGGCTGTTCGGTGATGATCGGCAGGGTATACGGATCCCACTCGGCCATCTTCTGGCCACGCGCGACCTCAGCCCCGTCTTCCACCAGCAGACGCGCACCATAGGGCACACGGTAGCGGGCACGTTCGGTACCACGGTCATCCGTCAGCAGGATTTCGCAGTTACGCGACATGACGATGGGCACGTTCTGGCTGTTATGCACAACGTTCTTGTTGCGGATCGTCACCTTGCCGTCACGCGACGCCTCGACCATCGACTGTTCGGCGCCACGCTGCGCAGCACCACCGATATGGAAGGTACGCATGGTCAGCTGGGTGCCAGGCTCACCAATGGACTGGGCGGCGATGACGCCTACGGCTTCACCAATATTGACTGGCGTGCCACGTGCAAGGTCACGGCCATAGCAGTGACCACACACACCCACACGGCTGTCACAGGTCAGCACAGAGCGGATCAGCAGGCTTTCGACACCCGCCTTCTCGATCTGCTCGGCCTGGGCTTCCTCAATCAGCGTGTTGCGCGGGAACAGCACCTTGCCGGTGGCCGGGTCCTGCACGTCGGCAGCCAGGGTACGGCCCAGCATACGTTCGGACAGGGAGGCGACGACTTCGCCGCCATCCATGACTGCACGGATCGTCAGGCCACGTTCGGTCCCGCAATCTTCCTCGACAATGATGCTGTCCTGCGCCACGTCAACCAGACGTCGGGTCAGGTAACCCGAGTTCGCGGTCTTTAGCGCGGTATCGGCCAGGCCCTTACGCGCACCATGGCTGGAGGTGAAGTAATCGAGAACCGACAGGCCTTCCTTGAAGTTGGCGATGATCGGCTGTTCGATGATCTCACCCGACGGCTTGGCCATCAGGCCACGCATGCCGGCCAGCTGCTTCATCTGTGCTGGCGACCCACGGGCACCGGAGTGGCTCATCATCCACACCGAGTTGGTGGGCTTGCCGATTTCCTGCTTGGAAATCTCCTTCATCATCGCGGCCTGCACTTCGTCCGTGCAGCGCGACCATGCATCGACCACCTTGTTGTAGCGTTCGCCCGCAGTAATCAGACCGTCCTGATACTGCTGTTCGAACTCCTTCACCTCGGCGGCAGTACGATCGACCAGTTCCTTCTTTTCGGTCGGAACAATCATGTCGTCCTTACCGAAGGAAATGCCGGACTTCGCCGCATGGCGGAACCCAAGGCCCATCAGGCGGTCACAGAAGATCACGCATTCCTTCTGGCCGCAGTGACGGTAGACCGCATCGATGACATCCGACACGATCTTCTTGGTCAGCTGACGGTTGATCAGCGAGAACGGCAGCGCCGGGTTACGCGGCAGGATCTGGGCTACAAGCATCCGGCCCGGCGTGGTCACGACGGTTTCGCGCGTGGCCTTGCCTTCGGCATCGACGTTCTCGATACGCGCGCGGATCTTGTCATGCAGCTTCACCGCACCCGTGCTGAGCGCGTATTCCACTTCGCCTACGCTGGAGAAGGAAGGCGCACCCGCAACCGTCACCTGCCCCTTGTCATCATAGCTGTTCTGGTCGGGGGTGGCGCGGAATTCCGGCGTCTCGAGGCTGAGGTAGTACAGACCCAGCACGATATCCTGCGACGGCACGATGATCGGCTTGCCGTTGGCGGGGCTGAGGATGTTGTTGGTGGACATCATCAGCACGCGTGCTTCCAGCTGCGCCTCAAGGCTCAGCGGGACATGCACGGCCATCTGGTCACCGTCAAAGTCCGCGTTGAACGCGGTGCAGACCAGCGGGTGCAGCTGGATTGCCTTGCCTTCGATCAGCACCGGTTCAAACGCCTGAATGCCCAGACGATGCAGCGTCGGCGCACGGTTGAGCATGACCGGGTGTTCACGGATCACTTCTTCAAGGATATCCCAGACCTCGGGACGTTCCTTTTCGACCATCCGCTTCGCGGCCTTGATGGTGGTGGCGTGACCGTATTTTTCCAGCTTGGAGTAGATGAACGGCTTGAACAGTTCCAGCGCCATCTTCTTGGGCAGGCCGCACTGGTGCAGCTTCAGTTCCGGACCGACCACGATGACCGAACGACCGGAGTAGTCAACGCGTTTGCCCAGCAGGTTCTGACGGAAACGTCCCTGCTTGCCCTTCAGCATGTCGGACAGCGACTTCAGCGGACGCTTGTTCGCCCCCGTGATGGCGCGGCCACGACGACCGTTGTCAAACAGCGCATCGACCGATTCCTGCAGCATGCGCTTTTCGTTACGGACAATGATATCCGGCGCACGCAGCTCGATCAGCCGCTTGAGACGGTTGTTGCGGTTGATGACGCGACGGTACAGGTCGTTCAGGTCCGATGTCGCGAAGCGGCCGCCATCCAGCGGCACCAGCGGACGCAGTTCGGGCGGAATGACCGGCACCAGGTCCAGGATCATCCATTCCGGGCGCGATTCACTGTCAGCGAAGGCCTCGACCAGCTTCAGGCGCTTGACCAGCTTCTTGCGCTTGGCCTCGGACGTGGTGTCCTTCAGTTCCTGACGCAGTTCTTCCTTCTCGACCTTGCAGTCGATGCGTTCGAGGATCTTCTTGATCGCTTCGGCACCGATGCCAACCTCGATCCCCTCGTCGCCATGCTCATCCATGACATCAAGGTACTGGTCTTCCGTCAGCAGACTGTACTGCTTGAGCGGCGAGGTGCCAGGTTCCAGAACCACGTAGCTTTCGAAATACAGGATCTTTTCCAGATCCTTCAGCGTCATGTCGACCATCAGGCCGATACGGCTGGGCAGTGACTTCAGGAACCAGATATGGGCGACGGGACTTGCCAGCTCGATATGACCCATGCGCTCGCGCCGGACCTTGGCCAGCGTAACTTCAACGCCGCACTTTTCGCAGATGATGCCGCGGAATTTCATCCGCTTGTACTTGCCGCACAGGCATTCGTAATCCTTGATCGGACCGAATATCCGCGCACAGAACAGGCCATCACGTTCCGGCTTGAATGTCCGGTAATTGATGGTCTCGGGCTTCTTGATCTCGCCGTACGACCAGGAACGGATCTGCTCGGCCGAAGCGAGCTGGATCTTGATCTGATCGAAGGTCATGGCCTGGCCGCCCTGACCAAGGATCTTCATGAGTTCATTCATGCGCCGCAAACCCCCTGAGGGAATGAAGCGGAAGCAGCCGCGTTACCTGCTTCCACTCCTGAAAGAAAAATGTATGGACCGACGTGCAACATAAGGCCCGGTCAGGAACCGCTCTGTTCCAGGTCAACATTCAGGCCAAGGGACTTCAGTTCCTTGATCAGGACGTTGAAGCTTTCCGGAATACCGGCTTCGAAGTCATCCTGCTCGCGCACGATGGCTTCATAGACCTTGGTACGACCGGACACGTCATCCGATTTGACCGTCAGCATTTCCTGCAGTGTGTAAGCCGCGCCGTAAGCTTCCAGCGCCCACACTTCCATTTCACCAAAGCGCTGCCCGCCGAACTGCGCTTTACCACCCAGCGGCTGCTGGGTAACCAGCGAGTACGGACCGATGGAACGGGCATGGATCTTGTCATCAACAAGATGATGCAGCTTGAGCATATAGATGTAACCGACCGTGGTCTTGCGCTCGAACGGTTCACCCGTGCGCCCGTCGATCAGCTGTGACTGCCCGGATTTGTCCACACCAGCCTTCTGCAGCATGGATTCGATATCCGGGATGGACGCCCCGTCGAATACTGGCGTTGCGATCGGCACGCCCTTGCGCAGGTTGCCACACAGTTCCAGCAGCTGCGCATCGGTCATGTCACCGATCTGCTCGTCATAAACCTTGTCGCCATAGACCGACTTCAGTTCATCAAGCAGTTCCTGGCGCTTTTCACCATGGCGCTGGTAATCATCGGCCAGCTGGGCCACCTGACGGCCGATATTGGCGCAGGCCCAGCCCAGATGCGTCTCAAGGATCTGCCCCACGTTCATACGCGATGGCACGCCCAGCGGGTTCAGCACGATGTCAACCGACGTGCCATCCTCAAGGAACGGCATGTCCTCGACCGGTACAACGCGGGAGACGACACCCTTGTTGCCGTGACGGCCAGCCATCTTGTCACCCGGCTGCAGCTTGCGCTTCACCGCGACGAAGACCTTGACCATCTTCATCACGCCCGGCGGCAGCTCGTCACCGCGCTGCAGCTTTTCGACCTTGTTGTCGAAGCGGGCCTGGATCTTGGACACGGCGGCATCGAATTCACGACGCAGCGTTTCCAGTTCCGCCATGACCTCATCGGACATCACGGTGATGTTGCGCCATGCGCCACGCGGATGCTCGGACAGGACCTCATCCGTGATCTCGGTGCCGGAGCGGATCCCCTTGAAGCCCGTGCCTGCCGTCTGGCCGATCAGGTGTTCGCGCAGACGGTTGTAGAACGAACGTTCCTGAATGGCGCGTTCATCGTCACGGTCCTTGGCAAGGCGTTCGATCTCGGCACGCTCGATCGCCATCGCGCGCTCATCCTTGTCCACGCCACGGCGGGAGAACACGCGCACATCCACGATGGTGCCCGTCGTGCCCGGCGGCAGCTTGAGCGAGGTATCACGAACGTCGGATGCCTTTTCACCAAAGATGGCGCGCAGCAGCTTTTCTTCCGGCGTCATCGGGCTTTCGCCCTTTGGCGTGACCTTACCGATCAGAATGTCGCCGGGATTCACTTCGGCGCCCACATACACGATCCCGGCTTCGTCGAGGTTGCGCAGCGCTTCCTCACCGACATTCGGGATGTCACGGGTGATTTCTTCCTGACCCAGCTTGGTGTCACGGGCCATGACCTCGAATTCCTCGATATGGATCGAGGTAAACACGTCATCACGCGCGATCCGTTCGGAAATCAGGATCGAATCTTCAAAGTTGTAGCCGTTCCAGGGCATGAACGCGACCAGCACGTTACGACCCAGCGCCAGTTCACCCAGCTCGGTGGACGGGCCATCAGCAATGATCTCACCCGCGCGGACCTGGTCGCCCACGCGCACCAGCGGACGCTGGTTGATGCAGGTGGACTGGTTGGAACGCATGTATTTGCGCAGACGGTAGATATCCACGCCCTGCGTCGCGCCGGCATCATCCGTTGCGCGCACAACGATACGTGCACCATCAATCTGGTCGACCACACCATGCCGGCGGGCCACGATCGCGGCACCCGAGTCATGGGCCACGGCGGCTTCCATGCCCGTGCCGACCAGCGGCGCGTCCGAACGTACCAGCGGCACGGCCTGACGCTGCATGTTCGAACCCATCAGCGCGCGGTTGGCGTCATCGTTCTCAAGGAACGGGATGAGGGCCGCGGCTACCGAGACAAGCTGCTTGGGTGAGACGTCACACGCTGTCACATCGGTCGGTGGAACCTGACGGAAGTCACCGCCACGACGCACCGAAACCAGATCATCCGTCAGGTGGCCTTCCGCGTCCTGCTTCGCATCCGCCTGGGCGACAACCAGCTTTTCTTCTTCCATGGCGGAAAGATATTTCCAGCCATCCTGAAGAACGCCGTCCTCAACCATGCGGTATGGGGTTTCGATGAAGCCGTACTTGTTCACCTTGGCATAGGTGGCCAGCGAGTTGATCAGGCCGATGTTCGGGCCTTCCGGCGTCTCGATCGGGCAGATACGGCCATAATGCGTCGGATGCACGTCACGGACTTCGAAGCCTGCACGTTCACGGGTCAGGCCACCCGGGCCGAGTGCGGAAAGACGACGCTTGTGCGTCACTTCCGACAGCGGGTTGGTCTGGTCCATGAACTGGCTGAGCTGGGAGGAACCAAAGAACTCACGCACCGCGGCCGCAGCCGGCTTGGCGTTGATCAGGTCATGCGGCATGACCGTGTCGATATCAACGGAGCCCATGCGTTCGCGGATGGCGCGCTCCATGCGCAGCAGACCAACGCGGTACTGGTTTTCCATCAGCTCGCCAACCGAACGCACGCGACGGTTGCCAAGGTTGTCGATGTCGTCGATCGCGCCGCGACCGTCCTTCAGCTCGCACATGATCTTGACGGTGCGCAGGATGTCTTCCTTACGCAGGACACGCACCGTATCGGGCACGTCCACGCCAAGGCGCATGTTCATCTTCACGCGACCAACGGCAGACAGGTCATAACGGTCGGGATCGAAGAACAGGCCGGAGAACATGGCTTCCGCCGTCTCGGGTGTCGGCGGCTCGCCGGGGCGCATGACACGATAGATGTCGGTCAGCGCCTCATCACGCGAAGTGTTCTTGTCCACGGCGAGCGTATTGCGGATCCACGGGCCATTGGCTGCATCCACCGCCAGGGTGGACAGCGTGGTCAGGCCGGCTTCCTCAAGTTCTTCCAGCTTCTGCTCGGTCAGTTCGTCACCGGCTTCGGCAAAGATCTCACCCGTGTGTTCGTTAACGATGTCGGATGCGATGAAACGCCCGATCAGACCGGCCGGGCCGACCAGCACTTCCTTGGTTGTTTCCGCGATCTTGCGGACCATGCGGGCGGTCAGCTTCGCGTCGACCGGGGCGACTTCCTCACCCGTCTGGGCATCAATCAGCGGCTCAAGCAGCTTCATGCCACGGAAGGAATCGGCATCAAAACGGCGGGCCCAGCCCTTTTCCGTCTTGGTGAACTCGACCTTGCCGTAGAAATAGCTCAGGATCTCATCGGGATCCATGCCACGGATTTCCATGGCTTCCACATCGCCGCCTTCAGCGGCCTTGGCGGCGCGGGCGGCTTCGGACGCGGCACCTTCCAGCGCGTATAACAGCGTGGTGACCGGCAGCTTGCGCTTGCGGTCGATGCGGACGTAGATCAGGTCCTTGCTGTCGAATTCGAAGTCGAGCCACGACCCGCGATAGGGAATGACACGCGCGGCGAACAGGAACTTGCCCGAAGAATGGGTCTTGCCCTTGTCGTGATCGAAGAACACGCCGGGGCTGCGGTGCATCTGGCTGACGATGACACGCTCGGTCCCATTGATGATGAAGGTGCCGTTATCGGTCATGAGCGGCATGTCGCCCATGTAAACCGGCTGTTCCTTGATATCGCGGATCGAACGCGATCCGGTGTCTTCATCCACGTCCCACACGATCAGGCGCAGGATCACCTTCAGCGGCGCGGCGAAGGTCAGCCCACGCTGAATGCATTCCTCGACGTCGTATTTCGGCTCTTCCAGCTCATAGCTGACGAATTCCAGACGCCCGCGCCCCGCGAAATCATTGATCGGAAAGACGGAACGGAACACTTCCTGCAGGCCCGTCGGCGTCCGGCTGTCGGGCGCCACATTCATCTGAAGGAACGTCTCGTAGCTTGCCCGCTGCACGTCGATCAGATTGGGCATCGGAGCGACCTCGGGTATATGCCCGAAGCTCTTGCGGATGCGTTTGCGTCCCGTGAACGATTTTGTAATCGCGTTCATCGCCTATCCAGCCCCCATCCACACAGGTCCGCACGACCGTGACACGAATGTCACGCGGACTGCGCGGCCCGTAAAAATCCTTGGCAGATCGACCGGACCTGCGGCCCGACCAACCCTTTACTACTGCCAAAGGCACCCGAAGCCTTGCGGCCAGGGTGCCTGTAACGCCCAAGGGGGCGGAAACCAGACGGTTTCCACCCTCACCTGAACAATCAGCCTGAGTGCGTCATAAACGACGCATCCCGATTGGCCAACTTATTTGATTTCGACAGCAGCGCCGTTGTCTTCAAGGGTCTTCTTGATCTTTTCGGCTTCATCCTTGCTGGCGCCTTCCTTGATGGTCTTGGGCGCACCCTCGACCAGATCCTTGGCTTCCTTCAGGCCCAGACCCGTGATCGCGCGGATTTCCTTGATCACGTTGATCTTCTTGTCGCCGGCCTTGGTCAGGACAACGTCAAATTCGGTCTTCTCTTCTGCCGGCGCACCAGCAGCCGCACCCGGAGCAGCAGCCACGGCAACCGGAGCAGCAGCAGAAACGCCCCACTTTTCTTCCAGCAGCTTGGACAGCTCGGCAGCTTCCAGAACGGTCAGGGCGGACAGGTCTTCAACAATCTTGTTCAGATCGGCCATAATTCGGTCTTCCTAATTTATACACTGGTTGGCACAGCACAATCCCGTTTTTCAGGAAAATGCCATTTTATTGATAACCCGGCGGGCCGGGTCATAGGTCTCAGGCTGCTTCGCCCGTCTTGGCATAGGCACCAAAAACCCGTGCAAGCTGTCCGGCCGGCGCCTGCAGCACGCCTGCGATACGCGTTGCCGGCGTGGAGATAAGCCCCACCAGCTGCGCGCGCAGAACGTCCAGGGACGGCAGCTCGGCCAGAGCCTTGATGCTTTCGACGTTAAGCGTCTGGGCACCAAGCGATCCACCGAGCAGAACAAGCTTGTCATTGGTTTTGGCGAACTCGACCAGCACCTTCGCCACTGCCACGGGTTCATCCGCCCACGACAACGCGGTCGGCCCCTTCAGCAGCGGCTTGATGCCTTCGAACTGGGTCCCTGCCAGGGCGAGAGAGGCCAGCCGGTTCTTCGCGACCTTGTGTGTAGCTCCTGCCGCACGCACGCGACGCCGGAGTTCCGTCACATCAGCCACTGTCAGCCCGTCATTACGGGTGACGATGACCATGGACGTCTCAGCGAACACGGCTGCGAGGGAGGCAACAAACTCCCGCTTCTCCGTACGGTCCAAATCCCGTCTCCATCATCACCTGCCAGCTTGAAGCCGACAGGTAGGGTTTACCCTTGGGATATTCCGGCGTGCCGGTCATATCCCGGTTCGCCTGTCCTTTCAAACGGAACAACCAGTGCGGGCTTTCGCCCCGATCCGGCAATCCCCGTCTCCCGGTTGCAGCCCCTGCGGGCAATCAAGGCTTGCGCCACATCCGGTCATGGACAGGTTCGGAAAATGGCGGCAAGGCCGCCATCTCCTGTTCCCCCACCCCTTTTACAGGGCAGGGTCATTCTTCAGCTGACGTCAGCCCGCAGTGAAAGCGGATGCGTCAACCGTCACACCCGGCCCCATGGTGGAGGACAGGGCGATCTTCTTCACATACGTGCCCTTCGCACCCGTAGGACGGGCCTTCTGGACGGCGTCCACAAACGCACGGATGTTTTCGGCCAGCTTGGCTTCGTCAAACGATGCCTTACCAACACCTGCATGCACGATACCGGCCTTTTCCGCGCGGTACTCAACCTGACCGGACTTGGCTGCGGAAACCGCACCCTTCACGTCCATGGTCACGGTACCCAGCTTGGGGTTGGGCATCAGGCCACGCGGGCCAAGGATCTTGCCCAGACGACCGACCAGCGCCATCATGTCCGGCGTCGCGATGCAGCGGTCGAACTCGATTTCGCCAGCCTTCACCTTTTCGGCGAGGTCTTCAGCACCAACCACGTCGGCACCGGCTGCCGTTGCTTCCTCGGCCTTCGGACCACGGGCGAACACGCCAACGCGCAGGGTCTTGCCCGTGCCGTTGGGCAGGGACAGCAGACCACGGACCATCTGGTCGGCATGACGCGGGTCGATGCCCAGGTTCATGGAAATTTCGACGGTTTCGTCAAACTTCGCCTTGGCGTTGCTCTTGACCAGGCTGATGGCCTCATCCAGGCCATACTGCTTCGTGCTGTCGACAGCGGCGCGGGCTGCGGTCAGACGCTTGTTCTTTGCCATTGTAATCAGCCCTCCACCACGTCGAGGCCCATGGAGCGGGCGGAACCCGCCAGCATGCGCACGGCACCGTCGATATCGTTGGCGTTCATGTCTTTCTGCTTCGTTTCGGCAATCTCGCGCAGCTGCGCGATCGTGACCTTACCAACCGTCGCAGACTTGCCTACCGTGGAGCTGCCCTTGGAGATCTTGGCAGCCTTCATCAGGAAATAGGTGTTCGGCGGGGTTTTGGTAATGAAGCTGAACGTACGGTCGGCATACGCGGTGATGACGACGGGAATCGGCATACCGGGTTCGAGACCCTGCGTCTTTGCGTTGAACTCCTTGCAGAACTGCATGATGTTCAGGCCGCGCTGACCCAGTGCCGGACCGACCGGCGGGGACGGATTCGCCTTGCCGGCGGGGATTTGCAGCTTGATGTAGCCAACGATTTTTTTGGCCATATCCGGGGCTCCTGACTGTTTCACCCGGACCGCGGTTCTGGTGGCCTGCCCCTGCCCGGCATGGGCAGGAAGCGCGACCTCCCGCGTTCCGATAAGAGGCGCGCACCTACCGCTATTTGGAAGGGGCTGTCAAGTCCCCGTCATGAAATCCCTTGCCCGACAGGTCCAGGGAATCGGGACCGTTATCGACATTCACACCGCTGAAGGACCGCGGCATGCGCATATGTGTGTACTGCATGGGATCAAAAGGCTTGATCTGCTTGTTGTTCGGCAGTTCCGCCGTGGTCCATCCACCGCCCAGCGCGCGGATCAGTTCCACCTGCGCCTGCATGTAGCGGGTTTCCACCTGCACTTCCGCGATACGCGCCTGCAGGGCAGCGACCTGCGCCACCACCACATCCAGATAATTGGTCAGGCCGCCGGTATATAGCTGCATGGTCATGTTCTGCGTGCGCATGGATGCCTGCACGGCCTCGGCCTGCTGGACGGCTTCTATATTGAGGTCATGCGTCAGGCTCAGCCCGTCTTCCACATCCTTGAACGCATCCAGCACGATGGCACGGTACTGGTCTTCCGCCTGCCGGTACTGCGACCAGTTGCGCTGCACTTCCGCACGTCGCAACCCGCCCTGGAACAGGGGCATGACCGCCTGCGCGGCATAGGAATACATGCCATTGGCGAATTTATCGAGCGTGAAGCCGTTATCCATGAAACCGGCTGTCGCGCTGAAGGTTACACGTGGGAAGAACGCCGCGCGCGAGACCCCTATGGCCCGGTTGGCCGCCGCCATGTGTCTCTCTGCGCTGGCGATGTCGGGTCTGCGTTCCAGCAGGGTGGCGGGAATACCCACCGGCGTCGCCACCTTGGGGAAGGTAATCTGGTTACGGGGCTGGATATGGAAGCTGGTCGGAGTCACGTTCACCAGGATCGCAATCGCATGCTCCATCACGGCGCGACGGGCCTGCAGGTCCGTATCCGCCGCCTGGGTGGAGGAAAGCTGCGTCTGGGCGCGCGATACGTCAATACCGGCTGCAATGGCACCTGCCTGCCGCATCTTGGTGATCTTGACGGCAGTTTCGTAATATCGGATCGAGTCGAGATAGACCGCGTGCTGCGCATCCATCCCGCGCAGTTGCATGTAGTCATTGGCCAGTTCGGACTGGATGCTCAGCCGCGCCACGGCAAAATCCGCCGCCGCCGCCTGCGCCAGCCGCTGCTGCACGCGCCTGCGGTTACGGATGGCGGACCAGAAATCCGGTTCCCACCGCGCGGCCGCGCTATACTGTTCCGATGACATGTAGATCGGGCCGGTCGATCCCGCACCACGCCACAGCCGGTGGTTGGATGACTGATTCTGGGACGCTCCGGCCCCGCCCGAGATCTGCGGATACAGGTTCGACTGCGCTTCCGCCACGATGTCCCGCGCCTGGGTGAAGGCTTCCGCATCCGCCTGCAGGTTCGGGTTCAGGTGGCTGGCACGTTCTTCCAGTTCATCAAGGGTGGAATCGTGAAAGACCTTCCACCAGTCCCCCCTTGCCGCACCATCCTGCGGGGTGCCGAACTGAACCACGGCATCCCCCTTCCAGTTGTCGGGCAGCATGTAATGCTGGCCATGGTATTTGGGGGCCAGGTCCACGCAGCCACCCAGTGTGCCTGCGATGGCGGCACACCCGGCCAGCGAAAGCATGCGACGGGACAGCATGGAGGACGACGGGTCGCGCGGCGCGCCGTTCATTGACGCACCCCCGTATCACCCGCGTTACTGTCACCCGCCGGCATGGCACGGACGTCATCGCCCTTGTCCACTGCGGGCGAGGCCGTCGCACCCGCATCGTTATATCCCGGCGTCGCCCCGACCAGATAGACCTTCTGACCTTCCAGCAGCCCCGCTGACGGGTTGTTCACAATCCGGTCCTTTGGACCGATACCAGCCAGAACCTGCACTTTTGTCCCCAGATTGGTGCCAACCGTTACATTACGCAGGCGTATGCGGTCATCGGCGTCCACAACCGCCACCTGCATGCCCTGCGCGCGGAACACAAGAGCACCTTCGGGGATTATCAGGATATCGGGATCACCGGGTGCGACAAAGTGTACATTCGCATATGAATCCGGCCACAGTTCACGTTTGTCATTATCGACCACCAGTTCGGTCGTCACCGTACGCGTGCCCGCATTGAACGCCTTGGCGGTCGCAAGGAACCTGGCCTTGAACACACGCCCCGGATACTGCGGCACGGAGACGTCACCCTCCAGCTTGGGGCTGATGATGTCGGCATAATCCTGCGGCACGGACACAAACACGCGCATGCGGTGCACATCGGCCACGCTGAACAGTTCGGTGGCGGTACCACGCGACGAGACATCGCCACCGCCTGCGTTCACGTAATCGCCCACATCCGCCAGACGGGATGTCACCACACCGTCAAACGGAGCCACGATCTGCTTGAACGCGATCAGGGCGGCAAAGCGGGAGACTTCGTGCCGGGCGGCCTCGACCTCCGCCTGCCGGGCTTCGGCATTGGCGGCCTGGACGTCCACTTCCTGCTGTGACACCGCCTGCGTGCCCTGCAGCGCGCGCCAGCGCTTGGCGGTGATCTGGGCCAGCCTGTACCGCGCCATGGCCACATCGAAATTGGCCTTGGATGCCGCGTACTGCGCGTCCAGTCCCGGCGTGTCGATGGTGGCAAGGATTTCGCCCGCCTTCACCTTCGCGCCGATATCCTTGTACCACATCTGCACATAGCCCGAGACCTGCGCGAATATGGGCGCCTGGTACCATGCCGAGATATTGCCCGGCAGGTCCAGCGTGCGGGTTTTCGGCCCTTTCTGCGGCAGAATCACCTGCACACGGGGAATGGCCGCGTCCTGCGCCATGTCCTTCAGGTGCGAGACATGGATCCGGCGTTCAAGGATACCCCCGGCCACAATGGCGGCCACCACAACCCCACCCAGGGTGGCATACAGCCGCGCACGTCCGGACATGCGTGGCCTGGGGTTTTCGCCTGTGGCGGTCATGCGTGCTCTCCTTCGCCAGCGGCGGACTTCTTGGACTTTCTGGAATGGATCAGGGCGAATACGCAGGGCACGAACAGCAGCGTTGCGCATGTCGCCACCAGCAGGCCACCCATCACGGCGCGGCCCAGCGGGGCGTTCTGCGAATTGCTCAGCGACATGGGCAGCATGCCGATAATCATGGCCGATGCCGTCATCAGAACGGGGCGGATACGTTCATATCCCGCCTCGATCGCGGCGCGCAGGGCATCACCATGCACATCCATCCGTTCACGCGCGAACGAGACGACAAGGATAGAATTGGCCGTCGCCGTTCCCATGCACATGATCGCTCCCGTCAGCGCCGGGACCGACAGCGCCGTATGCGTCAGGAAAAGGCTCCACGCGATGCCCGCCAGCGCGCCGGGAAGGGCCGTGATGATGATGAACGGGTCCAGCCATGACTGGAAGTTGACCACGATGATCAGGTACACCAGCAGGATCGACATCGCCAGACCACCGATAAGCTGGGTATAGGCCCCGTTCATGGTCTCCGCCTGCCCCCGGATGGTCAGGCTCGACCCTGCGGGCAGATCCTTGCTTACGCTGTCCACCACCCGGGCGACCTGCCGGGAAACCGCGCCGAGGTCCAGTCCTTCGGTCGAGGCATAGATGTTGAACACCGGCATGATGTTGTAGTGCGAGACCTCGCCCGGGGTGCCGGTCTGCACGATATCGCTCAGCCCTCCCAATATCTGTGGCGCCTTGTCCGACGGATTACCATCGCCCTTGTCGATGGGAATGGTCTCAAGGTCGTTCATGGTCTGCAGGAACTGCAGCGGCGTCTGGATATCCACCAGATGCGAAACCCCGGTCTTGGGATCCAGCCAGTAGGTCGGCGCCACCTGTCCGCTGCCCGACAGGACAGCCAGCGCGTTGTTCGCAACATCCGCTTCGGTCAGGCCGGTACCCAGCGCATAGGTCCGGCGCGCATTGACGCGCAGCGTAGGCGTATTCAGCGGTTCCTGCACCGCCACGTCAGCAATGCCGGTGACATGGCGCAGCTTTTCCGCCAGCTTTTCGGCAAAATCGAAATTGGCGTACAGGTTGCGCCCCGTCACCTGCACATCCAGCGGCGCGGGCAGGCCGAAGTTCAGAATCTTGGCCGTAAGGTCGGCTGGCATGAAGGTGATTTCGGTGCCGGGGAATTTCTCCGCCAGTCCCTTGCGCAGGATCGTGCGATATTTCGCGACGGGCGCTTCCTCGTTCTTCAGCGTCACGGTCAGGTCACAGTCCTGCGCGCCAACGGTTGGCGTGGGGATGAAGGCCTGATTGAGCGGGCTGAACGGCAGGCCGCAGTTGTTGACGATATTTTCGACCTGTCCGGGCAGCAGGCGTTCGATCTCGTAATTCACCAGCATGGAAATCTTGCCAGCTTCCGAAATCTTGGTGCCCATCGGTGCGCGCATGTGCAAAGCCAGCGCATTGGAGTTGATTTCGGGGAAGAAGTCCTGCCCCGCGAACACCAGCAGCAGGAGCGATGAAAACGCCCCGATACCGAATATCGGCACGAACCGCCCGCGTATGCTGATCAGGTGTTCAAGAATGGCGCGGTAACGGTTGCGAAAGGCAATGAATTTCCGTTCAAACCCCTGCTGGAAGCGACCGAAGATATTGCGTGGTTCCTGATGCCCGCCCGCCGCTCTGGCCGCCGCATGGGCCGCGACCTGTGCCGCCAGCATATATTTGGCCATGGTCGGCACCAGTGTGCGCGACAGGATAAAAGACGCGATCATGGCGAAGATGATGGCTTCGGCCATGGGCATGAACAGCCAGCCTGCGACACCCGTAAGCTGAAACAGCGGCATCCACACGATACAGATACATAATGTGGACACGAAGGTGGGGATAACGATCTGGTTGGCGGCATCAATGATGGCCGTTTCCAGATCCTTTTCCATTTCAAGGTGGGCGTCGATGTTTTCGATCATGACGGTCGCATCATCAACCAGAATACCGACCGCCAGCGCAAGGCCACCCAGCGTCATGACATTGATGGTCTGCCCCGCCATGCCCAGCCCGATGACCGAACACAGCATGGCCAGCGGGATGGAAGTGGCGATGATGACCGTCGATCGCCACGAGCCCAGGAACAACAGCACCACAAGGCTGGTCAGCAGGGCTGCGGTGCCCATTTCCTGCACCACGTCACGCACCGCCTCCTTCACGAAGGTCGATGCATCACCCAGCACGGTAATGTCGACACCTGGTGGCAGCGTACGCACGATGGATGGCAGCAGCGCCTTGATTCCGCTGACCACCGACAGGGTGGAGGCATCGCCACTTTTCATGATGACGATCAGGACGGCCTGATGCCCCTTGACCAGCACCATGTTGGTCTGTGGCGGTCCACCGGCATGTACCCATGCCACATCGCGCAGGTATACGACGGAGTTGCCCTCCTGCTTGATGGGCATGTTGTTGAAACTGTCGATTTCCTCGGGCGAGGCATTGGTCTGGACCATCCAGTCGAACGCGCCGATCTGCTGGTCACCGGCGGGCAGCACGATGTTCTGCTTGCCCAGGGCATTGCCGATATCGGTCGCGGACAGGCCATGGGCCAGCAGCTTGCTCTGGTCCAGATCGACCATGATATTGCCCGGCTGGCCACCATACGGGTTGGGAATGGCTGCCCCCGCCACCGAGACCAGCGCAGGCCGGATCAGGTTGGAGGACATGTCATAGATCTGCGACGCCGTCATGGAATCGGATGAGACCTGCAGCGTCAGCACCGGCACGGATGATGCGTTGTAGGTCAGCACCAGCGGTGGCGTCATGCCGGCGGGCATCTGTTTGATGACGGTCTGGGAGACGGAGGTGATCTGCGTCTGCGCCACGGCGGTATCGGTGCCGGGCTGGAAGAACACCTTCACGATGCCACGTCCGTAATAGGACTGGCTTTCGATATGTTCGATATTGTTGACCGTCGCGGTCAGGGCGCGTTCGTAATAATAGACGACACGGCCGGACATGTCTTCGGGCATGAGGCCGGTATAGGTCCAGCAGATCGCGACGACGGGAATGTTGATGCTGGGAAATACGTCGGTTGGCGTGCGCAGCAGCCCACGGACACCGAATACGACAATCAGGATGGAAAGGACGACGAAAGTATAGGGCCGCTTGAGCGCGGTAACAACGATACCGTTCATGCGTGGCCTGTTTCCCTCCGCCCGGTCGGCTGACCTTCCGCGGACCCGGGCCGGGACAGGTGGTGTTCGTACATATCTCGTCTCCCCGTCTGTCCTTCCGGTGTTAACGGTGGCACGACGGGTGGCAAATGAAATTTCAATTTAGTTTCCAGCCTGAATCAAGGTCGATGGTGGGAAAATGATACCCATTGTCACCCCCGGCAGGCTGTCATGCACACGCGACGGCATGATATCGAGCCGCGCGTGATGCAGCGCGAGGATGGCCGACACCAGGCTCAGCCCAAGTCCGCTGCCAGGAATGTGGCGACTTTTGTCCGAACGGTAAAAACGTCCCATGACCGCCTTGCGTTCCCCCGCCGGGATGCCGATTCCGGTATCGGCAACCTGCAGCAGTGCACAATCGCCACTCATGCGGGTGCGGATTTCAACCCGGCCACCTTCGGGCGTGAATTTGACGGCGTTGTCCACCAGGTTGGCCAGTACCTCGATCAGCAAGTCCCTGTCCCCCTGCACCCGTATCGGCGTATCCGCGCCCACATATGACAGGATGATACCCTTGGTTTCGGCTATGGGTTCATACAGATCCACGATATCGGCCACCAGCGCGCCCAGGTCAACCGTACCGAAACCCGCGCGCCTGCGGCCGTTCTCGATCTCGCCAATGCGCAGCAGGGCGGTGATGATGGAAAAGGACTGGTCCAGGTCATCTATGGTGCGGGAAATGACATTGCGCAGCGCTTCGGCCGAATGGTCGGCATTCAGCGCGCGATCAAGGCGCGCACGCACGCGCGCCAGTGGCGTGCGCAGGTCATGGGCGATGTCGTTGCCCACGTCGCGTATTTCATCCAGCAGCTGTTCCAGCCGGTCCAGCATACGGTTGACGCTACCTGCAAGGCGCTGGAGGTCATCATTCTGCTTTCCCGCCGGCAGGCGTTCATGCAGGTCGCCTTCCATGATGCGATCAATCGCCTCATGCATGTCCTTGACCCGCGAAAGCGCCCGATGGCTGAGGATGATGCCGGTCATCAGCGCAAACAGGACGGTCGGCACGATCGAAACCAGCATGGAATGCCGCATCATCAGCCGCAGTTCGGTACGCATGTGCCGACTGCGACCCAGCACCAGGTACCGCCCTCCCCGCACATGCACCGCCACCATGCGCAGCACGGTGGCGGACCCGCCGCCCATCGCCTCGGGTTCGATGACATGTACATGCCCGTCTGCCACCAGCCCGGTGGGCCAGTTGCGCAGGTCACCCACGATATAATGCTGCTGTGCGTCAAACAGCGTGGTGACGTTCATGATGATGCGCAGGTCATCGGTGGCACGGTCGCGCACCTGCTGTTCAAGCTCGGATGGAGTTTCGCGCTGCAGGATGCTGGCTTCGCGCAGCAGCAGCATGTCGGACCGCCGGGCCTCGAACACGCTGGCCTGACTGTAACCGAAAAAGAACTGCAGTGCCGCCGAACAGATCATCGCCGCCACCACCGCCAGAGTCAGGCGGAAGGTGGCGGTCCGGAACAGTTCGTTACGAAGCACGCAGCATGAACCCCGCGCCCCGGATGCTCTGGATCAGGGGGGGCTTGCCGCTTTCATCGATCTTGCGACGCAGCTTGCCGATATGCACGTCCACAAGGTTGGTCTGGGGGATGAAGCGGTAATTCCAGACATCTTCCAGCAGCATGTTGCGTGTCAGCACCTGCCCCGGACGGCGCATGAGGTATTCCAGCAGCCGGAATTCACGTGGCAGCAGGTCGATCGGCACGCCATTGCGCGTGACCGTGCGTTCGATCAGGTCCATTTCAAGCGGGCCGACACGCAGCATGGTATGGCGTGAATTGTCGGGCCTGCGCAGCAGCGCCTCCAGCCGCGCGGCCAGTTCCTCCATCGCGAACGGCTTGGTCAGGTAGTCATCGCCCCCCGCCTTCAGCCCACTGACCCGGTCATCCACCGCCGACAGGGCAGACAGTACCAGAACGGGCACATGCACCCTGCGCTCACGCAGGGTCTCGATCAGCGTCAGGCCATCAAGTTCGGGCAGCATGCGATCCACGATCATGACATCGAAATGCGCATTCAGCCCGATCGCCAGACCGGCAGCGCCTGATTCCTCATGCTGGACATGGAAATGGCGGCTTTCGAGTTCCTCCACCACCTCCTGCGCGATCTTGCTGTCATCTTCCACCAGCAGGACGCGCGGCGCGGCCCCGCCCGCAGGCGAAACGGGAACGGTTTCAGGACGGTGGGTTTCGGACGGAACACTCATCATCCCTCCTTTATGCAGGGCGTGCCGGAACAGGGCCAATTAAAATCGTTTTCAGCTACATCCCGCGCCCGGCCGCCCCTTCGCGCGACCATGACGGCGCCATGTCGGCCTGTCCCCCGACACCATCGCCCGTGGCTGGAGCCGTGGGCGCGCCATCATCCCCGGCAGGAGCTGCGCGGGTATCCACATCCAGTTCGCGCAGCCTGCGGGTCACCAGGCCCGTGCGCCTGCGCGCTTCGTCAATGGAGGATGACATGGCCGATGCATTGCGGGCCAGTTTTTCCAGCACCCCGTCCATGCGCAGCATCTCCTGCCGCGTGGCGCCCAGCAGGCGTGCGATGTCATCCGTGCGCCGTTCCAGCGCCAGTGTCACGTAACCAAGGTGGATGGTGCGCAGCATGGCGGGCATGAGACCCGGCCCCATCACGATGACGCGATAGGTCCGGCCGATTTCATCCAGCAGGCCGGGAATCCGCGCGACCTCCGCATACAGCCCGTCGGTGGGCAGGTACAGGACGGCAAATTCAACCGTCACGGGCGGGACGATGTATTTGGTCGCAATCTTGCGCGCCTCGATCCGCAGGGTGGTTTCCAGCGCGCGGCGGGCTGCGCGTTCGGCGTCCGGGTTACAGTCCTCAACCGCCTGCAGAAGGCGTTCATAGGCTTCGGTCGGGAATTTGGAATCAATGGCCAGCACCGGCGGCACGGTGGCGCGCACCGGCATGCGCACGGCGAATTCCACCACCTCGCGACCATCCTCGCGCAGGCGGCGGTTGGTCTCGTACGCACCTTCGGGCAGCACGTCGTCAAGGATGCTGCGCAACTGGGATTCGCCCCAGCCCCCACGCGTCTTGACGTTGGCGAACAGGCGCTTGAGATCCCCCACCTGCGCGGTCATGGCCGAGACCTCGCCCATCGCCTTCTGCATTGCGCCGATCTGTTCAAGCACGCGCTGGAAGGATGTCTGCATCTGTTTTTCCACCGCCTGATGCAGGCGTTCATTCACGGCGGCGCGCAGTTCATCGCCCTGCCGCCTGCCCTCCTCCGCCATTTCGCGCAGGGTCTCGGACTGCGTTACCCGCATTTCCGCAAGGTCGCGGCCCATCATGCGGGCAATGCGGTTGAAGGTTTCGGTCATTTCCTGATGGCGCTGGTCCAGCCGTGTCGACAGCGCGCGTTCGATTTCCGCCATGCGGGCGCGCTGGGCCTCGTTTTCCGCCACCCGGGCGGCGGTCTCGCGTTCCGTCATCACGCATAGTCGCGCAAGCATGTCCGTATCCCCGCCCTGCCCCGCCATAAGGGACAGGCGGCGCAGCACGATCAGGGACAACAGGCACGATACGGCGGCCAGCAGCATTCCGATCCACAAAACGGGCGATGCGGACATATCGGACATGGCGGATGATTTCCCATCAGAAAGAACAAAACATGTCCGTGCCCTGTAATGCAGGGGATGTAAACCCATCATGTTTTTTTGGAATATCTGGCAACCGTGATATGCAGCGACCGTAATGATCCGCCTCTCACCTGATTTTCAGGTTCGCACGGCGCCAAAACCCACTAGCGTGCCCCGGCATGCCTTCACCCCGCCCGTTCGCGGTGCCGGAAACCGAACCGTTCTTGAGGACCCATCCACCATGCCCGAGGAAACGCAGACCTGCCCGCAAGCCCGACCGGCGCGGCGCGGATCCCTGTTTCGCAGCCTGTATGCGCAGGTTGTCATCGCGGTGGTGGTGGGCATCGTGCTGGGATATTTCTGCCCGCATGTGGCCGTGACGCTGAAACCGCTGGGCGATGGCTTCATCCGCCTGGTCAAGATGGTGATCCCGCCGGTCATCTTCCTGACGGTGGTGACGGGGGTGGCCAGCCTGTCCGACCTGGGACAGGCGGGGCGGCTGGCAGCCAAGGCGATGGTGTATTTCCTGACCTTTTCCTCGCTGGCGCTGGTGGTGGGCATGGTCATGGCCAATATCGTGCGTCCCGGGGCGCATATCCATGCCGACCCCGCAACGCTGGATACCCATGCGGTCGCAGCCTTCACCGCACGTGCGCAGGCGCATTCGTTCAGTGACTTCCTGCTCAACATCATTCCCGACACAGTGGTCAGCGCCTTTGTTTCGGGCGATATCCTGCAGGTGCTGCTGATCGCCATCCTGTTCAGCATCAGCCTGTCGCACATGGGAACGAAGGGGCATGCGATCCTGACCCTGCTCAGGCAACTGACGCAGCTGGTGTTCGGCGTGGTCAGGCTGGTCATGTATGCCGCCCCCATCGGGGCGCTGGGGGCGATGGCATTCACCATCGGACGGTTTGGCATCGGATCGGTGCTGCACCTCGCTTTCCTCGTGGCGACGTTCTACGCCACTTCCGCACTGTTCGTGGTGGTGGTACTGGGGGCGGTCGCGCGATACAACGGGTTCCGCATCCTTCCGCTGCTGGCCTACCTGCGTGAGGAACTGCTGATCGTGCTGGGCACCAGTTCATCCGAATCAGCGCTGCCCAGCCTCATGACCCGGATGGAGAACGCGGGCTGCGCGCCATCCGTCGTGGGGCTTGTGGTGCCGATGGGCTATTCCTTCAATCTGGATGGCACCAACATCTATATGTCACTTTCTGCCCTGTTCATCGCACAGGCGACGGATGTGCATCTGGGTCTGGGCCAGCAGGTCAGCCTGCTGCTGGTCGCCATGATCAGCTCCAAGGGTGCTGCCGGGGTCACGGGTGCGGGGTTCGTCACCCTTGCCGCGACGCTGGCGGTGGTGCCCGACGTGCCGGTGGCGGGCATGGGTCTGATCCTTGGCATTGACCGTTTCATGTCGGAATGCCGGTCGCTGACCAACATCATCGGCAACGCGGTTGCCACCATCGTACTGGCCCGGTGGGAAGGCGCACTGGATACCGACCGCCTTGCCGCGGCCCTGTCAGGCCGGATCAGCGACGTGGACGCGGATACCCCCGTCATTGCCGGAGTGGACGCCGTATCCGACAGTCGCGCACCGACCGCCCCCTCCCTGCCCCATTCATCCTGACGATCCTTTCGCCCCCATAGGTTGCACATCATGCCTGTTTTCAAGACCCAGACCGGCGCGCTGACTACCGCGCAGAGAATACGAAGCATTATTGCGGGTTCATCCGGAAATCTGATTGAATATTACGATTGGTACGTCTATGCGGCATTTTCCATGTATTTTGCCCATGCCTTCTTTCCCAAGGGCAACCAGACGACCGAACTGCTGCGCAGTGCGGCGGTGTTCGCCATCGGCTTCCTCATGCGGCCGGTGGGCGGGTGGCTCATGGGGCTTATGGCGGACCGGCATGGACGGCGCGCGGCGCTGAGCATTTCCATCATCGCCATGTGCGCAGGCTCGCTGGCCATTGCGGTATGCCCGACCTACGACCGCATTGGCGTTGCGGCCCCGTGCATACTGCTGTTCGCGCGCCTGCTGCAGGGACTGAGCCTTGGGGGCGAATACGGGGCCAGCGCCACGTACCTGTCGGAAATCGCTCCCCCTGCGCAGCGCGGGTTTTACGCCAGTTTTCAGTATGTCACGCTGGTGATGGGACAGTTGCTGGCGCTTGTGGTACTGCTGATCCTGCAGTTCGTGCTGCTCAGCCCGGCACAGCTTGGGGCATGGGGCTGGCGCATCCCGTTTTCCATCGGCGCGCTGCTGGCGCTGTCCATCCTGTGGTTCCGCCGCGGCATGGCGGAAAGCGAGCAGTTCAACACAGTCAGCCATGACCACACCGCCCATGGTGGCCTGCGCGTGCTGCTGCGCCACCCGCGCGAGGTGCTGGGCGTATGCGGCCTGACGCTGGGGGGCACCGTCGCATTCTATACCTTCACCATCTACATGCAGAAATATCTGGTGAATACCGCCGGACTGACCAAGGAACAGTCCACGCTGGTCTCCACCGCGTCACTGGTGGTATTCGCCATGGTCCAGCCCGCCTTTGGCGCGCTGTCGGACCGGGTGGGCCGCAGGCGGCTGCTGTTGTCGTTCGGCATTATCGGCTGTATTGCGACCGTGCCGCTCATGCAGGCACTATCAAGCGTGCATTCCCCGCTGGCGGCTTTTGGCCTGGTGACGGCGGCACTGATCGGGATTTCGGGCTATACCTCCATCAACGCGGTGGTGAAGGCCGAACTGTTCCCCACGCGCATCCGCGCGCTGGGGGTGGCGCTACCCTATGCGCTGACCGTTTCGGTCTTTGGCGGCACGGCGGAATACGTGGCCCTGTGGTTCAAGCAGATCGGGCATGAAGGGCTGTTTTACTGGTACGTGACCGGCTGCATCGCCTGTTCGCTGCTGACCGTGCTGTTCCTTTTGCCCGGGCATGACCGCATCACGCAGGAACACTAAAAGACTGTTCCAAAATACATAATTGATAAAAGTTTTTGGCGCCGCCTTTTTGAAAAAAGCTTCACCAGAAACTTCTTTAGTGGATATGCATGAGGTTACGCAGGAAACCGGGCAGCAGCATCGCATACGGATTTACATGCACTGCCGGGTTATCCATCGGCCCTGTGACCTGATAGGTGGCGGAGACGACGCCCCCGTTCTTTTCGGGGCTGAACAGCCAGCCCAGCAGGCCGGGCAGGTGACCAGGTGCGGCATTCACGGCAAAGGCCGGGATGATGGTGCCATCAAGATTCAGCGTCTTTTTCTCCAGGTTCACGTCACCTGACACCGTGGCTCCGAGGGATGCGTTGCTGACCAGCCCGTCGGCAATATGGATGTTGCCTTCATCCAGCGTAACCGGCGCATCCAGCTGCTCGACCTGAAAGCTGGGCGCATGCGGCGCGCGCAGCCAGCCATAGATCGAGGCATTGTTGGCCATGCGCACCACCGCCGGCACGTTGCGCAGCCTGAACGGTCCCATATGCACCTTGCCCGAGAAGGGTGCGGTCGCAACGCTGTCGTCAAAGCTGCCGGTGATGTCGGTTACACCGCCCTGCATCTCATCCGTGACCTTCATGTCCTGCAGCAGCGCACCAAGGCTGGCCACATGCACATCCAGCACGCGCGTATTGCCCTTGGGATTCAGGTGCGCCGCAGCCGCCACCGGCCCCTCGACCGTCATGACCCCGCGCGTCAGGCGCACGCCATCGGTTTCCAGATGGCTGTGCACATTCGTCAGCGTATCTTTCGGGCTGTAATACAGGGTGCGGGCATCCACATTCAGGTCCCACCTGCGTCCCGGCGGTCCCTTCACGCGTCCGCTGGCCATTTCGGGCACATGGTAGCCACTGCTGCCCTGCCGGGCCGCCACCCTGGCAGAAACCGAACTGTCCGGCGCAGTCTGGAATGACACCAGCGGCGACAGGTCCAGTACTTTTGCCGCCACGTTCACCCCGATCGGATCTCTGTCGCGCAGCGGCAGCGTGACCGAGGCATTGCCCATTGACCGGCCAACATGGAACCCGCGCAGGATCAGGCGGCGCGCGACGCCGGATGCGGTTTCGGCATGGCCATCAATCAGCAGGTCAGGGCCTACGGCGCGGATATTCTCGATGCTGGAGATCTGGCCATGGTCAAGATCAAGCTCGACCGAGGCATTCGCTTCCTGCCCCACTTTCTTGGACCAGATGGGAATGCTCAGCGCCGCACGGTCAAGGTCAAGGTCGATATTGACCTGCGCCTTGCCGCCCACGTACCGGTCGTAATCCACATCCAGTTGGGCGCTGCCGGCAAAATGCTCACCCATCTCGAACCCCGCGCGGCGCACGCCCTCAGGGGTGACATGTCCCTGCAGGCTGGCGCTTTCCACTGCGTGGACCATCGGCCCGTTACGGAAATCCATGGTGTAGATCACACTGGATGGAATGCCCGCCAGCACCCCGGTCCCCTGCAGCAGCAGGCCGTTGATCGTGGCATCAATGCCAAGGTTGCCGTTATCCAGTGGCCGCCCCACCACCACATTGCCCAGATGCACCTGTGCCAGATCGGTGTGGCTGCGCAGGTCGATCTGGTCCAGCCGCACATGCGCATCCAGCGGCAGGGCGATATGCAGCGACACATTGGCCCGCCCCGCAGGGTGCGTAAACGACATGGGATGGCGCGAAAGCACATTCAGCCGCGGTTCGGCCAGCAGCGCCAGCACATCACGCGCATTACCAAGCAGGGTGACGTTGATATCCCCCACCTGCACCTTTTCATTCAGGCCCGTGATCCGCATGGAACCGGGGCCGACCTCGATCCGTCCGGTGCCGGTGGCGTCCACGTGTCGGTCCGCCAGGTCCACCAGCTGAAAGGCGTGGCCAAAGCGGATCATGATCTCATCCGGGCCATCGAAGGTCAGATGGGCGTCCATGTCATGCATGGGCGGAATGGGACGCAGCCAGTGCAGTTCCATCCTGTCCGCATCAATCGTCCCGCCCAGCGAGACAAGGTCCAGCCCGTTCCAGCCCTTGTGGCTGGCCAGCCCCATATTGACCTGCAGTTCCTGCACATGCCCCTGCGGGATGTTCTGCGTAACCCACCGCCGCGCGCCCTTCATGGCGCGTGGGGGCCAGAAATCGCCCAGTGTCGCAAAATCCAGCGCGCGTGCGCGCGCGGTCACATTCACCTGCGCCGCCTTCGGGTTCAGCAGGGATGTCGATTTGAGGTCCGCCGTAGCGTCCAGCGTGGGGCCACTGCCGTCATCGGTTGCATGTCCCGGCGCGCGCAGGTGCAGTTCCAGCCGTTTCAGTGCCACATGCAGCGGGCCATCAAACGGTGCGGCACGCGGCCCCGCCCCCAGCGATCCGACCAGGTCGGCTTCCCCTTCACCCACCAGGAACTGCCCCGCCTTGCGTGTCGTGACCTTCCCGTTGCCCGCATCCAGATGCAGCGTGAACTCACGCGGCATGAGGAAAGGAACATCCGGCGCGCCCCCGTTACGAAAGGCAACCTGCAGCTGACCGCCCACGGGCAGGCCAAGTGGCTCCACCTCCTTCTGGCCCGGCGCGAAGGCGGCGGGACTGATCGGGTCAAGCTGCAGTGTCCAGTTGATCTGACCCGCGCCGACATGTTCGCCCGTGCCATGCACCACCAGCCGTTCACCATTCCCCTCCAGCCCGAGGCGGACATCACCCGTGACCCCCTTTTGCCCGGAATCGGTCACGACCTTCAGCCGGGCATCGGCTTCGCCCAGCCGCCATGTGCGCCCGGTCATGCGGTCGGCAAAATTGACGTGGGTGTCGGATATGACCGCCTGCCGCAGCGCCGTCAGGTCCACCGGGGCCGGCTCTTCGGGTTTCCGTGCGGAATAAGGCGTGTCCGGACCAAGGTCGAGGCCGAATTTGCCCTCCCTGTTGCGTGCAAGCTTCAGCCGCCCGTGTGATGCCGACAGTTCCAGTATCCGCACGCTGCCATGAAACAGTGCCGGGCTGTCCAGCGTCAGGCGGCCACGACGCAGGGTATCAGCCATCTGCCCGTCACGGCGCTGGATCCGCACGTCCTCTACCCATATCACCAGTGGGGCGCGCAGACCTTCATGCACGGCATTCCAGCCCATGCGCACATGCCCTGCGGACAGGGTGCCAATGATATCGTCACGCCTGAAGCCATGGGCTACCGGCAGCGGCATGAGCAGGCTGACCACCGGCGTCACATCCAGCGGGCCAGCGGACAGCCGCACCGTCAGCACCAGCAGGAGTACCGCAGGCAGCGTAATGCACAACAGCACCAGCCAGATCACCATCCGTCCGGCCGCCATCACCGCGCGACGCACACGGCTGGGACTGGACACGGGGACCGGGGCGGGAGAGGGTTGGCCAGCTTCCGTCATGCCACCCACGCCATGCCACCATGCCGGCCCGCATGATTTTTCAGCCCCTTAACGGACCTTTCCCCATGGACCAGCCTGCCCTGCCCTCCTTCGTGCTGCATCCTTCGTGGCGTGGCTGCACATGGCCCCACGCCGCCGACACGCGGGCCGCGCGCATCCTGCATGAAAATCTGACGGATGCCTGCGCGCGCGCGGGCCTGCCCGATATCGCCAGCCTGCCCGAACTGGGGCCATTGCTGGATGCGGTGGGGGGAAACAGTCCCTACCTGTCCGATCTGGCGCTGCGCGACACCCATGCCTTTGCCGACCTGCTGACGGATGGCGCGGATGCGTGCGTGCGCCATATCCTGTCGGGACTGGATGCCCTGCCGCCCGCTACTGCACGCGCTGAGGTCATGGCAGCATTGCGTGTGGCCAAACGGCAGGCGGCGCTGGCCATTGCGCTGGCCGATATCGGCGGAGCATGGACGCTGGAGCAGGTCACCCTGGCGCTGAGCCAGCTGGCCGAGAACGCGCTGGGGGCAGCGGTCAGACATCTGCTGCTGCATGCGCATGACACCGGGCGACTGCGCCTGCGTAACCCCGAAACCCCGTGCCGGGGCAGCGGCTTCGTGGTTCTGGCAATGGGGAAGCTGGGCGCGCGGGAACTGAACTACTCCTCGGACATAGACCTGATCATCCTGTATGACCCGGACCGTCACCCCGGCAACGGGGAACTGCGGCATACCTTTGTGCGCATGACTAGCGATCTTGTCACGCTTATGGAAGCGCGTGATGCAAATGGTTACGTATTCCGCATGGACCTGCGGCTGCGCCCCGACCCCTCCGCCACGCCTGCCGCCGTATCCTTTCCCGCTGCCATCCAGTATTACGAAAGCATGGGCCGGACGTGGGAACGCGCGGCCATGACCAAGGCCCGGCCGGTCGCGGGGGACATCACGGCGGGACGCCGTTTTCTGAAAAGCATTCATCCGTTCGTATGGCGTCGCCATCTGGATTTCGCGGTAATTGACGATCTGCATGACATGAAAGCACGGATCGACCGCCACCGTAACGCGGGACATGCCAACCTGGGCAGCCTGCCGCCCGAATTCATCCGCGATCCTGACGCCGCCATAGGCTGGCTGCTGGGACAGAATGTCAAACTGGGCCAGGGCGGCATACGGGAAGTGGAATTCGTGGCTCAGGCCCTGCAACTGGTCTGGGGCGGCAGGCGACCCGAACTGCGTGACCCTACCACGCTGGGTGCGCTGCGCAGGCTGCGCCGGGCGGGCCTGCTGGAACGTGAACAGGCCGCAATACTGGCCCGCAATTACCGCATGCTGCGGCAGGCCGAACACCGGCTGCAAATGCGCATGGATCACCAGACCCATACCCTGCCGGATACACATGACGGATTCGCGCGCTTCGCGACCTTCATGCTCGCACCGGATGCAGGCAGCCTTTCCTGCGGCATGCTGTCGGTCATGCAGCATTCGCGCCGGACCTTCGACCTGCAGTTTGCCGAAAGTGATGCGCCGGACCTTACCATCGCCCCCGAGGATGCCGACGCCGCCGACAGGCTGCTGGAGCATGGTTTCCCGGCCACCGACATCAATGATGCCCTTGTCATCCTGAACCGGTGGGAAGGCAACCGCCTGCGCGCGCTGCGTTCGGACCGGGCGCGCAAGCTGCTGCGCCGGCTGCTGCCCGCCATCATGACGGAAATCGGCAAGCGCCGGCAGCCGCTGACCGTGCTGCGGCGTTTTGACGCGCTGCTGGAACGCCAGTGGGCGGGGGTGCAGTTCCTGTCGCTGCTGGAACGCAATCCCGCGCTGATCCACCGCATTGTCACAGTGCTGGACTGTGCGCCGTTCCTGGCGGACCATCTGGCGCAGACGCCCTCCGCGCTGGACGGGTTGCTGGACATGGATGGCGGTCCCGGTGCACTGGGTACGGTCACGGCGCTGGTGCGGCGGCATGTCGCGGGCGCACAGTCGGCCGAACAGGTCCTGCCCGTCCTGCGCGGTCTGGTCTGTGGCGAGGAATTCCGCCTGTCGGTCGCCCGCCTTGAACACCGCATGAGCGAGGAACGCGCCGCCCGTGCCCGCACCGCAATGGCGGAAACGGTGATACGTGGCCTGCTGCGCGTGGTCAGCAATGAACACAGGCGCCGCCACGGCACGGTGCCCGGCGGGTCCATGGCGGTCGTGGCGCTGGGCAAGGCGGGATCGTGTGAAATGATGCCGGGATCGGACCTTGACCTCATGCTGGTGTTCGACCACCCGGCGGATGCCGGAGAAAGCGTCGTGCCTGCCACCACACCTGCCGATGGCCTGATGCCACGCCCGCTTGCGGCGGGCACGTATTACGTCCGGCTGGCGCATGCCTTTGTCGCGGCCCTGACCGCGCCGGGGCGCGAGGGACCGTTGTACGAGGTGGACATGCGGCTGCGTCCATCGGGGTCCAAGGGGCCGGTCGCCGTCTCGCTGTCCGCGTTCCGCCGCTATCATGCAGAATCCGCATGGACATGGGAACGCATGGCCCTGACGCGCGCGCGCGTCGTGGCGGGACCGCCCGCCCTGCGCTGCGAACTGCGTGCGGCCATTGCCACAGCACTGGGCCACGGCGTCCGCACCCCGCACGAGCGCGGCCAGATCGTACATGACGTACGCCATATGCGCGAACGCCTGGCCCGTGAACGTCCCGCCACCAGCCCCTGGGACATCAAGCGCCGGCACGGCGGCCTTATGGATGTGGAATTCATTGCCCAGGGGCTGCAGCTTCTGACGACCGATCCCGCCAGGCGCAGCCAGTCCACCCGTCTGGCCCTGCTGCGCCTGGCGCATGGGGGGGATATCACGGACGCCGATGCCCGCCTGCTGCGTCGCGCCGACCTGTTCTGGCGTGCGCTGCAGGGGCTGATCCGGATCATATGTGGCAGCGAGGTGCCCGACACCATTCCCGCCGCCAGCCTGGAAATCCTGACCGGGGAATTCCGGGTGGCGGACGCGGAGAGGCTGCTGGCGCGCATGGACCGCATGGCCGCCAGTGTCAGGGAAGTCTTCGACCGCCTGCTGCCGCCCGCCCCGGACACATAAGTGTAAGCGTGGAAGGCACATGACAGCGGTTCCCCGAGCGGCCAAGGCAGTGCATGATCGTCCCCACAACAATGCTGCATGCGTCCCCCATGGACGGGACACGTGCACCCAAGATCAGCAAGGCAGGTCATGAGCAACCCGACACCCCCCTTTCCCGAACCCGGCAGTGCCGTTCCCGATTTCAGCATGCCCGCAAGCCATGGCCGCACGGTCAGCCTGCATGCGCTGCAGGGCCATCCGTTCGTGCTGTATTTCTACCCCAAGGCCAACACGTCAGGCTGCACCAAGGAAGCATGTGAGTTCGAGGCCGCACTGGCTGACCTGCTCAAAGACGGCGTGAATGTCATTGGCGTTTCACGCGATGGCATGCCTGCGATCGAAAAATTCGCAGCCGACCACAACCTCACCTTTCCCCTTGCATCCGACAGCGATGGCAAGGTGACCGAAGCCTATGGCGTATGGGTGGAAAAATCGATGTATGGCCGCAAATACATGGGCATCGAACGCGCGACCTTCCTGATCGACGCCACCGGCCACCTGGTGCAGGCGTGGCGCAAGGTCAAGGTCACGAACCATGTCGCCGCCGTGCGCAAGGCCATTGCGACCCTGACGCTACAGGCGGCCAAGGCTCAGTAATACGGCCGTCCCGGACCACCATAGGGGCCATACACCACCACGGGCGGCGGAGGGGGTGGCGGTGCGTAATAGGCCACCGGCGGGGCCGGACGGTAATACATCGGCGGCGGAGGGGGCGGTGGCGGGCCGTACGCATCAACCATTGCACCCGCCACGGCACCGCCGACAAGGCCGCCAACCAGACCGCCGACAAACGCATCGCCACCACCGTGACGCCCGTAAGCATGTGCCTGCGGGGCGGCGGTCGCCAGCCCGGCAAGAACCAGAAGCCCCGCTGCGATACGTCCTGTATTCTTCATCAACCTGTTCCCGTTACTGGTCCAATCCGGCAGGGAAAGCATCCCCGCCGGAATCGGTTAGACAGCACCGTAATGGCGATTTACGGGCAGGTTCCGCCCTTTTCATGCCATAAAGCAGACCGGGTGGGGTCTCTATCAGGGGTGGGCTGCGTGCAGTTCCTTCAGTCCTGACGGAACAGCGAACACGCTTTCATCCTGCGGCGTGCGTGTCACGGATGCGGCTTCGACCATCACCTTGCCATCACGGATGACTTCCATCATCACGCCATCATCGGTGTAGCAGATCTCGCTCGAACGCTGGTCGGTATCCTGTGTCTGCCACAGGGCGCAGGGAATCCCCGCAACCTTTGACACGCCGGTGCGCAGCCAGGTGCCCTGCGCGCGCTGACCCATCTGCACATTGGCCGCCCCCGGCGCCGGAATGACCGTCTTGACCTTCTGGCCGGGGTTTACCACCGTCAGGGTCCCGGCATGGTAGTCGGTAATCATGTAGGTGCTGGCGTTGGCGGGGTCCACGCGCTGCATCATGCGGCTGGCGGACCAGCGCATGCGCTGGCTCATGACCGCGCTCGTGTCATGGGGGGGATAAATGGTGTAGGTCACGTCCACATCCGCCTGTGGGGTGACATAGGGGCTCTGGGGATCAGGGTCGGCGGCGGATGCATGACCTGCCATCCCGGCCACCAGCATACAGGTCACCAGTGCAGCCCGGCGGCCACCATGCGCAAATCGTGTCACTTCATGTAATCCTTGAAAAACTGGCCTTCGGGTCAGACGGCATCAGCCGCCTTTCTTATCCGCATCCTTGCGGGCGGGCGGCGTGCCGGGTGGGGGGGGCGGATCGATCTTGCGATATCCCTCGGGCGGCTGGAACATGCTGTCGGGGATCGGGGCGTACACCACCTTCGTCGCCTCCAGCCGGCCCTTCAGCCCGTCGCCATCCACACCGATTTCCTGCAGCACCACCCCGTCATCAGTCACGCAGGCGGTGGCACTGCCCTGATCGGTCGTGACATCCCACTGCGTGCAGGGCACACCCGCCACGGTGGAACTGCCCCTGCGCGCGAATGTCATGGACAGGTCGAGCAGGAAAGGATTGCGGATGCCATAGCGGGCATCAAGCTGGCTGTACACCTTCTGCGGGTTGATGATGATCGTGACCTGGCGGCTCATGCGGTTGAGGATCGTCTCGCCCATGCCCTGCGGGCTGTCGATTCGCATCAACCCGCCATTATAAGCGAACCATGTGCGCACGGCCTTGGGTTCGGGTACGCCGTCGGGCTGCACGTTATAGTCCACCTGCACGTCACGGGTGGGGGTCAGCGGGGGATGAACGCTGGAAGGGTCCTCCGCCCGCGCGGCGGGAATGTCACAGCCGGACGCGATACTGACCGCCAGCGCCGCAATACCCGGCCGCAGCACGCCCGTCCTTGTCCACTGCCATCGCGGGCGGGCCGTTCCATGCTTCATCGTGTTTTCCCTTTCATCTGCCAAGACGGAACCCCGCATGGCCGGTCGTGTCAACCATACGCCGCCCGTCACATGCGCAGGGCGCGGATGGCGGTTTCAAGTTCCGTTACGCGATCATTTCCAATCCATGTCGCCTGTCGCCCCACGGCCTGAGCCAGCTGGCGCATGTAGTCCCGTGCCGGGATTTCCATCCCGCCAAAGCTGGACAGGTGATCGGTGCCGAACTGGGTATCCAGAATGCTGAATCCTCCCAGCCGCAGGCGCGCGACAAGGTGAACAAGTGCGACCTTGGACGCATCGCGCATACGGCTGAACATGCTTTCACCAAAGAACGCCTGCCCGATCGCCACGCCATACAGACCGCCCACCAGCCTGCCTTCGTGCCGGACTTCCACACTATGGGCATGACCCATGTCATGCAGCTGGCAGAACAGGGTGCGGATGCGCGGGCTGATCCATGTCGTCTCCCGTCCCGGCGCAGGTTCGGCGCAGCCATCCATGACGGCGGGGAAGTCCTGATCTGCCACCACTGCAAAGCGCGCCGACAGCACCGTGCGCATGAGCCTGCGGCTGACATGAAACCCGTCCAGCGGCAGGATACCGCGCATTTCGGGACAGAACCATTCCAGTTCATCCGATCCGGCATCCGGCGCCATGGGAAACAGCCCCGCCATGTACGCACGCAGCATAAGTTCCGGTGTAATGGGAACCGTCTCTTGACCCGTCATGTTCTTAGGATAACCCTTTTCGCATGCTTTCGTGGGCATGCCCGCCTTGTCAGGAGAAACCACCCCATATGTCCGATACCCGTCCCCGTGTATTACTGACCCAGCGCCAGACCACCCCGGTAATGCAACGCATTGAACAGAGCTTTAACATACCCACGGTCCCAGACCAGCAGATGACAACGCGCGAACTGCTGGATGCGGCGCGTGTGTTCCAGCCGCAGGCGATCCTGACCGCCACCGGCCTGCCGCTGCGTGGCAATGACGTGCTGCTGCTGCCTGACAGTGTAAAGGTCGTGGCCACGGTCAGCGTTGGCACGGACCATCTGGACATTCCCGCCCTGCATGCGCGCGGCATAGTTGTCACCAACACGCCTGACGTACTGACCGAATGCAATGCGGACATGGCCATACTGCTGATGCTGGCGGCGGCACGGCGGGCAAGTGAATATGGCGCGCTGATGCGCAGGGGCTGGGGCCGGTCACTGGCCATGGACGAACTGCTGGGCACACGCATAAGCGGCAAGCGGCTGGGCATTGTCGGCATGGGCCGCATTGGCCGGGCGGTGGCGAAGCGGGCGCGTGGCTTCGACATGAAGGTGATGTATTCCAACCGCCGCCGCCTGCCATCGGACCAGGAAGCCGGTGCGACCTATTTCAGCACCGTGACCGACATGCTGCCCCATTGCGACATCCTGAGCCTGCACCTGCCCGCAAGCCCCGAAACCGATGGCATGATCAATGCCGACCTGCTGTCCTGCCTGCCGCGCGGGGCGATTTTCATCAATGCGGCGCGTGGGGCGCTGGTGGATGAAGACGCGCTGATCGACGCCCTGCGTTCCGGCCAGCTTGCGGCCGCGGGGCTGGATGTCTACCGCAACGAGCCCAATCCCGACCCGCGCTTCCTTGAACTGCCCAACGTGTTCCTGACTCCCCATGTGGGCAGTGCGACGGTAGAAACGCGCACCGACATGGGCATGATGGCAGTGGACAATGTGGAAGCAGTGCTGGCGGGCCGTGACGCGCTGACGCCGGTCAGGGCCTGATCCGGCGCAATGACAGGAAGGACAGGGTCATGATCGGACTGCCCGGTGTTTTCGTGGTGTTCGCACTGATTACGGTGCTGCTGCAGTATCTTGCCCCCCGTTTCCACGGGGTGCTGGATACGTTGCTGGCTTTTTACACGTTCTTCGCGCTGGTAGCCGCCTTCATCGAACTGCGCGCCCACCCGAAGCCTGCGCCAGCCGTGCCCGACAAATCGGCCTGAGCGGCCGACGGGGATTGTTTGAAAACAATCCATTGATAAATGAAAATGAAAGTCTTTGGATGCCGCCTTTTTCCCAAAAGGCGGCATTCTTTTGAAACTTTAAAAAAAGCTTCACCGAAAACTTCCATATGATCGCCGGACGTTGTCTGGACCTGCTTCTCGGCCGGCTTCCAGAAACCTTCCTGCGGACTTCAGCTTTCGCGAACCTGCGCTGCCGCATGGGCCTTCATGTCCATCGCGGTGCGGCGGACTTCAGGGCCGTATTCACGCTCCAGCCTGCGAATGGTGAAATGCGCCTGCGCCACGGCACGGTAATGCGACAGGAACGCGACATTGAGCGACGCCCCGCACAGCGCACCCGCAACCGGCATCATCTGCAATGCGAATTTACGCGACAGGCCCAGACCGTAATGGGTCGCGACCTCGCTGACCAGCATGACGACAGGGCGACCGCGCAGCATGGCACGGGCGGAAAAATAGCCCAGTTCGCTATCCTCGCCCTGCCCCTGACCTTTTGACGCACCAAACGGGAAGGCACGCAGGGCGAACACTTCCAGACAGGCGGCGCGCGCATCTTCCTGCGACAGGTCTTCACCCTGTTCACGTGCGATACGGGCGATTTCGCGCATGATGGTCAGGGTGGTGAAGCCCACATCGGCCACAAGGCCCGGCAGGCCGGTAAAGCCACCCACGGCCCCCGAGACCGTAACGGCGGCCTTCAGCGCCGGGTCGCGCCATCCCGCACCACCATCGGGGGTGGCGGATACGTCATGGGGGCGGTCCATGCCGACAACCGCAAGGTCGAACGCACGCCTGATCGCGGTTTCCGCCGTGACCTGCAGGCGAGCCTGCAACCCCGGCGCCAGGCCAAGCGTACGCATGCCCAGCATGGCTGCCTGCCCCACGGCGCCCCCCATGAGATCGGCAAGACGCACCAGCACGCCGCGCCCTGATTCAACCCGTTCCAGCGCCTGCTGGAGTTCAGTGATACACGCGCTGTCCAACGTCAGCGGCGCCAGTTCGTTTGAGGAACCTGCACTCATTACAATGCCCTTCGCCTGATCTTCCGTACCTTTACGGACCGGTCGCGCCATGTCCGCCATAAAGGCGGGGCATGGGACACCGCCCGCAATACCCATGCGGCAGTTCCCACCGTTTCAGCACCATGACGGCATTCTTGCAACGTGCGCCGCCATGCCTGCTGTCATGAAACGTGGCATGTCCCTAGCTGTTCCAGCCACCCATCCGGCACAGATGCCGCCAGTGCGTGTCCGAAACCGGCACGACGGACAGCCGCGACTGACGGATCAGCGCCAGATCCGCAAGGTCCGGATCGGCCTTTATCGCCGCCAGCGTGACCGGATGTGGCACCGGACCGACCGCACGCACGTCAACACAGACCCATTTGCCATCCGCCGCCGTGGGGTCGGGATAGGCTTCGCGCACGACTTCCACCACGCCCACGATCTCACGGCCCACGTTGGAGTGATAGAAAAAGGCCCGGTCGCCCACCTTCATCGCCGCGAGGTTTTTCTTCGCCTGGTGGTTGCGCACGCCGGTCCACGGTTCAATATCGTTCTCAACCTGCTCGGACCACGAGAAGGCATCGGGCTCGGACTTGATCAGCCAGTACGCCATGACCGTTTTTTTACTCCACCCGAAGCCCATCACGAAAAACTGAACGGAACGGACGGATCACCACGCTCTCGAACAGGTCGACCTTCGCATACGGGTCTTCCACCGCGAATCCTTCCGCCGCGGCGCGGTCGGCCACATCCACCACCAGCAGGCTGCCACAGGGGCGGTTTTCCGCGTCCAGCAGCGGACCGCCGTGGATGATGTGACGCTTCCAGCGTTCCAGATACGCAAGGTGGCGTTCACGCGTTGCCTTGCGGGTTTCGAGGCTGGCGGGCTTGTCGGTGCAAATGATCGCAAACAGCATGTTTTCTCCTCCTGTGGCGCGACCGTACCATGATGGGACAGGACTGGCCGTGTCTTTTTTAACGCGATAGTGTAGAGCAGGAAAACGCCAGCCCCCCCCCACACAAGGGTGATGGCACGAATTTCTTGACCGTTTTCATTGCAGGGACAGGTGCCCCGGGCACGGATGGATCAACCTTGAACGCAACGCAGAGCCTTACCGCACGAACCGGTAACCTTTTTCACCGTTACGCCAACCCCGGCCGTTTCCTGCGCATGGGGGCGAAGCTTCAGCCATGGCTGACATGGCCTGCCCTGGTGCTGTCCATTGCCGGAATCGTGTGGGGACTGTTCTTCTCCCCCGCCGACTGGCAGCAGGGCGACAGCGTGCGCATCATGTATGTGCATGTGCCGACTGCATGGCTTGCATCATCAGGCTATATGGGCCTGGCAGTCTGTTCACTGCTGTCACTGGTCTGGCGGCATCCGCTGGCGGACCTCGCGGCGGTGGAGATCGGTCCGGTGGGCGCATCCATCACCGCTGTCTGCCTTGCCACCGGGTCGCTGTGGGGCAAGCCGATGTGGGGCACGTGGTGGGTGTGGGACGCGCGCCTGACATCCGTGCTGGTGCTGTTTTTCCTGTATCTGGGGCATATCGCGCTGATCCGCGCGTTTGACGAACCGCAGCGGGGCTACCGCGCCGCCGCCATACTGGGTCTGGCGGGTGCCGTTGACCTGCCGATCATCAAGTTCAGCGTACAGTGGTGGAACACCCTGCACCAGCCCGACAGCATCACGGTTACGGGGGCGCCGACCATGTCCACCTCCATGCTGTGGCCGCTGGGGCTGACCACGCTGGGATTCACGCTGGGGTTTGGCGCGATCGTGCTGGCCCGCCTGCGCGCATCGGTCATGGAAAGCCGCATCCGTACGATCCTGGCCGCCAACCGTGGCCGCCAGTCCGCCAATCCCGCCCCCAAGCCTGACAGTGCCGCCGTATGACCCACCTGCCCTATATCCTGGCCGCCTATGGCCTGACGCTTGGCGTTGCGGCGGTCCTGTCCGTCAACGCCGCCATCCGTCTGCGCACCGCGCGCAGACGCCTGGCCGCCATTGAACAGCCCCGGACACGCCAGCCGTCATGACCCGTAAAAGCCGACGCCTGTGGCTTGTGGTGGCGTGCATGATCGGACTTGGTTCCGCCGCCGCACTGACGCTGAACGCCTTTTCATCCAATATCGTCTTCTTCATGGCGCCGTCACAGGTCCATGCCAAGCCGCCCCCGGCCGACCGGACCATCCGCCTTGGCGGCATGGTCGTGGCGGGCAGCGTGCGCCGCGAAAAGGTGAAGGATTCACCCGTCAACCTGTTTGACGTAACTGACGGGCAGGCCGCCGTGACCGTGCGTTACGAAGGCATCCTGCCCGACCTGTTCCGCGAGGGGCAGAGCGTGGTGGCCGTGGGTACCGTCAATCCCGATGGCACCTTCCGCGCCAGCGAAGTGCTGGCCAAGCATGACGAGACCTACATGCCCAAGGAAGTGGCGGAAGAACTGCGCCGCAGCGGCAAGTGGGATCCCCGTTTCGGCAAGGCCCCGGACGCGGCCAGCTGGAACACCATGACGGCTGCCGAGACGAAAAAACCGGCCACCCAGACCCCTGACGGAAACTGACATCCGATAATGAACCCGGAACTTGGAAATTTTGCGCTGGCGCTGGCATGCTGCATGGCCGCCGGACAGGCCATCCTGCCCCTGATCGGGGCCAACCGGCGCGATGCACGCCTGATGGCGCTGGCCCCGGCGCTGGCGGTGGGGCAGATGATCGCGCTAATCACCTCCTTTGCGTGCCTGATCCACGCCGCCATCACCAATGACTTTTCCGTGCAGAACGTGGCCGCCAACAGCGCGGTCAGCAAGCCGCTGCTGTACAAGATCACCGGCGTATGGGGTAACCACGAAGGGTCGGTCCTGCTGTGGGCGATGATCCTGTCCATATGCGGTGGCGCGGTGGCGCTGTTTGGCCGCAACCTGCCATCCGCGCTGCAGGCGCGTGTAATCGCGGTGCTGGGGGGCGTTGCGGCAGGGTTCGAACTGTTCTGCCTGACCACGTCCAACCCGTTCGCCCGCGTGTGGCCAGCCCCGCTGGATGGACAGGGCATGAACCCGCTGCTGCAGGATCCCGGCCTCGCGTTCCATCCGCCCATTCTCTACACCGGTTATGTCGGTTTTGCCGTTCCCTTCGCCTTCGCCATCGCCGCCCTGATCGAGGGGCGCGTGGATGCGGCATGGGGCCGCTGGGTACGCCCGTGGGCGGTGGCGGCGTGGTGCTTCCTGACCTGTGGCATCGCCATGGGGTCATGGTGGTCGTACTACGTGCTGGGCTGGGGTGGTTACTGGTTCTGGGATCCGGTGGAAAACGCCTCTCTCATCCCGTGGCTGACGGGCACGGCGCTGGTGCATTCGGCCATTGTGGTGGAAAAGCGCGAGGCGCTGAAGATCTGGACCGTGCTGCTGGCGATCGGCACGTTTTCCTTCTCGCTGTCCGGCACGTTCCTTGTGCGTTCAGGCATCCTCAATTCGGTGCATGCCTTCGCCAATGATCCTGCACGCGGTGTGTTCATCCTTGGGCTGCTCGCACTCGTCATTGGCGGGTCGCTGCTGCTGTTCGCCATCCGCGCCCCGCAACTGACCACAGGCGGGCTGTTTTCGCCCGTATCGCGTGAGGGACTGCTGGTCCTGAACAACATCCTGCTGTGTTCGATCTGTGCCGTAGTGCTGACGGGCACGATGTACCCACCGTTCATGTCACTTCTGTTCGGCAAGACGATTTCGGTCGGCAAGCCGTTCTTTGACGCGACCACCATCCCGCTGGCCATACCGCTTATGGTGTTCATGGGCTTTGGCCCGATGGTACCGTGGAAACGGGCACAGATGTGGCCGGTACTGCGCCGTCTGTGGTGGGCGGCCTGTGTGGCGCTGGTGGCGCTGGTGTTGGCTACCTTCCGGATGCGTGACATCCTGCCGGTGCTGGCGACAGCGACCGCCGTGTGGGTGATCTGTTCCAGCATTGCCGATATTACCGAACGCCTGCGCCTGTTCCGCCAGCCACTGGCGCAAAGCTGGCAGCGCGCACGCAGCCTGCCGCGCGCCGTGTTTGGCGCAGCCCTGGCCCATGCCGGTGTCGGGATTGTGGTTCTGGGCATTGCCGGCATGTCACAGGCGGCCCACCGCATTGTGGAAGTGCATGTGGGCGAGAGCGAGATGCTGGCCGGTGACACCTGGACCCTGACCGACGTACACCCGGCAGAAGGCCCGAACTACAGCGCGCTGGTCGCCACCATCGAGGTCCGCCACAATGGCAGACTGATCACGACGCTGCATCCTTCCAAACGCACATTCGCAAGCCAGCACCAGACCACGACCGAAGTCGCGATCCATACCAACCTTATGGCCGATATCTATGGCGTGCTGGGCGACAGGCATGGGGATGACGCCAACCCGACCTATGTGCTGCGCCTGCATTACAACCCGCTGGCACCATGGATGTGGCTGGGTGGGCTGATCATGGCCTTTGGCGGCGCGCTGTCGCTGTCTGACCGGCGCGTGCGTGTCGGTGCGCCGCGCCGGGCGAAAGCTGTTGATGTGATGGTGATCCAATGAACGGCCAGCCTTCTTCCCCCACCCGTCGCCGCCTGCTGATGGCGGCCCCGCTGGTTGTGGCTGGTGGGGTCGGCGTGGGGTTCTGGCGCATGCTGTCGGGCATGACAAAGGGGTCGTTCGACCCGCATGACATCCATGCCCCGGCGCTGAACCGTCCCGTACCGGATTTCGCCCTGCCGGATCAGGCACCGGGACAGGGCTTTTCCGCGCAGGACCTGCGTGCGCTGAAATCCCCGGTGCTGGTGAACTATTTCGCGTCGTGGTGCATCCCATGTGTTGCCGAAATGCCGGTGCTGAACGCACTGAAGGAACGCCTGCCGATCTGGGGCATTGCGTATAAGGACAAGCCCGAACACGCGTTGGGCTTCGTGCAGCGCGCGGGCAATCCCTATGCCCGCATCGCCGCCGACCGTGACGGTCTGGCCGCGATCGACTGGGGTGTGTCCGGCGTGCCGGAAACTTTCCTGATCGGCCCCGGCGGCGTGATCCGCTGGCATACGGCCTCGCCCATTACCGAAACCATGATCACCAATACGATCATGCCGCTGGCGGACAGCCTGAAGTCATGAAGACACATTCCCCGCGCCGTTATGGCGTGATTGCCCTGCTGGTCTGTCTGCTGTTTGCCCCACTGGTGGCAATGGCGGTGGATGACCCGTCCGAAATGCTGCCCGACCCGGCGCAGGAACAGCGTGCCGAGGCCATCGGGTCCCAGTTGCGCTGCCTTGTGTGTCAGAACGAGTCGATCGAGGACAGCAGCGCCGATCTGGCCCGTGACCTGCGTCATGTGGTGCGCGAACACGTAGCCAGGGGGGAAAGCAACCGGCAGATCATGGACTGGATGGTCAACCGCTACGGTAACTTCATTCGCCTCAAGCCGCCCCTGACCATCGGCACGCTGCTGCTGTGGGTCATGCCGCTGCTGGCGCTGTGCATTGGCATAGGCGTGGCGTGGTGGACATTCCGCAGGCCCCGCACGGTAACGCCCACGCCCCTGACGGACGAAGAACGCCGCCGTCTGTCCGACCTGACCGAAACACGCTGAGAGTCTTATGATCTGGATTGGTATCTGCCTGCTTGGCGTGATCGCACTGTTGCCCGCGCTGATCTCGTTCCGTCGCACGACCCTGCTACGTGATGAACGCGAGACAGCCCTTGTCCTGCATCAGGCGCAGCTTGCGGAACTGGAACGCGATCTGGTCGAAGGCATGATCGCGCCGTCCGAACATGACAGCGCGCGGCTGGAAATCCAGCGCCGGCTGCTGGGCACAGACATGCTGCCCACCTTCGTCGCGGGCAAGGGCAGCTCAACCGGGGCCATTACCGCAGCCCTGATCGCGCTGCCGGTTGCAGCCATCGGGCTGTATCTTACGGTCGGGCATCCTTCGCTTCCGGCCCAGCCGCTGGCCCCGCGCCTTGTGGCACTGCAGCGCGAGGACCATCGCAATGACGCGATCATCGACCGCCTGCGCGACCAGTTGAAACAGATCCCGGCGGGTGATCCCAGCCTGTTTCAGGGTTATGTGCTGCTGGGTCAGGCCGAAGCCGGGCGCGACCATTACGCTGCCGCCGCCCAGGCATGGCGTAGCGCCATAGAACAGCGCTTCGACCCTGAAGTCGCCGCCCGCGCGGCAGAAGCACAGATGATGGCCGATGGCGGCCACATCTCCCCCGAAACGGCGGATCTGTACCGTCGCGCGCTGGACGCAGCTCCCGCGAATGCGCCATGGCGGATGACGGTGCAGCAACGCATCGCGCAGTCCGAACATCAATAACGCGCTACCCCGGCGTCCATGCGGACGTTTTGGCTTGCCTGTTTCGGGCGGTTGGGCAGAGACTGTCATTATGAGCAAGGACAAGACCCCCTCCCCCGCCCCTGCCGCCGATACGGCGCAGGACGAAGCGGCCAAGGAAGCCGCGCTTCTGAAACAGCCTGCCGAGGCGGATGAAGTCGGTGGCCCGAAGGGGCCGGAGCCGACCCGTTACGGTGACTGGACGGTCAAAGGACGGTGCGTGGATTTCTGAAAAGCACGCCCGCGCAACCCGCTGACAAAAATCAAAAGTTTTTTGGGTACCGCCTTTTTCCAATTTTCCAATTTTCAAAAAGACGGCGTTCTTCAAACGCTTTTTGAGAAAAGCTTCACCAGAAACTTCTTAACGTCCCTGACGGTCAGCCTATTTCATTCGGTAGCGGCCCGCGCCCGAAGGACGCCTGCCGTGCGCGGTGTCCCGGCGGCGGCACGTTGCATGAAATCAGGTAGATCCCGGCAACAAATACAAGCTGCGACAGGGAATTGAACCACAGGGCAAGTTCATACGCCCGGTCCGCCGTAACCGCCTGATAGAAGGCATAGGCCGCAAACGGGATGGAAATGGGCCGCATGCCCGCCAGCATGACGCGCAACGGGTTCTGGTAACCCGGTTTCACCAGCCTGCGCATGCGATGGATGCCGATATAGAAGACCACCTCGAAAAACCAGCCGAGCACGTTGGCGATCAGGTTATCCAGCGTCATGCCCTCCAGCACCAGCAGGGCGGAAATGGACGCAGCCGACAGCACAATGGACCCGACCTGAAAGCTCATGCCCATTTCCATGGCTGTCAGGCGTTCGGGCAGGGCGTCGGCAAAAGGCTGGAAAACCCGGTCCAGCAGCCAGGCATCAAACTGGTTGACGCGTTCACCAAATGACATGACAGTTCCCAGTATCCTCATATCCGTCGTAGCACTGGCGCATCCACAGGCCCCTCATGCGCCACAGGCGGCGGCGACCACCGCATCGGGATATGCCCCCGCCATGCCCGCCAGCGCGGTGTTGCTGAGCATGACGATGCTCATACCCCGCGCACGGTCCACCGCCCATTGATGCCCGTACACGCCACCCCATGTAAAACTGCCGGGGCTTAGTGGTGTCCGTGCAAGCGACGGGTCCGCTATGACCGCAGCCCCATAACCGAAGCGCCGACCACGCGCCAGTGGTCCCATATCAATATCGCCAATGGCGTTCTGTCCAAACAGCATGGCGGATGCGGGCGACAGCATGCCTTCGCCACCAATGCGCACGGCTTCAAGAAACGCAAGGAACTCCGCTGCCGTCCCTACCATGCCAGCCCCACCGGATGGATAGGATTCCGGATTGCGGATGCGATCGGGCGCAAAGCGGATTTCCCCCATTCCACCACCGGGCAGCAGGCGTGGCAGGACATATTCCGCCCCCATCCGGATGGGTACGGGCCGGCCATCGGCATAACAGGCGGCGGGGGATTGTAACGGGGTCAGCATGAAACCACTGTCCCGCCAGCCCAGCGGCGCGCCAATATAATGCCGCACCGCAGCAGGCAGCGACAGGCCGGATGCCTTTTCGATCACACCGCCCATTACATCCAGCCCCAGCGAATAGGCCCATCCCTGCCCCGGCGCGAAGATCAGCCGGGTTGACGCCAGCCGGGACAGGTTATCCGCCAGCGACAGCCCCGGTTCCGCAATGCCATCGGATACGCCCGCGCGGGTGTAGGGATTGTCGTCACGCGGGAAGGCGAATCCGTAGGTCAGGCCACTGGTATGGGTCAGCAACTGGTGCAGCGTGATCTCGCACGGGGTCCCATCCGGCAGCGCAGGACAGAAATGCGGCAGGTAACGGGTCACTGCGGCATGCAGGTCCAGCAGACCTTCCTCCACCATGGCCAATACGACGGCGGTCACCACCGGCTTGGTCAGGGAGGCAAGGCGGAACAGGGTATCGGCCTGCATGGGAAGACCGCCTTCCCGATCGGCCTGCCCCGCGGCTTCCACCACGACAACCTCCCCGTCCACCGCGACCATGACCACGGCGCCAACCAGCCGGGACGTCTCCACGGCCGTATCCATGACCTGACGGATGCGTTCACGCATGCTGGCCTTCTCCACCGGGACACGGGACATGGTTCGATCCTTTATAACAGGCCGTTATGGCAGGCCGGGGTCGCATGAACTGGCCGCAATGGCCAAAGCAGCGTAATCTGGGGGTATGATAGCACGCCTGTTTTCCAAAACATTATGCCTCTCCCTCCTGTTATGTGGCAGTTGCCTGGTACCGCCCGTGGCCCGCGCCGCCACACCGGTCGCAACCGTTGCCCAGCCTGAAGCGCCGCTGCAGGCCACGCTGCCCAACGGGTTGCGCGTGGTGATCGTACCCGACCGGCTGGCGCCGGTTGTCAGCACCGAAATCAACTATATGGTCGGGTCATCTGCGGCACCTGCGGGTTTTCCCGGAACGGCCCATGCATTGGAACACATGATGTTCCGTGGCAGCAAGGGGCTGGACCGTGACCAGATGGCCGCCATCGGTGCGCGGCTGGGGGGGGATTACAATGCGGACACGACGGAAAACGTAACGCAGTTCTTCTATACCGCGCCCGCGGATAACCTTGACGTTCTGTTACGTATCGAAGCCATGCGCATGAATGGCCTGACACTTGCGGCCGAGGACTGGATGCATGAACGCGGCGCGATCGAGCAGGAAGTCTCACGCGATCTGTCCAGTCCCGGTTATGTCTATCTGGCCCGGCTGCAATCGATCCTGTTTGCCGGCACGCCCTATGAACATGACGCACTGGGCAGCCGCCCGTCCTTTGACAGAACGGATACAGCCCTGCTGCGGCGGTTCTACCGGCAGTGGTATGCGCCCAACAACGCCATCCTGGTCATAACGGGGGATGTGGACGCCGCCCGCACACTGGCGATGGTGCGCGAAACCTTTGGCCCGATCCCGGCACGCAGACTGCCCGCCCGCCCGCAGATCCACCCCGGTCCCGTGCATGCCCAGACCCTGCAGTTCCCGACCGATTACCCGGTGGGTCTTGTTGCCATCGCCAGCCGGATGCCGGGGCAGAACAGCCATGACTATGCCACCGCGCGGATCCTGTCCGATGTGCTGAGCAGCCAGCGTGGCGCGTTATATGACCTTGTGCCGCAGGGACGCGCGTTGCTGTCCAGCTTCGATTTCGTGACCAAGGCGGACGCCGGAATCGGCATTGCCATCGCGGCGTTCCCCAAGGGCAGTAACCCTGCCCCGCTTCAGGCGCGTATGCAGGACATCCTGCGCAGCCTGCGTGAAAACGGCGTACCATCCGATCTGGTCGATGCGGCCAAACGCAAGGAACTGGCGCAGCTAGGCTTTGCCGCCAACAGCATTTCCGGGCTTGCGGAAAGCTGGTCGGAAGCACAGGCCGTCATGGGCCTGCAATCCCCGGATGATGAAGCCGCCGCCTTTGCCGCTGTCACACCGGAAGATGTCAACCGTCTGGCCCGCGCGGTGCTGGACCCGCAGCAGTCCATTACCGCCATCCTGACCCCGCGTGATGGTGGGCATCCGGTTGCGGACAAGGGATTTGGCGGCGCAGAGTCCTTCGCCAGCACACCCGACCATCCCGTGCCCCTGCCCCGCTGGGCCAATGACAGCCTGCGGGCACTGCGACCGCCCGAAGCCTCGGTCCAGCCGGCGCAGTACACCCTGCCCAATGGCCTGCACCTGATAGTCCGCCCTGCTTCCGTCAGCCATACCATCAACCTGTATGGCACCATCCGCCAGAACGAGGACATGCAGGAACCACCGGGGCAGGAAGGCATTGCCGATATTACGAATGAACTGTTCAGCTATGGCAGCACGACGCATGACCGGGTCGGGCTGCAGAAAGCATTTGATGATATTGCCGCCAGCGAAAATGCCGGTACCGATTTCAGCCTGAATGTACTGACGCCCGACTTTAACCGGGGTCTGGAACTGCTGGCAGAAAATGAACTGCACCCTGCCCTGCCCGAACAGGCGTTCAGGGTGGTGCGCGCCAATACGGCGGCGTCCCTGTCCGGCCTGCTGCATTCGCCCGAGTACCTGTTCCAGCGCGCGATGCAGGGCGCGGTATCACCAGCGGGCGACCCGTCCCTGCGACAGGCGCGGCCGGATGAGGTGATGAAACTGACACTGGCCGATTGCCGTGCGTTCTGGAAATCGGCCTACAGGCCGGACCTGACCACCATTGTCATCACCGGTGATATTACCCCCGCCGCCGCCTACCGCGCGATATCGCACACGTTTGGCGCATGGCGTGCCAGCGGACCGACACCCGTGATTGACCTGCCCCCGCGTCCCGACAGTCATACCAGCGTGATAAAGGTGCCCGACCCGTCCAGCACCCAGGCTACGGTCTCCCTGCCCGAAAGCCTGTCGCTGAATGTCGCCAACCCGGAACACTTTGCGCTCAACCTTGGTAATGAAATCCTTGGATCGGGTTTTTCATCGCGCCTGTACCGCGACCTGCGGGTACGCAGTGGTTATGTCTATACCATACGCAGTCACCTGACATGGAAACGCCACCGCAGCGCCTACAGCATTTCCTTTGGTGCGGACCCCGACCAGGTTGCGGCGGCGCGCGATGCGGCCATCCATGACATCATGGCAATGCAGATGCAGCCAGTCAGCGAAGACGAACTGACCATGGCCCGCGCGGGCATGCTGCGTAGCCTGGCCCTGCAATCCGCCAGTCTGGACACCATTGCGGCGGGCTACCTGCATTTCAGTGACCTAGGCCTGCCACTGAACCAGAATGATATCGCGGCCCGGGCCTATTACACACTGGATGCCATGGCCATACGTGATGCATTCCGTAAATGGATCCGCCCGGCCGACCTTGCGGAAATCATCAAGGGACCACCTGCAGCACCATAAGGGCAGACAGGGCAGGACCACGCCTGCCCTGTCTATCCGGCGTTCTGCACGGCCCGATATCAACGGCATATGATCCCTGTCAGGTAACAGGGATGGGTGGCATAGATGCACCACATGGCCCCGACAAACAGAACCTTACAAGTCCTGTTCCTTCCATTACCAGAATAATACATTCATTAAAAATACAACAATTGTAAATTTATGGTAAAGAACAAACCATATTGAAAAATACGCAATACAGATAATCGTTATCCATATTTACTATTCTTCGGTGGACAGGCAGGATCAAGGGAATGATCTGGAGACGCGCAACCCATGGAAATATCTGCCGTGGAAAATGAAATTGTGGGCAAGTGGCTTGCGAGTGCGCATAGATTCTACATCTCCTATATTGCGATCAAGGATGGATGGTACATTTTCCGGGTCACCGCCCGGCACCTTCTCAACCAGTTGGGTATGAAAGCAACCCGGCAGGCCCAGATGGCCTGCGGGGATTTTTACGTCCAGGACATTGAAATACAGAAAATGACGAGCCGTTCGTTTATTCGTCATATCAAACATCTGTCGGACAAGGCGGCCTATCAGGAAGAAGGTATCCGCTAAACGACCATCTGGATATGACGTATCAATAAACAGGAAGCTGGCAGGATGAATTCCTGCTGCCCGCCATCGAAGATAATGTCTCGAATACTGTTGGCTTCAGGTTTTGCGTCATTCATATTTACGGCAGCCACCTGCGTTATGAAGAGCATCAATCAGAAGAAGATATTCAGCCATTAGCTGCTGCCTGTAATCAGTCAGTCCATGGAAGTGACCGTATTTCAAGCCAGATCGTCCCTCTGGCAGATACCGAACTGCATGATTATGTTCTGCTTTACACATCAGCCCATGGGGAAATCGTCGGGCAGGGTCATGGTCTGCAGTACCAGAGGATATGACCCTTCCCGCATGCCCGCGACGGATCGACGCAGTCAATGTCCTTACTGCGCCGGGGCGTAATGGATCATGAACATGCCATGCGCCTCATCCCAGCTACCGGATCGGGAATAGCCGCCCTCCAGCCCCATCCGTAACGTGGGCGTCATCTGATAGATCATGCGGGCCATGACATTGCCCGCCAGACCGCCAGTACTCTGCCCGGCATAGGACTGGCGGCCATAGGTCCCCCCGCCGCCCAGCGGGAACATGCCCGTCGCATTCTGGGTATAATGCTGGTAGCCCGCTTCCCCCTTGAACAGCCATGTCCAGCGGCCCGCATGACCATCATACGTGACAGGCACAAGGGCAGCCATGAAAGCATGCGGGGAGAAGTAGCCCCCCTGTCCCCATGTAAAGAAATAGGTATTCCGCTTGTAACCGAAATAGACCAGGTCGAGGCCAATCCGCAGATGCTGGGTTTCGCGCCCATGCCACACCTGCGCCGAGCCACCGGCCCCGGCCTCGGATTCGTGGTTGGCAACCGTGTTCACGCCTTTCATCACCGCATAACCACCACCGGCATAGGCGTTATACTTCGCGGTTCCCCATTCAAGCTGGCCATGCCCCCGGTTACGGGTCACCCCACCCCATACACGCCCCGTGCCGGGATCGCGCGCACCGGCAAATGACAGCAGGCTGTCATTCACTACCCGACGCTCCCCCGTCAGGCGCAGGCTGATCGTGTTGGTCAGCCTCGGGGTCAGTTCAACACCCCCCAACACCGTTGACGTGACGAACCCGAGCGGGGTCGAACCGACATCAGCCGCGATCCAGTCCCGCCGGTAATGCACCCCCAGCGCCACACCGCCCACGGCACCCGGTACATGGAAACCCGGGCGCACGCCATTGCCTGCCACCGTACCATACTGCCGCGCGGTCTGACCCTGCGCCAGCGGATTGCCCGACATCAGCACGCTTGGCATGATGGAAAAGGAAACGGACTGCCGGGTGGAAGACAGCGGTATTGTCGCCGTCATTGGAATATTGATGGCCGTCAGGTGACCAAGCCCGCTCTGCCCGGAACGGTCGCGGATTTCAATATTGCCATCCGCCTGTGGCACCAGCGCGCGTGACAGGTAATTCCGCTGCGCATTCAGGCTTTCGACCGGAGTCAGGCGGGGATTGTAGCTGTAGGTTTCCGGCATGGGCGCACCCGCGCCGAAAACAAAGCTGGTGTTGATATCCGGCCTTTCATCATCTGCGCGCAGACGTTGCGGTGCGCAGCCCGGATCGGGCTGGGGTGCTGGTTCATGCGTGCCCTCCGGCGGCGTGCAATCCAGCCTGCGGGCCTGAATCAGGTCATGCAGACGGGCACGGTCATGCCCGACCCGGCCATCCAGTTCCGCACGGATTTCCCATGTGTCGCCCCACTGCGGATGCCGCGCCATGAGCGTGTCAGCCATATCACGCGCGGCACGTTCATGCCCCATGGCCAGACCGTGCCGGGCCATGGCGGCCTGCGCCAGTTCGTCATCGGGCTGCAGATGCAGGGCCTTCGTATCAAATCCGATTGCACCCGACAGGTCATGGCTGCTGGCTGCAATACGCCCCCGGGCCAGCAGCAGTGCTACGGAATCCGGATCCTGCGCCAGTAATGGATCAACAAGCTGCCGCGCACGGTCAGGATGCCCATCCAGATCGTCACGATCCGCCTGCGCGATAATAAGGCTTTCTTCCATCCGCTGGCGTGCCGCACGTTGCTGGGGGGCAAGCAGGGACGCATGCCCATCCAGCCAGTCAATCATGCGCTGCGCCCCGGCGATATCCCCCAGTTGCATGAACAGTCCTGCGTAAGCCAGCGCCTGATCGGCCGCCATGGTGCTGGCGGCTGCGGCCTGCCCAAGCACCTGTGCCATCACTGCGGCCGGGGCGTGACGACGCACCATGGCAGTCATGACCATCTCCCCACGCGCCCCATCCGGGTCCGGCGTAATGGGCAGGGTACGCAGCACGCCTACGGCCTGCGCATCATCGGCGGGCAGGGCCCCGATACGCTGCCACAAGGCCACAAGGGCCGCCCCACGCGCCATGTCCGGTGTCAGCGCCCCATGTGGCAGGGCCGCCAGCAGGTCCGCGGCATGGGGCATGTCGTGTTCCTGCAGCGCGAACAGGAAACAGGCCTGCAGGGCATCGGTACGCCCATGGGCCGCATTGCAGAACGTGGCCATGATGGTGCGGGCACGCTCCGGCTGCTCCAGCGCGATCAGGGCCTGCGCAAGATGCAGGTGATCCCAGCCGTTATCAGGTAGCTGCCGCAGGGCCTGTTCCAGCAGGGTGGCGCGCAGGCGGGGATCGGATGTCGCCAGTGCACGGGCCTGCAGCAACTGCGCGTCCAGCGCGGGCAGGCCGGGATAATGCGCCGCACGCAGCCGCGCGATCCATTGCGTCGCCTCATCCAGCCTGCCAGCCCGAAGCGCGATACGCGCCAGACCAGCTTCGGCCACTACATTGCCCGGCGCAAGGCGCAGCAGGTCGTGCCATGCCACTGCCGCCCGGGCATAATCATGCCGCGCTTCCAGCATGATGGCACGTGCCTGCGCTGTATCGGCAATCATGCCATGCCGGCTTTCAATCCGGGACAGCAGCGACCATGCCTGTTCATAATCATGGTGGGACACAAGGGCCCACATCCGCGCCACCAGCGGATCAGCCCCCGGCGCATCAAGCCCCGCGAGCGCCTTGCGCAGGTCCGCATTATCCGGTGCAAGCGCGCTGGCCTGTGTCAGCAGGGTGCGGGCCGTGTCCATGTCGCCGCGACGCTGGGCGACAAGGCCCAGCCCCTCGATAGCAGCCGCATTGGGGGACTGGCCCGCCATGGCGTGATTGAAATCACTTTCCGCCTGATCGAGATCATTGCTGGCAAGAGCTGCAAAACCGGCCTGCACAAGCTGCATATGGCTGGCCTGATCCAGCCTCTGCCGGATTTCCGTATCATCGGGGCGAAACCGCAGCCATGCCTGATAATAGGGTACCGCCTGCGGGTCCGTGCCCATCCAGCCCAGCGTACCACGCCACATCCGGATGGCTTCGTCCCGGATCACGGATGGCGTATCGGACGCGTCAACCAGTTTCCGGATACGGTCCAGCGCCTGGCTGCGGGTGGCAGGCTGGTAGCTCATCGCCTTATCAAGCGCGAGCTGCGCCTCAAGATCATGCGGCAGGATGTCCAGCAATGCCTGCAGGCGTTGTTGCGCCCCGTCATAACCAGACGGCGTGCCCGCCTGCACACTGTCATATTCCACCTCCAGCGCGGGGGGCAGGATGGGCTGGGGAAACAGGGCGCGATACCCCGCCATGGCCTGCGTGACATTGCCATGATCGGCCAGTGTCCGCACGCGGCCCAGTGCCGCCTTGTCCACAGGGGGCTGGGTCAGCCACTGCTGCAGGGCCGCAAGCTGCCGGGGCGGACCATGTACTGCTTCAAGACGGCGCAGCGTGGCGCGGGCAGCCGTACTGTCGCCCTGATGCACCTGCACCGCGCCCAGCATCAGCTGGGCCTCGACATTGTCCGGCTGGATCTGCAGGGCGCGTTCGATGGCATGAAGGGCATGCGTATCCTCATTCTGGTGAATCCAGAAATACCCTTCCTCCATCTGCTGGTTGACGATTCCTTCGGCATAGCCGACGGTGGATTGCGCATGCACGCCCGTCCACGGCCCGAACAGGCCAAGCGTCCCCGCAACCGCCACGCGACGGCACACCGCCCCGAGCATGGTGCCGACCGACAGGCTTTTACGATACGGTACAGAAGGCGCAGCGTACATGGGATAAGGTCCTTCCGTCACAGGTTGCCAGTCAGATCATCGTTCTGGATGCGACGGCGGCTGCGCCCGCGCAGAAGCACCATGGCGCAGGACGTGCCCGCAACACTGGCCCCGATGCCCAGCGCGTAAAGCAGCAGCGGATGCCCCCCCAGATACCAGTCCGGCCACATCCATGCGGGCATGTAGCCCACCGTATAGGCACCGACGGTGCGATAATTATCCAGTCGCGCCCCGTGACGCACGACCATGTCCCCCGCGAAGCGCCCGATCCGTGCCGGATCACGCATGTCCTGCACCATGGCGGACAGCGTATCAGGCGTGGTGCCCAGCACCGCCACGACCGAGCCATGCCGGCTATAGGGGGAGCGGGCCGCAACCAGCGCGCCTTCATCAAAGGTAGTGGGAATACCGGTCGTTTGTGCGCCATACAGATGGCTGATCCACTGCCCTGCCTGCACCCGCCATGTCGCGCCATTACGGTAGCCTGCGTGGTCCAGCACCTGTGCCGCCGCGCCAAGCTGGCCCTGCGGGGAGATGACGATCAGGTCGTCCTGCGGGTCGGGTCCGTACGCCATGTCCGTCGTCCCGACATGCACGCCCGTTACGGGACAGCCGCTGGTCGCCCCGAAGAAGCCCATCATGTCCAGAAAGGCGCTTTCCGTAGCTGCTGCTGCATCAGGCGGCACGATGACCGTGGTGCGTGACAGGTCCGCCATGCGCGTGAATGGAAAGCCGGTCGTGACGAACAGCTTCAGGCTGGGAAGGGCGGCCAGGTGCCGGGAGTGCGAAAAATCCAGGATCGAGGACGGCTCAAGCCCGATCAGCGGGGCATTGTTCTCCTGTGCCCCGACATGGCGGGGACGGACATCCAGATAGACCGACAGCGTATTGCGCTCCCCCAGCAGCCACGAAGGGAGTTCCACGTCATGCGTCACCACCCCGCCGCCCCGTTTGCCAAACGGATTGAGCGACCACGACACCAGCGGATAGTTATGCAGGAATGTCCCGTTGAGCATGACGGCCACATGCGACTGCCAGCGGCTCACCAGTGCCCCATCGGGTACGTCAATCCGGAGCCGGGCGGTAAACGGCCGCGAACGCCATGTATGCAGGTCAGGCGGCACGCTGAAAGGAATCTCCACCAGCATGGGTGCAAGACCGGGACGGCGCAGCACCCCATCGGGCAGCAGTTCACCAAGTGCTACGGGACGGTCAGTCGGCAGCATGGTGGGGGAATCATAGGGTCTATGCGGTGACACGGTAACAGCGGTCGGCATTGCGGTGGCGGTATCGACATGCACCTGCTGACCCAGCGCCAGGGCACGCGCCGCCGTGGTGACCTCGGCCCCGTCACGTCCCGATATGACCAGCACCGTGCCAAACGCATCATGCGGGTTGGCCACTTCCGCCACGACCGGCCCCGGTGGGGTACTGCCCCACGGACCAGCCTGCCCCATGCCAATGGCAACGGCATTGCCATGCGCGGGCAGTCCTGCCGCAACATTGAAATGGATACGCCGGTCCTGCATGCTCATGCCCAGCCATGAGGCCACCATCGCCGCGGCGGCCTGCGTGTCGCCACCGGGTGCCGCAGGCAGCACGAACGTAATGGGCACGGCATTGGCCTCACCCCGGTCGAGCAGCGGATAGGGCAGCGCGGAAAGCAGCCGGTGCGGGATCAGCCGCACGGTACTGAATGACAGCACGGACTCCGGTGCAATCGACACCTGCACGTCCGGGTCATGCACCACCAGCGCATCGCCCGTTGGAGGCTGCGCGTCGGGACCACAGGCCGCAGGGGGAAACGCCTCACTGGCTGCTGTCAGCAGCCGGAAATTGAAACGGTTCTGCGTATCGAAATACAACGGGCTGACCGGCAGCGTGACCGGGCCGAACGTCCCCGTGCCAGACAGGCAGACCACACCCACGTTCTGGTTGTTGAGCATGACAGCCAGCGCCACCTGCCCCACACCTGCAGGACGCCGTACGCTGCCAGACAGGACCAGTTGCGCACTGCGGATGATCTTGTCACGTCCCACATCGGCATCCATGCCATAAAGTGGGGAAACAGCACGCAGCAGCATGGGGCGGGGTTGCCCCAGTTCAATAAATGTACGGCTGGTCGCGACCTCGGTAAGGGACACACGGCCCACATCGCCAGCAGCCATATGCGCATCATCAAAGGCCTCGACCGCATTACCGTTCATCACGGACGCGGGTGGCTGCGGCATCTGTGCCCGCGCAACACCCCCTGCCCCAAGCATGAGACACAGGGCCGCAACCGTGGCGCCCCTTCGCATACGCACGCGATGGTCGGGCTGGACCACCAGACGTTCCTTCGGCAGGCGCACCTCAGGTTCGGCTTCCGGCACGGGCAGTTGGGGCACGGGTGTTTCCGGCCCCTTCGCGGCACGCGGTTCAGGGCGGAACAGGGCAAGGATGCTGAGTACGACCGTGTAGAAACTACGTAGCGGGTTATCAGGCGGAAAATCGGACCACTGTGTCCAGGCGTCGTTGCGCCCGAACACCAGTCCTACGACTTCCTCTTCCTCCGCCAGGTCATTCATGGCCCATTGCAGGTGCACACGGCCTTCGTCACGCGCGATGACACTCGCCCTGACCGCAGCCGGACCCGCGCCCAGATCCCATTTGACCGTAAGGACCTGCCCGACCGCCAGCCGGTCCGTCGCATGCAGGCCAACGCTGCAGCCTCCCATCGAGATATCAAGGGTATGGCAGTTAAGGACTTCATGATTCTCCGGCACCAGGTGCAACGGAATTTTGGCGCGCACCCGGTGGTTGCGGCGGCGCTGTCGGGTTTCGCGCGCAACCGCGACCGACCCCATGACAATCGTCAGGCTGAACACGATCCATATGCTGTTCATCAGCATGGCGCGGAAGATCAGCGTCTCGTGATAGTTCACGACCGCATACCACAGGCCACTGCACAGCCCGACGAACAGGGCCAGTGCAATGATGATGTTGGGATAGACCGCGCGCCAGTCGAAGTATCCCTCCTCCAGCAGTCCACCCTTGTCGGTCACGTTGAACTTGCCCTTGTGCGGGGCCAGCAGGGTGATGAACGTCATGCGCACCAGAAAGGGCGCCAGCACGGTCTCGTACAGCTCGCTCCAGAATGTATAGCGCCACCGCCCCTGCAGGTGCGACATGGTCATGGTGGTGTGAAACAGGTGCGGCAGGGCATAGACCGCCAGTTCAAGGGGCGAGGCCGCGATCATGGTCACGCCCAGAAACAGGTAGCCCAGCGGCGCCAGCAGGAACAGAAGCCGCGAAAGGGAAAACAGATAATGCGTGGACGCGGCGAAATAGCACAGCCGCTGGGTGAACTTCAGCCCCGGCCCGGTCAGGGGATTGTCAATGCGCAGCATCTGGAACATGCCACGGGCCCAGCGCATGCGCTGGCCGATCTGCATGCCCAGGGTTTCCGTCTCCAGCCCCGCCGCCAGGGGTTCGCGCAGATAGGCGGACCCCCAGCCATCACGCTGCATGCGCAGGGCGGTATGGGCGTCTTCCGTTACCGTTTCGGTCGCAAACCCATTGATGGACATGATGGCCGTGCGCCGCAGCACCGCGCACGACCCGCAAAAAAAGGTGGCGTTCCAGTAATCATTCCCGTCCTGCAGCAGGCCATAGAACAGGTTGGCCTCGGGCGGGATTTCATGCCCGCGGCTCATGTTGCGCTGAAAGGGATCGGGGGAATAGAAATGATGTGGCGTCTGCAGCAGCGCCAGATTGGGATCCGCCACCATCCAGCCAATGGTCTTTTTAAGGAAGCCGCGCACCGGCACGTGGTCGCAGTCAAAAATCGCGATCAGGTCGCCTGTCGTCACTTCAATCGCATGGTTCAGGTTCCCTGCCTTCGCATGGTTGTTGTGCATGCGGGTGATGTAACCGGCCCCCACCTGCCGCGCGAAGTCACGGAAGGCCTGCCGCCTGCCATCATCAAGGATATAGACATTGAGCTTGTCCGCGGGCCAGTCCAGCGCAAGGCAGCCCAGAACCGTGGTGCGGACAATGGACAGATCTTCGTTATAGGTCGGGACATAGACATCGATCACCGGCCATTGCGCCGTATCTTCCGGCAACGGATGAACCTTGCGCCGCAGAGGCCATGCCAGCTGGAAATACGTCAGCCCGACACGGATGGTCGTATAGATTTCTCCCAATGCCAGCGCCAGGACCATGATGGTCTGCAGCACGCCCGACAGGTCAAGCGTCGAGGTAAAACGCCAGACCAGATAACGGCTGGACACAAAAATGGACAGGAACATGAGGAAACAGCGCGACCAGCGTCCATGGTGCCGTCGTACAAGAAAAAACAGTGCAATCCCCCCGATCGCGACGAGGAACTGCTGATCCACTGACAGATATGTCAGGCAGGATATCAGCATCAGAACTACAAAAATAATTGAAGACAGGATTAAATATATTGTTTTTTTTGAAAACATCACCAATCATTCACTAATAAAAAATATTATATTAGTTTTATTATTGATTATTATTTTTTATATTCCAGCGGGGCTTCTGAAATATTTTTTTAACCATTTAATTGATCATGATTTTTTGTCAACAGCTTTAGAGAAGTAAAAAATTTTCATTACAGAATTGTATGGAATATCGCTTTAAGGATAATATTCCTACTATATACTTCTGATACTTCTTACATAGGTCCATTGTTAATGAATCGACCTGCATATCCGGCATGATGAGCACCCGGGATTCTTGCCCAAGCCAATTCAGGATACGTTCAGGTTGCATGAAAGAGGTAAGTAATACTTCCGGTTGCAAAAGGTTTATCTATTTCTAACGCAATAAATATAAATCCATATCATCAGCATATGCGGTGCCGGACGTTTTATGCGCCATCGAAACCCCACCAGCCTGCCCTGACCCGATGACTGGTCGAGACCATAAAAAAGGGGGAGGTGCATTTCTGCACCTCCCCCTTTCGGCAAGGTGTCCAGCCTGCGTCAGCAGGCCGGACAATCCAGCTGGTATCAGTTCTCGGCGTTACGGCGACGGATCGCGGCACCCAGAATGTCACCCAGCGAAGCCCCGCTATCGGACGAACCGTAGTCGGAGATCGCCTGCTTGTCTTCCTCGACCTCGCGGCCGCGGATGGTCAGGGCCAGCTTGCGGGCTGCGCGGTCAACCGAGACAACCTTGGCATCGACGCGTTCACCAACGGCGAAACGCTCCGGACGCTGGTCGGCCTTGTCGCGTGCCAGTTCCGCACGGCGGATGAAGCCGGTCAGCACGTCGTCAACCTTCACCTCGATGCCGTTCGACTGAACAGCGGTCACGATGCAGGTCACGACAGCGCCCTTCTGCACCTTGCTCAGGGTATCGGCGGCCGGATCTTCATGCAGCTGCTTGATACCGAGCGAGATGCGCTCCTTCTCCACATCCACGTCCAGAACCTTGGCCTTCACGACCTGGCCCTTTTCGTAGTGGCTCATGGCAACTTCGCCCGGCTCGTCCCAGGACAGGTCGGACATGTGAACCATGCCGTCGATGTCCGCGGACAGGCCGATGAACAGGCCGAATTCGGTGATGTTGCGGATCTCGCCTTCCACCACGGAACCAACCTTGTGTTCCTCGGCGAACTGCTCCCACGGGTTGCGCTGCACCTGCTTCAGGCCCAGCGAGATGCGGCGCTTCGCGCTGTCCACATCCAGAACCATCACATCGACTTCCTGCGAAGTGGCGACGATCTTGCCCGGATGGACGTTCTTCTTTGTCCAGGACATTTCGGACACGTGCACCAGACCCTCGACGCCCGGCTCCAGCTCCACGAATGCACCGTAGTCGGTGATGTTCGTGACGCGACCGGTGTAGCGGGCACCCGGCGGGTACTTGATCGCCACGTTTTCCCACGGATCGGCTTCAAGCTGCTTCATGCCCAGCGAGATACGCTGCGTGTCGGGGTTGAAGCGGATGACCTGCACGCGGACCGGCTGGCCGATCTGCAGGGCTTCGGACGGGTGGTTGATGCGCTTCCATGCGATGTCGGTCACATGCAGCAGGCCATCGACGCCGCCCAGATCCACGAACGCACCGTAATCGGTGATGTTCTTGACCACGCCGTCGAGGATCATGCCTTCCTTCAGGCCCTGGATCAGCTCGCTGCGCTGTTCCGCACGGGTTTCTTCCAGAACCGCACGACGCGAGACGACGATGTTGCCACGCGCACGATCCATCTTCAGGATCTGGAACGGCTGGGGCACACCCATCAGCGGGGTGACGTCGCGCACGGGGCGGATGTCCACCTGGCTACCGGGCAGGAACGCCATTGCGCCGCCCAGATCAACCGTGAAGCCACCCTTGACGCGGCCATAGATGGTGCCGTTGACGCGCTGGTTGTTCTCGAACGCCTTTTCCAGGTTCGACCAGGCTTCCTCGCGGCGGGCCTTTTCGCGCGACAGGACAATGGACCCGTCACGGTCTTCGTACCGCTCGACAAACAGTTCGATAACATCGCCCGGCTTGACATCGGGGGTAACGCCCGGCGGACCGAATTCCTTCAGGGCGACGCGCCCTTCGCTTTTCAGACCGACATCGACGATTGCGTATTCATCCGTCAGGCGGACGACGCGACCGGTGACAACGGAACCGTCAAACGCGGAATCGCGACCAAGGGTTTCCTCAAGAAGGGCGGCAAAGTCCTCGCCACCCTTATGGTCGGCGACGGGCTGTGTTGTGGCTGAAGCCATGAGCTACTCGTAAATCCTGTAACCCTGTTCCACCCATCGGGTGGATAGGGACAATCCTGCGCCCCCGCCTGCCCGCACGTAACGGGACAATGGGAACGGCTTGCCCGGCGGATACGCCACGACACGGTCGCGGCTCGCCTGACGGCCAAAATTGACGCCATACCCCGCGCCACGCGGGCACGTGGGGCATATACCGTTGAGCACAGACACCCTATGGGCGGCGTATGTCAATAAAAACCCGCAATATGCGGGCTGGTTCCCGTACAAAATCGCCCTAGCGCGTCATGCGCGCCACGATCCGCAGGGCTTCGGCCAGTACCTCATCGGCGCTCAGGCCATCGGTCTCGATGCGTACGGCGTCTTCGGCTGCACGCAGGGGGGCGACAGCGCGGCCTGAATCGGCCATGTCACGGGCTTCGATCTCACGTTCGACCCGGGTGATCTGTTCCTCACGGTCAGGCGTGTCGGGGTCCGTCGCCAACTGTTCCCACCGACGCGTGGCCCGCGTGCGCGGCGATGCGGTAATGAACAGCTTGACCGAAGCATCAGGGAAAATGACCGTCCCGATATCGCGCCCATCCAGCACCGCGCCATGCTCGCCCGCAAAACGGCGCTGCACGTCAACCAGCACGCGGCGTACGGCGGGCTGGGCCGCGACAAGGCTGGCCGCGCGATCGACTTCGGGCACACGCAGGTCGGTGCGGCTGAGGTCCTCCAGCCCGACACTGGCGGCGAATTCCTCCGCCGCACCCCGTGCCGGGTCATGCCCCGCGTCGATCATCCGCCGCCCCGTCGCGCGGTAAAGCAGCCCCGTATCAAGGTATGGCAGGTCAAGAGCCAGCGCCAGCCGCTTTGCCAGGGTGCCCTTGCCCGCGGCTGCGGGGCCGTCAACCGCTATGACCAGCCGCCGGGTCATGCCGCAAGCCCGGCGCCGATGCTGTTCATGAGCGCGCTGAAACCGGGGAAACTGGTGTCAATGAACGCGGTATCATCAACGCGGACCGGCTTGCGTGCTGCAAGGCCCATCACGACCGCGCTCATCGCCAGGCGGTGATCCATGCGGGTCTGGACCAGCCCGCCGCCGGGAATGGCGCCCGCCGTGCCATGCACGATCATGTCATCACCCACGACTTCGACCCTGACGCCATTGGCTTCCAGCATGGCAACGGTGGCGGACAGGCGGTCACTTTCCTTTACGCGCAGTTCCTCCAGCCCGCGAAAGCGCGACTGCCCCGTGGCATGGGCCGCGACCACGGCCAGAATGGGATATTCGTCAATCATGGACGGCGCGCGGGTGGCGGGCACGTCCACGCCATGCAGGCAACCTGCGGTAGCGGTGATGTCGCCCACGGGCTCCCCCCCTTCCACGCGTTCGTTGCTGATGACCAGATCAGCGCCCATTTCCTTCAGTGATGTGAACAGCCCGGTGCGCAGCGGGTTCAGCCCCACGCCACGCACGCTGACCTTCGACCCCGGCACCAGCAGCGCCGCCGCCAGCATGAAGGCCGCCGATGACGGATCGCCCGGCACCACGATGTCACGCGCCACCAGTTCGGGCCTGCCCTGCAGGGTGATGACCCGGCCGCCGGCCCCCATGGGTTCGACCTGCACGGTCGCACCGAAATGGCGCAGCATGTTTTCGGTGTGGTCACGGGTGGCCACGGGTTCTTCCACCCGGGTTTCGCCCACTGCGTTCAGCCCCGCCAGCAGCACGGCCGACTTCACCTGCGCGGACGCCACCGGCAGACGGTAGGATAGCGGTGGCGGGTTGGCGTTGCCCTGTATGGCCAGCGGCAGGCGACCGCCCTGACGTGACAGGAACACGGCACCCGTGCCCGCCAGCGGGTCCGTCACCCGCTTCATCGGCCGGCTGCGCAGGCTGGCGTCGCCCGTCATGACGGAAGTGAACCCGTGGCTTGCCAGAATGCCCGACAGCAGGCGCGCCGCCGTGCCCGAATTGCCCATGTCCAGCACATCCGCCGGTTCGCGCAGCCCATCCAGCCCGCATCCCTGCACCGTCCAGTCCCCGGTTCCCGTGCGGGTGATGTCCGCCCCCAGCGCACGCATGGCGTCGGCGGTGCGCAGCACGTCCTCGCCTTCCAGCAGGCCGGTTATGTGGGTCGTGCCACGTGCAAGGGCCGCGAACATCAGCGAACGGTGGCTGATCGATTTGTCACCCGGCACCTGGACCGAACCGGAAAGGGGCGCGCGCGGGGCATGGACCGTCAGCGCGCGGACGGAAGATTGGACGTGATCGGTTTTCATACGTCATCCAATTCCGTATTCCGGGTGGCAAAGTCAATCACAGATCGGCATGATCACCCCACCGGCGCATGCCCCGGTGTTTGACATTACGCCTACAAACTGGCATGGGGCTGCGCCTTTTGCCACTTCCGGATACCGTGGCTTCATTCATAATCAAAACAGGATCGACAGGTTCAAGATGGCTCAGTCCAACCTCGGCACCAAACGTGTCTGTGTCTCCTGCAGCGCCCGTTTCTACGATCTGAACAAGAATCCGGCCGTCTGCCCCAAATGCGGTGCTGAACAGCCCGTGGAACTGCCCCGCGTCCGTCGCCCGGTGGAAGCTGCTCCCGAATCCAAGCCCAAGACGGCCGATGACGCGCTCGAAAACGATGTCGACGTCGATCTGGATGCCGACGCCGATGAGGACGATGATACCGTCCTGCCGGACGATGCGGGCCTTGATGACGATGATGACGACGATATCAGCAGCGCCGACATCGACGTGAAGACCGACAAGGACGACCACGACAACTGACATGATCCGGCCCGGGACAGCATGTCCCGGGCCGTTTTTGCATCAGACGTCCGGGTTGCGGCGTTCGATCTCGACCCCGACCGATTCGGCGTCGTCAAAGATGTCCAGCTTTTCCACGCAGACGCGTGTGATGCGGACACGTCTGTCCGCCAGCACGCCCGCAGCGATTCGTTCGGCCAGCGTTTCCACAAGCGCTACATGTCCCTGCGCCACCAGTTCGCGCACCAGCAGCACCACACGTTCATATGATACCGTGCGGCCCAGGTCGTCCGGTCCCACGTCCAGTGTCGCGCTGTCCGACACGCCAAAGGCCACGTTGACGCGGATGCGCTGGGTCACGCCCTGTTCATGTTCAAACACGCCGATATGGGCGTCCAGCACCATATTGCGCACAAACAGGCAACGCAGCGGTTGCGGTTCATTCCATGGCGGCAGCAGGGACATGGCGGATCCAGTCGGTTGAAATATTCAGGCCGGACGGGGGGCGGGCGACCACTGCATGTGCTGGCCCCCGTCAAGGGCCAGCATCTGTCCGGTCACGGAAGGCAGGCAGAGCAGTGAAAGCGCCGCACGCGCAATTTCATCGGGCGTCGCCCCATGCCCCAGCGGAACGGAGGCGCATTGCCGGGCGAAATGCTCCGCCGTCTGCCGTGGCGTCGGCAGTACCGGGCCGGGACCGATGGCGTTGACCCGGATACCGCGCGGCGCCAGCGCCAGCGCCATGGTCTGGGTCAGCGTCCATAGCGCCGCCTTGGACACGGTATAGCTGACAAAATGCGGGGTCAGCGACCATACGCGCTCATCCAGCATGTTCAGCACCATCCCCTGCGCCTGCGGCGGCAGCAGACGCGCGAATTCCTGCATCAGCACGAAGGGTGCGCGGGTATTGGGCTGCATATGCGCATCCCACCCCACCCGCGTGGCGTCATCCCATTCATCACGGTAAAAGGTGCTGGCATTGTTGACCAGCACGCCCACAGGCCCCAGCGCCTGCATAACGGCGGGCAACAGGGCGTGGACCGATTCTTCACGCGACAGGTCAGCCTGAAACACATGGCCCCTGCGCCCAATGGCACGAATTTCCGCCGCAGTCCGTTCGGCCGCATCGGCGGATTCGTTATAATGGATGGCAATGTCAAAACCCGCGCGCGCCAGTTCCAGCGCAATGGCGCGGCCAAGCCGGGCAGCGCCCCCCGTCACCAGCGCCACGCGAGGGATGGTGGCGGGCACGGGCCATGGGAATGTATTGCTCACGCCGGTCTGCGCGCCATGATGGCGGCGGCCAGTGTCCCGTCATCAAGCACGTCCAGCGCGCCGCCCACCGGTACACCCTGCCCAACGCGGCTGACCTGCACATCAAACCGGGCGAGGCGTTCATGCAGCCAGTGCATGGTGGTCGCCCCTTCCACCGTCGTACCCAGCGCAAGGATGACTTCGCGCACACCACCTGCGACGATGCGGTCAAACAGGGGCCGCACGTTCAGGTCATCCGGCCCCATACCCGACAGGGCGGACAGTGTGCCACCCAGCACCTGGTACACGCCACGGTGGACGCCCGCGCGTTCCAGAGCCCACAGATCGCCCACATTTTCCACCACGCAGACCAGTCCGTCGTCACGCATGGGGTCCGCGCAGATGCCGCACGGATCGGTGGTGTCCAGGTTGCCGCAGGTTGAACAGGTACGCACCGCACGCGCGGCCTGTTCCATCGCCTCGGCCAGGGGCAGCATCCGCGCATGGGGCTGGCGCAGCAGGGCAAGGGCTGCGCGCCGGGCCGAACGCGGACCCAGCCCCGGCAGGCGGCCCAACAGGGTCACCAGCCGGTCGATTTCGCCCCTGCCACTCATGCATGTTTCCCGACGTTATGGATCAGAACGGAAATTTCATCCCGCCCGGCAGGCTCAGGCCGCCGGTGACCTTCTTCATTTCCTCGCTGGCGGTCGCATCCAGCTTCTTGCGCGCATCCGCACTGGCCGCAAGGATCAGGTCCTGCAGCATTTCCATCTCGGCCGGGTCAGCCAGCTTGGGGTCGATACGGATCGCCTTCATGTCGCCCTTGCCGTTCATGGTGATGGTCACCATGCCAGCGCCCGCGCTGCCTTCGATCGTCATGTCTTCCAGCTTGGCCTGCATTTCTTCCATGCGGGCCTGCATCTGTGTGGCCTGCTTCATCAGGCCGGCAAGATTTTTCATGTTCAGTTGCTCTCCTCAGGCAAAATCATCTGAATCCAGATCGTCCTCTTCTACCAGATCGGCATCAAGAGGCGCGAATTCGAGATCCGGCGCCAAATTCTGGGCCGCCATTTCTTCAGGTGGCAGGCCATAATCATCCAGTGCATGGTCCGTGACCTCACCCAGGCGGGCAGTCGGAAAAACCTGCATCGCGGCCTGCACCAGCGGATGAGCCTGCGCCGCCGCCCGGTGCAGCTGGATGATCTCGGCCCCCTGTTCGGCCAGGGTCGCTTCCCCTTCATCTTCCGACAGGCGCACCTGCCATGCAGGGTCGCCAGTACCTTCACGCAGCACGGTTTCCAGCCGCCGGGCAAGGCCGGGCAGGCTGTTACGCTCGATACGTATTTCGATCAGTGGCGGGGCGAAGGATACCAGATGCGTCGCATGCCGCAGGTGGCCATGCAGCATGGCATCTCGGCCGGAAACAAAGGCCACGGTCTCGCGCCACGTGCGCGGCGGGACGACCGGTTCCGGCGCGAGGGCGGTTTTCTCCACCCTTCCGGTCCGGGGTGCGGGCGTGCTTTCAACCTGCATGCCACCGTTGGCCACCATGCGGATTGCGCTGTTCCCCCCATCCGGATTCCCCCCGGTTACAGGGGAAGACGCGGCAACAGCCATGGGCGCGCCATGGCCATCACCCGCCGGTTCCGACACGCGCAGGGGGGCGGCCGCCGCATCCTGCCCCAGCACCTTGCGCACAAGGTCGCCCGGCGGCGGCAGATCGGCTACATAACACAGGCGGATCAGCACCATTTCGGCCGCCTGCCTGCGGTCAGGGGCCTGTTCCACTTCCGACAGGCCCTTGAGCAGCATCTGCCATGTCCGTCCCAGCACCGGCACGGGCACGCGTTCGGCCAAAGCCGCACCCCGCTGGCGCTCGGCTTCCGGCAGTTCGGGATTATCGCGTAGCGCCGGAATGGCCTTGATACGTGAAACCGTATGCACCAGCTCCAGCACATCGCTGAGCATCACGCCCAGATCACCGCCACGCACATAGACATCCGCCGTAATGGCCAGTGCCCGGTCGGGTTTTCCCTCCAGCACCGCATCCAGCAGGTCGAACACCAGCCCGCGATCCGCCAGCCCCAGCATACCCGCCACAAGGTCGACGCCGATGGGAGCCGCATCCGTGCCGCCTTCGCCATCCAGCGTGCCCTGGGCTATGGCCTGATCCAGCAGCGACAGCCCGTCACGCACCGACCCGTCGGCCGCACGTGCGATCAGCGACAGGGCATCAGGGGAAAAGCGGACATGTTCCGCCTGCGCCACCCGGTCGAAATGCGCGGCCAGTTCCACCTGCGGCACACGGCGCAGCGCGAAGGTCTGACAGCGTGACAGGACGGTGACCGGCACCTTGCGCAGTTCGGTTGTGGCAAAAATGAAGGTGACCTGCGCGGGCGGCTCCTCCAGCGTCTTGAGCAACGCGTTGAACGCATTGCGCGAGAGCATGTGCACTTCATCAATGATGAAGACCTTCATCCGCCCCTGCATGGGACGGAATCGCGTCGCCTCGATGATTTCGCGCACGTCATCGACGCCGGTGCGCGACGCGGCATCCATTTCCAGCACGTCGGGATGCCGGTCCGCCAGAATGGCGACGCAGTTGGGACAGACGCCACACGGGTCGGCCGTAGGGCCACCCTTGCCATCCGGCCCGGTGCAGTTCAGCGCGCGGGCGATGATGCGTGCCGTGGTGGTCTTGCCCACTCCCCGCACACCGGTCAGCATGAATGCATGCGCGACCCGGCCCAGTGCGAAGGCATTGCGCAGGATGCGGACAGTCGTTTCCTGTCCGATCAGATCATCAAAGGTCGTGGGGCGGTATTTGCGGGCCAGTACCCGATAGGGCGCCGCAGGGGCTGCATCCGGTGTTACGGGTGCGGGCGGCGGCCCTGCGTCACCAAAAAGTCCGGGGCCGTCTGCGGGCGGTGCAGGCAGCCCGGCCTCCTCGGAACGATCCTGATCCGACGGGACGGTCATTGATGCATCCGGGCTGGAGAAGTGGCGCGTGCGCCTGAAGCGCAACCGCGACACGGAAACTTTCGGGTGGAAGACCGGCCATAACCCGGACGAAACTCACTACGGCTGCTTCCTTCCGGACCTGACCAGGTTAGCAAGGTATCCGTCTACAACCGATCTCCCGAGCGGGTTCTAACACATACACCCGCCCCATGCACAAGGGGGCGACAGAAAAAATCGCGCGCCCGTCCACTTATTCCCCGACCGCGGCACCCGACTGGTGGCGCATGTCTGCCCCGCCATAATAACGGGCCTGCCCGACCTTCCCGATGCGCGGCCCGCCGGACAGGATGCTCTCGGCCAGGCCCCACGGGGCGTGTTCTTCAATATGGTAGCCCTCATGCGTCAGGATGCGCGTCACGGCGGGCGACAGCGCGCCGTGCTCCACCTGCACCACGTCGGGCTGCCACTGTTCATGGATGCGCGGCAGGTCAACCGCCTGCTGCACATCCAGCCCGTAATCCACCATGCCGGTCAGGACCGACAGGATGATGGTGGGAATGCGCGAGCCACCGGGGCTGCCCAGCACCATGACCGGCTGCCCATCGCGTGAGACAATGGTGGGCGCCATGGATGACAGCGGCGTCTTGCCCGGTGCGATGGCATTGGCAGCACTGCCAACGATGCCGAACATATTGGGTTCACCCGGACGGCTGGAGAAATCATCCATTTCGTCATTCATCACGATTCCGGTCCGGCCCGCCACGACCCCGGCCCCGAACCAGCCATTCAGGGTATAGGTCACGGCGACGGCGGTTCCGTCCTGATCCGCGATGGAATAATGGGTGGTTTCTTCCTTTTCCGGTTCCGCCGTACCTGGATGCAGGCTGACTGAGGGCACGGCGTGGTTGAGCGGCAGGTATTTGCGGACCTGCTGCGCATAGGCCGGGTCGGTCAGGTGGGCGACCGGATTGGTTACGAAAGCCGGGTCGCCAAGGTTCTGCCGGTCGGCATAGGCGTGGCGCATGGCCTCGACCTCGCGCTGCACGCTGGCCGCCGTATGCAGACCCAGGGCATGCATGTCGTAGCCCGACAGGATATTGAGCATTTCGCACAAGGCAACCCCGCCCCCGCTGGGGGGGGGCGCCGTGTCGATATGATAACCGCGATAGTCACACGACAGCGGGGCCATCATGCGCGTGTGGTAACTGGTGAAGTCCTTACGCGACAGGATACCGCCAGCCTTCTGGCTGCTTTTGACGATTTCCTTTGCAATCGGGCCATCATAGAATGCCCGCGCGCCATCATGCGCGATCCGTTCCAGCGTACGGGCCAGATCGGCCTGCACCAGCCGTTCGCCTGCCTCCAGCGGCGTACCATCGGGGTGCAGGAAGATCGCGCGCGCATACGGATCCTTCGCAAAAGCGGCGGTCGCGGTATGCAGCAGGTCAACGTCGCCCTGTTTCAGGATAAACCCGTCACGTGCAAGGGCGATGGCAGGCGCCATGACATCGGCACGCGGCAGCCTGCCCCAGCGGCCACGCACTTCCTCCATCCCCGCCACGGTGCCCGGCACTGCCACGGCCCGCCACCCGGTGATGGATGCCCCGGCAATGACGTGTCCCGATGCATCCTGATACATGGTGGGGGTCGCGGCATTTGGCGCGTGTTCACGGAAATCAACAAACGTCACATGCCCGTCCGGCGTGCGCAGGGTCATGAAGCCACCGCCGCCAATGTTTCCCGCTGCCGGATAGACCACGGCCATGGCATACCCCACGGCAACGGCGGCATCCACCGCATTGCCGCCGCGCGCCAGAATGTCCGCCCCAACATGGGATGCAATATCCTGCGCGCTGACCACCATCCCATGCCGTCCCGGCATGGGGGCAAGGCCCACGGCCTGTCCCGTTCGGGTGGTTTCAAAGGCCAGCGGGTCGGCAACTGCGGCCCGGCTGACATCCGGCATGCCGGTTACAAGACATGCAAAAAGGACCGCGCCGTACCGCAGGTTACGGGAAAAAGGCATGTTGGCTCCATTGCTGATGTCCGCTCCCCTTAATGTAATACTAAAGGGAACCAGTCCCTGGGACATCCTTCAATCATAAGAAGTTTTTTGGTGAAGCTTTTTTCAAAAACTTCAAGGAACACCGCCTTTTTTCAAAAAGGCGGCATCCAGAAACGTCTATGTTCCATCAACCGGATAAGGCGGGCAGCTATATCCCGCAGGCGAAAGGGTGAAAACCTCGCACCCGTCCTCGGTCACACCCAGCATATGCTCGAACTGGGCCGACAGGGAACGGTCGCGCGTGACGGCGGTCCACCCGTCTTCCAGGATCTTCACATCCGGACGCCCGGTGTTCAGCATCGGTTCGATGGTGAAGAACATGCCCGGACGCAGGATCAGCCCCTCACCGGGGCGGCCGTAATGCAGCACGTTCGGCGGGGCGTGGAAGGTGCGCCCGATTCCATGGCCACAGAAATCCTGCACGACCGAAAAACGGCGCGCTTCGGCATAGGTCTGGATGACATGCCCGATATCACCCAGCGTCGCCCCCGGCCGCACCGCGTCAATGGACAGCATAAGGGATTCGTACGTCGCCTCGATCAGCTTCTGGGCCTTGATGGGCACCTTGCCGACTGTGTACATGCGGCTGGTATCGCCAAACCAGCCATCAAGGATAACGGTCACATCGATATTCAGGATGTCACCATCCTTCAGTTCCCGATCACCCGGGATACCATGACAGACGACATGGTTGATCGAGATGCAGCTGGATGCCGGATATCCACGATAACCCAGCGTTGCAGGCACCGAACCGTTGGCGATCATGAAATCATGAATCAGCCTGTCCAGTGCGCCCGTGGTGACCCCGGCGCGCACATGCGGCGTGATCATGTCCAGCGTCCGTGCGGCAAGCTGGCCTGCGGCACGCATTCCGGCAAAATCCTCGGGCGAGTGGATCTGCACCCCGCCGCCGCGCATATCGCCTTCCATGGCGTTATCCTTTCCTGTGTTCGTCACATGACCACCCGCCCGCAGTCAGGAAAGGGACAACAGGAACGCGCCTGACCCGCATGCCAGCCGCGCTGGATGGATAATGTGATGCCTTCTATACAGCGCCCGGAACGCGCTGTCAGCTTCGCGCCTTCGCATGGGTATGCGTTGCATGGGCGACATGTCCCATGCCGACCAGATGCACACGTGCATGCACCACCGCGGGATGGACATGCACGACCGTGCCATGCCCCCGGCGAAGGCGGGTATAGGACGCGGGAATCGCGGATGCGTCGGCCACTTCGTCAGGCTGCACGGGGTTCAGCCGCATGGAAGCCAGGTGCACGTTGCGCGCACCATGCCGTGCCGCCATGGTACCGCCACCGGCGCGCGCCAGCAGCAGCGGACGCATTGCGGGACGGGTGACAGGGGCAACGCCTTCCGCCTCGAAACCACCATCCAGCAGGGCAGTCATGGTGGCATTGCGACGGTTATTGGACTTCGCCCCCATCACCACGCCGATCAGGCGCACGTTATCCCGCACGGCCGAGGTAACAAGGTTATGCCCTGCCACGGCAGTATAACCGGTCTTCAGCCCGTCCGCGCCGGGATAGGCACCCAGCATCGGGTCATGGTTGGGCACTTCATGCCCATGGAAATAGAAACCGGGCACCGCGAAATAATGGTAGTACTCGCCATAATCCACGATCAGGTGCCGCGCCAGCACCGCAAGATCACGCGCCGATGTCATCTGTTCCGGATTCGGCAGGCCGGAAGCATTGCGGAACACGGTGTCATACATGCCCAGCCGGCCGGCCTCGCGCGTCATCATCGCGGCAAAACGGGTTTCATCACCGCCGCCCAGGAATTCACCCAGTGCGCAGGCCGCGTCATTGGCGGATTTGGTGACCAGCGCCAGCACCGCCTGCTCCACCGTCAGGGTGCTGCCGGGCCGCAGCCCCAGCTTGGATGGTTCCATGGAGGCGGCATGGACCGACACCGGCATGGGCTGGTCCAGCGTGACCTGTCCCGTCCGCACGGCCTTGAAAGCCAGGTACAGCGTCATAAGTTTTGTCAGGCTGGCGGGATAACGTCGCAGGTCCGGGTCCTGCTGTGACACGACCGCCCCCGTGCGGGCATCCAGCACGATGGCGCTGACCTGCCCCACGTACTGGGCGCGGGCGGCGTGCATGCCGCCAAGGCCGACACACAGCCCGACGGTCGCGGTAACCTTCAGGCGGGAAAGACGGGACATGGGAATATGGCTCATGGAAGGGTGAAACCTGCGCGTGCGATGACAGTCATACGGCTTCCGAGCACACGGACATTACCCGGCGCCCCTCCATCCATTCATGGGTTGCTTGACTGCAACCATTCTAAAAGAAAGGTTTTCTATTCGTCCAGAGCGTATTTCCATGCCCGCCGAATGTGGCGGGCAGAAGGCTTCGGTTCGGGATTGTAAAAAAATCCTTGTATCCATGGCGCGCCACCCCTTCCAACTGACGGCAAAGTTCCAATATGGTACCTGTCATGTCTGCTATTGCTCGCCCTTCCCTGCCCCGCCCCGTGTCGTCACCCGAAATGGGTGGCACGTACCCGCACGGACATGGTGGCAACACGCCGCCACGCCGCAACGGTGGGCAGGATTCTCCCCCCGGCAATGACGACGGCATGATCGACGTTGTCATCCGCACCCGCCCACAGACCCGCAAGCCGGCGATGTACAAGGTGCTGATGCTGAACGACGATTATACCCCGATGGAATTCGTGGTGCATGTGCTGGAACGCTTTTTCCAGAAAAACCGCGAGGAGGCGACGGACATCATGCTGCACGTTCACAAACGTGGCGTCGGTGTATGCGGGGTCTTTACGTATGAGGTTGCGGAAACCAAAGTAACACAGGTGATGGACCTGGCGCGCCAGAACCAGCACCCGCTGCAATGCACCATCGAGAAGGACTGACCCCACGGACAAGCGCATCTTACCGCCCCCACCGCGATCCGATCGCGTTCCATGGCATTTTGTGCTGGCATTTCCACCACAACGGGGCAAGGATTGTCCCGACTTACCGGTTATGATCTCCGGGGCCCGGGTGGCCCCTCTTGGAAAAGGAGCGTCTCGGCATGTTGTCACGTAATCTTGAACAGACGCTTCACCGTGCGCTGACACTGGCCGGCGACCGTCGGCACGAATACGCAACGCTTGAACACCTCCTGCTCGCCCTGATCGATGACCCGGATGCCGTGACGGTATTCCGCGCCTGCGGGGTTGACCTGACCAAGCTGCGCACCGACCTGACCGATTTCCTTGACAAGGATCTCGCCGGGCTTGCCGCCGACCGTACCGTTGATCCCAAGCCGACCGCCGCATTCCAGCGCGTGATCCAGCGCGCCGCGATCCACGTGCAGTCCACCGGCCGGGACGAGGTAACGGGCGCAAATGTGCTGGTCGCCCTGTTTGCCGAACGCGAAAGCCACGCTGTCTATTTCCTGCAGCTGCAGGACATGACGCGGCTGGATGCGGTCAACTTCATCTCCCACGGTATCGCCAAGGCGCCCGACCGCTCCACGCGTCGGCCCGTCGCCGGTAGCGCGCCCGAAGGAAATGAAAACGAGGAACGCGGCAAGACCGGACAGAAAAGCCAGGATGCGCTGTCCACCTACTGCACCAACCTCAACGAGAAGGCGCAGGAAGGCAAGGTTGACCCGCTGATCGGCCGCGACTCCGAAATCGAACGCACGATCCAGATCCTGTGCCGCCGCACCAAGAACAACCCGCTGTATGTGGGTGACCCCGGCGTGGGCAAGACTGCCATTGCCGAAGGGCTGGCCAAGCGCATTGTCGAAGGTGACGTGCCGGAAGTGCTGCTCAATTCCACGATCTATTCGCTGGATATGGGCGCGCTGCTGGCGGGCACCCGCTACCGTGGTGATTTCGAGGAACGGCTGAAGGCGGTCGTGACCGAACTGGACAACAACCCCGGCTCCATCCTGTTCATTGACGAAATCCATACCGTCATTGGCGCGGGTGCGACATCGGGCGGGGCCATGGATGCGTCCAACCTGCTCAAGCCCGCCCTTGCCGCCGGCACGCTGCGCTGCATGGGTTCGACCACGTACAAGGAATACCGCCAGCATTTTGAAAAGGACCGCGCGCTGGTGCGCCGGTTCCAGAAGATCGACGTGGCGGAACCCTCGGTCGATGATGCGGTCAAGATCCTGCGTGGCCTGAAGGTCAATTACGAAAAGCATCACAAGGTGCGTTACACCGATGACGCGATCAAGGGTGCGGTGGAACTGTCCGCCAAGTACATCCATGACCGCAAGCTGCCCGACAAGGCCATCGACGTGATTGACGAAGTCGGTGCCTCGCGCATGCTGGTGCCCGAAAACCGCCGTCGCAAGACGGTCACACTGAAGGATGTCGAGGATATCGTCGCCAAGATCGCGCGCATCCCGCCCAAGAGCGTCTCGTCCGACGACAAGGAAACGCTGCGTTCGCTGGAACGTGACCTCAAGGGCATGGTCTATGGGCAGGACAAGGCGATCGAGGCCCTGACGGCCGCGATCAAGCTGTCGCGCGCCGGACTGCGTGATCCGGAAAAGCCGATTGGCAACTATCTGTTCTCCGGTCCCACGGGTGTCGGCAAGACGGAAGTGGCCAAGCAGCTTGCCAGCACGCTGGGAATCGAACTGATCCGCTTCGACATGTCGGAATACATGGAACGGCATTCGATTTCGCGCCTGATCGGTGCACCGCCGGGCTATGTCGGGTTTGACCAGGGTGGCCTGCTGACCGACGCCATTGACCAGCACCCGCATGCGGTCCTGCTGCTTGATGAAATCGAGAAAGCACATCAGGATCTGTATAACGTCCTGCTGCAGGTGATGGATCATGGGCGGCTGACCGACCATAATGGCAAGACGGTCGATTTCCGCAACGTGGTCCTGATCATGACCACCAATGCAGGCGCGGCCGACCTGAGCAAGGAGGCGATCGGTTTTGGCCGCACGTCACGCGAAGGCGAGGACGAGGATGCGATCAAGCGCCTGTTCACGCCGGAGTTCCGCAACCGTCTTGATGCGATCATTCCGTTCGCCAACCTGTCACCACATGTGGTTGACCGGGTGGTGGAGAAGTTCATCTTCCAGCTGGAAGCCCAGCTTGCGGACCGCAACGTGATGATTGAAATCTCGTCGGCTGCACGTGAATGGCTGGCGGAACGTGGGTATGACCGGCTGTATGGCGCACGTCCCCTGGGCCGTGTCATTCAGGAACACATCAAGAAGCCACTGGCGGAAGAACTGCTGTTTGGTAAGCTGACCAAAGGTGGCGTGGCCAAGATCACGCTCAAGGATGGCAAGCTGGACTTTGAATATATCTCGCATGCGGAAAACCCGTCCACTGAAGGGGACGAAGGCGACAGCACGCGGGAAGAAGAAGCCGCCGACTGACAAAGCCCTTATGGCTATCGCCTGAAAATGACAGGGACCAGAAATGGTCCCTGTTTTTTTGTACCCCTGCCCCGAAAGGAACCCCATGCTGACCGCCGCCATTTATGTTCCCGCCGCATTCGCGGAAATCTGCGGGTGTTTCTGTTTCTGGGCGTGGATGCGTCTGGGGCGTTCGGCGCTGGTTCTGGTGCCGGGCTGCCTGTCGCTGGTGCTGTTCGCATGGCTGCTGACGTTCAGCCCGGCTGACAATGCGGGCCGGGCCTATGCCATTTATGGGGGGGTCTATATCGCTGCCAGCCTGATCTGGTCATGGCTGGTGGAAAAGCTGCCGCCTGATCGCTGGGATATCGGGGGAGCCGCGATCTGCCTGGTGGGCGCAGCCATTATCCTGTTGGGCCCACGCGCCTGAATAACTTATTGATGGGAATACAATTTTTCAGTGAATCTGTTTTCAGAAAGCTTCAGGAAACACCGCCTTTTTGAAAAAAGGCGGTGCCCAAAACGTTTTTAAGATCTGAAACAGCCCTTACTGGTAACGGGTGCCGTTGACTGTCACATACCCCGCCACAGGCCAGGTACGACCGGTACCGTGATGGGTCCAGTCAATGCCCTGACTGCGCGCGTTATCGTAATAATACCGGCCCAGCACATCCGCCTGGTCACCCCTGGCCACCCACGGCCATGCAGGCGCGGACATACGGTCCAGATCGGACACGATGCGGATGGACACGCCATTACCGACATCAACATAGAAATAGCCATGAAGGCCGCTACGGGTCCGTTTTGACGCGGACACCGCGATTACGCGGCCACAGACATGCTCGACCCGATCAGGCTGGTCGCCCTGCTTACCTTCTGCCGCTTCAACGTCGGCCAGGAATTTGCGGTTATCACAGGTTTCCGGCACGGGGGTAGCGATAGCCTGGGTCTGCGCATTGTCCTTTTCACTGCCAGACTGCTGGTAGTCTTCCCCGGCCTGTTCCCGCCTGTGATGGTGATGGCGGCGTGCCTCGGCTGGTGCCATCAGCGCCCCCTGCACCGCAAGGACCGCCGCAAGCCCCATCATCCCACGTATATGCCAGCGCATTGCCGCCATGACTGTTCTCCATTCACACAAGATCACAATCTTTTGCGGGGTGTGGTCATACACGTCAATGAACGGCGTGATGGGTGGTCTGTGGGGCTTCCGCTTCAAGCTGCTTGCGGGCCTTCTCCATTTCCGCCTCCATGGCGGGATCGGATGCCGGCATTTTCAGATGCAGTTTTTCCAGCGCGTCAATAATGGCCTCGATCACCACCAGCCGTTCAAACCATTTCTGATCGGCCGGCACGACAAACCACGGCGCATCGGGGTGGGCGGTGCGCTTGATCGCCTCCTCGTACGCGCTCTGGTAATCATCCCAGTAATGCCGTTCATGGATATCGGCTGGCGAGAATTTCCAGTTCTTGGTGCGGTGGTCGATCCGGCGCAGGAAGCGCTTTCGCTGCTCCTCCTTCGACAGGTGCAGGAAGAACTTCAGCACAACCGTCCCCTGACGCGCCATATACTGCTCGAAATGGCTGATGTCCTCATAACGGTCCTGCCAGAATGTCGGCTTTTTACGTAAGGAGGCAGGCAGGCATTCATGGTCCAGCAGTTCGGGGTGTACCCGGGTGACCAGCACTTCCTCATAATGACTGCGGTTGAAAATGCCGATGCGCCCGGCCGCAGGAGCTGCCAGATGCTCGCGCCACAGGTAACCATGCGACAGTTCAACCGGACCGGGCTGCTTGAACGACGTTACGCTGACGCCCTGCGGGTTGATGCCGGACATGACATGCTTGATCACGCCATCCTTGCCCCCCGCATCCAGCGCCTGCAGCACGATCAGCACGGACCATGTGCCATTGGCGTACAGTACCGACTGCAGTTGCGACAGGCGGCGGATGCGTTCCTTCAGCAGCCGCTTGCCGGTTTTCTTGTCCAGCCCGCAGGCTTCCGCCGCCCGCGTGGGACAAGCCGCAAGGGAAAAATCATGTCCGCTACGCACAGCGAACTGGCGTGCCAGCGTGTTACTCATATTCTTGGTCTTGCGGGCCATGATCAGTCCTTCATCCCCCGCGCCACCGCAAGACCGCCTGCCGCCTGACAGACCGGCATCATCTCGATTTCATTGATATTGACGTGACGCGGCAATGACAGGACCCAGGCCACCGTCTCGGCAATATCCGCCGGTAGCAGCGGCTTTGTCCCTTCGTACACCGCTGCAGCCTTTGCATCGTCACGCAGGCGTACCTGGCTGAACTCACTCCCCCCGCACAAGCCGGGTTCAAGGTTCGTAACGCGCACATTATGACCCAGCAGGTCACAGCGCAGGTTGCGCATGAACTGCCTGACGAACGCCTTGGTCGCGCCATACACATTGCCACCGGTATAGGGATAGGTGCCAGCCGTGCTGCCAAGGGTCACGACATGCCCTCGATCACGCGCCACCATGCCGGGCAGCAGCACACGGGTCAGTTCGACCATGCCGGTCACGTTGGTGGAAATCATGGTCTGCCAGTTGGCGATTTCCGCGTCCTGCGCCTTTTCCATCCCCAGCGCCAGTCCGGCATTATTGACCAGCACGTCCACATCACGCCATCCATCGGGCAGGCTGCCCGGCAGGGCCGTGACCGCGCCCGCATCATCCATGTCCAGGCGGAAGGGCAGCAGGTCAGGCCCCAGCTCCGCCGCCAGCGCGTCAAGACGTTCACGCCTGCGGCCGGTTGCAATGACACGGTATCCATCATGCACAAGACGGTGGGCAATCGCCTTGCCGAATCCGGCTGTGGCACCGGTTACCAGTACGGTCTGCTTCATGATCGGTCTCCTTCCTGCATGGAACGGCAAGCCTTGCATATCGTGGGGCATCCGTCATTGAGAACAATCACGCCACGGGTAACACCTGAAATGGTTGCAAAGCAGGGCAAATCCGGTTCTATGGTGGTGTATGGCTTCCTTCGCGACAACTCCAGGCTGCAGCCTGACAGGCCACCTGCTTGTGGCCACTCCCGCCCTGACCGATCCCGCTTTCGCGCGCAGTGTCGTCTACCTGTGCGCCCATACGCCCGAGGACGGGGCCATGGGCCTTGTCGTCAACCGTCGCCTGTCCCAGCCTGTCCTTGATGATGTGCTGGAACAGCTTGGCATCGCCCCCGTACCACCCCGTCGCCGCATCAATCTGTGCGCGGGCGGTCCGATGGATAACGGGCGCGGATTCGTGCTGCATACATCGGACTGGAGCGGGGACGGCAGCCTGCCGGTTGACCGCACCACCACGCTTACGGCCAGTCTGGACGTACTGCGTGACATTGCCGATGGCAATGGTCCCGCCCATGCACTGCTGGCCATGGGGCACGCCAGCTGGGAGGCGGGACAACTGGAAGAAGAAATGCTGCACCATGACGCATGGATCGCAGCCCCGGCCACCGAAAACATCGTATTCGGGGCCGATCACAATGCCAAATGGCGGCAGGCGCTGGCCAGTGTGCGCATTGATCCCGCGTGGTACAGCGCCACCCCCGGCCACGCCTGACCGGCGACGACTGTCAGTTACCAGCGCAGGGACGGCACGCAGGCCACCGGTGCAAGCCCGGCGGCGGATGCTTCGGCCACTGCAAGGTCGTAATCCGGATTACGACCCTGTTCCCAGCTACCGCCCAGCATTTCCTGATGAATGCCGCCCAGCACCCAGCAGCCATCAATACCGGCAGTGGCTGCCCCGCGCATATCGGTCGCCAGCGCATCCCCCAGCGCCAGCACACGGTCACGCGGCATATCCAGCAATGACAGCGCCAGTCCGTACACTTCTGGATAGGGCTTGCCGATCCAGCGCACGTCACGGTCATGTTCCGCATACCAGCTTGCCATGGCGCCTGCACAGATCAGGCGTTGCGTGCCACGGATGACCTGCTGGTCCGGGTTGGCGCAGATCATGGGCAGGTTCTGCGCGGCACAGCGTTCAAGCAGCGGCAGGTAAGGGGCGATGTCCTCCTCCCCCAGTTCAGCATCCGGCCCGGTATTGAGAACGAAATCCGCATGAGCCGGGTCGGTGACCACATCAAGGTCCAGCCCGGCATAGACATCCACATCCTTTTCCGGGCCAAGATGGATCATGCGCCGCCCAAGGGCTGCGAACCACGGGTCATCGCGGCTGGCCAACATGCGGTGGGTGCATTCGCCACTGGTCATGATGGCGTCATACAGATCCGCACTGATCCCCATGCGGCGCAGGTTTGGTTCCACCGTTGCAGTCCGGCGCGGCGCATTGGACAGCAGCACGACACGACGACCGGCTTCGCGCAGGCGCTGCAGACATTCCAGAACGCCGGGATAGGGCTGCACGCCATTATGCACCACACCCCACAGGTCAAGGATGTAGCCGTCATAATCCCCGTTCAGCGTGGACAGCCCGTCATGCCATTTCATTTGAGAGCGGTTCCCTTGGCATCGGCCAGTGTCTCGAACCCTTCCGCACGCAGCGCGCGCAGGGTTTCGGCCTTCAGGCGCGCGATGATGCCTGGCCCGTCATAAACATAGGACGTGTAGATCTGCACAAGGTCGGCGCCCGCACGCACCCGGTCCACGATATCCGCACCGGTTTCGATCCCGCCACAGGCCACCAGCGCCACGCGGCCATTCGCCACCTGTGCCACGCGGGTCAGCATGTCCTGCGCCAGCGCGCGCAGCGGGCGTCCGGACAGGCCGCCGGTCTCGCTGGCATACGGGCTACGCAGTCCCGCCGGGCGGGAAATGGTTGTGTTGGAGACGATCAGCCCCTGCGCGCCACCGGCAATCGCGGCCTCGACCACTGCGGGCACATCATCATGCGCGATGTCGGGCGATATCTTGACCAGCAGCGGCGGCCGTTCGGGATGGGCGGTATTGATCGCGTCCAGAATACCCTTCAGCCGCGTGGCCTCCAGCAGGTCGCGCAGGCCCGGCGTGTTGGGCGATGACAGGTTGATGACGATGTAGTCGGCATAATGCTTAACCCGCCCGACCAGCATGGGATAATCGCGTTCGGGGTCCGCGCCGGTCTTGTTGATGCCAAGGTTCGCCCCAACCGGCACCTGCGCGCCCGGCGTGCGACGCGGGGATGACACGCGGTGCAGACGTGCCAGACGCACGGCAAAGCGGTCGATACCCTGATTATTGAAGCCCATGCGGTTGATGATGCCGCGGTCTTCCGTCAGCCGGAACAGGCGCGGCTGCGGGTTGCCTGGCTGCGGACGCGGGGTCACGGTCCCGGCTTCGACAAAACCGAAGCCCGAACGCGCCAGCGGGCGCACGACCAGCGCATTCTTGTCAAACCCCGCCGCCATGCCGATAGGGTTGGGAAAACGCAGGCCCATGGCCCGCACCGACAGCGCCGGGTCATCTTTCCCGGGGCAGGATACCCCACCCAGTCCAAGCTGCAGGGCATCAAGGGCGACACGATGGGCGGTCTCGGGTTCCAGACGCCGCATGAGCGGCAGGATCATACGCGACATAATATTCATGACTGGGATTGTTGCCGCAATTCAGCGTCGGGGGAAAGGGGCAACTAACCGTGCGCGGGCTTTGTCGCGTCCACGGGCCCATGTACATCGGTGGGAAAGCGGATCAGGTAATAGGGTGGCACCCGCAGGTCATGCCCGCCATTCAGCCCTCCCAGACGGTTCCACTGTCCCAGCGTGCAGTAAACCATGTCGCCATCAACGAATATTCCGTCAGGCGAGAGAATGCGCGGATCATGCACCATGGTATCGAACGTGCCATCGGCATTACGGCGGAAAATGGCGTCATGTTCGAAATTGGTGGTGTAGATGCGACCTTTTGCATCAGTGGCCAGACCATCAGCCACGCCCTTTTCCCCAAGATCGCGGATACCGGCGGCAAGTTGCACATCGGTTTTGGAAAAATCGGCCAGCAGGTCGGTGGGAATACTGTACAGCCGCCTGCTGGTCAGGGGGCTGTAATACAGCGTGGTGCTGTCCGGGGACAGGGTAATGCCGTCAACTCCACCCCAGACAAAGGCGGGCGGGTGCTGGGGGGGATCGAACACCAGAGGCCGTCCCTCCACCACTGCCATGAAGGGGCGCTCCGCCTTGATGGAGGGATGATCCGCCAGCACCCTGCGCTGCCGGCCTGTTGCGATATCCACCACCACAAGGGCAGGCGAGAGACCAAAGGAGGAATCGGTCACGTACACCGTGCCCTGCGCCCCATGCGTCAGGTCCACCCGCAGGTCGTTCATGTGACTATCCGCAAGCAGGGTCGGCGCATGCAGGATGATGCTGGCGAAGATCCGGTCCGTTTCGGGGTCAATGCCGATAACCTTCGCCGCCCCTGGTGCCAGTGGCTGTCCCGCCAGCTTACCATCATCAATGGCCCATAACCGTCCCCGCGCATCCGTCGTCATGCCATGCACGGACATGAGACGGTTTGCAGGCGGCTGATCGGACGGCATGCTGTGCGTTACATCGGGATAGGGATACAGCTTTCCGTCCTTCAGTTCCGCAAGGGTCGCCCCACGATGATTGACCGCGTGGCGGGGAAAGCCCACGAATATGCGCCCATGCGTCACCGCGATACCCGACGGGCCGGGACCATCAAACCGGGCCACGATGTCAAACGGGCCTGACGGGGCCACGCCATGATCACGGTTGGTGGCATCCCGCGCGGGTTCAGCCGCACGGGCGACACCGCCCATACCCATGGACAATGGCAGGATGGCACGGAACAGGTCACGCCTGTGCATGGACATGGTCATCGTCTTCCCCGGTGCTGGCTTGTACGACCATTCATGCAAGTCCGGGGAACAAGGGCAATCGGCCCCGTCCCCGCACATGCTTCACAATCAGTTCATGGGCAGGGAGACGGGCGGATGTTCGGGCGACAGGGTGCGCCGTATCCGCGCGACATCCGCAACCGTTACCGCAGGCGCGTCATTTCCCCATGCCGCACGGATGAAGGTGACGGTATCCGCCACGGTCTTATCGTCCATACGCGTGGCAAACCCGGGCATGACAAAGGCGGAGGGCGCCTGCCGCGTGGCGCGCAGGGTATTTCCCTCCAGCACGATACGGATCAGGGAGTCGGGTCTGGGGTCCATGACCACCGGGTTGCCCGCCAGTGGCGGGAACGTGGTGGGATAACCACGACCGTCGGTACGGTGACAGGCAGCACAGCTATCGACATAGGCACGGGCGCCACGGGCAGAAACATCACCCGCGCGCAGGGCATCGGTTACCGCAGGGTCATAGATCCAGCCCTGCGCCACAGCGGGCGCGGTGGGTGACAGGGTCTTGAGGTAGCGTGCGATCGCCAGCCGGTCATCGTCCGTCATATGCTGCGTGCCATGGCCGATGGCATCCGTCATGCCGCCAAATGCCGCCCCCAGCGGCATGCGCCCGGTGGCCAGAAAACGCACGATATCATGTTCGTTCCACCGTCCCAGTCCGGTGCGGTTTTCGCCGCGCAGGCTGACGGGACGCCAGCCATCCACCGCATCGCCCCCCGACAGGTACAATGGCCCGTCCACCGCCGTCAGGGCCTTTTCCTGCATGGTCAGGGCACGTGGCGTATGACATGCACCGCAATGACCCGGTCCTTCGACCAGATAGCTGCCACGGGCCACCAGCGGGTCGGCAAAGGTGCGGCGATCCATGTCGCGCAACGCCGCCTTCGGATCAGGAGCAAACAGCATACGCCAGATGGAAAGCGGCCAGCGCATGGACATGGGCCACGACATGCCATCCTGCACCACCGCGTGCGGAACAGGCTTCACGCCCTGCATGAAATAGACATACAGCACATGCACGTCCGCATCCGTCAGGCGTGCATATGACGGATAGGGCATGGCCGGGTACAGCGTGGCCCCGTCACGGCGGATGCCCCGACGCAGGGCACGACTGAATTCGGCCTCGGAATACTGGCCGATACCGGTCTGCCGGTCAGGGGTGATGTTGGGGGCATACAGCGTGCCGGTCGGCAGATGAAAGGCCATGCCCCCCGCAAAGGGCGCGCCGCCAGGCACGGTGTGACAGGCTGCGCAATCAGCCGCGCGGGCCATGTATTCCCCGCGCGTGATCGCATCATCCCCGGCCTGATCATATGCCTGATGATCCTGTGCCATATCCTGCGCCCGTGCCGGTGGCGTCCCCATCACCACCGCCGTCAGTATGCCAGCCAGCAGGCACAGCCGCTTTCCCCACACCATGACCCTCATCCCGCCAGCGGCCCGGGATGGGCAAGGTAGGTCGCGCGGATATGATGGGCCGCCCAGTACGCCAGCGCCGCAACCATGCCGGTCGGGTTGTAGCCTGTTCCCTGTGGAAAAGCGTTCGCCCCGATCACGAACACATTATGCACATCCCACGACTGCAGGTAGCGGTTGAGCGCGCTTGTCCCCGGATCACTGCCCATCACGGCCCCGCCACCCAGGTGGGTGGTCTGGTACTGACGGGTGTCGAACGGCTTGCCGAATTCGCGCCGGGTCAGGTTGACACGCCGCGCGCCCATAGCTTTTGCCACGTCGCCGATCCTGTCCACCACATAGCGGTTCATGCGGATGTCGTTGTCTTTCCAGTCAAACGTCATGCGTAACAGGGGCTGCCCGCAGGCGTCCTTCCATGTCGGATCAAGATCGAGGTACACGTCCCGATAGGCCATGTTCGCCCCGTGGGCATCAATGCGCAGGGAATGACGGTAGGTGTCGATCATGCCCGCCTTCCACGCACTGCCCCAGCGCGGCGTGCCCGGCGGTCCACCGGAATGGGCGGCTGCAATCGCCTTCACGCCCGCCTGGTTCACCCAGACCGGCGATCCCCCTACGAAACCCAGCGGCCCATGGTCGAAATTCTCGCTGTTGAAATCATCAAACGCGACGCCACCGCCGCCTGCGCCGATATACTGGTTGGTATCAATACCGCGATCGAGCCAGACATTGCTGGTCGTCACGTTCTGATAGACAAAATTGCGTCCCACCACCCCTTCGTTACGTACGGGATCATAAGGTTTGCCGATGCCTGACAGCAGCATGAGCCGGACATTATGGAACTGGAACGCAGTCAGGATCACCATATCCGCAGGCTGGGTCACCACCTTGCCGTCAGGGTCGATATAGGTCACGCCGGTCGCACGCCTGCCATCCGTGTCCAGTTCCACCTTCAGCACATGACAGCCCGCGCGCAGTTCAAACAGCGGGTGCCGCCGCAGCACCGGCAGGATATTCACGTTGGGCGATGCCTTGGAATACATGTAACAGGCATACCCGCTGCAATAACCACAGAAATTGCATGGCCCCATCTGCACGCCGTACGGGTTGATGTACTGCCGCGACGCATTGGCCGCAGGCAGGGAATAGGGATGGAAGCCCACTTCTTCCGCCGCCTTGCGGAACAGATGGGCAGTATAGACATCCTTCAGCGCGGGCAGCGGGAAATGGTCGGAACGCGAGGGGGAAAACACATTCCCCTTCCCCACGACCTGTCCCTTGACCATGTAGGCTTCGCCCGATGTGCCAAATACCTTTTCCGCCTTGTCGAAAAAGGGTTCCAGTTCCTCATAACTGACGCCGTAATCCTGAAGGTTCATGCCTTCGGGAATGAATTTGGCGCCGTATTTCTCGATCACGCGCGTGCGCAGGCGCAGGTCATCGGGCGGCATACGGAAATGCACGCCAGACCAGTGCAGGCCCGCGCCCCCCACGCCCTCACCGGGCAGGAAGGCGGCCATGCGGCGATAGGGCAGCGCCGTCTGCTGGCTGTTGTTGCGGATGGTGACGGTGTTTTTTGACAGGTCCTGAAACAGTTTATAGCGGAAATTGGCCTCCAGTTCGTCAATCGAGGCGGGATAGGCCCCATCCGCCGCCGTGCTGCGGTCCGGCCCGCGTTCCAGCATGACGACCGACCGCCCGGCCTCGGTCATTTCCTTGGCCATGATGGACCCGGCCCAGCCACCGCCCACGATCACCACATCAACCGGGTGCAGCCTGCGTGCGTCGTCGCTCATGCCGTTTCTCCCGATATGGACACACTGCCCAGCGGGTAATGCACGCCGTAGCGGTCCACCCAGTCCATGAAATCCGCCCGCGCACCGGGAAAGCCGAGCATGGTCCAGCCGCCAAGCCCGGTATTGCCGCCATGGATGGGGTCCGAAAACGCGCCTTCCATCACATTGGCCAGCAACTGGTCAAAGAACACGGACGATGGCAGGTCGCCAAAGGTCATGCCACCATTTTCCGCCCCACGCAGCAGGTCATCCTGCAATGCGGGCGCAAGGTCCGCGAACGGCCTGCCATGGCGGGTGGCGGCGTGGCCGTTCATGCCCGCAATCCCGCGCCGGTACAGGTCACGCGGGGCATGGGGCAGCTGGTAGCCAAGGTTGTCCGGCCCCTGCACGAAGGGGGCCTGCATGTACCACTGCGCCCCATGGGCGTAGGGGGTGTCCATCTGCATGTCGATGAAACGTGGCACATCCAGCGCCACTGCGCCGGGACCGTTTGCATCAGCCGGGATCAGACGGTCGCACGCAGCGATCAGGAAAGCCCATTCGGCGGGATTGAAGAAACGCGGGACATAGGGTGCGGGGGGACTGGAATGGGCCGGAAGGGAGGCAAGAACCGTACTGCATGCAGCAATCCCTGCCAGTCCCTGCATGAACCGCCGCCGCGACGAAGTGAACCGTAAATCACTGATACCCAAAAACGCCTACCTGCTGTGCCATGTCATTGCTGCTCCGAACGCTCACTATATCCGTGAGGTCTGGATAAATGCCTAGACCATTTTTTCGACATATTGATTAATGCAAGAAATATTGATCACGAAAAAATGGATGGCGGACAGGCCTTTCCACATGCCTTGCAGCATCCTGAAACGCCTGTTCCAACAGACTGCGGATCATAGGGAAATTTTTGGTAAAGCTTTTGTCAAAAAGCTTCAAAGGACACCGCAATTGTTGAAAAGAGGCAGAACTCGGAACTTTTATTATTTTACATCAACACGTTAATTTTAAAAGATCGCTGATACAGGCCGTACTCTTGACCCGTTGCGGGGCGCACCATATCCACGCAGGCATGCGCTCTGCTCTTTTTTTCATGTTACGAAACCTTGGCATCACCTGCATCGCATCGGTAACCGACATGGCCGTAGGTTATCCACAGGCGCTGGTGCGCCGTGTCGGGCATCCGGTCATGTGGATCGGGGGGCTGATCGGCATGCTGGACCGGCGCCTCAATACACCAGACACCACTCCGGCACGACGCCGGGCCAACGGTTTTGTGGCCAGTGTGCTGATTGTATCCGTGCCCACGGCAACCGCCATGCTGGTGGATCGCGCCATCCGGCGTATCCTGCCCCGGTGGCTGGCACTGCCGCTGACGGCGGTACTGGCCAGTTCCCTTGTCGCCCAGCGTTCACTGCATGACCATGTCGAGGCCGTGGCGATACAGGCACATGACAGCCTGCCCGCCGCCCGGCGTGCGGTCTCCCATATTGTAGGCCGTGACCCCGAACAGCTGGATAAGGCAGGTGTGCTGCGGGCCGCGACCGAAACACTGGCCGAAAACTTTTCCGATGGCATCGTCGCCCCCCTGCTGTGGATGGCTGCAGGCGGGCTGCCGGGCGCGGTCTTTTACAAATCGGTCAACACGGCTGACAGCATGATCGGCCACCGCACGCCCCGGCATGCAGCCTTTGGTTACGCGGCGGCAAAGCTGGATGACCTGGTCAACCTGCCCGCATCCCGCCTGTCGGCGCTGTGGCTCATCCTTGCCGCCCTGACCCTGAAGGGCATGAGCGCACGGGACGCCTTGCGCATTCTGTGGCGCGACGCCCGCCACCACCGATCCCCCAATGCCGGTTGGCCCGAAGCCGCGATGGCGGGCGCGCTGGGCATACGTCTGTCCGGTCCGCGCGCCTATAACGGTGTCAGCGTGACGGAACCATGGGTGGGCGATGGGCCAGCCGCGTTGCGTCCTGCCGACCTGCACCGGGCCCTTGCGCTGTACCGTCGCGCCTGCCTGCTCCAGACCGTGGCGGGATTTTCAGCAGTGGGCATGCTTGCCCGTCACCTGTTCGCTCGCAGGCGTTGAAAGACTGTTTAAAAAAACAACTCATCGATCAAAAAAACAATAAAAGTTTTGGAGCGCCGTCTTTTTCGAAAAAGGCAGCGTTCCATGAAGTCTATTAAAAATCTTCACCAAAAAACTTCATTTTTAATATTATGTCATGCACTGACTTTTCTGGCAGCCCTTATTTATTACCAACGGGACGGGCCAGTGCCAGCAGGCTATCAATATCCAGATGTGTTTCCAGATGATCGGCCAGCATATCAAGGGCTGCATCCACCGTCGCATCATGGTCATGCCCGTCCGAGTGACCACCCAGCCGCGCCAGCAATGCCGCCCGCGTCCCGCCACCGGCCAGCAGGCCATGGACGTAGGTACCCCATATCCGTCCCGATGGGCTGACCGCGCCGTCATACCGCCCGCCCAGATCAATCAGCGGCCGCACGTCGTGATCGGGGCCGGTGGTCCGGCCGATATGCATTTCATACCCGCGCATGGCGGTCCCTTCGGGCAGCAGGCGACCGGTTACATCCTCCAGCCGCTTGCTGCCTTCCATTACTGTGATGACGTCCAGCAGGCCAAGGCCGTCCACGGTGCATGGCCTGCCCTCGATCCCCAGCGGGTCGGCAATGCTGCGTCCCAGCATCTGGTAGCCACCGCATATGCCCATGACATGACCGCCACGCCGCACATGGGCATGGATGTCAATATCCCATCCCTCGTCCCGCAGCACAGCAAGGTCGGCGATGGTGGCCTTCGCTCCGGGCAGGATCACAAGATCACATGGCGGCAGGACCTGCCCCCGCTGCACCATGGCAAGACTGACCCCATCTTCCGCCGCCAGCGGGTCCAGATCATCAAAATTGGCGATCATGGGCAGACAGGGCACGACAATGCGCACGCCCTGCGTCCCGCTGCCCCTACCGACATGCAGATCAGCAGCATCTTCTGCGGGCAGGTCGCGCACGCGGTCAAGGAAGGGTACCAGCCCCACGGCCTGCCACCCGGTCATGTCGGCAATCGCCGCCATCCCCGCATCGAACAGTGACGGATCGCCACGCATACGGTTGACGATAAATCCCTTTATGCGCCGCGCATCATCCGCGGCCACAACCGCCTGCGTGCCCACGAGGCTTGCGATCACTCCGCCACGGTCAATATCGCCCACCAGAACGACATTGATGTCCGCCGCCTGCGCAAAGCCCATATTGGCGATGTCATCAGCCCGCAGGTTGACCTCTGACGCGGATCCCGCACCTTCGACCAGCACGATATCCGCCTGACCGGCAAGGGTGTGGAAACTGTCCAGCACCTCGGGCATCAGACCGCGCTTGAAGGACTGGAAATCTTTTGCCCGCACCTGCCCGCGCATGCGCCCGCGCACCACAAGCTGGGATCCGGTCGTGCCCTGCGGCTTGAGCAGGACGGGGTTCATATCGACCGACAGAGCCACCCCGCAGGCACGCGCCTGCAGCGCCTGCGCGCGCCCGATCTCGCCCCCGTCTGCTGTTACCGCCGCGTTGTTGGACATGTTCTGCGGCTTGAACGGACGCACACGCAGGCCACGGCGGGTCAGTGCGCGGCACAGTCCCGCCACCAGAACCGACTTGCCCACGCTGGACCCGGTGCCCTGAAACATGAGCGCGCGCGGGGCCATCAGAATTCGATCCCTGCCTGCGCCTTGACCCCTTTCTTGAAATGGTGGGCGACCTGCGTCATTTCGGTGACCAGGTCGGCGGCCTCGATCATGGCGGGACGGGCGTTGCGCCCGGTCACGACAACATGCTGCATGACGGGACGGGCCGCGATATCGGCCAGCACTTCATCAACCGGCAGATAGTCATACCGCAGCGCGATGTTGAGTTCGTCCAGTATCACCATCGCGACATCTGCGCGCTTCAGTGCCGCGCGCGCCTGATCCCACGCCGCACGGCAGTTGGCGATGTCGCGGGTGCGGTCCTGCGTGTTCCATGTAAAGCCCTCGCCCAGTGCATGCCATTCCACCTGGTCGCCAAAGCGTTCCAGCGCCTTGCGCTCCCCCGTGTTCCACGCCCCCTTGATGAACTGGATCACCACGATGCGCCCGCCATGGGCCAGCGTGCGCAGCGCCATGCCGAAGGCTGCGGTGGACTTGCCCTTGCCCGCACCGGTATGGACCGCCAGCAAGCCCTTCTCAATGGATTTGGTACTGACCTCCCTGTCCTGCACCTGCTTGCGTTTGGCCATTTTTTCACGGTGGCGGATTTCTTCGGGGGTAAGGGTCATTTCATCTCCATCGGCAGGCCAGCCACCACAAAAACCACACGCGCGACATCCCGTGCAACCGACTGGTGCAGCCAGCCTGCCTCATCACGGAAGCGACGCGCCAGCGTATTGTCGGGCACGATCCCCTGCCCCACCTCGTTCGACACCAGCACGGTCGGGCCCGCACGGCGGCGCAAGGCCGCCAGCAGCGCCTGCGTGGCCCCCGCAATATCATGTTCGCCCAACATGAGGTTGGTCAGCCACAGCGTCAGACAGTCCACCAGCACGGGCGACGTACCCGCTCCATCAAGGGCTGCGGGCAGGTCCAGCGGTTCTTCGACCGTATGCCAGCCTGTCCCCCGCCGCGCCCGGTGGTGGGCCACGCGCGCGGCCATTTCCCCGTCATGGGGCTGACAGGTGGCAAGATAGGTCCATGGCGCGGGCCACCGAGGAAACAGGTTTTCGGCAAAACGGCTCTTGCCCGAACGCGCACCACCCAGCACGAAAATGCAGCCCTGCATGCCGGACATCGTATCAGGTTGGCACGCCGCCTTCATTTTATCCTCCGCCATCTTGCATCCGGGCGCATAAGACCACACAACGCTGCCCATGCCATCCCATCTTTCCCATCCACGCGACATGGCCGCGCTGCGCCAGCTATGCCACGACCTGCCTCCGCCTGACATGGCGGCCGACGCCGCCATAACCAATCATGACAGCCAGCTGACCAAGCCACCTGGCAGCCTGGGACGGCTGGAAGACCTGGCCCGCTGGGCGGGACAATGGCAGCGCACCGCCCGCCCCCGTGCCGAACGGGTGGATATCATCGTCTTCGCTGGCAACCACGGCGTCACCGCGCAGGGTGTGACACCATGGCCTGTTGATGTCACGCGCCAGATGGTTGAAAATTTCCGCAATGGCGGGGCCGCCATCAACCAGATCGCCCGCGTAAGCGGCGCGCGCCTGCATGTGCTGGAAGTCGAAGGTCTGCGCCCCACGGCCGACATGACCCATGCCCCTGCCATGGATGAGCCGACCTTCCTGCGCGCGCTGGCCTGCGGCATGCAGGCCGTGCGGCCGGATACGGACCTGCTGTGCCTTGGGGAAATGGGAATTGGCAATACGACCCCTGCCGCCGCCATCTGTGCCGCACTGTTTGGCGGGGGTGGCGCGAAATGGGCCGGGCGTGGCACCGGACTGGATGATGCGGGCGTGCGGCGCAAGGCTGCGGTGATCGACCGCGCGCTGGACCACCACGCCACGCACCTGACAGATCCGCTGGCCATCGCGCGTTACCTTGGCGGGCATGAGCTGGCGGCCATTATGGGGGCGGTCATCGCCGCGCGGTACAGGAACATTCCCGTGCTGCTGGACGGATTCATCTGCACGGCAGCCGCTGCCCCGCTGGCGCGGCTGAATCCTCATGGACTGTCCCATACCCGCCTGTCACACTGTTCAGCAGAAGGTGGACATGCACATCTGGCGGCGGCACTTGGACTGTCACCACTGCTGGAACTGGAACTGCGACTGGGCGAAGGGTCCGGCGCGGGGCTGGCCATTCCCCTTGTCCGCGCCGCCATTGCCTGCCTGTGTGGCATGGCGACATTCGCGCAGGCACAGGTCAGCACAAAGGAATGAATATCGTGGGCCGCCTGCGTGCCGACCTTGTCTGCGGGATTGGACTGCTGACCCGCATGCCGGTGGGATGGCTGGCGCATGACGGCCTGCCCTATTCCATGACGCGCAGCATATGGTGCTGGCCACTGGTTGGTGGGGGCGCTGGGGCCTGTGGCGGGCTGCTTTACGCCGGGCTGCTATGGCTGGGCATTGCGGCCCTGCCAGCTGCGGGGTTGGGTGTCGGGATGCTGCTGCTGGCCTGTGGCGGCCTGCATGAAGACGGGCTGGCGGACATGGCCGATGGCTGTGGCGGCGGGCAGGACCGCGCGCGCAAGCTGGAAATCATGCGTGACAGCCGGGTGGGCAGTTACGGCGTCATGGCGGTGGTGATCGCACTGCTGGTGCGGGTTACGGCACTGGCCGCCATGCCGGGCGCAATGGCCATCATGGCCATGTCGGTGGCAGGAGCGCTGGCACGTGCGGTCATGGTGGTGGTGCTGTGGCGGCTGCCGCCCGCACGCAGTGACGGGCTGGCCAGTTCCATGGCGGCCCTGCCGGGGTATGCGCTGGTGGCCTGCATGGGGCTTGCCGGTCTCTGCGCCACCGTGCTGCTTCCCCTGCCCCGCGCGACCCTTGCCTGTGCCGTGGCGATCGGGACGGCTGTCATAATGTGCCTGTTTGCGCGACGACAGATTGGCGGCCAAACCGGAGACGTTCTTGGTGCAACGGCAGTTGTGACGGAATGTGCGATCCTGGCTGCCCTGTCCTGAGTCCGGGCGGCCCCTGTTCGATCACCCGCACCGATCCCATGGGCGGCGACGGAGCCAGCAGACTGCCGGGCATGCCATGGACCATCCCCTGCATGAGCCGCAGCGGCCCCCCGTGGGTCAGCACGGCGCAGGACTGGCCATACTGCTGCATTTCGGTCCAGAAATGCCGCACCCGGACATGCAGCTCGCGACCGCTTTCCCCTCCGGGAGGCGTGAAATCACTGACATCGGCCGCCCATGCATCAAGTGCTGCACGTGAAATGTGACTCCATGGACGGCCCTCCCATTCGCCAAAACTGATTTCACGCAGACGTGAATCCACCTTCAGCTCCAGATTCATGAACCGCGCCACCCGTTCCGCCACCATCTGGCAGCGCCGGGCCGGTGAGGAGAACAGAATCCTGCATCCCACCCCCTGCATGACGGTGCGCAGGCCATCGGCCATGCGCTCCCATCCATCCGCCAGGGCAACGTCCCGCTGGCCGTAACACAGGCCTTCCGCCCCCATGACGGCGGGATGGCGCGCCAGCACAATTGCAAAACGGTCAGTCATCCGCTCCTGCCTTCCAATCTGTCCTGATGAACATCCGCGAAGTTCGTGAACATCGCCATAAGTTGGATAAGGGGGCAGCCCCCCGATAAGGACATGCCACTTTTTTGCCTCAGGATGTCGGGGCAGGATCAATACCGACAAACAGGACTAAATAAAGACTGTTTACAAAAAGATATGTATTCTGCATATCGGCATCTGTACATTAACACATTCCAATTTGCTGATACCCCGGGTCTGTTCATTCCCGTTTCCAGACCGGAAGGATAACGAGCATCATGCGGATATGGGCCAGTGCCTGCCTGCTTCTGTGCCTGCCGGCAAGCGCGAGCGCCGCAGGCCTGTTCAGTGCCGTCCACCCCACGCTGGCGTGTGGGGATGATGCCATCCTGCGTGCCCTGTCAGACCGGACCATCAGCACGCAGCAGTCACCCGCATGGCGCAAGACGCTGATCCGGCAGGGTGACTGCCATAGTGTCACGCCCGATATCCGCTGGGAAAAAATAGCCAACCGCAACGGCCTGCCACTCATGCGGCGCGTGCCACCGGTGCCGGGGCTGCCGCCGCTGTATTTCATGACGGGCGATATCGCCCCGATCGGCTCCATTCCGGCCGCGATGGCTGAAGAACACCCGATGGTCCGTGCCCCGGTCGCCCCCCCCGCGCCCGCTGCCGTCGATACTCCTACCCCCACCGGCCCGCAGCATACCGAAGCGGACGACAATCCGCCCGCCACCCCGCCAGTGATCGTGCAGCAGGCGGAAACGCCGCGACCGACCGACATCTTTTTCATGACGCGCGGTTTCCAGAAACTGGGCTCGCTGATCCTGACCCTGATGCTGGTCTGCGGGACGGGATGGATCATGGTCCTGATCCTCCGGGCATGCTGGCTCATGGCGCGGCGGCGCAAGGCCGTCAGGATCTGTCTGGAACTGGCGCAACGGCATTCCGCCATGCTGGGGCGGTGGTACCAGAATGCGCATGACACGACAGCGGCCGCCCCCGGGCACACGTCATGGGCGACGTATCTGGATCGCTTCACGCGCAGTACCCTGCTGCCCACGCTGACACGACACGGATATCACGCGCTGTGGCCCAGCATATGCAGGACCGTGCAGGGACATATCACCACCATGGCCGCCAGCACGGCCACCAAGCCGCCCGCCGCCGCCATTACCCCCAGCACCTATCACCAGGACATGAATCAGGCGGAATACGCCGCCTTCTGTTCACAATGGATTGAAAAGGCGGGATGGGACACCCGCCCCCCCGTGGCCACGGGGCTGGGGTCTGTCATCCAGTGCAACCGCAACAATCTGAAAATGCTGGTGCATTGCTGGATGGACCGCAAGCCGGTGCATGATGACGTGATCTGGCAGGGCATAAAGGAAAAGACCGACAGCAAGGCCAGCGTGGGCGCGATCGTGTCCAATGCGCCCTACACACAGGAGGCGCTGCTCCTGGGCAAGAAGCACCGCATTTTCCTGCTCCATCATGAAGATGTGTTCAAGTTCGTATCGGGCATAGAAGTGCCCGATGTCGCCTGAAACACCCAGAGGGCCGTAGTCCCTATTCCTTCCGTGCCTGACGGGCGGCGAGCGCGTTGAAGCACAGCGCCGCACCCTGCGCCTGAACAGGATTGCCATCCAGGAAACGGGTATCATCCTCACGCTTCTGCCCGGTCATGCGCTGGCTGCAGTAATCGAACAGCGCACGACTGTCACGCACGCGCGTGCAGTTCAGCAATCCGACAAAACTGACATACCCCGCATGGTCATGCAGTCCCGTGACATAAGCCGCGCACTGTTTAAGGACAGGCGGAGCGATCCGTTGGGACATGATGGTGGCATATGCCGCTTCTTCACGCGTAGTGCAGGCATTCACGCCCGCGCTGTCGTGGTGAAGGGTGCAGTACTGCGCCACCGCCCCATGCAGGTATCCCCCTTCGGACGCACTGTGCGCCCACTGCGCATCCGCCGCACGGCGGTAACTGAACACCGCTGCGGCACGATCTGGCGTAATGCTGCGAAACGGCACGGCACGCGACCCGCAATACAGGGTCATGCGATAACTGTCCGCATCATCCGGCTGGCTGGCAAAATCCAGATAGACCGGATTCAGCGGCGGCGGACAGAGCATCCGCCCCGATGGCAGGGTTGGGTTCTGTCCATAATCCACCCTGTATACAAGATGGCCGTCCCCGCCCCGTTCCAGCGAGACTTCCAGAAGTTCACCGTTCGTAAAATCGATCCCGCTTTCCGACAGCCGCAATTCCCCTGTCGTGGCGGCGGTCTGGTGATCCTGCGGGCGCAGCACGAAATACTGCGGAGCATCCTGTGTCAGTTCACTGCCTTCAAAACGCTCGTTATCGGCACGGGCGGGCATTGTTGCCAAACCGGCAACCACAAGCCCCCCCATGATTACACCAAGACACAATGTCCGCTGCGCAGAGTCTTTTTTAAGCATGTCGAAAGACTTTCTTAATGATTAATTATTGTGCATTTACTGCCAAAGTTTTGATAAAAATGTCTAGTTTTTAATCATAATGCTTTTATTAAGGCATCCATACTTGTCAGCCGTTATTTCGTCTGACAATGTTCATGACAGAACAACCAATTGATGCTGCATGATATTTCTTTCCGTTTCTGACCCGTTCCACCCATTGCCCCATGCACATGCCGTGTTTCCACCGGTTATGACATCCCGTCGGGTCATGAAAACAGGAACTGCTTATTTTTTAAACAATTTCCCGACCGAAATCGTAAAGATGCCTGTTGAGTTCGTGGTGCATCCTTCCCTTTTCCTTCCTCCCGCGCCGACCATGGCGGAGACCAGAGCATGAGCAAACCGGACCCCGCGCTGGAAGACAGCACCCCCATCCTGCCAGAGGAGGATGATGGCTATCACAAGGGATTGGGCGCACGCCAGATCCAGATGATCGCCGTAGGCGGCGCGATCGGTACGGGCCTTTTCATGGGGGCCGGATCGCGCCTGCAGGTAGCCGGGCCATCGCTTGCGCTGGTCTATCTGGTATGTGGTGTGTTTTCATTCCTGATCATGCGCGCGCTGGGCGAACTGGTGATGCACCGCCCCACCTGCGGCAGCTTTGTATCGTATGCACGGGAATTCATGGGGGAAAAGGCAGCCTTTGTGGCGGGCTGGCTGTCCTTCATGAACTGGGCCATGACCGGCATCGTCGATATCACGGCCGTGGCGATGTACATGCATTTCTGGGGCACGTTCGCCGCCGTGCCACAATGGGTTTTCGCCCTTATGGCGCTGTGTATCGTCACCACGCTGAACATGGTGGGGGTCCGGTGGTTCGGGGAAATCGAATTCTGGTTCTCCCTCATCAAGATCGTGGCGCTGTGCCTGTTCCTGATCACTGGCAGTATCATTCTGGGCGTGCGCATGCCGGTGGGCGACCATACGACGGGGCTGCACCTGATCGCTGATAACGGCGGCATCTTCCCCCATGGCCTGATCGCCAGCCTGCTGCTGGTGCAAGGCGTGGTGTTTGCCTATTCCGGTATTGAACTGATCGGGACAGCAGCAGGGGAATGCGCGGATGTACGCACGGTCCTGCCGCGCAGCATCAACAGTGTCATCTGGCGTATCGGTCTGTTCTACGTGCTGTCGGTGGTGCTGCTGGTCAGCCTGCTGCCGTGGACGGCCTATCATGGCGGAACCAGTCCGTTCGTGACCTTTTTCCAGACACTGGGCGTACCCGGCGTCGATACGATCATGAACATCGTGGTGCTGACCGCAGCGCTGTCCAGCCTCAATTCCGGCCTGTATTCCACCGGGCGCGTACTGCGCGCCATGGCGCTGGGCGGGGCGGCCCCGCAATCCCTTGCCCGCATGAATGCAAGCTCGGTGCCCGCCAACGGCATCCTGCTGACCGTCGCGGTCTATCTGGTTGGGGTCGGGCTGAACTATATCGTCCCGTCACAGGTGTTCGAAATCGTGCTGAACATGGCGGCAATCGGCATCATCAGCACATGGGGCTTTATTGTCATAAGCCAGATGAAGCTGCGTCAGGCCGTCCGCAGCGGACGCATCAGGTCAGCCGGTTTTGAAATGCCGGGCGCGCCCTTCACCTCATGGCTGACGCTTGGCTTTCTGGCCAGCGTTCTGCTGCTGATGCTGTTCGATTACCCCAATGGCACCTGCACGCTGGCCACCATGCCCGCAATTGCCATCATACTGATGCTGGGATGGAAATACCTCAACCCCAACGACACGACACCTGACAGCGCGGGCGAACAGCCGCGGATTCCGACAACCTGAAAAGAAACTGGCGGGGGAACTGCCATTCCCCCGCCAGATCATCCGGCCTGTTGGCCCAGGAGCACAGCATTGATGTCCTGAGATCCCCACATACCCGCTGCTGCAGAGCATGTAGCAGACATCCCCTACCCCTGCCCCCAATACCAATAAGGCCCGCCACGCACTGCCATGCGTGAAGGGACGCCCCGATCAGGAAATGGCCACAACCATGCTTTCCTTCATACGTGCCCGCGCCGCCACACGGCGGGGCAGCGCATTCGCGCGCAATGCAATCGCATTACCACATGATGCCGGTCGCCCCTGTAGAAGAGCATCATATATTTCGATACCGGAATCAATGTTATTTGTTGCGGTATCGATCGCATCGACCTTTTCCGCCCTGCCCGCGGCCCATGCGGGCGGCACGGGCAACGGCACGGCTGCCGGGTCACAGGGACTGCATGAAGATTATGCCCAGTGGTATACCGGGTCTCTGGTATCGCCATCGGGCGCCCTGACGAAAAAGGGCGTGTTCGCGTGGGAACCCTACTTCGCTTACAGCCAGCCCGTCGGGTATCTGGACAGCACGGGACAGGGCATGTCGCTGAAGGACAAGGCGCATAGCGTGTCGAACTTCACGCTGTACAAATATTCCATCACCAATTCGATCAGCCTGCAGATGACACCGGACATAAGCTATGGCTGGCGCAAGGGGGGGCATGGCGGCACGACCAGCGGACTGAAAATGGGCGACCTGCCAGTGGATGTAATGTGGCGCTATCTTGATGCAGATCCGAAGCGCTACATTCCCGCCCTCAGCCTGTTTGTGGGGGTCGCGTTTCCATCGGGTGACTATACCAAGCTGGGCCGTGACGAGGACGGGGTGGGCACCGGCACCTATACCTTCCGCGTGGCGCTGACGGAACAGTCCACCTATACCCTGCCCGGTCACCATGAACTGCGGCTGCGCATGTGGGGCACGTTCCGCCGCGCACTGACGCAGGCACATATTGCCGATATCAGCAGCTATGGCACCTCGGCCGGGTTCCGGGGACTGGCGCATCCGGGCATGTACGGGGAAAGCGGCTTTTCGCTGGAATATGGCGTCAACCAGAAATGGGTGATCGCCATGGACATGGCCCGTGACTGGGCCAATGGGTCCGTAGTGCATGGTTACAATGCACAGGGAAAATACCAGAACATTCTGGGGCAGGCATCGGGTGACTGGGTCATTGCCCCCGCGATTGAATACAACTGGTCCCCCCGCTTTGGCGTCATTGCCGGTGTCACCGCGATGTTCGCGGGGCATAACACCGGGCAGGTCATTTCACCGCAGGTCGCCTTCAACAGCGTGTTCTGAAATTTTTCCCATAATTTTTTGGATAAACAATACAACGGTTCCGGATACCGCTTTTTGAAAAAAGCTTCACCAGAACCATCTTACTCTGCAACCGCCACTTACGGCATATCGAACAGCGTCTGGATGGCATCCCTGTCCACCCCAGCCATCAGCGCAAGGGCCAGCAGGATACGGGCCTGACGTGGCCGCATGTGACCGGCGGCCAGGATGCCACGGGAATATAATTCATGCCGACGGACCACGCCGCCACAGTACCCGCTACTGGCCTGCACCACGACAATGCCCTGCGCCACTGCTTCATCGATCGCCACGTTTTCCGCTGGCGTACACATGCCTGGCACCATGCCCGCCGAAACGATGCCGCACGCCCCTGCCCGTATAAAGGCCCGTATGCCCACGCCATCCGCCCCGGCATGGCTATAGCTGATATCCACGCGCGGGATTTCGGCACCGCTGCCATATCCGGTTGGCCAACCGACATGGCGGCGATAGTTTATCGAACGCCCGAAAAAAACCCGGTTGGCCTCGATCATGCCAATCGGCCCGAAATCAGGGGAACGGAAGGTCTCAAGCTGGTATGTTGATACCTTGGTCACTTCCTGCGCGGCATGGATTTCATTATTGGACACAACCAGCACACCCCGCCCGGCAGCGTCCGGGCATGATGCCACCTGCAGGGCGGCATACAGGTTGGCCGGGCCATCGGCACTGATGGCGCTGGCGGGGCGCTGTGCGCCCACGACCACCACGGGACAGGGCAGATCCAGCACGAGATCAAGGAAACAGGCCGCTTCCTCCAACGAGGATGTGCCATGCGTGATGACGATACCATCCAGATCCGGCTGGACCGCAATGGTCTGGTTCACGACGCTGGCCAGATCGAACCAGCGCGCCAGCGTCATCTCCACACTGTCACAGCTTGAAAAGGGAATGTCGCGCACCACGAACCGCTTGCGCACCGCCTGCGGCAGGGCGCCCAGCAGGTCACCCCCGCCAATGCTCGCGCCAATTTCCGCGTAATCGACCGTATCACGTGGGTCCATGGACCGCCGGGCAATGGTGCCGCCGGTCGAGATAATGGCAATGACAGGTCGCTGCATCTGGCTTTTCCCCCGGTCCGTATCCTGCCCGTGAACAATCACGTAGACATGAGAGAGACTGTTTTGAAATAACTCATTGATAGATAAATATAAAAGTTTCCCGGTGCCACCTTTTTTCAAAAAGGCGGCGCCTGACGAAGCCTTTTGAAAAAAGCTTCACCAAAAACTTCTTTACAATTTATGCAATATTTCAAAAGAGGCCTTCTCAGACGGTCTCCTGGCCTGTCAAACCGGAACTACTGATAGGGCCCGGGTTCCGGTTCCCAACCGGTCAGCAGATGACGCCCGATTTCGGCATTCTTCCAGTCCACCGGGTCATGCAGCGACAATGTGCGGGCATCGCGCCAGTAACGGTCCAGACCGTTCACCTTATCCGTGCCCCGCGCGCCCGCCGCCGCTGGCGCATCCGATGCCGCACGCAGGGCCGCGCGGGTTGCGACCGAACGGGCCGCGCTGGCAGCCATGGCGACCGCATTGCGCGATGTCTGCCCGCTTTCATACAGTTCCAGCATCGTACCCGACTGCATTACGCTGCAATAGGCCGCAAACAGGTCCGCCCCGATTTCACCCAGCAGGCGGCGCACGTACGGGTCCTGATCCGCGCTGTCTACGCCCGCAGCCCCCCACGGTCGGGCACGTTCAGGCACGAAGGTACAGACCTTACGTAGCGCTCCGATGCCAATACCGGTCAGGATGGCGCTGAAACCGGCCTGAAAACGCAGTGAAACATGCTGGGGCAACACCGCATCCGGGTCCAGCGCATTCCACTGATCCGTTACCCTGACATCTTCCAGCGTAACGGTGCCGGAATCCGTTGCGCGCTGACCCATGCGGTCCCAGTCATGGTGAAAGACAAGGCCAGGCGCATCGCGCGGCACAAGGTCCATACGCACGCCAGCGCGGACCGATCCCAGCCGTTGCGCCCGCACGGGGTCAAAGGAAGACACCGCAATCAGGTCCGCCCCGGACGCGCCGGTGGCATAGATCTTGCGCCCCGACAGGAAATACGTACCATCGGGACAGGGCCTCGCCAGTGTTTGCAGAAAGCCGTCAGCCGTGCGCCCGTTTTCAGCCACTGCCATACCAAGGATGGCATGATCGTGCATGATACGATGCGCCAGACGCTGGCGCAGGTCGGGTGGGGAATAGACAAATATCTCACGCACCAGATCATCATGCACCTTGTAGATCTGGGCTACTGCCGGGTCGGCCACGGCAATACGCAGCATGAGTTCAAGCGACAGGCCCTGCGCCATGCCCAGCCCGCCCCATGCGCATGGCACCGCCAGCGCAAGAATACCCGTGGCCTTCAGCGCCGCCATTGCCTGATGGGGATAGCCCCCCGCGCGATCATGGGCTGCGGCGGCAGGTGCGATTTCGGTATCAAGCACGTGCTGCACACGCAGAATCACCTCCCCCACCATCCCGGCGACCTGTCGCGCAGGAAACAGATCTCGCAGCAATGGCGGCAGCGGATGATCGCGCTTTGGTACACTCGTCATGGAAAAAAGATAGGCATAACGGGACGGGCCATCAACCGCCCCGCCCTGTCCGGATCAGCCGCCTGCCTGCCTGCGGGCGGCGGCGCGTATGTCGCTTAACGTCAGCAGCCAGATCACGAATCCGCCCATGGCCAGGCAGCTACCGACCCAGCCCACGGATTCCCAGCCCAGACCCACACTGATCGCCATGCCACCCAGCATGGGACCGATCGCGTTGGCCATGTTGAACGCGCTCTGGTTCATTGCCGCCGCCAGCGCCTGCGCATCGACCGCGACACTCAGCAGACGCGACTGGATCACGGTACCCAGTCCGCCACCACAGCCGATCATGAACACGATCGGCATCATGCCCCACACGGAATGCACCGAACCGGGAAAACCGGCCAGGGCGGCGGCATTGACCAGCAGCGTGCCACCAATGGTCGGCATCATCTTGCGATCCGCCGCCCACGCGCACGCCATGGTGCCCACCGTCATGCCCACGCCAAAGACCGCCAGCATGACCGGGGTCATGTAGGCCGGAGCACGGGTCACTTCCTGCAGGATGGAAGCAAGATAGGTATAGACACAGAAAATACCCCCGAATCCCACGACGCCAATACCCAGCGTCAGCCAGACCTGCCGGTTGCGCAGGGCGCGGATCTCGGTCATGGCGCTGGCATTGGGACGCGGTGGGTCGGTGGGTACAAAGCGCATGATCAGCAGCATGGTTAGCAGCGCCAGCCCCGCAATCAGTACGAAGGCCCAGCGCCAGCCCACCAGCATACCCAGCCCGTTGGCCATGGGCACGCCACCAATGGTGGCGATGGTCAGGCCCAGCACGACCCTTGCCACTGCCTGTGTGCGTTTATTTTCCGGAACCAGAGAGGACGCGACAATACCCGCCGTACCAAAATACGCGCCATGCGGCAGGCCACTTATGAACCGGCACAGCAGCAGGCACAGGTAATTGGGGGCCAGCGCGGTCAGGCCGTTACCAATCACATACAGGACCATCATGCCGATCAGCAGGTATTTGCGGCTGCATTTGGCACCCAGCATGGCGATCAGCGGGGCGCCGACACATACACCGGCGGCATAGGCCTCGATCGCATGACCTGCCTCAGGCACGGTTACGTGCATGCCTGCTGAAATCATGGGCACAAGGCTCATGGCCGCGAATTCGGCCGTGCCGATGGCAAATCCCCCCAGCGCCAGAATAAAGAAGATCAGACCGGGATGACCGGAAGGCTGCACGGGCGCACGAACGCCCCCACGCGCGATGGTGATTGTATCAGTCATGCATGTGCTCTGGACAAAAATAAAAAAAGCGCACTTTCGCACGCCGTTACTTTTGTGGCCGATACACCCATGCCGGGTTACCTACAAGCCTGTGCGAACACATCGCTTTGCACCCACATTCCCCGATCAACGGCCATAAAGAGCGAAAAATGTTTCTTCCGCTTTCCAGTGACATATTTTGTCAAAAGATTATGGGGGATTGCACGCCTGTCCGCAGTGTCCTGACCCGTCCTGTTACGCGGCTTCCGCCTGTTGCCGGATACGGGCCAGCATACGCCGCCGGATCAGACCACTTACAGGTCGGATCAAATACCAGTACGGCGCGAAACGTCGCCTCAAGGCTGGCGTAGGACACGATATGCGTGTTTCGGTGACCAGCAGGGACTGGCCGCTGGCCGCGTGTTCGACCCTGAAGCCCATGACCAGCCTGCAGACATCCCGACGCCGGCATGCGGCAAAATCCGCACGTGAAGCAATATCCAGCAGTCCATAATCCATCCGCCAGAACGCCCCGACCAGCCCCATGGCCATTTCCTGATCACCCACACGACCAAGGGGTATGAAAGCATCCATATCCAGCGTCCTGCGCTGCGACAGGCCCAGCAGCCGTGCGGGCTTTTCACGCATGCCGATGGCAATACGGATCAGGGGATCGTCATGGGCACGATAGCGGCTGACGCAATCCAGAATGACCTGGCCCGTGGCATGGATGGCCACGGCGTGGCGTTCCCTGAACGTAAAACAGGGTAGCAGGTCATCAAGCAGGGGCATCATCATGGCTTCATGGAATAAAGGGGACGTTCCAGCCCCATTCTACAGGCATAAAAAAAGACGCCGAAGCGTCTGGACCCGTCTTGTTTCATCATGCCCTGCTGGCCGCCGGCCATTCCCACATTACGTGGGAATTCCGGCTGCAGGGGTATCAGGACAGAAACCCCCTGGCTCAGGCAGCGCGATCGGACACGATGGTAGCAACCATCAGGGCAGCGATCATGGGCAGGAAAGCAACCATGGTCAGGGAAGACATGGCGTTCACGGAATGGGCAATCATGGTGCTGACGTTTTCAATAAACATGTTTCAGTTCCTTTGGTGTCGAGTTGGTAAGCCGGAAGGAACACCAGAACCGAAATACTCGCAATGGAAATCACACGCCAATCGGAGGCGATTTACCGATCATTACATGATGAAAATATTATAACTGTCCAACAAATACCCAACAGACGGTAGAGAGACAGTTATCTATTCCAGACAAAACAGAATATATGCCAAAAAAAATGGCAAACCCTTTTATAGGCTTGCCAGCAGCGATATGAGGAAGATTAAACTCTATGCAAATGCATAAAATTTAACCATCAGACTTCACGATTTCGTGATGTTAAGCTGGTCTTTTTTGCCTGCTACCGGACCGGACGGTGAGGCATCTGGACCCTGCTTTGCAGCGGTGCAAAAAAACAGTCGTATTTTCAATAACCTGCCTGACCTCTCCCGTCCAGCCTAAAAACAGGTCATTCCTGATTAATCGAAAAATGACCTGTCCGCTGTCCATCAGAATGATTCGGGGGTTTCGATTCCATAATCGTACCGCCGCACCGCCCGCCCCATCACTTCCAGCCCGGCAGGAGCATCCATGGGGGTAAAGCCAACCTCGATAAAGGCCAGCCCTTCATGCTGCGCCACCTGTGCCAGCGCGGTATCCAGTTCGGCCTGATTCTCCGCCTTCAGCGACAGTATGGCTGCCGCATCGCCCCCCATTGCCGCAGGCAGGGCCGCGTAATTCCAGTTGGCGATGTCATTGTAGGCAGCCTGCGGCCCAAGGATCATCCGTTCGATGGTATAGCCACCGTTATTGATCAGAAAGATCGTGATATTGCACCGGTGCCGCAGCAGGGTGGACAGTTCCTGCGCCGTCATCTGGAATGACCCGTCCCCGATAAACAGCACATGCCGCCGGTCCGGCTGGGCCAGACATGCCCCAAGACTTGCAGGCAGCGAATAGCCGATCGCGGCCCAGACCGGCTGGACCAGCAGGCTGCACCCGGCAGGCAGCCGGGCGTGCAGCATCGCCACCATGGATGACCCGTTATCAGCCCCCACGATGTCACCCGGTCGCAGGAAGGCTTCGACCTGCTGCCAGAATACCGCCTGCCCCCATGGCTGCGCACCAGATGACGCCAGCACCGCATGGTCGGGGGATACGGGCAGCGCCGGGCGCGCAGGCTGTTTGCCAGAGATGTTCCGCCCCACGGCACCCAGAAGATCGGCGGCCGTAATGCCCTGCATGTTTTTGCCATCGCAGGTCAGGCTGAACGGCTGCACGTCAATCAGCGCGCCGGGCTGCAGTTCCTGTGAGAAATAGCCCGAGGTGGAATCGACAAACCGGACACCCAGACCGATAACGCAATCAGCATTCTTCACATAATCCGCCACACCGGGGGCAGATGCCTGCCCTCCATACGGCCCCAGCCATAACGCCCCCGTTTCCGGCAGCAACGTGCGCGCGGAGGAAAGGGCAGCATAGGGAATGCCGTGCTGCGTACATAACCGCAGCACAAGGTCATGCAATCCGTACTGACGCACCATGGCGTCCACCAGCACCACGGGCTGACGTGCCTGCGCAATACGCTGCACGACCCATCCGGCCGCCTGCGCCAGCAGGTCGGGATCCGATACCACAATCGCTGACGGCGGCGGCGGCACGTCAATGCCCACGTAACAGATGTCGGATGGAAACTGGATGTAGACCGGACGTTTCAACGTCTGCACGGCATGCAGCACACGATCGGTTTCCGCCACGGCGGTTGCCGGCTGCAGGCGGGTGCTGGCTACCGTAAACTGCCGGTAGCAGGCCATGACATTGCCATAGTCACCATCGGCCAGGGTGTGATGCACCAGTGCACGCGACCCGATGGCGTGCATGGGCGGCATGCCCGAAATCACCACCACCGGCACACCTTCCGCACAGGCCCCTGCCACGGCTGACAACGCGGACAAGTCACCCACGCCATAAGTCACCAGCACGGCCCCGATACCCGTCATCCGGGCATCGCCATCGGCTGCATAGGCCGCATTGAGTTCATTGCAGGTGCCAATGAACGCGATTCCCGGCGTGCGTTCGATCAGTTCAAGGAATTCGAGATTGTAATCACCGGGAACGCCGTAAATGCGCGAAACACCGAGTTGCTGGAGCCGGTCCAGCAGCATACTTCCGATTGATCCGCGCATGCCGTCACTTCCCTAACCTGTTGCCTCCCGGCCTGAATTGGCCGGACGGGATTCAATAGATATCAAAATCATTGTTTCCCGTGGATGAAAAGGCCATGCGACGTTCGGTCAGGTTCAGGATCCATGATGACATGTCCGAACGCGTGCGGGGAAACGGCAGGCGATGCACCATGGAGCGCATGCTGTAGAATTTGCGGTACATGGTCTGGATGCGCTGTTCCATCTGGCCGGGCGTGCAGTTCTTGGGCCAGATATGGCAGACCTGCCCGGGCCAGCGGTCGATGTCCTCGGGATCGATGATCCGGCCCGCCTTTTTCATCCGTTCAAACAGGGCCGTCCCCTTGGTGGGGGTCAGGATGTTGAAATAGGCCGCAGGCACCTTGTGCGCCTCAAGAAATGACAGGGTAGCGTTATAGACATCGGGATGTTCATCATCATAACCGAATATGAAGTTGAGCGAGTAGCTGATGTCACGCTTGCGCAGGTTATCGAACATCTCGCCATAACGGCTGGCCTTGTTCCAGCCCTTTTTCATGCCCTGCAGCATCTCCTCGTCAATGCTTTCGATGCCGATATTCACGTGCATCACGCCACTGCGCTGTGCCAGGTCAAGGAAACCGGTATCAAGACACAGATTGGATGACCACAGCGTGGACCAGCGGATCTTCAGCGGCACCAGGCCTTCCATCAGTTCCATCGCGCGGCTTTTCTTGCCGCCGAAATTGCTTTCCCCGAAGAAGAAGTGACTGCCCTTGTTCTTGATCCGCTCCAGTTCGGCCACCATCTGGTCCACCGGCCGCCAGCGGTAGCGCCCGCCAAGGTAAAAACGCTCGGAACAGAAATCACACACGAACGGGCACCCGCGCGAGGACTGCACGGCAAACGTGCGGAAGGGGCCGAATTTCTTCAGGTCCAGCAGATCGTAACGCGGCGCGGGCAGGTCATTGAGTTCCTTCAGCGGCGCTGCGCGATAGATCTTCTGCAACCGGTCGGCGGCCGCGTCCTCCAGCATGGTTTTCCAGATCGGTTCGGCTTCACCCACGCCCACGGCGTCACAGTGTTCGGCAGCCTCATCGGCATAGAAGAAGGCATGCGGCCCCCCCATGATGACCTTGACCCCACGCCTGCGGAATTCAGCCGCGATGTCATAGGCGCGCGGGGAATGCAGCGTCCAGGCAGACAGGGCGACCACATCCACCGGCACGTCAAAGTCAATGTCCTCAAGCTGTTCATCAAGCAGGGTCACGGTCCATTCCCGTGGCGTCAGCGCCGCAAGGTATGGCAGGGCAAGCGGTACCATCTGCCGTCGTCTGGTCTTGAAAATGGTCCGGTCGGTCTTGGACCGGTAATGCGATGGCTGGATAATCAGCAGCTTGAGATCTGTCTTGGACATGCTTCAGCTCTATGGACCCGAATGTGGTAAGGAATATCCTGATAAATAACTCTTTCTCATATCGTACGTTTTTTGTCCCACATGTCCAATGCACGAAATAAACAGCACCTAATCATTCATATTTGTATAGAATTCGTATATTTCACCTATCAAAAAATTGCATGATTATTTATTGTATTTGTATAATTGTTACTTTTTTATTATTTGCATGATTTGTTATTATTATTTACCTCACCGTCTAAACTGGAATTATGCACATATCTGGTTAAAGCCTGCTGCATATCTACATTTCAGGTCAGCAGACGCACGCTACCCGCGATGGCCGGACACATCGCATCAAGCTGACCCATCCTCCCGTCCGCAACAGTACAGACGCACGCCGACACCCGCCCATCCAGCGGGGGCGAAGGCGCGCGGCATGCCCAGACCGGAGACATTGCGGACAATCATCATTTTTTAAGGAAACATCTGGCGGACAGCCAGCACACCGGCATGGTCCGGTTCAGCCTGCCGTGCCACAATCCAAGGCATCCGGCGGGCCGCATTGCAGTGTCATTATCAGCGCAATGGCGCTTTTGCCCCGCAGTGTGCAGGCATTACGGTCCCGGCCAGTCCAGATCCGGTGGGGTGCCCGTGACGCCATCATGTTCCAGCATGTCGATAATGGCGGCAGCCGTTTCCTCCACCGAGCGATGGGTCACGTTTATGACCGGCCATTTATATCGCGTGCACAGGCGCCGCGCCCATTGCAGCTCTTCCTGCACGCCCTGCGGGTCAATGTAGGGTTTTACCGAAGATTCGGACATGCCGGGGGTTGCAATCGAACGGCCCGGTAACATCATTCCCACGCGCGAACGCCGGATTTCCAGCAATGTATACGGGTCGATCGTCAATCCCACCACAAGGCCGGGAAAGTCACGCAACCCCGTGGGCAGCGGGGCATGGGGCACCAGCGGGATATTGGCGGCCCGGATCCCGCGATTGGCAAGATAGAAACATGTCGGCGTCTTGGATGTGCGCGACACCCCCACCAGAACCACATCCGCCTTGGTCAGGTCGGCTGTCTTCTGCCCGTCATCATGGGAGATGACGTACTGCATCGCGTCGATACGCCGCCGGTAGGTATCATCCATCACATACTGGCCGCCGGGGTGGCGTTCCGCCACGATCCCGGTCTGCTGCTCCAGGAAATGGATGGTGCCATCAAGGATATTCTTGACCTGCACCCCCATGCGCGCGCACCCCATGCGCAGCATGTTCTGCAGGTCCGGTGAGGTTAGCGAGGACAGTACCGGCCCCGGTTCATCCCCGATCCCGGCCAGCACGCGCGAGACCTGTACACGTGTGCGGATCAGGTTCCAGTTACGCGGCGAAAACGCGGCGGACTGGAACTGGGCGCTGCAGGCGCGCATGACCGCCTCCAGCGCCTGTCCTGTCGCTTCGGAGACAAGATGCAGGATAACTTCGCCCATGGCCCTGCCTGACAGGACGCCCCCCCACAGGTGGGACGTCCTTTGTTTGTGGTATGTTACACGACGCGAGACAGGCCCGTTTAAACTGCCTGGCCGGCCTTCTGCCGCGTGGCCAGAGCTGCCTGAGCTGCAGCAAGACGGGCCACCGGCACGCGGAAGGGCGAGCACGAGACATAATCCAGCCCGACTTCATCAAAGAAGGCAATGGAATCCGGGTCACCGCCATGTTCGCCACAGATGCCCAGCTTCAGGTCCGGGCTGGTCTGCCGCCCACGTTCCACACCCAGACGGACCAGCGCGCCCACGCCATCACGGTCGATGGACACGAACGGGTCGCGCGGCAGCAGGCCGTGATCGACATAGTACGGCAGGAACGATCCCGCATCATCACGGGAAAGGCCGAATGCCGTCTGCGTCAGGTCGTTTGTCCCGAACGAGAAGAAGTCGGCATATTCCGCGATCTTATCCGCCTGCAGCGCCGCACGGGGCAGTTCGATCATGGTGCCGATGTAGTAGTTGAGGTTGGTACCCTCTTCCTGCAGCACGCGGGCGATCTCATCTTCGGCGGTCCGGCGGGTGGTCGCCAGTTCCGCCTGCGTCGCCACCAGCGGAATCATGATTTCAGGACGGATGGGCTTGCCCAGTTCCTTTTCAACCATAACCGCCGCCTGAATCAGCGCACGGACCTGCATGGCATAGATTTCCGGGCTGGTCAGGCCAAGGCGGCAGCCACGATGGCCCAGCATCGGGTTGGTTTCAGACAGTGCGGCACAACGCGCGCGCACGTCGTCCACGCTTTTGCCCAGCGCCTGCGCAACCTCGACCATTTCGGCTTCGGCATGCGGCAGGAATTCATGCAGCGGCGGGTCCAGCAGGCGCACCGTCACCGGCAGACCCGCCATAATGCGGAACAGGCTGGCGAAATCATCACGCTGGAACGGCAGCAGGGCGGCAATGGCCTTCTGACGCACGCTTTCGTCATCAGCAATGATCATCTGGCGCACGAACCCGATCCGGTCGGGACCGAAGAACATGTGTTCCGTACGGGCAAGACCGATCCCTTCCGCGCCGAAGCGGCGGGCAGTGCGCGCATCGTCCGGCGTTTCGGCATTGGCGCGCACGCCCAGACGGCGCACCGCATCCGCCCAGCCCATCAGCGTGTTGAAATCATCCGACAGCGCGGGTTCGATGGTCGGCACGCGACCAAGATAGACCGCCCCCGTCCCGCCATCGAGCGTGATCCATTCACCCTGCGCCACGGTGTGCGAACCGACCGTCATGGTCCCCGCCGCGTAATCGACATGGATGCCACCCGCACCCGCCACACATACCCGGCCCATGCCACGCGCCACGACGGCGGCGTGCGATGTCATGCCGCCACGGGTGGTCAGCACGCCACGGGCGGCGTGCATGCCATGCACGTCCTCGGGCGAGGTCTCGATCCGCACCAGGATCACATCCTCACCCTTCGCAGCGCGGGCTTCGCATTCTTCCGCCGTGAATACGACCGCACCAGCCGCGGCACCCGGCGATGCGGGCAGGCCACGGGTCAGCTGTACGCGTTCGGCCTTGGGATCAAGGGTGGGATGCAGCAACTGGTCAAGGGATGCGGCCGGCACGCGCTGGATAGCGTCTTCCTGCGTGATCAGCCCTTCGCGCGCCATGTCGATGGCGATCTTGAGTGCTGCCGCAGCCGTGCGCTTGCCGTTGCGGGTCTGAAGGATGTACAGGACGTTGCGCTGGACGGTAAATTCGATGTCCTGCATGTCCTTGTAATGGGTTTCCAGCACGGACCGCACACGCAGCAGTTCACCGTAGGCTTCGGGCAGCGTGGTTTCCATCGGGTGCTGACCGGCCTCGGCACGGGCACAGGCCATGGGCTGCGGGGTGCGGATGCCCGCCACCACGTCCTCGCCCTGCGCGTTGATCAGGTATTCACCGTAGAAAATGTTTTCGCCCGTGGACGGGTCGCGCGTGAAGCACACGCCGGTAGCGCAGTCATCGCCCATGTTGCCGAACACCATGGACTGCACGTTGACCGCAGTCCCCCACGAGGCCGGGATTTCATGCAGCTTGCGGTACGTATTGGCGCGCGGGTTCATCCATGAGCCGAATACCGCGCCAATGGCGCCCCACAGCTGGTCATGCGGGTTGGTGGGGAATTCGGTCCCGGCATGGGTGGTGATGATATGGCGGTAGTCCACCACGATGGCGCGCCACTGGTCAGCCGTGATCGCCGTATCGTCTTCCACGCGGTTCGCGCGCTTGAACTGTTCCAGCACGTCTTCGAAATGGTGATGCGGCACCCCCATCACGACCGAGCCATACATCTGGATGAAACGGCGGTAGCTATCCCATGCGAACCGCGCATCACCGGAGGAGCGGGCAAGCCCTTCCACCGTTTCGTCATTCAGGCCGAGGTTCAGCACCGTATCCATCATGCCCGGCATGGATACACGCGCACCCGAACGGACCGAGACCAGCAGCGGCGCATCCGCATCGCCAAAACGCAGGCCCATTGACTGCTCGACCCGCTGCAGGGCCGCGGCCACCTGCGCCTGCAGGTCCGCGGGGTACTTCCGGCCGTTTTCATAAAAGGCCGAACAGACTTCCGTTGTAATGGTAAAGCCCGGCGGCACAGGCAGGCCGTTCGCAGCCATCTCCGCCAGGTTGGCACCCTTGCCGCCCAGAAGGTTGCGCATGTCCGCGCGTCCCTCGTTCAGGCCATCTCCGAAGCTGTATACCCATTTGGTCATGTCTGTTCGTTCCTACGCGCGTCCGTCTGTCAGAAATGACGCCTGATCCGGAACAGGGTAAAAAAACAGGCGACCGCGCTATTAGTATTGTTTGTTGTTGGCAGGTCCGGGCATTGAAAATAACCGCCACGGGCAACTCCGGGCAATCACTATTTTACTGACCCGTGCGCTTCATGCCGATGGCCACGGACGTACGACAGGCAGGACCGACCAAGCAAGGTTTCAAATAATTTTGTTATTTTACAATATGTTATAAGATTAATTTTATTGCAGCAGGATAAAATGGACAACGCTGCAGTCACTAAAATATTATATTTAGTGATATAAGTTATACATTTTATTAATTTATTGCTGGTCAGTTCAGTCCCGGCAATCCACGTTCAATGGTTGTGCGATGCAACAAGAAGTTTGCGCACCGCACAATAATAAAAACGTAATTACAAAAAATATCCTTAAACATTTCAAAATTACTTTGAAACTATCTTAATTATGTTGACACCCGAACCTTATTTCCAGAAACATCCCCTGCGGCCACACAAAAAACAAGAAGTCACGGTCAAAATGAAAAAAGCCATACTCCTTCTCCTGCCCTTTGCGGGCCTCCTGTGGGTTCCATTGTACAACCGGCATGATCCGGTGCTGTTCGGCTTCCCGTTCTTTTACTGGTACCAGTTCGCGTGGGTGCCCGTCACATCTGTCCTAATCTGGATGGCATGGAAAACGGACCGTCAGTCATGAACACATCAATCCTGCCTGATAACGCCGCCATCAGCGTATTCGTCGTGTGTTTTGTCGCGACCATCGTGCTGGGCAGTACGGTTCGGCTATGGCGCCCACTGCTGAACCGCCACAAGGCCGTGAACCGCCATAGCGAGGGAGAGGAATGGGGACTGGGCGGGCGCGAATTCGGCGCCTGGGTCACGTGGTTCCTGGTGGGGGGGGATTTCTATACCGCCTATACGGTCATTGCCGTGCCGGCGCTGGTCTATTCCACCGGCGGGTTCGGCTTCTTCGCGCTACCGTACACTATTATCGTCTATCCCTTCATTTTCGCCGTCATGCCCCGGCTATGGACCATCGCGCGCGATGGCGGCCATGCCACGGCGGCAGATATCGTACGCGCGCGCTTTGGCAGCCGGTCGCTGGAACTGATGGTGGCGCTGAGCGGCCTTGTCGCCGTGCTGCCCTATATCGCGCTGCAGCTGATCGGCATCCGCACGGTAATCGAGGCCCTTGGCTTCACCGGCATGCTGCCGCTGCTGATCGCGTTTGTCTCCCTTGCCGCCTATACGTGGCTGGGCGGGCTGCACGCCCCCGCGCTGACCGCCTTCATCAAGGACGTGATGATCTACATCGCGGTGCTGGCGGCTGTCATTATCGTGCCGATACATCTTGGTGGCTATGGGACCATGTTTCAGTCCGCAGCCGGTCACCTGCCCAGCCTGCCGGACGGCCATATCGTGGCGCAGGGGCAGGTGGTGCCTTATGCGACGCTTGCCCTGTCCTCCGCCTTCGCCGCTTTCCTGTATCCCCATACGCTGACCGGCATCCTGGCGGCGAAGTCGGCTGATACGATCCGGCAGAACGCGGTTTTCCTGCCCGCCTATACGATCGTGCTGGGGCTGATCGCGCTGCTGGGGCTTATGGCGCATGCGGCGGGGATCGTGACCACGTCTTCGTCCCAGGTGGTGCCGCAGCTTTTTCTGGCGATCTTCCCGTCATGGTTTGCAGGGTTCTGTTTCGCCGCCATCGCGGTGGGGGCGCTGGTGCCAGCTTCCGTCATGGCGATCGGGGCGGCCAACCTGATCATGCACAATATCCTGCCCCACCGCAGCGACTCGGTCACCGGTTCGCGCGTGGCCGGATTCGCGGTCAAGGTCGGCGCGCTGGGCTGCGTGATTTTCCTGAACGCCAAATTCGCCATCGACCTGCAACTGCTGGGTGGCGTCATTATCCTGCAGACCTTCCCCGCGCTGATCATGGGCCTGCTGCCGCTGCGCCTGCCTGCGCCCGCACTGATCGCAGGCTGGGTGATCGGGTCGGTTGCGGGACTGGGGCTGTGCTGGATTGATGGGCTGAAACCGGTGCACCCGGTGGTCTTTGGTGGCTTTTCGGCTTCCGTTTCAACCGGGTTACTGGCGCTGGGCATCAATATCGCCGTGACCCTGATGCTGGGGGTCGTGATCCGACTGGCGCTCGGGGCGTCCCCGTCCACCCTGCGCCCGGGCAGCATCCGTCGGTAAATATCCCCCAATGTTCACATGACACACATAGGTCATGTGAATGCCCCTCCTGTTTCCACAAGGACACGGCCCCTGTCACATAATTGGGGCCGTTTTTGTATTTACCGACTGCCAACCCACGTCAGGCCATGAACCATCCGGCGGGTCTGGTGGCTGTCTGGAAAATCAGATCAGACAGCAATCCTGCACTCATCAAGAGACTGTCTTTGGATCATCGGGCAAATTAATAAGGAAATTTCTGATGCAGCTTTTTTTCAAAAAGCTTCAGAAAACGCCACCTTTATTGGGACCTGTCAGGAATTATGCTTTTTTGAATCCTCTGAATATGAATCAAAAACCATATAAATCGCTTCATCCTGACCGATGCCCAATGGGCAAAAATGGAGCCGCTGTGCGTTGGCAAAAAGACAGATCGCGGACGTAGCGGGAAGGATAATCGCCTCTTTATCGAAGTGGTCTTATGGATCGCCCTGACGGGCAGTCCGTAGCGGGACCTGCCACCGTATTGCGGACACTGGAACCCGGTTTACCTGCGCTACACCGACTTGGACGAAGCCGGGGTTTTTCAGCGAATTTCCGAAGCTGTCTCTGGCAATACCGATATGGAATATGGGAGGGTACGACGGTACGGTGATCCGGGTTCACCGCCATGGGCAGGGGGCAAAAAGGGGACCTGAAAACAGGCAATCAGACGCAGTGTAACGGAATGGTCAACGAAGATCATCGCCATGACTGATGCCCTGGGTAATCTGCTCCGCTTTACCCTCATTCCCGGCCAGCATTACGACACGGTCGGGGTTGCGCCCCGTCTCCAACGGCGGATTTCAGGAGGCTTCCTGCTGACAGGGCGTTTGATGTCCACTGGATCGTGTATGCCATCCGCGCGCAAGGCGCCTGCGTGGTCCTTCCCCAGCGCTCGAACTGCCTCGACAGACGCCCGTTCGATGGGGCCCTGCAAAGCGCGCCATCTCATTGAGAACTCCTTCTGCAGGCCCAAGGCGTTCAAACGCATCGCCATGCGGAGCGACAGGACAGACAGATCATTTGCAGCCACGATCCACCTCGTCGCCGCAATCATCAATTCACGGTAATTCCCAACAGGCCCTGAAAAAAGCAACGCCTAACATTTTTGTTGTTTTTAAACAGCCACTTACATTGCCTGTGGCTGGATATCAGCATGCCGGTGCATGGTGTCCGCGATGGTTGCGCGGCCCTGACGGGCAATCTGCCGCAGCAGGCACACCACGCCGGGCACGCAGTTACCGCACTGAGCGCGACATCCCTTGGATTCATAAACTTCTTTAGGCCGGACAGCCCCATTACGCGCGGCTGTTTCAACATCTGTATCGGTCAGCATATTGCAGGAGCAGACAAACATTTATCTATCCCAATCGATGATGTGGGCACACCATAATCACGAATGAGAACAAATCGCAATACACTTATTTCATCCTGTCTGAAACCGGTGGAGATTTTCCTGTCCCACGGCGGAGCCATATATATGGCTATTCATTACCATTACGTGCGATAATTTTTATGACATGCCAAAAAAACATGACGGGCTTCATGCCATGATGAAGGTCAGCGCCAACCCGGCATACTACCTTGCAGTTTCATAGGTCGCCTGAAACAACTCGTTGATAAATAGAAATGAAATTTGGCGGACACGACCCTGTTTCAATAAGGTGGTGTTTTCTGAAGCCTTAAAGATTCGCCAAAAAACTTCTTTATAATTTGCAGGACATTTTCAAAGCGGGCATTTCAAACAGTCGTTCAGCCATTCGGTTTGGTGGCCGTAACTGCGGGGCAATATCCATCCGCCCGCCACCATGCCAGAACCCTGTCCCTGCCGCCCCCTGCCAGCATGAGGGGCCATTTTATTTCATGGCACGACATCGTGACAATAATGGGTGCAAGGCTGAAGCCTGTGATCCGTAACCCTGATGAAAATACAATGATCAGGCCACAAGCGCATCGTTGCACATGCCGGACGAAGTCGACAGAATAAACAACAATATCAGTCACCGGCACTGGTGTAGCCATTGTCATACATCCATACCAATACGGGGTGATGGGCATGAAAATATATTCCGATCAGGAAACCCGCGACTTTCTTCCGTTTTCTCCCCTGGTCAATGCGCTGGCACTCGCCATGCAGGAACTGGAACGGGGCCAGATCCAGTGCCCGGAACGGACAACCGTGCGCACCCATGACCATGCTGGCGCGCTGATGACCATGCCCTCGGTTGGCCGGGATATCATGGTTACCAAACTGCTGACCCTGTTTGGCAACAATCCCGCCCTTGGCCTGCCAACCATACAGGGACAGGTCATCTGTGCCGAAGCCCGCACCGGGCGTTTCCTGTTCACGCTCGATGGGCCAACCGTCACCATGCGCCGCACCGCAGCCGTCAGCATGCTGGGCATCCGCACACTGGCGCGCGGCCCGGTCCGGCGCGTGCTGGTGATTGGCACCGGCACGCAGGCGCTCGCCCACCTGCAGGCATTATGCGCCCTGTATCCCGGCATTACCGTTGTCATTCGCGGGCGTACACTCCAGCGGGCACTGGATTTCTGCACGCTGCACCAGACACCCGCCCTTACCCTCCGCCCGGAAGGCACGCAGGAGGAGCCGTTTGATGTCATCATCACCGTCACGGCCAGCACGTCGGTCATTTATAATGAACCTGCGCGCGCGGACTGCCTGATCATAGGTGTGGGCGCCTACCGGACCGACATGGTCGAAATCGGCCCGGACACCATTGCAGGTAGTGCGCTGTATGTGGATGACGCCATCGGCGCGCCAGTCGAGGCAGGGGACCTGTATCAGGCGGGCGTGGACTGGAACAATGTCCATTCCCTATCCCGTGCACTGGATGACGGGCCGCCTGCGGATGGCAGGCCTGCCTTTTTCAAATCGGTCGGATGTTCCGCTTGGGATCTGGCGGCCTGCCGGGTGGCGCGCCTGCATGGGGCAGAATGAACCCGTGCAGGCGTCCCTTTTTCATCCCCTGAAAGCCTGTTTAAAAATCAGCTTGAGAAACACCCTGCAATCATAGGAAAGTTTTTTGATGAGGCTTTTTAAAAAAAGGCGGTACCTAAAAACTTTTATTTTTTATCAATCAGTTGTTTCCGATCAATCTTTGATAGGATAACGGCCGTGAGCCAGATACCCGGTCCCAACCAGACAATCTATGTCGCGCATGAATATTACAATATCCACGCGGAACTGGAAAAACGTCCCGGCGCGCCCCGCTGCGTGCAGGTCCAGACATTCGCCCAACTGGAACAGATCATACCACAGGCGGAAGTACTGGTGGTTTCCATGTTATGGCGCAACACCCTGTTGCAGCAGGCGCCCCGACTTAAGCTGATACAGTCCATCAGTTCCGGGGTGGAACAGTTTGACCTGACACAACTCAGGACACGTGGCATCCATCTGTGCAATGCGCGTGGGGCGAATGCCGCGGTGGTTGCGGAACATGCGCTTGCCCTGCTGCTCAGCCTGTCACGCCGTCTTTATGAGGCACGTGACAACCAGCACCGCGCCCACTGGTCAGGCACTGGCATGGACGCGCGGCCCCGCCTGCAGGAACTGACCGGAAAAATGGTACTGATCGTAGGCATGGGCACCATTGGCAACCGGCTGGCGCAGATCTGCCAGGCACTGGGCATGCGCGTCTGTGGCATGCGCCACAGCCCCCGGCCACTGGATGTTCCGGGGGTGGCACAGGTCAGGCCCGATGAACTGCATGCGGCCATAGGTCAGGCCGACCATATCGTGCTGACCTGCCCCCTGACCCCGCAGACCGAAGGGTTGATGGACCAGCGCGCCTTTGCCGCCATGAAACCCGATGCCTGCCTGATCAACGTGGCACGCGGTCGTGTCGTGGATGAAACCGCCCTGACTGCCGCCCTGCGCACGAACGCCATCGCGGGCGCGGCCCTCGACACCTATGCGGATGAACCGCTGCCGCCCGCTTCCCCGTTGTGGCAACTGCCCAATCTGGTCATGACCAGCCATGTTGCGGGAGAAACGCAGTTCTATGAACACAATGTCGTGGATATCCTGCTGGATAATGTCAGGGCGCTGGAAACCGGGGGACCGTTGCGTAATCAGATTGTCTGAAAATTTGAAGCATAAAGACGTTTCTGGTGAAGCGTCAGGAAACGCCGTCTTAAAAAAGACGGCGCCCAAAAACTTTTATTACCTTTCAAATACTTTCCCTGGCAGGCTTTTTCAGCATAATCAGCGCAAACAGGTATACAATCAGTCCACCCACTGAAAACAGCGCGCCCCCCCAACCCAGCGCACCATAACCAAACTGCCGCGCCAGCAGGAAGCTGCCCCCGGCCGCCCCCACTGCATTGGCAATATTGAACGCTGAATGATTGAGGGAGGCTGCGAGTGTCTGCGCATCCCCCGCAAAGTCCATCAGACGCGTCTGCAACGCAGGGCCAAGCGCATTGACGAAGGTTGGCACCAGAAATACGTCAGCCATCAGGGCGATCTGGCTGTGCAGGATATAGGGAAATACCAGCATGGCCACCGCACTGCCCGACAACGCGATCAGTGCAGCAAGATCAAGGTTACGGTCCACCAGCCATGCGCCCGCATTCGCGCCCGCCAGCATACCCGCGCCCCATACCACCATATACACCATGCTTTCCCATTCAGGCACGTGGGTCACGTTCTGCAGCACACTGGTCAGGTAGGTATAGATCGTAAACATGCCGCCAAAGCCGATTGCCGCAGTCAGCAGTGTCAGCAGCACCTGTGCATTGCCCATGGCGCTGACTTCCCTGAAGGGCGAATTCTGCCGGTTCGGCTGATCGGCGGGAATATAACGCCACACCCCCAGAAACGTGACGAAACCAAGGATCGCGATCGTCAGATACGCCATACGCCAGCCGAGGTGATTGGCGGCGAATGTTGAAAACGGCGCCCCGATCAGGGTCGCAATAGCAATACCCGACAGCACCCGCCCCACGGCCCAGCCCCGTCGCGCGCGTTCCACCATGGATGCGCCAACCAGCGCGGAAATCCCGAACAGCGCCCCGTGCGGCAGGCCGGTAATGAAGCGCGCGACCTCCACCAGGCCCGGCGTGGGCATGACAATGCTCAGGACATTCCCGAAACAGAACAGCAGCAGCAGTACCAGCAGCAGTTCTCGCCGCGAAAGCCGCGCGCCCAGAATGGTGATGAGCGGCGCGCCAATCACAACCCCCAGCGCATAGGCGGTAATGACATAGCCGGCATCCGCCACGGACAGTTTGAGGGATGCCGCGAATTCCGGCAGCATTCCCATAATGGCGAACTCCCCCGTTCCCACGACAAACGTGCCAAACGTCAGGATGAAGAAAGCGGCTGTTTTCCCGTGGGGGGACGTGACCTGCGTGATCGTGCCTGCAGCCTGCGTATTATCTGACATGATGGACCATCCACAAACGGCAATCAGGCGGCAGGCTGCGCGGCTGCGGCACGGGCGATGGCAATGTCATCTTCCGTGCTGGCCCCCGACACGCCGATCGCACCCATGACAGACCCATCCGTCCCTTTCAGCACGACACCACCACCGAAGCTGGTCAGGCCGCCATTGGTGTTTTCCAGGCTGTAAGCCCCGCCATCAGGATGCGCAATCTTTGCAAAATCGGCGCTGTCCATCTGGAACAGGACGGCCGTTCGCGCCTTTTTATGACTGACCTCGATCGCACCCAGCGGGCAGCCATCCATGCGGATGAAAGCCATGGGCCACGCGGCGGCATCCACGATGGAAATACTGACGCTGACACCCAGATGGTCCGCTTCGGACCGGGCGGCGGAAAGCAGGGACATGGCATGGGAAAGCTGCATGGTAAAACCCTCTGTCTTACGAAGAATAAAGACAGGTTAGACACACGCCCGCGGAATGGAACATGCAAAGACGTGACCGCGTCATTTCTTCAACATTGTTGAACACCCGCCTGTTCCACCTGCTTCATCATCATCCACCCCAGTTGCACAAGGCGTGCGCGGGGCAGGCGTGACGCCGGGCCGGTCAGGCCGATGCTGGCGCGGACTTCCCCCTGTTCCCGCCATGGGATGGCGACACAGTTCCAGCCCGGGCGACAGGCCTCGATATCGATCGCGTATCCCTTCACCCTGACATCCTCGATCCGGGTCAGGGTGCGTGCATCCAGTGCGCCAGTGCGGGTCGCCATGACCCGTTTGCGCAGGCCGGGCACGAACGCAAGGAACACCAACCCCACCGCGGAGCCTTCAAGCTGCTCATGCAGCGGTGGCCTGCTGTCCGTTGCCGCGTCACCACATTCGACCACCTCCAGATATGCGGCTTCGTCCCCGCTGGGCACGGCAAGATAGACGGTCATGCCGCTGTCACGTGCAATCGCCAGCATGACGGGATGCAGTCGCGCGCGCAGGGCGTTGTCGTCGCCCGCGATGCGCGCGAGATTCAGGATGCGCCCACCCAGATGGTAACGCACATCCCCGTGCCTGCGCTGCACGTATCCCAGGTGGTCAAGGGTCTGGAGAATGTTGTGCGCCGTCGTCTTGCCCAGTCCCGATATCTCGGCAATTTCCTGCAGGCGCGCGTGACCGCCCTTCTGCGCGATGATTTCCAGAATGGCAGCAGAACGTTCAATGGACTGGATCAGTCGGGGTGTTTTTTCCACGGGGTGCTTTTCCGGCTATATCAGGGACATCCCGTCCCCTGTCTTCGCATTACGCTGCCGGGCCCCGGAGTGGAATGGCCACTGCAGGATTTCATTATTCCGAGACAGCCCCGAACAGAACAGAAACCGGAAGCGTTATATTATTTTACAGGTCTGGAAATAATATGCAGATCGTATATATCTTCTTTCATGCGCCTGACCCTGCATACAGATTACGCACTGCGGACACTGATCTATCTGGGGATCCATACGGATCGCCTGACATCCATCCGTGAAGTAGCGCAGGCCTATGGCATTTCGGAAAACCATCTTGTCAAGATCATACACAAACTGGGTCAGGCGGGTTTTGTGGAAACCATACGGGGCCGGAATGGCGGGCTGAAGCTGGGGCGCCCGGCAGCCAGCATCGTGCTGGGCGATGTGGTGCGGCATACGGAAGAAGACATGGCCCTGGTCGCCTGCATGCACCCCGTGGATGAAGGCGGCAGGTCCAGTTGTATCCTGGCCGATGCCTGCCGCCTGCGGGGCGTGCTGGCGGAAGCCCTTGGGTCCTTCATCGCCGTCATGGACAATTATACGCTTGCTGATGTCATAACAGATCAGGAACGTGAGCGCCTGCCACGTCCCCTACCCGTCTAATACCCATACGCCCGTTGGGGTTGTGGAATAAACTCCATTTTATAATTCCACTGCCATAGGGGCCAGTTGCAGACACAGGACCGGAAAACTGGCATTTTTCCCCCGCCTGACATAATCCCGGTCCATGCGGGACCACGATTTTTTGCACGTTTCCAGGGTTGGTGATACCTGAAACGATTCTTGCACGCCTGCCGGTGAAATATATACTTCTTGACGAAACTCTGAGGAACATACTGCCAATGGCTTACGCTACGACCAACCCCTATACTGGTGAAACGCTCGAGACGTTTCCCAATGCCACGGATCAGGAAGTCCAGACCGCACTGACCGAAGCATATGATGTTTTCAAGACATGGCGGCATACGTCCTTTGCCGAACGCGCGAAGGTCATGACGGCGGCAGGCCAGATCCTGCGCCGCGATATCGACAAATACGCCCGCCTGGTGACACTGGAGATGGGCAAGACCTTTGCCGAGGCGAAGGCCGAGACCATCCTGTCGGCTGAAATCTTTGAATACTACGCAACCCATGCCGAACGCCTGCTGGCACCGGAAAAGCTGCCGGTTGCGGACCCGAAGGAAGGCGACGCCATCCTGATCCACCAGCCGCAGGGCATCGTCTTCGCAATCGAGCCGTGGAACTTCCCGTACTACCAGATCGCCCGCATCATCGCGCCGCAGCTTTCGGCCGGTAACACGGTTCTGCTCAAGCACGCCTCCAACGTGCCGCAGTGCGCCGCAGCCTTCGACAGCCTGATGGTGGAAGCCGGCCTGCCCAAGGGCGGGTTCCGCAACCTGTATGCAGCACGCCACCACACGGAAATGATCCTGAGCGACCCGCGCGTGTGCGGTGTTGCCCTGACCGGGTCCGAAGGGGCTGGCACCATCATTGCAGGCGTCGCGGCCAAGGCGCTGAAGAAGTCCACCATGGAACTGGGCGGTTCCGACGCCTTCGTTGTGCTGGATGACGCCGATCTGGAAAAGACCGTGAAGTGGGCCGTGTTCGGTCGCCACTGGAATGCCGGTCAGGTCTGTGTATCCGCCAAGCGCCTGATCGTGGCGGATGCGATCTATGACAGGTTTGTCGAGCTGTACAAGAAGGGCGTTGCCGAACTGAAGGCTGGCGACCCGATGGACCCGTCCACCACGCTTGCGCCGCTGTCGTCGCAGAAGGCGGCTGATGACCTGCTGGCGCAGGTTGAAGAAGCCAAGAAGCATGGTGCGGTTGTTGAAACCATTGGCGCACCGGTTCCCGAAAAGGGTGCGTTCTTCCGTCCGCTGCTGATGACCAACCTGCACAAGGACAACGAGGCCCGTCATTGGGAATTCTTCGGTCCGGTCACCCAGCTGTACCGTGCAAAGGACGATGCGGACGCCATCCGTATCGCCAATGACTCCCCCTACGGTCTGGGCGGCGCCGTCTTTACGCGTGACACCCAGCGTGGCGTGAAGGTGGCCGAACAGATCTATACCGGCATGGTGTACATCAACCACCCGACCATGGTGAAGGCCGACCTGCCCTTCGGTGGCGTTGCCCGTTCCGGCTACGGTCGTGAACTGATCGGCCTTGGCATCAAGGAATTCGTCAATCACAAGCTGATCGACGTCGTGGACATCGACGCCCCGTTCTGATCGGGTAAATATCCGGACATGCGGCCTGTCATGAATACAGGCCGCGCCACTGGCGCCCCGCAGGTCAGCCAGTGGCATGTCTGGCCTTCTTTCACCAGATATTTCCATTCCATATTTTATTTATGATATGGAATAATTATACATTTCTATTTTATATAAAATCTTTTCAATTACATATAAACAGACGCATTACCGTCCGCCTGATGAAGCGGTTCATAATACCTGTCTGAATATTGATAGATCATACAATACATGGTCTATACGCACCATGTCGCTGCGTTACGCGTCCACATACCTAGCGGCAGCAAGCAAACAGACATATTGATAAATCAAAGATCTGATCTTGAAAGATAGCCCTTACGCAGCATGATTTCTGCGGAGGAAGAAATACAGTAAACAGACCGGTTTGTTCCGCAGCAGATAACAGGAACGCAAATACCTGCCCATCATACAGGCTGACAAAAGAAATCCCGGCACCCCTTACGCATATTCTGTCGCGTTATCACGGCTGCCGGGATTTCATATCGTGTTACGGTGTCTTGGGAAGCTGCTTGCGCATCTTTTCAACCTGATCCGCAGTCACACCATGGTCACCACTGCCGAACGTGGCGGTCACGTAATTGACCAGTGCAGCGACCTCGGTATTGCTCAGGCGCTGCACATCGGAACCATGGTCAAAGCCGGGCATATAGGCATGCAGCCCACCTGCCGTCCGGTCCACACCATTCAGGACTGTCATGATCAGGTCATCCGGATGGGCAGACCCAACAACCGAATTATGGAACAGCGACGGCGCATAATGATCACTGGTGCCCGCACCGTTACCCCCATGACAGGCCGCACAGTTCGCATCATAAATATGCGGGCCGCTCATTTCATCGAGCCTGTCGATCCGTGTCAGCTCACCCGAACGGATATCCGGCACATCAAGCGCCTGTCCGAACCCTTCACGTGGTCCATGTTCAGCCTCGTCTTCCTTGGCCGGGACCTGAAGAATGTAGGCGGCCAGGGCATGCAGGTCATCATCGGTCAGGTGGCTGGTGCTGTGTTCCACCGCCTCACCCATCGGCCCTGCGGCCTGACTCAGCCCTGCGACATGGCCGGTCTTGAGATAGGTGACAAGGTTATCCTCGCTCCAGTTGCCAATGCCGCTTGTCTTGCTCGACGTGATATTGGGCGCATACCAGCCCAGCAGGGGCGCTCCAGCAAGGAAGCTGTCTTCCTTCTCGCTCAGCATCATGTTGCGTGGTGTATGGCAGGTTCCGCAATGCGCCAGGGCATTGGCAAGGTACCTGCCACGGCGCATCTTGTCATACGTGGCGGAATCTCCGGTTTCAGGCGTGACGCTGCCCGCGACAAGGTTCCACACCGCCATGGTGATACGCAGGTTGGCAGGGAAGTTCAGTTCCGTCACCGGCGGCGTTACGGCCACCGGCTTCACCCCATGCATGAACCACGCATACATGGCCTTCACATCATCATCCGTCATGCCGGAATACGAAACATATGGCATTGCGGGATAAAGACGGCTGCCGTCACGGCGAAGGCCATGGCGCACGGCCTTTTCAAAATCCTCTTCCGTATATTTCCCGATGCCATGGTCGGGGTCCGGGGTGATGTTGGTTGATACCACATCTCCCATGGGCGTGGTAATGCGCAAGCCCCCGGCAAAGGGCTTGCCCCCTGGCGCGGTATGGCAGGCGACACAGTCACCGGCCGTCGCGATATATTCACCACGCGCCGTAAGCTCCGCCGAAGGTTCAGCCGATGCGGGCACCGATGGAGTGGCCGTGGCCAGAGCCGGGGCCGACGATGGGGGGGGTGAAGGCTCATCCGCCCGCACAGGCGTTGCGGACAGGGAAGCAAGGGCTGTGCCCGTGACCAGAACCGACCACAGGATCTTGCGTTTGACGTCAGGCATGGGTCAGTTCTTTTTTAAGTGTATCAGCAACACGCAGGGCAAGTGCTGCAACCGTCAGGGTGATGTTGCCGGTTCCGACCGATGAAAAGACGGACGAACTCGCGATGAACAGGTTTTCATGGTCATGTGTGCGGCAGAAACCGTCGACCACGGAATCCTTGGGGTCTGTGCCCATGATGGTGCTGCCGGCGGGATGGTCCTGCGGAAAGTAACCCGGTGTCCACTGCTCGTCCGTGCCATGCATGAGACCGATCAGATCCTTGAACAGGCCACGGGTATGGTCGCAGCTTTTCACCGTATATTCAGGCAGCTTGTAATAGACTTCCGGGTGCGGAATACCCAGCGCGTCCTTATATGTGGCACTCAGCGTCAGCCGATTATCCGGATCGGCCAGCCCTTCGTTATGGCTGAACAGCCGCACTGTGTGGGAAGCAAGATAGCGGATCTGCTCCTCCAGTTCACGCCCGACATATCCCTTGGAAATGGCGAGTGCGGTTGCAAGGTCCACCTGGTTGTCATCCACCATGTGTACCAGGTACGCCCCCCGTTCGTTGCGCCAGTCACCGTCACGGAAATTGTCGATCACGTTGGTTTCAAGCGGGCCACGGCCGGGCCACAGGGCCTTGTCACCACTGATGAACGTCACCTGCACGCCGGTATGGTCCATCATGTTGCGACCGACATGACCGGAACTGTTGGCGATACCGTCGGGGCTCTGTTCATCAGCTGAGAAGAGCATAAGCTTCGCAGTTTCGATGCAGTGCGCCGCGATGACGAAATACTTGCCGGTCACACGGTGGGACCCCCTGTCGGGATCGTAATAATGCACCGCCGTCACGCGCCTGTTCGCGCTGTCACGTTCAATCCGGTATACTACCGCGTTGGGCACGAACTTCGCCCCTGCCGCTTCGGCATGATAGACGGAATAGCTGCCGTTGTACATCGCCCCGATGGGGCAGATCGGCATGCAGTTGTTATGCCCCTCGCAGGTCGGTCGGTTATCATAGGGCCGCGTGTTGCGGGCCTGCGGTTCATGCACGACGCGGTACGGGGTCTTTTCCCGGATCAGGTTGCGAAACTGTTCCGCTGCATAGGAAATGGGCAGCGCGTCCATGGGATAAGGCTGCCTGCGCGGCGAACCGAGGTCTTCCACCGCCGGGTCCGGGCCGCAGACGCCCATCATCACCTCGGCCTGGTAATAGAACGGCTCAAGGTCGTCATATTTCAGCGCCCAGTCACGGCCCTGCCCATAACGGGTTTTCAGTTCGAAGTCCGACGGCAGGTAGCGCCACGCGCACCCGGCCCAGTGCCATGTCGTGCCGCCCATCATGCGCAGGTAGACCTGCTGGTAGGCTTCGGCGTCCGGCCCTGTCGTATGCAGGTATTTGTTGGGCGTTATCTGGTTGGGCGGATGTTCGGCCCATGGCACACAGGGGAACGGCCCCTGATAGGAGGGCTTGTTTTCCAGATTGCGGAAATTATCGACAAAATGCTGGCGATCGACACGCGGACCGGCTTCCAGCACGATGACGGAAATACCCGCGCGCGCCAGTTCATTGGCAATGGAACTGCCAGCGACGCCGGATCCAACGATCACGACGTCAGCGGAAAGATCTTGTTCGGAAGGCATGGAGGATGCTCCGGATATCAGGTGGGTTCTACAACGAATTTCGAAGGCGAAAGGGCAGGTTCGCCAGTTGGAACGGCCACTTCCGGTGGGGTCTGGGTCCAGTAGAACGGCCCGCCCGCAGCGTAGGTCTTGGGATAGATGGCATCCTTGGTGATGTCGAACATCAGCGCGGAGCGGTACACGACCACCTTTTCATCCGCAACGCCACGGTACCAGCCTGTCATGATGTCATGAATGACATCCTTGAATACGGGGTCGCTATGTTCGGCCGCAGTGGCCAGCGCACGCGCGCTGTCGAATTTGCCGCCCGCCATCAGGTCATGCAGCTTCTGTATCTGGTCCCGGCGTTCAGGATTTGCCTTGGTGATGCGGGCGTACAGCGCGTTGCTGATACGGGCATCAAGCGCGTCCCGGTCGGTCAGGCGGTGCGACAGGGCAAGGAACAGCGGCGCGACCGCATCTTCCGCCCCTGCTTCCGGGGTAGCGGCAACGCCCCGGTCCGCGCCCAGCACCACGGCGGCGGCCCCCATCACACCCAGCAGCATGTCACGACGTGACATGCGCAGCGCGCGGTTCATCCGTATGGCATTGGGGGTGGACAGGTGAATACTGGTGGGAAAACTGGGCTGGTCTGCAGCCATCTGGCGTCGCCTCTCATGCATGTTGGTCCAGCAGGAATGCCGGGAAAACAGGCATGACCATGCAGGATGCAATAATGGCACCACCGATACCGCCACTTACGCCGGGTCCGCAACCTTTTATACTCCCAGCTTAACGTATAGCAGCTTCACGTTCAGCGAGTAAAAAGCGGCGAAACCGCTATACAGACATGTTTTGCAAACATATCCGCACGATTTGATACACCACACACGCCATAGTCGGTCACGTATCATTTACGCCATCCCATGCGGAACGCCACCACGGCAGGAACGATACCCCACGGGACACGATAAACATGCATATATCCCACATCATTACTTGTCCGCGACAATGTTCCTGCAATCCCAAGACATGAAACATCATGTATTGACATGCCTGCGCCATTTACTCAGGCCCGAACCGTCAATATGCAGTCTCTTCCCGCAGCAAGGGATTCAACCACCGCGACAATATCCCTCCCCCCGATTATGCCTATCCGCGACGAAGGCATCCCGCTAGCGGCACCCGGCACGGAGCCATCCGCCCATGACGTTGGAAATCCCATTGCGCTGCACGTGATCTTCCCTGACTGTTGCCCCGCAACAGGCCGGAACAGGATCCATGCTGACACGCAGACAGACCATGACGGGCGCCCTGTCGGGCATGGCGGTCATGACAACACGCCAGGCTTTCGCCGCCGCCGCACTGGTGCCCCTGCCCTGCGTCATGGCGCATCGTGGCGCATCCGCCCTGCGTCCCGAACACACGCTGGCCGCCTATGCCAGGGCAATCGCCGATGGGGCCGATTACATCGAACCCGACCTTGTGCCGACACAGGATGGCGTGCTGGTTGCCCGTCACGAAAGCCACATTACCAACACCACGGATGTCGGCAGCCACCCGGAATTCGCCGAACGCCGACGTACGCAGATTATTGATGGCGCAACCTTAACCGGCTGGTTCACCACGGATTTCACACTGGCCGAGCTCAAGACCCTGCGCGCGCGTGAACGCCTGCCCGACATACGCGCGGCCAACACGCGCTATGACGGGCATTTCGACATTCCGACGTTCGAGGAAATAATCGATTTCGTGGCAGCCGAAGCCGCTACCCGTGGCCGCATGATCGGGCTGATACCCGAAATCAAGAACGCCACCCACTTCCACCAGCTTGGCTTTAAGCCGGAAGAAACATTCCTGCGCACCATCGCGGCGCATGAATACACCCGCTACTGCCCGCTGGAGGTCCAGTCCTTTGAAATAACCCCCCTGCGCCAGCTTCGCGGACGGGTTCAGGCCATCAACCCGCAGACACGCCTCATGCTGCTGATGGGGGAACGGACAGAACACGTTCCCGACATGGCAGGCACCGCCACACCGCTTACCTTTGGTGATCTCATGACCACTGACGGTTTACACCGCGTGCGGGAATATGCGGATGTGATCGGCCCATCCAATGCGGACATCATACCGCGTGATGCAACCGGCGCATGGCGTGCGCCGACATCACTGATAGAGGACGCGCATCGCGCGGGCCTGCTGGTACATTCCTATACTTTCCGGCCCGAAAATCGTTTCCTGCCCGCGCACCTGCGCAATGACGCGGGGGACAACGCCCGCAACCCGCAGGGATCAATCGCGGAAATCCGGCATTATCTGGATCTGGGGCTGGATGGTTTCTTTACCGATGATCCCGCCATCGGTCAGCTTGCCCTGCGCGGCTAACCCCATCAGGCGCGGGCGGCAGGCTGCCTGCGCACAAGACGGGTCGCGATGATCATGACCGCCAGCGTCACTGCCCATGTCATGACCTGCACCCCCATGGGCCGGTCGGAATAACCCAGCAACGCCTTGGCCGCACGTCCGATCATGCTGCCATCGGACAGCAGCCACGATGTATCCCAGACCTCGTAACCAAGGGCGGGGATCAGGTCATCCCCCGCCAGCAGGCCCGCTGCCTGACTGGCCATGCCCGCCGCGAGAAAGGCGATCAGCAGTCCCGTCACACTGAACAGGCGACTGAGCGGAATGACGATCAGTCCCCGGTATAGCAGCCACGACAGCGCCGCCCCCGCCGCAATGCCCAGCGCGCCGCCAGTCAGCATGGCCATCGGTCCCGAATGGGTCGAAACCGCGATGCCATACAGGAACAGCACGACCTCCACCCCTTCGCGCAACACGGCGACAGCCACGACAACGGACATGGCGGCCAGCGAGCGTTCACCAGACACGACCTCCGCCCCCAGTGTCTTCATCTCGCCCGCCATTTCGCGTCCGTGACGGGTCATCCACACCGTATGCCAGCCCAGCATCAACACCGCGATACACAGGATGGTAGCGGAAAACACATCCTGCCCGTTACCAGACAGGGCCGCGGACAGGCTGCCGGCGAATACGGCCACAATCGCGGCCCCCGCGACACCCGCCGCAATGCCACCGGCAACCCAGCGTCCACGCCCCGGAATACCCTGTGTCGCCGCCAGCACGATACCGACAATCAGTCCCGCTTCCATGACCTCACGAAAGACGATCAGCAGACTTCCCAGCATGTTTCAGGGCTCCTGTGTCACGGTAACGGTGCCCGTTGCCTGGTCGGGGTGGTAGTCGTCAAAGAACTTGTAGGTCCCGGGATGCAGCGGACCCGCATGCACGGTGATCGTGCCGCCCGAGACCACGATCTTCTCGAATTTCAGGTCGTAGCTTTCGAATTCATCCGTCGTGTCATCATGATTATCCAGCACGATCAGGAAGCGCTGTCCCGCCGGGACCGTAATATGGTCGGGGGTGAAATGGTGGTCCTTTACCTCCAGATGCACGGGGTCCATCGCCCTTGCTGCCGGTGCAAGCACGAGCGCCGCAAGCCAGGCACATGACAGAACGATTACGTAACGCATACGGCACACTCCAATAACGGGCGCATGTTATGCGATTTATTATCACTGTCAATTATACCCGCCAGCCCGCATGCCAGTACATCTTCCCCAGCAATACGGATCATGCATAAGGGATATGTGCGTCAAAAAAGATATACATTGTTGACATCTTTTTGGATGACAATAAAGGTGTAGATATTATACATCTTAAAGGATCTCACACATGGCATCGCCCCTGGATGACAAGACCCGCAGCATCATCAAGGCCTGCGTACCCGCACTGGAAGCGCACGGCCTGACGATCACGACGGAAATGTACCGTCGGCTGCTGGCCAATCCAGATATTCGCGATCTGTTCAACATTTCGCACCAGAAGGACGGGGAACAGCCAAAGGCGCTGGCGCTTGCAGTGCTGGCCTATGCCCGCAACATCGACAACCTCGGCGCCATGGCCGGTGCAGTCGAACGGATTGCGGAAAAGCATGTCGGGCTGAACATCCTGCCTGAACACTACCCATATGTTGCCGATGCCCTGCTGGGCGCCATCGCCCACGTACTGGGAGATGCCGCCACCCCCGAGATCATGGATGCATGGGGCAAGGCCTACTGGTTTCTCGCTGAAATCCTGATCGGACGGGAAGAACAGATTTACGTGGCCCATGCCGCGGCCCCCGGTGGCTGGGTTGGCTGGCGTCCCTTCCGTGTCAGCCGCCGCGTGGAAGAAAGTGAAACCGTCACCTCGTTCGAACTGACGCCCGAAGACGGGAAACCCGTCATGCACCATGTGCCGGGGCAATATCTCAGCTTCCGCCTTGACGTGCCGGGGCATGGGTCTGAACGCCGCAACTACAGCATTTCCTCTGCACCCGGTTCCCGGTCCTACCGTATCAGCGTGCGCCGTATCGACAATGGCGTGGTCTCCGACTGGCTGCATGACCGTGTGAAGGAAGGCACGGTGCTGCAGGTTTCCGCCCCGGCGGGTGATTTCACGCTGGGCAACCCGACCCCAACCTCCATCGTGTTCCTCAGCGCGGGCGTTGGCCTGACCCCTTTCATTTCCATGCTGGGCGCGCTGGGGGCAGGAGCGGCCAAAGCACCCGTGCGCTACATCCACACCACCCGCACCCCCGCGACAGAAGCCTTTGGCCCCTATATCCGTGACCTTGCGGACAGGGGTCTGCTGTGCGCTGATATATTCTACAGTCGGGCAACACCGCAGGCGTCGCAGCACGCCACGGGCGTCACCACCCATGCAGGCCGCATGACACAGCCATGGCTTGCGCAGGAAATCGACCGGGCCGCGACCTGGTACATCTGTGGTCCCGACGGTTTCATGCGCGATACCATCGCCACGCTGAAGGCGACGGGCGTGCCCGAAAGTCAGATCCGGTATGAGTTCTTCGGCTCGGCGGCGGATTCAACACTGGCCGGATAGCCATGGCGCACACCATCCGCGTCAGGCGCGTTTATGACCCGTCCGAACCCGATGATGGCAGTCGCGTACTGGTGGACCGGCTGTGGCCCCGTGGGGTCAGCAAACAACGCGCAGACCTGACGCCATGACTGAGGGATATCGCCCCCCGGCACCGGACTGCGCCAGTGGTTCAGGCGCGCCCCGGCGCGATGGGACGGATTTCAGGAACGCTATATCGCGGAACTGCAGGCCAGTCCCCAGACGATGCAGCAATTGCTGGACATGGCGCGCGCAGGCCCCCTCACCCTGCTGTATGACGCGCGTGACACGCAGCATAACGAGGCGGTTGGCTGGCAGCCTGCCTGCGTCACCTGCTGGACCATACAGCCTGAACCACCGCGCCACTTTCCTGTGCCACCATGACAGAAGGCATGTTTCCCGACCCGACAGGTCGCGGGAACATGCTTTTTTTCGTGTGCATATGCCACGCCATCACGTGACGGCAGGGGAACCAAAACCACGGGCGTTCCTTAGCAGAACATCGGCGCCGCCCTGACCGGCACATTATTCCTGTGCCGCTGGCTGCCCGTCACGACGGGCCTGTCGGGCGGGTCTGCATCACCTGCTGAAAGGACCACGTATCATGATTACCGTGCATCATCTGGACAATTCGCGTTCACAACGGATCCTGTGGCTGCTGGAGGAACTGGAAATTCCCTACGATATCCGGTTTTACAAACGCGACCCCAGGACCATGATGGCCCCGAAATCCTTGCGCACCATCCACCCGCTGGGCAAGGCCCCGGTCATAACGGATACGGACGGGAACGTGACGCTGGCAGAAAGCGGGGCGATCATCGAATACATCATTGATAAATACGGCGATGGCCGACTGGCTCCTGCGCGCGGCACACCCGAATACATCCGCTTCATATACTGGCTGCATTATGCGGAAGGCTCCGCCATGCCGCCGCTGCTGCTCAAGCTGATATTCGGGTTGCTGCCCAAACGCGCGCCCCTGCCACTACGTCCCTTCGCCTTCCTGATTGCCTGCGGGGCACAGGCGAAATTCATCAGCCCGCAGGTCAAGCTGCATATGGATTACTGGGAACGCAGCCTGTCGGAGAGTGAATGGTTTGCGGCCAATGACCTTACCGCCGCCGACATCCAGATGAGCTTCCCCCTTGAAACCGCCGCCGCACGCGCAGGGGCCACGAACGGGCGGCCCCATGTGGCGGCGTTCCTGCGCCGTATCCATGACCGTCCCGCCTATCAGCGCGCCCTGCTTCGGGGCGGGAAATACGCCTATGCCAATGCCGGGAACAGTCCCGCATCCTGACCAGCTTTCATCCCTCATGCCTGTTTGAAACAGTCAGATCATGACGGCACCCTAAAACTCAAAAGACGTTTTTGGTGAAGCTTTTTCCAAAAAGCCTCACAGAACGACGCCTTTTTGAAAAAAGGCGGCACCAGAAAATTTTGTATTTTTTATCAATTGTTTATTTCAAGACGATCTTTTCAGTGCCGGTTGGGTCATGGTTTACGCTGCGCGCAAGTTCGTAGTAAGTGCGCGGGCAATCCCATCCGCCCGAGGTTCCATGATTCGTCTTGATAACATCACCAAGCATAACGGCCAGCGCCTGGTCTTTATCGAAGCCTCGGCCGCCCTGCAGAAGGGGGAGAAGATCGGTCTGGTCGGCCCCAACGGGGCAGGCAAGACCACGCTGTTCCGCATGATTACGGGACAGGACGAACCTGATGAGGGCAATATCCTGATTGATCGCGGGGCCACCATCGGCTTTTTCAGTCAGGATGTCGGTGAAATGGCCGGACGCAGCGCCGTGGCCGAAGTCATGGATGGCGCGGGCGCTGTGTCCGAAATCGCGGCTGAACTGTCTGAACTGGAAGCGGCCATGGCCGACCCCGAACAGATGGACCAGCTTGACAGCATCCTCGAACGCTTTGGCGAGGTACAGGCCCGTTTTGAGGAGCTGGGCGGTTACGCGCTGGACAGCAAGGCGCGCGAGGTACTGCACGGCCTTGGCTTCAGTCAGGACATGATGGATGGTGATGTGGGTCGACTGTCGGGCGGGTGGAAAATGCGTGTGGCCCTTGCGCGCATCCTGCTCATGCGGCCTGATGTCATGCTGCTGGATGAACCGAGCAACCATCTCGACCTTGAAAGCCTGATCTGGCTGGAACAGTTTCTGGCGGGTTATGATGGCGCACTGCTCATGACATCGCATGACCGGGCTTTCATGAACCGTGTCATCAACAAGGTGATCGAGATTGATGGCGGCAGCCTGACCAGTTTTTCCGGCGATTATGAGTTCTATGAACAGCAGCGCGCCCAGAACGAAAAACAGCAGCAGGCCCAGTTCGACCGCCAGCAGGCGGCACTGGCCAAGGAAATCAGTTTTATCGAACGCTTCAAGGCCCGTGCCTCCCACGCGGCACAGGTGCAGAGCCGTGTAAAAAAGCTGGAAAAGATCGATCGCGTCGAACCACCCAAGCGGCGACAGGCGCTGAGTTTCGATTTCCCGCCCGCCCCCCGATCGGGCGAGGACGTAGTCAAGCTGCGCGGCGTGGACAAACGGTATGGCGAACGCGTCATCTACCACAACCTTGACCTGCTGGTCCGCCGCAGGGAGCGATGCTGCATCCTTGGCGTCAATGGCGCTGGCAAGTCCACACTGCTCAAGCTGGTGACAGGTACGACACAACCCGATGCGGGCACGGTCACACTGGGGGGCAGCGTGAAGATGGGCTATTTCGCCCAGCACGCCATGGACCTGCTGGATGAAAGCCGCACAGTGTTCGAAACACTGGACGACGCCTTCCCATTGGCCAGCCAGGGATCGCTGCGCGCCCTTGCGGGCAGCTTCGGCTTTTCAGGCGATGAGGTGGAGAAAAGCTGCCGCGTGCTGTCGGGGGGCGAAAAGGCGCGGCTGGTCATGGCGCTGATGCTGTTTGACCCGCCCAATTTCCTTGTGCTGGATGAGCCGACCAACCATCTGGACATCGCAACCAAGGAAATGCTCATCAACGCGCTGGCCCAGTACGAGGGCACGATGCTGTTTGTATCCCATGACCGGCACTTCCTGTCCGCGCTGTCCAACCGGGTGCTGGAACTGACACCTGATGGCATCCACCAGTATGATGGCGGCTATAGCGAATATGTCGCCCGCACCGGGCAGGAAGCACCGGGGCTGCATGCCTGATCACGGGTGCGTCACTTGAAAATACCATAGGGGGGTATAAATCAGGATCAATACGCGAAGGAGTGCCACAGTGTCCCAGACCCTGAATTTCCCCGTGGGCGGCATGTCATGTTCCGCCTGCGCCGCGCGTATTGAAAAGATCCTCAACCGTCAGGACGGCGTGCACGCCAGCGTCAATTTCGCCACCCAGCGTGTGCAGGTGGTACTGGATACATCCGTCGCCACGATCAATGCGGTTGTCGCCGCCATCCGCAAGGCCGGTTTCACGGTGGATGAAAGCAGCGTGGACCTGTCAATCTCAGGCATGTCGTGCGCCGCCTGTGCCGCACGTATTGAAAAGATCCTCAACCGCCTGCCCCTGACGCAGGCCAGCGTAAACCTTGCCACCGAACGGGCACATATCGTGTTCGTGCCCGGCATTGCGGATGGGGATACCTTCATTGCCCGCATTGAAAAAGCCGGTTTTGGCGCATCACTGGTAAATGACGGCATGCCCGATGACACGCATGCCCGCCGTCTTGCCGCATGGCGTGCGGAACGTGCCCATTTCGTGCTGCTGCTGATCCTGTCGCTGCCGTTTTTTGCGCAGATGGTGCTGATGCCATTTGGTGCCATGTACATGATGCCCGGCTGGCTGCAGCTTGTACTGGCGGGCGTGGTACAGTTTTACGGCGCGCGGCACCTGTACCAACGTGCATGGAATGCCCTGCGCGGTGGCGGTGCGAACATGGACGTGCTGGTGGTGATGGGCACCAGTATCGCGTATTTCTTCAGCGCGACTGTCGTAATCGCCCATCTGCACCAGCCGCTGTATTTCGAGGCCGGTGTCGCGATCATCACCCTGATCTCGCTCGGCAGGCTTATGGAAGCCCGCGCGCGCGACCGGACCAGTGCCGGGCTGGAAAGCCTGCTGAAACTACAGCCCCGGCTTGCGCATGTCCTGGTCAATGGCGCGATGGTGGATCGTCCTGTGGCGGATGTGCGCGTGGGCGACATATTCGTGGTGCGCCCGGGCGAAAGCGTCCCGGTGGACGGACAGGTGCGCGAAGGCGCATCCGAAGTCAACGAAGCCATGCTGACGGGTGAAAGCATGCCGACGCTGAAACAGGCAGGAAGCCGGGTTTTCGGTGGCACCATCAATACCAATGGCATGCTGCGCGCCACCGCTACCGGCGTGGGACATGACACGGCGCTGGCGCATATCGTGAAAATGGTCGAACAGGCGCAGGGGTCAAAAGCGCACGTGCAGCGACTGGTGGACCGGATATCGAATATCTTCGTGCCCACGGTCATCGCCATTGCACTGGCTACGTTCGTGATGGGCTGGCTGGTGACGGGCAATGCGACATGGAGCCTTGTTTCCGCCGTGTCGGTACTGGTCATCGCCTGCCCCTGCTCGCTGGGACTTGCAACGCCTACGGCCATCATGGTGGGCACGGGACTGGGCGCGCGCTGTGGCATCCTGTTCCGCAATGCGGATGCACTGGAACGCGCACAGAAACTGACCACCATCATCATGGACAAGACCGGCACCCTGACCGAAGGCCGTCCCACCGTCAGTGACGTGGTGCCCGGGCCGGGAATTGACACCGGCAGGCTGCTTGCCATCGCCTGTGCGCTGGAACAGGATTCCGAACACCCGCTGGCCCGCGCCATTGTCGATCATGCCACGGCGGCGGGCATCTCACCGCTACCGGTAAGCGATTTTCACGCCATGCCCGGCATGGGGGTGACGGCCATGATTGATGGCGCACCGGCATGCCTTGGCTCCCCCCGTTTCATGGCCGATCATGGCATTGCACCCGATGACACCGTGACCACCCGGCTGGAACAGGAAGGCAAAACCGTCATCGCCGTTACGGCCAATGGACAGCCGATTGGCCATATTGCCCTGTTGGACCGCCTGCGGCCTGACGCCATACGCACCGTAAGCGCGCTGAAGGCTGCCGGCATCCGGGTCATGATGCTGACAGGCGACAACCCGCGCAGTGCCGCCATCGTGGCGAAACAGGCGGGCGTGGATGACTTCATGGCGGGCGTCCTGCCCGGTGACAAGGCGCAGGCGGTCAGGACCTGCCACGATCAGGGCGGCGTGGTTGGCATGGTGGGAGACGGGATCAATGACGCCCCGGCACTGGCGGCCGCCGATGTAGGCTTCGCCATTGGCGCGGGAGCAGCCATCGCGCTGGATACGGCGGATATCGTGTTGATGAAAAGCGAGTTGACCAGCGTGCTGGATGCCATTTCACTGTCGCGCGCCACACTGTCCAAGATCCGGCAGAACCTGTTTTTCGCTTTCATCTATAATATCCTGGGCCTGCCGTTGGCGGCGTTCGGGCTGCTCAACCCGATCGTGGCGGGGGCGGCCATGGCCATGAGTTCGGTATCGGTTGTCAGCAATTCCCTGCTGCTCAACCGCTGGAAACCGCACAGGCAGACCTGATCCCGCGCCGTAGGCATATGTCACGGCTTATGGTACGCTGATATGGACATGACAGCATAAAATCGAAGAAGGCGCGCATGGCTCGACAGGACGAACTGGTGACATCGATGGAAGGCTGCGCGCATTGCGCGCCCCCCACCGACAGGAAAGTGGAGCAGCCGCACAAGAAGGCCCTGATCAACCGTGTCCGCCGGATTGAGGGACAGGTGGGCGGCGTGCTGAACATGATCGAGGACGACCGTTACTGCGTCGACATCCTGACCCAGATTTCAGCGGTAAAATCGGCACTTGACGGTGTCGCCATCCAGATCCTGTCCACCCATGCCAAAGGCTGCGTACGTCAGTCCGTCATGGACGATGGCGGGGATGAGGCGATCGAGGAAATGCTGGGGATCGTGCGCAAACTGATCCGCTGATGGAAAACCGATAAATAAAATAAACGTTTTTGGTGAAACTCTCCTCAAAAAACTTCAGAAAACACTGCTTTAAAAAAAAGCGGCATCCAAAATCTTTATGGTTTGCCGGATGTTGCCTGGGCAGTTTTTTGAAATGCCTCCCGATACGGACACGCACAAAACAGGCACCTGTCCTGTAACACCTGCGCCAATGCGCGGAAAAACCCTTTTCTTTATGCCCCCCATGGGTATTATGCGGACACGTTTTGTTATGCGACTTGCCTGTGCATGGGAGCCCTGAATGATCAGGACACATGGCCGGATCTGGATTGGCCTGCTGGCCTGGCTGCTTATGCAGACCGGGCTGCTGGTTGCGTCCTTTCCTGCCATTGCGCAGACACACGATGCCATGGTGCCCTGCACCGTCACGACCTCCCCCCACTGCATGACACCGGAACAACTGACCCACATGGCGCACATGCACCATAAGGAAGGCCAGTGCTGCCATGTCCATGTCAGTTCTACTGACATGCCATCCCCACCCGCCACCCTGCTGCCCCCGCAACCCGGGGCTGGCACGCAGTCCTACCTGCCCCATCCGCAGGCCCGCCTGACTGGCGGTGACTGGCTGCGCCCCTTGCGCCCCCCCAAATCCCGGAACAGCCAGGCGCCATCAGGCGTATAATGTGCCCGCCACCCCGTCGGGATGGTGGGGTGTAACTGCCCTGTTTCCGGAATTTTCCATATGTCCAATGCCTCTCGCACGCGGGACGGCCTGACACGTCGCCGTTTCGTCACGGGTATGGGGGCGGGTGGGCTGCTTGCCGCCCTGCCCGTACCCGCTTCCGCCAGCCCCGTCACAACCATCGCTCCGGGCACGGTACCTGCCGCAGCCAGTGCGACATGGAACCTGCATGTCGGTCGCAGGCGTATCGAAATCGACCGCAAGGTCCTGCACGCCCCCTGTATCGGCGGGAACGTGCCCGGTCCCGTCCTGCGCTGGCAGGAGGGGGATAACGTGACCCTGAACGTCACCAATACGCTGCGTGATGAGGAGACCTCCATCCACTGGCACGGCATCCGCCTGCCCGCCAACATGGACGGCGTACCAGGACTGAGCTTTACCGGCATTCCCCCCGGTGAAACCTTTACCTACCGTTTTCCCGTACAGCAGAGCGGAACCTACTGGTACCACAGCCATTCCGGCATGCAGGAAGCGCAGGGTCTGTACGGCGCCATCATCATTGACCCCCGCCGTCCCGACCCGAATGCATGCGCGCGGGATTATGTCGTCGTACTGTCCGAATGGACCGACGTGTCCCCCATGGACATGATCAATAACCTCAAGATGCAGGATGATTATTATGTTTTCCGGCAACGCACGCTGGCGTCCCTGCCGCATGAGGCCCGGATGGCGGGCAGCGTCGGCGCGGCGCTGAAGGACCGGCTGCAATGGTCACGCATGCGCATGGCCGCGACCGATATTTCCGATGTCACGGGCATCATCTACACCTACCTGCTGAACGGGCATGCGCCGGACATGAACTGGAGCGGCCTGTTTACTCCCGGGGAACGGGTAAGGCTGCGGTTTGTCAACGCGGCCTCCATGACGTTTTTCGATATACGCATACCCGGTCTGGAAATGCTGGTGGTGCAGGCGGATGGCAATGATGTCGAACCCGTGCCGGTGGATGAATTCCGCATCGGCGTGGCCGAAACCTATGACGTAATCATCCAGCCGCGCGACAGCCGGGCCTATACGATCTTTGCCCAGAGCGAGGACCGCACCGGCTACGCCCGTGGCACGCTGGCCCCGCAGCCCGGCATGACCGGTCCCATCCCCCCCATGGACCCGCGCCCAGTACGCACCATGGTCGACATGGGGATGGGCGACATGAAACCAGGGCAGGGCATGAAAGATATGAAGGGTATGGATATGCCCGGCATGTCGAAAAAAGATGCCCCGATGGACGGCATGGACATGTCAGACATGGACAATGGGAACATGGACCACATGGACCACATGGACCACATGGACCACATGGACCACATGGACCATGCCACGCCCGCAACGCCGGTTATGGAAGTGGATGATCCCGGTCCTCCTCCCATCAATGCCGAAAACCAGAATGTCGCCAGAATGCCAGTGGACCGTCTGGACAGCCCCGGTGACGGGCTGGAAGGCAATGGGCGCCGCGTGCTGAATTACCGACAGTTGCGCGCAACCCGCCCCGGTACCGACCCGCGCCCGCCATCGCGCGAAATCATCATGCACCTGACCGGCAACATGGAACGCTACATATGGGGCTTCAATGGCCGGAAGTTTTCTGAATCCGGGCCAATCCGCCTGAAACTGGGTGAACGGGTGCGCTTCACGCTCATCAACGATACCATGATGGAACACCCCATCCACCTGCATGGCATGTGGAGCGAACTGGAAAATGGCCAGGGTGACTACCGCCCCTACAAACATACCCTCATCTCACAACCGGGATCACGACTGAGCTATCTTGTCACGGTCGATGCGCCGGGCATGTGGGCGTATCACTGCCACCTTATGCTGCATATGGAACTGGGCATGTTCCGCACGGTCATCGTGGCATGAGGAACGCATCTCTTCTGGCAGCCCTGACAGGCTGCATCACGTGCATCACGGGTACGCCTGCGCTGGCGCAGGTCCCCTCCGCCACTGCCACGACGACGACAACACAGAATACGAAGCCCGCTTACCACGCGGCTGATGCCCCGTCATCCACACCGGTCGTATATCTGGGCAACATGAAACCGGTCATGGACCATGCCAGCTATTTTCATGGTATCCTTGATGAATTTGAAGGACGGTACGCCCCCGGTGGTTCGGATTTCCGCTGGGATGGCGAAGCATGGTACGGCACGGATTACAACCGGGTCTGGCTCAAAACCGAAGGTACACTTGAACACGGCCACCTGCATGACGGGGACCATGAACTGCTGTACAGCCGCGCGATTTCATCCTATTTCAATGTGCAGGGTGGTGTGCGCGCCGATATTGACGACGGGCCGACGCGCACATGGGGCGCACTGGGGGTACAGGGACTGGCGCTGTATGAATTCGAATTTCAGGCCACCGCCTATGTCAGCGACCGCGGACGGTTCGCCACCCGGATTGAAGGATCGTATGACTTCCTTCTGACCAACCGGCTGATCCTGCAGCCACAGGCGGAATTCAACCTCTATACCAAGTCCGATCCCGCGCGGCAGGTTGGCGCGGGCCTGTCGGATGTCGATGCGGGACTGCGCCTGCGGTATGAAGTCTGGCGCAAATTCGCACCATACGTCGCGGTATCCTATGCCGGGTACCTGACACAGGCCCGCAGGATCGTGCATGACCAGCACGAGGAGACAGGAGCGCTACGCTTTACCTTTGGCATTCGAAGCTGGTTCTGATCCACCACGGAGTCTACGCAGCGTGACGAAGGGAATTGTCGCGGCGTATTCCAGCCCCTATATTCTGATTCATGGATGTATCCTGTGTCCGGGAAGGGCCTGATCCTTTCACCTATCAGGATGCAGCCAGGGACCCTTCATGGTCGTGTAAAACCATACCCATGATTTTTTCCTGATGGAGGATTGGGAAAATGCCTATGTGTAAATCTGTCAGAACAGGCACGCTCTGCGCCCTTGCCACCGCACTGATTGGGGGTAGCCTTGCCACGCACCCTGCACTGGCCCAGACGCTCACGGTTATTGATGCCAGCGGGCACAAGGTGGACATCATTGTTCCCCGACAGGTCGCAGCGCGCCCCGCATTCGATGCGATCGACCAGATGATGGATCGTGAATTCGCCGCGATGGAAGCACGGCAGCAGCAGATGATGCACCTTATGGACCAGACGATGTCCAGCCCGGTTGCCGCCCTGCCTACTCCTGCCCTTGATACCCGTAACGCTCACGGACAGGGCAGCATGTACCAGAGCGTCACGACCATATCATGGGGCAGCAATGGCATCCCGTGCAGCCAGACAGTGACCAGCACCAGCAACGGCAATTCTGCCCCCGTCGTTCAGGTGGCGACCCGTGGCGATGCCACCTGTACCGCGAGGCTGACCCCCGCCACAAACCGGCAGACACCAGCCACGCAGGCACAGGACCTGACCCCGGCGGTGGATACGACACCGTCCCCTGCGCGGCGGATTACGTCCCGGCCCTTCTGAAAATAAAAGTCTTTGGTAAAGCTTTTTTCAAAGAACTTCAGAGCCTAATCCGAAAGTTTTTAAACAATACCAGCATGTTGTGATTCATCCGTCTTTGCGAAGAGATGGAGTGAATGGTGGCATGGACTGGTATTGCCCGACACGAACATAGCCGGGAGGGATTGCGATATCCATCGGATATGACGGATGCCGAGTGGGCTTTGAAATCCTGCCTTGCCGCTGGGTGGTCGAACAACATTCGCCTGGCTCGGTCGCTGCAGGCGGCTCGCCAAAGACTGAGAAAAGTCCATAGCCTCGTCAACAGCGTGGACTTTGATCGCCTCAATCCGCATGCTGACCCACAGAACTGCAAAGCATTGTCAGTGCTGAAAAACTTTCGAATCAGGATCTAACACACGGCTAATATAATATATGCATTTTAAGATGCAGTATCTTGCGGATTAGAGTGGGTGTTTTGTTTTTTAACCAGCCTATCCTCTATGTTTGACAGGATAGTTAAAAATTTGAAAATTGATAATATCTCCGCAACAACAAGCAGCAAACCATAAAATAAAAAAAATATTCCAATAGTAGAAAATAAATAAAACAAAAAATTTAAAATGCAAGGATAATCCGAATTGTGAAGATCAATAATCTTTGCATTTTGGAAAAATGCAGAAAATAATAAAGAGACAGTTTGAACAATAACCGCATGAGAAACTGAACTTGATAATTTAACAAGAGGGGAATAATCCCCTCTCCTTTTTATCATCAAAGCCCTTCTTGATCGCTCATCCGAAACAGAAATAATAATTGCAAATGACGCTATAGAAAAACCTGTAATAGAGGGCATGATTGATGATGTAACAGACGCCCATGAGCCATCCTGCAGTGAATTCCAAGATGCACACGTCAGCACAGAAGACACATATGGGTATGGTGATGCAAAAAAAGAACTCCACCCACCATACGCGCCATAGAGCAACTTCAAGTTTTTAATCATATTTCCCCCATTCTTTTAACCTAATCGAGCATGTCGCTTTTTGTAAATCAGTTCTCTCATTGCCGTGGCTAAAGCAATAAAAACATTTTTCTCAGATAGATCGTCTGGCTGATAAGAATCAGCCATTTTCATCGGCTTTTCTTTTGTGCTGTGCGGTACGACTAAACCATTCTCAATATTTTTTGCCTCAACGTCTCCATTCTCGGCAGCTACATAAGCTAATGCCTGCGTTTTTTTATTTGGTATTAAATTACTTTCGTCAGAATAGAGCGCACTAACGTACTTATCTCCATTCTGTTCAAAAAGCGCTTCTTCGATCTCTTTCTCTAACTCTTCTGTAATTTCATCACAATTTGGTCTTTTTATGGTTATTTTTAATTCTTTAAGATTTGATAAATGTAGTATCCTTTCAATTTCTCCATAGTTTTTTATAATATCCGCCTCAACATGGCCAAACGTAGATGCAACATCTCCTTCCTTAAGAATTCCTGAAAAGTATAATTCTATAGATTTTGTGCTAATAGTCTTTGAATTTGCGTACACCTCAAAAAATATTGTATGCAAATCACTATCTAGAATAAAATAAAAAGCTGAATGATGTGGCCTCAATCCATCTGGTATAGATATATCCTGAATCTTTTCAGGTAAAGCTTCCCTAAAATATTCAATATCGAACCAGTCATCATCTATATCAATTTCATCGTATCTTGATACTACTCCAATTCCAGTATTTCTATCAAAGTGGGTTATAGCGATATATGTATTTCCAAATACTTTAATTCCCCTTCTTAATTTATATAAACAATCAACAAGATTAGTATAATTCCTCTCTCTATCGGACGGTATTCTAATATTAACCGCTGCTATTTCTATTTTTGCCGGCCTAGACATTTTATACCTTTATGTTTATATAAAATGACATGAAAATGAAATTCGTAAACATGTTCAATATTGAAATATGAAAAAATGATATTCAACAATGTATGTATCACATTATAAATATTTCCTCTCCCTTATCACTTCTCCTCGAATATGGTCTCTAACTTGATTTCCTTTTGTCGATCAGTAATAAGAGCCTGATCCGAAAGTTTTGAACAATACCAGCATGTTGTGATTCATCCGTCTTTGCGAAGAGATGGAGTGAATGGTGGCATGGACTGGTATTGCCCGACACGAACATAGCCGGGAGGGATTGCGATATCCATCGGATATGACGGATGCCGAGTGGGCTTTAATTATGCCGTTCGTGCCCCCGGCGAAACGGGGCGGACGGCCTCGCACGGCGAATATGCGCGAGGTTGTAAACGCGATACTCTATATCGCTTCGGGTGGGTGTGCGTGGCGTCTGCTGCCGAAATGCTTTCCACCGGTCTCGACCGTCAGGCGCTACTTTTACGCATGGCGTGATGCCGGACTGTTCGAAGCAATGAACACGGTACTGGTCATGAACCTGCGGGAGATCGAAGGGCGTGAGGCCTCCCCGAGCGCGGGCGTGATTGATAGCCAGTCGGTGAAAACCACGGAAAGTGGGGGAATTTCCGGTTATGACGCTGGAAAGAAGGTCAAAGGTCGCAAGCGCCATATTCTGACGGATACCTGCGGCTTCCTGATCTTCCTCCTTGTTCATGCCGCTGACATTCAGGATCGTGACGGGGCTGTCGATGTCCTGGCGGCAATACGCAAACACTTTCCATGGCTGCGCCACATCTTCGCCGATGGCGGCTATGCCGGTAATAAACTGCGATCCGCGCTCGCCAGCATGGGAAAATGGACGGTCGAAATCATCAGGCGATCAGACACAGCCAGGGGCTTTGAAATCCTGCCTCGCCGCTGGGTGGTCGAACGAACATTCGCCTGGCTCGGTCGCTGCAGGCGGCTCGCCAAAGACTGGGAAAAGTCCATAGCCTCGTCAACAGCGTGGACTTTGATCGCCTCAATCCGCATGCTGACCCGCAGATCAGGCTCTCAGAAAACGCCGTCTTTTTGGGAGCTGTTGGGAATTATGCTTTTTTGGATCCTCTAAATATGATTCAAAGTCGATATGGATCGCTTCATACTGACGGATGCCCAATGGGCGAAAATGGAACCGCTGTGCCTTGGCAAGAAGACGGATCAGGGACGCAGCGGGAAGGATAACCGCCTCTTCATCGAGGCGGTCCTGTGGATCGCCCGGACCGGTAGTCCGTGGCGGGACCTGCCGACGTATTTCGGACATTGGAACTCGGTTTACTCGCGCTACAGTGACTGGATGAAAGCCGGTGTTTTCAAACGGCTTTTTGACGCTGTCTCTGACGATGCCGATATGGAATACGCGATGATTGACGGTACGGTAATTCGGGTTCATCGCCACGGCCAGGGCGCAAAAGGGGGACCCGGAATCAGGCGATAGGACGCAGTGTGACGGGGTGGTCGACCAAGATCATCGCCATGACCGACGCCCTGGGCAATCTGGTCCGCTTCACGCTTATCCCCGGCCAGCATTACGACACGGTCGGGGTTGCCCCCCTTCTCGAACCGGCGGATTTCAAGGGGATTCTCGCTGACAAAGCGTTTGACGTCCACTGGATCGTGGACGCCCTACACGCGCAAGGGGCCTGTGTGGTCATTCCTCAGCGCAAAAACCGCCTCGACAGACGCCCGTTCGATGGGGGCCTGTTCAAAGCACGCCATCTCATTGAGAACTTCTTCTGCAAACTCAAGGAGTTCAAGCGCATCGCCATGCGCAGCGAAAAAACAGACAGATCATTCGAAGCCATGATCTATCTCGTTGGCGCAATCATTAATTCAAGATAATTCCCAACAGGCCCTGCAAAAAGGCGGCGTCCAGAAGTTTTATTTAGAACAATCCGTGATTGTCCCGATCAGACATCGACAGCATTTCTTCCCATGTGCCGGAATACGTTAATTTATCACCGTGTCATGAGAGCATTTATTTACTGAGCAGGGGCCCGATGCGATCCCATACATATTTCGCCATTATCTCATGTCCCTGCTGGTTGGCATGCGTTGTATCTGGGGCCCATGTCTGGTGATCAAGAACGTTGGCAAGGGACGGCCCGGAGGCGAAAAGATCGATGATGATGTCAAATGGCGTCGTAAATGGCTGCACGGGGGGCCTCCGGTCTGGGCTTCGTCAATAATGGCGACAGTATACCCTGCTGCCTTCAGGCGACTGACAATCAGTGCCAGGTTACACACCGTTTCAGTAGCGGAAATATTGTAGGCAGGCAGGTGGTCATTATAGCCGCCAAAGACAACAGCTACCTTGTGCACGGCACCATGGACCACGCTCTCGACAAGCGGGCAGCCTGTCCAGCTTCTGCCGCGTCGTTGCCCCTGACACACTGCGAAATCGTAACTCTGCCAACGCGCGAAACGCTGCATGAGGTAAGGCCAGTTACGGCCATCATACACGCGGAAACCTTCGGTGCCGCTATCACCAATGGCGATAAAGACAGCACGCAACTGCGGCATGTAATCCCCTGCCACGGCTGCGGACGCGGCAAATGCCTGCGTCTCCGCTGGTGGTGGGCATGGTCGGCTATGACAATGCCGTTCTACATCCCGCCACCAGCGCGTGTGCCGGAAGCAATGGCGCAACGATACCCGTAAGGATAGCTGCAACCTGTCCGCGCATGTTCATGTCACGCCCTTACCAAAAGGTGATGGGACCGTGCAGGCATCCCGGCACTGAAGGATAATGCCGCTACTGACCATCAAGGGTGTAGTGTGCCATCCACATGCCGCTGGCCTCAGACCAGCTGCCCGCGCGGCTGTAGCCGCCTTCCAGCCCCACGCGCAGCCGGTGATCCACCTGATAGACAAGCCGCCCGCGCATATTGCCCGCAAGACCGCTTGCCCCTTCATCACCATAATAGCTGGGCTGGTTTTCATTGCCCCTGGCCTGCAGCACATTGCTGGTCGGGAAATACGGCGCGCCGTTGCTGTGGTAGTACTGGTATCCCGCTTCCCCGCGCAGGAACCACGTCCAGCGCCTGTTATGTCCCGACCATTCTACTGGTATCATGGCACCATAATACTGCTGGGGCGAGAAGTATCCGCCCTGCCCCCATGTAAAGAAGTAGGCATTACGCTTATACCCGAAATACATGAGATCCAGGCCCACACGCAGCCACTGTCGGTCATGCCACTGCCATACGGTGGCGCTGCCGCCCGCACCGGCCTCGGTCTCGGTATTGCCTATGACGTTGGTCCCACTGAGATAGGCGAAACCACCACCCGCATATGCATTCCATCCCGGCGCGGACCATTCCAGCGCGCCATGGCCAAACAGGCGCGTCACCCCGCCCCACAGTTTGCCCGTGCCCGGATCACGTTCCCCCGCATAGGACAGTTCGCTGTCCGTCACCATCCGCCGCCCGCCACTTATGCGCAGGCCCAGGTTGCGGGTCAGGCGCGGGGCGAATTCCAGGCCGCCCACTACATTGGTGATGGGGAAGCCAAGCGGAGAAGACCCCACATCGGCCGAGAACCAGTGATTGACGTAATTCAGGCTCAGCCCCACGCCCTGCGTGTAATAATGGTGATAACCCCATGGCTGCGCGCCATTGACCGCAACCGTCCCGAACTGATGGGCGGAATAGGCGTTGTTCAGCGGGTCGCCCGTGAACAGCAACGTTGGCGTCACGGAAAATGACAGCCGGTGTTCCCACGATTCAAACGGCAGGGTAGCGGTGATGGGTATGGCGAATTCCGTAAGCTGCCCCAGCCCTGCAACCCCCGTGCGGCTGCGCGCGTAGGTATTGGCGTCGAACTGCGGCGAGATGGAATCACGCAGGTAGACGATCTGCCGGTCCATTGCCTCGGGGCTGTCGTCCTCGGGGATGTAATGGTAGCTCGCCGGAAGGGTCGCGCCATGCAGGTCGAGATATTCACTGTCGATGTAGGGCCAGCGGTAATCGGGCAGGAAGCTTTCATGCCCGCCACACTCCCCTTCCCCATCAAGGCTGCACTGGGCATGCCGGGCATGTTCCACATCCACCAGCTGCGCACGCGAATTACCCTCGATCCGTTCAATGTCGGAACGGACTTCCCAGCTCATCGGGCCGTCGGGGTCCTCATGGGCCAGCCGTGTGGCATAGTCCCTGGCCTGCGCCAGATGATGGGATCCACCGGCGTCACGCGCGGCTGCGGCCAGCGCATAGATGTCTGTGGGCTTCAGCCGCAGCGCGATCTCGTCCTCCTCCAGCGCGCGCACGGCCATGTTCCGGGTCTGGTACACACGGCCCATGGCCAGATGGGCCTCGACGGAATCCGGGTGGGCGCGCAACACGGGAGCCAGCACCTGTGCCGCCTGCGCCGTCTGGCCATAACGGTCGAAACTGTCGGCAGTCATGACCGCAAGGCCAATCGCGATCTGGTCACGCGCACGTGTCTGTTCGAACGTGATATCGGCGGGATGGGCCTTTGCCATGGTGTCAAAGACATCAAGGCAACGTGTCGTGTCAAAGGACGAACGCATGCGCAGGTACATCCCCGCATAGGCCAGCATCTGGGCTGCATGCGGCGGTTGCGTCAGACTTTCCTCACGCGCCAGCGCCTGGCGCGCGTCCTGTGGCGCATGCCGCGACAACAGGGCGGCGGCGATACGCATGCCGCGCTCACCCGTAGGATCAGGCCGGTCAGCCAATGCCAGAATGGCTGCGTTATCCGCGGCAGGCGGGTGGTTGAGTTCGGCTATGCGCCGGTCCAGCGCAATCAGTTCGGCCACGCTGTCCATGCCCGGCGTGCGACCGGTTCTGGGCAGGCGTTCCAGCAGCGCGTTGGCAGTCGCCATGTCATGGCGGCCCATGGCGTAGATAATGCCCGCCTGCAGCGCCTCGGGGGATGCAGTGCGTGGCATGGTCAGGTCATCCATCAGGGCCTGCGCCGCCGCATGGTCACCCGCGTCATCAAGCGCGTGCGCCAGCTTGAGCCGTATCCACGGGTCATTCGGTTCCAGTGCATGCGCACGGCGCAGCAGCGTAATGCGCCCGTCGCTGTCCTTCGCACGGTCAGCCTGCGCGGACAGCGCGGCAACAGCCAGCCGCCGCGCCAGCGCCGGGTTCATCTGGTCAAGGCGGGCAATGATCGTGTCCATTCCCGAGCCGCCACCTGTCTGCACCTCCAGCATGCCGAGGTTGAACAATGCCTCGGCATTACGCGGCGCGCGGCGCACGACTTCACGATACAGCCGTTCGGCCTCGTCCATGTTTCCCTGGCTGCGTTCGAGCAGCGCCTGCAGCGACAGTACGGTCAGCGTATTGCCCGGACGGCGGCCAAGGGTGGCAAGGTCGGTACGCGCCGTGTCGTAATGTCCGGTATTGATGGCCTGCACGATACGCGCCACCAGCGGGTCCATGCCCGTGCCACCCGCCTCTATCGCCTTCAGCGTCGCGCGCCAGTGCGGCGCGGCTGCCGGGTCGGCCTGTATGGCCTGCAGGAAATACTGCCGCGCCAGCGCCGGCTGCTGACGGGCCAGAGCCACCAGCCCCAGGCCGCCCAGCGCATCGGCATCATGGGGGCTGGCGGCCACGGCGCGACGGAATTCAACCGCTGCCGCATCAAGGCTATGCCGCGCCAGCAGCGCATAACCGTGCTGGCGGAAATTGGTGGCATCAATGTCGGCCTGCATTTCCTGAGCCTTTTGCAGGCGTACCGTGAACTCCGTATCATCGGGATGGCGGGCCAGCCATTCCTTATAGAGCGGGATGCTCTCTCCGGTAATCGGCTCCCATAGCAACGCGTCACGCCATGCCGCAACCGCGTCATTGCGGATCTGGGCTGACACATCGGATTGCGCAAGCGCACGCAACCCGTCCAGGCCTTCCTGCCGCGAGGTAACGCGATAAGTCAGGATCTGGTCAAGGCACAGCCGCGCATCAATGTCACGCGGGTTGCGCGCCACCCACGCCGCCAGCCCGGTGCGCGCTTCCTGATAGCCAAGGACGGTCGCCCCGAGCACACGGTAATATTCCAGCGCGAGATCAGGCGGCGGGGCACCATTCCTGAATATTGCCCTGTACTTCAGCATCGCGGGCATCATCTTGCCTGATGCCGCCAGCGCGCGCGCTTCTGCCAGGGCCTGCGGATCTATCGGCCCGGCCTGAATCTGCGCCTTCAGGTCGGAGGCCAGTCCCTCCGCCCCATCCATACGCTCCAGAATCTCCAGCGTGTGCCTGGCCTGGGCGGACCTGCCCTCGGCCATCTGCAGTCGGCCCTGCAGGAACAGGGCCACGGTATTGTCCGGTTCAATCGACAGCGCGCGCTGGATCGTCTCGTGCGCCTTGCCCAGATTATGCTGGCCCAGCCAGTAATACCCCTGATTGAGCAGCAGTTCCAGCACAGCCGCTGCATGCGCCAGATGCGCACTGCTCGCCATGGTGGATGTGAACTGCGCTTCGGCAGGGGAAACGGGCTGCGCCGGGGTTCCTGCTACAGCATCTCCGGTGGCCGGAACAGTCACCGGCGCATCGGGGGGGGTACCCGTTATCGCCATATGAGCGTCCTGCGCGTTGACACTTCCACATGACAGGATGAGACCCGCCATCATGGCGCAGGCCAGCCGCAGCCCGCTTTCACGCATGCGCGGGTAGCCCAGCATGTCGCCGCGTACCAGCACCCATGAAGCCGGCGCGAAACGCCATGCCACTCCGTCACGCGGATCGCGCCCGGGCGGTCGTGTCATGTCACGCCTAATGGACACGGGACACATGGGAAATAAAGGCGAGAACAACCGCAAGCCCCAGGCACCCACCCACCAGCAGGCCCGCGCCACGGTTACGGACAGCGACGCTGACCCTGTCCTCGTAATCAAGGGCGGGCCGCTCGACAAAAACATAGCTCAGCAGGCTGACCACCGTGACCAGCGCCAGTACACCCGCCATCACAGCACCATGTACCTGAAAGAACAGCAGATAATTCGCCACGACAATAGCCGGCCAGTGCCACAGATAGACGGAATACGAAATCACCCCCAGCGGTGACAGCGGCACAAGCCACCTGTGCCCCACTTTCGTGTCAGGCAGCATGATGATGACCGCGACTGCGATACACGGAAACACTGCCATGTACGATGGACAGGCAAAGCTGCGGGGATAGAACAGCCCCGATCCCACGATGACCGCAAGGGCCACGGCATAGACAAGGTTGGCAACACCACACGACAGTCGCAGGCGGGGCAGCATCCAGATCATCGTGCCCAGCAGAAACTGCCACAGCCGGGCGAAAATGGTATAATAGGCCTGCCCGTCACCCCAGTACCATGCCAGCGCGCAGTACGCTGCGGAGGCAGTGAACACAGACAGGAGCAGCAGCCTGCGGTGCCGTATCACCGGCAGCAGCAGTGCCACGACGAAAATGATGGCGTAGAACTGCATTTCCAGCGACAGCGACCATGTATGCAGGAACGGGTAGGCCATGGCCTGCCCCTGAAAATACCCGACATGTCCCGCCGCCCAGATATTGGACAGGTACACCAGCGCATATGCACCATTGCTCGCGATATCGGCGCGATCGCTCTGCAATACCCACCACAGCATTCCCGCCGAGGTCACTGCGATCATGCACAGAAGTGCTGGCAGCAGGCGGTACAACCTGCGGCACACGAAGCGCACCGGCTGGAACGGGTGCTGCATGAGCGCAGAACGGCCCATGAAATAGCCTGATATCACCACGAAAATATCGACACCGATAAAGCCGCCCTTCAGCCATCCCGCATGAAACAGCACCACAAGGACAACGGCCAGTCCCCGCAGGCCATCGACGTCGCGCCGACGGTTCCTGGGGAAAAAATCCTTTTCCACAATGGTACGCCAGCGACCGGGCGCGGGCTGAATGGGTTCAAGTTGCAGCATCAATACTTTCCACGGCTTGCGCCAGTCTCGGGCAAAGCGGCGGGCACCCGGCATCCCGGGCCGCCACCACGTCAGGATAGGCCTATTGCGCGGCCGCTGGCGGCGCGTCCTTCAGCTTCTCAAGTTCGGGCAGCGTCGCCTGCACGATCGCATCCCCCCATATCTTGTAGCTTTCGGCAGTGGCATGAATGCCATCAGTCGTCTTCACGCTACCCTGCCTGAGCAGTGCCGTACCATCGACATACGTGCACGGCGCGACCTCGCCCTTGAGGAACGTCGCCATTTCCGTCGCACGCTGGTCGGTCTTGCCATAACGCGGGCTGAACTGCCCCCACGTCGGACCGACCCAGATGCAGGCCGTCTTGCCAATGGCATAGGTCAGGGTCTTGACCTGTTCATCCACCCAGTCCCTGGACACTGCATTCTGGCCATACGCCGCCATCGTGTCGCCCATAACCACCATGACCACGTTGGGGTGCCATTTTTCGATCAGTGAATTGATCGGCGGCGGGGAAGCAGGCTTCATGTTGGGCGCACCGATCGGTGCATCCCCCACACGTTCGGCGGCACCACAGCCATTGTTGGGATTGGGCACGACCCAGTCGGCGGCGGTCGATGAACAGACCCCGTACGTCACGACCTTTGCCCCCTGCCTGGTGAATTCATCTGGCAGCACGGACAGGAGCGTGTCTTTGTAGGTAACATGACTGTCGCCAATAATCAGCAGGGTCAGGCCTGCGAGAAGGGCACTCATCTGTTCTGTCTCCGTACCATGATTATTTCGATTATGACCCAGGCGTGTTCACGACGTCCGCCACATGCACTGGCGTCCCGCCGCCATGCCGACGGCCATGAACGTCGTAATGATGGAAAGGGATGAAGATGACCTATCACAAATCCCCCGTCAGGTCGTCATGCGCAACCCGCTTGCGCGACCAGCCACGCAGCCATGCCCAGATCCCGAGTGCGGCCAGTCCCGTGCCAGCCAGCCCGGTCAGGTAAAGCGCTGCGGGATGACGGCCAAGGTACCAGTCAAGACGCATCCACATCGGCAGGGAACCTACGGTATAAAGCGGCGCCGTGCGGTAGCTGGTGAACTGGTCGCCATTCTTGAGCACAAGGTCACCCTGCAGTGACGGCAGGTCCGTCTTGTTACGCAGGCTGAGCACCATGTCATGAATACGTTCGGGCGTATCCCCCATGAAGGCCACGACCGAGCGCTGGCTGTCATAGGGCGACTGCGCGGCCAGCATTACCCCCGCTTCCGCAATGGGGGCATTCAGGTTGGCCGTCACCCCATTTTTCAGCCCCGCATGGTCACGGTCCTGAAACAGGTACCATATCCCCTGCAGCCCCATGTGCTGGCCCACCGTGATGTGCTGGTCATGGATCACATAGGGGGAACGGGCCAGCACAGCCGTCGCCCGGCCAAGCTGTGTTGCCGTGCCCAGCACGACAATATCCCCTTTCGGCGGGGCCTGCTCCACCTCATCCGCCTTCATGATTTCCACGCCCGCCGCCGGATACCACGTCGAGGCGCCAAAGAAGCCCATGAGGTCAAGGAACGCCCCGGCCGTGCCCGCATCGGGATGGTCAGGCAGGACAACGGTCGTTTCCGACAGGTCGGCCATGCGCGAAAACGGGAAGGCCGCCTCGGCGAAATAGGACAGGTTGGGTAGCTGTGCAAAATGGTGGCCGCGCCGGAAGTCCAGCGTGGAATCCGAATCCACGCTCATGCGGATGTCGCCCGGCGTGCGGCGGCACGCGCCGCGATCAATGGGACGGGCGTCAAAGTTGAACTGCAGCTGGTTCTGTCCGAACAGGAGCCATGGCGGCAGCGCCGTGACATGGCCCGTAGCCCCCGTGTGCTGGTTGACCAGGCGTTCGGACCATTTGCGCCACAGACCCGGCGGCGAGAGCGTATAGCTCTGCAGGTAGTTGTTATTGACGCTGACATCGACGCGCGACGTCTCAAGATCGACCACCGGACCGCCGGGCGCGCGGATCCACATGTTCATGAGGAACGGTCGGCCGCGCCACGTATACAGGTCGGGTGGCAGGTGGAACGGCAGCGTCATGCCCGCAGGCGTGAAGCCGCCACCCTGCAGGTCCGCCGCCCCCACCAGTTCGCCAAAGCGCACGGGTCGGTCCGTCGGCACGAAGGCAGGCGCATCATAGGGGCGGCGTGTCTCAAGGTTGACATCACTGACCACCTTCGAGGCCACGCCACCCAGCGTATCTGGTGAGAAAACCACCGCGCGGGCCGCGACTTCCACTTCATGTGCGTTACGCCCGGTCACAACCAGCACCGTGCCCCAGCGGTCATTGGGGTTGGCGATTTCTGCCACCATCGGCCCTGCTGGCCGCGCGCCATTGGCGTCCACAACCAGGTTTTCGCCCACTTCCACGGCATTGCCCGAAGACGGGATGGTGGTCGAGACGGGGAAGGACAGCTTGCGGAAGTCAGCGACCTTGCCAAACCACGACGCAATCAGCCCTGCCGCCTTGAGCGCCCCCTTGTCCCCCGTCGCAGGCATCACGACGGGGACACGCAGCGTGGAACGCAGGTTGGGATCAAAAAAGGGAGCAGGCAGGCGCGAAAGCTTGCGTTCTGGCGCGATGCGCACCGTTGTCAGCGTAATGTGCGACAGGTCGGAAATGCGCGCCCACAGGATCTCGTTGAACAGGTCATTACAGTCACGCCGGTATTCCCCGGCAAAACGGAAATTGAGCTTGTTGTCGCCCGTGAAATACAACGGGTCGATATCGAATGTCAGTGGCCCGAACTGCGGATGCTGCGGATCAACCTTGATGGTGCCCACATACTGTTCGTTCATCGTGACCGTCACGGCGCTCGCCTCGGGCAGCAGCGAAGGCGACAGCGCGCCCGACAGCGTCAGTTGCGCATGTGTTACCACCCGGTTGGCAGGCACGACCACATCCAGCCCCTGCAGCGGGGAATACCCGCGCAGCGTCAGCGGACCGGTCGTGGCGCCAAGGTTGCGGAACGTAATGGTGCGTGTCACCTCCGTATCGCTGATGCGATCGGCGGCGAGGGGATCGATAGCCGGCGTCTCGTCCGGGACGTTACCGGTATTGCTGTCCCCGAAGGGGGCGTCCGTCGTGACACCGGTCTGGTCCACGACTGGCGTCATGGCCACAGGCACCGCCTCCTGGGCCATGGCGACCGGCACCAGGGCCGTAAATGCGACAAACAGGGCGGCGGATGCGGTAGCGCCGTTACGAACGCTACGGGGAACAGGTTTCAGCACGAGGCTTTGTTTCTCCAGTTTTTCTTCCGTGGCGGGAAGGTCCTCCTCCCCCCCGTCCGACATGGGACGCGATGCCTCAGGCCCGCGCCTGCTGAAAAGGCCGCCGATGCTGCGGAACACCATCGCAAGACTGCGCAGCGGGCGGTCGGCCGGGAAATCCGCCCAGTTGGCCCAGGCGTCATTGCGCCCGAAGACCATACTGACGATCTGCTGTTCATCATGCAGGTCGCGCCGGATCCACTGCAGGCGCAGCATGTCCTGCCCAACCCCCATGACCTGCGCGGGAACGCCGACATGGATACCGTCGCGCGCATTGTCGTAATGGACCGTGACCTCGGTCCCTTCCATTTCGGCCGTGGCCCAGTTGCCTTTCACCGCAAGCCCGCCCAGCGAGATGTCATACGTATGACCGTTAAACCTGCGGCCATGGGCGTCAGTGACGGCGACGGGCAGCTTGACGGTGACGCGTGGCGCGTGGCGGGTCTGCCGCGTTTCCCGTCCCACCGCGATCGACGCCAGGACGATAATCATGCTGATGACCACCCACAGCGTATTCAGTACGAAGGACTGCAGCGCCAGCCGGTCATGAAACTCCCAGAAGATGCCGAATATCCCGCGCACAAAGGCTGCAAACAGCACCACGGCAAGAATGATGTTGGGATACACCGCGCTGAAATCGAAATATCCCCGCGCCAGAAGCCCCCCCTTGTCCGTCACATTGAATTTGCCCTTGTGCGGCTGCAGCAGGGTGACGATGGTGATGCGGATGAGAAACAGCGCGAGCGATGTCTCGTAGATTTCGCTCCAGAACGAATAGCGCCACCGTCCCTCGATCCGCGACAGGGTCAGGACCGAATGGAAAATGTGCGGCAGCGCATAGACACTGATGGCCAGCGGCGACGCTGCGATGATGTTCTGCCCGAGGAACAGATAGGCGAGTGGCGACACCAGAAACGTTACCCGCGGTATGGCGAACAGGAAATGCGACATGGCCGACAGGTAGCAAAGCCGCTGTTCCCACCGTAGTCCTGCACCCAGCATGGGATTGTCCAGCCGCATGATCTGGATCATGCCGCGGGCCCATCGCACGCGCTGCCCGATATGCAGGATCAGCCGTTCCGTGGACAGGCCCGCCGCCAGCGGTTCGCGCAGGTAGGCCGTCCCCCACCCCCTGCGCTGCATCTTCAGCGCGGTATGCGCGTCCTCGGTCACGGTTTCGGTGGCGAAGCCGCCAATTTTCATGACCGCCTCGCGCCGGATGATGGCGCAGGAACCGCAGAAAAACGTGGCATCCCAGAAATCATTGCCGTCCTGTACCAGCCCGTAGAACATGTTGCCTTCGGGTGGCACATGCATCCCGCTTGCAAGGTTACGCTGGAACGGGTCGGGAGCGTAGAAATGGTGTGGTGTCTGCAGCAGGGCGAGATTGGGATCGGCCATCATCCAGCCGATGGTGCGCTTGAGGAACCCCCGCGTCGGCACGTGGTCGCAGTCGAAAATGACCGCGAACTGGCTGTGCGTTACCTGTAGCGCGTGATTGAGGTTGCCGGCCTTGGCATGGTTGTTCTCGGAACGGATGATATAGCCCGCCCCTGACGCCACCGCGAAATCACGGAACGCCTTACGCCGCCCGTCATCAAGGATGTAGACATGCAGCTTGTCCTCGGGCCAGTCGAGGTCGAGCGCGCCAAGCACCGTTGATCGGACAAGGGAGAGTTCTTCGTTATAGGACGGGACGAACACATCCACGCTCGGCCATTGCGCCGTATCGTCGGGCAGGGGGTGTTCCCTGCGCCGCAATGGCCACGCCATCTGGAAATAGCTCAGGCACAGCGTCACCAGGGCATAGGTTTCCGCCATCAGCAGCAGCAGGGCCAGTCCCGTCTGTAACCAGTTATCGAACTGCAACGTCGTGGTCAGCCGCCACACGATGTAGCGCAGCGACACAAGCAGGGACAGCATCATGAGAAAGACGGTGATTCCCCGCCCCGGCCGCCGGTTGAGAAACAGCAGGACCGTAACCGTACCAATGGAAATGAGGCCCTGCATCGCAGGGTCAACCGTCACCGAGCCGACAAACGCCATAATGGCCACACCCAGTACGACTGGCACCCACACCGGAACGCGGTCAAGCCCCGTCCGTGCAAGTAACCCGGCGACTTTCCCGGTCATGAAGCCTGTTCTGTACATCGTCAGCTATACCACTGCCCTACAATAAAAATATCTGATATTTCTACTACCCGCATAGATGCAGCGGCGTGAATTTTCAGGCACTCGTGAATTTTTACCGGAAATAAAACAAAACATTTCCGAAAAAACAAATACCATTTACTTCCAAAACCAGAAGGGAATTCTGGCAGCCCGACTCTCCCGTCACGCAATACCGAAACAATTCATTTACGAGCCGCCAACGTGCTGCATGACACCACACCCGGACAATGCGAACGGTGTTAATTTTGCATCAACCTTCTGTCAAGAGAAAAACTGGAGACCGGAAGACAGCTTTCTCCCATACCCATTGGCAGGACGTACCCGGACCATTGCCCGAGACATGGGAGGATGTATTTATATTTTTGTTTTGCAGAGAACACTTATCTATATTTTCGTTTCATTATCAGCACCATAGACAGACCACCCGTTCCTCTCGCGACTGTCATGCCGCACCCGGCCCCGCTTGACGCCTTACAGATAGGAATCTATGTGAACACTGTTCATTATCATCAACATCAAAGATGTACGGAAGCCCGCATGAACGCCGACCGGACAGTCCTGACGCGGCGTGCCCACTTTCCCATATGGGACAGCATGCAAAGGGAATGGTCATGAAGACCACCACTCCGCCTGCAATGCGCAGCGGCAGTTACCACAAAGGACATGTCGCGGAGGACCTGCTGCGCACGGCGCGGAGCCTGCTGGATCGGGAAACGGCGGAAAGTGTATCGGTGCGGCGCCTGACGCGGGAAATTGGCGTGACGCCTGCCAATTTTTATAACCACTTCAGCAGCGTTCACGACCTGCTGTTGCAGATCGCCGCCGATTCATTCGTGCAATGCACCCGACAGTTACGCTATTTTCAGCGCAATACGGTTACACGTACGGATGCGCTGAAGGCCGCCCTGGTGGAATACGCCAGCTTTGCCCAGCGCCACCCGCAGACATTCCGGATCATGTTCGGCTTTGTACCCAACGCCATTTCCCACAAGATCTACCATAACGCCGCGATACAGGCGTTCGCAACATTGCTGGAAATTGTATATGGCCAGAAGATGCTCCACCTTCATGACATTGAAGGCACCCGGAAACGCGCACGTATCGGATATGGCCTGTGTGCAATGGGGCACGGATTGGCGATGATGCTGGCAGATGGCCAGCTGCTGTTTGGCAAGGACCCCGGTCAGGCACAGCAGGAAATGATCGAGGGTATTATCGATGCCTTCATTCACAACGAATTGCATGAAGCCCTGACCCGGCCGACGGGACGCAAGGCATAAAGCCTTGGTAGTGGTCGTCTCTTGGCTTTCAAGCAGGGCTGGCCTAAAAAATTGACATTACAGGTAGCAGCCATAATGAAATTATAAAGATTACGGACCAACCCGGGACTTTGACTATGTAAAATTGTGTATCTGAAACTACCTTTTTCCTGCCATATTTGTGCAGTCATAAGCCGCAGGTTCTGTCCTGATCATGTCGGCCAGCACCCCCTGCCCCATTCATATGGATTGATTCGCCAGATCCGCCCACGCCTACAAGGATGACTTCCCATTTCAAGAGCCTACCATAAAGGAAACGTCGCCGAAGATCTCCGGATTGCCACCGTCAGGATACTGGAAACCGAACGGCTGGAAGATCTGTCGGTGCGTCGCCTTGCGCGGGAAGTCAAGGTAGCGCCAGCGAACTTCTATAACCATTACGGAAGCCTGAACGATCTCCTGCTTGAAATAGCCGCGGATTATTTCGAGGTTTTCCGGGATCAGGCAGCCCATATCGGTCGCACATCCGCAGACAGGACGGAAGCATTGAAGCGAACCGTTTTCTATTTCGTTGACTTCGCGCACACCCATCCACAACTTTATCGCCTGATGTTTGGCTATATACCCGATGCCTATACCTATCCCCGGTACCGCCTGACGGCGGGCGCTGCATTCGAGGATCTTATGGAGCTTATATACGGCTACAAGGTCTTTACCATCAGCGATGATTTCGGCCCCAACGACATGGCGGTACTGGGAAGCAGGGCACAGATCGGCTATGGGATGTATGCCATGCTATGCGGCCTGTCGAACCTGTTTGTCGCCAATGCCATCGAGGGACCGTTTGCACAAACCAGCAACCCACGTGAAAGCATCGCCGCGTTCCTGAATGGCATTCTGGATGCTTTCATCAAAGGTGATCTGGCCAGGGTTCTGGGGGCAAAACCCTGAAGCTGCCCATCCCTTTCCTCCATCCGGGGCAGGTGGTACCTTTCACGCCCGATTTGAAAACCGGACCGCGTAAGGGGTAAGGATTCAGCTGTCATGGTTTCAGCCCTTCCCAAAACTCCGGTCGCGCGACCGGAGCTGACACGATCACAGATATGGCTCTTTGCCTTTCCGGCCCTGCCGGCGGCTTTCATTATTCTGCCGATGAACATTTTCATACCGGCCTTCTATGCCAGCCATACGGCTGTCACCCTTGTGCAGATCGGTACGGTTACATCATTATGCAGGATCATTGATGCGCTGGTGGACCCGGCCATCGGCTTCATGTCTGACAGCCTTGCTACCCGAACGGGCGGTCGTGGGATATGGGGCGTAGCCAGCGCCATCATCTGCTGTATCGCCCTGTATTTTCTGTTCCAGCCATCTGCGCATACGACAGTCATATATTACGGGTTATGGGCCTCCGTGCTGTATCTGGGGTATTCCCTGTTTGAAATTCCCCGTAGCGCATGGAGTGCCGAACTCGGTTCGCGTCCATCCCTGCGCACACGCATCAACGCGGTCATTGGCCTGTTTACCGTTGCGGGAAGCCTGATTTTCTGGCTGGTTCCTGTCATCCTGTTCCGGGTCTATGGCACGGCGGGTTTCACGCAGGGAACACTGTCCGTCATTGTCTGGTTGTATATGACGCTCATGGTGCCGGCCGTCCTGTGCATCATGCGTTACATTCCCGGCAGATCACCCGAAGAACGAACCTGCACGCCGACATTACCCGACCTCGTGCATTCCCTGAAAAAGAACCGTCCCCTCACCCTTTATTTCTCTGCCATCGGCCTATGGGCCATAGGACAGGGAATATGGCTGTCCACGACATACCTGTTCCTGAATGACCATCTGCAGGTTGGCGGGGCGTTTCCGGTCATAATGATCGTGTTTTTCCTGTCCACCATTGTCGCCATCCCGTTATGGGAACGATCGGAACGCTGGCTCGAACGCCACGACATATGGGCCATCAGTATTATCCTGACCGCAGTAACGCGCCCGCTTGCGTTGCTACCAGCGCCAGGCATGCAGAACCTGCCCTTCATCATGCTGCTGGCAGCCGTGGGCGGAGCATTATCCGCACCTGCAAATTTCGCCCCCGCCGCCATATTGGGGGATGTCATCGATTATGATATCTGGAAGACACGGACCAACAAATCCGGTATCATTTATGCCCTGAACACACTGGTAACCAAAGCCACCCTTGCCATAGGCGGTGGCGCGGGGTTCATCATCCTTGGATGGGTCCATTATCATGCCGGACAGGTCAACCATGGCTTTCCACTGACCGGCCTGCTGTCATGCTACACTGTACTGTGCAGCATTCCCCAACTGATCGCGGCGGTTATCATTTTTCGTTTCCCTATTGGACGCCACGCGCATACCTTGATCCGCCATCGCCTGCATGGACGCTGACATCATCCGGATGCCCGTTAAAGAATGATACCTGGATATTCCTTTCCTGCTGACAGGAAACGACAGGCATGCAGGATATCATGGCCTGTATACATGCTGTTTTTCATGACAGTGCATTCCGTAATGCCTCCTGCTGGAGCAGCAACCCCGTCTCCCCACAAGAAAAACCGGAAGCATCCTGTCGCCCATATAGAACACGACAGGCCACAGGCCGAACAGATGGAAGTAACAGCCCGGCGCACGTCGCAGCGGCTATCTGACGTCCCCGCCCCCACAACCGCCATCAGCGGCCAGACACTGCATACCTTTGATGTCCTGGATATGAAAAGCATCATGGACATGGTGCCGAACGCCGTGGTGCCGACTGATCCGCAGAACATCAATACATACATCAATATCCGTGGCATCCGGCAGGTGGACAACAACGCTGATCCCAATTTCGGCATGTACCGCAATGGTATTTATGACGGGGGCCTGCGCACCAACCTTGGCCCACAGGTCGATGTCGCACGGGTCGAGGTCAATCCCGGCCCGCAGACTGGCCTGTACGGACGTGACGCCGTGGGCGGTGCGGTCAACATGATATACGCGACACCAGAACAGAAAACAGGGGGATACCTGACCGGGTCCTACGGCAATTATGGCCGGGGTGAATTACAGGGCGCAATCAACGTGCCGCTATCCCATCATTTTGCCATCCGGTTGACGGGCTGGTACATCGACCAGCCACGGGGATCACTCTACAACGCCACATTGCATGAATATGAAGACCGCTACCGCCAGCAGGGCCTGCGGCTGGGGGCAAAGTGGGTACCCAATGACAACCTGTCGCTGACATGGATGGCGGAATATGCCGATGTGCACGGACCGTCCCTGGCTGGCTACGCACCCGATGGCGTCGCCAACCTGATCCAGAGCGGGGCAGACGAAACATCGGGCACGGTTTACCGCGACACCCCCGACCGTTCCCATAACCACCAGTTCTACCTTTCACAGGATCTTACATATAAATCACGCTGGGGCACATTCCAGTGGCTGTCTTCCTATCGGGATTATCATCTGGATGCCGTAGAGGACGGGGACCGCACGGACCTGTCGGCTTCCTCCTATCCCCTTACGTTACAGAACCAGTTTGTCCGCCATGAAAATACGCGTAATTACTATACTGAACTGCTGTGGTCTTCCCCCCGGAACCGCCGTCTGACCTTTATGGCGGGCGCATCCTATTTCCATGAATATTTTTCATTTCAACAGATATACAATACAAAAATAAACCTGAGCCTTCTGCAGGGGATATGGGGCAACGTTGCCTGTGGTGCCTTACGGGGTGACCCGACATGTTCCTCCATCCCCGGGGGCGGTTTTCCCGATACCGGCATGCAGGCCGAGAGCGAATATGCCCCGGGTCCCGGATCAGGTATTGCGACACAGTCATGGTCCGGGTTCGTTTCTTCCACATTTCATATTACCCGGTCCGTCAGCCTGACGGCAACGGCGCGATATGCACGCGACCGGAAAACGCTGTCCTACAACCAGTACAACAATCCCATGGATGTCAGTGGTCGGGCCATTGCCGCCCTGTTCGGGGATATCTATCCGAACATCTCGCTGGATGACACGGCAACCTATGGCAACTGGAGCCCCAGCGCAGAGCTGAATTACCGCCCTTTCCACAACGTCAACCTTTATGCCCTGTACAGCAACGGGTTCCGTGCGGGCGGTTTCAGCACGACCACGACAACCCCATCCCTGATACCGTATGGCGAGGAGACAGCAACCAATTACGAACTGGGTGGACGCACGCAGTGGCTTGGCGGGCGTCTGGGCGTAAATGCCAGCATGTTTTACATGACACAGAAACATCTGCTGCTGGATGAAGCCGACCCGCGTGCGCCTGCCGCGTTCAGTTTCTATTATCTTGCCAATGTCGGCAGTGCACGGACATACGGCGCGGAACTTTCGGCCCAGCTTGTGCTGACCCGCTGGTGGTCACTGTCAGGCAATATGGGCTGGCTGCATGCCCGCATGTCCGGCGGCCGGTCATATGGCAGTTACGTTGCCAACCAGCTCCTGCCCGATACGCGTACATGGACAACAAACATACGATCCGAAATGGCGTATCCCTTAACGCCCACCTATAACCTGCTGTTCAATGCAAACTGGCATCATGAGGCAGGTGGCGTGCTGGATATCACCAATGTCCCGTGGCATTCGCTTGACCGTCTGGACCTGACGCTGGGCATGGCGTGGAAGAAGAACCAGCTTGTCGTCTTTGCCAACAATGCCTTCAATAACCGCGTCGTGGATTATGCACTGACCGACGGGATGGACATCCTGACCGCGCCCGCAACCTATGGGGCGCGCTTTACCGCAGCCTTTTAGAACCCTTCATCAATAAAGATGCGACGTTCACTCAGTTGTCGTCGCGTAATCCGATCAGTGATCTGATCTGCTGTCTGAAGTCGTTCCGCAGGGCATCTTTTTCCACATCCGGCAGCCATGTCGCATCAATCGTTTGCAGCGACAGGTCTGCCACCGCATGCACGTCCAGTGATAATACACGAGCCATCGTAACGTACGCCGTCCCGATATCCGTCGCGAACATGGCAGGATCATCGGTACAGGGAACCATGGACAGGCCAGCCTGCGCCATGGCCTTCAGGGACGTCCAGCGTTTTTCCAAGCGTTCAGGCACACAGGTCTGCGGGCAGACCGTAAAGGCCACGCCACGTTCACGGCAGCGACAGACCAGTTCGGGATCGGCCAGCAGGTTATAGCCATGGTCGATCCGGTCACAGCCCAGCACATCAAGACACGTCATGACGTTTTGGGGAGGCGCCTGTTCCAGCGTCTGGTTATCTTCACAGGCATGAGCCGTGCAGCGCAGTCCCGAAGCGCGCGCCAGTGCATAGGCATCATGGAACAGTTCGGGCGGTCCCTTGCATTCCGCGCAATCCATCCCGATCCCGATGACTTCCGCGCGTGGATTGGCCACAACGTCCCTGACCATGGTCATGGCAGCTTCCGGCCCCAGTTCGCGGTTGATGGCCGGGATCAGTCGCCCGACCACACCCAGTTCCGTTTCTGCCGCGCGCAGGCCATCAATCAGGCCATCTACTATTGTCGTGTACCGGACCCCATGGGGATAATGATAATCGGGGCTGAAAAAAAACTCGGCATAGCGCAGGTTGCCCTGACGGTATCCATCCTCCATCGCTTCATAGGCTATGCGTGCGAAATCATCACGCGTGATGATGCACTTTCCAATGATCTCAAGCCGGGACAGGAAATCATAGAAATCCGTAAAACGGTAAAACGCATCCGGATCGGTTATGGGCAGTGCGACACCATTCCCTGCCGCCAGGGACATGACCGTCGTGGCCCGCACCGCCCCCGCCAGATGGCAATGAAGGTCAATTTTTGGAATCTTCCGTATAATCGCATCCATATTCATACTCGCTCATCCTTTTCGGGGGCCGTCATGCAACGCGCCTCCCGCGCCACAGCGGGCAGAACACAACCGCACAATTGACAAGAAGCCCTATAAAACCCGGATTGATGCCCCCAACGGACAGGCCGCTGGCGAACAGTGCAATCGCAGTTGCAGCCCCACACACGACCCCTGCCCCCGCGACGCGCGCTGAAACAGGCCAGTCCAGCAGGACAACAAACCACAACGATGCAAACTGGATGCCGACATAACCGCTGATGTTCAGTGCCGTCAGCATGATGGCGGGGGCATGCGCCGTTGCCACCAACGCCAGCACCAGAAACAGGATAACACCCAGATTGATCGCCCGCCGCGGATGTCCGTGCGCCAGACGGGGCATGATGCTGCGTGTCATCATCGCCGCAATGTTCAGCGATGTCGCGGCCAGAACCAGCAATCCCGCCAGTACTGCGCCCGCCATGACCAATGCCACCACCCATGGGGGCAACAGTACGTTCGCCACATGAAAAAACACCCCGTTCGCATTATGTAGCGGTGGCAATGAACGGACGGCAAAATACGTGGCAAATACAGCAAAGGGATACATCAGCATGTAAAGCGGCATGAACACCATGGCTTTGCGCACCGCCTGTGCAGAACGCGCCGTAAAGAGGTACGGCGTAACGGATGGCTGGAAATAGAACCCGACACCCTGATAGACAATCGTACTGACGGCAAAGACCATATCCGTCACGGCAGGCTGCCGGAACACGACAGGATGGGCGACATGTACCCCTGTCCCACCATATTGCGCGCAGATTGCCGCCACACCAACAGCCGCAATCCCGAACAGCATCAGGCTGTCCTTGAGAAACGCGACATAGGTCGATGCGCGCATGCCACCCAATGCCACATATGCAAAGGCAATGACCGCACATCCCGCCAGTCCCGCCGCCGGCGCGCCCGGCAGGCCCATCATGCCCAGCGTCGCCCGCAGCCCGATAAACTGGAACTGTCCCCACGGCACCAGTGCGGCAATGCATCCCCATGCTGTCAGGCGTTCGAAAATACGGCTTCCGAAATGCCTGCCAAATACTTCTGGCACCGTGCAGGCATCATATCGCCGGGCCCGTTCCCATATGGCGGGACCGACAAAATACCCAACCGGAAATGCCAGCAGAAGATAACCCAGAAACCAGTATCCATAACTGATCCCATGGGCGTACAGCCCGGCAGGGAAAGCAACAATCGACCCGATACTGTAGATTTCCCCCACTGTCAGGATAAACAGCATGGGAGCAGGCAGCGCCCTGTCCGCCACCAGCAGTGTTTCCACCGACAGATGCTGCGAACGCGATCGGGCAAGGCAGGCCGCGCCAAGCGACAGAAGGACAACACACGCCACAATCGCAGCCATCATGATCGTTGCTCACACAGCCACAGGCAGAGGGATGTCAGCGGGAACCAGACGAACATCCAGACCAGGATGACCGGAATCCCCATAATCGTCCACGACAGGAATCCCAGAAACGGGGCGACAGGAACAATGGCCATGAACGGCACACCCAGGCCCAGTGCGACACGCCGCCAATCCGGTCGACCTGGCTGACGATCCGGATTCATGGCTGTCCCGTATCATCATGCCGGCTGGCTTCAGCACGGGTTTCGCGCAGGACAAGCTCTATTGCCCAACTGATGACGGCACCTGCGTCCTTGCCGTTCATGCCAAATTCTTCCTTAAGCGTAAGCCACGACAGCACGTTATCCAGACAGGCCACGACAGCTTCCGCCCGCAACCTGGCCGCTGGCGGTACATCGGGCGTGTCACGCCACAATGCCTGACGCCGACGAATTGCCAGTTCATTCCGAAACCGGATGCGCATTGAGCGCCCGATGCGGGTCAGGGCAAGGATACGGGCAAGATTGGGACGACTGTCGAATTTCTCCGCAGCCGTACGGAAACCCTGCACCAGTTCCTTTTCATTCGTACCGGATACCAGCCCGAAGACTTCCGAATTCAGCCAGTCACCTGTCGCGCGCAGCAGATCATCACGTGATGGAAAATAGCGATAGACAGTCCGCAATGACACATCCGCCTTCCTTGCAATGGCAGACGTCGGGACTGCCACATCATCCATTTCTTCAAGCAGGGCAATGAAGCTGTCGATAATGCGCTGTCGGGTCAGGGCGGCATATTCTTCACGTAACATATGACACACACATGCAGTTATGACACACGTGTGTCATAATGCCGTAAATGAGTCAATTACACATGTTGTGCCGTTTACATGGGCCCTATCATGATTGACGAAATGACGACGACGGGACGCGACAGGGGCAGGCTGCCGCAAAGACAGCCTGAAAAGTTCAGCAGGACGCGTCCCGCGCAACGTTAGCCAGAAAACCGCTATTTTTCGATCCGGCTAGTGGCTGAGGACGCGCCCCAGCCAGAAGACCTACTTTTCCAGTTTCATCAGACGTGATGCACGGCTGAGCGCCATGATCGGGAAAAACTGCCGGTACAGGTCATAGCGCAGCATGAAGGCACGCGAGAGTTCTGCCCCCTGCTGCAGCCGTTTTGACAATGCGGGGTCATCCAGCCTGATGGTCTGGCCAACCCCGTAACCGGGGAATCCGGTGCCGGTGAATTCCTTTTCATGCCAGCTACCGTCAGCCTGCTGCAGGTCGATCAGGTAACGGCACCCGCGAGCGATCGCCCCGTAATCCTGCGGGCGGTTGGCCGCGATCAGACCCATCAGCGCCCACGCGGTCTGCGATGGCGTGGTCGGGCCGCGCCCGACCGCGGACAGTTCCATATAGGACGCGCAGCTTTCACCCCAGCCGCCATTTTCCTGCTGGTGCGCCACCAGCCAGTCACAGGCTCTGGTAATATAGGGCTGCGTCATGTCCTCACCAATTGCGGCAAGGGCGGGCAGGACCGCACCCGTGCCATACAGGTAATTGACACCCCAGCGACCGAACCACGGCCCATCCGGTTCCTGTTCGGCGCGGATATAGGCAAGCCCACGCTGGATGGCAGGCAGGTCGCGCGGCAGACCCAGAACGCCAAAGGCTTCCAGAACGTGCGCCGTCACATCAACGGATGGCGGATCAAGGGCCTCGCCAAAATCACAGAACGGAATTTTTGACAGGATGCTGCGGTTATTGTCCTTGTCAAACGCCCCCCAGCCGCCACATTCACTCTGCATGCCGATCAACCAGTTCACCCCACGGCGAATGGCGTCCTCCACCCCGCGTTTTTTCCATTCTTCCCGGTTACGGCATGAAGAAAGCGCGATCAGCGCAACGGCGGTGTCATCCGTGTCGGGATAACGGTCATTGGCATATTCAAATGCCCAGCCACCGGGTTCCACATCCGGCAGCTTGATGGACCAGTCGCCCTTGACCCGGACCTGACGGTCCAGCAGCCAGCCCAGTGCTTTTTCCATCTGCGGCGAAAACCGGGTTTCGCCATCAGCATCGTGCAGCGCCATGATGGCCAGCATGGTGTCCCATACCGGGCTGTTCGTGGCCTGGATCCAGCTTGCATCGCCCCTGTCATGCCGCCAGCCGGGATCATTCAGGGCAGACAGTGCCTTGGCCATGACCGGATGATGGAACTGATAATCCTCGCCATGCAGCGCCATCAGGCCATAAACCCATGGCGGCTGAATGCCGCCCCAGCCACCATCAGCATCCTGATGACGGATGATCCATTCCAGCATGTGCCGGATGGCAGCTTCACGCAGGGTATTGCGTTTGAGGAATCTGGACTGCAGCCAGTGCAGGCCACGATCTGTCGTGCGGAAGAACCTGTCCCACAGGTCCCGTTCGCCTCTGGCGGGCAGTTCGTAATCGAAATTCGCGCGCCCCCCGGGAAACAGGGCGTCCAGACGGTCCTGCGGGCGCAGCGGGCGGCTGGGCCTGCGTGCAGACAGGATGGCCAGTGGCACCAGTGTCGCACGCGCCCACTGCGCGAAGTTGTAGATGGAAAAGACGAATTTATTGGGAAACCAGATGACTTCAGGCGGCAGGTTCGGCGTTTTCTCCCACGGCCATTCCCCGATCAGGGCCAGCCAGTACCGCGTGAAGACACGGATGTTTTTCAGCCCCCCCTTGCTGGCGATCCATGTAGCGGCCCGGCTTACAGCGGGATCATCGGCAGGATAACCAAGGGAACGCAGGGCAGCATAGGATTCGACCGTCGCGTTGATGTCGCCATTCCCGGCGCCATAATAGGTGCCCCATGATCCGTCCTCGCGCTGCATTTCCAGCAGCGCCTTGCCCAGACGGGGGCGCAGCGGGTGATCTTCAAGACCAAGGAACCACAGGGCCAGGCACCATTCCGCCTCCATGGAGGCATTGGACGCAACCGGGCCAACCCAATGCCCGTCGGGTTTCTGCTGCCCGACCAGCCAGTCACAGGCGGAAGAAATTGCATGGGACAGACTGTTATCCATTGTCCGGAGCGCCGAAGCCGCGGGCAGGGATTTATCCTTCCCCTTCACGGACTGAATACCAGCTGCGGGGAAAGTAGTGCCGGAAGCGATATCGTGGATTACTGCGTCGGAAGATGAGGCGGTCTTTGTTAACGGGCGACTTTCCCTAGTCATGTTTTCCATACCTGTGCGAAATGTCATGGAGGATCTGAATGATCTTGTTGGCCTGAATCACGGCGTGCGGGGGTCGGACAGGATCAGATGCTGAAAATCGGCAAAGGCCGTTTTCCACCATCCCGGGTCCATTTCCATAAAACCGAGGCTCCTTAGAAAAAATGCTCCTTCAGCGGCAAAGATCGCGGTGCGGGCCTGACGTGCTTCCCGACAGTCAGGATCGCACCCGTTAAACCACCCCGCGTACCACGCACGTATCTTCTGTAAATATTTTGGCGACTGAAGCAAGGTGACAAGCATGCCCACCATCCTGATCTGGGTTGTATCATCAATCTGGCTGACGGTCAGGACATAGGCACGCGCCCGGTCAATAATACCGGCATCGGGGCCGATATGCCGGGCGACGCTTGCATCAAATGCCGCAAGCCAGCGGTCGATCAGCGCGGTAATCAGGTCGTCCTTGCTGCCGAAGCAGTACTGCAGGCCACCCTTGGTAATGCCCGCTTCCCTTGCCACGGCTTCCAGCGTCAGGGCCGCCACGCCTTCGCGGTGGACAAGATGTTCGACACAGTCCAGGACATTTTCACGGTCAATGGTTCTGGGACGCGCCATGCGGTGCCTCTGCCGTTTCAATCCGATCGTATGGAAATAAAACACGCACTGTCATCGCGCAACCCGGAATCAGCCGTGCCGCATATCAGGCGGATGGCCGCCCGTTACGCACCATCAACCCGACAATCATGAGGAACGCCACGAACATGAAGCTGCTGCTGACGCTCAGGCTGGCGCTGATCGCAGCTTTGTAGGCATCACGTATCTGCAGGTGCATTTCAGGCGACAGCCCGTGGACGGCGGCCATGCCCTTTTCCAGAAATGCCGTCACATCAATCTTTTCCGGCAGGGCATGCAGTCGGTTGTGCAATGTCAGCGCCATGACGCCACCTGACAGCGCAACACCAAGCGCCCCACCCAGCGAGCGGATGAAGGACATCATGGCCGTGGCTATTCCCAGCATGCCGGGCGGCACGGAGTTCTGGATGATGACCGTTGCATTGGGCATGCCGATCCCCATACCCACGCCAAGTCCCCCAAGGCTGAGCAGGAAGAACAGGGCAGGCGCGCCATGATGGGCGCACAGCGCGATCAGGGTCAGCGCCGAGAATTCGATGCCGACACCCAGCGCAAGCAGTGGCGCATAACGCTGCGTCCGCGATGAGACATACCCCCCCGCCACCGAACTGACCATCATCGTGCCCACCTGCGGCAGCATCATCAATCCCGACATTTCCGGGGTCTGCCCAAGGACAAGCTGGTAGTAAAGCGGCAGAAAAACCAATGATCCCATCATCGCGAACGACATGATGCCAGTCGCAGCAACGCAGATGGAAAAACTGGCGATACGCAGCAGGTCAAGACTGACCAGCGGTTCGGGTGCGCGCCGTTCCTGGCGGATGAACAGCATGAAAAACGCCACGCTGGCGCCAAGCAGCGCACATGTCAGCGGCGAAGTCCACGCAAGTGTCGTGCCAAGCGAATTGAACAGCAGCAGGAAACCCGCTGTCGCCACACTCAGCAACGCAGCGCCCGCATAATCAATCCGGGGCCTGGCCTCGCGCTGACCCGCAGGCAGGCCCAGCATGACCAGCACCATGGCCAGACCGCCGACCGGCAGGTTGACAAGGAAAACCCACCGCCATGACAGCGCACTGGTCAGCACGCCCCCCAGAAAGGGGCCCGCCACGCTACTGACCGCGAACGCCCCGGTAAACAGGCCCTGATACCGTCCGCGCTGTTGCGGCGCAACCATGTCGCCGATCACCGTCTGCGACAGTGTCATAAGCCCGCCTGCCCCGATGCCCTGAAGCCCGCGGAACACGATCAGCTGCCACATGCCCTGCGCCAGCCCACACAGCAGGGACGCCGCAAGAAAAGCCCCGATGCTGAACGCCAGCAACGGCCTTCTGCCAAACATGTCGGACAGCTTGCCATACATGGGTGTTGCAATGGTGGAGGTCAGCATGAAGGCCGTAACCACCCATGACATATGTGCAAGCCCGCCAAGGTCGGTAACAATGGTGGGCAGCGCGGTCGATACGATGCTCTGATCCAGCGCCCCCATGACCATGGTCAGGATAAGGCCGCTGAAAACAAGGATGCGTGTCGCGGGTGTATAGGCGGAAACGGTTGCCACAGTAGAAGAAGGCTGCACGAAGGGATCCTGTAACGTCAAAAACCGATCATGCAGCCAGTCATGCGGGACAGGCAAGGCAACGCCCCTGATCGCCCAGAACGGAAAAGCGGCCTGCAGCATCCAGCACATCATGCAGACGTTCCGGGGAAGGCTTTTTCAAAAAGCTTCATGAAACGTCGCCTTTTCAGGAAAAGGCGACTTCCGAAACCTTTTCTTTTTTACAATTTCTTACATATCCAGTGTCAGGGATGGACTGCGACTGCGTGAACAGCACAGGGCAATATGACTACCCTGTTCTTCTTCCGTCAGGACCATATCCCGGTGGTCCCCTTCACCGGACAGCAGCGGCACGACACAGGCACCGCACATGCCCTGTTCGCACGACAGGGAAACGTCCACCCCCGCCGCCAGCAGGGCGGATGCAATGCTCTGCCCCGCAGGCACGGTCACAGTCTGCCCCGACTGCGCCAGAACCACGTCAAACGGACGGTCTGACAGGACATGCGACGGTTCCGTGGGCCGAAAATATTCAGTATGGATCTGGTCCGCCTGCCACCCGGCCGCAATGGCATGAGCATAAACGGCATTCATGAAACCATCCGGTCCGCACAGCATGATCGCCGTATCGGCACATGGCCTGTCCAGCGCATCCGGATACCCGTTTTTCAGGCTCTGGCTAAACCGGACGCGGTCCCGACAAGGACTTTCACGCAGCATATCCCCAAACGGTGCCTGGCCCGGCACACGGACGTAATAATAAAGCTGCCAGTCGGCACTGTTACGCTGCAGCCGTACCATCATGGACAGCAGCGGGGTTATACCAATTCCACCCGCGACAAGAATGTAGTGCTGCGCCGGTGGCAGGGAAAACGCATTGCGCGGGCCGGATATCTGCAACTCCATGCCCTGCCGGGCCTGCGTGCACAGTGAGTCCGATCCGCCACGGGAATCCGCCTCATGCTTGACGCACAATTCATAAGCGGATGGATCATCAGCCGGTCCACACAGGGAATACTGCCGGATCATGCCTGCAGGCGTCATGACATCAATATGCGCGCCGGGTTCAAAATCAGGCAGGGCGTCATCACCGGGGCGGGCAACCAGACGCAGGCGTACACATCCGGCGCCCTCCGGTGCTGCCGCATCAATGATGACAGGAAACAGGGTAGACATGGCCGGGCTTCCTTCAGGCAGTAAAGAACTGACTCAGCCCCATCGTGCGCAGGGCGCGGCGATAGGCGATCGAGCTACGGTCCGCCATCACATGCGCCTCCAGCGTCGGATCCAGTGGCAGGTTTTCCGGTTTCTGGGCTTCCACCAGTGCGCGGTCTTCCTCAAACACCTTCAGGTTGAAATCGTACACATCCTGCAGCGGCAGATCCCTGTCGAAGTTACGGCACATGGGCGCGAACATACGCGTCTGGCGGGCTGATACGGGTGAGGCCGCATTCATGATGACAAGGCGGCCGTTATCGGGAAAATGAATCTCCAGTGTCGCGACAAAAGGCACATGCACCCGGAAATGCCGCAGCCATTCAAAGCCTGGACGCCCCCGGTCGGATTTACCGATGGGATAATTGCCGACACTGCTGCGGTACTCCGCTTCGAACCCATCCGGCGTGATGCGGGTTTTATAGGGCGGCACAACGGGATTTTCGGGATCGGCAAAGGTATCGGTATGGACAAAGGCAAAATGCGCCACGTCAATGAACCCCTCGACCTGCCTTCCTGCAAAACCGGCAATATCGATCCACGGGCAGTTGATCTGCTGAAAGGCCGGGTCATTCCAGTGCGGCATGGGCGGAATGGCGACCGTATCCCCTTCCGGCCGCAGGCAGGTCCAGATCAGGCCATATCGTTCCACTGCCGGATAGGTACGCAGGTTCAGCTTTGATGGAATGGCGCTGTCGGGGTGGGCGGGAACCCGGACGCATTTCCCCTGCCCGCCGAAGCGGAACCCGTGATAGGCGCAGGCCACGGTCTGCCCGTCGCCTTTCCCCATGCTGAGCGGCACGCCACGGTGGGGGCACAGATCATCGGCAATGACAATACCCTCACCCGCCCGATAGACCACCAGCGGCGCATCCAGCAGGGTAACACCCAGCGGCTGTTCACCCAGTTCACGCACAAGGGCAACGGGATACCAGCACCGGGCAAGAATATTCCAGTCATCCATATCGAACGTCATGGTGCGGGGAAGGCTGCGGGTTTCTGCGGGACGGATGCTGGCTGTGGTGGTCACGATCGGTTCTCCTGAACGGGCCGGGACTGTCCGGCGGCTTTCAGAAAGATCATTTCACATGCGACGCGCTCTCAGATATATCATAATTGATCCTTATTCATTCGCAAAATAAGAACGCATGCAGCCCTTTTCCCGCTTTCTGGTCTATTTCCTGGCTGTGGCCCGCCACCGCTCCATCCGCAGGGCGGCCGAGGACCTGCACATTGCGGGGTCCGCCATCAACCGGCACATCCTGCTGGGGGAAAAACAGTTACAGACCCCGCTGTTCGAACGCCTGCCCACCGGCATGCGCCTGACGGCGGCGGGCGAACTGCTGTATGGCTGTGCGCGGCGCTGGATCAGGGATCTTGATGACCTGAACCGCCAGATTGATGACCTGAAGGGCATACGTCGTGGCCAGGTTGACCTGCTGGCGCCCGAAGCCCTGTCACGCGCTTTCCTGCCCGAACTGGTCACGCGCATGAACCACAGCCACCCCGGCGTGGTGCTGAACATGAACATCCGCGACAATCAACGGATTCATCAGGCCCTGCTGTCTGGCGAAGGCGACCTTGCCCTGGTTCTGGACCCCGAAGAAATGCGCGACCTTACGATCATCCGCCGCATGTCCTTTCCGCTTGGTTTTGTCTGCCAACCCGACCACCCGCTGGCGCAACATACCGCCATCAGGCTGACGCAATGCGCAGATTACCCCATGATCGTGCCGGAACAGCCGCTTGCACTTTCGTCCGTTTTCGCACGGCTTATGGATACCCGGCGCATTATCCCCCACGTTGCGGCACGGGCAAATAATGTCCAGATGATCATTTCCCTTGTCACAACCGGCATCGGCATCTGTTTCCTGAGCTTTCTGGATGTGATGTCCGAAGTCATGCGGGGGGATCTGGCGTTTGTGCCACTTGTGGGTGCAAACGTGCCGCACCTTACGCTGGCACTGGTGCATGACCGCACGCGCCAGCTTTCGCGCACCACGCATCTGGTCGAGAACATTATCGAGGACATCATGTCCCGGCATATGACCTGAGCAGATGGATTCGAAGAAAAAGACGACTGGTCTAATTTTTTCATGGACACCCACGCCGCTCCGCCCTATATACACTCCCATGAAGATTGCAGAAAAACATCGCGCTGCCCGGCAGCACATCCTTGAAGCGGCCCGGCCGCTGATCGGCCAGCGTGGTTTTTCGGCTGTCGGTCTGGCGCAGATACTGGATGTCGCGGGCATTCCCAAGGGATCGTTTTACCATTACTTCGAGTCCAAAGAAGCATTTGGCGAAGCCCTGCTTCAGACTTACATCGATGACTATCTGATCAAGATGAACGATATCCTTAGTGACGGTCAGGGGAATGCGGCACAACGGATCACACGCTACTGCCAGTTCTGGCGCGATACCCATATCGAAGGGCAGATCGGGAACAAATGCCTGATCGTAAAGCTGGCGGCTGAAGTATCGGACCTGTCCGAACGGATGCGCGCCATTCTGGATGTCGGCACCCGTACGGTCATTGACCGGATCAGCGCAGTCATTGCCACTGGTCAGGCGGAAGGGTCCATTGGCAATACACGGCAACCCGCGCCAGTGCTGGCGGCGTCGCTGTACCAGCTCTGGCTGGGTTCGACGCTTATGGTAAAGATCACCCACAGTTCTCCGCCGTTTGATCATGCCTGGGCAGCAAGCAGGCAGCTACTGGAAATCTAGTTTCCGGAGCATGGCAGAGTGCCCTGTTCCACGATTTTAATAGATGACCGGTCTATTAGAGACGACCGGTCCAATAGGTGTGAAAATGCAGAATTTCGAATTCTACAACCCCACTCGGGTCCTGTTTGGCAAAGGCATGATTGCACGCCTTGACGAACAGCTGTCACCTGAAGCCCGCGTGCTCGTTCTGTATGGTGGCTCCAGCGCGGAACGCAGCGGCACGCTGAATGAGGTGCGGGCGGCACTGGGCAAGCGGACCTTCCGTGAGTTTGGTGGCATTGAAGCCAACCCGACTTACGAAACCCTGATGAAAGCCGTGGCCATGGTGCGGGCGGAAAAGCTCGACTTCCTTCTGGCCGTGGGTGGCGGGTCGGTTATGGACGGTACCAAGTTCGTTGCTGCCGCCGTGCCGTATGAAGGCGAGCCATGGGACATTCTGGTCAGCAAGGGAGAAGCGGCGAAGAAGGCACTGCCGCTGGGCACCGTTGTCACCCTGCCTGCGACCGGGTCCGAAATGAACTGCCTGAGCGTGATTTCACGTCAGTCCACGGGTGACAAGCTGCTGTTTTCCAACCCACTGGTCTATCCGCGCTTTTCCGTGCTCGACCCCATGCGCACCATGAGCCTGCCCATGAAGCAGGTCATCAACGGTGTCGTGGACTCCTTCGTGCATGTGATGGAGCAGTACATGACCTATCCGGTCGACGGCATGGCGCAGGACCGCTTTTCCGAAGGACTGCTGTCCAGCCTGGTGGAAATCGGGCCGCGTATCGTCGCCACACCGGAAGATTATGACCTGCGCTCCAATCTCATGTGGGTTGCGACCCTGGCACTGAATGGCCTGATCGGCGCGGGCGTGCCGCATGACTGGACCACGCATATGATTGGTCATGAAATCACGGCGAAATACCACATCGACCATGCCCGCACGCTGGCCATGGTGTTCCCCGCCCTGCTGAAGGTGCGCCGCACCGAAAAGCGCGCCAAGCTTCTGCAATATGCCGCACGGGTCTGGAACCTGACCGAAGGCAGCGAAGATGCGCGGATCGACGCGGTTATCCGCAAGACCGAGGAATTCTTTGAAAACCTTGGCGTGCCGACCCGCCTGTCGGCTTACGACATCGGGGCTGATGGCATTAACGACCTGGTGCAGCAGCTTGAAGATCACGGCATGACCCATCTGGGTGAAAACAGTGATGTCACGCTGGATGTCAGCCGCCGGATACTCGAAGCCGCTGCCTGATTTCCACTGAAATACCACCGGGATACGGACACACATCGTATCCCGGGCATAACTGGCTATATTAAGGGACAGATATCCAAAATGGCTTACGCATCAACCAATCCCTATACCAACGAAGTTGTTGCAACCTTCGCTGATGCGACGGACGCGGAAGTACAGACGGCCCTGAGCGAAGCGCACGCTGCATTTGAAAGCTGGCGCGACACATCCTTTGCCGATCGGGCAAAAGTCATGAACGCGGCTGCCGCCATCCTGCGCCGTGACATTGATAAATATGCCCGTCTTGGCACGCTGGAAATGGGCAAGCTGTTCGAGGAATCAAAGAAAGAAGTCATTCTTTCTGCCGAGATCTTCGAATACTATGCAAATCATGCCGAAGAACTGCTGAAGCCGGAAATACTGCCGGTTGCCAACGCCGCGGAAGGCAGACCCGTCCTGGTGCACGAACCGCTGGGCATCGTGCTGGCGATCGAGCCGTGGAACTTCCCCTTCTATCAGGTCGTGCGCATTATCGCGCCGCAGCTTTCAGCTGGTAACGCCGTGCTGCTCAAGCACGCATCCAACCTGCCGCAGTGTGCCGCAGCTTTTGATACACTGATGGCGGAAGCTGGCCTGCCCAAGGGGCTGTTCCGCAACCTGTATGCGGCGCGCCCCCACACTGCCATGATCCTGAACGACCCGCGCGTATGTGGTGTTGCCCTGACGGGTTCGGAAGGGGCTGGCACCGTTATTGCCGGCATTGCGGGCAAGGCGCTGAAAAAGGCGACTATGGAACTGGGGGGCGCGGACGCCTTTATCGTTCTGGATGACGCCGATGTGGAAAAAGCAGCCCGCTGGGCGGTTATCGGCCGCCACTGGAATGCCGGTCAGGTCTGTGTTTCGGCCAAGCGCCTGATCGTGGCAGATAGCGTTTATGACCAGTTCCTTGCCCTGTACAAGGAAGGTGTTGCGGCCCTGAAGGCGGGCGACCCGATGGACCCGGCCACCACGCTGGCCCCGCTGTCGTCACAGGCCGCCGCCGATGACCTGCGCGATCAGGTCACGCGGGCGATGGATCTGGGCGCGAAGGTCGAGATCATCGGGGCGCCGGTGCCGGAACAGGGCGCATTTTTCCAGCCGCTGCTCATGTCGGGGCTTGATGAAAAGAATGCAGCCCGTCACTGGGAATTCTTTGGTCCCGTTACCCAGATATACCGCGCAAAGGATGAAGCGGACGCCATCCGTATCGCCAATGACTCCCCTTACGGACTGGGTGGTTCCGTATTTACGAAGGACGAAGCACGCGGTGCACGGGTGGCACGCGCCATCCGCACGGGCATGGTGTTCATCAACCATCCGCTGTCACCCAAGGCCGACCTGCCGTTCGGTGGCATCAAGAACTCGGGCTATGGCCGTGAACTGATCGGCCTTGGCATCAAGGAGTTCATCAACCACAAGCTGATCAACGTCGTGGATATCGACGCGCCGTTCTGAACCAGACAGTTGTGGGTAATGACGGGATGACGTCCCGTTATGGCCCGCAATAATAAATCCCCCTTGTGACAGATGTCACAAGGGGGATTTATTAACTATTATTCCAGCCCCCATTACCTGAAAAAATAATAAAAGTTTCTTGGATACCATCTTTTTTTTTCAAAAAGGCGGCATTCCCTGAATATCTAAAAAAAAAACTGCACCAAAAACTTTTACGATTTACAGGCGGCCCCTTAATGGGCATCGGGTAACACGCAGGCAAAGCTGGCTGCATCATCCATGTTGCCATGACCATCATACCGCGCAACTTTCGGCCATGCGCATAGTGGCCGGGTACGCACGACCTGCCCATTGTCCACGCGTGCCGCAATGACCTGTTCTGGCGCCTGTCTGTGGCTGACCCAGTCATCAATCGCACCCAGCTTGCTGAATGTGTCACACGCAGTCCCACCATAACAGTGCCCCATGCCCGGAATGGTAATCAGGCGCACCGCATCCGCGCCTGCGGGTCCGGCATTGCGCTGGACGGACTGGTAATATCCAGCCAGCTGTTCAGGGTTATGTCCGTCGTTCCAGCCAATATACATGAGCAGCCTGCCGCCATGACGGAAGAAAGGCGTCAGGTTGTCATCCACATGCAGCAGTGGACCGACCCTGCGCGCGGCTTCCTGTATGTCCGTATCCCATTTCAGCGTTGTCCAGTCCCAGTCCGGGTTCTGGAAAGCCGCATATCTGAACAGGTCGAGAGCTACGGGGAATGCTTTGCCGTCGGCTGAAAAACCGTCCTCGCTCCCCTTCGCCGGGCCGGGGAAGATGACCTGGTGCGTCTGCGGGTCAAGCGGCCCCTGATAGATGTTATTGGCGGCCTGTACCTCATTCGCGGTCAGGCATTTTGCTGTATTCTTCCCCTTGCACTGCAACTGTTCAGGCGTGAAGGTGCATTTGTCCGGCTCCTCCAGAAACCCCTGTTTCTTGCCTACGGGTGATGCGCAGGCATTCATGACTGCCGCGTTCAGCAGGTGAAATTTGTCATGCGATACGCGCAGGGCCGGATTATGGTAACTCATCCACCCGGCCCATAGCTGTTCGGCATTGAAGTTCACGATCGGATTGGGCGGTGCACCGGCCACGATCCCGTCATAGTCCTCGGGATAGCGTTTGGCCTCGATCAGCCCCTCAAGCCCCCCCAGTGAGCAGCCAATCCAGTAGGCATGCACTGCCTTCCGGCCATAGAAATTCCGGATCAGCGCCTTTGCCATCACCGTCATCAGGTGGTCGGCACGATAGGCGTAATCAATCATCTTTTCCGGATGACCCAGCGTAAAACGTCCCCCCTGCCCTTCGGGGGTGGAACTGTCATGCCCGGTATCGGTACTGGCCACGGCATAGCCCTCGGCTATCCCCGTCGCCATGCCGTAATACATGAGCGAACCGGCCCAGCCGAAATTGCCAACCCCCAGCAGCTTGCCATTCCAGCCTTTGAGCGGCAGCCAGACTTCCGTACGGATATGGGAATCCGGAGACGGGTGCAGCGTAATGGCCACGCGGCAGAAAGCGGGATTGGGAGCCTGTGTCGGATGACCGGCCACGTTCATGCCGGGTGCTGACATGATGCGGGTCAACTGGTCCTGCGGTGGCTGCCAGCGTCCGTCGGGTACCGTCTCCACCGTGGTGAAGGTCGCATCCGGCAGGGCACGGCGGGCAAGATCGGCGCAGCCTGTGGCATGGGCATCCGCCGTATCCAGCATCGCAAACGGTACTGCAAGGGCTGTCCCTGCCACCAGCAGGAAAAACAGGCGCGACAGGCCGCATGAAGATTTCGAAAGTGGCGCAGGACGGGACATGACAGTTTCCTGACGGGTCATTGCAACATAATCGGGGTCAGTACCGGAACACCCCCATGGACAGGGCGCCGACATGACGACAGGCGGCATTCTGGACAGGAAATACGCAAAAGGGAAAGACCTTGATCCCATGACTGGGGGCGGGCAGTGTTCGCATACACGATGACAATTCCGCGCAATGGCAAAAGTTAGGGGACTGATGCAAAAGATTTCCTTGGTGGCGGGTGGACTGTTTCTGGCCATACTACCCGTCATGGCCCGCACGGTTCCGGCCCAGGCGGCAACGGTTTCAGCCAGCACGGAAGAAGATACGGCCGCCCGCCAGACACAGGCGGTCGTCACCGCAGCGCAGTCTTTTCTCGGGCTATTCGATGCAGCCAGCCGTGCGAAATTACAGTTTCCCTTTGTTACACAAAAATCAGGCACACTTGCCCGTTTCCGACGCAGCGCCCCCGACCAGCCCGTCCAGCCGGTAACGGACGTGCAGGTCAGCGCACCCACGGCACGCGGGCCGGGCATGGGACCACCCGGCGGTTTCACAGGCGAACGTTATGGCACATCGGTGTGGTCCAACTTTCCGGTCAGTGACGTGCTACGACCAGGACTGCGGATGGGTCAGTTGACACCTGCCCAGCGTACCGCCGCACTACACCTGTTGCAGACAGTGTTAAGCCCGAAAGGCTACCAGAAGGTAATGGACATAATGGGAGGCGATCAGGCGCTGGCGGATGCCGGCACGCCGTTCGCGTCCGGCAGAGCCGTCTACACCATCGCGATTTTTGGTGAACCGGGCATGACCAGCCCATGGATGGTGCAGTTTGGCGGCCACCATCTGGGACTTAACATTGTTATTGACGGCATGCATGGCGTCATGACGCCGACCCTGACGGGGGCACAACCTGCAATCTATCAGGCGGATGGAAAGAGCGTACGCGTTCTGGCAGGTGAAAATGACCGGGCTTTTGCCCTGCTGGATGCCCTTGACGCAAAACAGCGCAAACAGGCCATCCTTTCATATAAGATGGAGGATCTGGTGCAGGGACCGGGACATGAAGGTGAAACCCTCATTCCCGAAGGAATAAAAGGCTCTGCGCTGACCACGACACAGAAAGACCTGCTGATAGGGGTAATCGGAGAATGGGCAGGTATCATAAACGATGCCTATGCCGTCCCACGCCTGAAGGAAATCAGGGACGATCTGGACAATACATGGTTTGCATGGAGCGGCCCCACCACGCATGCGCCCGGCCGCAACGGATCATCCTATTACCGTATTCAGGGACCGCGACTGCTGATCGAGTTTTCACCGCAGGGTGTGGGCGACGACCCGACCATGCATGTGCATACCGTCTATCGTGACCCCACCAACGACTATGGCACCCGGTATACCATGCCATGAATTACGCCATGACCATGTTGCTGGCAGCAGCGGGGCTTGCAACAACCTGCAGTCCGGCAGGTGCGCACCGTCTGGATGAATACCTGCAGGCCACGGTCATTGATATCACGCGGCAGGACATTGCCGTGACCCTGCGGCTTACGCCCGGCGCGGATGTGGCATACGGCGTCATTCACCAGATTGACAGCAATGGCGATGGCATCCTGTCACCACAGGAACAGCAGGCTTACGGTGCATGGATCAGGCAGGGATTATCATTTTCCATTAACGGTAACCCGGTTTCCCTCACCACCGGTGGGGCTGCGTTTCCATCTGTCACGACCCTACGGACGGGAAGTGGCGTTATCAGCCTGTGCTTTCATATAACGACCAGCCTGACACCGGGATCATATCGGCTGGTCTATACCAATCATGGTAGTGACCCGGATATGGTCTATCTGGTCAACGGATTGCTGCCCCATGACCGGGCCATTCATATCCAGCGACAGCAGCGTTCAGTCAATCAGTCCACTTACGAACTGGATTTCACGGTGGAACCGTAATCTGCAGCCCATGCACCAGGAAACTGTTCCGAAAAGCCTGCCTTTGAAACATCCTTAAAAAATAAAGATTTTTTTGGGCGAAGCTTTTTCACAAACCTTCAGAGGTACCATTCAAAAAAAATGGCGATACTAAAAAATTTCATATATCAATAAATAATTTTTGAAAAAATCAGGCTTCAAAACGACATGGTCTTGTAATTTTCTTGCGTTATTATCCGATTACAGGAGAAATAGTTCATGTCCATTCGCGTCGGTGTCGCTGGCTGGTCAATCCCCTCCGCACTTGCCAGCCAATTTCCCACGGTCGGCACGCATCTGGAACGCTATGGCGCGCGTTTCCCCGCGGTCGAGATCAACAGCAGTTTCTATCGGCCGCACCAACGCACGACCTACGCGCGTTGGGCCGCAAGCGTGCCGCCCGCGTTCCGCTTTTCCGTCAAACTGCCCAAAACAATCACGCATGAACGCCGTCTGATCGACTGCCATGCGCTTATTGAACGCTTTGCCGAAGAAACCGGTGGTCTGGGTGACAAACGCGGTCCCATACTGGTCCAGCTTCCCCCAAGCTTTACCTATCCCGGCGAAAGCGCCGAACATTTCTTCCATGACCTGAAAACTACAATTACTGGCCCCATCGTTGTGGAACCAAGGCATGCCAGCTGGTTCATGCCAGAAATCAGTCATATGCTGGAAAGGCTGCAGATAGCGCGGGTTGCGGCAGATCCGGCCAAGCCATTCCTTGCGGCACAGCCCGGAGGCTGGAACGGCCTGGCCTATTTTCGGCTGCATGGTTCCCCCCGCGTTTATGAATCAGCGTATGCAAGGGAAACCATTGAAACCCAAGCAAAAACCGTCACGTCGCTTGCCATGCGCGGCATTGATGTCTGGACGATTTATGACAATACCACCTATGGCGCCGCCACCCAGAACGCGTTTGAGCTTATGGAAATCATTGAGAATATGACTGGCTGTATTTGAAATGCCACGAAAATTAAAATATTCCTTTAAAGTTCCAGGAAACGCACCTAAAAAAGGCAGCACCCACAAACTTATTTATACTTTATAATCAGGGTTTTTAATAAATAATTTACTTCCTCTGGTCACTACCAGAAATGACACATATTCCCATCATGTCGTTGGCAGCACGCCCTGCGCTCACCTGATTGCGCCATTATTTGCAGGCCGCATATCTGGCTGGCCGGGCAATGCCGTCAGGGGATAATGAATTTCTCCGTCATCCCCCGCACAACACAAATTAAGTCGCGGTCCGGATTTCAGTTTTGAGACTGTTCCAGCTTCGCCATAAGCGTGGATGGTACACTACAGGCATCCGGCATGAGTCCCTGCAACGTCTGACAGACGCGCAGGACAGTCACGTCATCCATGGATTTCCCGCCAACCTGCATGCCAATCGGCAACCCTGTCGCGGAAAAACCGATCGGCAGCGATGCCGCTGGCTGTCCGGTCAGGTTATTCAGGAATGCAAACCCACCCCATTCCAGCCAGTCCGGCCATGAGGAATCCGGCACGGTCTTTCCTGCCTCAAACGGAAGGATGGAGACGGAGGGCGACAGGACAATGTCAAAATTCTGGAACATGACACCCGCTTCCTGCCGGTAACGTACCCGTGCAGCATGCGCATCCGCAATAACCTGCGCATCAAGGTCACGTCCTTTCTGCGCCTCGGCCCAGAACTCCTGATCTACCAGATCGATCCTGTCTGCGGGAATGGTCTTCAGGGCCTGCCAGGCACGGGACTGCCACAGCACGCGATAATCCGGACGCCAGTCCGCGAATGCCGGGACGGGACAGATTACCGCCCCGGCCTGTTCCGCAATAGCAACCGCGGCATGAAACGCCGCGCGTACTTCCGGATCAACAGGCAGGCAACCGAAATCATCCGTCACACCAATGCGCAGACCAGACAGGGGCAGTGGCCCTGCCGTGAATGCATCGGGTGCCGCGCGCGGGAAACTGTACGGATCGCGGGCATCATAACCTTCAATAACTGACAGCATCAGTGCGGCATCCGCCACCGAACGGGTCAGCGGCCCATAATGGGAAAAGTCGGAATAGTGGATGCTCATGGGCCACTGGGGCACCCGCCCATAAGTGGCCTTGAACCCGAACACACCGCTGAAACTTGCTGGCACACGGATGGAACCACCGCCATCACTTCCCAGTGCCAGCGGCCCGCATCCAGTCGCCATCGAGGCACCCGCCCCGCCACTGCTGCCTCCGGGCGAAACCCTCGGGTCATGCGGATTGCGCGTGATCCCCGTCAGCGGTGTGTCCGTCACCGCCTTCCATCCCCCTTCGCAGGTCGTGGTACAAGCCCAGATCAATGCGCCGGACGCACGGATACGGGCACAGGCCGGGGCATCTTCGGTTGCCGGTGCCTGTCCTATGGACAACCGCGATCCACGCCCCAGCACCCAGCCCTTCACCATGGCCGTATCCTTGATGGATACCGGTACCCCCTCCAGTGGCCGCACCGGCAGGCCGCCGCGCCATGCCCGTTCGGATACGCGCGCGGCGGCAAGTGCCGCATCGTCATCAATATGTACGAAGGGATTGAGAACCGGCTGTAACGCATGCGCACGTTCAAGCACTGCCCGCATGACGTCTACAGGCGAGACCTCACCACTGGCATAGGCGCCAAGCAGGCTTGCAGCGTCAAGATCACACAGATCGGTCACGTCGGCAGTGGTTCGGGCTGCAGCCATCATTTCATGTCCCATGCGGTTCATCGAATATTTTCTTTAGCGTCATGAAGATCGATTCGATACCGTCTCGATTCACAATTACGGAAAAGGCGAATGACTACAGCAGAAATTGCGACACCCCCGCGCGCTGAACAGCCGAGTGGCAATACCTCCTGTTCTCAGGACGAAGAATTCTGATCGAGACCAGATGGTGGCAAGCGGCCACCATCTACCCTTTCTGCGCAGGGGAAATATACAGGTCAGTTCCACTATATGAGGACTGCAAATCCTGGTAATTACTTCTGGATCATTTAATATGAAAGTTTTCCAAAGGAACAGCAGCATGGTGCGGACAGGGCGTCCCCGTGAGTTTGACCGCGACAAGGCAATTGACGCCGCCACATCTCTTTTCTGGGCGCAGGGCTATGAACCGCCCCCTGACCCATATCAAGACCTGCTGGGCAATATCTCGCCTTCAAACCTCCATGCCGCGTTCGGCTCCAAGGAAGCCTGTTCCGGGAAGTCTTACAGCGATACCTGGTAATCTATGGGCAGCTCATGGCGCCTTTACGGGACGCAAGCCTGCCACCGCGCGATGCCATAGAACTTATGTTGCGCGGTTCAGCGCACATGCAGGCTGCCCACACACATCTGGGCAGATGCCTGATCATGTCAGGCGCCAGTAATTGCTCGCCTGAAAACGGCTCCCGCCCGGACCCTCCTCGTGGCAGCACGGCATGCCGCAGTGCGCCGGATGGCTGGCCCGATATGACAGTCGGGACGCTACCGTGCATGAGCGACTGAGCACGGGTTGGGCACAACACCACCATACGCGCGCCTTTCTACTGTGATTACGGCTATAATATCTTCTGGGGGACAATGTGTTCCTGAACTTTAGGCTGCGTCGTGCTGGACGTGGTACCGGTCAGGATCAACGGCGGCGTCATTATCCTGCCCGGTTTCACGATCGGGGATAATACAATTATCGGTGCCGGCAGTGTGGTCACGCACGATGTCACCTCCTGTGCAAAGGTGGCGGACAATCCGGCATGGCCTGTGCGTAGCTGATTATTGCGCCAATAGAATACTCAGCCCCTGTTGCGCCATGCCAGAAGGCATAAGGCCTGCATGCAGACCGTCCCCAGCGGCAGCCACACAAATCCTGCCGTAATCCACGCGGACAGTTCCGGTGGCTGCGTGGCTCCATTCTCAACATAATGGCCCTGTGACAGGAACTGCGCCAGAATGAAGCCGGTCAGGCCCATCGCCAGTTTCGTGACCCATGTATTGATCGAATACGCCAGACCTGCAGATCCGGTCGATGTCCGTGAATCACCATCATCCACGGCCTGTGCCAGCAGGGTGTAATACAATGGGGACATCACCCCCTGCCCCAGTGCCAGAAGACTTACGGACAGGAAAAAACCAGTCATGGACATCCCTGCCATAGCCATGGACAGATAGGCTACCCCCTGCGCAATCAGGCATATGATCCCGCTGCGGACGGTCCCCAGATGTCTGGCAAGCGGAAGACAAACGGGTACGCCCGCAAAGAGCAGCACAGTAATAAAAGTAATGATATTGGCACCCAGCTGCTCCGTGCCACCAAGGACGATGCGGGCGTAATACAGGGCAAACCCGAAAAGGGCCGCCTGCCCCATGAAATAGAAGAATGCGAGCAGGTTGCTCAACACCCACTGCCGGTTGCCACAAAGATGCCGCAGCGTGACCATCAGATCCTGCCGCACGGGTGCTGGCGGATGCCGCACGGTGCAGCCTCGCGCCACGCACAGCCATAAAAAACTGCCAAGAACCGATAGACCCAGAACATAGACCGCCATGCCATACCGGTGCTGCACGGCACTCTCGCCCCCGCCCAGCCAAGTAATGGCAGGAATGGTCAGCAGCGCCACAAACAGCGACCCGGCCTGGCAGCCCATCATACGGAATGCATTCAGGCCGACACGCTGCGTTGCGGAACGGCTGATCATGACCGCCAGCGCGCCATAAGGGGTATTGATGCAGGAATAGATCGCACCGAACACGATATAGGTCAGTCCTGCCCACAGAACCTTTCCCGTAGGCGAAAGCGGCAGGGCCAGAAAGCACAGGAATCCCGTTATGCCGAAGGGAATGGCAAGCACCCGGATCAGGCGCGGCACGATCAGGCCGCCCACACGGTCAACGATATAGCCGATGGCCGGGTCACAGAAAGCATCAACAACACGGGCCACCAGCAATATCCAAGATACGGCGACCAGCGGCAGGCCATAAATATCCGTGTAGTAATACATCAGATAGGATGACGTCATGCCCCACATCATGTTGGAGGCGACATCACCACAGCCATAGGCCATCTTTTCCTTCAGGGGCAGTATCTGAATACTTTTCATTATTCCATTGTCCCTGACATGTCCGGTTCAGACGGACGTTATCATGCGGTGCCAGAACGACAAGCCACGCCATACATGATTCATTGCAAATCCAGTCGGATCCGGATGCCTGGCTGGTCAAAGGGACGCGTGGCGCCGGTGGGTGATGCAGCGCTTGCCCACTTCTGTTCGATCAGGACTGGACACCAGGCGGGCTCTGGCTGGTGCCTATGTGCTGGCAGACGACCTGACGATACATGACGCGTTTGCCTACCTATGGGCGTCTCGCGCGACCGTAACCTTGCCGAAATCGTGCGGAATGGAACGGTTGGCATGTTCGATGACACCAAACAGGCGGTGCAGGGCGCCCTGCGCCTGCCGGACTATACGCCTGTTTTTACTGACAGACGAACAGATGGAGCATCTGCGGCCGTTCTTTCCCAAGAGCCATGGCCGCCCTCGGGTTGATGACCGCCGAATGCTGAGCGGGATCATTCTCGTGAACCGAAATGGTCTGCGCTGGCGTGATGCGCCCCGGGAATACGGCCCATACAAGACGCACTACGGCGTGTCGTCAGTTAAGCCCTGAGTGTGGTAGGTGAGGGTTGTACTTTGTGTCTGAGTATGCTGACTGTTTTCCCGTTTTTTGGGGGAGACAGACAGATGCGGCGCTATAGTTTACGCGATGACCAGTGGGAGCGGATAAAGGATTTTCTTCCCGGTCGAGAAGGCTATGTCGGCGGCACTGCGGCGGACAACCGTCTGTTCGTGGAGGCGGTGCTGTATCGCTATCGCGCGGGCATTCCATGGCGCGACCTTCCTGCCCGTTTCGGGGACTGGAAAAACGTGCACCGGCATCTGCGCCGCTGGTGTGAAAGCGGCGTCATCGAACGGATATTTCGTTATCTGGCCGCTGATTACGACAACGAATACATGATGATCGACAGCACAATTGTCCGGGCGCATCAGCATAGTGCCGGAGCTCTCAGAAAAGGGGCACGGATCAGGCCATCGGACGATCACGAGGCGGGCTGACTACAACGACCCATGCCATCTGCGACGCTCTCGGTGGAACTCGGCATCACACCGGGACAGGATGCTGATATCACCCAGGCAGAACCACTTCTGGAAAACATCGACCCGGATGCTTTCCTTGCTGACAAGGCGTATGACGCGGACAGGTTGATCGATCGGCTGATACAGCGCGGAATTACCCCGGTCATGCCGCCAAAACGCAACAGAACGACACGACGGAAAACCGATTTTTCTCTCTACCGCGAACGGAACCTTGTTGAGAGGTTCTTCAATAAACTCAAGCAGTTTCGCGCTATCGCAACCCGCTACGATAAACTGAAATCGACCTTCCTCGCAGCCGTGCAGTTCGCCTCAATCATCATCCTGCTTAACTGACGACACGCCGTAAAGCGGAAGGTCGGTTATCGGCAAGCGATAACCGAAAACAGCCATTCCCTGCGCTCATGTTCATTATGGCTACAGACCAATATGCGCCATCCCGATGAGCCAATGGATATGTCCGCACATGCCATGGGCGGATGTACGATATTTGTCCTTTCGGCGTTGCAAAACGACACAGAAAGGCCGTTTAATACCGCACAGCTTCGGAGAACCCAGGGAAGGGATGGTATTTGTCCACGCACTGCTTCAGATGCGTTTCTGATCGCATGCTCAACGCAGGACGGGGCCATTGGCTTCCCCAATCCTAGAGGCGGTTTGAGAAGCGATCATAAGCATCGATCAGGCACATGGCGAGTGTTTGAGACCGTCGAATACGCCACCCTCCAAGGGGTAGACTGGTTCAACAACCGCCGTATCCTTGAGCCTGTCGGCAACATCACGCCAGCCGAGGCCGAACAACATTTCTACGCTGCTATGGACCAAATTCTCATGGCCGCGTAATTTGTAAAACCCGGTCCCCGCCAATCCCGGGACTGCTTACATCGCGTAATCCAGCATAAACTGTTCAGGGTTCGATACATTGTCTCTACGTCTTCTGCTTTCTGCCCTGAGCCTTGTTGCCCTTCCGGCTCTGTACCTCGCGCCATGCAGTCGGGCGGCCTCTGCTGAGTCCTCGCTTTTCGCGTTCCAGCGCACCTCTCTCGATGCAACAGGCGAACACCCCGAAATCTGCCTGCATTTCAACCAGAACCTGAACGCACGAGAAACATCAACACTGGCCCATTCGGTCCATCTCTCACCACAAAGCGCCTTCACACCGCGTGTTGAGAATGACACATTCTGCCTTGGCAAGCTTGCCTTCGGGCAGGGTTACACAATAAAGGTCGACCCGGATTTTACTTCAGCCGATGGCCAGAATCTCGACACCCCCCTCACGCTCAGCGCCCGTTTTGGGCGTCGTGATGCGCACGTTGGGCTGACAGGAGACGGCTTTATCCTGCCCGGACGCACGACCGGGCATACGCCTGCCCTCGCTATCGAAACTGTTAACGTCTCCACGGTTCGTCTCCACGTCTTTCGGGTCGCTGCATATCAGCAATTTCCCGGCACAGCTCAGATCGACAGCACACTTCCTGATCTGAGCCAGACCAGTTTTGATCCTTATACGTTCCAGAACCTGCTGGACACGACCATGCGTGAAATCTGGCACGGCACCATGGCTATCGATCATGCTCCAGACCGATCTGTGACAACTGGCTTCCCGCTGGCAGAGACAATTGGCGCAGGACAGAGCGGACTCTATCTGGTGACGGTTGAAGACGCCGCAACGCCGCCCGAAAAAAGCCCTGTGGAAACCGCGCTCAAACATGGGAACATCAACGCCGATCTTCTACAAAGCAAGCCTATTTCTGCCCACTGGGTTAATCTGAGCGATCTTGGCCTGACCATGCTGCGGGGTGAAGACGGACTGACAGTCAGTGCCCGCTCCCTGATGAGCGGACAGCCTACTCCTGATGTCACGCTGACACTGCGCGCCCGTGATGGCGGCACTCTGGCAACAGTCACAACGGATGCGAGTGGCCTCGGGCATTTTGATGCCCCCCTGCTCCGTGGCACCATGGCAGACTGCTCCTCGGTCCTGCTGGCCAGCAAGGGAGAGGATTTCGGCTTTCTGCATCTTGACCGGCAATGGTTCGATTTTTCAGAACAGCATCTTGAAGGCGCCGTCAGCCCCTTTCAGGGGAGCAGTCGCGCACTCGTGCAGCCTGACCGCGGGATCTATCGTCCCGGTGAGAGCATGCATCTCCTCACTCTCCTGCGTGACCGGGCAGGACAGGCTATTCCAGACGCGCACCCGGTTCTTGTTCTTTACCGGCCCGATATGATGGAAGAACGGCGCATTCCGCTTACAGGTGCGGCAGAGGGTGGCTACGCCACCACCCTGCCCCTGAGTGCTAGCGCACCCACGGGGCTGTGGCGGGCCGATATTCTGCTCGACCCTTCCCTGCCCGCCATCGGTTCGGCCCGTTTCAGCGTTCAGGATTTCGTGCCACCCAGTATCGAAGCCAGTTTCAGGCCACCAGCCTCCGCGACCGCCGGAGAGGCCGTTGTGATTGATGCCTCGGCACGTTTTCTCTACGGCGCGCCCGGTGCAGGCCTTAAAAGTGACAGTTCCTACAAACTTGTTTCCACGACCGATCCGATCCCTGACCACACAGGCTGGGCTTTCGGATTTGAGAATGAGGAGACACCATCAGCCAGCGGCGACATCAGCGCGGATCCAACCGATCATGAAGGCCATACGCAGCTGACCTTCACGCCGGATATTCCTCAGGGCCTTACCCGGCCGCTCGCCCTTGATATACGCGCCGGTTTTCTTGACCCCATGGGGCGGCGCGTGGGCGAGCACTTTACAATTCCCGTCCGCCGCACCGCACCGCTGATCGGCCTCCGTGTCGCGACAGATGCCTCCGCCAGCATGGGCAGTGCTGTTATCCCCATTGATCTTGCAAGTTTTGCGCCTGACAACAGTCCGGTTACCATCGGCAAAATTCACTGGACCCTGTCACGCGTCAACCGGATCTATAACTGGTCCTACACGCCCGACAATGGCTGGACCTTCAGCAGCCACACCGTGGACGTGCCCATGCGCTCGGGCGACCTTGCAACAGATGCCAAAGGCACAGCGCGGATTACCCCAACGCTGGACTGGGGCGAATATCGTCTGAGTGCTGTCCCGAGCGAAAGTGGCGGCGTAACGGGCAGTTCACTCCGCTTTCAGGTCGGCTGGGGTGGAAGCGGTGATGCCAGCACACCGGACCATCTGCCGCTCAGCGTGCGCGATACCCATATCGTGCCAGGCGGTAGCACGGTCATCCACATTGGCGGCGGTTTTTCCGGGCAGGCCCAGATAATGCTTGCAACAGACCGTGTGCTGAACACACGCTTCGTGGACGTTCCGAAAGAAGGGCTGGACGTGCCCGTAACCGCCGCACCGGACTGGCATTCCGGCGCCTATGCACTGGTCACACTCTACCGCCCCCTCAACAGCGCCTCCGGCCTGCGCCCGCATGACCCTGTGCGGGCGGTTGGTGTCACATGGATTGGTGTCAATCAGGACACGCATCGGCTGAACGTAACGCTTGATGCACCCGGCACGGTCACGCCGCGTCATCGCATCACCATTCCCGTGACAGTTCAGGCCGGTCAGGGTCTTCCGGTGGGGCATGTGCAGGTCGCGGTGTCCGCGGTCGATCAGGGTATTCTCAACCTTACGCATTTCACGCCGATCAACCTGTTTGATGCCCTTTACGGTCGTCCCCGTCTTGGGCTGGACATGCTGGACAACTACGGGTCTCTTCTGCTCAGTGATGCGAAAAATGGCCGGATCCGGTCTGGGGGGGATGCCGCGTCAAACGACAGCAGCGCGGACGGCCCGCCCGTGCGGACAACGGAAAGCGTCGCGCTGTTCGATGGTCCGGTCGCACTCGACAGCACCGGGCACGGCACTCTCTCGTTCGATGTGCCGGATTTTGACGGCCAGCTTCACCTGATGGCCTCAGCCTGGAGCAAAGACGCCGTTGGCAACGCGCAGGCAGATATCACAGCACGAGACCCGGTTTTCCCCGACCTGGGATTGCCACGGTTCCTCGCCCCGGGGGATACGGCACAGGCACAGGTCTCCATTATCAATGTTGATGCGCCATCAGCACCTTACGAGGTCCAGATCACCACGGATGGGCCGCTCCGTGTTCTCGGCTCCGGCACACTCAGCGCCCCAGTCAAACCCGGTGGGCGCGCTGACCTGCGTGTTGCACTGGCCGCTGCCCCCACCCTGCCGGACCGTACCGCCATTGCGCATATCCATCTCACATTGCGCCGAGCCGGCTCATCAAAAGCGCTGCTGACGCGAAGCTGGCCCATCGGCATCAGGCTGGCGCATGTTCCGCTTACCGTCAGCCGGACTGCCCCGCTCCCACCCGGCAGCCATCAGACATGGGACCGCACGAAACTTGCGGGCTTCAACCCGGCAGATGCGCGGATAACCCTCAACATCTCCGCATCGGACGGCCTTGATACAGTCGGGTTGCAAGAATCCCTGCAATCCAGCGTCTGGGGGGATTCTGATACACTGGCGGCTCAGGCCCGTGCGCTGCTGCAACAAGGCAACCCGGCCCTCTCCGAGACTCACGACCACAGAGACACTTCGGGCAAATCCATCCAGTCAGCCATCAATACGCTTTTTGATCGCCAGAACCCGTCAGGTGAGATTGGCCAGTGGGACCGTTCCGATGGCTTCAGTCTTCCCGACGATCTGGACTATCTTGCCGATTTCCTGATTCGGGCAAAAGCCGCTGGCTACACCGTGCCGGAGGACCGGCTCGGCCTGCTACTCGACCATATTGAAAGCGAGCAGCTCCAGTCTCAGATGGCCGATGATGAAGAGGATGACAGTGAAAGTCAGGCAGAACTGCTGAATACACGCGCTTACGCGGTGTACGTGCTGGCCCGTGCTGGTCGCCTCCACCCTGATGTACTCCACACTCTCGCGGCCTCGCTCGTCGCGCAGCAGGATGGTACCCACGTCAACTATGTCTGGGCTGGTACGGCAGACTCCAATGCACAGGTCTATCCCCTGGCCCTTGGGCATCTCGCTGTCGCACTCGCGATGGACGATGCACCGGAGGACAACAGCGCGACATCGCCAGAAGCACTGCTGGACGCAGCCATCTCGGCACTCGGGCCGCCCCGCACCGGAAAGCCGGATTTGTGGGATTACAGATACTGGACCTACGTGCGCGATCTGGCCGGGCTTGCTGCCCTGGCAGCCGAAGCGCATGACGACCGGCGCACCCACCTGCTCATTGGGCGGTTTGGCAAGCTGACTCTGTCGCCTGATATGCTGACAACCGCAACCAGAACGGCGCTGCTCGAAGCTGCCAGTGCTCTGAACAAGGATACTGACGGGCGAAGTGTGCGTGTGCAGGGGCGCTCCAACGCCACACCGCTTCGCCTGCCGCTTACCTATCCGTTTGATTCCGCCGCACTCGAAAAGGGTCTTCAGGTTGAAAATACCGGCACGAAGATGCTGTTCAACACCCTGACCGTGCAAGGCGAGCCAGCCGAGACTGTCAAAGCTCTCACCAACGGACTGACACTGGCCATGCGGGGTTTTACCCTGACTGGCCAGCCATTTGACCTGACACACATGCAACAGAATGACCGGTTTATCGTCAGTCTCAAAGGCACGGCCCTCCACCCCGGTCAGTATCTGGTCGGCATCACCAGCCTGCTTCCTGCCGGATGGGAAATCGAGAGCATTGTGTCTCCTGAGGATGCCGCATCTGACGACCAGGACAGGGACGACACTGAAAACGACCGCGCACAGCCCCCGTACGCTTTCCTGGGCACACTCAGCAACACCGAACACGCTGCCGCGCTGGATGATCGCTTCAGTGCTGCGGTGCGCTTCACGACGCAGTCTCCAGACCTTGCGGCGCGGAGTTTCCATGTCGCCTACATCGTCCGCGCCATTACGCCGGGCCGCTTCACTCTGCCAGAAGCGATGGTCAGCGCACGGCGTCTTCCAAGCCTGATGGCGCGCACGGCATCAGGGACTGTCGAGATCACCGCACATTGAGGGCTTCCCCCCGCCTCGTCAGAAACTGTACACTCGGCCTGCTGCTCACCGGCCTCATTCCGGCTGGTCTGCTGGTGGCCGACCGTTTTAATCCGCCAGACCTGCATCGGGCCGAGCAAGCCGCCCTTCTTGTTCAAGCCCGCGACCATACACTGCTTGACGGCCATACAAGCCGCGATGGCTTCTGGCGTCTGCCGACTGAAAGCCAGGATGTTGACCCGACCTACATCACACTCCTGATGATGACGGAAGACCACCGCTTTGAAAGCCATCCGGGGGTTGATCCGCAGGCCCTTGCGCGCGCCATCTGGCAACTGGCCCGGCGTGGTCATATTGTCTCGGGCGGTTCCACGCTGGCCATGCAGACAAGCCGCCTCCTTACCCCGCACCGTCGTACATGGGGCGGCAAGCTGCGCGATATCCTGCGCGCCCTCCAGCTTGAATGGCGTTTCGGGCGCCGGGGTGTATTGAACCTTTACCTCACGCTGGCTCCTGAAGGCACGAATATCGAAGGCATCCGTGCGGCATCCCTGCTCTATTTCGGGCATGAACCCAGCCATCTGGCACCCACCGAGGCCGCGTTTCTTGTAACTTTACCCCGGCGGCCCGCCGCACTCCGCCCGGACCGCCATCCTGACGCCTTGCTGAACGCTGCGCACCGCACACTGCAACGCGCCACTTCATTACGACCTGTTGCATGGCCAACACCAGACACACGCGGCGTACCGCATGACGCCCCTGAACTCGCCGGTCATTTTCTCAGCGCAGGGCGCAACGGCGTAGTGGTGACCACGCTTGACGCAAGGCTCCAGCGCAACGCACGGCAGGTGCTTGCCAGCCATCCTGCCCCGCTGCGTGGAACATTTGCAGCACTGATTGTCGACCATGAACGGCAGATCGTTGCATGGGTCGGAGGGGCCGAGCATAAGGCTCCGGGCAATGCGATAGATGCTGTTTTGGCGCCCCGTTCCCCCGGTTCCACACTCAAGCCGTTTGTCTATGGCATGGCGTTCGAAAAAGGCTGGATGACACCCCACACACGTGTGCGTGATAGCCGACTCGCCATTGGCGGCTATGCTCCCAGGGATTTTGACCATGCTTTCCGGGGTGAAACCACTGTGAGTGAAGCCCTTCAGCTTTCACTCAATGTGCCTGCCATTCAGGCACTGGAGCGGGTTGGCCCCTCCCGGTTCATGGACCGCCTCTCCGCCTGCGGTGTGCGGTTGCGACTGCCAGAAAACCCGGATGGCACACAAAGCGCGCCGAGCCTCGCGATCGTTCTCGGGGGAGCAGGCATCTCACTCCATGACCTGACAATGCTGTACGCGGCACTCGATCATGATGGTCACGTCGCCCCCCTGCATCGTGAACCGACAGGTCTGAAATCGGCAGCCCGTGCACCCGAGACATTCCTGCTGTCCAGCAGAGCAAATGCCGACATTCGTACAATCCTGCGGGGCACCGCTCCACCGGCTGGCGTAGCATCATGGGAGGGAGTTGCCTTCAAGACAGGCACATCCTATGGCAATCGTGACGGATGGGCGATGGCCTCCACCCCGCAGGCAACAGTCGGTGTCTGGGCCGGACGCCAGGACGGCACCGCCTCTCCTGGGCTGACAGGACGGGATACGGCAGGGCCAGTGCTGGCAGTTCTCCTCTCTCTGCTTTCTTCACCCCCACATACATCAGCCCCGTCAGCCAGTGCCCAACCTCATCGTGCTGTTGCAGTCCTGTCACCTGCTCTGCGCACTCTGCAACAACGGCAGGCACCGCAGATCATCTTTCCGCGCAATCATTCCGAAATTGAAAGCCGCTCTTCCGAGGGTACGATGCTTCCCGTCGGGCTGGAAGGTTCAGGCGGCCATCCGCCTTATCATTGGTATATCAATGGCATTCCGCTGGATGTGCCGCCCGGTGCGCAACCTTCCTGGACGCCCGATGCACCTGGCTTTGCCCACATCACTCTTGCGGACGCGCAAAACGCCCATGCGACTATTGATATTCGTATACGGTAAAATGGAACCCTCTTGCACTGTCAATTTATCTTATAACAAGTTTTCCATTTTCCAGCCAATCAGCCTGATGTGGACTAGCACTACAGTTGCATTTTGTGTTGAGTTCTGAATCTATGGGTAACCATGATTCAGGATATGATGAGTGGCGGTACGTCTGTTGAAGAGACGCTGGAATTATGGGCGCGCTCGCTTCGGTCCGCCAAGGATCGGATGGCGCCGCTGTTCACGCAAAAACGTGTCGTAGATTCGGCCTGTGCTTTTCTTGATGTTTTGATTGGCAATGAACCACGCAAGACGGGATGGATGCGAGCGGAAGCCGCAGGAGATCCTGGTCCATGGCGGCAGCAGGCGCTTCTGGGACGCGGGCACTGGGATGCCGATGCCCTTCGTGACGTCGTCAGGGATTATGTGATTGAGCATCTGGGCACTGAAGAGGGCGTGCTGGTCATTGATGAGACCGGTTTTCTGAAGAAGGGTCAGGCGTCCTGCGGTGTGGGGCGGCAGTATACGGGATCTGCCGGCAAGATCACGAACTGCCAGATTGGTGTGTTTGGCGCTTATGTTTCGGAACGGGGGCATGCCTTTATTGACCGCGCCCTGTATCTCCCGAAAGACTGGACATCAAAGCCTGAGCGTCTGAAGCGGGCCCACGTTCCCGATGACGTGGTGTTTGCAACCAAACCGGCGTTAGCCTCGATGATGATTGAGCGAAGTATTGAGGCCGGTGTGCCGTTCCGCTGGGTTGCAGCAGACAGCGTGTATGGCGTGGGCGACGTAGAACGCACGCTTCGCCGGGCAGGAATTGGATATGTGCTTGGGGTCAAGGGCAATCACTGGTTCGGATCATGGGCAACGGAACCGCTGATTGCCGGAGAGGCGAAAGATATTGCAGCAGGACTGCCAGACCAGGCCTGGCGTCGTCTGTCAGCGGGGCACGGCACAAAAGGTGAGCGACTTTATGACTGGGCGTATCTTCCGCTTGCTGATCTGGATGCTGAAGAATTTGACTGCCCTATAGCCGGACCATGGACACGTGGCCTGTTGATCCGCCGAAACATCGCTGACGGGGACCTTGCCTATTTTACGACCTGGAGCCCGAAAGGGACAACCACGCAGGAACTGGTGAACGTTGAAGGGACGCGCTGGAGGATCGAAGAAGGGTTCGAGACGGCCAAAAACGAATTTGGTCTTGATCATAACGAGACCCGCTCCTGGCATGGTTGGCATCGGCATGTCTCTCTGGTCATGCTGGCCTATGCCGTCATGGCCAGTGTCCGTTACCAGGCAAACTCACTGAAACCGAAAAAAACACAACTCAGAACACGACAGTCCTTGTCCGCTGGTCCATTCAGGAGATCAGGCGCCTCGTCGTAAAACTTGCACAACGCAGACTACCCGTCTCTCACATCCTCAGATGGTCCGTCTTTCGACGAACGCATCAGGCCAGTGCTATCCGCGCTCACTCACGACACAAAATGCAACTGTAGTGCTAGGTTGTGTCTGCATTCACGGATTCCCTTTGGGTTGAAGTTCTGATTCAAGGCTGTCGAGGGAGGACGAGCCTTGAGCAGACGAACACTGACAGACGAGCAATGGAACCGGATCGAAGGCCATCTTCCCGGCCGGATCGGAACGCCTGGGCGGAGTGGAGTCGACAACCGGTTGTTCGTGGATGCGATCTTGTGGATGGCCAGCAATGCGGCGCGCTGGCGTGACCTGCCAGAGGTGTTCGGTAAATGGACCGCTGTCCATGCTCGTTTTCGACGCTGGTCACACTCTGGTGTCTGGGAAAGGCTTTTCCATGCCCTGGCCGACACTCCGGACTTCGAATACGTCCTGATCGACAGCACCATTTCGAAAGTCCATGCCGATGCGGCCGGCGCAAAAGGGGGGCTGAAACTGCCGCCATCGGTCGTTCACGTGGTGGGTTGACGACCAAACTGCATGCAGTCGTCGATGCGATCGGCCTACCGCTCCGGATTCATCCGACACCGGGGCAATGGGGCGACCGGCCACAGGCCGAGGCGCTCCTGTCCGGCTTGCAGGGTGTGGGCCATGTCATTGCCGATGCCGCTTACGACGCTGACCCACTACGCATTTTCATAGCTGATGACCTCGGGGCAATCGCACAAATCAAAGCCAACCCCAGCCGCGCCATCATGCCTCCGATCAACTGGAGCCTCTACAAGGAACGCCATCAGATCGAATGCTTCTTCAACAAACTCAAACGTTTCCGCAGGATTGCCTTGCGATGCGAGAAAACTCTCCCTGCATTCATGGGGTTCGTCCACCTCGCATGCGCCATGATCTGGCTACGTTGAATGCAGACAGAACCTAGATGTTTGGTCCCGGGATTTGATGGTGCATTATTTTCACCCGAGTGGAAGGAAGCACTATGGGCCAGGTTCACCACGGAAGCACCACGACGACAGCGACAGTCCGTCGAGCGATACAACATAGTCAAGAGAGCCTGAGGGTGTTGATTTTCACTGAGAACTGACCCGGGTTTTTCATCAGGAATTGACCCAGCCAGATGCTATTTCAGGCATAGTCGGACGGGCGGTCAAGAAGAGGATCTGTCCTTTCTGTTTTTTGACGCGGCGGTGCTGGCGCGGAACCTGTAGCTGTCATTTCCTGTCTCGAGGATATGACAGTGATGGGTCAGCCGATCGAGGAGCGCCGTTGTCATCTTCGGGTCACCAAAGACGTCTCCCCATTCACTGAAGCTCAGATTGGTTGTGATGATGACACTGGTGCGCCCGTAGAGGCGGCTGGGCAGATGGAACAGCAGGGCGCCCCAGACGCGCTGAAGGGAAGATAACCGGGTTCATCAAGGATCACGAGATCCAGGCGGAGCAGCCTGTCGGCAATCTGTCCGGCCCGGCTGGCGGTCTTTTCCTGTTCGAGCGCATTGACCAGGTCGACCGTTGACCAGAAGCGCGCCTTCTTCCTGTGATGGGTGATCGCCTGGATGGCCAGCGCGGTCGCCAGGTGGGTTTTCCCGGTTCCCGGGCCACCGATCAGCACGACATTTTCGGCACGCTCGATGAAATCCCCGCCATGGAGCTGGGGCGAACCATGGGCTCGTTGACCTGCGTATCGGCAAAGGAGAACCCGGACAGGTCCCTGTAGGCGGGGAACCGGGCGGTCTTTGTCTGGCAGGCGATGGAGCGCACTTCGCGTTCGGCCAGTTCGGCCTTCAGGAGTTGCGAGAGGATGGGGATGGCCGCCTCGAAGGCGGGTGCGCCCTGCTCGATGAGGTCAGCCGCAGCCTGGGACATGCCATACATCCGCAATCCACGGAGCATGACGACAAGTGAAGCGGCGGCAGGATCATGACGCATGGCGGCTGTCCCTTCGCAGAATGTCATACCGCCCTGTATCGGCGCACGGTTCATGTTCGAGCACCAGGGCCTGTGGGGCATCAAGCCGGGGAACCACGGTTCTCCTGGCATCGGTCAGGCGATGAAGCGTATTGAGAACATGGGTCCTGGTCGGCACGCCATCTTCAGGAGCCGGTTCAACCGCGCAGAGCACGGCCTGCTCATCATGCTGCAGCACAAGGGCCAGGATTTCAGCCATTTCCCGGTCGCCTCCAGGTCGCCTGAGCAGTTGATCCTGCAGGGTCCGGAAGGCGGCTGGCAATTCGGCAAACGGCGCGCCATTGCGCAGGGCGCCCGGTTTGCGCTGTATGACCGCCAGATAATGCCGCCAGTCATACACCGTGCGGCCTGGCACGCCATGCGAACGTGTGATGATCCGGTCATGCACGCACAGAACCTGCCCTTCGGCGATAACGCGCAGCCTGTCGGGATAAACCCGCAGGCTGACCGGACGATTGGCAAAGGAGGCCGGCACGCTATAGCGGTTGCCTTCGAACCGGATCAGACAGGTTGGTGAGACGCGCCTGGTCTGTTCGACAAACCCGTCAAAGGGACGCCCCGGAACCATGAGGTGAGGACGCTCGGCTTGCATGGACCTCGGCGATGCTCCGGGTCAGTTCGATATGCTGCAGCCGTTCCCAGCAGTCCAGGCAGCGGGCTTCCAGCCAGGCATTCAGCGCCCCCAGATCAGGAAAGGCAGGCAGATCCTGCCAGATATGGCGCCGGGCATCCTGCACGGTCTTCTCGATCTGCCCTTTCTCCCATCCCGCTGCCGGATTGCAGAAGGTCGCCTCGAACAGATAATGGCTGGCCAGGGCCATGAAGCGCAGATTGACCTGACGTGCCTTGCCAGAGCCAATCCGGTCCACGGCGGTCTTCATGTTGTCAAAAATACCCCGCCGCGGCACGCCACCGAGTACGCGGAAGACCTCGGTAAGCGCATCAAAAAGCATCTCGTGGGTCTGCAGGGGATAGGCCCTGAGTATGAAGGCCCGGCTGAAGGACAGTTTTGTGTGGGCAACCTGCAGCTTGACGCGATGCCCGGCAATGACCGCCCAGTCCTCGCCCCAGTCGAACTGAAAGGCTTCCCCGGGCTGGAAGCACAGGGGCACGAAAACACCCCGACCCGTTGTCTGGCGTGCCTGGTGCTGTTCGTGTTTCCACTGCCGGATGAAAGCGGCTACCCGTCCGTAGGATCCATCATAACCCAGTGCCACAAGGTCTTCATGCAGTCGTCGCGCCGTGCGCCGGTTCTTGCGGGGACGGGCGGCTTCCAGGACCAGCCATCCCCTCAGCCTGTCAGCAAACGGGTCCAGTCGGCCGGGACGTTCGGGAACCTGGAACCGCGGTTCAATACTCTGTGCCCGGAGATATTTCCGGATCGTATTGCGTGACAGTCCCGTCCGGCGTTCGATCTCGCGGATCGGAAGATGATCCCGGCAGTGCCACCGACGGATCACACTCAGAAGCTCCATGTCAATCACTCCTCAAACCCCCAACAGATGCTGCCGGGGAGTGTGAAGGCATGGGTCAAATCTCGATGAAAATTTCCGCCCTACCCGGGTCAGTTCTCAGTGAAAATCAACACCTAGAGCTATGGGCACTCATAGCACCAGGAATTTAAAAAAATGCAAGTTTTTATACTTGGGACTGTGTTTCTCTTTCAACTTTAATATGCCAACTACTCAACAATGAACCAGAATAATCTATTAACTGAATGACTAGATCTCCATTTACTGGTATAACGAAGTTATTAATTTCTACTAATGATCTTACTCCGACGGAAACATCTGAAAAATCAACCGAAAGCGACCTAGATAAAATTTCGCTATCATTTAGATTTAAGAAAAGAGTGTAGAAAATTTCATCGCCATCTCCCTTTTCTTTATCAAAAATACTTAAAACATTGAAGCTAGAGATAAGTATTGGAAACGATTTCGACTCAATCGAGTCAATAATATTGATACAACTTGCCCTGTTGGTTTCGATATCTAGAATTGTTTTTTCGCAACATGCCAGCATTTTAACTTTCATTTTTTTGTCCTACTAGCTATTAAACTTGTTTCTTTGGGGAAGGCGACTTCGCGAATTTGAGATGCGTCCCTAACTATAGTTGAAAACGAAACATTCTCCCTCTTAAATAATTCCTTGACAACATATTGAACCCACTCATCCTTATCATTTATATCTAAAAGTTCTTTAGCAACCTCTCCACCACTCTTTATATATAAAGCGAAAATTAAAGCATACTTTTCGAACTTATTAATTTCTTCACTGGAACAGTATTTAATTATCTCATCACGAGAATTTTCTTTTGCTATTCTAAAAACGGATTTATTTATTTTAAGTTCTTTTATTATGTAAGATGGCGTGTTTGCTATAGTAACAGTCTCTATTACAGAATTTATATTTCCAATATTAATCATTTTATTATCCTGTAGTAAGTTACGTCTGCGCCATCTATATATGGGCAGTCAGTCACGCTATGTATTACTTCATGACTTCCTCCCCATTTACTTAAAATATCAGGCCTTGGCTCCACAATAATATCCGGATTTTTTTTATCTTTGCGAACAACGATTCCGGAGTGACTAAATGAACCATCTTTCATTCTATAAATAACTATATCTCCTGGAGAAACATCATGAAGTTTCACTTCAACATATCCGTCATCTTTTAGTATATTATTGAGATCTTCATCTCTCCATATTTGAGTTCTTCTGCTTGCGAAAGTTAATCCGTGACAATTGTATGTCGAGCATGGATGCGTAATTCTGTGGCTTGCTCTACTATACTGAGCGATTAGTTTCTGAGAAACCGCTATCTCTGGATGACCGACAGATTCCTTATTGCATTCATTTTCAATATCTCTGCCTTCCCTTGTCTGAAGGGATAACTTTTTTTTCGCTCCAATCAGCATTTTTTGTCTCGGTTAGTAAAATTTTTTCCCATACTTCACCTTTATTCGGTATTCTCATTTAAGGTTTTCTTGTTGGAATGTCATTTTAGTGCCCCTGCTATTGATAACCATAGTTGGAAAACCTCACCTAGTTAAGGTCTGATCCCGTTAACGGCAAAACGGTTTCCGCGACAGCCATAAGCTTGCCACGAAAACAAAAAATTCCAAACCGCGCGAAATTTTTAATGTCGGCTTGCCGGAAGAGGACATCTGCGTTGCGATGTCTGCAAAGAAGGTGACTACCGTCTGTCTGCTCTGTTTCCGTTGAGCAGACAGACGGTTTTTTGGAAGATTGAGGTCTGTCGGCTTCGTGAAGGGCGATCGGTAAAACCGGTCATTCAAATGGATGACATGCCAAAGACACGAGCAAGCTCCACGCGATGAGGTGAACGCGACTGATTAGCTCTTGGCGGCAACCATCACTCGCTCGAGTGGGCACACATTTTTCTCTCGCGACAAAATCGGTACGCCGCTCCTCCGAGGGCAGCATGTAGAGGATGTGAAGCGGCAGGAACTCGCCTGCTGCCTGGAGTTCCCGTTTCAGCTGCAAAAGTGCCTCACCGCCGGGACCGACGACCAGAATGTCGATATCCTCGCCGATCCCGCGTAGTGCCGAACCGAACATGTAGGCGGACAACTGTTCCAAGGAGCTTCAGCTACCGAGCAGATGGGCCGCTACCTCGGCCGCCGTCATCAGGCCGTTCTCAGACGCTCCTTCAGCTCTTCCCATTTCACCACCTCGCACCCAAGCTCAACCCCGGCGTCGATCGCTTCCGGCGACGGACTTCCGTTCGGATTGATATTCCAAACAATATCGACGGGCCCAAACTCATCCCAGAGGCTGCGCACAGCGTTCGCGTTGGGCTCATAGTCGGCGATCATACCGATCCTGAGCATAGTCCCAGTCTTGAGCGTGATCCGGTAAATGCGGTCATATTCCCGAATCAACTTCTGCACCCGCCCATATTGTCGAAGGAGCCGGTCCGAAAAAAAGTAGGTCTTGTGGGAGGCGGTGTTCGCCTCACCGTCGAGCACTGCCGAGGTCAAGGTTCCGGCACTTCCCCATCCGATGCCGGCGCCCTGAAGATATTCGATAGTGTCACCGGGCCAGACGCAGGTCTTCCGATAACCGCACAGGAAATCCATTTCCAGGTATTTTTCCCTATAGCTTGCCGCTGTCGCCGTATCAATTTTGTTCGCAGCCGATATCGCGGCTACGGCGTGTCGTCAGTTAAGCAGGATGATGATTGAGGCGAACTGCACGGCTGCGAGGAAGGTCGATTTCAGTTTATCGTAGCGGGTTGCGATAGCGCGAAACTGCTTGAGTTTATTGAAGAACCTCTCAACAAGGTTCCGTTCGCGGTAGAGAGAAAAATCGGTTTTCCGTCGTGTCGTTCTGTTGCGTTTTGGCGGGATGACCGGGGTAATCCCGCGCTGTATCAGCCGATCGATCAACCTGTCCGCGTCATACGCCCTGTCAGCGAGGAAAGCATCCGGGTCGATGTTTTCCAGAAGCGGTTCCGCCTGGGTGATATCGGCATCCTGTCCCGGTGTGATGCCGAGTTCCACCGGATTGCCCAGAGCGTCGCAGATGGCATGGATCTTTGTAGTCAGCCCGCCTCGTGATCGTCCGATGGCCTGATCCGTGCCCCTTTTCTGAGAGCTCCGGCACTATGCTGATGCGCCCGGACAATTGTGCTGTCGATCATCATGTATTCGTTGTCATGATCAGCGGCCAGATAACGAAATATCCGTTCGATGACGCCGCTTTCACACCAGCGGCGCAGACGTCGGTGCACGTTTTTCCAGTCCCCGAAACGGGCAGGAAGGTCGCGCCATGGAATGCCCGCGCGATAGCGATACAGCACCGCCTCCACGAACAGACGGTTGTCCGCCGCAGTGCCGCCGACATAGCCTTCTCGACCGGGAAGAAAATCCTTTATCCGCTCCTACTGGTCATCGCGTAAACCATAGCGCCGCATCTGTCTGTCTCCCCCAAAAAACGGGAAAACAGTCAGCACACGCAGACACAAAGTACAACCCTCACCTGCCACACTCAGGGCTTAACTGACGACACGCCGTAGGACGTCTGGTTGATTCTTAGCCCTAATCCGGATCAGCTCGCCCTCCACATGCTGCGCGCTCATCCCCGGCTTCTCAGCAATGTAAGCGAGCACGTAGTTCACCTGCCAACTCATGAAAACAGGCCTTCCATTGCTTTGGGAAAACGGATCGCGCGTCCCGAGACGTTGCACACATGGCGTTCTGACAGACCGCGGACATGTTCCTGATACTCCGCGAAGGCCCGACGTTCATCTTCCGTGGCGAGCCCTAGGTTGGCTCTGATAATTGCTTGAATCCGGTAATGGTTGGGCAGGATAACGCTTCGCATCCGTTGGCTCCACCCTTTTGCAACCTCGGACTCTGGATTATATTCAAAGTCTGCCCCATGTTCCGGGGCAAACCTGTCCCAAATAGCCTTGTTTTCGGCCATAATTCCGGTAATCGCCGCTCTCGCTTTGGAGCGATCGTCATACGCCCTAATCCCTTGCTTGGCGGCGAGGTTGGTAAGGTGGTTCTCCTTCCAATCCAAAAGGATGTTGCGCGGAAAGCTATCGGGATCTTTGTCGATCTTCGTGTGGCACGTCGAGCAAAGCAGAATCAGGTTCTCGAACGCATCAGGGTCGAAGCTACCATCGGGTCGATCTTCATGACGTAGCCCGGCCTCACCATGTGGAATGACATGGGCCATTTCAGCAATATGCTTGTCACCGCCCAATTCGACTGGAAAAAGTGGTTCAAGACAATCTGGATTTTGGCAATGACCAGATGCTCCGGAAAACAGTCGCAGTCTTGTATTAGTCGGTATTGCCTTACGTTCTGCCATTAACAGGCTCCAGTTCGTCGTTCGCCTGCATTATAGTGATAAAATTTTGCTGTTTCATAACAGGATGATTTTAATGCCATTTAGCGATGCACGATGTAAATATTATAGCTGATTGGGACAGCATCATCATCGGTCGTGGCAGCCTATCCCGACCATGTCGGACCGCAACGGATGCCGTTTTGAGAATGTCTGGGTTGTAGAAGGGATCTCGTGCCCAATGGCTTTACAGTTAAGAACGACTGCTCTTCTTCTATGTCGCAATTTAAGATGCCACCATTGCGCCAGCGAGATTGATCGCTAACTCGGCATGGCGAAGCTTCCGTTTGATTGGCACCGAACGTCCGCCTTTGGACATAATGTAGGATTTGGAAAAAGTTTCCGTTCGACACATCCCTTAGGAGCAACAAATCGCCCCGATCGCTGTTCGCCTAACAATGGCGGCTTTCGGGCAACCGCCGTTGCCAATTATATGTCTGTCTTGAGGCGAAAGCGGCCTATTTCCGGAGCATGGTGATTCCGAGTTCATGCCACATCCACCCGAAATCGTAGGCACGCACCCCCCGCGCCGTCATTTTTCCGGGCGCGGGCTGTGGTGTTTTCGATATCCTTCAGCCAGGCGGCCACCTTTTACGTCCTGAAGCCGTCCGGGCAGCTTCATGCGGTGTCACATTCCCCAGAGCCGGAACCGGCTCATCAAGCACCTGCCGGTAATGGCGCTCCAGCATCTGCCCGATGATCCGCGCTTCCTCTTCAGGCGGGATCGGCAGGTCTGGCGATGCAGCCCGTCCACTGCGGCCCTGCTCTTCCATCGCCTGTACCGGTGTCATGATCTGCGTCAGGAGCGCGCCCACGAGAATGCCCAGAACGGCCTGCAGCATGGCACGCCCACGTTCGGCACGTTCCCCTGAGTTCACCTGCAACCGCAACTGCCGCCCCGTGAACAGGCGAGCAGACCGCCAGCCAGAATGGTCTTTCCATCGGATGGCACAAGCCGCGTTGCAATCCGGTCCCACTGTCTGAGTGTCCGGGTGGCGGTGCCTTCATGCACGAGAACAGGCTCGCCACCCCGCAGCAGGTCACGCGCCATCAGGCTCTGGCCGGGTCTGATGTCCGAGACTTATACAGGCTCATGACCGAAGCCCTGAGCGCACGCATATAGGCGCTGTTGCGCGGCCCTTCCTTCCAGCCACGGCGCTTCAGATAGACGTCAACGATGTTCCGACCATCGTCCCGGTCCTGCCCGAGAAAATCCTCGAAGGCACAGCCCCACAGCGTCATGGCGACGTCGGGGCCGATCATCTCCGCCAGATCCTCGAACGTGATGTCGCCCGCTTCCAGCGCCGGACCGATGTGATCGCCGAGCACTTCCGCGAAACGGTCCTGCCAGTCATCCTGACCGAGATATCTGATCAGTCCCGTGAGTTCGTCTGCGGCCATGAGGCTTTCCTGCTACTCCAGTTATGGACAGCAGAGGGGAGACTGTCCTGACTCGACAAGGCAGGATCATACCCTGAAACAGGCGACGGGATGCCCCTTCCCACCTTCACGCATTTGTGACATTCGACAAAAATACGCCAGATTACCTTTCCGTCTGTTTCCTATGTGTTTCCTGCATTGTGATTTAGTCACAAAAAAAGCCACCCTTGAGGGTGGCTTTTTTTGTGTCTTTTCAGACGTTTATTGTTGGTTGCGGGGATAGGATTTGAACCTATGACCTTCAGGTTATGAGCCTGACGAGCTACCGGGCTGCTCCACCCCGCGGTGGTGAGGGGTGACTGGAAGACCTGGCGGCGACCGACTTTCCCGTGCCTTAAGGCACAGTATCATGGGCGCTGGGGTGTTTCACGGCCGAGTTCGGGATGGGATCGGGTGGATCATTCCCCGCCATGGCCACCAGGTCATCCAGTCATCCCTGGTTAGGGGCTGAGAGGATGTGATGGGTTGGTGCTTTTTGTAAGTATTGAAGAGTGGATGACTGCTGTGCATGTGTGTTGCCACTGTTGTGGCGATGGAATGAGCCTGTTGGGCGATTAGGACCAGTTAGCTGCACGCATTACTGCGCTTCCACACCTGGCCTATTGACGTGATGGTCTATCACGGCCCTCGGGGAGACCTTGTTTTGAGGTGGGTTTCCCGCTTAGATGCTTTCAGCGGTTATCCCGTCCACACTTAGCTACCCGGCTGTGCCGCTGGCGCGACAACCGGTGCACCAGAGGTATGTTCATCCCGGTCCTCTCGTACTAGGGACAAATCCTCTCAAGTCTCCAACACCCACGGCAGATAGGGACCGAACTGTCTCACGACGTTCTAAACCCAGCTCACGTACCACTTTAATCGGCGAACAGCCGAACCCTTGGGACCTGCTCCAGCCCCAGGATGTGATGAGCCGACATCGAGGTGCCAAACCTCCCCGTCGATGTGGACTCTTGGGGGAGATCAGCCTGTTATCCCTAGAGTACCTTTTATCCGTTGAGCGATGGCCCTTCCACGCGGGACCACCGGATCACTATGGCCGACTTTCGTCTCTGATCGAGCTGTCACTCTCACAGTCAGGCGGGCTTATGCCATTGCACTCGACAGCCGGTTTCCGACCGGCCTGAGCCCACCATCGCGCGCCTCCGTTACACTTTGGGAGGCGACCGCCCCAGTCAAACTGCCCACCATGCAGGGTCCCGGACCTGGCTAACAGGCCTCGGTTAGACATCAGAAACAGTCAGGGTGGTATTTCAAGGATGGCTCCACCGGAACTGGCGCCCCGGTTTCAAAGCCTCCCACCTATCCTACACAGAATGTCTCTGATGCCACTGCAAAGCTGCAGTAAAGGTTCATAGGGTCTTTCCGTCTGACCGCGGGTACCCCGCATCTTCACGGGGAATTCAATTTCGCTGAGCCGATGCTGGAGACAGCGGGGAAGTCGTTACGCCATTCGTGCAGGTCGGAACTTACCCGACAAGGAATTTCGCTACCTTAGGACCGTTATAGTTACGGCCGCCGTTTACCGGGGCTTCAATTCGGTGCTTGCACACCTCCTCTTAACCTTCCGGCACCGGG